>JAEZKU010000028.1 GCA_023436065.1 Bacillota bacterium
ATAGAAACAGACGTCTATAAGTGCATTATACTGCTATTTTAGAACCACGTAAACTGATAAAGAGCGATTTTAGTCCTGCAAAGTCATAGCTTTCAAATAATCATGAATTTACTTTTTCACTCAACCATTCCGAAGTTTTTATTCTTATTTAATTGTCAAAATGTGCTTTGCACATTTCCAACCACAACAGATTGCCATTGCATGCTAGCTTGCAGAGCAATCTGGTGCAGTACGCTAAGTATTATAATGGGATATTCTATGCATACAGGAATAAACAGCAGATCAATTTGCAAATTCTATAGAAGGAGGGGCTCATATCTGTTATAATGAATCAAAGTACAGGTCAAGGGATAAACAGCATATTAGCCGAAGATGGATATAATCAGGCAGATAAACATCGGGGATATAGTTTGGCAGGCGGTATGGCTGATCATAAATATACCTTAAGAAAGCAGGATGGAGTAACAATGGAGTATAAGGATTATAACAGGATGAAAGCAAAGCAAAGACACATTCAAAGAATAGGAATATTGGCGGTAGTGCTTATTACAGGTTTCTTCTTGATATGCAATACGATGCCCTTTGTGGCTCAGGCAAAGAGTAAAGGCTCAGTTTATACCATTACTACGAAAAGTAAGCCCTGTGATAATTCTGCCAAATACACTACATATAATAAGTACACCAAGGACTACTATACGATTTTATCCTATCTAAAGAAGCTAGAAGAGGAAGGTGGCGGCACCCTGATCATAAAAAAAGGGGTCTATACAATTACGAATACGCTTTATGTTCCTTCTAACGTTACGATCAAGTTAAAGGATGGGGTAAAACTTGTGAAGGGAACGAAGACCGGAACGAGTAAGTTTGGAGCCTCCCATTCAATCTTCCAACTGTGCTCCAACCGCAACAGTACCAAGAAGGGCGCCTATAGCGAGTATAATGGGGAAGCTAATATAGCAATCCTTGGTGAGGGAAAAGTCGAAATTGATTTGAATTACGATGCTGATACAGTTGGAATTATGATGGGCCATAATAGCGATATCACAATCAGCAATATTATATTCAGCAACATGTATCGTGGACATTTTATTGAACTGGATGCATCTAAGGATGTAACGATTACAAAGTGCACTTTCCGGAATCATAAGGATTCTGCGAATAACAATAAAGAGGCAATCAATATTGATACGCCGGATAAGGTTACGCAGGGTTTTCATGCGGATTGGTCATCCTATGATAAGACGCCGAATAAAGATATCACAATTTCCGATTGTACCTTTACCGATTTGGAACGTGCAATCGGTACACATAAGTATTCAGAAAATAAGCTGCATCAGAATATTCGGATATTAAATAATGTAATCAGCAATTGTGATCAGGATGCAATCCGTGTGATGAACTGGGATAAGCCCGTCATCAAAGGAAACACGATTAGTAATGTGGCAGACAAAAAGGCCGGACTGAGAGCAATATTGATCAGCGGAGTGATAGATCCTCAGATATCTGAAAATGTATTTCGAAGGGTATCCCGCTCGATGCAGATTATACCGTGGAAAAATGATGGAGCCGGCAGTGAATACAACATCATTTATAATGAAATCAGTCCGGAATGTATCGAGCTGATGAAAAATAATGTGTTAGAAGAAAATGATGAAAATTTTATACGGTATAGTAAGACCTATCAGGAATATCAGAAAAATACGGAGAAAATACCCGTGAGAATAAATTAGCTTACATCGTTTTTTGTTTCTAAGATTAAAGTTTCAAAAGAGCACATCATTTTAATGCGAAAAGCAAATTGTGAGCAGATATGCAGGAGGGAGAAAGGATGAAAGAAAATCAGAACTTGAAGGTAATCCCTTTATCAAAAATCGAGAATCTGAAGGTCCATGGAAGGACAACCGGAGAGCTTTCGCCATTGACGCTTTTTTGGACTGGCAGCATGCTGGAGCTGAATGTGAACGGTTCGGAGTTATGGGTAGAGGTGGAAGCTGACTATGATACATATGAACCCTGGATCAGTATTCAGGTAAACGGTGCGCAGGTAGGCAGAAGCATGCTGACGGCAGGGAAATACTGGCTCTGTGTGTTCCGGGGCATGAACCCTGAGAAGGTAAAGAATGTACGAATCATAAAAGAGGTTCAAGCGATGAGCGGTGATCCGGCCTGCCTGCTGCAGCTGCATGCCGTGAAGTCTGACGGAGAATTTCTGCCGATTGCTGATAAACCTTATAAGATAGAATTTATCGGAGACAGTCTTACCTCGGGAGAGGGACTGGTTGGTGCTGTCGGAGAACAGGACTGGATTCCCATGTGGTTTGGCACAGATCGGAATTATGCTGTACTGACAGCACAGGCTCTCAATGCCGAATACAGGATTGTGTCCCAGAGTGGCTGGGGCGTTCTGAATGGCTGGGATAACAATCCCCATAGCAATCTGCCCGAGTACTATGAGAAAATCTGCGGTCTGGTGAACGGAGACAGAAATATTGCCCTTGGTGCTCACAGGGATCATGATTTCTCCTCCTGGCAACCGGAGTTCGTAGTAGTGAATCTGGGAACGAATGATACCGCTGCGTTTTATCAGCCGGAATGGAAGGATGAAGTTGCCGGAGAGAGTCATAAGCTAAGATGTAAGGAGGACGGAAGCTTCCATGAGGAGGATTTAAGGGCAATTGAAATCTCAATTGTCAATTTCCTCATTAAGCTTCGTCGCTGTAACCCCAAGGCTCATATTGTCTGGGCCTATGGTATCATCGGTATTCCGATGATGCCGGTCATCTATCGGGCTTTTGAAGAGTATCAAAAGAACAGCAATGACACTAAGGTGAGCATCTTCCAGCTCCCGATTGCCTCCGAACCGGAGGAAGAGGGCTCCAGACAGCATCCCGGTACACTCGCACATGAAAGAATGGCTAGACAGCTGACAGTATACTTAAAGCGCATTCTGGAGAATACAAAATAACATTATCTATAATTCTCAGCCAGGACCTTGATGTACTCAAGAATTGTATGGAGTGCATCGAGGTCTTCTTTTTGAACACCCGAAATACATAGTCTCAGACAGTTCCTGACTTCTCCCGGATAATTTGGATCAGAAGGTGAGATTTCTATCCCTGCGCCGGATAACCGATCCTTCAGCTCCTGTATGGATACCTGCTTTGGCAGTTCCAGCCAGAGAAATATTCCCTGCTTTGGTACATGATAGGTTAGATCCGGAATATTGCTGCCGGACAGGATGGCCCTTGCCTTTTGCAGCTTAGCCTGATAGCAGGCCCTGGTTTTATTCAGATGTTTGTCGTACATGCCGGAGCGAATATAGAAATCAAGAGCACTCTGTGGTAGTCCTGAGGTACAAAGATCAAGCAGATATTTGACACGGACAGCCGCCTCTGTATAAGGCTCCGGCAGTACAGCCGCTCCCAGACGGATCCCGGGCATGAAGGATTTGGAGAAGCTGCATACATAAAAGGTGAGCTGATGCGTGTCATAATAATGGAGAGGGAGGTTGCGTCTGTCATTGCACAGGTCACCCAGATAATCATCCTCCAGGAGTAATACCTGATATTGAAAGCAAAGCTCTGCCAGTCTGACCTTATCCTTCTCCGACAGAGAATATCCGGTAGGATTGTGATAACGAGGCATGAGATAGAAGAGTCTGATCTGATTCGTCTGAAAAACTTCTTCCAGCTCCTTGATGGAAATACCGTCCTCAGTTCTGGTAATGCAGGTATAGTTGATATTGAGATCTTTGGCCATGGACAGGATGCAACTATAGGTGGGGGACTCGACCAGCAAACTTCCATCCGTCTTATCATGGAATAATGCCTTAAGGATCAGATAGATAGCCTGCTGTGCTCCATGTGTAATCATCACCTGGGACAGGGGAGCATAGATCCCGTTCTGTTCAAAGCGTTCCTTAAGGGTAGCCCGTAGCGAGGTCAGTCCCAGAGGGGTATCATATAGGAACAGCTTCTTTTTGTACTCCTCAATAGAGCGGTTCATCGCATGGGTAAAGGGCTGATAGGGAATGAGGGACGGATCCGGCAAGACATTGGCAAAGTCAATGACCTTGTGTTCCACTGCAGTATTCTCCTCCATACCGATCAGGTAATATCCACCCCTGGGTATGCTATACAGAATATGCTGCTCTTCCAGTTGACGACAGGCCTTATTTACCGTGATCTTATTCACGGATAATTGTTCGGCTAAGCTTCGGCAGCCCGGAAGTCTCTGACCCTTCTTCAGCTCTCCCCGCGAAATCATAGTCTGAATATACTCACGAACCTTCTCGGTCTTGTTTTGCATAATAGTATCCTCCCTCTATATTATTTCCGTGCAATGGAATGCAGGGAAAGTGAATGCCGGGTTTCATAGACGTGGGAAATCTGTAGTAGTACAGAACAGAATTCGTGTATTTGACCTAGTATTAATTCCATTATATAGTAATCAGCATAGAATACAATACTTTTTACTGAGAGGATGATGATTATGTTGAAACTGGAACCGAAGGAGTATTCAAGGGTACTTGCAATGCTTCCGGTGGAGGGGATGAATACTCTGTTTGCAGAAGCTGTCTTAAAAGGGATGATCAAAGGAGAGGTGATTGCTGATGATCAGTTAGCATGGTTCTATATCCGGCATCCTTACCAAATGTCGTTATTGGTTGGCGTTCCTGAAGCAATTACTGATTATGATGAGCTAAAAGCATTTCTGATGAACAAGAATAAGCTAAGAAGTGAGATTGAATGGATGCAGGTATACCCCGAAGGCTTAAATCAATTGCTTGAGAAGATGCTGGACTATCCTCTGATTGATAAAGGACCGGATGAACAGTATCGTAAGCCGCTGCCTTTGGACGAGAATTGTAAAGTGATCAGATACCGCAGAAGTGATTTCACTTTTCAAAGGGATCGTTATGAGACCTATCGTTATAAGAACCAATCGGGTAACATGAATATACTTGAGACGGATCTGGTTATTTATAATCAACTGGAGAAAGGAGTAGTACCGTCACTCTTCTGGGATAGCTATGAGGATTTTATCGCTCACGGAAAGGGATTTACCGCATATACTCCTGATGGAATACCTGCTTCGACTGCATTTGCTGCATTTGTCATCGGGAATCAATTTGAAATCGGTATTGAGACAATGGAGAAATATAGGGGACAGGGTTATGCCCATAGTGCCTGCTCTCGCCTGATAGAGTATTGCCTGGAGAAGGGTTACGAACCGGTATGGGGCTGTAACAGCGGGAATACCGGCTCCCGAAGTCTTGCACTGAAGCTCGGGTTTACAGAGACTGTGAGACGACCCTACTATCGTCTGCCGGTATGATTCTTTCCAGTCTGAGTAAACGATAGAATTGGTGTAATTCATTATTGTTAATTATTTCTTGACAATTCAAAACCCAGTCAGTATAATGCCCGTAACTTTTAGAAAGAGGGATTTGATTAACTCAATAGTTAATCAAATTCAAACAGGGAGGGCTGAAATGGATTTTAAAGTTTTACGGGGAACATTAAAAAAGGAGCTTATGACAAGGGTCAGAGCATATCCGATTGATTTTTTTATCGGAAATGTTCTGACCGGTTTTTATACGCTTTTAGGAGCGTACATGCTTTACAAACTGCTCTTCGAGAAAAATCTGGATAGTAGCTTTCAAAGCTATACGGGCACGGGGGATTACATGAGCTATGTCATGGTCGGTAGTATGACCTATATCTTTGTAGTCAGAACCTGTCTCAACGTCAGTCGAAGTCTGATTACAGAATTGCGGGAAGGAACTTTGGAGAGCCTGATGCTGGCACCCTTTCACAGGCTGGAATATTTTCTTGGAAATATGCTGGTTCAGACTGTCACGACAACGCTTGAGGTTCTGGTATGCCTGATCGTCGCAATTCCTTTCGGGGTAGAATTCTCGCATTTCAATCCGGTAGGATTTCTCTTTGCTGCTGTTCTGGCATTATATTCCTTCTTCGGTATCTCGATGGTTCTTGGCTGTGTCATGCTATATACCCGTGATACATATTTGTCCCAGAATACACTGTTTGCATTGATTTTCCTAGTATGTGGTATAACCTTTCCGACTCAGTACCTTCCCGGGTGGCTGAGAGTGTTTGCCTCCGGGATACCAATTACCCAGGCAGTGAATATGATTCGGGGCAGTGTATTGATGGATTGGGGAATCAATGAACTGGTCACAGAAGCACTTTCAGTATTCCTAATCAGTTCGATCTATGTTGCGGTAGGATTTTTGTTAATGAAAAAATGTGAGCAAACAGCATTAGAAAAAATACATGGATAAGGAGATTATCATATGATCAGGGCGGAACATTTGCAAAAGAAATTCATTGTCAAGGCGGGAAAGGGTATCCATAGGGAAAAGCAGACGGTTGAAGCTGTGAAGGATATCTCATTGCAGATTGAGAAGGGGAAGATTATCGGCTTGCTGGGAATCAACGGGGCAGGAAAAACAACAACGATAAAAATGCTGACAACCTTGCTGGAGCCGACCGCAGGAAACTATTTTATGGATGATATCGATGCCGTGAAATATCCGATGGAGGTCAAGAAAAGAATCAATATGATTGCCGGTGGAGAGAGGATGATCTATTGGAGGCTCACTGCTTATGAAAATCTCTGGTATTACGGACAGATCTATAATGTACCTAATTCTATATTGAAGGCAAGAATAGAGGAGCTTCTTAAGCTGGTCGGGCTGGAGGGTAAGCGTAACATCCCTGTTGAGACCTTTTCTAAAGGAATGAAGCAGAGACTTCAGATAGCGAGAGGTTTGATTAATGATCCGGAATATCTGTTTCTTGATGAACCTACCATTGGACTGGATGCAGTGGTGTCAAGGGAGTTAAGAAGTCATATCAGATACCTGGCAAAGGAGAAGAATAAGGGTATTCTTCTGACCTCCCACTATATGAAGGAGATTGAAGAGCTATGTGATTACATCTATATTCTAAATAATGGAACATTGATTAAACAAGGTACTGCAAAGGAACTTGCTGCAGATACCTTCAACAGGAAGAACTATATTCTTAAGCTTTACGAGCAGAAGGAAGCAGTACTGTCAGAGCTCGGTGCTGATCTGAAACTCTTTGATCCCAGTGTGGAAATAAGGGAGGAGAATGATGCAATCAGCATCTATAGTAAAGAGAATATTTCTCAAAAGTTATCCGGGTACTGTGTCGAGAGGGGACTTTTCATCCGGGAAATGTATGAGAGAGAACCACAATTGGAGGATACCATCATTCAGCTATCGAAGGAGGTAGCAGTATGAAGGCGTTCCTAAAAGTAATGATGGCTGAGATGAAGAAGCAGCATAAGAATTACTTTCATTCCAAGACGATTTATATATCTTTATTCCTATGGCCTTTGCTCAGCTTCCTTACTGCCTGTTATAATTTCCGGTCCTTTGACTTAAGCAAGAGTAAGGTGGCTTACATTACTGCAGATAATGTGGTAATATATCTGTTATTAGGATATATGTGCATGAGCTTCTTTCGGTCTCTGGTTCAATCCGCCTGGAGGTTCTCTTTTGAGCGGTTTCATGGGACTTTGGAGCTGATTTTCCTATCACCGGGCAACCGGGCAGCAGTGCTTTTGGGGAATGCAATCTCCTCCGTGCTCGAAAGTGTTGTGGTCATTGTAATATTTACAGTCTGCATGCTGATCATGAAGGCAGAGGTGATCCAAATGCGGCTATTTCCATGTGTCATAGTGTTTTTCGTGGTTGTCGTTATGGCCGTCATCTGGGGGATGTTTTTGAATTCGCTCTTTCTGTTTTCAAGAGATTCGGGTTTCTTATTTACGGTGTTAGAAGAGCCCATGGAGATATTTTCGGGAATCAAGGTCCCCACAGTCTTATTTCCGTTCTGGGCAAAAGTAATCAGCGTGATATTCCCCCTGACCTATGCAGTAGAAGCGGTGCGGGAGGTTCTCTTACAGGGTAGCTCCTTGTATGAGGTCCGGGGCTTTCTGTTGATCGGGGTATTGATCATAGGGATACTGCTGGCAGGGATCCTGATTATCCTGAGGATAGTAGAGCGGCACATTAGAATTACCGGAAATGTGACTTTATTCTAAAGCTTATAAAGGGGTGAAAGCATGAATATCGGTATATACTATGATAAGGATATCAGGGGAGAGATTATTTATTCTCCTCTGTTAGAGATGTTTTCCTCCCTTCATGTGTTGACGAAACCGGAGCATCATCTGGACAGGTTAACCTGGTCCGGTAAGATCATCACGAAGCTTCCGGAAACCTTGCTAAAGGATATCAGGGAAATGGGTAAAATAACGGATGAATGGTGTATCATTATGGACTTTGCCCATATCAGCCCATTTTCTGAGCTGCAGATACCGGATGCAATGGATGAATTAGAGCGTTTTAGTATTTCTCAATGGAACAAAATCTTCAAACCTTATCAGAGGGCTGTCAGCAAGGGTGAAAAGCAGGAGATTCTCAGAGTGCTGCGGGAATATTACCGGTTAGTATTTGAGAGGGAAATAGGGTTTCTGGAGCCATTTATGATCCGCATCCTTAAGAAGGAGCTTGCTATCTGCAAGGAATACGGATTACTGACCAGAATTAAGAAGTATCATGAGAGATTGGTTGTAGAAGACGATAATATTATTTTTCATAAAAACAGGGACTATAAATATGATGTGAATAAGCTTAAGAAAATCGTGATTACAGCAAGTACGTTCCTCAGTCCACACCTTATGATGTATGAGAATGAGGGTATATTGTATCTGACTATGCTGGTCGCGGTGGAAGAAAAGAAGAATATCGTACCTTCTGATCTTGCGTATCTTTTGAAAGCGCTGGGGGATGAGACACGACTTACAATACTTCGTGAGTTGGCAAGAAAGCCGGATTCCACTCAAAAGCTGGCAATCAAGCTGAGTCTGACAGAAGCCGGAATATCCAAGCATTTGAAGGTCTTACTTCAGGCGGGTCTGGTAGACAAGAAGCGACAGGGCAATTATATCCTGTATGAACTGCATAAGGCTGCAATTGATTTCATCCCATACAGAATATATGAATATATTATGAGATAAGCGTGAAGAAATGGCTGAAAAGTTATTAGACAATGCTCTGCATCTATGGTAATATAATATCGATAAAAAGGAGATAAGCCCATGTATTTCGGGCTTTTACTTTGATGGATAGAGCTTCTTAACAGCATAGTATTGATACGAAAGGATATTACTTCAAATGAAGAATGTAGTTATCATAGGAGTTTCGGGTGGTTCTGCCTCCGGGAAGACGACGGTGGCAAATCGAATAAAGGAAGCCTTCATGGACAGTGTGGAGCTGCTGAGTCATGATTTTTATTATTTACCTCATGATGAGCTGCCGCTGGAGGAGCGGAAGAACTTAAATTATGATCATCCGAATGCCTTCGACACCAAAAGGCTGATTGAGGATATCTTGAAGCTAAAGCAATATATACCGATTGAGCGTCCGGTTTATTCCTATACCATCCATAACCGTCTTCCTGAGACAGTCAAGGTGAACCCGGCGAAGGTCATTATCGTAGAGGGCTTTATGATTTTTGAGAATACGGAGCTTAGAGAGCTTCTGGATATCAAGGTGTTTGTGGACACAGATGCCGATGAGCGTCTGATCAGACGTATCATACGAGATGTCAACGAGCGCGGAAGAAGCCTGGAGTCGGTGATTACCCAGTATATCAGTACTGTAAAACCGATGCATGAGCTCTTTGTGGAGCCCTATAAGAAATATGCGGATGTCATCATTCCCCGAGGCGGCAAGAACGATGTTGCCATGGAGATGTTGATTCATAGAATCCAAGCGATTCTGAATGAAGAATAAACAATTAATTAATCTTTGAAGGAGGTGGGCTTTATATGAAAAGCTTTGTGAATTGTATTCATTGCGACATCATATTAATGGAGGGATTGCAGTTTGAACTACAAGAAAGGTTCGGAGGTATTGCCGGCCCGCCTGTTGAAGGAGATTCAGGAATATGTTGAGGGAAGTCTGATCTATATTCCCAAGAAAGGGACCAAGGCCGGCTGGGGCTGTGTGAGCGGCACACGTCAGGCGATTGACAGAAGAAATAAGAAGATCATCAGTTTATACAATCAGGGAGAGACAGTCTCCGCTCTCGCTGACCTGTTCCATCTGGAGGAGGAGACGATTAAGAAAATCGTATATAAGAAAAAACAGATATAATTATTCTCTGCCTATCCATTCGAAACCGGTTATGAGATAATACGATTGACCGGTCAATTTCGTAGGAAAGGGGATGGTTGTTTTGAAAATCGAATTAGAGGTGTTTGATTTATAATACCCTGGAATAGGCGGTGAGCTTGCTCACCGCCTATTTTATCTGATGGGAAACTACATTCAATATCATAATCCGTAAGCTTATCTTAAGAATTATGGGATTGCTTTGATCAGTTAATGGATGGTAAAATGGATAGGTAAAAAACCAGTTGACGAATTTATCGGATAATCGGTTGACGAGAAGGCAGCAGCTTGGTATTCTATATCTGTTATCCAGAATAGAGATGCTTCAGGGAAACTATGAAAGTGCGGCTAAGAAGCTGAAGAAGGTTGCCAGGTTAGGCAATAAGCTTTGGATTGCAGAGGAAGCAGAGCGACTGCTTAGTCAGGAGCTGGCGGCATACCAATAGATATTGAAGAAGGCACGAAGGGTAAACCGTTCTATCATATATTAACTTAAATAAATCCAAATTGAAAGGTGTGGGAGAGAACCATGTTAATTGAAATGCTAAAAGCGTTGATTATCGGCATAATTGAGGGCATTACCGAATGGCTGCCCATCAGCAGTACAGGACATATGATACTTGCTGAGCAATTCATAAAGATGAAGGCATCCGATGAATTTATGGAGATGTTCAGAGTGGTAATTCAACTGGGAGCGATACTGGCTGTCGTAATCATGTTTTTCCATAAGCTGAATCCATTATCGCCAAGTAAGTCAAAGCAGGAAAAGCTTGCAACTATGAGTATCTGGTATAAGGTCATCGTTGGCTGCATACCGGCAGGGGTTATCGGGATACTGTTTGATGATTGGATTGATGTACATTTTTATAACTATGTTACGGTTACAGTGACCCTGATCGTCTACGGCATACTGTTCATCGTCGTAGAGAACCACAATAAGGGAAGGCAGGCGAAGATCAAGAGCTTTGATGAGTTATCCTACAAGACGGCCTTGCTGATCGGTTTATTTCAGGTGTTAGCTTCGATACCGGGAACCTCTCGCTCGGGCGCAACCATCCTGGGCGCAATATTACTTGGAACCTCCAGATACATAGCTGCGGAGTATTCCTTCTTCTTATCTATACCGGTAATGTTTGGCTACAGCTTACTTAAACTGCTCAAGTTCGGTTTGGATTTCACCAATATAGAACTTGCGATTCTTGTAGTGGGAATGGGTACCGCTTTTATCGTATCTGTTCTGGTCATTCGTTTCCTGATGAACTATGTCAAGAAAAACGACTTCAAGGTGTTTGGCTGGTATCGTATCGTACTAGGTGTGGTTGTCTTCGGATACTTTATGATTGCCGGATAAATTATGAAATGACTTCAATAAACAGACTTATATGGAAATGCCCCTTGTCACGCGAACAAGGGGCATTTTCAATATCTTTATTTTTCTGATCGGTGTTTTTCATGCTTACTTTCATGAACACCGATTACCTGTCCGTTCACCATACCGACATCGGCATTATCCTTGGGTTCCATCTTGCGTAGCTCAGGATTACTCTTTTCCCTGTCACGTCTTCGGTTTTTGTTATGATCCATGATCAGACATCCTTTCTTACTATCATATTTACGTAGTCCGGTATCCTGAGATAGTATTTGCAAAAGCAAATATATTATTACTTTCATTACATAGTTAGTGCGAGTTATTAATCTTTGAAATTCTGAACTGTACATTTTAAATATTCTATTATATAATTGCAAATAAGTCTTATCTGTCCGTATGTTGCGGACAGTCCTGAAGGTGAATAGCAACGGGGCCTTTTACTGAGGAGAATATTATGAGAGAAAAGCAGGAACAAATCAATGGTATCACACAAGGGGTCATCTGGAAGCAGCTTCTGATCTTTTTCTTTCCGCTGCTGTTGGGGACCTTTTTTCAACAATTATACAACACAGTGGATGCAATTATCATAGGTCAATTTGCCGGTAAGGAAGCCCTATCCGCAGCCGGGGGAGCGACAGGAACCCTGATTAATGTATTTGTGGGCTTTTTCATCGGTATATCTACGGGAGCGACAGTCACCATATCCCAATTCTATGGCGGTGGCAATCAAGAGGATGTCAGTAAAGCGGTACATACTGCAATTGCTATGGCAATCGCAGGAGGAGCTATCATCATGGTCATCGGTATCTTCGGAGCACCGTTAGCCCTGCGGTGGATGGGTACGCCTGTGGAAATTATGGATCAATCTCTGATTTTTATCCGAATCATCTTCGGTGGTATGATTGCCAACCTGATCTATAATGTGGGAGCAGGGATCCTTCGGGCAATTGGGGACTCAAAGCGTCCTTTATATATCCTGATGGCAAGTGTCGGCATCAATATTATTCTGGACTTTATCTTTGTGATCGGCTTCCACTGGAATGTTGCCGGTGTCGGTTGTGCGACAGTGATATCCCAGATCTTTTCCGCCTGCATGGTTTGTGTCAGGCTGATGAAGACGAAGGACTGCTATCAGTTACGTTTATCCAATATCAGGTTCCATAAGGGAATGCTGTCTAGGATTATCCGAATCGGACTTCCGGCCGGATTCCAATCCCTAATGTATTCCTCCTCTAATGTCATTATCCAGGCAAATATGAACAGCTTTGGAACAGATACGATAGCCGCCTGGACTGCTTACGGAAAAATAGACGCCATATTTTGGATGACGATAAGCTCCTTCGGTATCGCTATCACCACCTTTGTGGGGCAGAACTTCGGAGCCGGCTTCTATGGCAGAGTACGCAGAGGAGTAAAAGTATGTCTCGGGCTTGCGTTATCTGCTTCCGTTGGATTAATGATCATACTCTATTTCGGTGGAACATACATTTTTGGCTTATTTACCACGGATGCTCAGGTTATCGAACGAGGAATGGAGATACTTAAGTTTCTGGTGCCTGCCTTCTGGACCTATGTGTTTGTTGAGATTTTGTCGGGTTCCTTAAGAGGCATGGGGAATTCCCTTCTGCCTATGATCATAACCAGCCTGGGAGTGTGTGTCCTGCGTGTGATCTGGCTGTTTACCGCTGTTCCGGTTTGGCCGAGCGTTCGGACAGTCATCACAAGCTACCCGATGACCTGGTCTGTGACTTCGCTTCTTTTCATTATTTATTATCGTTATTATGTAAAGAAGAATGGAATCAGTGGGCGCAGAAGGACTGTATGATAATGTACCACTGAGCACATACTGATCTGTAGGAATGGAGAATACTATGAGAAATATTAAACTGGTGATCGAATATGACGGTAGTCGTTATGCCGGATGGCAGCGACTTGGCAAGGGTGAATCCGACAATACCCTTGAGAACAAGCTTCTGGAGGTCCTTCACAAGATGACCGGAGAGAATGCGGAATTGAACTGTGGCTGCCGCACAGAGGCAGGGGTACATGCCTATGGGCAGGTAGTTAATTTTAAGACAAATGTTACCCTGAAGCTTTATGAAATCAAGAATTATTTCAATCGTTACCTGCCTATGGATATTGCGGTCATCTCTGCAGAGGAGATGCCGGAACGCTTCCATGCATCTTTGAATGTGAAAGCCCAGACCTATCTCTATCGTATCGCGATCGGAGATGTACCAAGTGTATTTGAAAGGAAATATACCTACTATTGCTTCAAGAAGCCCGATGTGGAGCGGATGAGAAAAGCCTCAGAGCAAATACTGGGAAGCCATGATTTCAAGAAGTTCACAACTGCCAAGAAGAATAAATCCACGGTACGGACCATACAGAGCATCGATATCTATCAGGATCCGAAGGAAATTCAGATTACGATCAAAGCCAATGATTTTCTGCACAATATGGCCAGGCTGCTGGTCGGTACTCTGATTGAAATCGGTTTGGGGCAACTACAGCCGGAAGAACTGAAGGAGCTCCTTAATCCGGGTTCGGAGCAGACTGCAGGAGCACCCGCCAATGCACAGGGATTATTCCTTCAGGAGATAGAGTATTAATTAAGTAGAATAAGTTCTGCCATACAGAGAGTCCTCCTTTAAGCAATAGAAGGGGGGCACACTGTATGGCAGATTTTTATTTATCGTTGACAAGGGGATGAAAATATGATAGTATTCCCAAAAAGGAACACCTAAATAACAAACATTAATAAGAAATAGCAACACAGGAACACAATCCAGGAAGGTTACATAAAAAGTATCAAGTAATGGAGGGAAGTGTACATGTACGAGAGTAATATCTATAAGCTGGGGCTGTTCGGTCTGACAAGGCAGGAGGCGATCATCTATATCACCCTGTTGTCTAATAATTATATGACCGGCTATGAGATATCCAAAATAACCGGTATTTCCAAATCAAACACCTACAGCTCTCTGACCGGTCTTGTCAGCAAAGGAGCTGCCTGTATCGTTACGGAGGAAGCAACCAAATATATCGCAGTTGCGATAGATGAGTTTTGCAATAACCGGATTAAGGCATTGGAGGAGGCTAAGAAGGAGTTATCAGGAATTTCCTTTACCAATGCCAATGCGGAGGGATATATTACGATCAGTGGAAAGCAGAATATCATGAATAAACTGCGGACAATGCTGGAGAAGACACAACAGAGAGTATATCTTTCCTTGAATACAGAGCTGTTGGTACGTTTTGAGGCAGAGCTTTTGGAACTGCTGGAAAGAAGAATAAAAGTGGTGATTATTACGGATCAGAAGCTGGAGCTGCCCGGGGCAATCATCTATTACTCTGACAGAATAGATGACAAGATCAGAGTGATTGTTGATTCAATGGAGGTTCTGAGCGGACATCCCGAGAAGAATTGCCTGTATTCAAAAAATGAGAATTTATTTACTATTTTCAAGGATATGCTGACAAATGAGATTGAACTTTTAAAGTTGAAGGGAGGAGCTTAAGATGAACAGAAGTTTTGGATTAACCGGACAACAGATTGAGGAGTTGGCGAATAGATACGGAACACCGCTTTATCTGTATGATGAGAAGACCTTACGTACCCGGTGCAGGGAGATGAAGCAGCTCGTCAGCTATCCGCACTTTCAACCAATTTATTCAGCCAAGGCAAATTCGAATATTGAGCTGCTAAAAATCATTCGAAGCGAAGGACTTTCAGTGGATGCCATGTCTCCGGGGGAGATTGTTCTGGAGCTGGAAGCCGGGTTTACACCCGAGGAGATCTTATTTGTGTGTAATAATGTCTCCTTGGAGGAATTAACCTTCGCCATGGAACGCGGCATTACCATAAGTGTGGATTCATTATCCCAGCTGGAGACCTTCGGAAAGCATTTTCCCGGAGAAGGGGTTGCTGTGCGAATTAATCCCGGGATAGGTACCGGACACCATAAAAAGGTGGTGACCGGAGGAAAGAGTAAGTTTGGAATTATGCTGACGGAGCTTGGCGAGATCAAAAGAATTGCGGCCTTGTATGATCTTCAAATTATCGGACTTAACATGCATATCGGCTCCTGCTTTCTGGAAGACGCAACCTACCTGCAGGCAGGTAATGAGCTTCTTAAAGCTGCCAAAGAATTTACTGAGCTTAAGTTTATCGATCTTGGCGGTGGGTTCGGTGTACCCTATCGCGGTGAAGAACGTCTGGATTTGGAAAAGTTGTCTGAGAGCCTGAATAGTATGATCGAAAAGTTCGTGGAGGAATATCCAAACAAGGAACTGAAGTTTTTTATCGAGCCCGGAAGATACGTGGTTGCGGAATGCGGGCTGCTAATCGGTAAAGTGCACAGTGTAAAAGTGAATTACGACGAGAAATATGTGGGTACCGATATCGGTATGAATGTGCTTATGCGTCCTGCGCTGTATGATGCTTACCATGGGATCACCGTATATCATGATTCTGTGGAGAAGGAAAAGGTGACGATTGTCGGTAATATCTGTGAAACCGGGGATATCCTCGCGAAGGACCGCTTACTGCCCTGTCTGGAAGAAGGAGATTATATCGGTGTGGAGACAACAGGAGCCTATGGTTATTCCATGAGCTCCAACTATAACACAAGACTAAGACCTGCGGAGGTACTGGTGGAAGCCGACCAAACCTTCAGACTGATCAGAAAGAGAGAGACGCTGGAGGAGCTGGTCAGACAGCTTTAGACCGGGACGAGGATAAATTATCAGCCTGAATAGGATACCTTTAACCTAACTTGTATAGGTTATTCGTATCATACTCAGGCTGTATTTTATCATTCGTATTCTAAGGTTTACTAAATTGCACTGTCTCCATGTTCTCTGGTACGAATTCGGATACAGTCAAGGACATCGACGATGAAAATCTTACCATCACCCATCTCGCCGGTTCCTACGGTATCAATGATGGTATCAACCACTTCATCCACGCGATCATCAGGAACCACAATTTTCACCTCTATTTTAGGGAGGGTATTCAGGATAATTTCATTTCCACGTACATACTCGGTAAAGCCGTACTGCTTGCCGCAGCCCAGAACCTGATTGATGGTGAGACCATTGACCTTGATCCGCAGCAGTTCTGCTTTTAAAGCTTCCAGGGCTTCCGGTCTGATAATTGCTTCAATTTTTTTCATATATTCATCCTCCTTTCCTATTAGTCCAAGCCATTGAAGGCAGGGTAAGCCATTTCACCGTGTTCGGAGATATCAAGACCCTGAGCCTCTTCAACCGTTGCTACACGGATTGGCATGAACAGCTTCATGATAGACAGGATAAGGAAGGTAGCAATTCCAGCGAAAGCGATTGTAATCACAATACTGATTACCTGCGCAACGAACAGTTGGGTTTCGCCGTAAAACAGACCATCCCACTGTGCTGCGGAATTGATGGACTTCTGGGTAAAGATACCGGTAGCGATGCCGCCCCAGATACCGCCGATACCGTGACAACCAAACGCATCCAAAGCATCATCGTATTTGAAGAAGGCTTTCACTTTAGTCATGAAGAAGAAGCAAAGTGGACTGACCAAAGCACCAATGATGATGGATGCCCAGATCGGTACAAAGCCCGCACCGGGTGTTATTGCAACAAGTCCGACAACAGCACCGGTAGCAGCACCAAGCACTGTGGATTTCTTATGAATCAGCTTCTCAATCAGCATCCAGGATAATAAAGCCGCAGCTGCGGAGGTGTTAGTGGTTAGCAGGGCATGAACAGCAAGACCGTCTGCCGCAAGAGCACTTCCGCCGTTAAAACCAAACCATCCGAACCAAAGGAGACCTGCACCTAATACAACATAGGGGATATTATGTGGTTTATAGGATACAATACCATATTCTCTTCTCTTACCAAGGATAATGCTGGCAACTAAACCGGATACACCGGAGCTGATATGTACTACATTTCCTCCGGCGAAGTCAACACTTCCCAATGAGCGGAGGAAACCGCCATCACCCCAAACCATATGGGCGAGAGGATAATATACAATAATGGACCAGACAATAATGAAGACTACCAATGCTGAGAAACGCATTCTGCCCACCAGAGAGCCACAGATTAAAGCCGGTGTAATGATGGCGAACATCATCTGAAAGGCTGCAAATAAGGCCTCAGGAATGGTACCGGAATAAAGTTCGTTAGGCTCGGCCCCAACACCATTGAAAAATACCTTACTTAAGCTGCCTATTACCCCGCCATGATCAGCACCGAAGGATAGGGAATAACCGATAGTGATCCATAGCAGAGAACCAATTCCACAGATAAAAAAGCAGGACATCATGGTATTAAGTACATTTTTTCGTCTTTCCATTCCGGCATAGAATAAAGCCAAGGCAGGAGTCATAAGGAAAACCAGTGCGGAGCACATAATAATAAAAGCAGTATTGGCTAGATTGAGTTCCATATATATTATCCTTTCATCTTTGAAATTCAAAGAGGTCACAGCATCCATACCCTCGCATGAATGCTATGACCTCTTTGTCAAAATTGCATTTTGAATAAAAATAAAAAACGATTATTGAATTGGCCGCGGTCCAATACAATAATCGTCTTTGATAATATCCTGTATTATACACAATAATTTTTAGTTGTCAAGAACAAAATAGAAATATTTTCACCGGAAGCAATTGTAGATTTTTCCGGTAAGGATTTTACTCGAGCCCATCCTTATTCTGTTTTGAGCTGTTTTTGGCATGAGCCTGCCTGTTGGATTTGAGGATAAAACGTTTTAAGAAATTACTCTTTCCCCTGTGTTTGATATAGAAATAGCCAAAGGTAGAGAATACCGCAGCACCTATGAAGTTGACAAACAGATCCATCATCGTATCAATGAGGCCGATATCGATATAGGAGCTCCAGGTTTCTCCATTGACGGAAAGGTTGTCTATGGCAACCTTTACAGGTACATTTAGTTTATCCTGATTCAGCAGGACGGTGTTGAAGCTGTTAATATAGGTATCCTTCTGCATATCGAAGCCTAAGAATTGGTCCATGGCAAATTCGAACATTTCCCATACAACACCGATGGTCATAGAGAAGCAGAAAGCAACAAGGGCAACAAAAACAGGTGACAGAGAGATGGCGAACCGGTCATTCTTATTCAGAATATCAATCAATGACAGTCCGATGGCGGCGGCCAAAAATCCATTTAACGTATGTAACGTGGTATCCCAGTAAGGGAATATGAGATAGTAGGAGTTGATTTCTCCGAGTATTTCTGCCGAGAAGATAAAAAGCAGGATAATAACCTCCAGAGTATCCGGAATATCAATATGGATCCGCTTCTCTATAAAGCTTGGTATCGTAAATAGGATCAAAGTGAGGATGCAGAGAAAAATATTCTCATAATCCCTGGAGCGAAGCTGGTCAATGATCACCAGGATAACGGACATTCGCAGCAGCAGATAGACGATGGACAAACCGGTCGGTTTTTTAGGTTCGATTAATTTCTTTTGAATTTTCATATAGATTCCCCCGATATAATATATTCAAAACTTTAGAAAATTAATAATTGGTGAAGGAGTCAGAAACTCATTATGAATAAAATGGCGCGATAAAACTATGTAAAGCGGGATATTCCCGCTTTTATCTGATATTGGTTCCGGACATGGAGATATTCTTCAGAGCATCCTCCGCACTATTCTGGCAGGCAGGCTCCAAGGAGATATCACCGAGAGCGACGATACCGATCAGGCTGTTATCCTGTACGATGGGGAGACGTCTGATCTGACGGTCACTCATTAATGCGGCTGCATCATTTACATCCATTTCGGGGCTGCCAAAAACAACTTCCCTTGTCATGACATCTCCGACCCGGCGGTGGGCGGTATCTTCTCCGGTTGCGACACTTCTTACTGCGATATCACGGTCAGTGACGATGCCAATGATCTTGTCCTGGGTACAAACAGGGATGGAACCACAGTTATACTGCTTCATCAGCTGTGCGGCACGTTCCAGGGAATCATCGGAACGCAGACAGGCGATATCTTTCGTCATAATCTCTCTAACCTTCAAAAAAATCACCTCCAGAAATAGCTTACCCTCAGTGATGATATTCTATCAGGCAATTTCATCCTTCATGTCCATATTCCGACAAAATTCAATCCATAAATATACTTTATTGATATTGCAATATGATTTGAAAACGGTGTAGATACCGGATACTTTGATATATTCAGTTTGTATTATAACACATTGGTCTTCAGAGTGATAGCTTGAAAGTATTGTGTTTGATATGCAAAGTGCTATAATTTTAAATAAAATAAGGGTTTCAAAAGCACCTATGATGCTTTCCAACTACAGAAGATTGGCAATGCAAGCTGCTGTAGCTGGAAAAGTGCGAAGCACATGTTGACACTTGAAACAAAAAGGAATAAACTGGGTGGCATGTATAAAACAGGAAAGCCCTGTTTATACTGAAAAATAAAGAAAAGGTGCATGGAAGTATGTGCAGAAAAATTTGGGGGTATGGCATCATCCTGTTGCTTGTCATAGCAGGATTATGCATGGTGATGATGAAGGATACAGACGCTGCGAATTCGGAGGCGGTGACAGAGAGAATACTGGTTAAGAGCCTGACGGATCAGGAAAGACTGATTGATTATGCTGCTGACGATATGAAGATATATGCAATCATCAGCAGTTCGGGAAACCGGGAGTTCGGCGACTGTCTAGTGGTATTTCGTAAGAGCAGGACTTTAAGCTTTGAGCGGGAATACAGCAATGATTTTTCTGATTTAAAGCCCTGGAAGCTTCTATTGGCAGATGTGGACGGGGACGGAGTTACTGATATTCTTACTGCAGTCAGGAAAACAACCCATTATGATGCTGAAGAGAAGAACAGATTCTTTGTATTCGACTATACTGAGGGGAAGCTGGTAAAAAAGTGGACAGGGTCGCAAATCGCCGGAACCTGGAAGGATTTTTACAGCAAGGATTTTTTACCGATGAAGGGTGAGGAAGTACTATTTATCTCCCGGACAGAGGAGGGCAGGGAACGGCTCGGAATCTACTATTGGTTCCAATTCGGATTTCTTCTGCTGGCACAAAGTGAGGATTATGAGACCATAGAGGGGATACGGTTTACCGAGGAGAATCAATTACAGATGAATTGCGGCAAGGATAAGGAAGAGTGGATTGACCTAACAGTGAAGAACGGAAAAATATTACGGGAATAATGGAAGGAGCAGAACCTTTCCGGCTATATGAAATGGAGGAGTATCATGAAACGGATCAAAAGGATATGTGTCATTTTACTGTGTATATCTCTTGTGCTAACCGGATGCAAGAATAATGGTGACCGGGAACCGCAAAAGGATAGCAATACCAATATTACAACAGAAGAAAAAGCAGAGCCTGAGAAAAAGCCTACGGTGACTCCGTTTTCGGCTAACAGTACGGAAGCTTCACAGACCGTGAATTCCGGAACGTTATACCTCGACACAGAATGGGTTGACAGAAGGAACGCCAAACCCTTCAAATCGTCCTATACGGCTATAGAGGCAGAAGCGAACGTGGCTGCTTATAAGATTGCAAGGGACCTGTCCAATGTAGAAAATGTCGACCAGTTCTCAGGACTAACCAAAGAGCAGATTAAGCTGCTGGTTCAGAATGGCTTTGTCGTGCTTCCGACTACGAACACCAAGATGCATTATACCTATGATAGCAATGAATACAGCGGTGTTCCTAATTTTATCACCTCGGACAGTGTACTGCATCTGTACCATCTCTTTTATGATAAATCCCTGATTAACGTAGAAACTGATTATCTATATGGGGATTTGAAGCTGATGACAAAGCAGATGCTTGAGAATTCCCTTCTTTTGTTGGCACAGCTTAAGGACGAGAAGATGATTGAGCTGCAAAAGGATAATGTAGTCTATTTTCTGGTAGCCAGAATGCTGATGTTAGATTCAACCGAGGTTTCTGTGACGGTTGACAGCGATCTGTTGGCACTTGCCAAGCAGGAATACCAGCTTGTAACAGAAGCCAAGGCAATGACAGATTCACCTCTGGCAAAAACCAAGGTGGATTATACGATGTTCACGATCAGAGGACATTATACCAGGAGCGAGGAGTTGGGAAGATTTTTCCGGACTATGATGTGGTTTGGCATCCTTCCCTACAACTTCTTTGATTTTGAAGGGGTTTATCAACATGACAATGTACTGCGGTCACTCCTGATCTCCTATATGACCTTTGCCAAGAACGATACCGCCTGCAATGCTGAGCTATGGAGCAACATTTATCTTCCGACCTCTGAATATGTAGGGGTATCGGATGATATCAATGTCTTCACGATGAATGAGCTTCGGCAGAAGGTCTTTCAAAATGTAACGGATCCCGATGTCTTTAATGATGATGTATATTACGATTCCTTATTGGCAGCAGTCAAGGCTCTTCCTGATCCGCAGATACAAGGGAAATTAACAGAGCAGGAGGTAGCGACAGGCAAGCAGTTCCGTTTCATGGGACAACGCTATGTCTTAGACAGTGATATTCTTCAGGACCTGGTGGAACCTATCCTTCGGGAATTGCCAAGTTCTCTGGACCTGATGGGAGTATTGGGCAGTAAGACAGCGGAGGAGCTCCAGAAGAACGTGTATCAACCTCAAAAGCAGTGGCCTGATTATGTAACCTATTATGAGAAATGGAAGGAAGCTGCTGCGGCTCTGACGCCGGAGTATTGGAGCACGAATCTCTATACCGGATGGCTTTGGACCCTTCAGGAGGCCTTAAAGGAATACAAGGCAGGTTCAGGAATGCCCTACTTTATGATGAATGATGCTTGGAGCAAGAAATCCTTAAACACAGCGATCGGCAGTTATACAGAGTTAAAGCATGATACAGTACTGTACGGGAAGCAGGCCATGGCTGAGGCAGGCGGACCGATTGAATATGCAAAGTCCCATTATGTTGAGCCCAAGATTGAATTATACGGAAAACTATATTACCTGACAGATTATACGGTAACAGCGCTTAAGGAACGTGGGATGCTGAATGAGGAAATCCTCGCGGGAGCTGAGGAGTATAAGGAATTATTGCAGCTTTTAATCTCCTGTTCCACGAAGGAATTAAAGAATGAGCCCTTAAACGAGGAGGAGAATAAGGAGTTGCTTCGTTACGGCGGAACACTGGAGAAGATTGCCGGGTCCTTCCTGAATGGAATCACAGATGCACAGGAGGACTATCCAAATATTGAAATATCTGATATGCTTGTTTCAGATATCGCAACCGGGCAGGCAAAGTATTTATCTCTTGGAACAGGTTACTTCGACGATATTTATGTGGTTGCCCCCATACTTGGTAAGCTGTATCTGTGTCGTGGCTCCGTGTATTCCACGTATGAATTCACAAGCGATCGGCGATTGACGGATGAGGAGTGGTGGGCATTAAACGGAATTGGCTTAGAACATCAGGATTATGGAGATTTTATTCAGTTTGGTGAGCCCTCCGATGCTATGCCATTGCAGCAGGAATGGGTGAAGGCTTTCAAATCCGATACCAATCAAGTGACAGTGAAGGCCTTGGAGGTTGACTTTGATAAGCTTGAGGAGTAAATTCTTTTCAATAAAATGATACAATAAGAATGAGTAGCACAATGACTTACTATGGGAAGGAAGGTTATACGCATGAATCAGGTACTACTTGGCAGGACGGGAATAAAAGTGGATAAGAATGGTTTCGGTGCTCTACCGATTCAGAGAATCAGCAGGGAGGAGGCTTCTCTGATCTTAAGGAGGGCCTATGACAGCGGCATTACGTTTTTTGATACTGCAAGATTCTATACGGATAGTGAGGAGAAGCTGGGATATGCCTTAAAGGATGTCAGAAACAAGATCTATATTGCATCCAAGACGATGACCACAGAGGTTAAGGAATTCTGGAACCAGCTCCATACTACACTTGAACAGCTTAGAACAGATTACCTGGATATTTATCAGTTTCATAACCCCGGTTTTTGCCCGAAGCCGGGGGATGGAACCGGGTTATATGAAGCAATGCTGGAGGCAAAGGAAAAAGGAATGATCCGGTTTATCGGTATCACGAACCACCGCCTGCCCGTTGCGATGGAGGCAGCTGAATCGGGATTGTATGATACCATACAGTTCCCCTTCAGTTATCTCGCAACCGAGAAGGAGGTTGCGCTGGTAAAGCTATGCGAGGAGAAGGAAATTGGTTTTCTTGCGATGAAGGCTCTGTCCGGAGGACTGATCACGAATTCGGCAGCAGCGTATGCCTTTCTGGCACAATATAAGATGGTTCTGCCAATCTGGGGAATACAGAGGATGAAGGAACTGGAAGAGTTCATCCGATATATGGATGAACCGCCGGTTTTGAATGATGAACTTATGGCCGTTATAGAGAAGGATCGTAAGGAATTGTCCTCCAATTTCTGTAGGGGCTGCGGCTATTGCCTCCCTTGCCCGGCAGGAATTGATATTCCGACCTCCGCGAGAATGTCATTGATGATCCGCAGAGCTCCTGTCTCTGTCTATCTAAATGATTCCTGGAAGGCAAAGATGAAGCTGATTGAGAGCTGTATCCACTGTGACCACTGTAAAAAACATTGTCCTTATGGTCTGGATACGCCCTCCCTGCTTGCTGACAATTGGGCTGATTATCAGACCTTTCTGTAGCTCTTGATACATAGGCGCAGATTTTTGCAGCCATTTATGGATGGAGGTATGTTTATGAAGGTTAAATTAGTATACAGCATTCTGGTGATTCTTACGATCCTGGTAACATTCTTTGGCCTTGGGCCCGTACTTTTTGCAGATGGTACCAATCGGGAGAGGATGAATACTCTCCTGATTGTCCTGGCCTGCTATCTATTGATATTTGCCTGTTTTTATGCCGTTTACAAACGGAGGAAGAACAGAAAGGAATAGGAGCATTGAACAATTACAAATTGACAATACAATATGACGGAGGAAGATATAAGGGCTGGCAAAGGCTCGGACAAGGTGAGAATACTGTTCAGTACAGGCTGGAGCAGCTACTGTCGTCACTAACGGGAGAGGAAATCGAACTGATTGGCTGCAGCCGGACGGATGCAGGGGTACATGCTCTTGCCCAGACCGCTAACTTTAAGACAAGCCGGTTGTTGTCAGGAGAGCAGATACTGAAATATGCCAATCAGTATCTTCCGAAGGATATCTGCATCACCGAAGCAGTACCGGTTGACGAAGCCTTCCATGCAAGATACCATGCCAAGGATAAGACCTATCTGTATCAGATCTGGAATAAGGAATACGGCAATCCCTTTCTGCGGAAATACAGTATGCATGTACCGGAGAAGCTGGATCTTGCTTTGATGAAAACAGCTGCCGGATATTTTCTCGGAGCACATGACTTCACGGCATTTTCAAATGCCAAATCCAAGAAGAAATCCATGGTTCGTACCATTTATGATATCAATATTCAGGAAGTGGATGGTCTGATTAAGCTTCGGATCACAGGGGATGGCTTTCTGTATAATATGGCAAGATGGATGGTTGGTACACTGATTGAAGCAGGGCTTGGGAGGATGAAGCCGGAAGAAGTACCTGACATCATTGCCTCGAAGCAGAGAAATCGTACCGGTAATCTTGCAGAGGCCTGCGGTCTTTATCTTGAAGAGATTACATATGAGTAAGCGTTAAGAGAAATTTGTCAGTACCAAATTTCTCTTAACACTATAATTTTGATATTGTGAAGCAACATCACGATTAGGGGGAGTGTAGGATGGAGATAACCTTGACAAAACAGCAGGCGAGACAGTTCATTCTCCTGAAGCAGGGACTCCTGGGAGAGCATCGGTTTATCGAAAAGGATGGAATTGTAGCCTATATCCGTCAGGCGGGCTGTATACAGTTTGATCCGATTGATGTCTGCGGCAAGAATGCGGAGCTGGTGCTGCAATCCAGAGTCAAGGGCTTTCAGAAGAAAATGCTTTCTGAGCTGCTATATGAGGAACGTAGGCTATTTGATTTCTTTGATAAAAATCTGGCCATTATGGAACTGACCGACTGGCCATATCTGGAACGGATCAGGGAAGGCTACCGGCAGGAAGGCAGGGGGAAGGAAGAGGTCGACCGGATTGCAGAGGAGGTCAAAGCAATCATAAAGGATAAGGGAGAGGTGTCCTCGAAGGATATCGGGTTCAATGAAAAGGTGGACTGGTACTGGAGCAGTACCAAGCTGGCACGTGCCGCCTTGGAAAGTCTTTATTTTCGAGGGGAACTGGTGATCCACCATAAGAAGGGCACGAATAAGTATTATTGCCTGGCAGAGGAGGTTATTCCTAAGGAACTGCTGGAGATGCCGGATCCATATCCTGAAGATACCGAGCATTATAAATGGAGAGTACTTCGTAGAATCTCTGCAATCGGGCTTCTCTGGAACAGACCCTCGGATGCCTGGCTTGGCATATGGAATTTCCGTGCACAGGACAGGGAGGAGGCTTTTTGTGGACTCCTATCCGAAGGACAAATCCTGCCGGTACGGGTTGAGGGCTGTAAGGAACTGTTCTATTGCATAAAGGAGGATGAACAGCTAATACATAGCCTGCCTGAGCTTACAGTCAGAAAGCCCAGGACCGAGCTGCTCGCACCACTGGATTGCATGCTTTGGGACAGAAAGTTGATTAAAGAGCTGTTTGATTTTTATTATAAATGGGAGATCTATACACCTGAGATTCAGAGAAAGTACGGCTATTATGTTCTGCCGGTACTTTCGGGGGAACGCTTGATCGGGCGTGTGGAAGTGATTTCAGCTGCGAAACAGGATGCTCTGCTGGTGAAGAACCTCTGGCTGGAGAAGGGTGTGAAACCCACAAAGAAGCTGGCCGGGGAGCTTGACCGGTGCTTTACTCGCTTTATGAAATTTCATGGGCTGAAGAAGCTTATCTATGAGACGGAGCCCTTTTTCTAAAATTTTCATTGCTTTTACCTATGAAACGTGTTATATTATTCTGAGTTTAAATGGTTTTAAAAGGGAGTAGCTGCCAATGTGGTGGCAAAGTCAACATACTGGCCTGTTTGGGTCTGGCTTTGCCGTGGCTGAATATAGTCAAGCGAGACTTTTAACACAAGGATATTCTTCTTTCCGGGGTTAGCCCCGGCAGGGGATTACTTGTGTTAGAAGTCTTTTTTGTTCTGTAGGAAAGTTCTTTGAACTTACCTATAGAACAAGAAGCCCTCTGTGCAGTATGCACATTCGTGCTTCAGTGTCAGCTGGCTGACACTTTATATATAGATATTTAAACAATATTTAGGAGGACTGTTCATGTCAGAAATTATCAAGGCTTTACTCTTTGTCGTCGTAGCTGAAATGGGGGATAAGACACAGTTATTGGCAATGGCGATGGCAAGTAAGTATAAAGCCGGACAAGTTATGCTGGGAGTTTTAGTAGCTACAATTCTAAATCATGCTTTGGCAGTGGCAGTGGGAAGCTGCTTGGGATCAGTGATTCCGATGGGCATTATTAAGGCCGTAGCAGCAGTTGCATTTCTAATCTTTGGACTTTGGACCTTAAGAGGGGATAAACTGGATGAGGAGGAGACCAATAAGCAGAAATTTAGTCCTTTCATGACGGTAGCGATTGCCTTCTTCATCGCTGAGATGGGAGATAAGACGCAGCTCATGACAATCACCATTGCTGCGGAAAGTACAATACCGGTCTTTGTCCTGATCGGAACGACACTGGGCATGCTGGTTGCGGACGGTATTGGAATTATTGGTGGTGCCTGGATGGCAAAGCACATTCCTGACAAATATATCAAGTGGGGTGCGGGATTGATCTTTATCTTCTTTGGAACCCTGACCTTATATGAGAATATTCCTGCAGGTCTTGTCAATCCTTTGACGATCGCTCTTTACTTCCTTGTATTGATAGCCCTGATCTATTTGATTGGTATAAAATTAACCTATATTGGTAAGGGTAACGAACAGGAGACCGAGGTCGAGGCCGAAGCAGAATAAGTCGAAAATAGTCTGTAATTATATGGGAAAATGACGAAACTTGAAGGGCAATTTTGTTTGACTTTATGTTGAATTGAGGATACAATAGTCTTAATTATTTGACAAAAATCAAACAAAAGGAGGTGGATTCCATGGGAGATAAGAATCCGAAAAAAGCCCCGAAGAAAAAAGGCGGCGCAACACAGGCAGCATCTACAACCAAGAAGAAATAACACATAAGGGATTATGCAGAATGTCAATTTTGCATAATCCCTTTTCTTTTATGAATCACGAAAGCCCGCAAAGCGGGCCTTCGTGATTATGATCTTGCTTATGATTTTATTATTTATTTATGCAGTATCTTTTCTGCTCTGGGAGCCCGCAGCATACTTGCTTCCGGCATGTTGCAGCCAAGCAGTGGCTGGAGGTAAAATTTGAAGGCTTCTGTTACGTTATTACCTCTGGCATTAATGAATTCCTTAGGCATCAGCTTAGTCTTTCCTGCAACATTCTTTAAATCCGTCATCTTATAATCCACGGAATAGAATCCGGTTCGGTTGATGACGATGGATCCGTCGATATTATGCCAGATTGCGAACTGCGCAGCCTTTTCACCGACTTCTCTGGCTTCGTGCTGGTCGATTTCTGAAGAACAGCCCATGAAGGAACGCTGCAGATAACCTAACGTATCGGAACGGACTCTGGAGATTCCCAGGCGATTTTTGATTTCCTGGGTAAGCAGATCTCCCAAAGCTCCTGTGCCTGACAGCTGGGAATTACCATGGGCATCGGTGCCTCCCTTGATCAGCTTTGTCACAATCGGTACACCATTCTCATCCTGAATACCTTCTGATACCGCTACGATACAGCGTCCATATTTGTCATAGATATTTTTAACGTCCTTTACAAATTCTTCGATGATAAAGTGACGTTCCGGTAAATATATCAAATGAGGACCATCATCGGGATATTTCTGGGCAATCGATGAGGCTGCTGTTAAGAAGCCTGCATTCCTGCCCATGACTACTCCGATATGCACTCCGGGAAGTGCCCTGTTATCCAGATTCAGACCGATGAAGGCCTGTGCTACGAATTTTGCAGCAGAGGGATAACCGGGAGTATGATCGTTCATCATTAAATCATTATCAATTGTCTTCGGGATATGGATTGCGCGGAATTCATATCCTGAGGATTCTGCCTGCTCATTTACGATACGGACAGTATCAGCGGAGTCATTGCCTCCGATATAAAAGAAATATCTTACACCATGTGCCTGGAAAACCTTAAAGATTTCCTTGCAATAGGCTGTATCCGGTTTATCTCTGGTAGAAAACAACGCTGAAGAGGGAGTGATGGCAACCTGCTCCAGATTATGTGTCGTCTCCTGTGTCAGATCAAGAAAATCCTCATTGATGATTCCCGAAACCCCGTTAACTGCGCCGTAAACCTTTGTGATTTGTGGAAATTTTCTGGATTCCAGCACGGCCCCAACCAAGGATTGATTAATTACTGCTGTGGGCCCTCCACCCTGTGCTACAACTACTTTTCCCTCAAGTACCATACAAATACTTCACTCCTTTACTTTTCTTTGATGTAGAAATAAGATTTGTCAAGCTAGCTGAATACATATAACTAGTGTTCAAAGCAGTTTCTCTTAATTCTGTGAGTCAGTAAATTCTGTGGCCGGTAGTATTACCGAACAAGTTCCTCGTATGTAACAGGTAGTTCTGAATTAATTGTACCACATTTTAACATAAAGTAAACAAGTATCATATTTTAGAGGCTAGATTCTGGAGCTCATGAGGCTGCTGGAGGTATAGCGCCTTAAACCCCTATAAAATACAAAATAGGCAAGAAGACTGATACCTATGGCAAAGCATAGAACAGCGAGGGTTGTGTAAAGATTAAAATTAAGCAGGACATGGAGCGGCATATATACATAGAAGCCGATCGGTACCAGGCTGTATAGCAGAAGACGAACCCCGTTCTTGAAGATCGTATCAGGATATATAGAAAAATTGACCATCGTATTATGCAGGCTCTCTGCAAGCATATCACCACGGATAATCCAGAAGCTCAGGCTTCCGGCTATCGTAACGAAGGCTGTATAGATAATTGCTCCGGTGACAGTAAACAGGGTAAATAACAGGAAATCCTTCACACTACAACCTATCACCAGTAACAGGATATAACCGTAGAGCATGTCACCTATGGCCGAGGTACTGGTAGAGGAGGTTATGATGCTGAGCAGTACATTCTTCGGCTGTACCAGATAGGAATCCAATTTACCATTCAGAATCAAATCCGATAAAGTAAAAGCACGATGAAACAGGATATGAGCCAGGCCGAAGGAGGATGCCGCTAATGCCCACAAAAGCATGACCTCACGAAAAGCATAACCGCCAATCTCAGGTTTCAGATGAAATATCAGCAGCCATTGTAAGATAAAGGCAGCATTGTTAAGTATCATAAAGATGATATTGGTAAGGAAGGTGACACGGTTTGTCATTTCCCGCATGATGTTATATTTTATGGATAACAGGATTACCCGAACTTGATTCTTAACCGCCATTGACATAAAGTTTTTTCACTCCTTTTCTATAAAGCAGTAATAATAAGCCTAAAGAGACCACCAGATATACTAACTGGACTAAAATCACCTGCAATGCCATGGATAAGCTGTAATCTATCATCAGCTTTGCCGGTCCATAGGTTACGACAAAGATCGGAGTGGCACGGATGATCGGCTGGGCCCAGACCGGATACATCTCTACCGGAAACATGGTACCTACGACGATCAGCAGCTTATCATAGATCCAATGGAAGGGGAGGCAGTCCTCGATCCAAAAGGACAGGATGCTGATCATCATCCGCAGGAAGGTATTGACGAAAATGCCCAGGATCAAGGAAAGCAGTACCAAAGGGAGCTGATACAGCGTTAGGCTCGGAATATTCCCGACAAACAGGGTGCCAAGGATCACACCTGCCACGGAGAACATGATAAACTGAATGGAGATTTCTCCGAGGTGCTTTGCTACAATGTAGGCAATATAATGATAGGGCTTATTAATTCCATAAGCGATGCTCCCGTTTTTGATATCGTCACTGATCTGATTGGTTAAGGTACGATTTCTGGTTCCAAACCAAATGATTTCGGCTACGATGATATACCAGATCATCTGCTCCTTGGAATAACCATTAATCAGGTTGGAGGTGTCGGAGTAGATGTAATTCCACAGGTTCATGAATACAAACAGTATTACGAAGAAGGTGATCAATCCGAGGAGCAGATTCAGGGTATATTGAAGCCGATCGATCAGAGTCGCCTTATAAATCGTATAATATTTTCTCATTTATTACCCTTCCTTTCCGGTTGCCATAGACTTCCCTTTCTTAAGAAGGGTTATCCTGCCTTTATTGTTGCCATTGCCTTCTCCTCTCCGACGGTCCTCATCTTCACTTTCCTTAATTGAGTTATCCTGACCTTCCGAATTGGGAATTGACTGTCGGTTCTCTTTATAAATCTCGGTAATGATATTCTCCAGGGGTATATTGGAGATTGTAATATCGAGAATGTTATCGGAGTCAATCAGTTTTAATACGTCAGCGATATTCTTCGTTGCGGTATCAATTTCCAGCTTCAGGTGGCTGCCTTTGCTTTTCAGTACCGTAATTCCCTCTTCATCAGTCATATCAACCGGCTCCAGAAGCTTCATCTCCACGATCTTTTTGTTCAGATAATGATACTTTAGCTTCTCCATGGAATCATCAAGAACAATCCGGCCATGGTTCACGATGATGATCCTTTTGCAGAGCTTCTCTATGTCCCCCACATCATGACTGGTCAGAAAGACAGTAGTCTTATATTCCTTATTCATCTTCTTGATCAGGGCGCGAATATTCTCCTTTACCACGGGATCAAGTCCGATCGTAGGCTCATCCAGGAACAGCACCTTAGGACGATGGATCAGGGAGGCCACGATTTCACAGCGTATTCTCTGCCCAAGAGAGAGATTCCTGACAGGAGTATTGATAAATTCCTCCAGCTCAAATACCGTCTTCAGCTCCTCGATTCTTTCCTCAATTTCCTGATCCTTCAGATCATAAATCGCACCGAAGAACTTAAAGTTATCATAGGGAGTCAGATGCATCCATAGCTGTTCCTTCTGTCCGAAGACAGTTCCGATCTGGTATGAAAGCTGCTTTCTTTTCATTGCCGGATTGATCTTCATGACGGATACCTCTCCATTGTCGGGGTAAAGAATGCCGGTCAGCATCTTTATGGTGGTACTTTTTCCTGCTCCGTTCGGACCGATGAACGCAAGAATTTCTCCTTCCTCCACACTGAAGCTGACATCGTCCACGGCTGTCACTGTGCGATATTGTGGTCTGAGGATGGATTTCAGGCTCCCCTTTAAGCCCTTCTCCTTGGTTTTTGTCTGAAAGGTTTTTGATAAATGATTTACTGCAATTGCTTCCATAGAATTCCCAGCCTTTCTTTTATAATATAAAACCGCCCTGCTTAATATCTTGGATATTATGCAAGGCGGTTGATTGATTAATTGATATAGAATATAACCATTCCCGTTTTTGCATAACTGAAGGAGACATTTATCCTGCAGCTATGCGAGATTGCTGCAGGCTAATGTCTAAAGACGTGCATCATAATAATGACGGAAAGGTTACACATTGCTCTCATGGTTATATTCTCCAAATTTTTATTTTTTGCAAGTATAGCATAGTAGATGGAAAGATGCAATAGGTAAAATATTTTTTCTTAAATCGCATTATTCAATAAACATAGTATTGTGATGTGTATATTCCTGTTATACAATGAAAGTATGTGACACCGATGCTACTTCGGATTACATAAACATAGAACTTAGGGGGTGCACCGTGCTGGAGATTAAGGAAGTACGGACTGGAAAAGAACAAAGGATATTTGCAGCATTTGGGGCAAAGATGTATGAAAATGTTCCACAGGCAATTCCGGATTTGATATTGGATGAGAGGAATAATTTTAAACCGAAGAAAAACCCTGCTTATGCATATTGCAGGTCAAAGCAATTTTTGGCTTATCAGGATGGAAGATGTGTCGGAAGAATTGCAGGAATTATCAATGAGGAATCAAACAGAAAATGGAATGCGAAGAGAATCCGTTTTACCAGAGTGGATTTCATCGATGATCCGGAAGTGTCAAAAGCTTTATTTAAGGCAGTGGAGGATTGGGGAAGGGCAGAAGGACTGACCCAGATTCATGGTCCCATCGGTTTTTGCGACATGGATCAGGAGGGAATGCTGATAGAAGGCTTCGAGGAGCCCGGGATGTTTATTACAATCTATAATCATCCCTATTATAAAAAACATCTTGAGGCATTGGGCTTTCAAAAGGATATCGATTGGGTGGAATATAAGATCAAAATTCCGGACAAGTCGGATGAGAAGATGAGCAGATTATCCGAAGCGGTATTAAGGAAGCATAAAATTCGCCTGTTTGAACCGAAAACCAGAAAAGAAATCAAGCCATACATAAAAGATATTCTTAATCTATACAACATAACCTATGCTGAGCTGTACGGAACAATTGAGCTGAACGAAGCTCAGATCATGAAATATTATGATCAGTTTATTATGCTGATCAACCCGGATTATTTAAAGCTTCTGATCAATGAGCAGGATCAGATGATTGGCTTTGGACTGGCGATGCCCTCTTTGAACGAGGCGGCAAAGAAAAGCAAAGGAAGATTACTTCCTTTCGGTTGGTACAGACTGCTGCGGGCACCTTATAGGAAGACAGAGCTGTTGGATCTCTATCTGGTCGGAGTTTTGCCTCAGATGCAGAATAAGGGTCTGACTGCAGTGCTTATGAACTCCATGGCTGAAACTGCACGGAAGAATGGAATTAAGGTTGCCGAGACAGGACCCGAGCTAGAGATGAATCATCAGGTTCAGGCGTTATGGAAGCATTATGACGCGAGACAACACAAACGCAGAAGGTGTTGGGTAAAGGATATATAATCACTAAGAACAATATGCAGTATGCATAGGATTGGAGAACAGAATGCAGATCGCATCCTTATTTGAACAGAAGAAGACAGTACTGTCCTTTGAGGTATTTCCTCCCAAAAAGACCAGTTCTATCGAGACAATCTATACAACGCTGGATGAGTTGCAGGAGCTGCGGCCGGATTTCATCAGCGTTACCTATGGAGCCGGCGGAAATACGGGGGATACAGCTACCTGTGAGATTGCATCGGTAATTAAAAACAAGTATGGAATCGAGCCTCTGGCTCACTTGACCTGTGTGAATTATACGAGAACAGAGATTGAACAGATACTGGATCGCCTTCAGGCTCAGGGAATTACGAATATTCTTGCTCTGCGTGGGGATATTAATCCTGATATCCCGCCGAAGCATGAATTTAACTATGCCAGTGAGTTGATCTCCTTCATCAGGGATCGTGGGAGCTTCCATGTGTCCGGGGCTTGCTATCCCGAGGGACATATTACGGCAGACAGTCTGGTTGCAGATATCCTGAATCTGAAGAAAAAGGTGGATGCCGGTGCAGAGCACCTGATCTCCCAGCTTTTCTTTGACAACAGTTATTTCTATTCCTTTCTGGAAAAGGCCAGACTTGCGGGTGTTACTGTTCCGATTGAAGCAGGTATTATGCCGGTTGTGAACAAAGCACAGATTGAACGTATGGTTACCCTGTGCGGAGCCAGTCTTCCTGCCAAGTTCACGAAGATGATGCAGCGCTTCGAGCATTCACCGGAGGCCCTTCGGGATGCAGGAATCGCATATGCTGTTGACCAGATTGTAGACCTGATCTCACAGGGAGTGGAGGGCATTCATCTCTATACGATGAATAACTCAGCCATCGCAAAAAGGATTCATGCGAGCATCGCCGGATTAATAGGTTGCTAAGCAACAGAACCGTATTACGATTAGTATCGTCTAATCCATAGGATAAAGAAAACTGATGATATCCCTGAAGCAGTTACAGCTGTCCCTCAGGGATTTCTTTACACTACCAGGAGGTATGATATGAAAAAAAGAATGTTAATCGTTATATGTTTGGTGCCCCTTGTATTAGCAGGCTGTAAGAGGAACGATGGAGCTGATATTAAGGCTCCGGCCGTGTCTCCCACGGCTGCTCCTACTGTCACCCTGCCGTCTCCAACTCCAATTATAGAGAATACTCTTACCATACAGGATTATTATCCTGTGGAAACAGATTTACAGTATCAGTATGATGGTGAAGGTAATGAATTTGCTGCATATACAGGATATATCGAATTTATTGACAAGAATGCCGGAAGAGTCCAGATTAGGACACAAAATGGGGGTACAGATACGGTACGTGTGCTGGAGCTTAAGGACGGAACGTTGTCTGTAGTATATACAGTCAATGAGTGCTATTACCGTAAGAATTTTCTTGCCATGACTCAGGAAGCGCCTGAGATTATTCTGATGGAACCCCTGCAGGTGGGGACTGCGTGGACCTTGCCCGATGGCAGAAGGAGAGAGATCTCTTCGGTTGATACCAAGGTTGTGACTCCGTACGGCACCTTTGAGGCCCTTGAGGTGACGACTGAGGATGAGAATTCTGTGGTAAAGGATTACTATGCTGCAGGTGTTGGACTTGTAGAAAGCCTGTATGAAAGTAAAGAGGCTGCCGGTATGAAGGTGTCCTCGATGCTGAGTAAGGTAAATAAAAATACACCCTTTACTCAGAGTTTAAGAATATTCTATCCGGATTCGGATGAGAAGATTAATGAGGTGAACACGGTGCTGTCCTTTCGGACAGGAGAGGAAGCGAGGGATAAGCTGCAGGAGCAATTCCTTCAGAAGCCTTCAGAGGACTATCTTCCACTTATGAGTGAGGGATCAAGAATAAATGATCTTTATGTAGATTCGGAGGGTATCTTGAATGCTGATTTTTCATCTGAGTTCGTAAACGGTATGAATCTGGGCTCCGGATATGAACAGCTTGTACTGCAGAGCCTGGCAGATACCCTGGGTGGCTACTTCGGGGTATCAAAGGTGCGATTGACGATTGATGGAAGACCTTATGAATCAGGTCATATCAGGCTGGAACTTATCGAGGTATCCAGATAGTGCATCGGCATGTATCCTAATAGAAGCACCGGCATGGATCCTTATAAAAACAACCAGTATATATCCTAATAGAAACAACGAGTATGTATCCTAATAGAAACTACTTGACTGTACCCCTGAATAATAGTACAATTTTCCAAATGTAATTTAGTGTAATTACATTTGAAAAATTACAGGGGGGATATCAATGGATCATTTACTTGCAGGATTTTCTTATCTTACTCCGGCATTTCAACAGAAATCGGTTGATGAGATGCCGTTAGAGGAAGAGGAAAAGGTAATTGTGAAAGAGTTTATTGCCGGATGGGGCAAAACGGATAGTTTGGAGTTGCTGAAGGGGCTTTCAGAGAAATATGGAAAGGCGGCACCGGAGGCTGTCGGAAGGTTTGTTGCAGAGAGCACAAAACAGGATTATGCCGCTGCCGGAGCACGTGAAGCACATGAGGGAACCGAGATCGAGGACTTTATCCGTGTATTGTGGGGGCCGCTCGCAGATCAGGGCTTTGTATACACCTCAAAGACCAATGGAACAGATAGGGAGTTTCATGTTACAAAATGTCCTTTGCATGACTTGGCTGTGATGACAGGTATGTATGACTGGTTGTATCAATTTGCATGTAACACTGATTTTTATTCGGCGCCGGCTTTCAGTCCTAAAATCAACTTTTCAAGATCAAAGACACTGATGGAAGGCTGCGATTGTTGTAATCATAGTTATTCCTACAAAAGATAATGGGGGAAAAGAATATGAATGAGGCATTGGTAGGATACTGTGGATTATATTGTGGTGGATGCCCTGAATTTCAAAAAACCCAGGCTGGAAATCCTTCTGTTGGAGAAGATGGAAAACCGATTCCCTGTGACGGATGTAAATCCGGCAGAGTAACTGCTTGGTGTACGGAATGTGAGATTAAGAAGTGCAACCGAAGAAAGGGCTTAAGCTTTTGCTCGGAATGTGGTGAATACCCCTGTGACATACTAAGCGACTTCATGCATATGGAGAAATATGTATACCACATGGAGATAACAGAGGATTTCGAGCAGATGAAAACAACCGGCATCGAAACGTGGTACCAGAAGAAAGAACAGGAATATTATTGTAATAGCTGTAATCATCTGAACAATTGGTTCGAGCAGGAATGTACCGGTTGCGGTACAAAGCTGAAGAACGGAAAAAATATATAACTGTATAACAAAGACTCCGAATTGCCCCTCCTGACCGGAACTAACACCGGCAGGTAAGGGACCATTCGGAGTCATGTTATTTTACCCAATAATCACTACAGTCCTTTGACCGTTCCATAAAGCCATATTCGATCAGATATCTGCGTATGGTCGGGAAATCATCATAAATATCCTTTAATATCTGATTTACTTCTTTCTCTTTATAGATTTTTCCTTTTTCGAATTGCTCCATGATTTTCTGGAGGATTACTATCTTTTTCTTTTCCTTCGCCGAGAAGATCTTCAGCTTCAGTGGCGACAGGCTTATGAATACTGCGGAGAGTATCTTCTCCCGTTCCTCTTTTGTGATTACATATCGATCATCTATCATATTGGCTCCTTCATGTATCGGAATTAAAGCATCCTCCTCAGAGGAAGAGCCTTCCGTCGCCAGCTCATACAGGGATAGATAAAGCTTTGCCTGCTTTGCTTTTTCTCGAAAGCTGAATCTCTGATGTCTTACAGTCGAGGCTGTGACACCCAGCTTTTGTGATATAGCCTGGTCGGAAAGTCCCTTATGAATCAGACCTAATAATTCCTTCTGTTTTTCTGTAATAGTGTTATACTTACTGTCACTTTCCAGCAGGTGTCGAAATACTCCTCCATGTGCCTGCTCCACATGCAGATGGACGGCACGTAAGGCATCATAGTACCGTTCCCCAATCTTAAAGATCTCACCTTCTTCAAAACCTTCCTCGCAGAGCATACAGTGGTAGGTGTGGGTTGAAGGATTGTAGTAGTACCCCTTCTTTATAGATTCAACCGGATATTCATCAAGATTAATGTTCATATAGACTCCTATTCTGAAAAGATAAACATATTATAAAACTGTTTATATTATATGTCAACAGTAATATAATATGTTGTGTGTTAACACTTTCTATATTTCCGGTATGGTGAATTGAAGCGCGAGTTTCCCGTTTGAAAGCCGAAAGTCCCGTTTTGTAAAAGAGATTCCATTTTTGTAAACGAATTTCCCGATTTATAATTCATAATCCCACTTTGTAAACAACTTTCCCAG
>JAEZKU010000066.1 GCA_023436065.1 Bacillota bacterium
TTTTAAAAAACCCCCGTCCCCTTGTCACTTGTTAATATTTACTTCCTGCAATCTGAACCTTAATCAGGTTTGTGGTTCCTGAGGTGCCGAGCGGAACACCGGCTGTAAGAACAGCAAGCTCGCCGTCCTCAAGATAACCGGCATCTTCTACCGCCTGAATTGCATGATCAAACAATTCAAAGGTGTCATGCTCCACCGCTATCAGAAGAGGTGTTACACCCCATGCCATATTCAGCTGTCTGAATACCATCGGATCAGTGGTACAGCCAAGGATTTGACATTCCGGACGATAACGGGAGATCATGCGTGCGGTCTTTCCGGAGGTGGTTACCGTAATGATCATCTTTGCGTTCAAGTCGTGAGCAGTGGTCACTGTTGCACGGGAAATCGCATCCGTGATATCAGGTGACTGACAAAGCTCCTGAAGGCGGAAACGTTTCTTATAATCAATGTCTGCTTCAGCACGCATCGCAATCTTTACCATGGTTCTTAATGACTCTACAGGATAAGCACCTGCTGCAGTCTCACCGGAAAGCATGATGGCGCTGGTTCCGTCATAAATCGCATTAGCGACATCTGTTGTCTCTGCTCTGGTAGGTCTGGGATTCTTGATCATGGAATCAAGCATCTGGGTTGCAGTGATGACCTGTTTACCTGCCTGGTAGACCTTCTTAATGATCATCTTCTGAAGTACCGGAACCTCCTCGTAGGGAATCTCCACACCCATATCACCGCGGGCGATCATGATACCGTCAGAAACCTTTATGATATCATCGATATGCTCAACACCATGATAATTCTCTATTTTAGCGATAACCTTGGTCTGTGAATTGTGCTTATTCAGCATTTTACGGATTTCCTTAATATCATCCGCTGTGCTGACGAAGGATGCCGCAATAAAGTCAAAGTTATTCTTAATACCAAAAAGAATATCTTCACGGTCTTTATCACTGATGAAGGGCATGGACAGGTGAACGCCGGGAACATTGACACCCTTTCGGTTGGAAATAATACCACCATTTTTCACTGTACAGACAATATCGGTAGCAGTGACATCCTTTACTGTCATCTCTACCAATCCGTCATCAATCAAAATAGTTGTTCCGGCGTCTATGTCATAGATTAAGTTCGGATAGGAAATGGATACCTGCTTCTCATCACCCTCAACTTCTCTTGAGGTAAGAGTGAAGGTCTGTCCTTCCTTTAGATGTATTTTTTTATTATCCTTGAAGGTGCAAAGACGGATTTCCGGGCCTTTTGTATCCAGGAGAGTGGCAACAGGAATACCCAGTTCAGCGCGAAGCTTGTCAATCTTTTGTAACCTTTCAAGGTGCTCCTCGTGGGAAGCGTGGGAAAAATTGAAGCGTGCTACATCCATTCCTGAGAGGAATAATTCACGCAATACATTTTCATCATCAGTAGCGGGACCAAGAGTACAAATAATTTTCGTTTTTCTCATTTTACTGCTCCTTTAGAGTTTTAATCCTTTATTCTTGCGGAATTTAATTCCTGAGTGCTGCTTTTTCCAAAGATATACGGTAAGGAAAGCAATACTGAATAAAACCACAATAACAATAATCATTATGGCACTGTGCATAAAAAAGCTGTCCGGCAAGATTGTGATAACAGGATCTGTTGTCGGGTCAAAAAGCCAATAATCATTATTAAAAAATAACTTATGAAATAATACAAAAGCCCTGTCAAAATTCACAGCAAGAAATATAGCAAGTACCAACGGCAGAGCAACAGCTGTTATTGCAGATACAAGCAGATAACTGATATCTTTGCTCTTTCTCTTTTGTACTATAATGATAATTCCTAATACTAAGGTTATCATACCCAGTATATAAAATGAAGTAAAAATGTCCTTAACTTCTGAAAAATGAACCAATGCATTCTCGGAAGAAGGCAGTGTGGGGAACTGAAGCGGTCCTTGATAAAGTGGGAAAGAGTAGTCAATCAACGCATCATAATTCTCCCTGATCACCTCCTGGCTCAGTCCGGAAGTATCTACAATATGAAGCAGGTCAATATCAAGATAATATAGGGGTCTGAAGTTGACGGTTACAACAACAGCGATACTGATGAACAAAAGAGTGAAGATGAGTCCGATCAGTATATCCGTGATCTTAAATCTGCGCATAAAATGCCTCCATTGTATGCTTGATAGCGCGTTTAAAGCTCCAAACGCATTATAGTATAATTCAGAGGGGAATGCAACAGATAGTTTAAGTAATGGGATATCACTATATTCAGAAAGCACTTATTATAATCATACTGTTTTACCCGGGAAACAAATAAAAGGATGAGAAACTGATACGCCAGTTCTCATCCTTTTTGATGATGCTAAGTAATGTTACAACCCATCCTATGATAACTTTATAAATATGTTAACATATATATAAATTACTCTCGTAGTTGTTGATTATAACTTAGTTACGTTCGCAGCCTGAGGACCCTTCTCTCCTTCTACTACATCAAAGGATACCTTCTCACCCTCTTCTAAAACCTTGAAGCCATCCATCAGAAGAGCAGAGAAATGTACGAATACATCGTTGCCCTCTTCGTCGGAGATAAATCCGAAGCCCTTCTTCGCGTTAAACCACTTAACTGTTCCTGTCTTCATAAAAGCCTCCTAAAAACATGATATAGTTTCATTACCACTATTAGTAACGACAGTATAAATTTAACATATTATTAGTAAAAAGTCAAACAAGTTTTGTTGAATTTTGTAATATTATATATTATTTATTGAATAGTGTATAATTGTTTACTGCTTTTTCGAAAATCGTACAAACATATAGAATGCAGCCGAAAAGTACGGACTGGGATTGAATGATATCTATATGACAAATCATTTTTTTTGTGATATGATGAATAAGCATATACTATAAATTACCATACTGATTATTAATATAATAACAATGGACGGAGGCATACCATATGAAATATAAGATACCTTCCTCATACGATTTTGTTCTTGAGGAAAAGCTTGAAGATATGAACGGAATAGGCACTCTGCTGGTCCATAAAAAGACAGGTGCCAGAGTTATGCTTGTTGCAAATGATGATAAGAATAAAGTTTTTTATATCGGTTTTCGAACACCACCGGCGGACAGTACAGGAGTTGCACATATTATTGAGCATTCTGTGCTTTGTGGCTCCAAGAATTTCCCGGCAAAGGACCCTTTTGTCGAGCTTGCCAAAGGATCCTTGAATACCTTCCTGAATGCGATGACCTATCCGGATAAAACCTTATATCCGATCGCGAGCATCAATGACCAGGATTTTAAGAATCTGATGCATGTCTACATGGATGCGGTGTTGTATCCGAATATCTATCAGAGAAAAGAGATCTTTCTTCAGGAAGGCTGGCATTATGAACTGGAGAAGGAAGAGGATGAGCTGAAATACAACGGTGTGGTATACAATGAGATGAAGGGAGCCTTCTCATCTCCGGAATCCATGCTTTACCGAATGATCCAGAATTCATTGTTCCCGGATACTTCATACGGAGTAGAATCTGGAGGTGATCCCGATTTTATACCGAATCTATCCTATGAACAATTTATAGACTTCCACAAAACCTATTATCATCCCTCCAACAGCTATATTTATCTTTACGGAGATATGGACTTTGAGGAGAGGCTCACCTGGCTTGATAAGGATTATCTTAATCAGTATGACAGGCTTTCGGTCAATTCTGAAGTAAAGCTTCAGAAGCCCTTTGCTTCCAGCCGGGAGGTCACAGCCTTTTATTCTCTGAGCGAGGAGGAACAGGCAAAGGATAACACCTATTTAAGCTACAATACTGTCATTGGAAATGCCTTGGACAAGGAGTTGAGTCTGACCTTCCAGGTACTCGACTATGTACTTCTTCAGGCTCCCGGAGCACCTGTCAAGCAGGCCCTTCTGGATGCCGGAATTGGCAGTGATATCCTGGGAGGCTTTGAGGATGAGATATTACAGCCCAGCCTGATGATCATCGCTAAAAATTCCGAAGAAGAGAAGAAGGAACGCTTCATTGCAATTATAAGAGACGTACTATCTAAGCTGGTAGCTGAGGGCATCGATGAAAAATCCTTAAAAGCAGCAATCAATTACTATGAATTTAAGTATCGCGAAGCAGATTTCGGACAGTTCCCGAAGGGTCTCATGTACGGACTGCGTGCTATGAGCAGCTGGCTTTATGATGATAAAAAACCTTTCCTCCATCTGAAGGATACTGCCGGTTACAGCTTCTTAAAGGATAAGATCGGAACAGGCTATTATGAGAAGGTCATTAAGGAATATCTGTTGGAAAATACCTTCTCCAGCGTCGTTATCCTAAAGCCTAAGTCGGGATTAAATGCCGAGAAGGAAGAGCAGCTGAAAGTCAAGCTTGCTTCCTATAAGAAAGAATTAAGCCGGGAGGAGATTGCCGGGATTATTCGTCAGACGAAGGAGCTGAGGGATTTCCAGGAGAAGCCTTCAACGAAAGAGGAGCTGGAGGCGATTCCTTTGCTGACCAGGGAGGATATCGAGAAGAAGATAGAACCCCTGACCAATGAGGAACATGAATTGCAGGGTATCAAAGTCCTTCATCATAATGTATATACCAATAAAATCGCATATCTGAGGCTTTTGTTTAACATTAAGGAGGTGCCGAAGGAGCTGCTTCCGTATGCCTCTTTATTATCCTATGTCATTGGATATGTGGATACGGAAAATTACTCTTACTTAGACCTGTCCAACGAGGTGAACATCCATACCGGCGGAATCAGCACGAATGTGAGGAGTTTTTCCATAAAAGGAAATTTAGGCCAGTATTATCCGGTATTTGAATTTTCAGCAAAGGTGCTGTATGATAATCTGTCCGAGGCCTTTCGTCTTCTTGAGGAAATGCTGCATCGTACGAAGCTTACAGATACCAAGAGATTGAAGGAAATCGTCGGTGAGATGAAGTCCAAGCTGCAGATGCATTTTAACTCGGCAGGACATTCCGTAGCAGTGGACCGCGCTATGTCCTACTATTCCGTGCATGGATTATATAAGGAAATAACCACCGGTATTTCATTCTATAAATTTATAGAGGATTTGAACGAGAACTTTGCAGAAAAAGCGGAGCTTACCGTGACAAGGCTAAAGGAACTGATGCAGATGATCTTTACCAGGGAGAATCTGCTGGTCAGTATTACGGCTGACGGTGAAGGCTTTGAGCGCTTCAGTGACAAATTCCAGAGCTTTTGTGGTGGAATCCGGGAGACAGCCGATCATAAGCTTTTCGAAGCCTATGACACCTCTGCATTAACCCCGGTCTGCTTAAATGAAGGATTTAAGACAGCTTTACAGGTTCAGTATGTTGCCAGAGCCGGTAATTTCCTTAAGGCAGGCCATGAATATCATGGAGCCCTGAAGGTGCTGAAAACCATATTAAGCTATGATTATCTATGGATTAATGTCCGCGTCAAGGGTGGGGCTTACGGATGTATGTGTGGCTTTTCCGGCGTGGATGGAGACGCTTATTTTACCTCCTACCGTGATCCTAATCTAAAGGAGACCAATGAGGTATATGAAAATGTGGTAGAGTATGTGAAAAACTTCGATGCCGAGGAACGTGATATCACAAAATATATCATCGGTACCTTCAGTACACTGGATACACCTCTGACTCCTCAAGCGAAGGGCAAAAGATCCTTAAGCATGTATCTGGGTAAGATTAGTGAAGCAGACTTGCAGAAAGAAAGAGATCAGGTGCTGAATGTCAGCGTGGAAGATATCCGTGCTTGTTACAAGATGATAGAGGCCGTTCTTGCAGCAGGTAATATCTGTGTCATCGGTAATGAAAGCAAAATTAATGAGAATAAGGAATTGTTTAAGGAAGTCAAAAGCCTTATGAAATAACAAAGGGATAAGATAAGAAAGGTACAGGTATAGAATGCAGAATGCAAAATTTAAATCAGGCTTTGTTACCCTGATCGGCAGACCAAATGTAGGTAAGTCTACCCTGATGAACAGGATGATCGGACAGAAGATAGCAATCACCTCGAATAAACCACAGACTACACGCAACAGGATTCAGACGGTTTATACGGATGAGAGGGGGCAGATCATCTTCTTAGATACTCCGGGTATCCATAAGGCGAAGAATAAGCTTGGTGAATATATGGTGAACGTGGCGGAACGGACCATGAGTGGAGTGGATATCGTTCTCTGGTTGGTGGAGCCCACGACCTTTATCGGTGCAGGAGAACAGCATATTGCCGAACAGCTGAAGAAGGTAAAGACTCCGGTCTTTTTGGTCATCAATAAGATTGATACGGTAAAGAAGGATGAGATACTTTCCTTTATCGCTGCCTATAAGGATATCTGTGATTTTGCAGAAATCATTCCCGTATCTGCATTGAAGGGTGAGAATACCGATGCACTGATGGAACAGATATTCAAATATTTGCAGGAAGGTCCGATGTATTATGATGAGGATACCGTAACCGACCAACCTGAGCGGCAGATTGTTGCCGAATTGATCAGAGAGAAGGCACTCAGGCTCCTTGATGATGAGATTCCTCACGGTATTGCCGTCAGTATTGATCGTATGAAAGAACGCGACGGAGGCAGACAGCAGGGCAGCGGTCTGATCGATATCGATGCCACCATCATCTGTGAGAGAGATTCCCATAAAGGCATCATTATCGGAAAGGGCGGAAGCATGCTGAAGCAGATCGGTACGCACGCGAGGAAGGAAATAGAAAACCTTTTGGATTGTAAGGTGAATCTCCAGCTTTGGGTGAAGGTTAAGAAGGACTGGAGAGATAGTGATTTTCTGATGAAGAATTTCGGCTATCGGGAGGATGAGTAATCCTCTGAAATTTCTTGTAGAATGGACTCGAAATGTCAGCTGAAGAATTGATTTAAATTTTTGATGGTATATTCTTACCGGTTTAACAGAACAAGAAATGGGAAACCTAATTGATGTAAAACATAATATCATGGTTAGGGGGCTCATTTATGAAGAATTATGATTATTGGAATGATTTTGCCAGATCAGGCAGAATTGATGATTACTTAAATTACGTTGCATGTGCACGGGAAGAAGACACGGACACGTCCGATGCAGCATTTAAAGAAGGTGGAACGATTGCCGGTATCAACTACGGTGACGGGAATGGTCCTGTCGGCCATGCCGGTTGGGGACTACGATAAACGTCTGGTCATACTGACAAAGGAAAACGGGAAAATTACAGCATTTGCCAAAGGCGCCAGAAGACCAAACAGCGCCTTTTTGGCATGCAGTCAACCCTTTGCCTTCGGGGAGTTTAGCTTATATCCGGGCAAAACTGCTTATAATCTGTTATCTGCTGATATCTCGAATTATTTCGGAGAACTGCGGGAGGATTTTGAAAGGCTTTGCTATGGCTTTTATTTCTGTGAAGTTGCTGACTATCTGACCAAAGAGAATAATGATGAGAAAGAAATCCTCAAGCTGCTGTATCAGACGCTAAGGGCTTTGACAAAGAAGACGATTGAACTTGCACTGATCAAAGTCATCTATGAGCTCAAGATAATTACTTTGAGCGGAGAAGCACCACAGGTTTTTGAATGCGTCAAATGCGGCAGAAAAATCCTGAGTGAAGGGGACGGGGAAGCGAAGTATTATTTCCACACCCAAAGCCGCGGACTGCTGTGCGAGGGCTGCAGCAGATTATCTAAAGGAGCGATCAGCATCGGGACTTCAGCACTCTATACCCTTCAATACATAATCTCCAAGGAAATTGAGAAACTGTATACCTTCAAGGTAACTGATGAGGTACAGAGGGAGCTGGAGCGCTGTATCAGAAGCTATCTGGATTGCTATATGGAGCATGATTTTAAATCCCTGGAAATGCTAAAGACTTTATGAGTTTTATAAATTTCTGTTGAAATTATTACCTTTTAAGGTTAAAATGATATGAACCCAAATCTATGTTGGAGGAAATGATTAATGAAAAAGTTTGCTCTTTGTACAATGCTGTTGTTCCTTTTATTGGGAGCTGCAGGGTGCAATAAAGTGGAGAAAGTTATTACGGCCGATGAAGTGACTACGGACACGATACTGGCAAAGGCAAATGGGATACTTCAGGTGGCAACTGTTGAGGATTTTGATAAAAGCTACTATAACCTGGGGGAATTGCAGGATTTTATTGCCCAAAAGATAGATGATTATAATAAGAAGGCCGGCTCTGATAAAATCAAAGTAGATGATGTAAGCCTGAAGGGCGGCAAAGCAATCATGATATTGACTTATTCGGGAATGGATCAATACGCAAGCTTTAATAATGTAACAGCAGCGTACTTCAACGGAGGAATCACGGAGAACCCACTGGATATGCCGGAGACTCTCGTCAATGAGAAAGACGGATCGCTTGCAAGCACACAGGAGGTGCTCCAAAACGGAAAATATAAGGTACTGGTCATGACAGAACCATATGATATCGTTGTGGATGGTAAGATAAAGTACTATTCGGAAAATGCAGTGCTCTCGGAGGATAAGACAATCAAGGGTGCGGAAGATGGAATGACCATCGTAGTATTCAAACCATGATAAAAATGATGGATGTAAAACATAGGAATGGAGAATGAGCGAATGGAAAAGACAATGGAAAAAATCGTAGCATTAGCAAAGGCAAGAGGCTTTGTATATCCGGGGTCGGAGATTTATGGTGGGCTTGCCAATACCTGGGATTACGGTAATCTCGGCGTAGAACTGAAGAACAATGTGAAAAAGGCATGGTGGGCAAAATTCATTCAGGAGAACCCCTATAATGTGGGTGTGGACTGCGCTATTCTTATGAATCCCCAGACCTGGGTTGCTTCCGGACATCTTGGCGGTTTTTCCGATCCTTTGATGGACTGTAAGGAATGCCATGAGCGTTTCCGTGCAGATAAGATTATCGAAGATTATAATCATGAGAACGGCATCGAAATCGAGGGCTCCGTAGATGCCTGGTCTCAGGAGGAAATGAAAAAATATATAGAAGATCATAACATAAGCTGTCCTACCTGCGGTAAGCATAATTTTACCGACATCCGTCAGTTCAACCTGATGTTTAAGACCTTCCAGGGTGTAACCGAGGATGCAAAGAACGTGGTTTATTTGAGGCCGGAGACAGCACAGGGTATCTTTGTTAACTTTAAGAATGTGCAAAGAACCTCCCGTAAGAAGATTCCTTTCGGTATTGGCCAGATTGGAAAGTCCTTCCGTAACGAGATTACTCCCGGTAACTTTACCTTCCGTACCAGAGAGTTTGAGCAGATGGAGTTGGAATTCTTCTGTGAGCCCGATACTGACTTAGAGTGGTTCACCTATTGGAGACAATTCTGTATCGACTGGTTGAAGAGCCTCGGTATGAAGGATGAGGAAATGAGAGTCAGAGATCATGACGCAGCAGAGCTTTCCTTCTATTCTAAAGCAACTACAGATATCGAATTCTTATTCCCCTTTGGTTGGGGCGAGCTTTGGGGTATCGCTGACCGAACCGATTATGACCTGACACAGCATCAGAACGTATCCAAGGAAGACATGAGCTATTTCGACGATGAGAAGGCAAAGAGATATATTCCATATGTAATTGAGCCTTCCCTTGGTGCAGACCGTGTTGCTCTTGCATTCTTATGTGCGGCTTATGATGAGGAAGAGCTGGAAGAGGGCGATGTACGTACCGTACTTCATTTCCATCCTGCGCTGGCACCCGTTAAGATTGGTGTGCTTCCTTTATCCAAGAAGCTGTCTGAGCCCGCAGAGAAGATCTATATGGATTTATGCAAGACCTATAATTGTGAATTCGATGACAGAGGCAATATCGGTAAGCGTTACCGCAGACAGGATGAGATCGGTACGCCGTTCTGTATCACCTATGATTTCGAATCTGAGACTGACGGTGCTGTCACTGTCCGCGACAGAGATACAATGACACAGGAAAGAATCAAAATAGAGGATCTGAAGACATATTTTGAGAATAAATTTAAATTTTAGAAAAAAACCCTTTTCGAATCAAGGCATCTTGTGTTATAATGTGCACGGTAAGTGGATTAAACCGTGAAACTCAGTACATTTATCAAGCTTGCTTGAATAAATGTATTGAGTTTTACGGTTAAGCGCAGCGGTGAATAAACGTAACCTACGGTTACGTCGAGAAAGTCGCAGACTTTCGAGTTAATCCGCTTACGTGCACACATAAACCGTGAAAAGCGGATAGAATCACCATCAATGAGTTATAATTTGTTATGCTACTGTTTGGTTGAGTGATAAAAGTATTACGCAAACAAAATGATTATACCAATATAAATCGGAGGAGTTTCGTAGACGTATCACAGCGTCTACGGAATTTTTCGTCTGTCAATGGGTAGTATCGTTGGGTTTGCGGAGTACTTTTGGCACTCATGTATATGAATGGTAGCAAAACAAATTGTAAATATAATTATTTTTAGGAGGGCACTTACAATATGGCAAAATGGGTTTATTTGTTCAAAGAAGGTAAGGCAGACATGAAGAACCTTCTTGGCGGTAAAGGCGCTAACTTGGCAGAAATGACCAATTTAGGTCTTCCGATCCCCCAGGGTTTTACAGTGACAACAGAGGCATGTACAGATTATTACAATAGCGGCAAGAAGATCAGAGAAGAAATCAAGACTCAGATTTTTGATGCTTTAAAGCTTCTTGAGGAGCAGCAGGGTAAGAAGTTCGGTGATACTGAGAACCCCTTACTCGTATCTGTTCGTTCCGGTGCCAGAGCTTCCATGCCTGGTATGATGGACACAATCCTTAACTTAGGTTTAACTGATGCAGCTGTTGAAGGCTTTGCTAAGAAGACCGGTAATCCGAGATTTGCATATGACTCTTACAGAAGATTCATCCAGATGTTCTCTGACGTTGTTATGGAAATCAGCAAGTCCAAGTTTGAAAGAGTACTTGATGAGATCAAAGAGAAGAAGGGTGTTCACTACGACACAGATTTAACTGCAGATGACTTAAAGGATGTTATCGCACAGTTTAAAGCATTATACAAGGCAGAAAAAGGTACAGAGTTCCCTCAGAACCCTGCAGATCAGTTAATCGAAGCTGTAACTGCAGTATTCCGTTCCTGGGATAACCCTCGTGCTATTTACTACAGAAGAATGAACGATATCCCCGGAGATTGGGGTACAGCTGTTAACGTACAGGCAATGGTATTCGGTAACATGGGCGATACCTCCGGTACAGGTGTTGCATTTACACGTAATCCTTCCACCGGTGAGGCAAAGATCTACGGTGAGTACCTGATCAATGCTCAGGGTGAGGACGTTGTTGCAGGTATCAGAACTCCTCAGCCTATTTCCAAGCTGGAAGAGGATATGCCTGAAGCTTACAAGGAGTTCATGAGAATTGCGAACTTACTTGAGAATCACTATAAGGACATGCAGGACATGGAGTTCACCATCGAGGATACGAAGCTTTACTTCTTACAGACTCGTAACGGTAAGAGAACTGCTCCTGCAGCTTTAAAGATCGCTTGTGACTTAGTTGATGAAGGCAAGATCACTAAGGAAGATGCTATCAAGAGAATTGAAGCTAAGTCCCTGGATCAGTTACTTCATCCTACATTTGATGTTGCAGCATTAAAGGCAGCTAAGCCTGTTGGTAATGCACTTCCTGCATCTCCCGGTGCAGCAGCTGGTAGAGTATATTTCACAGCTGATGATGCAAAGAATCATCATGAGAAGGGTGAAAGAGTCATCCTTGTTCGTCTTGAGACCTCTCCTGAGGATATCGAAGGTATGCATGCAGCTGAAGGTATCTTAACAGTTCGTGGTGGTATGACATCTCATGCAGCCGTTGTTGCTCGTGGTATGGGTACTGCTTGTGTATCCGGTTGTGGCGAGATCGTTATTGATGAAGAAGCTAAAGTATTCACTATCGCTGGTCAGACTGTTAAAGAAGGTGACTACATCTCCTTAGACGGTTCTACAGGTAACATCTACATCGGAGATATCCCGACAGTAGAAGCTTCCATCAGCGGTAACTTTGATAGAATTATGAAATGGGCTGACGAGATCAGAACCCTTAAGGTAAGAACCAATGCTGATACTCCGGCTGATGCAGCTAACGCTGTGAAGTTCGGTGCAGAAGGTATCGGTCTTTGCCGTACAGAGCATATGTTCTTCGAAGCTGACAGAATTCCTAAGATCAGAAAGATGATCCTTAGTAAGACTGTTGAAGCAAGAGAAGCAGCTTTAAATGAATTAATTCCTTTCCAGAAGGGTGACTTCAAGGGTCTTTATGAAGTAATGGAAGGCAGACCGGTTACAATCCGTTTCCTGGATCCTCCGCTTCATGAATTCGTTCCTACTGAAGAGGCTGATATCGCAGCATTAGCTAAGGATATGGGTCTTAGTGTAGAAGAAGTTAAGGCTACATGCGATTCCTTACATGAGTTCAACCCTATGATGGGACACAGAGGTTGCCGTCTTGCCGTAACCTATCCTGAGATCGCAAAAATGCAGACCAGAGCGGTTATGGAAGCTGCAATCGAAGTTAAGAAGGAAAAAGGCTTCGATATCGTTCCTGAGATTATGATCCCGTTGGTTGGTGAGAAGAGAGAGTTAAAGTTTGTTAAGGATGTTGTTGTTGAGACAGCTGAATTAGTAAAGAAAGAGATGAATTCCGATATCGAATACCATGTAGGTACTATGATCGAGATTCCTCGTGCAGCTTTACTCGCTAACGAAATTGCTGAAGAAGCTGAGTTCTTCTCCTTCGGTACCAATGACTTAACACAGATGACCTTCGGTTTCTCTCGTGATGATGCCGGTAAGTTCTTAGATGCTTACTACAAGGGCAAGATCTACGAGTCTGATCCGTTCGCAAGACTGGATCAGGAGGGTGTTGGCCAGTTAGTAAAGATGGCATCAGAAAAGGGCCGCGCTACGAGACCTAACATCAAGCTTGGTATCTGTGGTGAGCACGGTGGAGATCCTTCCACAGTTGAATTCTGCCACAAGGTAGGTCTGAACTACGTATCCTGTTCACCCTTCCGTGTGCCGATCGCAAGACTTGCAGCAGCACAGGCAGTGTTAAACAATAAGTAAGATGAGATTTTCTCAGAGAGAAGAACGTAGTTTTTCTAGAGAATGAAATAGAGAGACTCTTATATTGACTGAATAAGTTGATATAAGGGTCTCTTTTTGGTATGCTTGAAAACTTTCATTTAACATGAAGTTTCTAAATGGGGGATCAATCTGATCAAGGTGAAAACTATGCTGAAAGAAAATGCAGAAATTTCTACAAATTTAGGTGAAACGACGAATCGATTGTATTTTCCCTTACACATTTAACTATAGAAGTTATATATGATTCTAATGAATCGGCATTATATTGAAAAATATCATCAGTAAAATTACTTGTTAAGTGAGACGAAATTTCCATTTATTTTAGCTTCTATCTGCTCTAATGATATAATTTATGAGCAACAATCTATTTTATTTCATAACTATTTTGAGTTGCATCAGAATTAGCTTTTTTTGCATCTTCTTTTGAAGCTATATATTGCATTTGAGCTGCACCAGTTAACATTAGGCTTCCTACTGCAACAATAAAATTTCCTAGCGTATTAATCTCATCTGCATTTTTACCATCTGAAAGTGAAATGGCAAATGCATTTGCCAGAACCATAAGATCTTTAGGACATAGATTATCAATCATCTCATTATTCCACCATAATTTTACATTCTGATATAGTAAAATGTATGAATTCAATTTGTAAATTGTGATAATTATTTAATAAAAATAGACCATAAAAGTACTGACTGACATAACTGTCATTAATCAACAAATTGTTGGCATAACTATTTTATAAGATCACCACACTAAAATATGATACTAGGGAGAATACATATCAGGGAACTGATAAAGAGCGTTATGTAATTTGCATCGACCTACTATGTAGGTTTTAGAATAGTAGAAAAACTATGGATTCATTACTCACCAGTGAACTGCAGCAACACAAGCGGTACTGAACAACAAGTAATTAATATAAACTAATAAATGAAAAAGAGGACGTATAGTCCTCTTTTTCATTTATGGAAGACGGCTTGTGCTGCTTAAGCACCAGGCAGTTCTTAATAACTAAATTTTATTGAAATTTCAACTTTTAACAGCACCCTGTCATGAAAATGGTAGGGTGTTTTTGATGTTAGGATATGATAAAATAATGGACAGATAAAAGAATTTACTACAGGAGTAATTATTTATTCCTGTTTCCAGACAATTATGTGCAAGTATATTCATGAAAAGTAATTTATCATCTGTTATTATGTAATTAAGCGAGGTGAAAGAATGGATTGGATACATATAGTACAGAATGCAATCGAAGAGATTGAATTAAATATCCATGAAGAAATTGATGCTGATATATTATCAGGACATCAATTTGTTTCATCATTTTACTTTCAGAAAATGTTTTCTGCCCTTTGTGGCTGTACTGTCGGAGAGTATATTAGAAACAGAAGATTGACTCAAGCTGGTTATGATATAGTAGATACAGAACAAACAATCTTAAATATAGCAATGAAGTATTGTTATGATTCTGCAGAAGGATTTTCAAAAGCATTTACAAGATTTCATGGGATTTCTCCGATTGTTGCAAGGAAGAATAAAGCTAATCTAAAAGCATTTGCAAAAATCTCGCTAATAAAAAATATAACAGGAGGTAAAACTATGCTTGGAAAATTAGGAGAAAGAGGTTATCTTGTAAAAGAAACAGGTGCGGTATATTATACAACGGATATGGATAGGACATTAAGATGGTTTACAGATATACATAGCACCATTTACAGGTATTCATATGTTTTATGGTGAGCCTGTAAAACAAATGATCGGATTTATGCTTATTCAAGGGATAGAACAACTGTATGCTTTTGTAAAGAGTCAAGGTTGGAATGAGATTTCAGAGGTTGAAGTTCAACCTTGGGGTGGAAAAACCTGTTCGGTTACCACTATTGATGGAAGCATTCTTACCTTCTTTGAATAACCAGAATAAAGTAGTATAATGCTAACTCTAAAAATTTTCGTAAGAATGACATGATACTGCAGATTTTGTGAAAATTAACACCTGAGGGTGTGAAATAAATAAGAGATAATCTGAGAGCCCCATATCAGCTATGGAAATAGTTGATGTGGGACCTTTTCTGTCTGAATTATTATGATAAGGCTTTACTCATACTAGAAGGGCAGACTCCATAGTATGCTTTAAAAACCCTGGAGAAATGTGAAATATCGCAATACCCAAGTAAATCTGATACTTCAGCAATGGAAAAGTTCGAAAGGGTAAGCATTCTTTTTGCTTCCTCCATTTTCTTTTGGCGAACATATTGGGAAGGCGTTATTCCGACTTCCTTGTGAAATAGAGAAGACAAATAATGAGGGTTGAGGGAAAGATAATCAGCAACTCGATTAATTGTAATATTCTCATAAATATTACGGTTAATATAACGAATCACGCGGGCAATCGGCTGCGAGTAGTGATTCATTCTTTCTTCCTGTGATAAATCATAATAATGAAGAAAAATATCCTTCATGAGCGAAAAAACTTCTTTTTCACTTTTTAGTTTTTCTAGTTCATTAATGTAATAATCGCTCAATGCAAAACTAAACTCCGCATCAACACCTAACTCGATAGCCACTCGACTGATTTTCGTAAGTACACAGATTACACTATTTTTTGCACCACGCAGGCGACCGGAGGCAAGAGTATCAGCATATTGATTAAATAATTCGAGGAAAGAGGATGATTCTACCATAGTGATAATTTCATTGCGCTCACAATTAAATATATAGTTGAGCATTTTTTTTTCATGTTCATAGGAATGATGCATACATCCATTAATTATCAATTGTTTAGCGGCTTTCTCAGCTTTATATCTGGACATTTAGATCACCTTATCTTTGATCAAATAATCTTACATTTATTCAATTATTATATATTATTTACTGCTAAAATACAATAAATGCAATAATTATGTGTAGAAATATGATATATAACTGTACTGGAGGGAAGCTAAATGTTAAAGAATGATTTAGGCGGTAAATGGAAGCTTAAAGTAGGTGATAGTAGTGAAATTTTAGAAGCTCATTTACCCGGATGCAATTACCTTGATTTAATTGCAAATCGAAAGCTTGAAGATCCATTTTGGGGAGAAAATGAACAGGCTGCTACGGAGGTATCAAAACAGAAATTTGAATATGAGCGTACCTTTATTGTTCTAAATGAATTCTTACAAAATGATTATGTGGAGCTAGTTGCTACCGGACTTGATACTTTATGTACAATTTACTTGAACGGAAAAATTCTTGGTAAGGCTGACAATATATACCGCACATGGCGTTTTAATGCTAAACCATTTTTATATGAGGGTGAAAATACTATCAGAATTGAAATTGACAACCCATACCCATATTTCGAAAGACGTCAAGCGGAGGAAAATTTGCTATATATTCCAAATGCCGCTAAAGGCTCTCAGTATATCCGTAAAACACCATGTCACTTTGGATGGGATTGGGGACCGGTTCTTCCACCGGCAGGACTTATTGGTAATATAGCATTGGAAAGCTATGATATTCGTATTGATAACATGAAAATCAGACAGCATCATGAACATGGTAATGTACGTCTGGATGTCTCTGTTGAATTCATTGGAGATAATAAACTTCCATTACAAGCAGTATTAGTTGCTACTTCACCGGATGGAATCTGTACTGAATATCCGACTATCATAAATGATAATAACGCGTTCTGTACAATCAATATTGATTCACCACAATTGTGGTGGAGCAACGGACTTGGTGAACAGCCACTTTACACATTGACATTTCAGTTGATGAAAAATTCGGATAATACAGTGATTGATTTATGCACAAAAAAAATTGGATTGAGGACGATAGAGCTTGATAATTCTCCTGATGAGTGGGGAAATCAATTCCGTTTCGTAGTCAATGGCATACCGATATTCGCCAAAGGTGCCAACTGGATTCCATCCGATTCATTTATTACCCGTAGCACTTACGAGGATTTAGAATTCTATGTAAAGAGTGCAAAACGAGCTAATATGAATATGTTACGTGTATGGGGCGGTGGCATGTATGAGAGTGATGACTTTTATAATTTATGTGATCAATATGGTATCTTGATTTGGCAGGATTTTATTTTTGCTTGCGGTGCGTATCCGTTTTTTGATGAGGATTTTGTGAATAATGTTCATCAGGAGGTTATCGACAATGTGAAACGGCTTCGTCATCATGCTTGTCTGGCAATATGGTGTGGCAATAATGAAAATGAGTTAATAAGCATTCTTTTTAAAAAGAACGAAAAGATAAGAAGCACTAATCTACCCTTTTACCACAATATATTGCGAGCTTGGGTGAAAGAAATAGATGGGGTGACACCTTATTGGCCAGGTTCACCATCCTCCGGTTCATTAGGAGTCAGATTTCACAATATGAAGCCCGGAAAAACTTGTGGCGATAGCCACCTATGGCAAATATGGCACGGCATGTTACCTATAGAGGGATATCGAAGATTTCCTACACGGTTTTGCTCAGAGTTTGGTATGGAATCTATGCCATCTATGGCTACTATTAAGACTTTTACCGATGAGAAGAATATAAATGAATTTTCCCCTGTTATGCAGGCTCATCAAAAATCAGCCGGTGGTAATGAAAAAATACTTTATTATCTATTGAAAAAGTATCGAAATCCGGCAAAATTTGAAGATTTTATTTATCTGTCTCAAATTGTGCAGGCTGATACTATTCGATTTGCAACTGATTGCTGGCGCAGAGGAATGGGACGGCATAATGGCGCAATATTCTGGCAATACAACGATTGTTGGCCGGTTGCATCATGGTCCGGTATAGATTATAACAAACAGTATAAAGCACTTCAGTATCAAGCCGAGCATTTTAATAAAATGCTTTGCCTATCCAATAACTATTTTAATAATCGTGTAGAGTTGTATATCATTAATGAGTATCCTACTGCTTTTGACGGTGAGTTGGTTTGGAAAATATGCTCATTTGATGGACGAATTATTAATGAAGGAACAGTACCCGCTAGGTTAAAATCCATAAGTGCCGAAAGAATAACTGTATTACGATTTGCTGATGTATTAAAAGGTGCAAAAAAAACAGATGTAGTACTTATGGTAACCTTACGCAAGGGGACGGAAATAAGAGACACAAAAACATGGCTTCTTGTTCCGGACAAAAAAGCTCATCTTCCAAAGACAGTGATCAATTATAGTTGCGAGGTAAAGGACGGTACTGCTGAAGTTATACTTTCAAGTGCGCTTTTTGCAAGAAAAGTCTTTATAAGTGCAGAGGGAGTAAATCAACCATGGAGTGATAATTTTTTTGATATTCCCGGTGGTGAAACTAAAACATTAACAGTTAGCCTCCCAAAGAGCATGGACAAAGAAACCTTAATAAACAACATACATATACGATCCTTGGCTGACGTAGAACCTAAAAACAGTATTATTAAGGATAAGTTGATTCGTTCAAGAATTTTTATGAAAAAAAATAATCTTATAGCATGGTTAATATTTCATTTTATTTAACTAAGCGGTATAGAATGACTAATTCCATCAGATTCCAGAGTGAATTAAGTATTTGATAATAAGAGTCTCATGGATATCCGATTCATTTAATTGCAGATTATAGGGTGCCCTATCATGTTAAATAGTACATACAGCTGTCATATTCAATGATGTATATTTAATATTTAAGGAGGAGGGGAACATGATATGCATGATATAAAATATACATTCGGCAAAATATTTAGTTTTGCAGGGACAGGTCAAGTTGGTTACAGTGGAGATGGAGGAAAAGCCGACTTAGCACATTTAAATGGACCAGCAGGTTTGGCAATCGATAAGGATGATAACATTTATATAGCTGAAATAAATAATAATACCATTCGAAAAGTTGATGCGATAACGAACATTATCACAACAGTGGCAGGCTGTGGTTTACAGGGATTTCATGGAGATGGGGGACTGGCCATTCATGCTAAGCTTAACGGGCCGGAAGGTGTATTTATTGATGAGCACAAAAATATATTTATCGCTGATACCTATAACCATCGTATAAGGAGGGTTGATGGTCTGACGGGTATAATATCTACAATTGCCGGCTGTGGTTATGCTGGTTATAATGGCGATGGTATTAAGGCATGTGATGCAATGCTCGATAGCCCTTCAGGAGTAGTTGTCGATAAGCTGGGTAATGTATACTTTAATGATTATAGAAACGACAGAGTAAGAAAAATTGATTTGGAAGGGATTATTACTACCTTTGCCGGGACTGGAACGAAAGGTTATAGTGGTGATGGGGATATAGCCGACAAAGCACAGATCAATGATGTGTATGGGCTGGGTATCGATAAATATGATAATATTTATATCATGGACAGTTTAAATTTTGCTGTTAGGAAGATAGACGCTAAAACGAAAGTAATAACAACAATCGTTGGGAAAGGAATATCCGGTCCGATTACAGAATTTGAGAGTGTTTCAAATAGTTATATTGGACGAGTTGCTCATGAGAAGGGAATAATAGGAACGGAGGCACCTCATGCGGTGGAAGTCTCTTCGGATGGTAACTTATTTATCGCGGATACAGGACATCATCGTATTCGAGTGATAGATGTGATACATGATACCGTATATACGATAGCAGGTAATGGAGAAAAGGGCTGCATCGGAAATAATATTAAGGCACTTAATGCGAGCTTGTGTGTACATGGATTAAGGATGGATTCGGTTAATAACCTATATTTTAATGATTTCGAAAATCATGTTGTCAGGGTAGTTAGATTTAATCAAGAAGCAGGATGATGTATAAAAAATAAGGGCAATCTAGAAATTGATATTTCTGGAGTTGTCCTTTTTTATGTTAATAAATACACGGTTGTATCCATCATAAGACCCAGCTTTTCTAAACGATTTGTAGGTGGTTTTTATATAATAAGATATTTGCTCAAATAGGAAAGGAAAAGTGTATTTATTCATCGTTGAAAACTTTTTTGAATAAAAATAAACAATTCATATTATATATATTGACAAAGTAGGAAATAAATAATAAAATGTTCATAATCATACAATACATATTAACATAGTATGTATTAAAAGAAGGGGGCTATAATGCCTGCGCAGGCATTAGGATGGGAGAAATGAAAATATCAAAAGATGTGATTTTCCTATTAAATATTAAGAACGGTATCCGATGTTGTGGTTAATCTTGTGCGATTTCCTATCGTATATTATGTGAAAGTTAAGACAATAACTAATAAATTTGATTAACTGCAAAAAAATCCCAACAAAGTAGGGTAATCCCAAAAGAAGTTGGAATGAAAGGATAATTCATGATGATAAGAAGATTGATCACGTTAGGTTTCACAACAATATTATTAGCAGGAGCGTTCATAGGTTGCGCAAAACAGGAGATAGCCGCAAGTAATGAAGAGGGTAAAGAAAAGGTAAAAGAAAAGATTGAAATAACCAATGTTTCCTATGACCCAACCAGAGAATTTTATGAAGCATACAACGAAGAATTTACGAAATACTGGGCCGAGAAGACCGGTCAGGAGGTAACTGTAACACAATCCCATGGAGGTTCCGGTAAACAGGCACGTTCCGTTATCGAAGGAAACGAAGCAGATGTCGTCACACTTGCCTTGGCATACGATATAACTGCAATTGAAGAAGCCGGATTAATAGAGGAAGGCTGGCAGAGTGAATTTGAGAATAACAGCTCACCTTATACCTCAACCATCGTATTTTTGGTACGTAAGGATAATCCGAAGAACATTAACGATTGGGATGATTTAATCCGTGAGGATGTGTCTATTATTACTCCTAACCCGAAGACCTCCGGTGGTGCGAGATGGAATTATCTGGCCGCTTGGGCATATGCAGATAAAGCATATAACCATGATGAAGCACAGGTGAAAGAATTTATGAAGAAGTTATTTGGGAATGTTTTGGTACTGGATTCCGGAGCAAGAGGTTCAACCGTTACCTTTGTGGAAAATGGTCAAGGAGATGTTCTGCTTGCCTGGGAAAATGAAGCTTACTTATCTATCAAAGAGCATCCTGAGGAATATGAAATCGTTACACCCAGTATTAGTATTTTAGCAGAGCCACCGGTTGCAATTGTTGATGAAATAACAGACGAACGAGGAACCAGAGAAGTGGCTACCGCATATCTGGAATACTTATATTCCGATATCGGGCAAAGAATCGCCGGGAAAAACTATTACAGACCCAGTAATACTGATATTTTAAAGGAATTCAGCGATACCTTCAACTTAGAGGTAGAACTAATTACGATTGGTGATGAATTATTCGGTGGTTGGAACACTGCCCAGGAGAAACACTTTAACGATGGCGGTATTTTCGATGAGATATATACCGGTGAACAATAACACACATTAATTAATACGGCATATTAACAGTATGAATAGCGGAGGTATTGATGACATGAAGAGGGGAAGAAAGCAAGTAATACCGGGCTTCGGAATATCAATGGGTATTACCATAACATTGCTAAGTATTATCGTTCTTATTCCCATGGCATCCTTGGCACTCAATGCCTCTTCTATGGGTTTTGATAAATTTATATCCACCGTTACAGATAGAAGAATACTATCAGGCTATCTGGTGAGTTTTACCTGCGCCTTGATCGCCGGTCTGATGAATGCGGTGTTTGGAGTTATCCTTTCCTGGGTATTAGTCCGATATGAGTTCCCCTTAAAGAGATTGGTAGATGGTTTGATCGAATTGCCCTTTGCTTTACCTACAGCTGTGGCAGGTATTGCCTTAACGTCTTTATATTCCGACAAAGGAATAATAGGTAAATTGCTAAATGGATGGGGAATCAAAGTTTCCTACACAAGACTGGGAATCATCATGGCAATGATCTTTATTGGAATACCCTTTGTGGTAAGGACAATACAACCGGTATTAGAAGATCTTGATTCCCAATACGAGGAAGCAGCAAATGTACTGGGAGCCAGCAGGGTTAAAATTTTCTTTCGCGTAATTCTTCCGGAGCTGCGTCCTGCATTACTGACCGGCTTTGGCTTAGCCTTTGCACGAGCGGTCGGGGAATACGGCAGTGTAGTATTCATTGCAGGCAATATACCCTTTGAGACAGAGATTGCGCCACTTCTGATCATTAGTAAGCTAGAGCAGTATGATTATGAAGGTGCGAATGCGATTGCTTTAGTGATGTTAGCATTTTCTTTCCTGATCCTATTTGTAATTAATTCGATTCAGGTATATGCCAATAAATTTACGAAGGAATAATGCAATATTCTTGCAGGCTTTGAAGAAAGGCGTGGTTATTGATATGTCAGGACAAAATCATAAGGAATCCAAAGTTGTACCAAGATTACTGATCACGATCAGTATATTATTTCTGTTTATTATGTTGATCATGCCCCTTGTGGTGGTTTTGAAAGAAGCTTTAGGGAACGGAATCAAAGCATATAAAGAAGCTGTTTTTGATGATTATACCATCAAAGCCCTGCTGCTTACCATAGAAGCAACGGTAGCTGCTGTAGTTATCAATACTGTGTTCGGAGTTTTTGCGGCCTGGACCATCACAAAGTATCATTTTAAGAGAAAAAGATTATTAACTACCATCATCGACATCCCTTTTGCCGTGTCACCTGTAATTGCCGGTTTAATCTTCATATTGACCTTTGGCAGAATAGGGTGGACCTATGACTTTCTGAAAGCGATTGATCTGAAAATTGTATTTGCAGTGCCGGGGGTTGTTCTAGGTACCATCTTTGTCACATTTCCCTTTATCTCAAGAGAGATTATCCCCATATTAAATGCTCAGGGCAATGATCAGGAGGAAGCTGCTGCTCTCATGGGTGCCAGTGCCTTTCGTATATTTTATAAGGTTACCTTTCCGCAGATGAAATGGGCATTTCTATATGGAATTGTGCTTTGTACAGCAAGAGCCATGGGTGAATTTGGTGCAGTATCCGTTCTCTCCGGACACCTTCGGGGAAAAACGAACACCTTACCTCTGCAGGTTGAGATCCTTTACAGTGAATTCAAATTCACTTCAGCCTTTGCAGTTTCCTCAATCCTTGTGATACTGGCAATCATCATATTGATTATACGAAATGTATTGGAATATAAAATGAAGAAGGCTGGTGAAGAGGCATGTATGTAGAGTTAAAGAATATACATAAGTCATTTGGCAATTTTAAAGCATCCAATGATGTAAGTATCGGAATTGAGAAAGGAAAACTGATCGGACTCTTAGGGCCGAGCGGCAGTGGTAAGACAACTATTCTTAGGATGCTGGCGGGTCTGGAACAGCCGGATTCCGGTGATATCTATATCGATGGCGTACGAGTGAACGATTTGCCGGCCAGTAAGAGAGGGATTGGTTTTGTATTTCAGAATTATGCATTGTTTCGTTATATGACGGTATATGACAACATAGCTTTTGGCCTTGAGGTTCAGAAGAAAAACAAGAAAGAATGCCAGGAAAGAGTATCCGAACTATTAAAATTAATTGGCTTAGAGGGTATGGAGAAACGATATCCTCATCAGCTGTCCGGTGGTCAGAGACAAAGGGTAGCGTTTGCCAGAGCCTTAGCACCAAACCCACAATTGCTTCTATTAGATGAACCCTTCGCAGCCATCGATGCTAAAGTGAGACAGGAGCTTCGCAGCTGGTTGAAAGAAACGATCAATAAAGTGGGGATTACCAGCATCTTTGTTACACACGATCAGGATGAGGCTATCGAAGTAGCAGATGAAATTATTATTACAAATAAGGGAAGGATTGAACAGAAAGGATTACCTCTGGAAATTTACCGAAATCCCTCCTCCCTATTCGTAGCTCAGTTTGTCGGACAGTCAACAATCATAGAGAATTATGGAAGATTAAAAGGCTTCGATAATATGGAGCATGCGTCTCAGGCAGTCATTAGACCTGAATTTATCAGAGTAACTAAGATGGAAGAACCGGTTCAATTTCCTAACTCCACAGAAGAAGGTATTGTAGAGAAATTATCCTTCCGGGGAAGTTATGTGGAAGTTAAGATTAACGTGAAGGGATTTATCCTGACTGCCACCAGATCCTTAGAGAAAGACCCTTTTATCATCGGAGAGAAGGTAAATGTCTTAATATACCGCTTGTTTACCTATGGAGATGACCACTCTTATCTGCTGGAGAATTCAGCAATCGAGGATAAGAATCCGGTATTTATCTAATTATTGATAGAATACATGGGTCCATGAACATAAGATGATGCGATGATATAGTGGAGGTTAGGATGAAGAAAGAGATACAAATCAAGCAATTACATACAGATATACTTATCATCGGTGGCGGAACAGCCGGTTGCTACGCCGCACTGACCATAAGGGAGCATTCAAAGGCCTCCATTCTGATTGCTGAGAAAGCAAATATCAAACGCAGCGGATGTCTGGCTGCCGGTGTTAACGCAATCAATGCATATATTGTAAAAGGAAGAACACCGGAGGATTATGTGGAATATGCGAAGAAAGATGCAGACCACATCGTTCGGGAGGATCTGCTTCTGACTATGTCCAAGGGCTTAAACCGGGTAACTAAGAAGCTGGAAGATTTGGGCCTTGTCATTCTAAAAGATGAAGACGGAGAATATGTCGCAAGAGGAAATCGTAACATCAAAATTAACGGTGAAAATATCAAACCTATTTTAGCAGATGCGGTAAGACAGCTGGAAGATGTAAGCATTCTAAATCAGGTGAATGTGATAGATTATATCGTAAAAGACAATCGGATTTACGGAGCCTTTGCAATCAATATAGAACAATATGTTTTATATGAAATCAGAGCCAAGAAAGTAATCTGTTCGACTGGTGGGGCAGCCGGATTATACAGACCAAATAATTCCGGCTTTTCCAGACATAAGATGTGGTATCCTCCCTTCAACACAGGAGCAGGTTATGCCATGGGCATCCGGGCAGGAGCTGAAATGACAACCTTTGAGATGAGATTTATTGCATTACGGTGCAAGGATACCATAGCTCCCACAGGTACCATCGCCCAGGGCGTCGGTGCAAAGCAGGTCAATTCCAAAGGTGAAGTATATGAAATGAAGTATGGAATAACCACCTCAGAACGTGTTTATGGTACCGTGAAGGAAAACCAAGAAGGCAGAGGCCCCTGTTATCTTAGAACGGAAGGGATTACGCCGAGTCAGGATGAAGAGCTGAAAAAGGCGTATCTGAATATGGCTCCCAGCCAAACCTTACAATGGATCGAGTCCGGTAAAAATCCAAGTGAACAGAATGTAGAGATAGAAGGTACAGAACCTTATATCGTAGGTGGCCATACCGCAAGCGGTTATTGGGTGGATACAAAACGAAGAACTACGATAGAAGGACTATATGCGGCAGGTGATGTTGCAGGCGGGTGTCCTCAGAAATATGTCACCGGAGCTCTGGTTGAGGGTGAAATCGCAGGCATCACTGCAGTAGAGGATATCCTTAGACAAGAAGATGCTTATGGATTAACAGAAGCCGAAGAAGTCTGTTACATAGAAGCTAAACGAAGAGAAATCGAAGAGATCTTAAATAACGAAGCCTCCGTATTTACAACCGGACAGCTGGAAGAAGCAATGCAAAAGGTAATGGATACCTATGCAGGAGGAATCGGAAGTAATTATCAGTTTAATGAGAAGCAGTTGGCAATTGCAGATGAGAAAATTGATCAGATTCTGGCACTTAGTAAAAAGCTTCGGGCGGATGATATGCACGAATTAATGTTTACATATGAGTTAAAAGAAAGATTGGTGGTTTGTAAATCAGTCATCGCACATTTAAGAGCAAGAAAGGAAACCAGGTGGCATAGCTTCGCAGAGAATCTGGATTATCCTGACAAAAGTGATGAGTGGCTGAAGTATGTGAATTCGAAACTGGTGAACGGACAGCTTTCAATTATATACAGAGACTTGGTGGGACGAGGTGAAACCTATGAGCATAACTATTAATAAAGACAAATGCACCGGTTGTAAGAAGTGTCTGTATGTCTGTCCGGGAAGTCTTATTAAATTCACAGCGGATAAGAAAGCCTTTATCAAATATCCGGAGGATTGTTGGGGGTGCTCCTCTTGTTTGAAGGAATGTGGAAAGGGCGCCATAGCACTCCATCTGGGAGCAGATATCGGCGGTAACGGAAGCAAATTAACCACCAGCTTCGAAGGTGATCTGGTACACTGGCAGATTGAGAAAAGTAACGGTGAGAAGATCGTGATTGATGTAAATCGTAAGGATTCCAATCAATATTAGTGAATATGTAAATAGGAGGATATACAGATGAATGAATTAACACATCTTGATGAATTAGAAGCCGAAGCGATTTATATCATCCGTGAAGTAGCGGCTGAATGTGAGAAGCCTGTTATGCTATATTCCATCGGCAAGGATAGCTCTGTAATGCTGCATTTGGCTATGAAGGCATTTTATCCGGAAAAACCCCCTTTCCCTTTCATGCATATCGATACTACCTGGAAGTTTAGGGAGATGATCGAATTCCGTGACAGAAAAGCAAAGGAATTGGGGATTGAGATGATAGTCCACTGTAATGAGGAAGGTATCGCTCAAGGAATTAATCCATTTGATCATGGATCTGCCTATACTGATATCATGAAAACCCAGGCGTTAAAGCATGCCCTTACCAAATATGGCTTCACAGCCGCTTTTGGAGGAGGACGCCGAGATGAAGAAAAATCTCGTGCGAAGGAGAGAATATTCTCTTTCCGGAATGAAGCACATGCCTGGGATCCCAAGAATCAGAGACCGGAGATGTGGAAACTCTATAATACGAAGATCAATAAAGGTGAAAGCATGCGTGTCTTTCCTATCTCTAACTGGACTGAGAAGGACATCTGGCAGTATATCAAACGTGAAAATATAGACATAGTATCCCTTTATTATGCAAAGGAACGACCAATCATTTATCGTGACGGCAATATTATCTTGGTGGATGACGACCGAATCAAGCTATTACCGGGTGAGAAGGTGGAGTACAAGAAGGTTCGCTTCCGTACCTTGGGTTGTTATCCGTTAACCGGAGGCTGTGAATCGGAAGCGGTTACTCTGGAGGAGATTATTGATGAGACACTAAGCGCGGTATCCTCAGAGAGAACCACCAGAGTAATCGATAATGAGGCAGCAGGCAGTATGGAGAGAAGAAAGCGGGAGGGATATTTCTAGATGAAATTACTTAAGTTTATTACCTGCGGAAGCGTGGATGATGGTAAATCCACTCTCATCGGACATATTTTATATGACTCAAAGCTCCTATACGCTGACCAGGAGAAAGCTTTAGAGCTGGATAGTAAGGTGGGAAGTCGTGAAGGTGCAATTGACTACTCCTTATTGCTGGATGGTCTTATGGCAGAACGGGAACAGGGTATCACAATTGATGTGGCTTACCGTTATTTTACTACCGATAAAAGAAGCTTCATCGTTGCAGATACTCCGGGGCATGAGGAATATACCAGAAACATGGCAGTTGGAGCTTCCTTTGCCGATCTTTCAATTATTTTAGTAGATGCGAAGCAGGGTGTACTGGTACAGACCAGAAGACATGCCAGAATATGCTCGCTGATGGGCATAAAGCATTTTGTATTCGCAGTCAATAAAATGGATCTGATCGGATACGACCAGGAACGTTTTCATAAGATTGAAGAAGAAATCAATGCCTTAGTTGCGGAACTTTCTCTTAAGGATGTGAAAATCATACCGATCTCTGCTACGGAGGGAGATAACTTAACGAAAAAGTCAGATCGTATCACCTGGTATACCGGAGTTCCTCTCTTGACCCATCTGGAGAACGTGGACATCATAAACGCCACGGAAGAGGAAGGGTTTTATATGCCGGTGCAGAGAGTATGCAGACCAAACCATACTTTCCGAGGTTTCCAAGGACAGATCGAAGCAGGAAGTATTGAAGTAGGGGATGAGATTATAACTCTTCCCAGCAATGAAAAAGCAATTGTAAAGAGCATACACGTCACGGATAAAGAAGTGCGGCATGCATATCAGGGGCAACCCGTTACGATTCAGTTAAATAAAGAGGTAGATGTATCCAGAGGCTGTGTTCTAACCAAGAACACAAACCTGACTACCAGTAAGCAGATTACGGCAGCCCTTCTTTGGATGGATGACTCTGAGTTAACTGCGGATAAGAATTACTTTGTAAAAATCGGAACGAAACTGATCCCGGGTGTGGTTACCAAGATACAATATAAGATTGATGTTAATACAGGTGAGAAGCTGCCAACACATCATCTGGTTAAGAACGAGATTGCAGTCTGTGAAATCACTCTGACAGAAAAGATAGTTGTTGATAAATTCAGTAACCATAAATCCTTAGGCGAATTAATTCTCATTGACCGTATCACTAATATGACCTCTGCCTGCGGTGTCGTGGAGGAAACGGACCGGAATGATAAAAAGAAGGAGGGAGCCTCCTTTGAATACAATGGAATTGTAGCACGAGGTGATGTTTTTGAGGAGTTTTATTATAATTTAGAAAGTTCCTCCATTTCCAAATATAAACCCATCCATAATACCTATACGGTAGGAGATGAAATCCCTGTTAAGGGTGAGAGTTATCAATATCCTGACAGCTTTGATATCCTGGTGCTGCGAGACAAAGTGGCAATTAAAGTACGTGACAAAAGAGTAACTGAAATCCTTCTGCTGAAGGACTATCAATTCGAAGGATATCCGATAACAAATGGCAGAGGTTTCGCCGTGAAAGCAAATTCCGAAGAGGAAGTGAAGGATTTATTAAAGGAGTACTACGAGTCGGATGAAACCATGGAAGACAGTTTTGCTAACAAATGGATCAGCTTTGAAACTTATCGCAGAGTTGTTTTCCATAACAATTTCTGGGTGATATAATTTAACGTAAAAACGATTTGTTTTAAACGGAGGTTATAGTATGGCAATAGATTATGCAGCATTAAAAAAGGGCGGTTTTATGCGGCAGAAGCAAAAGGGTTATTTTTCACTCAGATTGAAAGTAGTCGGAGGATACCTGACCGCAGAGAATTTAAAGAAGGTTTATGAAGTAGCTGAAAAATACGGAGAAGGTTATGTACACCTGACCTCCAGACAGAGTGTTGAAATTCCCTTTATCCATGTGGACGATGTTGAGATAGTAAAGGAAGAATTAGCAAAGGGCGGCTGTATCCCAGGTGCCTGTGGTCCGAGAGTGCGTACAGTCACAGCCTGCCAGGGAAATGCCATCTGCCCCAGCGGCTGCGTTGATACCTATTCCATTGCAGTGGAACTTGATAAAAGATATTACGGAAGAGAGTTGCCACACAAGTTTAAATTTGGTGTGACCGGTTGCCAAAATAACTGTCTGAAGGCGGAAGAGAATGATGTGGGCATCAAAGGTGGCCTGGAAGTAACCTGGAATAAAGAAAAATGTATTTTCTGCGGAGTCTGTGAGAAGGTCTGCCGATCCGGTGCGATTAAAATCGAAGAGAATAATATCACATTGGACAGTAGCAAGTGCAATTATTGCGGACGTTGTGTGAAGGCATGTCCTACGGATGCCTGGGTAGGGGAAGAGGGTTATCTGTTATCCTTTGGAGGACTCTTTGGAAATGAGATACATAAAGGAAATGAAATATTGCCGATCGTTAAAGATAAGGAGCAGCTATTCCGGATTACGGATGCTGCCATAGACTTTTTCTCAAAGTACGGAAAATCCGGTGAACGTTTTAAATATACCATTGACCGTATTGGCTGGGATGTATTTAAAAAAGAAATGGAGGAAGCTTACCATGGAACAGTATAATATCGATGATACCCTTGATATCACGGATGTTGTCTGTCCGCTCACCTTTGTGAAGGCTAAAGTGGCTTTGGAGGAACTGGAGGAAGGGCAGATTATCTCCATTCGGATGAATGATGGAGAACCGGTACAAAATGTACCGAGAAGTATTAAGGATGAAGGTCACCAGATTCTTAAATTGTTGAATAATAATGATGGGACCTATCAACTGATTGTGAAAAAAATAGGAGACTAGGATCTATGGCACTACGTGTGCCAAGGATCTGCAGAATGGAGGTTATGTATGATAATTACAATCGCTGGGGTAAAAAAAGAAGTGGGAGAAGGAATTACCGTTACAGAGCTAATATACAGTGAAAAAGTAGAAAGCCCGGATTACGTTTCCGTATCCATTAATGATGATTTTGTATTACGAGAAGCCTTTGACACAACAAAACTGACCGATGGTGATGTAGTGGAGTTCCTTTACTTTATGGGAGGAGGGAGTAGCTGCTAACAGGCAGTTGCGCGGACTATGGCATTAACCAATGAGCAGCTGGAGCGTTATTCCAGACATATCATTCTAAAAGAGGTTGGAGCAAAGGGTCAGAAGAAGCTGTTGAATGGCAAAGTATTAATCATTGGTGCAGGAGGTCTAGGTGCTCCGGCAGCAATGTATCTTGCTGCTGCAGGAGTTGGGACCATCGGTATAGCGGACGCAGATGAGGTAGACCTTTCAAATCTTCAGAGACAGATTATCCATGGAACCGGGGATGTAGGTAAAGCAAAGGTGAAGTCTGCCAAGGAAACCATGAACGAGATGAATCCGGACGTAACGGTTAACACTTACCGTACCTTTGTAACCTCCGAAAATATTATGGAGCTGATACAGGATTATGATTTCATTATTGATGGTACTGATAATTTTCCTGCCAAATTCTTAATCAATGATGCCTGTGTTATGGCAAAAAAGCCTTTTTCCCATGCAGGTATTATCCGATTCCAAGGACAGCTTATGACTTATGTTCCCGGTCAGGGACCCTGCTACCGTTGTGTATTTAAGAATCCACCCCCGAAGGATGCTGTCCCGACCTGTAAGCAGGCTGGTGTAATCGGTGCAATGGGTGGAGTCATCGGAAGTCTTCAGGCCATGGAAGCGATCAAATATCTGATTGGAGTAGGTGATTTACTTACGGGATACCTGCTTACCTATGATGCATTAACCATGAATTTCAGAAAAATCAAATTACCACCGGCGGCGAAGGAGTGTGGTATCTGCGGTGAGCACCCTACGATCACTGAGCTCATTGATTATGAACAAGCAGTCTGCGAAGGGTAGGTATTGATATGTTAAAAATTGAGAATAAAGATTATGAAGCTATGATAAAGCATTCGGTGGAGGGACTTCCGAAGGAAGCCTGCGGACTCATTGGAGGTTACATAGAGAATGGAGTGAAGGTAGTGAAAGAAGTGTACCTGCTTCGTAATCTGGATGAAAGCAAGGAGCATTTTTCAATGGATCCTATGGAGCAGTTATCTGCAGTCAAGGATTTAAGAAAGAAGGGTTATACGCTGTTCGGAAACTTTCATTCCCATCCGGAAACACCCGCAAGACCTTCTGCTGAGGACATCCGTTTGGCTTATGATCCCACAGCCAGCTATCTGATAATTTCTCTTCAAAACCTGAATCAGCCGGTACTGAAGGCATTTCATATCGAACATGGGGTATCTTCGGAGGAACCCATAGAAATCCTATTCAAATGAGGAAGGGATATTGACTTAATGTTATTGATATCTGCAAGAAAGTAATATAGGATCCTATCAGAAATGATAGGGTCCATTTTTATGTAATAGGTAGTGCATCCTATTACATAAAAACGCTCCGCTGGGGATGCGCTATACTGATAAGCTAACGTTATTCAGGAAAATATTTACGAAAAAGCAAAAGAACACTTGTTCTATTTCCCTTTTTATGGTATTATGTAGTAACACGGACAAATATCAGGTTACATCAATTTTTAGATTTGCATTTGCACGGGTCATGACTGCGGAAGAGATCATGAGTATATAATTTAGTGTTAAATATATTTTTATGATATTTTTTATGATATAATAAACGTTGAAAATTAATGGGGGCGTTATACCGTCTGCCATAATACCACAGGTTGAAAGGATTTCATATGAAGAATATTAGTATAAACTTAGCAAAAACAATCAAAGACTTTGGTAATAAAAATCCGCTAATCACACAGCGTTTAGGTGCAGACCCCTATGCGATTGTATATAAAGACCGTGTATATATCTATATGACAGGTGATGTTGTAGAATATAACAAGGAAGGGATTGCGGTTAATAACACCTATCAGTTAATTAATACGATCAATGTAATTTCATCTTCTGATTTGGTAAACTGGACAGACCATGGTGCTGTTCGTGCTGCGGGATCCACAGGTGCATCAAAATGGGGGAATAATTCATGGGCACCGGCAGTGGCTTATAAAAAGATTAACGGAGAGGACAAATTCTTTATCTATTTTGCTAATAGCGGTAATGGAATTGGAGTTTTAACATCGGATAGCCCGACCGGGCCCTTTGTTGATCCGCTAGGTCATGCATTGATCTCACGGGATACACCGAATTGTGCAAATGTAACCTGGTTATTTGATCCGGCTGTCCTGGTAGATGAGGACGGGAGAAGCTATATTTACTTTGGCGGCGGAGTTCCTGAAAATCAATATGCTAATCCGGGGACAGGCCGCATTGCTGAACTCGGTGATGATATGATAAGCCTGAAGGTGGAACCGATCAGCTTTGAGATACCCTATCTGTTTGAGGATTCCGGTATCAACAGGATCGGTGATACCTATTATTACAGTTATTGTTCCAACTTTAATGTAGATCCTGAGGATGCGAAAAAACTCGGTTTTGGAAATGGTGAGATTATCTACATGACAAGCAAGCATCCGATGGGCCCATACACGTTACAAGGGTCAATCCTGAAGAATCCGGGAGATTTCTTTGGCTGCTATGGCAACAATCATCACTGTATGTTCCGGTTCCATGATCAGATGTATATCGCTTACCACTCCCAGATCCTGGAGAAGAGAATGAATATTCCGGAAGGGTATCGTTGTACTCATATTGATCCGGTCAAGATTAACGAGGATGGCTCCATTGCAGTGATTACAGCAACTGAAACAGGGATTGATCAGGTACAAAGTCTTAATCCGTTTATCCGGACTGAGGCAGAGACCTTTGGTACAATGGGTGGTGTAAGTACTGCCTTATATGAGGAGAACGGTTTAAACAGTGGTACCGGTAATATGGTTGTTACAGAGATTCATACCGGTGATTGGATTGCTGTCTACGGAGCAGATTTCGGTAACGAGGGAGCAAAGCATTTTACTGCTTCCGTTAAAGCAGATGAAAATCAAAAAGGTGTAATTCATATCCTGCTTGATAACCTTAGGGGCGAAGTAGTCGGTAGTTTAGAGATCGTGCCGGATGCTGCTTCTGGATACAGGGAGATTACGACAGAACTGATCAATACCGTCAAGGGAAAGCATGACCTGATTTTTGTATTTGAGGGAGAAGGTTATACGATCGATTACTGGTATTTTAAATAGGAGTAATGCCAAGCTAAAGGAAAGCAGCCCTTTTGGACTGCTTTCCATTATTATTGTCTATGAGCTTTAGAGATACTCCAAAATATCAGATAAGTTCTTAATAGAAAAGGTTGCACCCTGCAACTCAGAGGGTGCTCCATAACCATAAAGGCATCCTATAGACTTTAGCTTATGCTTTTCTGACATTTCCATGTCATGAAATCTGTCACCTATCACGATATAGTCACCCGGACAGTTTGCTTTTATAATATCAAAGATTTGATATTTGGGTATGAACCCGAAATCTTCAGAGCAATAAAACGCAGAGAAGAACCTGTCAAGATGAAACCGGACGATGTGAGCTTCCATATAAGTACGTTTACAATTACTCAGAAATATCATGTTATACCCAAGTGCCTTCAGCTTCAGCAATATATTTTCTGCCTGAGGATAAAGCTCTGCTACACCCTTGTGAATAAGGAGTATCATTTCATTACCGATCATAGTGCTGCCTTTTAGTTTTTCTTCAACCGGCAGTTTGGGTAAAAAACAGTTCCACATATCATCTGCCGTAAAACCGAGCCAATATGAGATTTCGTTGTCCGTGAATTCCTTAGGGGCAGCGAAACCATGTTCCACCAGATAAGAATAAGCAGTGCGGAATGCGGGGGCATAGATTTTTATGCTGTTATGGAGAGTGCCGTCATAATCAAATAATAGGTTAGTCATTTGTTTCGATTTCCCGGATGAGATTTACCATTTCGATGGCTCCGACTGCACAATCAAATCCTTTGTTACCTGCTTTGGTTCCGGCACGCTCAATCGCCTGTTCGATATTTTCGGTTGTCAGTACTCCGAACATGACAGGTATGTCGCTGTTTAGGGATACATTTGCAATCCCCTTTGATACTTCGCTGCATACATAATCATAATGGGTTGTACTGCCACGAATTACAGCACCAAGGCATATTATCGCATCATATTTCTTACTGTTAGCCATTTTTGAAGCAATAAGGGGTATCTCAAAGGCACCGGGAACCCAGGCAACTTCAATGTTATCCTCCTTTACTTCATGTCTGACCAGTGCATCTACTGCACCCCCAAGCAGTTTAGAGGTAATAAATTCATTAAATCTTGCAGCTACGATACCAATTTTAATGTCTTGTGATACTAATTTTCCTTCATATGTTTTCATAATAAATCTCCTTTACTTTATATTTAATAGATGACCCATTTTGGATTGCTTGGTTTGCAGATATTGTTTGTCATGCTCATTTGCTTCAATTTCTATTGGTACCCGTTCAGTAATTTCAATACCAAAATCAGAAAGCTGGTATATCTTATCAGGGTTATTCGTCATAAGTCGCATCGTTTTTACCCCTAAATCATGTAGTATTTGGGCACCGATATAATATTCTCTCAGATCCTCATCGAATCCCAGTGCAAGGTTTGCCTCTATCGTATCCATACCCTGGCTCTGAAGTTCATAAGCCCTTAGCTTGTTCAGAAGACCTATCCCTCTTCCTTCCTGTCGCATATACAGAAGAATACCGCGACCCTCTTTCTCGATCATTCTCATTGCCTGAGCTAACTGCTCGCCACAATCACAGCGCGAGGAATGGAATACATCACCGGTCAGGCATTCGGAATGTACCCTGCATAAAATCTCTAGCCCGTCATCGATGTTTCCTTTTACCAAAGCTACGTGGTGCTCACCGTTGAGTATATTCCTATATCCATAAGCGCGAAATTCGCCAAAGGAGGTTGGTAATAAAGGGCTTGCGACACGCTCTATCAAACGATCAAATTTTTTACGATACTCCTGTAAGGACTTAACCGTGATAAACTTCAGGTTCCATTTTTGTGCTAACTCGATTAGCTCCGGGGTACGCATCATAGTTCCGTTGTCCCGCATGATTTCACAACACAGGCCACATTCCTTCAGCCCTGCAAGACGCATTAAATCAACTGTAGCTTCCGTATGACCATTTCGCTCCAGAACACCATTCTTTCTGGCCATGAGGGGGAACATATGACCCGGACGGCGAAAATCCTCCGGCCCGGTACTCTCGTCAACGATCTTAAGTGCAGTGATGCTTCTCTCTACCGCAGAGATACCGGTTGAGGTACTCTTATGGTCAATTGAAACAGTAAATGCCGTGTTATGATTATCGGTATTGTTTAGTACCATCTGGGGTAACTGCAGGCGGGTACATATTTCTTCACTCATTGGCATACAGATTAACCCTTTACCATACTTAGCCATAAAATTAATATTTTCCGTCGTGGCATATTCTGCCGCACAGATAAAGTCACCTTCATCTTCACGGTCTTCATCGTCTGTTACAAGAATGATTTCCCCGTTTCTCAAGGCTGTCAAAGCCTCGGGGATTGTGTTGAATTTAAACATAGGCACCTCCTAAAATCCATTTTCCGTTAGAAAATCCTTGGTGATTTGCTTGTTATTAGTTGAGAATTTTTCTATGTATTTTCCAATGATGTCATTTTCCAGGTTTACGATACTGCCGACATTCTTATCTGAAAGTGTTGTTTCCTGAAGGGTGTGAGGAATTACTGATACAGAAAAGCTGTCCTGTGTCACTTTGGCAACAGTAAGACTGATTCCGTCGATCGCAATGGAACCTTTTTCAATGACATATTGCATTATTTTTGGAATGGTTTTAATGCAATACCAAACTGCGATATCGTCTTTCGTGATTGAGGTGACTTTTCCGATACCATCGATATGTCCCGATACGATATGTCCACCAAATCTTCCGTTGACAGGCATTGCCCGTTCCAGATTAACCCTGCTTCCGATATTCAGGCTTCCGAGAGAGGATCTGGATAGGGTTTCGTTCATGATATCAGCAGAAAAAGATGAGTTACTGATGGCGGTTACTGTCAGACAGACACCGTTTGTTGCCACACTGTCCCCTGTCTTTAGGTCATCAAGTATTTTCATGCATGATATTGAGAAAGACACAGATTTCGCTCCCCTTTTGATATTTCTGACATAGCCTGTTTCTTCGATTATTCCTGTAAACATGTATAATCAACCTCCCCTTCTATAAGAATATCTTGATCAAACCATGTGATCGATTGGTTTTTCAGGAAGAAGCTGTGATCCGCCTCATGAATACCTGCCCCTCCGACCGGAGTCTTAGACCTATCACCACCAAACAGTTTTGGTGCGATATAGGCTTGCACTTTATTTACAATCCTGCTTTGTAAGGCAGAATAGTTAAGCAGGGCACCTCCTTCTAAAAGAATACTGTCAATGCCCATCTTACCCAGTTCCTCCATTAAATGATTTAAGTCAATATGATTATCTTTTCTGCATATTACAAGAATTTCACAGCCCCTAGCAAGGTAGGGCTTGTGCTTTTCGGTATCTGCACATGCTGTAGCAAGGATGGTTCTTGTTTCTTTTGCGGTGGCGATCATAGTTGCCTCAAGTGGTGTAATTAAGTTCGTATCACAGATGATACGGATTGGGTTCCTACCCCCGTCAATGCGGCAGGTAAGAGAGGGGTTATCTGAAATTACAGTACCCACTCCGACCATAATGGAAGCGTACCGGTTGCGACTCCTGTGTACATGTTCCCTGGCACTGATCCCCGTAATCCATTTGGAGCTCCCATTTACGGTTGCTATTTTTCCGTCGATTGTCATTGCATATTTCATTACTACATAGGGCGTTTTTGTTTGGATATAATGAAAGAAAACTTCGTTAAGCTCTGTGCTTTGATCCTTTAAAACACCTGTCACTACCTCTATTCCTGCGTTACGAAGAATAGTGACTCCTTTACCTGATACAAGATAATTGGGGTCCAGACAACCGATCACCACCTTTTTTATACCACTTTGTATGATTGCATCAGTACAAGGAGGGGTCTTCCCATGGTGGCAGCAAGGTTCCAGGGAAACGTACATGCTTGCACCGTCCGGACTATCACGGCAGCTGTTAAGGGCATTTCGTTCTGCGTGCCAACCCCCATATTTCTCATGCCAACCCTGGCCGATTATTTTACCCTCTTTAACGATGATTGCTCCCACCAAAGGGTTGGGATTTACATACCCGATCCCTTTTTTGGCAAGAGTAAGAGCAAGGTTCATATACTTTTCATCCGTCATATGTTACCTCCATAAAAAAATGCCTTAAACATATATGTTCAAGGCACTGATCTGCGTTTACATCTTATTTATGAAACAAAAAAACTCTGAAATGACTTAATCATTTCAGAGCATTGTTTATAAGAAAATGTGTTAGCAATTGAATCTTCTTCCATCCAGACTTTACTGTCGGCTTCGGAGTTTCACCGAATCATACCTTGCGGCTCGTGGGCTATACCACCGGTAGGGAATTGCACCCTGCCCTGAAGATATATATTAAATTAGTAAAATTATAGCAACCCTGTTAGGAATTGTCAAATATAAATTTACAATTTTTATAAAATTTTATATAGTTGATATCAGAAATTATTCGCTATATACTGTTAATATATCACTGATTACGAAGAGAAATGATAACCTACTTGATCTGATAAGAAAGGAGGCAGCAAATGTCAAATGTCTATATAGCAATCGATTTGAAATCATTTTATGCCTCCGTGGAGTGCATAGAACGAGGATTAAATCCGTTGACTACCAATCTTGTTGTAGCTGATCCGTCTCGGACAGAAAAGACAATCTGTTTAGCGGTTTCTCCCTCATTAAAGACCTACGGCATACCCGGCAGAGCCCGCTTATTTGAGGTTCAGCAGAAACTAAAGGAGGTAAAGCAACGGACAGGGAAAGAGGTAGAATACATCATTGCCCCGCCTCAGATGGCACGTTATATTGAAGTGTCAGCAGAGATCTATGCGACCTATTTAAAATATGTCAGCCCTGAGGATATTCATGTATACAGCATTGATGAGTGTTTCATGGATGTAACGAATTATCTGAAGCTTTATCAGATGTCTGCCAAGGAGCTGGCGGTGAAAATGATTCTTGACGTATTTAAGAAGACGGGGATTACTGCTACAGCAGGCATTGGCACCAACCTGTATCTGAGTAAGATTGCTATGGATATCGTGGCAAAGCATGTTGAGGCTGATGCAAGCGGAGTGCGCATTGCTGAACTGGATGAGCTGACCTACCGCAAATTATTATGGGATCACAAGCCATTGACTGATTTCTGGAGGATCGGCAGAGGCATAGCAAAAAGACTTGAAAATAACGGCCTTTATACAATGGGTGATATAGCCAGGACCTCATTGCATCATGAGGAGCAGTTATATAAAATGCTTGGTATTGATGCAGAATTATTAATTGACCATGCCTGGGGGTACGAACCCTGCAGTATGGAAGCGATCAAGAACTATCAGCCCAGTACCAACAGCATTTCTTCAGGACAAGTCCTGCACTGTCCGTATGATTATCAGAAGACAAGAATTATTGTACAGGAAATGACGGATTTACTGGTGCTTGACCTGGTGGAGAAGGGTGTCATGACGGATAGCCTGACCTTGACGATTGGTTATGACAGGGGTAATGTCGACGAAGGGAATTATGAGGGTGAGGTTACCTATGACCGCTATGGCAGGGCGATACCAAAATCGGCACATGGGACTGCAAATCTTGGTTCGATGAGTAACAGCACCAAGAAAATCATGGCGGCTGTCATGGAGCTTTATGATAGGATCGTATCTAAGGAGCTTATGACCAGGCGGGTAACCATTTGTGCCAATAATCTCGTAGCTGAGGGATATGAACAATTTGACTTATTTACAGATCCGCAGGAACAGGCAAAGGAACGCAAGATACAGGAAGCCATGCTCAGTATTAAAAAGAAGTTTGGGAAAAATGCCATCCTGAAGGGGATCAATCTGGAAGAGGGCGCTACTACTAAGGAACGAAATAACCAGATTGGAGGACACAAAGCATAGGAGGGGAGATATGGTAAAGAATCCTGTTTCACTGAATGCTAAGGCTACTAATAAATACGATGACATTATTCATATGGAATATCCTTTGAAAAGCTCGGATAAAATCAAACATCCGAGAATGCAGATAGAAGACAGGGCGAAGATATTTATGCCCTTTGCAGCTCTGAAGGGCTATGAGGAGGCAATTGCGGCAAAACAGAAAATCGTCGTCCCCCGCATAGAATTATCAGAGGAATCAAAAGAGTACCTGGATTCACAGTTGACAGAGCTTGAGCGGCTACTGGCAAAGGGACAACCTCCCATGATTACAGTGGTATATTTCCAAAAGGGGAAGGTGGATAACGAGGATGGTGGCGAGTATATTCAGTTCACCGGATTGGCAGCAAAGTTAGATCGAACCTCACGGATTCTACAGGTCGTAGATAAGAGACTGCATCTGGAAGATATCTATCGTATTACGAGTGAGGACTTGGAGATCTTGTAGATTGGAGACCTATGAAAAAGAATATTTGGTTATGGCGGCCTATCTCAACCGTAGGATCAAAAGCTTTGATCGGCGGATTTCATATCTTTAATAAGCCAAAGGCAAAAGTCAGAGCACTTGCCGAAAGAATAAAGGCGACCGGTATAGAGACTATTTATACAGGACATTGCACAGGAAAACGCTCATTTAATATTTTACAGGAAGAGTTGGGAGAAATGGTTCAACAACTGTCCGTAGGATTGGTGATGGAATTTTGATCATAAGGTTACATGATTTAGTAACTATGTATACGTATACATAAGAACGGAGACAAAGTATGCTAAGTGTAAATAAGAGACAGGAAAGAACAATTACGAGAATAGAACGCATGCAGGATACGCTTATTTTATATTCTGATCATGGAGTAATGAAATTAGAACCCAAATCAGCTGAGATTGTCAGGGTGTTATATACTCAAAAGGACAGTTTTTCTGATAAAGTGACCCCGGGAATCATAAACGATGGTGCTTATAGTGAATGGAATTATGACGAAGGGGAAGAGGAAATCAGGCTCTATACCAATAAGCTTAGCATATTCATTCATAAGAATACAGCATCCATAAGATATTATGACCAGAAAGGCAGGTTGCTTCTTAAGGAGCGTGATTATGAAAGTAAGAACCTGGAAGTATTTGATTCATTTCTGACAGTGACGGATGATAATATAGAGGTGGAAAGGATTAACACTCCGGATGGCATAAAAGAAGTGGTGAAGTCAGCAACCAGGATATTTGACCGGAAGCTTTACAAGACCAGACTTCATCTGGAGTGGCAGGAAGGAGAAGCACTGTACGGGCTGGGACAGCATGAGGAAGGATATCTTAATCTGCGCGGTACAACGGTCTACTTACATCAGGCGAATAAGAAAATAGCAATCCCTTATCTGGTATCAAGTCTTGGGTATGGAATATTAGTTCATACCTATAGCCCGATGATTTTCAATGACACAAACGCCGGGTCCTATCTCTATACCGAGGCTGATGAAGAGCTGGACTATTACTTTGTCTATGGTGGAAACATGAACGGAGTGGTCCGTGGTTATCGTTATCTGACAGGGAAAGCGGTCATGCTGCCTAAATGGGCGTATGGATTTGTACAGTCCCAGGAACGGTACGAAAGTGCGGAGGAATTAATCAGTGTAGTGAAGGAATATAGGAAACGAAGGATAGGACTGGATTGTATCGTACTTGACTGGTGCTCCTGGGAAGGAGAGCTATGGGGACAAAAGACCTTTGACTCTTCCAGATTTCATGATCCTGCAGCTATGATGGAGGAACTGCATTCCGACCATGCCAATCTGATGGTTTCTATATGGCCCAATATGAGTAAGGAATGTGATAACTATAAGGAATTTGAGAAAGAGAAGCTTTTCCTTGGTGCCAGTGCAATCTATGACCCTTATAGGGAGGACGGAAGGAAGCTATACTGGAAGCAGGCAAAAGAAGGCTTATTCCGTCACGGTATCGATGCGTGGTGGTGCGATTCCAGTGAACCCTTTACTCCCGAGTGGAATCATATGGGACAACCGGAACCAAGTACGATGTATCAGGAGTTCTTTGACACCAGCAGCAGGTATATTCCCGCACAGCTTACCAATTCCTATGGTTTATATCATGCCAGGACTATGTATGAGGGACAGCGTGAGACTACGAACGAAAAACGTGTGGTCAACCTTACCAGGAACGGATATATCGGTCAGCAAAGATACGGAGCAATCCTATGGTCGGGGGACATCTCTGCTAATTGGGTTACCCTGAAGAGGCAGATTGCCGCAGGTCTTAATCTCAGCGCCAGCGGTCTTCCTTATTGGACACTGGATATTGGTGCATTCTTTGTGAAAAGGGGAGTGCAATGGTTCTGGGACGGGGAGTATGAGAAGGGCTATGAGGATCTTGGATACCGGGAATTATTTACGAGATGGTTCCAGTATGGTGCATTTTTGCCGATATTTCGAAGCCATGGTACGGATTTTCGAAGGGAGCTTTGGTATTTTGGCGATCAGGGAGATTGCTTTTATGATGCCCTGATCAGAATGAACCAATTACGATATCAACTGCTTCCTTATATCTATTCCATAGCTGCGAGGGTATGGAAGGATGATGATACCATGCTCAGAATGCTGGCCTTTGACTTCGCGGAGGATGAGGCGGTGAGAGGTGTTGATGATCAATTCTTATTTGGCAGCAGTCTTATGGTATGTCCGGTGACGAAGCCAATGTATTATGAGAAGAATTCGAGACCCATCGAAGGAGGCACTAAGACTAGGGAAGTGTATCTTCCGAAAGGAACGGGCTGGTATGATTTCTGGACCAACCAGTATTATGAGGGAGGACGGACGATTACTGCAGCAGCCCCGATTGATATCATTCCTCTGTATGTTAAGGCGGGTAGTATCCTGCCGATGACACAATTTATGCAATATGTGGATGAGCAACCGGATGCACCGATCGAAGTACGGGTTTATTCCGGTAAGGATGCAGAATTCGAGCTCTATGAGGATGAAGGCAATAGTTATCGTTACGAAGAGGGCGAATATGCCATTACGAATCTGGTATGGTTCGAGGTGAATCAGAAGCTGGATGTGAAAGAGACGATAGGTACTTATCGGGGTATGGTAAAAGACAGGCAGTATCAGGTTGAGGTAATCAAACCTTAAGCTATATGTGACTCTAAGCTGATCGGTTCTGATATTTCTGACGCTAAAGGAACGGTTTTACTTGAACTAACGACAAAAGTAATTTATAATATGTCCTGCAATATATATGAAGTGTACACACGTTGCTGCCGAGTAACGTTATCAGTACATTATTTCTTATCCCGTTAGGCCTTAGAAGGGATAAGAGATAATGTACTTTTTTATATTGCGATCCGCAGTCGGGCAAAGCCTGTAAAGCAGGCATAGAAAGAGTCAACAGACTGATACTTGTTTCGAATGAAAGTTACTTAGAAAGGCAAAATTTTACTCACAACGCTAAAAAAGAAAGGAAAGATTATTATGCAATGGTTAATATTAGTAGTAGCAGGACTTTTTGAAACAGGTTGGGCAATCTGTCTAAAATATTCAGAAGGGTTTACGAAATTAGTTCCAAGTGTTTTTACAGTGATCGGTATGATACTAAGCTTCTATTTATTATCGTTATCACTAAAGAACCTACCACTGGGAACTGCATATGCGATATGGACAGGAATCGGTACGATTGGTACGCTGATTTTCGGGATCATACTATTTCATGAATCCATCAGCCTTCCTCAGATTTTATGTGTCGGCCTTATCGTAATCGGAATTATAGGGTTGAAACTATTATCTCCACAATAATGTTATGATTAAGATAACTGAGGCTAAGTAGATTGACAGCTCAGGGATAAATAAGTGACAGGAGAAGCAGTTGCAGGAAGATCCTTGATTTGAATAGGAAATATCTTGATTGTGACATTTCTTTCCTATATAATAGTCTATGTAAATGTATAACACGAATTACAGACAGGAATAGGACTACATTATGCTTAGCTTGTATCATTGTTTTTTGTATCCGATTTCCTGTATAAGAAAGGGTGACTTTTAATGATAAGAAATTTGCTTTTTGTAACTATTCACAGGAGGGCAAATTTCTAATACCCTCCGACTAATCAGGAGGATCATATGTACGATAATGTTATTGAATTAAGAACAGAGAGATTAAGAATTGTATGCGTCAATCTGGAAATGATGCTGTTGCTAAAGCAAGGCAGCCGGGAAAAGCAATTCGAAAGTAAGATGGGATATTCCATACATAAGGTAGAAGGATTAGAAAAAGAACTGAATGATCAATTCTGCTCGTTGGCATTAGATAATCCAGAACATCAAGTCTGGTTTCGGCTATGGGATATCGTCTTAGTGCAAAACAATCAAAGAATTGGCGGTGCATTATTTAAAGGCGGGCCAAATCAAAAAGGTGAAGTAGAGATCGGTTATGGAATTGATGATGAATTTCAAGGCCAGGGTTATGCGAAAGAGGCGATCGGTTGTATTGTCCAGTGGGCTATGGGACAAGAAGGAGTCTCAGCTGTTATTGCAGAAACAGAAAAAGAAAATATAGCTTCCCATAAGGTCCTGCAGCATATTGGAATGAAGCGTTATTCTGAAACTGAAACAGCGTATTGGTGGAGATATACCAATAACTAAAAGTAATTAAGGTAATTTTGGAGTACCCTATCATGTGAAATGGTAGGGTACTTTTACAAAGTGAAAGGAAAAAATGAAAACAGTTGAGTACTTCGGGTTTATGTTATATAATTCTCTTTATGAATAAAAGTATTTTTCAGCTATTATCTTGTGATAATGATAGTTTGAATTAAATCCCGGTATGCGGAGGATCCGAATGAGCGAAGATAATGTAACCAGAATAGAATATATGGATAAGGAAATCATCCTGATCGCAACCGCGCATGTATCAAAAGACAGTGCGGAGCTTGTGAAAAGAGTGATTGATGAGGAACGTCCTGACAGTGTATGTATTGAGCTGGATGATGACCGTTATCAGAATGTGATCAAACCCAAGGTGTGGGAGGAGACCGATTTAATAAAAGTAATAAAATCCAAAAAGGTCGGTTTTATGATTGCAAATTTATTTTTGAGCTCCTATCAGAAGAAGATGGCATTGAAGCTGGACACTCCTGTTGGTGGCGAGATGATACAGGGAATAGAAAGTGCCAAGGAGACCGGAGCCACGCTGGTGCTGGCAGATCGTAGTATCCAGGTTACGTTTCTTCGGATCTGGCGTGAATTGAATCTGTGGGATAAGGCAAAATTAGTTGGAAGTCTGCTGTTTACCTCAGAGGAGGATACCGACATCACCAATGATGATTTACAGAAGATGCTGGAGGAGGACATGCTGGAGGCTGCCATGGCGGGACTAAAAAAGGAATTTCCTAAAGTAGGGCAAATTCTGATCAGCGAACGAGACCAGTACCTGGCAGCAAAGATCAAGACAGCACCCGGTAAAAAGATAGTCGCAATATTGGGAGGCGGACATGTGCCCGGTATAAAAAAGGAGCTGTTTGTGGATCGGGACATAGAGAGTATTTCCACGGTACCCCCCAAAAGCCGTTTTTCGAAGCTAGCAGGATGGATCATACCCGGTATTATCACCGGACTGCTCCTGTATTCCTTTATCATCAATTTTCAGACAGGCTTGCAGCAGCTGTCCGCATGGGTATTATGGACAGGAATCCTGGCCGCAGTATTTACTGCATTATCCTTTGCACATCCGCTTAGCATACTTACCTCCTTCCTCACGGCACCCCTGACGACATTACACCCGCTTCTGGCATGTGGATGGTTCGCCGGGTTAGCGGAGGCCACAATAAAAAAACCTACCGTGAAGGATGTCCAGAATGTACAGGAGGATATATTTTCACTCAAGGGCTTCTATAGGAACCGTTTATTAAAGACTGTTTTCGTGATGTTCATGGCGAATATCGGAGCTACAATCGGTACCCTGATAGCGGGTACTAATCTGATCAGAAGCTTATTTTAATATCCGGGCACCCAATCATACAATGATATGCCCTTTGTCAGTCAGACAGGGGCATATCAAGTTGATTGGGTGCCTTTTGTCATGCTCAGGGATCATTGTACTTAGAATATCCTGCTGTATTGATTGACAGGATTATGTAAATGTGATAATATTAAGCAACTGCTCAATATTTTAATTAGGAGATCAAAATGAAACGTGCGGATCAGATTGCACAGAGGAGATGGCAGATATTAACCATAGCTCTGGATCAGTTTATACAGAAGGGTTATTATGGCACTTCTACGCGAGAGATTGCTAAAATAGCCGGAATTAGTTCCGGATTAATGTTTCACTATTTTGACAGCAAAGACGATTTATATATTAACCTGATAAAAATCGGAACTGAGAAGATGTCTTTTGATATCGAAACAGCAAGAGAAAATCCCAAACTGTATTTGAACAGCTTTGTGGAAACAACCTTGGAGGAACTGCAGAACAATTCCTTCTACGCTAAAATGTTTGTGTTTATTGATGATGCAATGCATACCCATGGCATCCCGGAGGAAGCCGTGAACCGACTGCAGGAGTTTGATATCGGTCGCCAATGCATACCAATCATAACCCTTGGACAAGAGCTGGGGATGTTTAGAGCGGGGAATGCACATGCACTTTGCGTAGCTTTTTTTGGAGCGATACAAGGGATAGCGCAGGAAAAGGTCAGAGTAGCGGATACCCCTATGCCCGATGCAGTTTGGTTGATGAATATTCTTTGCAGCTAAGATAGAGGAAGGAGCCTGTTATGAAACAATTACGGACAAGAATTCTACTGTTTATTATGATCGCAGTTGGGTGCGGATGGCTTGGTAAAGTGATCGATATGATCTTGGTCGATCAACCGGAGGGACAGTCCCTGGGTTCGCTAATCTGGTTGGTCTCACCCTTTATAGCCGCAGTGCTGTTAGCGGTAGTACATAAAAGCGGTTATAAAGCGTTGGGGCTTATGCCACGGCTGAAGGGGAACGGCAAGTGGTACTTGGTTTCATTGATCACGTTCCCGGGGATTCTGCTCTTAAGTATAGGGATTGGGATCATAACCAGGTCTATTGATACAAGCCGGTATGAATTGCAGGGGTTTTTGACCACAATTCTGACCTGGTTTCTGATCAATTTCTTTCGAACAATTTTAGAAGAGCTGGCATGGCGGGGATTTCTGCAGGAGAGATTAGTTCAATGCAAGATGAAGGATTGGATGATTTATTTCATCACTGCAGCAGTATGGTCGTTATGGCATATTCCCTACTATTTATTCTTCTTTGAGGGAAATGCGATAAAACTGATCCTATCCAGCTTTGTGATATTGTTTAGCTGGAGTATATTATTTGCGGAAATCTATCGGATTACCGGAACAATCTGGCCTTGTGTGCTTCTGCATGCGACTTCGAACGCGATACAGTATACGATGCTGGAGAATTATCTGGTGATCAATCCGGAAAGGGATTATATCCTTTCACCGACCGGCAGTATTATGGCTTGTACGATTGTAATTATATTAGGTCTCATGATCCGCAGTTACCGTATAAAGAGTAAGAACATTTAGTCACTGCATTTGACATTGAGAGTATAAAAGCCCGGAGCAGAGGTTACCTGTGTCCGGGTTTTGTTACGCTACCACTACATAATATGAGAGCTTCAGTAATGTTACAAATAATGGTTGAGGACAGAAAATATTTCGTGTAGAATATCTTCTATCAAATAAATATCCGGGAGCAGATATGAAGATTTTATACAATGATGCCAGAACTATAATAGTGGAGATAGAGAAAATCAGTGACAGACCTTATTATTCCATGCAGTATTACGGAGACTATCTGTTCGAGGAGTACCTAAATCAGGGTGCCGGTAATCTTGATGAATACTGTGATTTTATCTTTAAAAATCTCATCACTGATCAATGGAGGAATGGCAATCCTCATAACTTTGGATGTGGAGCATTTACTGCCCGTAACCCCGAGGGAGATATTCTCTTTGCAAGAAATATGGATTGTGAATGTGCCATTCCGATGCGAATATTAATTCAGGAGAAGGACAGCTTTCAGTCAATGGCCTTTTTAAGTATGGAGGAGCTGGATTGGGACGAGAATACCTACCAGACACTTGAAGCTGATGCGAAACTAACCTTGGCTGCACCCTATAGCCCACTGGACGGGATGAATGAATACGGATTAGCGGTTGCATGCCTTACCGATGTTGGAGCAGTCTATCCCACACATAATAAAATCACGTTATTGGATCTGACATTACCGAGAGTAATCCTCAATAAGGCGAGGACGGTCGAGGAGGCAATACAGCATGCGGGACAATATAATCTGTTCCATATCGTAGCCCCCATCCATTATCTGGTCGCTGATTCAAAGGGAGCTTCCGCTGTAATCGAATTTGTGAATGGAAGGATGGTTACGAGTGAGAAGGAGAAGGAGTATCAGGTTGTTACCAACTTTACATTATATGATAATCCTGATCACATAGGCTTCGGTAAGGACAGATATGATAATATGGAGCAGGAATTAAAACGAAAAAAGGGGATTATTACAGAAACGGATGCTCTGGATTTGCTAAAGAGCAATGTGATCCCGGGAGAGGAACAGTGGTCAGCTGTCTATAATCTGACCAGACTGAAGGTACAGATTACTTTTTCGAGAGAATACGATCGTGTATATCAATACGAATTATAAGTACGAATGTTTAGGAATATCTGAAAGAGGAGAATACAATGCAATTGCAGGAAATAACGGAAGAATATCGAGACAGGGTTAATCAGATTTTGAAGCAGGAATGGAATTGTCCTCCTTCCATCTCAAAAGGAATAGCAATTGATACAACAGTACTGCCCGGCTTTCTCTTTGTTGAAAAGAATGCAATCAAAGGAGTAGTAACCTATCATATTCAGAATGAAGAATGCGAGATTGTCACACTCAATAGTTTTGAGGAAAATAGAGGAATAGGGACTTCTCTGATTACAAAGGTACTTACCATTGCCAGGGAGAACAAGTGTAAAAGACTATGGTTAATCACAACAAATGATGATATCAATGCCATTCGATTCTATCAAAGGAAAGGCTTTGACTTAAAAGCAGCGCATATCAATGCCATGGAGGTTTCAAGAAAGCTGAAACCAAGTATACCGCTCATCGGAATGGATCAAATTCCAATCAAGCATGAGCTGGAATTTGAAATCCTACTTGATATGGAATAGTGCGAAGCACCTTTTGACACTTTAACCTTTAAAGGAAAGGAAATTCCTCCGGATTTGCTCTTAATAAGGTTGAGTGAAAAAGTAAATTCATGATTATTTGAAAGCTATGACTTTGCAGGACTAAAATCGCTCTTTATCAGTTTACGTGGTTCTAAAATAGCAGTATAATGCACTTATAGACGTCTGTTTCTAT
>JAEZKU010000019.1 GCA_023436065.1 Bacillota bacterium
GGACAGTGCGGCGTTTCATCAGTATCTTCAAAAATTCTCTCTAAATCCCAAACAAAAATATAAAACCATGTCGCGTGGTATGAAATTGAAACTCGGTATGGCGGTTACTTTATCCCATGACGCTAAACTTCTGCTGCTTGACGAGCCCACTTCCGGGCTTGACCCTGTAATGCGCGATGAAATGCTTGATATTTTTCGGGAATACATGGTTGAAGAAAATAAAAGCGTATTCTTTTCTACCCACATTACAAGCGACCTTGAAAAAATTGCGGATTACATTGTTTATATAAACAAAGGCCGAATCGTATACAGTGGGCTTAAAGATGAGCTAACCGAAAAATACTCCTTAATCAGGGGCGGTATTGAGGACTTACCACAGTCAAAACGTAAAAGCATTATCGGACTCAGAGAGCATATCGGCGGTTTTGAAGGTATGATCGAGGTTTCGGATATCGGAGGTTTCCCGCCGGGCGTAGTTACAGAACCGGTCTCACTGGATGATATTATGGTTCATATGAACAGAAACGGAGCAGAGATATGATCGCGAAAATGGTTGCCCTTGATTGGCGCGCAATGAAATTTTTTCAAATAAGGTCACTGTTGTTACCGGTTTTCATTTTACTTTTCGGGTTTTACTCGCCGATAGCAGTAATTCCCATGAGCGTGATCCTGGCTTTGAGTTTTTCACTCAATCCTTTTGCTGTTGAGGAGAAGGGCGCATTAAACAATCTTTATTTAACCTTACCTGTGAGAAGAAAATCAATCGTAGCGGGAAGATATATGCTATCTATCATAATGCTGTTATGCGGTATAGCATTAGGTGTTCTCATCATGCCGCTAGCGAATAAAATTTCTAAATCACAATGGTTTATTGGAACAGAAGGGCTTATGGTGGTTATATCACTGAGTTATCTTTTGTATGCCACTCTTAATCTTTTTATGTTTCCGATATTATTCTGGCTTGGGTATCAAAAGGGAAAATTTTGGGGCTTTTATTTGCCAATGATTTTTTTCGCTTTGCTTTTTGGGGCGTACACAGCAATTTCCTCCCTGCCGGGGAATCAAACGCTTACAATTGATTTCATTGTGTATGCTTCAGAAAATGTGCTTACAGTAAGCGGAGGCATAGTTATTTTGGCAACTATAATTTTGCTCCTCTCTTATGCAATTTCTCAAAAGCTGTATTCTAAACGCGATTTTTAATCGCAACAAGCTAAACCGTGCGAAGAGGCAGTAACGTGTCACTTCGCACGGCTTTCGTTATATATAGCTTTATGCATTGTGCGATTAGCTAATATTGCATATCGGCTTGGCACGACAGATATCATCCCATCGGAATAAAAAACATCGCCGCTGTACCGATATCAATCAGAAAATGCCCAATAAGGAAGTACGGAAACAGGCGTGGTCTCCATTTGATAATAAATGCAAGTGCAAACGCGAATGGCAGGAAAACCAGCGCCCGCCAAAGGAGGAACATACCGCCCAAATTAAACAGCAGAGGCAACGCCGCATGCTGCAAGGAAAGCATTAGTGCGGGAAGTATAATTGCCAAAGCTTTGCTTTTTATCGTCAGTTCCAGCCTTGGCATCACATACCCGAAGTAGGTTGTTAATTCTCCAAAGGGCATGGATATAGGAAACAATATAAGCGCAGCCACTGCCGCCCACTGAGGAAGGGGCTGGAAGAAAAGCCGGTTGCCGATCATAACATCACCGAAGAACAAATTGCCCAAGAGAGGGCTCGGTAAAAACCCCAACGCCCCTATCACACTGAATAGGCCAATGGATAGCAGCAAATCCTCTAGTACGGTACCCTTATTGAAAGCGAAGAAATCTCTGAAACGGGAACCTTCTCGATTGAGCAGGGAACTTAACAAAATCGCGCACACAATGTTCGTAAAAAACGCTGCAAATGGCCAATATGCCGCAGCCTTCATCCATGGATTGTTTTCGCCAAGTACGGAAAACAAGGCATAGAAGCAAAGCTGGAATACAACGAACAACGTGATACGTGAAAACAGCATCGCCAGAGCGGTGGTTTTTGTAAATTTCTTATCCTTGCATGCAGCTGCCGCATTTTTGTTCACCGGCATATCAAGCAACTTACTCATGTCTTACCCCCGTCAATATTAAATTTTCATTTCTTACAGGGCGATCTTAACGGGTTTTCTTACGATACTGCATAGCAAACGAAATTCAATATGTTTATTATACTACATTAAAATGGGAAATGGTCAATTTTCCTGCCAACTTTAAAGTGATGTTCTTGCTCTCCATGGCATTGTCACCGATATACCCTATCCCGAAAATCCAGAAACGCAGGTACATCTAGCAGAACGTAGTATCTGTTTCTGATTTGTACAAATTTCTCTGTTATAAAGATTGGTTCCGTCCGCGAATCACTAGATACTAGGTAGATGGTATAAGCCCAGCCATCCCGAACCGCGTTGTCAGAAAGGATACATTTACGCAGGCGGATACGGAGCAAATCGCTAATCTCATCATCATCTGTGATAATCTTTTCTTTAGGCCGGAGGACGGGACTGCTAAAATCCATCATATAGATACTCTGTACCTCTCCCTCAACGCCAGCGGCCTTTTCTAACGAAACAGGCCAAAAAAACCATACGAGACAGGCCAATAGCAGCGCCGAAATACAAATTGCCGGCAGCAGCCTTTTGGGGAGCGCAGTGAAAAAACTGCCTATTCGTTTGTGCAATTTTATTTTGCTTATCTGTATGTCACAACTCCTTATCCAAAGCTTCGTACAGTCTTATCTCCAAGTCTTCTCATACTGACCATAGCCAATAATTACAGATGAGTCAAGAAAAAGCATTCATGCTCGTTCTACACCATTCGACGAATAGCCAGATGGCTCACAAAGGATTATCCGCCTGACAGCGACTGTTTGCTATCATTAAGCATTAATTCTTGACCCTTTGTTAATTTTTATTTAGTAACAAAAAGCTTTTCAAAGTTATCGAGGAAGGTGACCGTTCTTTGTCTTTTCGGTATACTCTTTCACCGGTCTCATCTAAATAAATTAGGTACGTTAGTCAAGTTTATTAAAAAAGTATGAAACATCATCATCATGAGCAGGTTCTCCGCCGACTGAATTATACAATGCACAAGCAGCGATGTTTGATTTTTCAGTAAAAAGAAAGAACCGGCATATTCCGGATAACTTACACAACTGTTTAATACTATTTAAAATCTGTTTCCCTATTCCTTGTCTATAGTACTCTGGAAGTACTCCTATTTCATGTATGTATAGCATATTTCCAATATTGTTTAGTCTATTAAGCTCATATCCGTATGCGAAACCAATAATCCGATTATCTTCAATACAGGCAAATATCCAATTCATTGGATTTAATAAAAACTGTCTTGCGTTCTCTTGGCAAATAAAATTACTACGAAAGTCTTTTTCCATGTTCATTACCAGAGGTAAATCAGAAATACTTAATTTACGATAACACCTATCAGACATATTAATTCACCTTTCAAACCTAGACTTCTTCAAGGCTAAAGTTCAGCTCTTCATAGGGTTCCCATCGTGTAATTTCCCCAAACATCATGCTATACCCACATTTCTCGCACTCATATAAATATCTAATTTCATGCTCGTATGGCTCATCACAATCATGGATTTTAACTTTCTTAAAGTAAAAGTGTTGTTTATCCTAAATAGGACAAATTAGGTGCTCTCCCCATATCTTAACATTATACATCGTCATAGATTCTTCACCTTTAGCTCCTGTTTATTGATAAGTCTCAGGTTTAAACATAATGGGAAGCTAGGATAATCACTTGGGTTAAACATAATGCGAAAGGTGGATAACTATTTGGGTTAAGCATAGTGGAAAGATCAAAATCATGCTTCAATGTCAAGCTAGGGGATAATATATAAACAAGCAATAGCATCCTGCAAAGAGGAACTTGATATTAACATAGAAAGTTCCTTGTCTCCAAATCACTTCTCCTTATCAGAAATCGAGCAAATAGCATCAAAAAGCGTTATAAAATTTGATTTTGTTTGATTCGAAAGCTCAATAACGTGAGTTGCTACATTATTATAAAAATCGTTTGCCAGAATTGTTTTCGACACTTCATTTGCTAGATATTTTGTCCAAGACTCGAGCTTTTGCATATCTTGCTCAGCTACAAGAGATTCAATAGTTTCGTATTCTGCCTTTTTTATACCTTCCTTATATTCTTTTTGGTTAACAAAATAAACTGAACTATTTGGTTTCAGCCCGAGATTCCGTGTAAGCTTTTTATACTCATCAAATCCCGCCTTATCATAATCAAGAAGTATTTTAAATTTTAACCCCCAACCTATAAAAATTGAGGCTAATTGATTTATGTTTGAAACACTTATTGATGGAACAATATAAAAACTATAGTTTCTATTCTCTATTGCTTTCACCATAGCATCTATATAAAACTTGTCGGTTATTCCCTCTGTTATTAGGCATAACTTATCAAACAAAGGGAAAATAGTATTTGATAAACTTGCACCAACGCCCTTTAAGAACGGCGACAAAGTCTCAAGTTTTGAATTACCTTCAATTTCATTACTATAATACTTATTTATTATCTCAGTAAATCCATTGACTTTTTGAACAACTCGTATACTAGCCGGATATTGCGAATTTAACATGAGCGGTGAATGCGTTGAATAAATTAGGCTGCACTTATCTTTTGTGAGATTGTCAAAGAATTTTAACAATGCACTTTGAGCATCAACATGGAGATAAACACCGGGCTCATCAATTAAAAATAATATCGGCTTATCTTCGAGTTCGTTTGACAGAATATCAATGAAAAAACTCAAATACCATTTCAATCCATTACTTTGCTCGGATAAATTCAACTGGGGATTATCATCTAAGCCGCAATCGGATTCGACAGTGATATTAATTGACTTATTATCATTAAATACAATTTTGACTCTGACTATGTTTTGTCCATAAAAATCATTAAATCGTTGGTTGATATTTACGTCGATTAAACTTTGTATTTTATCTCTGGCTTTTCCCTTAACTCCTGCGTGTGAATCTTCGACGGCTGCTTGGATTGTGGCATCGTCCACTTTGGCTGCTCGAAAAAAGATTTCTAGCGATTTATTAACGTTCTTTCTTGTCCATAGCGATGATATTTGTTCGTAAGGATACCCATCTTGTAATCCTATTTCAGAATATTTATAAAACGTTGGGAAAAGAGAGTAAATATTATTAATTTTACCATTCAATTTATCCGCTATAGAACGTATATCGGTTAATAACTGCTGATCGCCTTTAGCTGCAAATATTTCATTAATAGAATTATCTATGACTGTACGAAAATAGAAAAAAATATCTGTGGATAAGTTTTTTAACCTCTCATGCAAAATTTTCGTTTGAGGTTGATTTCTATACTTGCTCACCAACTCACATAGCTGTGTCGAAAGAATGGTGATCTCAGTGTTGTCAGCGAAAAGTTTAGATAGCTCGCCGAAAAAACTAACTCCTTGTGATGTTATTGAAAATGCTGTTAATGCCCCCTCACAAAGATCGAACGCTTTTGCATCATCTGGAGTAACGAACATTTCAACCACATAAGAGATATCCCGATTAGTTATTCTGTTTCTCGAATTAACTGGAATTTTTAGCGGCGAAGTTAACCCCATTGCATATATTGCATCAAGAACATTACTCTTTCCACATTCATTTTTGCCAATTAATGCGGTTACCCCTTTTTCTAGGCGAATCATATTTTTTGATTCGCCGATCGATTTAAAATTATTAATTGTAATCTTTGAGATTTTCATTATCTTGTGTTACCCCTGCTTTTCTTAGCCAAATTAGCATCAATTGCCGAACTTCCCAATATTACCACTGAATGACCTTAGACAAGTTTCCCATTATGGTACAGATCTGCCATTGGGTGGACTGCGCATTATTGCTATAACGACTTATTACCACATAAAAATCTGCTGCATTTACAAAAGAAACACTTTTTACGTCACCAGTATACCACATGTTTTTTAATTTACCAATATATGACAAAGTACTTACTACATAATTACTTTTATATCCATTCCCCTACCTCCACCCAACACAAAAGGCACCACTTTGGGCGCCCTTGATTTGAATGGTATTTGAATTTTGTTATTGGGAAACTACCTACTCACCGTTTACCGAAAAACGCCCTTACCTTACGCATACTTCAGTAAAATCTTATTTCTCTTTTTCATATCTTCTACTCTCTGTTTTCCCTTGTAGCTTCGTACTTTTTGAGAGCAAAAAATGAGAAAGCTATCACTACTAAATAAGCTATTGCAAAAACAATACCGCTTATAATGTCGGTTGGATAAGGTGCTATAACCTTATTAAAAACCCATGTGGCCACTAAAGAAACCGGCATAAACAAGATAATGGCTATATTAAGCAACTTAACCATAAATGACGGCTTCGATGGAGAGACGAATTTACCTATAAAATAGGCTGCAACTCCAACCACTTGAATGATCATGGATCCCCAAATACTCTCTGCTGTTTGCTCCTCATACCAGCCTGCGAAAGCGCATAGCAGCCCGATAGCTATAAAAGCCGTTGATGCAATATAGAGTATCTTGCTCGCAAGCACATTGCTTTTTTCATCACCGGTTTTGGTTGGTTCAATACCCTTGAGAATATAATCGGTTGTAACACCAAAGTACTCACTCATAATAATGACCTTATCTAAATCGGGCGTGCTTTGTTCGCTTTCCCATTTAGATACTGCCTGGCGGGATACACCAATTTGGTCTGCAAGAGCCTCCTGTGAAATACCTTTGAACTTCCTCAGGTTTTGAATTCTGTCTGCGATGTTCATACGTACACTCCTGTTCTGTTTTGTTAATGCAATCATAGCGTTAACACCGGTTGCATAACCACCAAGCGTACTTGGTAACTTGGCAACCGGCAGTTGCAGTTGTGTTTTTTATTGATTTCACTTGTCAACTATTGGCTTTTGAGCAATGCGCTCTATGTAGATGTATCATAGGTATAAGCACAAGTAGAAACTCAGTGCTGAAAGCAACAACCAGCCATAGTTGTAAACCGGACGGCCATGGCCAAACGAGCTGTATGATGATTCTTGCTAACCAAACAAGCGTATAAAACGCATAAAAAAGCTTTAATTCCTTTGAACCATCAAACAATTTCTTTTGCACAAAGATGAGCAGCAAACTAAACCCTGCTAAGAAAAATGAAAAACAGAAATTTATATAGTTAATAGATTGGTAAATTTCCGTTGGAGCGTCCGGTATATAGGAAAACCATTGTGATAAATACGGTGCAAAAAAGTGCCATAACCCAACCATACAGCCGATTATACAAGCAATGTTAAAGAATACCTTTGAAATTTTGGTCATTTTATACCTCACAAATTATAGTTTCTGAATTATAGCAAATCGGGCAGATTATAGTATGGCAACCCAAACTACAATAAGAGCATCATACACACCGTGCGCAACAATTAGAGAGAACAATGTACAGCCTTTGATCCGCTCCCTACATATACAATAGATAAACCCGAGAAACGCCGTCATAAAAACCTGAATGATATTGCCGTTAAATATATGAAACAGCCCAAACAATGCGGACGATATTATGATAGCAAACCACTTAGGGTTTTTGATTTGCAGCAACTTATGATATATGTAACCGCGGAAAATCAACTCTTCAGCAAGGGCAACCCCAAATATAGCGTACACAAATTGATAGGTAAATTGCCATAGCTCTGTATAAGATGTGCTTCCGATCATTTCTTTTAAGCCAAGTAAAATGGGCAAAACAGTTAAAACCAACGACATGGAAACGGCAAGCAGTATACCAATGCTTATTTGAAGAGGAATTCTTTCTTTTACGAAACCTAGATCACTTAATTTTTCCTTATTCAAAGCCATGAGTATCCCCGCAACGAGGAATAGCAGCCATTGTGTGATTATCATAAGAATCATGCGCAACGGTAGGGCAAATGACATCAGCAAATGTTGGTTAAACATAACTAAACCAAACACGGTGATAAATGTGCCGACGACGGCTATTAAAAGCTGCAGAACCGCCGACTTTTTTAGGTTGCGTACCTCTAAACCTTGATTCACATCCACACTCCGTTTCTATATAATTCCTATGATAGAATAGTATTTCCTTCGACATTATACCATACGTTTTTATGGTATTCGGGAATTTTGCGCACATTTGAGAGAGTAATAAGATAATCCATTCTTCGATTGGCCAAATGTAGTGCCGATCCTTGCCACTACCAAAGCAAAAACAGAAGCTGCTTTTGATGCAGCTTCCGTTTTTATGGTTATGTAATTCCAGATTTATCGGTTTACAAGCAAATGCCTTTGGGTGGTGTTCCTTCAGCGTTTGATACAACTGCATCGATTTGGATTGAGGCATCATTTTGTAAAGCTGATACGCCAACCGTTCTCCGTGCAGGAACCCCGCCCGGGAAGAAGGTTGTATAAACTTCGTCTACAGCAGCAATATCTTCGATATTCTTAAGGAAAATATTCACCTTAACCACATCGTCCATAACGTGATTGATGCTTTCTAAAATTGCCTTGACGTTGTTTAAGCACTGCGCAGCCTGCTCTTTAATGCCACCGGCTATCATTTTATTGGTTTTGGGGTCAACAGGTAGTTGCGCGGAAATATTATTGTAATGGGAAAACGCTACGGTTTGTGTAGACAATGAGCACTTCGGTGCATTATCCGTATTGTTTGCCTTTATTACGATGCCGTGCCTATCTTCAACAAGCTGCGGAGGGGTACCGTCTCCGTGTGACACAACTGCTTCAATTTGCACCAACGCATCCATAGGCAAAGCTAAAGCCGCAACAGTTGTCCGCGCAGGAACATAGGCATATGCCCTGGCGATAGCTGAATCCGGGAAAAATGTTTTGTACACCTCGTTTACGGCATCCATATCCGAGAGGTTTTTCAGGAAGATGTTTATTTTAACGATATCGTCAAAAGGAACGTCAATGCTTTCTAAAATTGCCTTAATGTTTTTTAAGCACTGCGCGGCCTGCTCTTTTACACCGCCGGTGACCAACTTGCCGGATTTCGGGTCAATAGGTAATTGCGCCGAAAGATTGTTGTAATGCGAGAAAGCAACAGTTTGTGTTGATAGACAGCATGTGGGTGCATTTGCCGTGTTGTTGGTAAGTTTAATAAGGTCGCCTGCCTGCGGTGCATTTGGAATTGTACCTTCGCCGTTAGAAACAACCGCTTCAATTTGTACCAAAGCACCCATAGGTAAAGCTGCAACCGCAGCTTGCGTCATCGTAGGAACATACGTTGGAAAGTATGTTTTATAAACCTCGCCTACAGCGTCCAAATCTTTAATGTTCGTAACGAACACGGTAATTCTTACAACATCGCTCATGCAATGGTTGATGCTTTCTAAAATTGCCTTGATGTTGTTTAAGCACTGTTCCGCCTGCTCTTTTATACCACCCTCTACCAATTGATTGGTTTTGGGGTTGATGGGTAATTGAGCTGAAATGTGATTGTAGTGGGAGAAAGCTACCGTTTGTGAATACAGGCCGATACTTTGGGGAGCATTTTGAGTGTTTCTTGCTAATACTGCGTTATAACCGCTCATGATATGTTCTCCTTAAAAAATAGTGTTAACTCAAGTTTCGACCGTAAGAACCAGTCTAAACCACTAAATAAATAGCAACTTTTTCAAAAAAATAAAATCCGGCTGTTCCGTGATCGCAAATACGAAAAACGGAATCCAGATTTCGTTTTTGAGCAAATGATATTTAGTTTAACTCTCAGCCTAGTTCTATCAGGGCTTTACGCCTGATTTGCACAGCTAAACTTGAGCCGGCAACCCTCAAAGTGGTTACTTTGTGTAATTATAGCAGGTTGTCTATATTTTTACTACATGTTTCTTATGAAGTACTTTGCAATACGCAGACGGAAATTTTCCTCACTACCTTCCGTCAGCATTCCCCGGTTGATACTCCGAAAATTTATCTCGACCTAGCGAGTTTAATATTGGCTCCCTCTGATGAGTGAGCTGTCTGCACGCGAGCGGGCTGACTGAGGGAGAGACGTGTTAACCGGCTCCCTCTGACGAGGGAGCTGTCTGCATGCAAGCGGGCTGACTGAGGGAGAGATACTTTTAGGCTTTCAAAATCTCTCCCTCCGTCACGGCTGCGCGTCCGGCGCAACCGTGCCACCTCCCTCGTCAGAGGGAGGCACTTTTTATGTATCGAAAAAGTTTCCCAGCGCCACTTTTTTGGCTATCTTCGGCTCCCTCTGATGAGGGAGCTGTCTGCACGCGAGCGGGCTGACTGAGGGAGAGATACTTTTTGGCTTTCAAAATCTCTCCCTCCGTCACGGCTGTGCGTCAGAGGGAGCAATAGACGTTTGTACTGCAAGATCGATCATCTCGCAAACACCATAGAAGTTACAGTCTATATCGACGTTGCAGATTCTCAACACCTTAAGACGCATTGCTTCAAGCGCCTTGGTACGTTCCATGTCTTTTTTTGCATGTTCCGGATCGTAATGCCCGTTGCCATCGAGTTCAATAACAAGCCCTGCTTTTGCACAATAGAAATCTGCAATATAGTTGCCGAGGGCTTTTTGCCTTTGGAAACGTACGGGATAGTTGCGAAGAAATTCATACCAGAGCTTACGCTCCCACGGGGTCATATTCTTTCGCAGTGCTTTGGCGAGAGGAATGTTGTTTTTGTTATATGCTTTCAAAATCTCTCCCTCCGTCACGGCTGCGCGTCCGGCGCAGCCGTGCCACCTCCCTCGTCAGAGGAAGGCATACCTTTAAATTTGATTTATATGGGTACAGCATAAATCGTCCCGCTTTTTCCAAAGCATAACAAACGGAAGAGCGTACCGCAACAGTTCTCTGTCACACCACGCCCTTGGATGCATTTATGTATCAAAAAAGTTCCCCAGAGCCACTTTCTTAACAAGCTCCGGCTCCCTCTAATGAGGGAGGCACAAACATCTCAGACCCCTTTACTTACAAAATCCCTTTTATCGCTATCCTCCAAATCGAGCCCCAGCGTGCCTCCGGGATTCATAATTTTTTTCGGGTCAAAATGGCGCTTGAGCGTGCGATAAACTTCCATTTCGTTTTGTCCTATCTGCACCTCAAGCCATGGTGCGGTCATTTTACCAAAAGTCACGGGGACGGTTCTCGCGTCTTGACAAGTGTCACCTCCGATCCTACACGACCGGTTTCCGGCTAATACCCTCGGAGCGGAAGATATAGTATATCTTCTTAAGAAGGGTAAACATCTTTGTTCTGCCCGACAGCTATCCATGCCATCCGGGCTAAGCAAGGCATATATGGAAAAAGTGATTAGAAAGAAAAGACAGGAGAACCGTCCCTTTGTCTTTTTTTGGCGCATATTTATATAATCAACAAAAGGTCGAGGTCAGAAAACTGATAATCTAGCTCATATCTTTCTTTTCAGCTCATTTGATATCAGAAAGTGCAGAAAGTGTGCCCTGCAGTTCCTAATGAGTCATAGCTTTCCCTTGTTTGTCATCTTTCTTTTCATTATGTGTCAGCTGAACATAAAAGCAATGCAGAACCATACCCTAATAGAATGGCTTAATGCATTGCTACGAGCACCATGGCTGGGGGTGCCGGGATACTATGAGCTGCCTGTTCGGTGGATAATTGATGGTGATGTAGAACCATGACATAAGGCACTCCACGGAATAGACGTAGGGCGCCTTGATTAATAATAAATAGTCTTATATAAACCGCTTAACTGATTATTTTATAAGATTATGAAGGGTTGCAGCATAATACGCAACCTAATAATACTGCATTATTTGTTTGCAACCTTTAAAGATTGCAAACACTATAGTAATTGTTTCAATATAATAGTCGTAATAAAAGCAATGATTGCACTTGTTAACGTTCCAACTAAATACTTTTCCGCGAAATTTCTATCTTCAAGTTGTTTATAACGAGCAATACTTTTTGCGGTTAATACAAATCCTATTGCGCCAAATTGATTGCATAAAACTAAAGACGCAATAATAACCCGTTCTAGCTTTCCAATTATTCGACCTATTTGCGGATCATTATCCTCACAAATACTGCTTTGTTTATCAATAATATATGAGAACATTTTTTTTATAAAAACAGCAACCGGGTCCCATATTATAACAAGAATTGAAGAGTAAATGATTAGATTTTCAAAATAAACCCATTTTCCGATATATTCGTAGATCTGATTTGTTCTTACACTTAAGCTAAAAATATAGTATATAACGACAATAATCACAATATGAAATATCTGATCTATAATAAAAGATGTAAATGCATATATTCTATTAGTAAATTTCTTGTCTAGTATAGTTCTAATCCAATCGATGCAAAAATGGGATGTAATAATAATAATATAAGGTAGAACTGCACTACTAAATTTCACAAAAGGAAAAATAGCTATGCAAAATGTACCTGCATAAATTAAAGAATGAATAATGAGAAACTTAAATTTATTTATCTTTTTCTCGGCTAATTTCGTAGACTGAAAACTAAAATCGGCAAGAAAATGAGCTATAAGGAGTATGTATAAAATCATATTTACCTCTTATAAATATTTATCCATAAATTTTAAAGCAACTATTGTGGAGTTTCGTGCTTCATATATACTTGCTGTCTTAAAAGTTTTCTCGATGCTTTGTCTACTTATTTTCAAAAGTTCTGATAACTGAGTAGTCATTCCTCTCTTTTTCCCGCTTGATACATAAAAAGTACCATCGTCGTTAGTTGCATCTATTGGATTAGTCACCAAGTTCACATATTCAATCTCATCAAAGGGATATTTTTTAACTGACCTGCTTTTTTTATAGTAGTTATAGTAATTAAGCTTGTTTTTTAATACGACAAGTTTAGAAATAAGGTTCATTTTACTACAATCAATTACATGATGAGAATCAATTGGATAAAGCAATTCCGAAAGTAACATAAGTTCGTTCTGGTATTCACTGTGCTTACTAGTTAGCACAAACGATGTATTTATTACGCCGTTTAAGAATACATCATTGTTGTTTCCTGAGTAAAGAAGTACCGAGTATCCTAGTGCATCTTTTACATTTTCAATTGCATAGCGTGCATTATGATATACGGGGCCATCTTGAGCTGTGGTGCTTGCATGCTCTACTTTTACATTCCATTCTCCTACTCCAATACCGGCCCGTATTTCAACAGGGGAAATGAGCATACTAAACATTCTAAAATAGAGATATGCCGCCTCTGGAGAGTTGAACAACCCCTGTACTTCATCTCCTGCACTAAATTCGACATCTCGAGCAACTGTATGCAAAAATACCGTATTTAAATGTTGAATGACAGTGATAATGTAATTCTGTATAGAATTTCTGTCTTCGACCGAATATGATCGAGATCTTTTCAAATCTATTATTAGTGCAGTATAATTTTCCATGTTATCACCTCAACAAATATTATAGCACATTCAAGTCGCAATGCAACCCGTATCGGTTGCGTTTTTAGAATGAAGCCAATCAAGGTTGCGTTAATTCGATTTTCATGCAAATTGTTAATGCCTGTTACCCCTATCTTCGTAGTGAAATTGCACACTCACCGCCCGCTCACAAAATCCCTTTTCTCACAATCCTCCAGATCAAGCCCCAGCGTACCTCCGGGGTTCATGATGTTTTTCGGGTCGAAGTGGTGCTTGAGCGTGCGATAAACTTCCATTTCATTTTTGCCTATTTGCACCTCAAGCCATGGTGCCGTCATTTTGCCTATGCCGTGGTGGTGACTCATCGCAGCGCCATAACGCTGAATGTTATCCATAATCATGGATTGGTACTCGAGGTATTTATCGATCTCGTCGAGCTTAGCGATGAATATGAAGTATAGGTTAACCCCCTGCGGGTAGAAATGGGACATATGCGTCATGTGGATGGTGTTCTTGCGGCTCTTGCACTCCTTGCGCACGCCCTCATACACCTCCATGAAATTATCCCAGTTGACGGAGCATTCAAGAGTATCCATCATAAGCCCGTAATCCCCCATGTCCTCGCGCATATAAGGGTCGGTAAACCTGCCGTGTTCCCAGCGTTTGCACACATAGCCTGTGGTGTACATGGCACCGTACTTTTTGCATATCTTTTTAATTTGGCGGTACACGTTTTTTGAAAAATGCTTTTCGCCCTCCGTAAAGCCGAGCATTAAGCATCGCTCGCCATCTTTATAACCAAACATCTCGAGAGCTTTATCTAAAGGCGTATCCGCCACACCGTAGAGTCGCATTGCCACGGCTGTCTCCTCAGGATCGGACAGTCGGAATACAGACGGG
>JAEZKU010000032.1 GCA_023436065.1 Bacillota bacterium
AAAGGAGGTGCATAGCAATGAAAATGACATTCCAACCGAAAAAGAGATCTCATTCCAAGGTACACGGATTTAGAGCAAGAATGGCTACAGCAGGTGGCAGAAAGGTATTATCTGCAAGAAGAGCTAAAGGAAGAAAGAAGTTATCTGCATAGGTCGCAATTATGTGGCCTTTTCTTCTATGCATAGCAGTTGCATAGGAAGTTTAGGGGCAACCAAACAATGAAACAGTCAGAGGCATTAAGAAGTAACGAGGATTTTAAAGAAATATACCGTACCGGAAAATCATATGCGAATAAATATTTGATCATGTATGTAAAGAGAAACGATACAGGTAGAAACCGAATTGGAATATCGGTTAGTAAAAAAGTTGGCAACAGTGTAATTAGGCACAGAATAACAAGATTGATCAGAGAAAGCTATCGATTATCGGAGGATAGCTTTTTGAGCGGATTAGACATTATCGTTGTCGCAAGAGCCGGCGCAAAGGGAAGAAATTATAGCGAGATTGAAAGTGCGCTGTTACACTTAAGAAAGCTCCATAAGATCGAAAATGTGACTAAATAGTTACGAATGAGTTACTGAGAACATCTGAACTGGTATAGAGAAGTATAGTTGTAGGGGTATAGAAGTGATTATTAAGAAAATACTTATATTTATGATAAATGCTTATCGAAAATATATATCTCCTCTTAAAAGAACACCTAGTTGTATCTATACACCTACCTGCTCTTTATATGCCATCGAAGCATTGGAAAAGTATGGCGCTTTCAAAGGAACATATTTGGCTGTGAGAAGGGTCTTAAGGTGTCACCCCTTCCATAAAGGAGGATACGACCCCGTTCCGTAGTTCATGACATATAAGGATTATGTTAGTGGACAGCAGCTCTAAGGAGGAAAAATAATTGGTGGTTGTATTATTAACAAAGACAGGCGGTTTATTAGGACCGATCGCTGCTTTATTAGGTTTGATCATGAATGCAATCTATGAATTCTTCCATTTATTTGGAATTCAAAATATTGCATTATCCATTATTGTATTTACATTTATCGTAAGAGCGTTAATGCTGCCGTTGACCATTAAGCAGCAGAAGTTTACAAAGCTATCCTCTAGAATGAATCCCGAATTGCAGAAGATTCAGGCAAAATATAAAGGGAAAAAAGATCAAGATTCTTTAAGAAAACAACAGGAAGAAACACAGGCATTGTATGAGAAATATGGCGCGAATCCGACAGCCGGATGTCTGCCGATGCTGATTACATTGCCGATTATGTTTGCATTGTACTATGTAATAAATAATGTTCCGGCATATGTAGATTCTGTAAAAGATTTGTATGCGACCGTAGCAAGCGGTATTATGGCTGATCCTAATTATACGACCGTCATGGGTAAGTTATCGGAAGGAATCGCCAGAATTACGAACAAAAACGATTTTTCAACTCTGAATTATGTAATAGATGCACTGGCTCATTTTGATACAAACCGTTGGGAGCAGTTAAAAACAAGCTTCCCCGACCTTGCAAATACAATCAGTGCTTCTCAATTAAGTATTGCAAAAGTAAATGGATTCTTAGGCTTTAATATTGCGAATAATCCCGGATGGAAATTCCCCGGAATCTTAATTCCTATCCTTGCCATGGTACTGCAGTTTATCCAAGGTAAGCAGCTGGAGGTTAAGAATAAGGGCGGAAATCAGGATCCTACCGCTAATGCCATGAAATCCATGAATTATGTCATGCCGGTTATGTCAGGTTTCTTCTGTGTTACTTTCCCGATCGGTATTGGTATTTACTGGATTGCATCCAGTGCATTTGCAATTGTACAACAGTTTTTTGTAAACAAGTATATGGATAAGATCGATGTAGATGCATTAATTGCTAAGAACGTAGCAAAGGCATCCAAGAAAAAGAAGAGATCCTTTACTTCTACAGCAACAGCATCAAGTGCATCTTTGCAGCAGTTAGCAAAGACACAAACAAAATCAATCGAGAGTACTGTATCTGAAAAGGCTAAGGTTTCTGTAAATAGCGATAGCAGCAATGGCCAGGAAGAAGTAAAGACCGAGCAAGTTAATAATAATAAATCCTCAGGCGGTGCGAAAAGCATTTCTGAAATAGCAAACCTTCTTCAAAACAGGAACATTGATAAGGGGGATAAATAATATGGATTGGAGAGAAATATCGGCCAAGACAGTAGATGAAGCTTTAACAAATGCTATGCTTGAATTAGGCACTACGATAGATAATCTGGAATATGAAGTATTAGAAAAAGAATCCACCGGCTTTTTAGGTATTTTCGGTAAACCGGCAAGAATCAAGGTTAGAATGAAGATGACCATAGAGAATTCAACCAAGAAATTCCTTACAGATGTATTTGCAGCTATGGGAATCAATGCATTGGTTGAAGTAAACTATGATCAGGAAAATTCAACTGTGGAAGTCAATATTGACGGAGATGAGATGGGAGTTTTGATCGGTAAGAGAGGACAAACACTGGATTCCCTTCAATATCTTGTCAGCCTGGTAGTGAATAAGAACAGCGAAAACTATATCAAGGTGAAGTTGGATACCGAGAACTACAGAGCAAGAAGAAAAGAGACTCTGGAGAATCTGGCTAAGAATATTGCATATAAGGTGAAGAGAACCAGAAAGCCTGTATCATTAGAGCCGATGAATCCCTATGAGAGAAGAATTATTCATAGTGCGTTACAGAATGACAAGTTTGTTGAGACCTATTCTGAGGGTGAGGAACCTTACCGTAAAGTAGTCATCAATATTAAGAAATCCATTCGTGATGCAAAACCGAATAATAACAGGCCGTCCGGCGGATACCGCAAGGATTATAACAAGGATTATAACAAGGATTATAAGAAGGGTGACAACAAGGGTTACAATAAGCCTTATAATGTTAGTAAGAGCGGCTATAATAAAAATTATAGTACAGATTACAAAAAAGATTATGAGCTTTATAAGCTCAGCAAAGAAAAAAAGGAACAAGAGGTTGAAGCAAAGTAAGTTAGCGGATGTATGTTGATTGGGAGGTGTCTTAAAGGTAATGCATACTTTAAGGCACCTTTTATTCTGATAGTAAAGAAAGGAGGTATGGCATGAAGTCAGATACAATAGCGGCAATAGCTACAGGTCTTTCGAATGCAGGTATCAGTATAATCCGTATCAGCGGTAATGATGCGTTTGAGATTATTGATAAGATCTATCGCTCCAGAAAGGGAAATAAAATACTTTCCAAGGAAGCAAGCCATACACTCCATTATGGATTTATTATAGACAAAGAGGAAATCATCGATGAGGTTATGGTTGCAATTATGAGAGCTCCCGCAACCTATACCAGAGAAGACATCGTTGAGATAGATTGTCACGGAGGAATTGTGGTTACAAGAAGAATTCTCGAGGTGGTATTAAAGTATGGAGCAAGGCTTTCTGATCCCGGAGAATTTACAAAACGTGCTTTTCTAAACGGAAGAATTGATTTATCTCAGGCAGAAGCGGTCAGTGACATCATTTCTGCCAAGAATGAACTGGCACTGAAAAATTCACTAAATCAGTTAAGAGGCAGTGTAAGGCAGCTGATTATAGAATTAAGAGAGAAGATTCTAAGGGATATGGCATTTATTGAGGCGGCCCTGGATGACCCGGAGCATATCAGTCTGGAAGGCTTCGATCGTCAGCTTTGGGAACATCTTGAGGAAGAAACAGAGCAAATAGAGAGGCTGATCAAGGAATCCAGAAACGGTAAGATCATAAAGGAAGGAATCAAGACGGTCATCGTTGGAAAGCCAAATGCCGGTAAATCCAGTTTACTAAATTCTCTGGTAGGAGAAGAGCGTGCAATCGTCACAGAAATCGCCGGGACAACCAGGGATACGCTGGAGGAAACCATTAATCTAAGCGGTATAGTACTAAATGTCATAGATACTGCAGGAATTAGAGATACCAACGATATCATAGAGAAGATGGGTGTTGAAAAGGCGATCAGGATAGCATCAGACGCTGATCTGATTATCTACGTCCTTGATTCTTCTACCGAACTGGATGCTAACGATAAAGATATTTTCGAGATGATAGCGGATAAGAAGGCTATCCTGTTACTGAACAAATCAGATCTTGAGCAACGGATTACTATAGAAGAAATCAGTAAAATGACCGCGCATCCGGTGATCAACGTATCTGTAAAGGAGAATACTGGATTATCCGAATTAGAAGCACAAATTAAGGATATGTTTTTTGGAGGAGAACTGTCCTTAAGGGAGGATATCTATATTACAAATGAAAGACATAGAGAAGCATTGATCTCATCGATGGAAAGTCTTAAGTTGGTGAAACAGAGTCTTACCGATGGTATGCCGGAGGATTTTTATTCCATAGATCTGATGAATGCCTATGAAGCACTTGGTAAAATCATTGGTGAAAATGTAGAAGAGGACCTTGTTAATATGATTTTCAAGGAATTCTGCATGGGTAAATAGAAGGGGGAAGCATATGTCCTATGTATATGAAAGCTACGACGTGGTAGTGGTAGGTGCAGGTCATGCAGGCTGCGAGGCTGCATTGGCCTGTGCAAGATTATCTTTAAATACCCTGCTGTTTACCATTAGCATGGACAGCATAGCTATGATGCCCTGTAACCCAAACATCGGAGGAACCTCGAAGGGTCATCTGGTACGAGAGATCGATGCTTTGGGCGGTGAAATGGGTAAAAATATCGATAAGACCTACATCCAGTCAAAGATGCTGAATATCTCCAAGGGACCTGCGGTACATTCCCTGCGTGCGCAGGCTGATAAGCAGGAATATTCACGCTCTATGAGAAAGATTCTGGAGAATACAGAACATCTAACCCTAAAACAGGCTGAAATCACGGAGATTCTTACGGAAGATAATAAAATCACCGGAGTGAAGACCTTCTCCGGTGCTATTTATCCATGTAAGGCTGTTGTATTATGTACAGGTACCTACCTGAATGCAAGATGTATCTACGGTGAGACGGTTAATATGACCGGACCGAACGGTTTGCAGGCTGCAACGCATCTCACAGATTCTTTAAGAGCGATTGGTATTGAGATGTACCGTTTTAAGACAGGAACTCCTGCAAGAATAGATGCAAGAACGATCGATTTTTCCAAGATGGAGGAGCAGTTTGGTGATGAGAAGGTTGTTCCCTTTTCCTTTGCTACCAGACGTGAGGATTTGAACAGGGAGCAGATTTCCTGCTGGCTTACCTATACCAATGAGAAGACGCACGAAATTATTCGGGCAAATATTGACCGGTCTCCTCTATATTGCGGTGACATCAAAGGTACAGGACCACGCTACTGTCCATCCATAGAGGATAAGGTAGTAAAATTTGCTGACAAGGACAGGCATCAGGTATTCATAGAGCCGGAAGGACTCTATACAAATGAGATGTATATTGCCGGCATGTCAAGCTCTCTGCCGGAGGATGTGCAGGTACAGATGTATCGGTCTGTACCGGGACTGGAGAAGGCTAATATTGTAAGGAATGCCTATGCCATAGAATATGACTGCATCAATCCGTTGCAGCTGAAGCCATCGTTGGAATTTAAAGCAGTGGAAGGATTATTTAGCGGCGGCCAGTTTAATGGAAGCTCAGGTTATGAAGAAGCCGCAGCTCAGGGACTTATCGCAGGCATCAATGCTGCAAGAAAGGTATTACAAAAGGACCCCCTGATTCTGGATCGTTCTGAGGCATATATCGGAGTCCTGATCGATGACCTGGTAACCAAGGAAACACATGAACCTTACCGAATGATGACTTCAAGAGCTGAATATCGTCTTTTACTTAGACAGGACAATGCGGATATAAGACTGAGTAAAAAGGGTTATGAGATAGGCCTGATCAGCGAGGAAAGATACCAAAAGTTACTCAAGAAGGAAGAGGAAATTAATCGTGAAATGCTGCGGTTAGAGCAGGTAGTCGTTGGAGCTTCCAAGGAGGTACAGGAGCTACTTGAGAAACTGGGAAGTTCCCCATTAAATACAGCTGCAACAATGGCTGAATTAATTCGAAGACCGGAGCTTGATTATGAGCTTCTGGAACCAATTGATAAGACACGTCAACCCTTATCGGAAGAGGTTATAGAACAGGTTAATATCAATATCAAATATGATGGATATATCAGACGCCAGCTGCAGCAGATTGAGCAGTTCAAAAAATTAGAAAACCGTAGAATTCCTGAGGATATCGATTATTCTTCAGTACCCAGCCTTCGAATAGAAGCCAGACAGAAGCTGGAGAAGTTTAGACCGATTTCCATAGGACAGGCCTCCAGAATATCCGGAGTCTCTCCGGCAGATGTTTCTGTACTGCTGGTATATCTGACACAATATAACCATGAGAGATCTAAAGAATAACATAGCATTCATATGCGAAGGAATGAGGAACGATGAGGTTTAGCGATTATCCGGAGATTAAAGAATTTGAAAATGGTCTGAAACAGCTTGGAATCACGCTCACAGAACTGCAATATCAGCAGTTCGTGGATTATTATGAGCTTCTCATTGAGCGAAATAAGGTAATGAACCTGACTGCAATTACAGATCTAGGCGAAGTAATTACGAAACACTTCATAGACAGTCTTGCAATGGTTAAGGCTGTCAAGCCGGTAGGGCAGAAGCTGCTGGATATCGGTACCGGAGCAGGATTTCCCGGTATCCCTTTAAAAATTGCATTTCCCGATCTGAACATCATATTACTCGATTCTTTAAAGAAGCGACTGACATTTCTGGATGAAGTAATCAGTCAATTGGGTTTGACAGGCATTAGTACGTTGCATGGCAGAGCAGAGGACTTCGGAAGAGATGCAGGCTATCGAGAGCTGTTTGATTTATGTGTATCAAGAGCTGTTGCCAGACTTTCTTCCCTTTCCGAGTACTGTCTTCCCTATGTCAAAAAGGAAGGGAGCTTTATCTCTTACAAATCGGGAAATATCGAGGAGGAGCTGACTTCTTCAAAGAGAGCGATCAGACTTCTTGGTGCGGAATTAAAAGAAGTAATTGAATATCAATTACCGAATACGGATATACAGCGAACCCTAATCGTGATTAAAAAGAAGGACACTACACCAAAGAGCTATCCAAGAGCAGCAGGAAAGCCTTCAAAAGATCCTCTATAACAGTATTATGCTACATGGATAGGAAAGGAAAATCTATGCTAATTCAAGGTAAGTTATTATCCTACGGCTCCGATCTTTCAGAGGTAATGGAGATTAGGAGACAGGTATCCGTGAAAGAATATCAAAGGAGAGAATCAGAAGAATTTGATGAGCAGGAATCTATCGCAATGCATGTCTTAGTATTTGAGCAAAGTGATCAGAAGAAACCGGTAGCAACCGGAAGGATAGTCTTTGATGGTTCCATCTGCGAGATTGGACATATAGCAGTTTTGAAGGAGTATCGACGTAGGCAATATGGAGATTTTGTAGTCAGGATGCTTATTAATAAAGCATTCACGTCGGGAATTCATGAGGTAAGTGTAAAAGCGCCCGGGCAACTCATAGATTTCTTTAAGAAGATAGGCTTTACCATGAAAGAGACAGAAGAAAGTATTATCCCGGACAAGGAATATGATATGACGATTTGTGATGGAGATGTTCATACCTGCTGTCACAGAAAATAGTACTTTATTCATGGTTGTCTACGAAAATACTTTAAAAAAATGGAATTATGTTATATGATATTTATATTACATGTTAAGAATGTCGATATATTTCTATATGACTGACTTTCGTATAATTATGAAATATCGATTGTTGCCCAAATCTGGAAAGGATACTTTTGCTATGAATGACAGCAATGGAAACAATAAGGATATGGAAGAAAGAAGCAATTCAGATAAAAAGGATATCCGTACTCTACTAAAGGATATGGCAATTGAACTGGAGGAAAAACTTTATTCTATAAAGGTTCAACAGAAAACACAGGTAAATCTTTTAGCAGAAAAGAAAAATGAATTATCTGAAAGGGAAAGAATTAAGATTCATAACCTGGACCTGTTTTCACCTATTTATAATCAAGCTCAGGAAGAAAATGAGCTGATCTTAACAATTGATCATATTAAGCAGACAATTGAAGAGTTAAACAAGGAACAGGATCAGCTGACAGAAAAGATTAACGGGCTAAAAACTGCAGCCGGTTATCTTAACAATATAGATATCAAGGAAGAACCAAGCGAGAAGGATAAGCTTGGTGAAGGTCGTGTACCGTATAATGATAAAGGCTTAAGTATTCTGGAAGCACAGGAAATCGACAGGCAAAGGATTGCCAGGGATTTACATGATTCTACAGTACAAAGTCTGACTAGCCTGGTGCATAAGGCAGAGCTGTGCGTAAAGCTTATTGATATCGATACGACAAGGGCTAAGCTTGAACTCACCTCTATGTCGAATACGATTAAAACCGTCATTAATGATATGAGAGGCATCATATATAATCTGAAGCCTATGACCCTCGATGATCTCGGACTTACAATTACGATGGAGAGATATGCAAGCCGACTCATGGACTTAAATAATATCAATGTTATTATTCATTCCAATGAAGAGACAAAGGAAATTTTGCCGGTTATTAAAGTTACACTATTCCGTATTATCCAGGAAGCATGTAATAATGTGATCAAACATGCAAATGCGTCTTTAATTACAATTGATATCAATTATGAGGAACACAATGTTACGGTATCGATTAAGGATAACGGGTCCGGCTTTGATATAGATAATTCAGGTTCTGACGGAGTAAAGCATTCATCCAGTTTTGGTCTATCTATCATGAAAGAAAGAATTTCATTGCTATCGGGAACGGTAGATATTAAGTCGGAAAAAGGAAAAGGAACAACGGTAATTGTTTCTGCACCACTAACAATCTACGAGGGGGAAAAACATGAGTAAACCAGTAAATATAATGATTGCTGATGACCATTCAATGGTAAGAGAAGGATTGAAACAACTGTTAGAATTAGACGGGGACATTGCTGTTATTGCTGAAGCAAACAATGGAAAACAATGTATCGAGTTGCTTGATGAGACCAGAACGGATGTTCTGCTTTTAGACATCAATATGCCTTTGATGAATGGTCTTCAGGTTTTGCAATATATCAGAGAAAACAGAAAAAAAGTAAAGGTTTTGATACTTACCATACATAATGAAGTTGAGTATCTTATGAAGGCAGTGGAGATCGGTGTCGATGGTTATGTATTAAAGGATTCAGATTCTGCTGTTTTGAAAAAAGCAATTTTCTGTGTTAACAGAGGAGAGTCCTTTATTCAGCCGGAGCTCACACCAATCCTGAAGGTCAAGATGGAGGAAAGGGAAAACCAGACTGAGGATGAAGATGCTCTGACAAAGAGAGAGATAGAGGTATTGAAGCTTCTTGCTGAGGGATTATTCAATAAGGAGATTGCCTATATGCTGGCCATCAGTGAAAAGACTGTAAAGAACCATGTATCAAATATTTTCAAGAAGATCAATGTATCGGACAGAACTCAGGCTGCAGTCTATGCAATCAAGAATAATTTCGTTGACCTGCTGTAATTCAATTTACAGGATTTTCGACAATAAGAATAAAAGGGAATATAAACAAGAAATAAGAAGATTATTTAAGACAAACGAAGATAGGGAATGTTTCTGATGAAGCATTCCCTTTTATCATGTTGATGTTGATATAAGTACGTTATGTTGTCGTTATGAACATAATGTGATTATAACGAAGATTTTCTGAATGTAATTTGCAGTAGAGGACTTGTTCAATATAGTTATAAAGTAAATGTTTCCTTTTAGTATTTTTATTTAAATAATAATGTGTAAGATCATGAATAATTATTTTGATGAGTTATAAATTATTTATGTTCTATTGGATACTTTTTAGTTATTATGTTTCACGTGAAGCAATTAGTATGAGTTACTTAATGAAACATTCTATGATGTATAATGACGGAACTAAATTTTGAATTTGATTTAGTAGTTCTATTAGAATATAATGTTTCACGTGAAACATCGAAAAGAGCTGCTCAATTAATTCGCTATATGAAGATGAAAAACTTTATAGCTCATTGATTAGTTATGTACTAATTATAATTAAGTATGATTTTGCGTGTTTCACGTGAAACATTTTATCATGCTTTGTTTATGAGAAATCATAATATTCTTCATGTATCATCCGGATTCCATAAAGGCTAGACTGATAAGAGTATCTTACTATTGATCTAAAATTTAAAATGAACGAAATATCTCTAGATATAATGAATGAAAGATGTTATAATAGTCCTCATGTAAGTATTGCTATGAATATTGGGAAAAAGACTAAAAGAGGGGTGAATACTTTATGGCAAGGGTAATTGCAATCGCAAATCAGAAAGGTGGAGTCGGAAAAACGACAACAGCAATTAATCTTTCTGCTTGTTTGGCTGAAAAACACAGAAAAGTATTAGCGATTGATATTGATCCACAGGGGAATACTTCAAGCGGACTGGGAATAGATAAGAACACGCTCAAGAATACAATCTATCAGATGATTATCGGTGATTGTAGTTTAGACGATTGTAGGATAAGTACCCCGATAAAGAATCTTGATATTCTTCCTTCTAATGTAAATCTTGCCGGAGCGGAGATAGAGCTAATCGGTGTAAAGGATAGAGAGTACATATTAAAAAAACACATTGAGAAGATCAAAGAGGAGTATGACTTCATTATTATTGATTGTCCCCCTTCCTTAAACACCCTCACTGTGAATGCTATGACAACTGCAGATACTGTGCTAGTCCCTATTCAGTGTGAATTTTATGCATTGGAGGGTCTGACACAATTAATACATACAATTAATTTGGTCAAACAAAGGCTTAATCCCATGCTTGAGATGGAGGGTGTGGTATTTACAATGTTTGATGCCAGAACGAATCTTTCTCTTCAGGTAGTAGAGAATGTGAAGAGTAATCTGAAGCAAAACATCTATAAAACCATTATTCCCAGAAATGTAAGGTTAGCTGAAGCACCAAGCCATGGATTGCCGATCAATCTGTATGATCCGAAATCAGCCGGAGCAGATGGCTATCGTCAATTAGCACAAGAAGTAATTGATAATGATGAGGCTGAAGCATATGCAAAAAATGAACCTGGAGAATTAAAGTACAGAAGTAAAAAGTAATTATGACCATGATGACAAGATAATAATTAACTATTTTCAGATACGATTAGAACGGAGGATGTTATGGCTGTTAAGAAGGGATTAGGAAAAGGACTTGATATCATGATTCCGGAAAAGATAATAGAGAATATTGAGGAAAAACATGATGATGTTTCACGTGAAACAATGATTCTCATTAGTGACATAGAACCAAACAAGTCACAACCTAGAAAGAAATTTGATGAAGACGCTTTACAGGAGCTTGCGGATTCAATTAAGCAGTACGGGGTAATCCAGCCATTAATTCTTCAAAAAAGAGGAAAGATGTACGAAATTATAGCCGGTGAACGTCGATGGAGAGCGGCCAGAATTGCCGGTTTGAAGGAAGTTCCCGCTATTATAAAGGATTATACTCCCCAGGAAATTGTCGAGATTGCATTAATTGAGAATATTCAAAGAGAAGATTTAAATCCAATTGAAGAGGCGCTGACTTATCAGAGATTAATTCAAGAATTTCAGCTAAAACAGGATGAGGTAGCAGAAAGGGTATCGAAGAGCCGTGTTGCTGTTACGAATTCTATGCGTCTTCTGAAGCTCGATGACCGGGTACAGCAGATGCTGATTGATGAAATGATTTCCAGTGGGCATGCTCGTACACTGTTATCGCTTGAAGATAACGAAAAGCAATATAATACAGCTTGTAAAGTATTTGATGAAAAGCTTAGTGTAAGAGAGACCGAAAAACTGGTAAAACATATTCTTACAGAAAAGCCTCATAAGGAAGCTGCTGTAACTCAGGAAGATGATTATATCTATCGCGGTCTGGAGGATAGAATCAGAACATTAATCGGAACTAAAGTATCCATACATAATAAAAACAATCATAAAGGATCCATAGAAATAGAATATTATTCAAAAGAAGAGCTGGAAAGAATTATTGAATTATTTGAAGGTATCAATCAATAATTATGGGTAGTATATGTACTCACAGGGAACACAGCCGGACGTAAGAGGGAGGAAATTATTATGAGTTTCATAGACATGATAAAGAATTATGCTGAGTATATTATGATAGGTTTGACAGGAGTATCCTTTCTGCTGATTATATTTATCATAATTCTATCAGTGAAGCAGAAAAAGTTATCTAAAAAATATAAGAAATTTATGACGGGAGCTAGTGGTGAGAATCTGGAGAGCCAGATTATAGCCAGGTTTGCTGACATTGATCAATTAAAAGCAAGTACAAAGGGTTTAGAAGAAGAGCTGGCTAAGGTTAAGGAGAATCTCCTGATCACATATCAGAAGGTAGGAGTAGTAAAATACGATGCCTTCAGGGAAATGGGTGGAAAGCTCAGCTTTGTTCTTGCATTACTGGATAAGAATAATAACGGTATTCTGCTTAACTCTGTACACAGTAGCAGAGAGGGTTGCTATACTTATTTGAAGGAGATTATCAAAGGTGAATCCTTCCTGGAATTATCAGAGGATGAGACGAAGGCATTGAACCAGGCACTGAACAGTAATAACTTTATGGAGTAACTCCCTATGGACAGGACAGAGAAGGTTGAGCTTACGGTTCTATGTATGATATATAAAGACAATAAGCTCTTGCTACAGGAAAGAAGAAAAGAAGACTGGCAGGGGTTGACCTTTCCGGGCGGGCATGTCGAAAAAGAAGAATCCTTTGTGCAGGCAGTCATTCGTGAGATGAAAGAAGAAACCGGATTGGATATCGAACTGCCTAAGCTATGTGGTGTAAAACAATTTCATACCGATTCTAAGATAAGGTATATCGTGCTGCTATTTAAGACAGATCAATTTAGCGGTGAACTGATATCATCTGATGAAGGAAAGATGCTCTGGATTGACAGAAGCGACTTGCCGAAGTTGAATACTGTGGCGAACTTTGCAGAATTGCTTGAGGTTTTTGATTCGGACCGATATCAGGAATTTATGTATGAACGTAATCCGGAACAGGAAGAAATGGACTGGAGAATCCTAAGATATTAAGTCAGAGTGATCATAGGACTTGGGTAAATAATTTATCATAATAATAAAGTTTTACAATTCAAAAAGCGTAGGTATCCAGATTGGACCTACGCTTTTGATTCTATTTTTCCCTATTACACTTGTCAGCGATTGTTAAAACATGAAATATATTTCACATTATTTCTTCTTTGCCGGAACCTTACCTTTACCGTAATAAGCCAGCATATAGAGTTCCTCAAGCTCAGATACTAACGGAAGTCTGGGGTTCGCAGTTGTACACTGATCTCCGAAAGCCAAATCTGCTAAGGAAGAAACCTTATTCAAGAAGTCTCTTTCATCTATGCCATATTCCTGTAAGGTTGCAGGAATTCCTAAGTGACGGTTAAGCTCCTCTACATCCTTTGCCAGCATCTCTACTGCATCAGCATTATTCTTCGGATTCTTTCCAAGCTTCTTCATCAATTCAAAAATCTTATCTCCTACGATATAGCTCTCATACTTCGGGAAGGAGGTAAACTTGGTAGGACAATCAACTCCGTTGTAACGAATAACATGAGGTAGCAGGATTGCGTTTGCACAACCATGAGGAATATGATACTCTCCTCCGAGCTTATGAGCCAGGGAGTGGTTAATACCTAGGAACGCATTGGTGAAAGCCATACCTGCGATCGTGGAAGCATTATGCATCTTTTCGCGGGCAATCGGGCTCTCAGCACCCTTGTCATAAGACTCCTTCAGATATTTGAAGACTAAGTCGATTGCGTGAATTGCAAGTGCGTCTGTATAATCAGATGCTACTACGGAGACGTATGCCTCAATCGCATGTGTCAATACATCCATTCCGGTCCATGCGGTTGATTTCTTCGGAACACTCATAACGAAATCAGGGTCAATAATAGCTACATCCGGTGTTAACTCGTAATCTGCAAGAGGATACTTCTTGTTCTCATGCTTGTCGGAAATAACCGCAAAGGAGGTAACCTCGGAGCCTGTACCTGAGGTGGTAGGAATAGCAACAAACTGTGCCTTCTTACCTAAGGTAGGGAACTTATATGCACGCTTACGGATATCCAGGAACTTCAGTGACATGTTCTTGAAATCTGCAGTCGGATCTTCGTAGAATAACCACATACCCTTAGCAGCATCGATCGCGGAACCACCACCGAGTGCGATGATTACGTCAGGCTTAAACTTATTCATTTCCTCAACACCCTTTAAGATGGTATCAAGGCTAGGATCGGGCTCTACCTGATCAAAAATCTCACAGTGAACATAGTCAGTACGTTTTCTTAACTGGTAAAGAACCTTACTTACATATCCTAACTGAGTCATAGAAGGATCTGTTACGATAAAGGCCTTAGAGATGCCGGGCATCTTTGCTAAATAAGCAGTAGAACCGGACTCAAAATAAATCTTACTAGGTACCTTAAACCACTGCATATTTACCCTCCTCTTTGCAACACGCTTATAATTTACCAAATCTACCGCTGATACATTGTGTGTTGTTGAGTTGCCGCCGTAGGATCCGCAGCCTAAGGTGAGGGAAGGCATGTTAGTATTATATAAGTCACCGATCGCACCATGGGTGGAAGGTGAATTTACAAGGATACGACCGGTTCTCATTCTGGCCGAGAAGGACTTAATTACCTCATCGTCTGTAGAATGAATGACGGAGGAATGACCAAGACCACCGAGCTCAATCATTTTCTCACTGAGCTGATAACCCTTCTCCAGGGTCTGAGCCTTAATCACTGCAAGTACAGGAGATAATTTCTCTTTGGACAGCGGGTAATCCGGTCCAACGCCTTCCAGCTCTGTACATAAAATTTTAGTATTCGCGGGAATTGTAATTCCTGCAAGTGCTGCAATCGATGCCGGAGACTGACCTACGATAGCGGGATTTACTGCACCGGTCTGAGGATTGATGACAACCGGTTCAAGCAGCTTGATCTCTTCCTTTGTTGCGAAATAGCAGCCGGCCTTCTTCATTAATTCTACAACCTCATCATAAACAGGTGCTTCGATGATGGCTGCCTGCTCGGAGGCACATATCATACCATGGTCAAAGGACTTGGATAATACTAAATCGTTAACGGCACGCTTTAAATTCGCGGTCTTCTCAATAAAGCAGGGAACATTACCGGGTCCTACACCAAGTGCAGGCTTTCCGCAGGAGTAAGCCTGCTTTACCATACCGGAACCACCTGTTGCGAGGATCATGGATACATCGGGATGATTCATTAACTCTCTGGTAGCATCGATGGAAGGATACTCGATCCACTGGATACAATTCTTAGGAGCACCAGCTTTTAAAGCCGCCTCATAGAGAGTCTTTGCAGCCTCCTTGGAGCATTGCTGTGAGCTGGGATGAAAACCGAAGATAATCGGGTTTCTTGTTTTAATACAGGTTAAGCATTTGAACATGGTTGTTGAGGTGGGATTGGTCACCGGAGTAACACCGGCTACAACTCCGACAGGCTCCGCAACAATCATGTAGTCCTCTTCCTCGTTATCTTCAATGATGCCTACTGTTTTCTGATATTTAATGGAGTGCCATACATATTCTGTAGCAAAGATATTCTTAGTGATTTTATCTTCGTAGATACCTCTTTTGGTTTCTTCAACAGCCATTTTTGCAAGAACCTGTTGTTTTGCAAGTCCGGCAAGTGCCATCTCATGTACGATATTGTCTACGGTTTCCTGATCTAAGGATAAGAAATCATTTAAAGCAACAAGTGCGTTTTTAACGAGTTGGTCAACATGCTCTTTCGGTGTGGGTTGCTGTAATTCTTTAGACATATATATTCCTCCTTCTATTTGTTAAATATTTAACATGCTGTTTATGAGTAGAATATAACATGAATGAATCCATTTGTAAATAGAATTGTTAAAATAATAACAATCAAAAATTTCCCCAAAATGCCAGGTAAATTATAAATAATGTACAATAACCAAAATTATATGTCAATAATAATTAAAAAATGTATAATAATTCTTAGAGTTCGGATTAAATATTGTGCGTTAAGTCAGGAATACAGAAAAACAGAGAGAATCTACCTATATATGATTGCTATAATTTGTATTATAATATGATTGAAGGAAATCAAGATAAATGAAAACCAACATGCAGGTCTACATTCCAATAACTGTTGAAAGGTGATAAAAATGAGAATTGTCTCATTAGATTCTATAAAGGGTAACGAGCTATTGGCGAAGGATGTGTACTCGGGTAATGATGCTCTATTAATGCCTGCCGGTGCCATCGTTAAGAAGGAATATGTCAGGAGATTAAGGGACTTAAATGTCGAATACTTATATATAGAAGATGAATTAGCGAAAGGCATTAACCTAACCAATAATCTTGAATTTCAGATACAGGAACAATGTCAGGGGGCTGTCAGGGATATTCTGCAGAAATATTCCTTTCAGAACGAAAAGGAGCTGGAACAGATTAAGGATGTCGCAGACGAGATCATACGCAGTATTATGGATGATCCGGGAGTAATCTTCAATCTGTCTACAATACGGCTAAAAAGCAGCAGTACCTATTCTCATTCCTTGAATGTATGTGCACTTGCCGTACTGCTGTCTTTTAAGCTGAAGCTTTCGAAAGCAAAGATTAGGGATATCGCTATCGGCTGTCTCCTGCATGATATTGGAATTACCTATATTAAAAGTGAGCTTCTCGATGCCTCCCTGGAAGACAATACGGAAAATGTATTAAAGGAACTGAAGAAGCATATCATATACGGATACTCTGCAGTTGAGAAAATGGATTGGCTTTCTGCAACCTCAAAGGATATTATTATCAGTCATCATGAAAGACTGGATGGATCAGGATATCCCTTCCGAGTAAAGGAACCAAGAATTAAGATAGGAAGCAAGATTGCTGCGGTCTGTGATGAATTTGACAGCAGAGTGTACGGAAACTTCATAGAGAAGATGAAGGTTCACGATGCGATTGACTATATTGTAAGCCAGGCCGGTGTAAAATTTGATTTTCGTGTCGTGAAGGCGTTCGTAGATTCTGTAGCCGCTTATCCCACAGGTTCGCTTGTCAGGACGAATGAGGATGAAACCGCGATTGTGATCAGGCAGAATTCGAAATGCCCAACAAGACCGGTAATCAGAATAGTGGAAGACAGTAATGGAAAAAAGCCAGACCGATGGATAGAAAGAGATCTGGTGGAGGAATTGACATTATTTATAACGGATACGATTTAAGAAACTGTGGATAACTACTTCCGTATGTGGATGTAAGGTCCGGAAACGGGAAAACCGGTGGATATAGTACATACTTGCACATTCGATTAAAATATGATATAAATAATTATTACATGAGGCAGGATTAGATCTTTTGTATAGATTAATTCGTTATCGAAGTGAAGGTGACAATGTTTCACTTGTGTGATGATGAGCAAATGTTCAAATTCACAGGTTTGTTAAGAATGGAGATTTATATGCACAGCTATTTAAGAGCGATCGGATTCAGTAATATTAATAATAGGATGGAATTAGATCGATTGTTAGAGATGATTACGGAAAGTGCTGCTATAAAGCGTACCGTACAGTCAGGAGAAGCAAACAGCCTGACTGAATTAAGTATGGAATTTGGTGAAGGGATGGGAATTACGGTTCGCGGTGAAACTGACGAGAACAGTAAGTTTCATATGGATCACTACTATCCATATCTTCTTGGGCAGACGATCAGTACCCGAGAAGAGGTAGGAATCAATAAACGTGTAGACTCAGAGGCTTACACCGGAATGTGCGATGATTTTCGTCTTGGGGTATCTATGATCTTCTATTTACAAAACGTCATTGAATTCCTGGAGAAGAAAAATCAGAACATGCCGATGGGAACCTCTTTCCCGATCACGCTTGCTGCCCTTTCCCTGGATGGCAGAATCCTTCTGCCGATTGAAATGGATGAGGTACAAGTAAGAAATATCAGCGCAGAGACCAAATATCGTAATAATTTGATTGCCGAAGCAAAGAAGGGTAATCAGGATGCGATCGACAGTCTGACCATAGATGATATTGATACCTATGCTATGATATCAAGAAGAGCTAAGAAGGAAGATATTTATTCTATTGTTGACACTTCCTTTATTCCTTTTGGATCAGAGTCGGATAACTACAGCGTGATTGCTACCATTACCGAATGTAACCTGATAGAAAATACGCTTACAAAAGAAGCAATCTATGATATGCAGCTGGTCTGCAATGATATCGCCTTCCGTTTATGTATCAATCAGAAGGATTTACTGGGAGAGCCGTTGGTTGGCAGGCGTTTTAAAGGGAACATCTGGATGCAGGGTAGTATCGGTTTCTCAGAGCAGGTAAGGGACTAGTACGAAGTCTTTCAGAGTTCAGAAACGATCGAAATTAAATGATTGACTTAGTTCGCAGGAAATAGTAGAATAATTACGTTGCGAAATTTGGGCCCTCATAGTTAAATGGATATAATAAGCCCCTCCTAAGGGCTAGTTGCAGGTTCGATTCCTGCTGGGGGTGTTGCTGAAAGCTTAGGCTTTCAGCTTTTTTTTGCCATTTTACATGAATTTAACACAAAATATACATGATCATGATATCCCCATTACAGGAAAGATGATACCTTTAAGATGTATTAATCGAAGCGGCCGTACTGTTTCCGGCTGATTAATGAAGGAATTACTTTGATAGAAGGAGCATTTTATGAGTGAAGAAAGCTTTTCAATAATGGGGAGTTATCATACGAAGAAGACGGTAGAAAGAATTGCGGCAGTGATCTTTACCCTCTGTGCATTCTTTGCGGTGCTTGCGGTCTTTTCAATTACAGTCTACATGATGATCAGCGGAACTCCTGCTATATTTGAGGTAGGGCTAAAGGATATCTTATTCGGCACTGTCTGGATGCCAAATGCAGCTGAACCGAAATTCGGCATCCTTTATGTCATCCTGACCTCCATCGTTGGTACGACAATGGCAATCCTCATCGGGGTCCCGATCGGATTGATGACGGCGGTGTTCCTTGCCGAGACAGCACCGAAACCGCTGGCTAAGCTGGTAAGGCCCGCAGTTGAGCTGTTGGCAGGTATACCATCTGTAATTTATGGACTTTTGGGGATTTTAATCTTAAATCCTATTATTTATAAGTTGGAATTGGCAATATATAAAGACTCGCCCAATCATCAATTTACCGGTGGTTCCAATCTGATTTCCGCGGTACTGGTTTTGGCGATCATGATCCTGCCTACGGTAATCAATATCAGTGAAACAGCACTTAGGTCAGTTCCCGCACATTATAAACAGGCGTCTCTGGCAATAGGCGCCACGCATATCCAGACCATTTTCAAGGTACTATTGCCTTCCGCCAAGTCTGGTATCATGACTGCAATCGTATTGGGAGTGGGCAGAGCAATCGGAGAAGCCATGGCAATCAGCCTGGTTGCCGGAAACGGCGCAAATCTGCCTTTACCTTTTCATTCCGTCCGATTCCTGACCACTGCCGTGGTCAGTGAGATGTCCTATGCAACAGATACTCATAAACGGGTCTTATTTACGATCGGGTTGGTGCTTTTCACCTTTATCATGCTGATCAATCTGTTATTAAGTAAGGTTATGAAGGGAGGAAAGAGTGATGCCAAAAGCTAGAAGTATTTATGATAAACGTCCCAGACCTCTTGATGTAACCGAACATATTCTGATCTGCCTGTGTGCCTCAGTATCGATCTTATTGCTTGCAGGTATCGTCGGTTATGTAGCGTATCGGGGAATCTCAGCGGTCAACCTTTCCTTTCTCACTACAGTCCCAAGCACCATAAAGGGAACCTTCGGAATTGCAGGAAATATCGTAAACACATTATACATGATAGTCCTAACACTATTGATTGCTGTGCCTTTCGGAGTCGGTGCAGCAGTATACTTAAGTGAATATGCAAGACCCGGCAGGATGGTCAGATTGATCGAATTCACAACAGAAACACTGGCCGGGTTACCCTCCATTACCTTTGGATTGTTTGGATATGTATTCTTTGGAATTACTTTGAATATGGGATACTCCATACTGACAGGTGCCCTTACCCTTTCTCTGATGGTACTTCCCCTGATTACAAGAAATACGCAGGAGGCTTTAAAGACGGTGCCGGAAGGCTATCGAAGCGGTGCACTTGGTATCGGAGCCACAAAATGGTATATGATCAGAACGATCCTGCTTCCCTCTGCCATTCCCGGGATTATAACCGGAATCATTTTAGCAATTGGGCGAATCGTGGGAGAATCCGCAGCATTATTATTTACAGCAGGTAGTGGTTTTCTGCTACCGAAGCTGGGGCAATACGGGGAAGGACTCTTTCAGAAGATCCTGCAGCCGGGTGGAACTTTGACGATCCAGCTGTTCCTAAGCATGGAAAATGCAAAGTATGGGGATGCCTTCGGAATCGCCTTTGTTTTACTTGTCATCGTATTCGGTATTAATATGCTGACAAAATATCTCTCAAGTAAATTCAATGTTAACAGTAAGTAAACAGATGGTGGAGGATATATGTTGAAGGATAAAATAGTAACAAATAAACTAAATCTTTATTATGGAACCAACCATGCGCTGAAGGATGTGGATATGAATATCAAAGAAAAATCCATTACAGCCTTCATCGGCCCCTCAGGCTGTGGAAAATCAACCTTTTTAAAGACATTGAACAGAATGAATGATTTGGTATTGGGTGTTACCATAGACGGAACCGTATTACTTGACGGAGAGAACATCTATGATCCCAGAGTGGATACTACCTTACTTCGAAAGAAAATCGGTATGGTATTTCAACAGCCCAATCCATTCCCGATGTCAATCTATGATAATGTTGCTTACGGTCCAAGAATCCATGGGATAAAATCCAAGATAAAGCTGGATGAAATCGTGGAGGAGAGTCTGAGAGGGGCGGCTCTGTTCGAGGAGGTAAAGGACAGATTGAAGAAGTCTGCATTGGGTCTATCCGGGGGTCAGCAGCAGAGACTATGTATTGCCCGTGCACTGGCGGTGGAACCTGAGGTACTCCTGATGGATGAACCGACCTCAGCATTGGATCCCATCTCAACATTAAAGATTGAAGACCTGATGTGTGAATTGAAGGATAAATATACTGTTGCCATCGTCACCCATAATATGCAACAGGCTGCCAGGATTTCAGATTACACGGCATTCTTTCTGGTAGGTGAGGTTGTGGAGTTCGCTACTACGGATACACTGTTTACCAGACCGGCAGACAGGAGAACAGAGGATTATATTACGGGCCGTTTCGGCTGATGCTGGTTTGACAGAAACTAGCACTTAGACTATAATCAGGATGGATAGGAGGATTTTATGACCGCCAGATTAAGCTTTGAACATGAATTACAGATATTAAAAGAAAACCTAGTTGAGATGGGGCAGCTCATCGAAAATGCCATAGAGAAAACATTAATAGCCTTTGAAGCTCAGGATGAAGAGCTTTCCAAAGAAATCATTGAGGGAGACCGGAATGTCAATGATATGGAAAAAACGATTGAAGCAAGATGCTTGTCCTTGATATTAAAGCAGCAGCCTGTAGCAAGGGATTTAAGAATCGTCACCACGGCACTTAAGGTAGTAACCGATATGGAACGGATCGGAGATCATGCAGCGGATATCGCAGAGCTGATCATCCGTGAGAAAAGAGATCATGTATACAATCTTGTAAAGCATATTCCGGAAATGGGATCTGTTGCGAAGGAAATGGTACATGATGCAGTGCATGCTTTCACCATGGTAGATATTGAGGAAGCCAGGGAAATCATAAAAAGGGACGATATCGTTGATCATCTTTTTGATAAGGTTAAGGAGGAGGTAGCAGCTTTACTGCGATCTTCCAATGAGCAGGTGGATCAGTGTGTAGACATCCTGATGATTGCCAAATACTTTGAGCGGATCGGAGATCATGCGGTGAATATCTGTGAATGGACAGAGTTCCATGAGACCGGTTCAGTGAATAATATCCGTATTCTGTAAATGTAATCATTTGAAAGGTATGGGAATTGATATGGAAAGAATCTATGTAATCGAGGACGATGACAATATCAGAGAACTGATTAGAATTGCTTTAGAGGGTTTCGGATATCAGATCAAAGCTTATGAAGCGGCAGAACCGGCGCTTGCCGATATGAAGAAGGAGAAGCCGGAGCTTGCTATCTTCGATCTGATGCTGCCCGGTATGGACGGATTGTCTGCAATCCGTATCCTGAGGCAGGATATAGAACTGAAGACCATACCCATCATTTGTCTGACAGCCAAGGATAAGGAGCTTGATAAGGTGGCGGGTCTTGATGTCGGAGCAGATGATTATATCACAAAGCCCTTTGGTGTTCTGGAGTTGGCGGCACGTATCCGTTCTTTGTTGCGCAGATCGAAGAACGAGGACATTGAGGATGTCATTGTAATAGACACCCTCAAAGTAAATCCCCAGACAAGAGAGGTCACAAACCAGGGTGTACCGATAGAGCTGACCTATAAGGAATATGAATTGCTCCATTACCTCTTGGAGAATGATAACAGGGTGGTCAGCAGAGATGAACTGCTGAATAAGGTATGGGGATATGAATATGATGGAGAGTCAAGAACACTCGACATCCATATCAGAACCCTTCGTCAGAAGCTCGGAAAGATAGGTACCGACAGGATAAAGACGGTAAGAAGCGTTGGGTATCGCTTCTCAAAATCAGCAGAATAGAAGATACTTTAGAAGGCGGTGATCATTCTTAAGTGAAACGGGCAGTATTTCAAAGATTCATATTCATCATATCACTGGCACTTATTCTGAGTGGCAGTATTTTTACTGCAGCCATCAGTCGCATCATTTTAGATAAAACAGAGAAAAATATGCTTTATTTTGTAAAAATCGCGGACCATGGGATTGATTATACCAAAGATCTGAAGGCTCAGGTTGACAGCCTGAAGGAAGTCAAAGGAAATGAGGACACTCGTTTTACACTGATTGATCTGTCAGGTAACGTCATTGCTGACAGTGATGTTGCTGACAGTAAAAGCATGGAGTATCACAGCAACCGTGAAGAGTTCAAGGAAGCAAAAAAAAGTGGCGTGGGATACGCCATCCGTAAATCAGAGACCCTTCATATACCGATGCTTTATGTTGCAAGCAAGTCCGCTAAGGGAGATTATATTGTTCGTATAGCAGTTCCTTTTTCCGGGGTGGAGGATTATACCGTTTATCTAATTCCTGCAATATTAGTCAGCATTGGTGTGGCGCTTCTGGTATCTGTGATCATCGCTAACCGCTTTGCCAGATCTGTGACCAGACCACTCAATGAAATTGCTGAGGAACTGATGAAGCTGACGGAAAAGAATCCGGAGTTTCATTTTAAAACCTATAAATATGAAGAAATGAATGTCATCGCAGACAGTACGATGAAGATGGCGAAGGCAGTCAAGGAATCCATGGATCGAATTGAATTTGAGCGAATGGTAAGGCAGGAGTTCTTCTCTAATGCTTCCCATGAGTTAAAGACTCCGCTTACTTCTGTACGGGGATATATAGAGCTTCTGGAAAATGATATGGCTTCCGGCGAAGAAATGAAGAAGGATTTCTTGGGAAGAATCAAAAAAGAAACCGGAAATATGACAAATCTGATCAATGACATCCTGATGATATCACGTCTGGAGACAAAGGAAGCAGAGGTTATCCTGAGCGAGGTTAGACTTGCCCCACTGGTGAAGGAGGTCTGTGCATCTCTTGAGCCGCTTGCCAGGGAATATCAGGTCACAATATCTACCGATTGCCGTCCCATCACCCTGTATGCCAATAACCAACAGCTGCGGGAGCTGTTCAGTAATCTGATTACCAATGCCATTAAGTACAACAAGCCGGAAGGAAGGGTGTGGGTCACTGTAACCACGGAAGCGGATGAGGTGATTTTCATCGTACAGGACACCGGTGTCGGAATACCGGAGGATGCAAAGCAGAGAATTTTTGAGCGTTTTTTCCGGGTAGATAAAGGAAGAAGCAAGAAGGTGGGAGGAACCGGGTTGGGTCTGTCCATCGTAAAGCATATTGTGAATTATTACAATGGTTCAATTGAGGTGGAGAGTAAAATCGGAGAGGGTACTAAATTTACAGTCCATCTGCCCAGAAAGCAAAAGCCGGAGAAGAAATAGCAGAACAAGAAAAAATATATTTGCAATAGTAAATTTTTATTATTGGAAGTAAACTTTTATTTATAGATTGCCGATATAAATTCTAAACTATTATTACTTTCGCGGCTACTGCGAAGAAGGGGCAGAACAATCATGAAAAAAATCCTGAATAGTTCATTTTTTGGTGTATGCTTTTTGGCAGCTTTGTTGGCAGAGGCATATTATATTCGCGTCGGCACGGGAAACCTGTTCAGTGTGGTCGGGATTGGAATAGTGGCTTTAATTACAGGCTATCTGCTGATCGATGCAATTAAGAGTGGATTGGATAAAAGAATCAACGATGCAAAGCTTTATCTGGACCAGATTTACAGGGAAGAGGCAGAGAAAAGCAGCGAGAGGTTTACGGAGGAAAGTAACCTTCAAAAAGCAACCTATACAGCCTTGAAGAAAAATGCCGTGCAGACGTCACAGCATGCTGAAGAAGTGATGGAGCGCTTGGAAGCACTGGAGCGTAATATGACGAAGGCCCTCACTACGATGACAGAGCTTCAAAAGAAGGCTATGGATGGTCAGAGAAACGCACTGAATTTTGAGATTAATTACAATAAAGAAAATACAAAGCGTCTAATTCAGGCACTTCGAGAAGAAAGTAACCATGCGGATACGAATGAGCTTCTGATGAAGCTGCTTACGAGTATGGAAAGAAATAATGAACTCCTGGAAAAGCAGCTGAGCAGCTTCCAAAGTATATCCTTTGATACAGTATCTGACAGACAGGATCAGAAGAGTGATCAGAGCGAGGAAGTCGTCGAGCTTGACTGGAAGGACATCGCCGAGCAGGAGGCGGAAGGCTTTACATCAACAGAATGGAATAGTGATGTGACAGAACCGATCGTCGATAATCTCACTGAAACCGGATGGGATGTGGATGCCGAGCTGATGCTTAGTAACATTACGGACGGTTGGGAGGTCAACGGGAATATCGAAGAAAATGCCCCGGTGGCTGAAGCAGCGGCAGCTGCAGAGCCGGAACCCGAGGCAGAGCAAATGACAGAAGAAATTAGTACAACCTCCGAAGAACAAGCACCGGAACCCGAAAAGCCGTCGGTTACTCCGCTTTATGCCGATCCGAATAAGAATCTGTCAGCCAGCGAAATCGCAGCATTATTTGCATCCTTCGGTCAATAATGGTTATAAATCAAGATAATTATCGTCCTGATAAGCCTTACGACGTGCTCTTTTCTTATAATAAGCACTTCTCCGTTTCAAGCGGGGACGTTCTACCAGGATAAAATATAATATCACTATGATAACAAATAATCCTATGATACTACCCAAAATAATAGGGCGCAGATTACTGCCTGATTTTTCAGTGGATCTGTCCGCCGGGGCGCTCGTGGGATTATTTTTTGTGCTTTGACTTCTTGCCAGGCGAAGAGGGGTGGTATCACTATAAAGGATATCCGCACCGCCTACATACTTCCCGTTATAGGTATAAGAAATCTTACCGACGGCATTTTTATTTGAGGCAGAGGCACTCTCTTTATCCGTGGAATAAAAGGTTACCTCTTTTTTGGCGTCTGCGAAGGAAGCCGTATTTGGTAATACAAGATATCCATCTTCATCGATTGAGATCGGTGTCTCCGACTTACTGAGCAGAGGATTGTATCTTGTAAACATCGGAGATTCATTCAAGGTCTTTGTATCCTCTAGATCTGCAATCGGATAGATTGAAAAGTTATCAAAGGCATAATCAAAGAGCTTAGCGGTATCATTATACTGATGGGATGTAGAATCATCCTTCATGATAACACAGATTAATTCCAAGTCTCCACGCTTAGCAACAGAAACCAGAGTAAATTTGGAATTGCTGGTATAGCCGGTCTTCCCGCCAATACAATCGTCATAACGGTATTCCTGGCGGAGGACAAACTTATGATGATTTCTCAGATATCTGGTCTCCGATTGAATATTAGTAGGCGGGATCTGGTAAGTACGTGCTCCAAAGATTTTGCGGAAGGTATCATTCTTCATAGCTTCTCTGGTGATTAAGGCCATATCCCGAGCGGTTGTATAGTGATTCTCATTATGCAGTCCATGTGGATTTGCGAAATGCGTATTTGTACAACCAAGGCTGGCTGCCTTCTCGTTCATCAGCTTAGCGAAAGCATCGACACTTCCCGAGACATGCTCTGCTATCGCATAGGTTACTTCATTGGCAGACTCTAAAAGCGTTCCATATAAACACTGCTGCATTGTCAGCTTTTCTCCGACATCTATACCGATACGGCTGGAATCCAGATCTACATCAAAAACCGCATTTCTTGAGAAGGTTACCGTATCGCCCAGATTGGAATTCTCAATAGCCAGAAGAGCAGTCATGATTTTGGTGATACTGGCAGGGTAACGCTTCGCATCGATGTTCTTCTCATAAAGAATCAAACCTGTGGAAGCCTCCATGATAATTGCCGATTCCGCATAAACACCGGGACCGTCCGGCCATACAGCCTGGGGACTCGTAGCGGAGGAAGCCTGTACCATCGAAGCAGGTGAAAAAAGTAGTATGAGAATGCTTAAAAAAGCAGTGATAAATCGTTTCATAAAACCTCCTGGAACATAAAAAGCATAATTCTGTCATAATATTTCTTGCCGGTTGCTAACAGTCCATAATATTTTACTATAAGAGGTTTACTGTGTAAATAAAGAATCCGATAATAAATGTGAATTTTATCTTACGAAATTCGTGTATTCTCGCGGTATCGGATCCGGTATGGGTAAAACGGACTGGGTTGAAGCCTTCATTTTCAGCATCCAGGCCATATTATTGGCAAGATTTCTCATGACACTCATTCCCTCACCATCCTGTGTGACCTCACCCGGAGCAGTACCATGGATCACATTCCAGTAATAGGAGGGCGCCAGCAGCATCTCAGAAATCAGGAAATAATGATTTAGCTGGTCAAAGGTAGCAACTCCACCGGAACGTCGTACTGCAACTACGGAGGCTCCGACCTTTAAACGGAGAGAGCCTTGTGCGGAATAAAACAGGCGGTCAAGGAAACACTTCATTGTTCCCGCTATTCCGGAATAATATACAGGACTTCCCAAAAGAAGACCGTCTGCTTCATGGATACGATCGAAAATATTGCGAAGCTCATCACCGGAGAAGATACAATGGTGATCCTTACAGCGTCTGCAGCCGATACAGCCCTTAATCTCCATATTACCGATATGAAGGATCTCCGTCTCTATTCCCTGCTTATTTAGCTCGTTACACACTGTCATCAGTGCAACATATGTATTTCCCTGCGGTTTGGGGCTTCCGTTAATCGCTATTACCTTCATGTTTTTGTTCTCCCTTCATACATAGAATAAACCTCTTTCAGTATACTATATTCCCAAATCAAAATGAAACATATTTTATGAACATTAGGTGAAATGGGAATGAATTGACGAACCAAAGGTTTCTATTTATAATAATAGGCGAAACAGACATCGAAGAAGGTACCAAGAACATTAGGGAGGTTAGAATGAGACTTAGGAACATCACCGGCTCAAGAGAAATCGTAGCCGCAAATCAATATGTAGTACATGAGCCGGAAAAGATGAAGGGACAATGGAAGATACTTTTCGGAAATGACGGTCCGCTTCACATAGAAATCGGTATGGGTAAGGGTAAATTTATCATGCAGCTGGCACAGGCCAATCCGCAGATTAATTATATCGGGATAGAGAAATATTCCAGTGTATTATTACGTGCGCTGGAAAAAAGGGAAGGGACAGAGCTTAACAATCTTTATTTCATCCGATATGATGCAGAATATCTAAATGATATCTTTGCAAAGGATGAGTTAGACAGAATCTACCTGAATTTCAGCGACCCCTGGCCTAAGGACCGCCATGCCAAAAGAAGATTAACCTCAAAGGAGTTCCTGGCAAAGTATAATCTTTGCCTGAAACAGGAAGGTGAGGTTATGTTCAAGACGGACAACAAGGTATTATTTGATTTTTCAGTAGAGGAAGCAGGGATTGCAGGCTGGGAACTGAAGGAGGTAACCTACGACCTTCATCACAGTGAGTATGCCAAAGGAAATATCATGACGGAATATGAGGAACGTTTTTCTGCCATGGGCAATCCGATACACAGGTTGGTGGCTTATCGGAAGCAAAAGGAGAACTAACATCATAGAATAATAACAACGGCAAAATAGGGTGTTTTATATGAAAAATGATTGGAGGCTCCAGGTTTCGAGAGTAACCGGAAACTATCCTCAAATTGATAAGAAGCTGTTTCGGATCAAGAAATCCTGGGATGAAGTCGCAAGCATCATAAATACAGGAATGAAAAAAAAGAAGAAATGATAATGATTATTAACTTGCTATTTTAACCATGCTGTTATAACATTACATTGTAGACACATAAATATAGTGATAATTGAGATACTAAAAACAATAGGATAAACCTATGCCTTTCTGTGAAATTGCAGAAGAGTCCATGGGTAGAATGGAGGAAACAAAGATGGCATTTCAATTTACGGATGTTAATTTTCAGAAGGAAGCGCTTGAGTCTGAGCTTCCTGTGTTAGTAGATTTCTATGCTGACTGGTGCGGTCCCTGTAAAATGGTTGCTCCAATCGTGGCAGAGCTTGCAGAAGAATATGCAGGAGTATATAAGATAGGAAAGCTGAATGTAGATAACGAACCGAACACAGCGGAGAAATATCGCGTGATGTCCATCCCTACTTTGGTGATCATCAAAAACGGTGAAGTGGTAGATAAGATTGTCGGTGCTGTACCCAAGACTGCACTGAAGGAGAAGCTCGACGCTCACAAATAATAGTTGCACAGCGAACGAAAAATATTTCGTATTTTCCAAGAAACCAGGTAAAAAGGGAAGAAAGCCCCAAAATATGCGGTTTTTCTTCCCTTTCTAGCCGGTTATAAAAAAAGAATTATCTGTTTTTTTAAAAAAATAAAAAAAACACTTGCAATTTGTTCTCGAAGCATATATAATAACTTTTGCGTTCGGTAATTACGAAAAGCAAAAAACGAATAAGCGTCTCTAGCTCAGTTGGTAGAGCACCTGACTCTTAATCAGGGTGTCCAGGGTTCGAGCCCCTGGAGACGCACTTTCAAAGTCCTAATTTGGCAGACATGCGAGCTGCTGGGTTTGGGCTTTTTTTGCGTGTAAAAACTGAGCACTGCACAAAAAAGCCGTGGAGCTGTACGACAAGAGCTTGCTCTTGAGAGGACAGCTTTACGGCTTTTTGTATAGGAGAAGCCTACGCGACCGAATGTCCGAAGGACATGAGGTGCGGTGCAGGGCTCAGTTTATATGCATTTTAACACCTATCCCCTCCTCCCATCATAACATATATTAAGCACAATCACTCGTGGGGTTCCAGATGGATATATATGTTGTACAACCAGGTGACACAATTAATTCTATTGCCGATCGGTTCGGAGTTACAATAGATGAAATAGTAAGAGAGAATGAATTAATCAGTCCGTTTGACCTGACGATCGGACAGACAATCGTAATTGCTCATCCTAAGCAGGTTCATATTGTTCAGGATGGCGATACCTTAATAGATATAGCAACTGCTTATGGAGTACCTGTAATGCAGCTTTTACGAAATAACCCTGCACTGACAGGAAAATCATCGATTGCTCCCGGTGAGACCATAGTCATAAGCTATAATACATCAGGAGCCCTGATAACAAATGGTCTGTCCTACGCATATATTGAGGAAGATAATTTGAGAAAGACCTTGCCGAATCTTACCTACCTTACAGTATATAATTACAGAATATCGACCAATGGGGAGATAGTCACTTATTATGATGATGAACGGATCATTCGGCTGTCAAAAGAATATGGCACAATCCCACTTATGATGGTTACTACCTTATCCTTACAGGGTGAACCCGATCTGGATCTTGCCTACAGAGTATTATTAAGTGAAGAATATCAGGAACAGCTGATTGAACAAATGCTGAAAATCATGAAAGAAAGAGGCTATTATGGAGTAAATCTGCTGTTTAATTATATGAATAAAACAAATCAGACACTTTATACTAATTTTACTGCAAGAGCAGCTAACCGAGTAAGAGGTGAAGGCTATCTGCTTTTTGTGACCTTCAATCTGCATAATCCATATTCAAACGAAATAGCCACCGATAACATAGATTATACATCGATCAATCCTCTAGTGGATGGCTTAATATTCCTCCAACTGATCTGGGGAATCAATTATGGACCACCGGCACCGGTCAGCAACATTAGCGTGATAAGAAAAATTGTAGAGAATGTAGTTCGAACGGCATCACCGGAAAAGATTATTCTCGGCAGCTCCATCATAAGCTATGATTGGAGATTGCCCTTTATTCCCGGAAGAACCATAGCAAATTCTCTCACCATAGATTCCTCACTAATACTTGCACGTGATACGGACTCAATTATTCAGTTTGATGAAATTTCCAGGACACCCTATTTTTACTACAACAGAATAGGTTTTGGGGAAGTCGAGAAGCATATTGTCTGGTCAATTGATGCGAGAACCATCGACGAATTTGGACAGATTGTAGAGGATTATAACCTTGCCGGAACCGGCATCTGGAATATCATGATATATTATGCACAGCTTTGGCTGGTGTTGAGAGCGCAATATGATTTTACAAAGCTGTTACCCGATATCTATATGGACTAATCGCTGCAGGGCCGGATATATATCGTATAAACTCTATGATTTAGTAAATCATAATATTGGTTCGTGATTACTATAGAGGAGGGAAATACGATTATCAGAAGAAAAAGATATTTTAAGGGCTGGTATTTTAAGAATCAGACGGGTTCTGAGGTGATCTCTTTTATACCGGCCTATCATATTGATGGGAAAGGGATTCATTCGGCGTCCCTACAGGTGATTACCCAGGAGAATTCCTATCGAATATTTTATCCAATTGAGGAATTTTACACATCAAAGGGCAGATTAGCGATCAGGCTGGGTAATAATCTGTTTTCTGACCGTGGCATCATAGTAAATATTAAGACAGAAGGACTGGAGCTGTCCGGGAGGCTTTTTTATTCTGCATATCATCCACCCCGCAGAGATATCATGGGACCCTTTCGGTATGCCCCTTGCCTGCAATGCAGGCATACCATTTACAGTATGGCCCATGTTATAAACGGTTATCTTGATCTAAACGGAAGAAGAATTGAATTTAATAAAGGAATAGGTTATACGGAGGGAGATCTCGGAAGAGGCTTTCCAAGCAGTTATCTGTGGACCCAATGTAGCTGGAGGGATCGAAGGATCAACTCAATCATGGCTTCAGCAGCCAATGTCAGGGTCGGTTGTATCAGATTTCCGGGATGCATCTGCATGATACGATATCATGGAAGGGAATATAGGCTGGCGACCTATCTGGGAGCTCAAATACTCGTGTATAATCGAAAGGAATTGTGGATAAAGCAAGGGAAATTCGATTTTCACGTGGAAATACTCGAAAAAGAGGAGAGCAATCTGTTGGCACCTGTGAGAGGAAGAATGCTTCGCACTGTATACGAAAGTGTAAACACAAGGATTCACTACCAGCTTTTATGTGAAGAAGATACGGTATTTGATTTTATCGGACAAGGCTGCTATGAGCGGGGATGAAAACAGGTTTTATGCAAATACTATGAAAGAACAGATAACCTGACACAAACAAAATCATTGCATAATGCTTACGCAGAAATGGAGTAAATATGGAAGACAGAAGACAGAATACACAGGAGAATAATACAGATACACCGGAGAAGCGTCCCGAACAGGATGTGAATTATACGAACAGTTCAGAGGTAACAAATCCAATACCTACTACTGCAACACCGCCCATCCCTTCTGAGATGCCGGTGAGATAGGCGGACAGGTCAAATATAAATAGCCCAATAAAGCAAGTAATCCTTGCTTTGTCGGGCTTTCTTTTCATCCGTATATTATGGTTGCTTCGGTAATATTATCGTGTCAGCTTATCAATCTCACTCTCTTTACGGGGGGAAATCCCATCGCCGATATCAACAAATTTGGGATTCTTTGAGAGATCGATTGATGCGGTAGTTCTGGTAAAATGCTCATCATAAGACATAGAATTCATTTTTTTGATAATCTTCTTTTCTGAATTAGCTTTATCTTTTTTAAACATAGTAACCACCTCCATATTTATAATATAGCATTATTCCTTATTAGTTTCAATAGTACCCATTATGCATTTGCGAAAAGTTAATGGATCAGTATCGTTCACATAAAATAATCAGCATATGAAATACTAGTAAAATAAATGATATGGAAAGGAGGATGTTTTTATGAGTAAAAGCAGATATCAGTGCCCGGTATGTAGCGGAGGTGATATGACACTTCGACATGAAGCCGGATATGTATATTCCTATGCGCTGGATGAAGATGCACCCGGACATAACAACGAAGAGGAGTTTCTCTCCTACCTTTACGACAGAAGGGAGCAGAGGGATAGCAGAACCTATATCCAATGCAATAAGTGTGGTGCCCAGTATCCTTATACCTTTCTGAACGGTGTTCTTGAGATGGATGCTTCCGATCAGTACAGATAAAAAAGCAGGCTGAAGAATGTGTGAATAAAAGGGTGGTATTTTATTACTGCTGTTGTATAATAATGGTAGTAACCAAAAGTGTACAAATGAGATACGGAGGAAAAGGAATTGAATGTAAAGAAGATAGTAATCGGACTCCTGATCATTAATCTTATGGAGTTTTGTCTTGGCCTCATCATGTGGTTGTGGCAGGGGAAGGCAATTATCACGAAGGTAAGCATCTATGCGTTTCTTTCCATGGTATTGATGCTGATGGGATGTCTGATTACAATCATTGGTCTTTACTTTGCCGTAACTTATAAAAATGAAAATCTGACGGACAGTATTCGAAATCTGGAAGAGTTGAACACCAGGCTAAGAGCGCAGAGGCACGATTACCTGAATCATTTTCAGGTAATCTACGGATTAATGGAGTTGGGGGAATATGAAGAGGCAAAACGGTATATTAATCCTGTCTTCAAGGATATTATGAAGGTAAGTAAAGCACTTAAGACCGCTCAGCCTGCAGTCAATGCCCTCCTTCAATCTAAGATCGAGGCTGCGGAACAGAAAAAGATTGATCTGTTTTTGGAGATCCGTTCCGATTTGAGGTATCTTCCGATAGAGGCATGGAATCTGTGCAAGGTTCTGGCTAATATTATTGATAACGGGATAAATGCTCTCGCGGGAAACGAACAGGAGAAAAACCTCTATGTGATAATCGGAGAGAATGCGGACAGCTATACCTTTGAGATATCCAATAACGGGCCCGAAATACCGAAGAATCATCTGGATGATATCTTCAAGCAGGGGTTTACTACGAATAAGGAGGAAGAGCATGGCATGGGATTATATATTGTATCCCGAATCGTGAAGGAAGCCGGGGGGACAGTTTCTGTGACCTCTGATTCGGCAAAGACAAGCTTCCATATCCAGCTGCCTAAGATGAAGAAGGCGATGTAATTTGAACGGCACATTCTGACATTATGAAATCAAAGATGTATAATTTGAAGTATAAGTATTCCTTTTTGACAGAAGTGGTGTAAAGTATAAAACATAGAACACTAAATTGTAAAATGAATTACGATCGAAAGGAGGCTTATCAATGTTTGGTGAGGCTGGTGCGGTGCTTGTGATAGCGATTATACTTTTTATTGCAGGCTTCATACTGATAGGGATCGAGATGGCAATTCCGGGCTTTGGAGTACCCGGTATCTCAGGTATCATCTGTCTGGTGGTTGCGATCTTCATGGTCTCAGATTCCTTTATAGAAGGGGCTGTGATCGCGCTTATTGTGTTGGGCTTACTAAGTATCATGTTTGCAATCATACTGGGACTATTGTCCAAGGCAAAGCTGAAATTGCCATTGATTCTAAAGGATGAGCAGAATAAGGAGAAAGGGTTTATCAGCAACAGCGACTTAAACTATCTGCTTGGCAGACAGGGTGTTGCCGTTACAGATTTAAGACCTACAGGTACAGCTGACTTTGACGGGATAGAATTTGATGTTATATCCGAGGGAAAGTATATATTAAAGGGTACTAAGCTGACGATTTATAAGGTGCAGGGCTCTAAGCTGATTGTGAAGGCGAACAGCTGAGAGCATGCGCGAAAGTGACTTTGAAGGGAATAATAAAATAATTACATAGAAAGAAGGATGCGTTTATGCCAGCAACAATAGGGTTAGTAGTTTTAATCGGTGTACTCAGTTTATTAATTGTACTATTTTTTACTTTTGTTCCGGTCGGCCTATGGATTTCCTCCCTTGCGGCCAATGTGAAGGTAAGTATTTTCAACTTAATCGGTATGCGCTTAAGAAGAGTTATACCCTCAAAGATCGTGCTCCCTTTGATCAAAGCAACAAAAGCCGGTCTGAATCTACATGTAAATCAGTTGGAAGCACACTACCTGGCAGGTGGTAACGTAGACAGCGTGGTTAACGCATTGATTGCTTCTGAAAGAGCCGGGATTGAACTGCATTTTGAAAAGGCTGCTGCAATCGACCTGGCAGGGCGTGATGTATTTGATGCAGTAAGAATGAGTGTAAACCCTAAGGTGATTGAGACCTCAAATGTCTCAGCGGTTGCGAAGGATGGTATCGAATTACTGGTAAAGGCAAGAGTAACCGTAAGAGCTAATCTGGAGCGCTTGGTCGGTGGAGCCGGTGAAGCTACGATACTCGCGAGAATTGGCGAAGGCATTGTCACTACTGTTGGCTCTGCAATGTCCCATAAGGAAGTGCTTGAGAATCCGGATGATATCTCCAAGCGTGTATTAAGTAAAGGTCTTGACTCCGGCACAGCCTTTGAGATTCTTTCCATTGATATCGCGGATATCGATGTGGGAAGGAATATCGGAGCCCAGCTGCAGACACTACAGGCAGAGGCTGATAAGAATATTGCTCAGGCTAAAGCAGAAGAAAGAAGAGCCATGGCTGTTGCGAAGGAACAGGAGATGCGTGCATATGTTGTGGAAGCGGAAGCAGAGGTCCCGAAGGCTATGGCATATGCGTTAAAGGAAGGTAAGCTTGGAGTCATGGATTATTATGATATGCAGAATGTTATTGCAGATACCAAGATGAGGGAGAAGATTTCAGAAACATCAAAGAAGCCGATCATTAATGATAAGAAGGATAAGTAAACCAATTGAGGTGAAGGTGGATGCTGAAAAAAATATTAAATATAGAAACCCTGAATCAGGTGGGAAGATATTTTATAGGGGAGCTGGAGCAGAGCAGAACATCTGCTTTCCCGAAGACACCCCAACAGATACAGGTTTCTATTCCGAAAGGAAAACCCTTTGTGGATGAGACCAATAAAGTCCCACCCGGGAATACAGTGGAAACGGTGACACCGATTGTACAGGTGAGACAGGAAGTCTCTTCGGATAATTCCGGGATCAGCCTGCAGGAAGCCATCATCTGGTCAGAAATACTTGGAAAGCCGATGTGCAAACGCAGAAAAGACAGAAATAGATTAGGATAGGCAGGAGAATGGTATGGCGATTAAGGTTATTCTCGTGGAAGACGAAAGCGGTGTCCGTATGCTGCTGCGTAAAATAATAGAACAGAGGGAAGGCTTTGAGATTGTCGGGGAATGCGACAATACAACGGATGCCATTGCTTTATTTACGAAGACCAGGGCAGAGGTCGTATTTCTGGACATCGAGATAAACGGCTCCAGCGGGATTGAATGTGCGAAGCAGATTGCTGATCTGGATCCGAAGGCAAAGCTTATCTTTGCCACTGCACATTCGGAGTATATGTCCAATGCTTTTGAGGTATATGCCTTTGATTATCTGATCAAACCTTTTCCTATGGACCGGGTAATCCAGACACTGGATAGAATCAAAAGCTTTTCCGATCCGGAGGGAAATGAAGCCTTAGATAAAATCATCAAATATGAGAAGGGCTTAGAAAAGCTTCTGGTAAAGGGACGCGAGAGTATGAGCTTCGTGGATATCAGTGATATTATTCTCATCCAGAGAGAGAATAGCAGTACTGTAATATATACATCAGGAGATTCCTTTACTACCTCGGCCAGTCTCGGTGATATTGAAGCAAAGCTAGACCCTGAACAGTTTATGAGAAGCCACAAATCGTATCTGATCAATGTGTCGAAGATCAAGAAAATCGAACCCTACGGCAGATGGACCTACATAGTCACCTTCAAGGATATTAAGAAAGATGCTTTGATGACTGCAGATAAATTTGAAGAGATTAAGAAACGTTACCTATAAAAAAACGAGCCGTGATATTACCCACGGCTCGTTTTGCACGCTACTAAATACGAAAGAGGTTGATGAGTAAGGGAAAGAAGAGCTATAATTAGGCTTGTACTATGATGACTAATGATTAAGAGAAGGAGTACTAAGATGACGACAATTTATCTGATTCGCCATGCGGAGCCGGACTTTAATATACATAATGATCAGGAGCGACCCTTAACAAAGAGAGGGAAGGAAAGCTGTAAAAAGGTAACGAATTATCTAAAGGATAAAGAAATAGATGTGATCTATTCCAGTCCCTATGTAAGGGCAGTGGATACGATCAGACCATTTGCCGAGGAGCAGGCACTTCCGATTATTATGGAGATGGATTTTCGCGAAAGGTGTATGAGTGGTGAATGGATAGACGATTTTAAGACCTTTGCAGAGAAACAGTGGGAGGATTTTCAGTTTAAGCTGAAAGACGGAGAATGTCTTGCAGAGGTACAGAATAGAGCAATCACAGCATTGGAGCGAATACTGAACGATAAGGATAATATCGTGATCAGTTCTCATGGGACGGCAATTTGTACTATCCTTAATTACTATGACAGAAATTTTGGGATAAAGAATTTTTGGGAGATAATAAATCTGATGCCGTTTGCGGTTAAAATGGTTTTTTGCGGCACAGAATGTATATCGATCGAATTACTGGATATTCTGGAAGACGAAACAAAACTAATTTACTTGTATAAAGTATGAGGATCACATAGGAGGGGTAGCTTGCTTGCACTAATTGCTGCGGTATCAAGAAATAATGTCATCGGGAATAAGGGGCAGATTCCCTGGAGAATCAAAGGGGAGCAAAGAAAGTTTCGGGAGCTTACGACCGGAAAGATTGTAATTATGGGAAAACGCTCCTTTGAAGAAATCGGGAGACCGCTTCCGGGACGAAAGACGATTGTGATATCAAACTCAGAAAAATATGAGTTTGACAACTGCCTTACCCTTGGCTCCCTGGCGGAGGCCATTGAGTATGTGGGAGATCGGGAGGCTTATATTGCAGGCGGAGAGCAGCTTTACAGGGAAGCAATGCCGCTGGCAGACAGATTATATCTGACCAGGGTCGAGCTTGAGGTGGAAGGGGATACCCTTTTTCCTGAGTATAACCCGAACCGGTTTGAGTTAACAGAGGAAGTGAGAGTTGAGGCGGAAATACCCTATTCCTATGTAACCTATGAAAGGAAGGAATTCCAACCGGCTGTGTCGGTCTCCGTGGAGAAGAGGTACCTTGCAGAGAGGGACGGTATATCCCTTCGACTTGCGGAGGTATCGGATGCCAGGCTTCTGTGTGCGTGGTGGAATGACGGTAAGATAATGGCTCATGCCGGTTTTCCGAAGGGTCTGAATACCACGATAGAGGATATCACCCGGAAGCTTATGAACCGGAACGATGAGCGTTCCAGATTGATCCTGGAATGGGAGCATACCCGAATCGGAGAGATGAGTTATCTTATTCGGAATAGCGAAGCCGAGATAGGCATAAAGGTGTGTAATACCAAATATCAGGAGAAGGGGATAGGGACAACTGCGCTCAGATTGTTGATAGAGTATCTGTTTTACGAAATGAATGTGGATAAGATCAGGTTGGATACGAATCTAAAGAATATAAGGGCTCAGCATGTCTATGAAAATAAGATAGGCTTTCATAAGATGGCAGTACATGAAGATTCCTGGAGGGATCAACTCGGTGTATTACAATCCTTTGTTGAATACGAATTATCACGAACGGATTATTTACCGCCATCTAAATAAAGTGGTAAAAGTATACAAATACTATTCTATAATACTATTTCTAGGTCTTTTTTATCATCTGAGATTGTTGACATACCTATCAAATTAACATAATATTTTAATAAAGATGCTTTATCTATATAAAGCATCAGCGATACTTTTTTGATAAAGAAATAAATATTCATGTTAGAATAACTTAAGATTAACAGCATGGCATTCATAAGAGGCAGGTATATCAAATGAAGAAGGTAGAATTAGCTCGAGGTATATATCAGTTTATCTTTGAACCGACCGACAATTCCCAATATGGGAATAATATCATCGCAGTCCTCAGGGGAAAAAAGGCACTGTTGATTGATGCCGGTTTTGAATTTCAGATGGTTCAGGTAATTGAAGAGTTGAGTAGGGAGCGTGTAATCGTAGAAGGAGTTATTCTGTCACATTTTCATCAGGGGCATACAGAAGGATTAAAAGTATTGCAGGGTGTTACTGTCTATGGTAGCAGCTATTTCAAGCAGACGCTGGAGCAATGGTGTCCGGTTGAGGACATGAAGCATTATACTCCAACCATTATGATTGAGAGGATAAAGAGAATCAAATATGGCAGTCATATGATTGAAATTATATCCAATCCGGGACAGACAATCTGCACACTTATGATCAGGATAGATGATAATATCCTGTATGTAGCTGATGAGCTGATTTATTCTGCGGAAGAGATACTTGTTCTGCCGAATGTTACAAAAGAGAATATGATTAATCTTTATGTTTCGGTACATAATCTGTCTAAATTCTCTCAGGCTACCATTGTTCCCGGTCACGGACCTGCAATTACAGATTCTGTGAAGCTGGAACAGGATATTCGGAACATATGTCATTTCCTGAGTGAAATTATAAGTCATGAGGAAGATCCGGCTGTACTGACAGCCTCGAGATTTGCCTGCTAAAGGTTAAATGGATTTTCTTCCCTGTAGGTTTTTGATGTATTCCTTGGGGGAGATTCCGGTTAGCTTTTTAAAGGTCTTGGTAAAATAACTACTGTCATTGTAACCAACCCGGAAGGCAACCTCCGTAATGTTGTCCATCTCAGTCTCAAAAAAATATTTGGATAATTCGATCCTTTGGTGATTAATATATTTAATCAGTGACATCCCGGTTTCTTCTTTGAAAATGCGTGAAAGATAACTGGGATTAACACCAAGATAGATGCCGATTTCCGTCAAGCTGATATTCTTTGTGATATTAGTAGTGAGATAACGGATGGTGTCTTTGATGATGTCACTGTGGGTTACGGTTGAGAAATTAGCTACGGCACTCGTATACTCGAGTGCCATTTCTTTTGGCAGAATATTACGAAGATATTCCATCGAGGTATTACCTTCGATAATCAAAGCGAATTTCTCTGATATTGTATGCAGATACGCAATGGGGAGACCACCCTTCTGAGCAGCAATTCTTAACAGTGTGTTCCAAATGATTGCAAGATTCTTATCATGACGGATCGGATCCTGAGGAAATTTTTGATCCGTGGTAGCAGATCCTTCCGGTATGGACACTGAGTCATAGAGCTCTTCTACTTTTTTTATGTCTCCTTGCTGAACGGCGGACATCATATCTTTCTCAAAGCGATACGTGCTCTCAATGACGGAGATATTCTCATAGGCCAGTTGTATATCCGATAAGCAGTATATTGGCAGCTTCTTTGTCTCTTTTCCCTCCATAATCGTTCCCCCCCTATCAAGTGCATTACTTACAATCCTTTAGCTTCGTATCGGATACGGGTGCAAATATTCTCCCCCTTCCTGCACCTTCTGTTTATCTTCGGTCATGCCGAAATATATGTAAATTATAGTCGATTTATGGATAAAAAGCAATGAGCAGGTAGAAATCCACCTGATTGATCCGGGTGTAGGGACCGTCTGTTCATACCATGGAATTTATGAAAATATAATTTTTGAAATCCCCCGTATAACTTGTTTTTCATGATAACTTGTTATATAGTAATTATGTACTAATAATTTGTTTTTTTGTCTTTTATATTGCTTTAAGTGTCAATTTCTCATGATGATTTTACCTGCATGGGAATAACTATTGTCGATATCAAAGAATAGGTGAGCGAATGTATAAAAATAATCGGAAAACAATCGGTGTCTTTGTTACACAGGTTCATCAGGAATATCAAAGAGTGTTAAGCAGCGGAATCAATAAAAGAGCGCAGGAATTGGGCTATAATGTTGCATATTTCACGAATTTCTTAGGCTATGGAGAATTTCAGTACGAGATTGGTGAACGTAATATCGCATTGCTTCCCTGGTATGAGGATTTGGATGGAATTATCCTTCTTCCTGATACTATGTTCGTTCATGGATTCGACGAGCAGATCAGGGAATATGTGAAAAGATTCGCAGACTGTCCTGTGGTTAGTGTAAGGCAGAAATCCGATGAGTTTTATAATGTCCTTGTTGAGGATTCCACGATATTGGACGATATATTAAAGCATTTTATCATAGACCATGGCTATAAAAAGATTAATTTTCTGACCGGACCGAAAGATAACCCGGTATCCCTGGAACGCTTAGAATCTTATCGCAGAATTATGAAGGAGCATAATCTTGAGGTTAAGGAAGAACAGATCTTCTTTGGCGACTTCTGGAAGTTCCTTGCTTATGACGCGGTGAATTATTGGCTCTCAGATCCGGAGCTGGTACCCGAGGCGATTATCTGTGCGAACGATTATATGGCAATTACAGTCTGCAATGCTCTGGCAGAGAAAGGTCTTGCTGTTCCAAGAGATATTGCGGTCTCCGGTTGCGATAATATTGTAATAACAGAGGATTTCACTCCGACCATAACCACTGCCGGTATTCCGGTCTACGAGATGGGAATAGAAGCAGTAGATAAGATAGACAGAAGTAATCGTGGCATAAAGGAAGAGCAGACAAGCTTCCTGCCCACCGTTACCACTATTCGGGAATCCTGCGGATGTCATGTACAAAGTCCCAGTGAGGAGAGAACGCTTCGCAGAAATGATGTCATCAAGGATTTGGAGGCTGTTGATAAGGCAATCTATAATAATGCCTTTATGTCAGTAGAGCTGACAAATGTCAAGACCGTGGATGAGCTGGACCGTAAGCTGGCATCTTATACCTATATGAATGAGGGCTTCTCAAGCTTCTATATGTGTCTTTATCAGAACTGGGAGGAATTTGGACAGGAGGAGCGGACAGAATATTCGAATAAAGAGGACATGATCCTGGAGGTCGGAATCAGAAATGGAGTATGGCTGCAAAAGACGGAATTCTCCAGGAGAGAGCTTCTTCCGGCTATCTACACGGAGGATAAGCCTCAGATATTTTACTTTAATATGCTCCATTATCAGGAGATCTGTTATGGCTATACCGCCATCAGCTTTTATAATACACAGACCTATCAGGCGTCTTATCAGGGATGGCTGATTAATATCTGCAACTCCCTGGAGAATATCAGAATGCATAATATGCTGAATCGGTTAGTCAGCCGTCTGGAGGATATGTATATAAAGGATGAGCTGACCGGGTTATATAACCGTCGGGCATTGGCTCAGCTTGCCCAGAAATATCTGGATCAGTGTGTCAGAAATCAAAGTAAGCTGATGGTATTATCTGCAGACATGGATAAATTAAAATACATCAATGATAATTTCGGACATTCCTATGGCGATGTCGCCATCAAGGCGGTAGCAGATGCACTTTTATTTGCTGCAAGGGATGATGAGATCTGTATCAGGGTCAGCGGAGATGAATTCGTTGTAATCGGAATGGAATATGACCAGATGAAGATGGAGGAATTCATCACGAATTTCGAAGATTATCTAAATCAATACAACAGCTCCAGCAATCTGCCCTTTAAGGTTCACGTAAGCTATGGCTGGAGTATTGTGAAACCAAGTGCCGGCGTTAATATGGAGGATTACCTTATTCTTTCGGATTCTAAGATGTACCAGCAGAAATATCAGAAGGAGGCAATGCTTCTAAAACGCAGGGGTGAGCTTATGGAGCCGGAAGAGTAATATGGAAAGAGCATGGGAGAAATTGAACAACTTATATGACAGATTAACTGAATATGGGAAAGCGGATTATTATCCGATGCATATGCCGGGACATAAGAGAAATACTTCGCTGTGCCGGATGGAGAATCCATATGAGATAGATATTACAGAGATCGAAGGCTTTGATAACCTGCATCAGCCGGAAGGGATCCTTTTAACACTTACAGAACGGCTTGCAGGACAGTATGGTTCGGGGAAGGCATTTCCGCTGGTGAATGGCAGCACTGCAGGGATTCTGGCCGGAATGATGGCAGCAACCCACCGGGGAGATCAGGTACTGCTGGCAAGAAATTCTCATAAATCGATTTATCATGGAGTTATCCTCGGCGGATTGATACCGAACTATATTTATCCACAGAAAATCGATGGAATCACACCCTTTGGTGGATTTCTTCCCTCAGATATCGAGAAGGCGTTGATAAACAATCCGAAGATCAAGCTCGTGATTATAATCTCACCTTCTTACGAAGGTGTAGTATCGGATATTAAGACAATTGCAGATATTGTTCACAGCCATGGGGCATATCTGTTGGTCGATGAGGCCCACGGTGCTCATTTCGGTTTTCATGAGCAGCTTCCCGTTAGTGCCATAAGGCTGGGTGCCGATCTTGTCATTCAAAGCCTTCATAAAACTCTGCCTGCATTTACTCAGACGGCGGTTCTGCATTCCAATTGTGATGAGTTGAATACCAGAATTGAGAAATACCTTGCAGTTTATCAGAGTAGCAGTCCTTCTTACCTTCTGATGGCAGGGATAGACCGGTGTATTAGTCTGCTTGAAAATCATGGTTGTGTGCTTTTTACGGAGTACCTTGAAAGGCTCAACAGGGCTACTCAGGCTCTGGCACAGTTAAAGCATTTTCGCCTGCTTGGGAAGGAGCTGATCGGTACGAACGGAGTGTATGATCTGGATCCCTCTAAGCTGACGGTTGTCATCAGGGATGGGAGTATAAACGGCAAGGAATTGTCGGAGCTTCTATACAGAAAATATAATCTGGTGCTGGAGATGGCATCATCGGATTATGTGCTCGGTATGACCAGTATCTGTGATACCGAGGAGGGCTTCCTGCGGTTTGTGAATGCCCTGACCGAAATCGACCGGGATCTGGAGGAAGGAACAAAGGACTTAGGACAAGCCTCTGTGGTGTTGCCGACGGTAAATAGTCCTGAGGAGGTACAAAAGCCGCTACAACCGAAGATGGAGCTGCTTCCTTGCGAGGCATGGGAAAAACCTACTGAAGCAGTTGATTTTATATCGAGTGGTAATCGATGCAGTGCATCCTTTGTATGCCTCTTTCCGCCCGGGCAGCCCTTATTGGTACCGGGAGAGATCATTCGTGAAGAATTGATCTCATATATCATGGAAATGAAACAGCAGGGAATTACGGTGACAGGTTTAACCGGACCTAATCAGGATAAAATAGAAGTAATCCTTAAGACGGAAGGGATATTATAATATGGGTAGGATATTTATTGTAATGGGCAAAAGCGCAACGGGAAAGGATACCATCTACAAAAGACTCTTGGAATCAGAGGAGCTGGGGCTGAGGACAGCAGTGATGTATACGACAAGACCCATTCGCAATATGGAACAGAACGGAGTGGAATACTTTTTTGTAGATGAAGAAGAGCTGTGCCGCCTTCAGAAGGAGAATCGAATCATCGAACAGCGTACCTATGATACGATTCACGGACCCTGGCATTACTTTACGGTCAATGACGGACAGATCAATCTGGAGGAAGCGAATTACCTGATGATCGGAACGTTGGAGACCTATACTCAGATCAGAGATTATTACGGAACAGAGAAGGTGATTCCCATCTATCTTGAGGTAGAGGACGGGGTGCGTCTAACCAGAGCCCTGAAACGGGAGATGAAGCAGGAGGAGCCCAAATACGCCGAAATGTGCAGGCGTTACCTTGCCGATGACGAGGATTTCTCCGATGAGAATCTGAAAAAATGGGGAATTACAAAACGGTATCAGAACCTTGATATTAATGTTTGCCTTTACGAGGTAAAAGAGGCTATAAAAAAATTACTGTAAAGTATTAGAATTATATGGTATACTGCGTACATAAGCAAAGGTTTGAATGAGTAACTGCGCATGAAACAGTTTACTGTTTCAAATGTGCAGTTACTTATTCAAACCGCGCAACGCGAGCGAGTGAACGAAGTTCACGAGCTGCTTATGTACGCAGTATGCAGCGCACATTCGGAGGATCGGCATGGATATTAAAGTGAACCAGATGCAGCCAATCAATCAGATAGAGAATAAAGTGCCGGTGCCGGAGGCAGATGGTACTTTTAAATTCACACTGATTTCAAATATAGAGGAGCAGGACTTACAGAACCGTCTGAACGCAATGCTTGGAGAAATTTCCACCTGGGGTAAGAAGATTGCCAAGCATATGGACGTGAAGGATATGAAGCGCTATAGGGAGCTGATCAAGGAATTCATGAATGAAATCGTGAATCGGTCCCATAAGTTCTCCAGGGAGAATTTTCTTGATAAAAAGGGCAGACACAGAGTATATACCATGATCAAGCTGGTAGACAAGAACCTGGATGAGCTGGCTGCAGAGCTGATCAAGGACGAGAAGGATCATATCGCAATCCTGAATAAAATCGATGAGATTAGGGGATTGTTACTTGACATATTAACGTAACTCGATAGGTATTCATGTAGAACGGAGAATTTTTATGCTTGGGTTTGGGCAGGTTATCGGTCATGAAAGTATCATACAGCATCTTCAGAACGCAATCAGCGCTCAGAAGGTATCCCATGCCTACATCTTCTATGGGGAAGAAGGTATGGGTAAAAAGACGCTTGCCAATGCATTTGCTAAGACGTTGCAGTGTGAGGAGAGCGGGATTCGTTCCTGTGAACGCTGTAAGTCCTGCATGCAGGCGGATTCGGGAAATCATCCGGACATAATCAGGGTTACTCATGAAAAGCTCAGTATCGGTGTAGATGATATCCGTATTCAGGTAAATGCAGATATTATGGTGAAGCCATATGACAGCAGGTATAAGATATACATCATAGATGATGCGGACAAGCTGACGGAGCAGGCGCAAAATGCATTACTGAAGACGATGGAGGAGCCTCCGGAATACGCAGTCATCCTTCTGTTGGTAAGCAATCTTATCTCGCTTCTTCCTACTATTCGATCCAGATGTGTTCAATTGAATCTGAAACCGGTGGATAAGACGGTCATAAAGGAATTTCTGATGGAACATCATCAGATTCCCGATTATAAAGCAGAGGTGGCAGCAGCCTTCTCCAGCGGAAATGTTGGAAAGGCTATAAAATATGCTTCTTCAGAGGATTTTGAGAAGATGAAGGAAGAGGTTCTCCATATCCTGAAATATATCGATGATATGGAGCTTCATGAAGTGATCTCCGGTTTAAAGGTGCTTACCGCCAATAAACCTGTCATCGAGGATTATATCGATCTGATGATGCTGTGGTATCGGGATGTCGTAATGTATAAGGCAACCTTGGATCCTGACCTTCTGCTATACAGAGAGGAGCTTTCCTTCATCAAGCAGCAGGCCAATATAAGAAGCTATGAAAATGTGGAAAAAATCATAAGCGGAATGGAAAAGGCAAAGATAAGATTAAAGGCAAATGTTAATTTTGATATTGCCATCGAGCTTATGTTACTTACAATAAAGGAGAATTGTAATGGTTAATGTAATAGGTGTAAGATTTCGAAGCGCGGGTAAGGTGTACTTCTTTGACCCGGCAGGATATGATATCAAGCAGGGGGATAATGTAATAGTTGAGACAGCGAGAGGGATTGAGTATGGCCATGTTGTACTGGGTCCCAGAAATGTCACCGAGGATAAGATTATCCAACCCTTAAAGCCCGTTATCCGACAGGCAACCGAAGAGGATGATGCGATTGAGAAACGCAACAAGGAAAAGGAGAAGGAAGCTTTCCAAATCTGCCTTGAGAAGATCCAGAAGCATGGCCTTGAGATGAAGCTGATTGACTCAGAGTATACCTTTGACAACAATAAGGTGCTGTTCTACTTTACGGCGGACGGAAGAATCGATTTCCGTGAGCTGGTGAAGGATCTGGCCTCCGTATTCAAAACACGAATCGAGCTTCGCCAAATCGGAGTCAGAGATGAGACTAAGATTGTGGGTGGTATCGGTATCTGCGGCAGACCACTTTGCTGCCATACCCATCTCTCTGAATTTGCTCCGGTATCCATCAAGATGGCGAAGGAGCAGAATCTTTCCTTAAATCCGACTAAGATTTCCGGTGTCTGCGGAAGACTGATGTGCTGCCTTAAGAATGAGGAGGAGGCTTATGAAGAGCTGAACAGCAAGCTTCCGGGGGTAGGGGATTTTGTAACGACGAAGGATAATTTAAAAGGTGAGGTTCAGAGTGTTAGCGTATTGAAACAGCTTGTTAAGGTAATTGTTACACTGGAGAACGATGAAAAGGAGGTCCGCGAGTACAAGGTTGAGGATCTTCGATTCAAGCAAAGAAAACGTAAGGAGAGAACTCCTTCCTTTGATGATGAAGAACTGAGAGTTCTGGAGCTTTTAGAGAAGAAGGAAGGGAAATCCCTGCTGGATGATGAATAAGAAGGATGAACGGTGGGACTGTCTAAAACCCGGAGAGCGGGTGGATGACTTAAACCGCAACAACTATAAAATAATTCAAAATACTAAGAAATTCTGTTTTGGTATGGACGCAGTACTGCTTTCCGGATTTACCAAGGTACTTCCCGGAGAAAGGGTGTTGGATCTTGGCACCGGAACGGGAATTATTCCGATACTTTTAGAGGCAAAGACGGAAGGGAAGCATTTCACCGGCCTGGAAATCCAGGAGGAAAGTGCGGATATGGCAAGGCGAAGCGTTGCCATGAACGGATTGAACGATAAAATTGATATTGTGATCGGTGATATCAAGGAAGCCTCTGCCTTTTTCGGTTTGGCTTCCTTTGATGTTGTTACGAGCAATCCGCCTTATATGAACCATGGACATGGACTTGTTAACCCGGGGGATGCGAAAGCGATTGCACGTCATGAGCTTTTATGCTCCTTAGAGGATGTCCTTCGGGAGGCATCCAGACTATTGAAACCCGGAGGGAGATTTTATCTGGTACACAGACCCTTCCGACTGGTAGAAATCATGAACACACTGACGCAGCATAAGCTGGAGCCAAAGCGGATGAAGCTCGTCCATCCTTATGTTGATAAGGAGCCTAACATGGTTCTTCTGGAATGCATCAAGGGTGGAAAATCCATGCTTAAGGTAGAGGCTCCCTTGATTGTATATCAGGAGCAGGGTGTCTATACGGATGAAATCTATGATATCTACGGGTACTAACGACAGGGAAAGGACGATGCTATGTCCGGAACATTATATTTATGTGCTACGCCAATCGGGAATCTCGAGGACATTACCTTTCGCGTTATCAGGACCCTAAAAGAGGTGGATCTGATAGCGGCAGAGGATACAAGACACAGCATAAAGCTGTTGAATCACTATGAAATTAAGACGCCGATGACCAGCTACCATGAATTTAATAAAGTAGAGAAAGCCAAAGCTCTGGTGGAACGTTTATTGGAAGGTGCCAATATTGCACTGATAACCGATGCAGGTACACCGGGTATCTCCGATCCGGGAGAAGAGCTGGTGAAGCAGGCTTTGGAAGCAGGGATCACTGTAACCGGAGTCCCCGGAGCCTGTGCGGCAATTACGGCATTAATCATGTCCGGGCTATCGACCAGGAGGTTTTGCTTTGAAGCATTTCTTCCTTATGATAAAAAGGAACGGCAGCAGGTGCTCCAGGAGCTGAAGGATGACACAAGGACCACCATTCTCTATGAAGCTCCACATAAGCTTTGTAAAACCTTGCAGGAGCTTTATGAGGTACTGGGAGACCGCAGGGTATCCATAATAAAGGAGTTAACTAAGCTGCATGAGACGATTTGGCAGACAACGTTATCCGAGGCGCTTAAGACCTATCAGGAGCAGGAGCCGAAGGGTGAATTTGTTATCGTTATGGAAGGCAGGTCAAATAGTGAGCTGATTGCAGAAAAGCAGGAGCGGTGGGGCGCTATTGCTTTGGAGGAGCATATGCAGATCTATCTGGACCAAGGAATGGATAAGAAGGAGGCTATGAAGGCTGTCGCTAAGGACAGAGGGGTAAGCAAGAGGGAAATTTATCAGCTATTGATGAAAGAGGGAACTTGAGGAGAAGGGAACACTGTCTTTTGGAGGTGAAATCATGTTTCATGAGCTATTTCGAACAAAAGAGAGAAAGGTATTTGGGGTAATTCTGGGAGTAGTATTGGTCATCTTATTGGGGATTGTGATCTTTGGGGTGTCTGATGGAAATCAACGGCTGGAAAAGGCTGTGATAGCAGAAAATTACTTAAATGCAGGAAGCTACGAGGAGGCAGTAAAAGCCTTTCAGGAAGCATTATCAGAAAAAGGCAGCGACGAAGAGTTGCTGTCGATTGGACTGGCGGACGCATATGTCGGACTGAAGGAGTATGATAGGGCTTTGGAGGTTTTGCACTCCTGTTACCAGAAAAAAGCCACAGAACAGCTTAAGAAGAAGATTGAGGAGGTTACGGCCGCAGAGACGGATGAGGAATTTCTTCAGTCTATTTCGCGCGGAGATGTTTATTTTTCAAATAAGGAATATGAGAAAGCAGTTGCGGTGTACGAAGAGGCGAAACAGATAAAGCGAAAGGATATCCTTCCTTATAAGAAGATCATTCAGGCTTATATCAACCAGGAACAATATGCGAAGGCGGAAAAAGAGGTTGCGGAAGGGATAGAGGTTACCGGCAATGAAGAGCTATACACGCTTCTTGCGTCCATCGAGCGTTATCTTCTGAAGGATGAATATGATGAGATCATCGCTCAGGCGAAGGAGTATTTTTATCAGGAGAACTATGAGGACGGGATCAATGCATACAGAGATGCCATAAAGCTTTTACCTGAGGAAAAGGAAGGCTATCAATTACTGGGGCAGCATTACATAGACCAGGAAGATTATGATAGTGCAGTGGCATTATTAAAGGAAGGAACCGCAAAGGTTGAGGATTCAGATGATCTAAAGGAGCTTCTTGAACTTGCCACCTCGAAGCAACAGTCTGAAGAAGAAAAGCTGAATCTGCTGTCGGAGCTTCAGGATGCGCTTGCGCAAAAAGATATCGCTAAGATCTTTAGCATTACCGGAAGTGATTTTTATCAGACAGAGATTCTTCAGGAGGTACCTGTCTATTACGGTGTCACATCAGAGAATGAAGGGACCAAAGGGGACAGCCTGGTAATCTACAGTAAGGACCATCTGTATTATGGTAAGCTGAATAACGGTATGAAGCAGGGAACAGGGATTTATCTGTCCCTGATATCGAACAATTTCGGTGACAGCTATTACTATTACGAGGGTGAATGGAGCAATGACATTCCTGGTGGGAAAGGAAAAGTCATTGATACCGAGCTTAAGAGAAATGCTTCAGGAGAGGTACACGAATACATGACTGAGACAGAAGGATCCTTTTTCCATGCACTGGAGGATGGTGCGATGAAAAAGATTTTTTATGAGGACGGAAAAGAAACGCAATGGGTAAAATACCGAGCCTCAAACGGTAAGCCCCTGGCCATGGACAGTGTACCGAAAGTTCCAATTCCCGTAAAAGAGCCCTATGTGATTGGAGAGCTGTATCATGGAGAAGCCAAAACCGGAGAAAGCTATACCGTGAAGCCGGATACGGTCTGGGGTGTAAAACCCTTTATCAAAAATAAAAAAGGTAAGTGATATAGATATAAGAAGAGCCTGTCATCAAATGACAGGCTCTTTTCTTAGAATGCAATCCTGATTCACAGAATTGAAATAAGGGCTTAACTTTAAAGTAATTCAGAATAATTTCAAAGAGAATACGTTCGGCAAGAACGATATATGTTCCTATGTAAACTACTCAATAATTCCCGCAAGCTTTGCCAGTTCTACGATCGTGTCCTTAGAGATTTTCTTTCCCTGATATTCAAGCAGATTGTCCTTGTTGCCGTTAAAAATATCAGTAGGTTCATACTTCTGAAGAATGATCTTGCCTTCATCAACAAAAATCTCCAATGGATCTCTTTCACTAACATCCAATGTTCTTCTTAACTCGATGGGAAGAGTAATTCTTCCGAGCTCATCAAGTCTTCTAACGATACCTGTACTTTTCATTATAGGCCTCCTTTTCTCAAGTGTATTGGGGAATAAAATAGATTGCTACCAAAAATGCACACAAAAACTCAGTGTGACTTTACATTATTTGTAATAGCATAAAATAAGATATCATAGGATTTTTTTAAAGTCAACTAAAATAATTGTCAAAACATAGCACAATTTAAACAATAAATGTAAATGGGATGCAATAAATACTATAAAAACCGAAAAAATTGAGGAATGTATCCCAAAATCAGGAATATAGTTATAATAAACAACAAAAAATAAGTCTAAAAGTTTTATAAACTAGATCGATTCCGAAAGATTTCGGTAGAAAATCATGTAAAGGAGAGTATATATGTTGAATTATCTGTGGGGCATCATGATAGTACTGGGGATCGTCGTTGGGGTATTGGAAGGAGAGATCGGGGCAGTCAGTAAGGCTACAATTAATTCGTCTAAGGAAGCCGTAGCTCTTTGTATTACGATGCTCGGTATTATGGCCATGTGGACGGGGCTGATGCAGGTGGCAAAAAAATGCGGTCTGGTGGATGCATTCACCAGAGTATTACGACCCTTGCTTAAGTTTTTGTATCCCGATATTCCGGAAGAACATATCGCTAACGAATACATAGCCTCCAATATGATAGCCAATATTCTGGGCCTTGGCTGGGCTGCTACACCAATGGGATTAATGGCGATGAAGGAATTAAAGAAATTGAATCAGGATTCCCCGGTTGCAAGCTGTGATATGTGCACTCTGTTGATAGTGAACATCTCTTCGTTGCAGCTGATCCCGGTCAATGTCCTGGCATACCGAAGCCAGTACGGTTCTGTCAATCCGGCAGAAATACTTGGGTGCGGTCTGGTAGCTACGATATGTTCGACCTGTGTGGGGCTTGCGTTTTCCGTGATTGCGAGAAAGTTAAGCAACCTGCGTGGCAGGCATTAGGAAGGGGGAAATGCGGGTGAAGTTTCTAATATATATTTCGGACTATATCATACCCTTTTTGTTTTTTTATATCGTCGGACTGGGGCTGATCTCAAAAGTCAATATATTTGATGAATTTATTAAAGGCGCTAAGGACGGATTTAAGGTTGTATTTGATATTTTGCCCACTCTCATCGGTTTGATGGTTGCAATCGGCATTCTACGAGCTTCTGGGGCATTAAATATCCTGTCCGGAATCCTGAAGCCGTTTACGGACTTTATCCACTTCCCGTCCCAGCTGGTACCTGTAGTTATTATTAAGATGTTTTCCTCCTCCGCGGCCACCAGCCTGGTATTGGACATTTTTAAGGAATACGGGCCGGATTCCTATCTTGGGCGGCTGATCTCCGTTATCATGAGCAGCACGGAGACGATCTTCTATACCCTGGCGGTTTATTTCATGGCAGCAGGTGTGAAGAAGACAAGATATACCCTGCTTGGCTGCCTGATCGCGACCCTGACAGGAATTATCGCCAGCACGATTATGACAAATCTGGTGTTCTGATCGTTGAGCTTAAGCTCAATGATACGTTGTTTTACTATCCCCGGTAACTGTGCTAATATCATCATGTAAAGAGTAAGAAACTTCTAAAAAACGAATAGTACCTAATGTTTAGCATCTATTAAGAACAAAAGAGAACCTTACACAGGAACGGAGGACAATATGGAGATGAATGACTTTGGATTACGATTGGCATCAGCAAGAAAGGAAGCGGGCTTTACGCAGGAAGAGCTTGCATACCGACTGGGAGTAACTCCCCAGGCAGTATCAAAATGGGAGAGGGGTAACGGGTACCCGGATATGGAGTTATTATTCTATCTATGTGATATTCTGAACTGTTCCTCTGATTATCTGATCGGCAGGAATATTGCTGTCTCGAGGCTGACAGAAACGAGGGATGAGAAGGCAGCAGAACAGCTCCTGCAGAAGGTATTGGCAGAACCCTTAACCGTAGAGATGGGAAGCGGTTTCACCGGGTTACTTACGAAAGAATTTGAGGAGCAGTTCCCGAGTATCCGTGAATTAAGAGAAAGTCTGGCATTAAGGTATGGCTTCCTGCTGCCCGTCCTGAGAATCAGAGATAATGAAAGCCTTGATGAGCTGGAATATCGTATCTTATCCTATGACAGCGTATTATATAAGACGAGTCTGAATACTATTTCAGAGGATACCTTTCATACCGTCTGCAACCGGTTGGAAGATACGGTTCTTGAGAACTTTGACAGGATAGTAAACCGTCAGATGATACAGACACTAATAGATAATCTTTCTATGCAGTATCCGGCAGCTGTAAAAGGAATTATTCCAGATAAGCTTCCGTTAACAAGACTGCAGGCAGTACTCGCGACACTGATCAGGAAGAAGAAGCCAATCCGTAATCTGATCAAGATCCTTGAAATTCTGGAGGAAAATGCAGATAACATTGACGCGGAACAATTATCCGAACGGATTATAGATAAGCTTGGACTATAATATGTTTACAGTTGAAGAGAGGATGGTGTAAGCCATCCTCTCTTCTGTTTCGCAGGAAATCGCAGCTGTGATTTTATATTAGTATCAGAGCTGTTGCACTAGATACATACCGGATGAGAATAAAAATATTCCATGTACCTTTATATATAACAAAAAAAGGCATATAATAAAGGCAGTTCACGATAGATAATTATTTGAAAGAGGTGGTATATCATGTCGCTTGTCGGTGCGTTCATTGTTCCCCATCCGCCACTGATTGTAGCCGAGGTAGGAAAGGGCGAGGAGAATAAGGTAAGTGCTACACTTAACAGCTATCACGAGGTTGCAAGGAGAATTGCTACTTTAAAGCCGGATACGATTGTTGTCACGACACCCCATTCCATCATGTATTCCGATTATTTTCATATCTCACCGGGTAAAGCAGCGAAAGGCAATCTGGGTCAGTTTGGGGCCGGAAAGGTTTCCTTTCAGGTGGAATACGATGAGGAGTTTACAGATGCTTTGGAACGTAGTGCAGAGAGAAGAGGGGTTGAAGCCGGGACGCTTGGTGAGAAGAATCCGGAGCTTGATCATGGTACTATGGTGCCGCTGTATTTTATCAACCAGTGTTTATCCTCCTATAAGCTCGTTCGAATAGGATTATCAGGGTTGTCCCTTCCGATGCATTATCATCTGGGAAGATGCATCCATGAGACGGCTGAGAAACTGAACCGAAGGATTGTCTTTGTGGCAAGCGGTGATCTCTCCCACAAGCTGAAGGAGGACGGGCCCTACGGCTATGCATCGGAAGGTGTGGAGTTTGACCGGGAGATCACTAAAGCGATGAAGGAAGGAGATTTTCTGAAGTTTCTGGAGCTGGATCCTGATTTCTGTGAGAAGGCAGCCGAATGCGGTTTACGCTCCTTTATTATCCTGGCAGGAGCTCTGAGCGGCAGAGAGGTGACACCTGATTTTCTTTCCTATGAAGGGCCCTTTGGTGTCGGCTATGCCGTGTGTGAATTCAAGCTTGGCGAGGAAACATCGGACCGGCATTTCGATGAGATCTTTACGAAGAAGCAGAAAGAGCTCGCTAAGGAGCTTCAGAAAAATGAGGATGCCTATGTTCATCTTGCCAGATATTCTCTGGAGACCTATGTCATGACAGGGAAGGTTGCGAAGCTTCCGGAGGGTTTACCGGAGGAGATGACGAAGCGCAGGGCCGGAGTATTCGTATCGTTGAAGAAGCATGGCAGCCTGCGAGGCTGCATCGGAACCATAAGCCCTGTCACAGGCAGTATTGCAGAGGAAATACTTCGAAATGCGGTCAGCTCGGGAGAAGAGGATCCCAGATTTCCGCCGGTATCGAGAACGGAGCTGGATGAGCTGGTATATAGTGTGGACGTCCTTGGGGAACCCGAACCGATTCAGTCCATGGAGGAGTTGGATGTAAAACGTTATGGTGTGATTGTGACCTCCGGACGAAAAAGGGGCTTGCTGCTACCTAACCTTGAGGGTGTGGATACCATTCCTCAGCAGATATCCATTGCTAAAAAGAAAGCAGGGATATATGATAACGAAGCCTTTACGATGGAGCGCTTTGAGGTGGTGAGACATAAATGAGAGTCGAATGTGAGATTTGCCCTCATCACTGCAGGATAGAGGAAGATCATATCGGATTATGCAAAGCGAGAAGAAATAAGAACGGGAGCATTATCAGTGATAATTATGGCAGACTGACTGCGCTTGCGCTTGATCCGATCGAGAAGAAGCCGTTGATGCATTTTTATCCCGGCAGCAGTATCCTTTCTGTAGGAAGCTACGGCTGTAACCTGAGCTGTCCCTTCTGTCAGAACTGCGATATCTCCATGGTCGGTTCTGAGGGGATTGAGACACAGCAGGTAACAGCAGAGGAATTGGTAGGGAAAGCAAGGGAGCTTCGCGTTATGGGCAATATCGGTATTGCGTATACCTATAATGAACCCCTGATTGGCTTTGAATTTGTCCGAGACTGTGCCACGAAGGCAAAGGAACAGGGATTAAAGAATGTTGTGGTTACCAACGGATATATCTGCGATAAGCCTCTAAGGGAGCTGTTGCCCCTGATCGATGCCTTTAATATTGATCTTAAGGGATTTACGGATGAATTTTACCATAAGCTGCGCGGAGATTTGGCTACGGTGAAGAATACCATCCGGCTAGCTTCCCAAAAATGTCACGTGGAGGTTACGACCTTGATCATCCCAGGTGAGAATGACAGTGAAGAGGAGATGGAGGAGTTGTCTGCCTGGCTTGCGGATCTAAGCCCGGAGATCCCGCTTCACATCTCTCGTTTCTTCCCGCGTTACCTGATGCAGGATGCGAAAGCAACACCGGTGAGCAAGGTTTATCGATTGGCCGAAGTAGCCCGGAGAAGGCTGCGATATGTTCATGAAGGAAATTGCTAGGTTGGACGCATAGTCAGAGTCAAACCGTTTCATACTAATCCGGACGAAAAAACCAAAGAAAGGAGAAGCTATGGACCGGAAGCAAAAGGAAAAATCCAACCAAAAGAAGCAGGATGAGTTATTTAATAATGCCACGAATTCCGTTAAGCCTGAAAATCAGAACCAAAACCATAATGTTCGAAAGGAAGGTATCGGAAGGCAAAATAATAAATACTAGTAAAAAACCCACATCTGATCGAAGAAGGTCGATTAAGGAAATCAGACTTCCGTCAGATGTGGGTTTTGTATGTTCGATTTTGGAAAAAGTAGGATTCGGGGATTGACAGATGAACAATACAATGATAACATGGCTTCGTCACATAAAATTTTGCCTTGAATCATTCCTGAGAAAAAAATCATAAAAGGCTTCCGACAGGGAGACATAACCAACATGAAAAAGAACGAAAAGGAGGGTAGCGGCATAGAATGAATTGAGATTTATGATGACAGGAACCTATTCATTAAGATCAACCCAAGGTCTTTCCTACAGAAATGTATAAATTAGCGCCATGTACCTCTATTGGGGTCGCAATTTGGAGGTTAACGAGGTAGAGAGTGATCGAAGTCTTCGGCGGATGCTCTCTCGTATTACCGGGTACGTATATGTCGAAAAAAATGTCGGTAACGGCAGAACAACAGCGGCATAACCGGGAAATGAATTAGGTACAATTCTGACTTTGTAATTATTACAAAGCTTATTTGTGCTGTGAATTCATCTATCATTTATAACTTTGAAAACCTTATAGGAGGATATTATTATGTGTGGAATTATTGGCTATACAGGAAGCCGTCAGGCTAAAAGTATACTTTTAGGGGGCCTTGCTACCCTGGAATATCGCGGTTATGACAGTGCGGGAATAGCTTTATATAACGAGGGAAAAATCAGTACAGTAAAGACCGTGGGAAAGGTATCCGAGCTGGTGGAAAAGGCTGAGAAGGAAGAGGATATCGACGGAACCTGCGGAATAGGTCACACAAGATGGGCAACCCACGGAGGAGTAACGGATGTCAATGCACATCCTCACACCTATGGGAACGTGACCCTGCTGCACAACGGTATCATCGAAAATTATCATGCCCTTGAGCTTGAGCTTGCAGCTACGGGCAGAACGCCGGTATCACAGACGGATACAGAGGTGGTTGCCATGCTGCTTGACAGCCTGTATGAAGGGGATGCTTACGAGGCAATCTTAAAGGCTGCGGAAAAGATCGAAGGAGCGTATGCTTTCTGTATCATGTTTGCTGATCAGCCTGAGGTGATCTACTGTCTGAGAAATGCGAGCCCGCTGGTAGCCTGTCATGTAGAGGACGGCTCCATCATCGCATCCGACCTTGTAGCCCTTATGGATTACTCCAAGGATTATTTTGTACTTCCGGAACAGCATGTGGCTAAGCTTACCAAACAGGAAATTATCGTCACAGATTTTGACGGCAATCCCGTGGAACCGCAGATGCTTCATGTAAACTGGGACATTACTGCGGCGCAAAAGAACGGTTATCCTCATTTTATGTTAAAGGAAATATACGAACAACCGGAATCCATCCGGTCGACCATCCTTCCGAGAATCAATAGCGAGGGTATCCCGGACTTTACTGTGGATCAAATCCCGGATGAATTATTTGCAAAAGTGAACCGTGTCATCATCACAGCCTGCGGAACTGCGATGCACGCGGGAATGGTTGGGAAAGCAATGATAGAAAAGCTCTTGCGTATCCCGGTAGAGGTGGATATTGCTTCCGAATTCCGTTATCAGGACCCGATTATGGATGAAAATACATTGGTCATCCTGATTTCCCAATCCGGAGAAACTGCTGATACACTGGCAGCGCTGCGGCTTGCGAAGAAGGAAGGGGCTACTACCCTGTCCGTGGTTAATGTAAAGGGCTCCACAATTGCAAGAGAGAGTGATTATGTGCTCTATACCCATGCAGGCCCGGAAATTGCAGTAGCCAGTACAAAGGCATATACTGCACAGTTGTCCTGCCTTTATCTGCTTGCCTTCAAGTTTGCTCTGCTTCGGCATAAGATTACCTCCGAGGAATGTGCGGACTATATGAAGGAGTTACGTGATATTATTCCGGCGATCGAAGAGACACTGGCAAATGATAAAATACTTGAGAAAATCTGTGAACATTTAAAGGAAAAAGAGGATCTGTTCTTCATCGGACGCGGACTGGATTATGCGCTCTGTTGGGAAGGCTCCATCAAATTGAAGGAAATCAGCTACATTCATTCGGAAGCATATGCGGCAGGGGAATTGAAGCATGGAACGCTGTCTCTGGTAACGGATGGGGTACCCGTGGTTGCACTGGCCACCCAGTCCAGGGTATTTACAAAGATGGTCTCCAATGTACGTGAGGTTCGTGCGAGAGGAGCCTTTGTCATCATGATTACCAACGGTACTGCAGACGTCGAGGCGAGTGCCTATGATTATATGATTGAGCTGCCAAAGACTTCGGATTACTTTACACCCTTCACGGCAGCAGTCGCACTGCAGCTGCTGGCATACCATACCTGCGTACACAGGGGCTATAATGTAGATCAGCCCAGAAACCTTGCGAAATCCGTGACGGTAGAGTAATGAATATAGAATTACAGAATGTTGTTGTAAAGAAATAATAAAGTTGTGAACTAGATAATAAAGTTATGAACTGAATAATAAAGATATGAACTGAGCCACCTTTTTATGGAAATAAGAAGGTGGCTCAAATAACTGATGTTCAAATAAAGGCATCTATACTATATCAACTTAATTCTAAAAATTCTCCCATACTCATATTATTTCGTGCTTATTTTCTATAAATTCTTTTCTTTATGAATATTCACTGCTTCCACACGTGTACGGACATAATCGGTCTGTTTTTTATATGAAAATAGAAATAGTACCACAAGAAGTGTTATAGCTCCCCATCTCCAATATAAGGAGAGCCAAGTCCAGTTTAATAACATTATATGTAATACATGTATAACCGGAATAAGCAAGACACATGTCAATAACGAACGAGTAGAATTATTCATCTGTGACAATGTATCAATCTTTGAATCGTCTTTTGCAGCTCTTGCATAGTCAGAGTAGGGAGCATATTTAATAAAACGAATTTTCTTCAAAATAGGTTCTACGACTAAAGAACCTACTCGATTTATAATAAGACCCACAAAGTAATAAATTACTATATCCTCTCCGATATTTTGGGTTGATAGATTCAATCCTAAGAAGAACTTGAGGGTCAATACAAAGAATGCCCCTGGCAACAGGTTGGTCAGTATTTGATATGAATCTAATTTTTCAATAATACTACTCATAGAAATCACTCCTAATCTCCTAATAGTATGACAGGCGATACCCGAACGAACGACATTTGTAATGCTTCCATAAATCCTTTGCCCCTGTTCATGAATAACTCACGCTCTGATAATGATGTTTGGAATCCAAAGCGACCAATATTGCATAATGTATTTGATTGTCGGAAGATTCCGTTACTGTCCAGTGACAATTCTTGCTTGGCAAACCATAAATCAATGTCCTGGTTGAAACGTCTCATAGCGTTTAATAACTTCTTATGAGACATTCCTTCCCAGATACATGTGTTTGCTACAACAAACTTACCATTGTAAATTTCCCTCAAGGAACAGAGTTTGTAAACATCACCTATATGAGCTGTTATGAACGTTCCTTCTATCTTATCATCAGATGTACAGCAAATAAAATCTTTGCATGTCTGTCCGTTCACCTGAATGAACCTCCAAGTTGACACTTCGACACCTGTCACGCGCTGAATATAATCTCCTCGCGCTCGTACTTGTCCATTATCAACAGCAATATCATTACCATAACCTATAATCCATCTCACCGAGTTTTACTCCTTGTGGCTTGCTATTTGTAATATATCCAGATCCGTTTATAGGGATTAATACTATGCCGTTTTTTGTGTTCCATGCAGGATCGTAGTATTCATCCTTCATATATTGTACCAAATTATCGGAACCGCCGCTCTTTTCACCTGAGCCTGAATTATCAGAAATGAAATACTTCTTACTATACGAATCTTTCAGTTTTTCAAATATTGCCAAAGCGTCGTCTAGCTGTCCGTGATGTGGCAATTGTATGATACTGTAAATGTCAATATTATGCAAATATGAGGGCGATGCATCACCACACATCAATATAGTATCACTGTTGTCCAAATGGCACTTTAGTTGAACGCTTGCGGCATTCATTACCGTTTCTTCAGCATGTCCTTCCCCGATATTATTGCTCTCTCGGCTATCTACCGCTTTGGCGGCGACATCAGTAAATTCGTCTATTGTAGGTCCTACAATAGTGCAATTACCTACGTTTGTTCCACTTAATGCCTCTACCGTCGTAAAACCATTCGCCTGTGCAGATTCTATTATGGTTTTGATATTATCAAATTCATCTAGCAACGACTTTTTTAAACTCTCTCTATTCCTTCGTCCATCATCAATCTTGTCAAGAATAGTATCGACGTGCCTAAGATACTGATGAGAGTATACACTAACAGTATATTTACTCTGTATATATAACCAATCAAGCAGATCGCATACCCCGTTAGTGTGGTCGTTATCATTGTGAGATACGACTATATGTATTTGCGAAATCAGCTGATTGGCTTGCAGGAATGCCTCAACTGCTTCAGCGTGTTTCGCGTGCCCGCAGTCGTACACTACAAGAGATGTATTGTCATAAAGCAATATACAATCTCCGAAACGTGTATTCATATCCTTATCATAATAACTTAATGCTTTTAACTTCATTTTAGTCCTTTCTGTAAGCATATTGAGGTGGCTTACGCACCATGTGTATTTGGGTATAGATCCACAAATATATTTTATCTAGCTACTATTTCTGTTAGCACTCAATCTCAATGAGTGCTAATTTAATATCACTATATCATTCCATACATTTCCTGTCAAGAGTATTTTTGCGATAATGTGAAAAAATCACATTATCAACTAATTTTTAGGATTATATTGCTTTGTTTCTGTTGACAATCGTGATAATATCGTCTATATTATTATTAATAAAAACAAGGCGGTGTTACTTTGTTATCAGAATTCAAGGTTGGAAACTTTCTTTCATTCGATGACGTACAGATTTTTTCCATGGAAGCTGGAAAAGTACGTAGTAAGATTGATAGAGTATATTTAGATAATAATTTTAAGCTTCTTAAATTTATGGCAATTTATGGTGCTAACGCATCTGGAAAATCAAATTTGGTTAGTGCTTTTGATTTTGCACAAACGGTTATTGTAAGTGGAGTCCCTTCAAGTTGTAACAATTGTTATTGCCGTTTACAAAATGACAATAGAAATAAACCTACACTTTTTGAATTTACTATTAAAATAGGCAATGAAAAATATACGTATGGTTTTGAACTATTATTAAGTTCTGCTAGTTTTACGACAGAGTATTTGAAACAAATACGATATGGCTCTACATATAAGACGGTTTTTTTTAGAGATATTACTTCAGGTAAGTATGAGGTTGATACTTATTTCAAGGATGCAGCAATTAACGAACGTCTAAAAATATATGCTGAAGACGTAAAGGATGACAGTTCTATTCTGTTTTTAAGATTAATGAATCAAAACAAGGATTCACTTTATGCTAATGACTCAGATATAAAGATTTTTAGACAAGTATATAACTGGTTTAAATATAAATTAAGTGTAAACTACCCAGACCGACCGATAACGAATTATTCATATTTAATGGATAGTGATAGTGTAAATCAGATTGGTAAGCTATTATCCTCATTTGGCACAGGTGTCTCTGAATTTGTTATAGCGAAAGTCGCGTTAGAAAAGGTAACTACTAACGTATCTAAAGAATTGATGCAGAATATTATTGACGATCTCAATGAGCAAAAAAAACGTTATAAAGAAAAGAATATTGAAGATGCTCCTGCCGTAATGCTTCGTTCAGCCAAAGACAATTCAATGTATATTATTGAACTTGAAGAAGATATTTTACAATGCAAAACATTAGAATTTAAGCACCAAAGAACTAATGCAGTTTTTTCTTTAGAAGAGGAATCAGACGGTACAATTCGTTTATTGGATTTAATAGAGGTGCTTCTTAGTAAAGATAGTGAGCGTATATATATAATTGATGAAATTAACAGACGTTTTCATCCGCTACTTACATATAAGTTCGTTGAAGAATATTTACAATTAGCCACAAAGCGGAATATTCAATTAATTGTAACTACACATGAATCAAAATTAATGGATTTCGATATACTTCGTAAGGACGAAATTGGATTTATTGATAAAGATGAAAACGGTAGGTCAACTATTTTTTCTCTAGATACTTTCAGTGAACGTTTTGATAAAAAGGTATGTAAAGCTTATTTTGAAGGTGAATACGGTGCTATTCCTAGATTCGACATCTAAAAAATCATTAAGTCAAATGTACTGCGGGATGTATTTACATCCCGCAGTATTAGTTGTATAAAAGAATCATTGAAAAATGTGGAAACATTTGTTATTATATAAAAAATAAGCACTAACGATCCAGTTTGCCGACTCTTCGTTAATGCCCATACTGCTTAGTGGTTGCCCACATTTTCTATTTATGGATACTATACCATAGATTTATTTGTTATGCAAGTTTTTAGTAAAACTAATGGCTATAGTTCCCCTTTTATGTTAATAATTTGAGTATGCTTTGGGCTTCTGCTTTTATTAAGTGGGAGCTTTTTTGATTGTAAATATATCACAGAATGAATTAAGAATAGACATTTATAAAATCTAATGTAAGGATTTCCATCAGGGATAATGTGATAAATATTTTGGTGATAATTTCAATGTATAGATCATTAAAGGATGGAGTAGACAGATGGCGAAGAGAAGATATGGAATGGATGAGGATAAAATACAGAGATATATAAAGGATGGACGAGGTCAGGGACAGGGAAGCACCTATAAACCGTGGCTGGATATACATGACTTTCCTTCTAAGGGCAGAGTCTCCCGATGCAAGGGCTGGAAGACAAACCGTGTGCATCAGTTTATGTCCGATAATGAGACAAGATATTTTTATTTGCTGGATTGGTCCGATAAAGTCATTGATATCCGGGAGCAATATCCTATTCTTGATAGGGATGAGGTAATGAGAATTGCAGAGAGGAAAGGTATTCGATACCCGATTGATATAGGAACCTCCACACCAATAGTCCTAACAACCGATTTTATGATTACTGTTATGGAAAATGGTAAAACTCATGACGTTGCTAGAACAGTGAAAACCTCTTCTGATCTAGATAACCCTAGGGTTCTTGAAAAATTGGAAATCGAGAGGTGCTATTGGAAGGATAGAGGAATTGATTGGGGAATTGTTACGGATCAGGAAATTAATAAGGGATTAGCCTTAAACATTGAATGGGTACATTCTTCGTATAAACTTGAGGATGTCGATGGTATGGATAAGCTGAGCTTAAAGACGTATATACCGCTATTGAAAAATAGGCTGTTAAGTAGCTCTGAAATAGTCCAAGAAGTCTTAAATGGTTTAGATTCGGAGCATAATGTTGAACCAGGCTTGTTCTTGTATTTATTTAAACATTTGATAGCAACTAAGCAGCTTAAGATTGCGGATTTTAATACAAGAATTAATACAAATAAATTAACAACGGATATGCTACTGAAGATATGAGATAAAGGAGTATAAGGCGGCATGCTTATTACAATAAATGAATTGATAAGTTTTACCTCAGAAGAAAATCATGTTGAGCGTGTGTTGTGGATAGATGAGGGAAATTTTATTGCATTTGTTATAGACATTTATATGGGCAATGCATTGCCTAAAGTCAGAAAGATATCGGATATTCTCGAAGGGCTTGATAACGGAAGCATAATAAAGCTTCAAGAGGATCCATATATAAGCTACATTGATGAAAGCAAATTGGAGGAATTAAGTAAAAATATACGAGATAAAGCATGGGATATAGTTGGTAGAATTGCTGGAGCAGATAATGAGCCTGATATTTATAAGGAATTGCATAGGGGCAAGCTTATTAAGCAGGTCATGGAAGCCTCAGGTGCATCCAAAAATATGATTTATAAGTATTTGAGGAGATATTGGCAAAGAGGAAAGGTGAAAAACGCACTGCTTCCAGATTATAAAAATTCTGGAGGAAAAGGGAAGGAAAGAACTCCTGGAGCAAAAAAGCGAGGAAGACCTATAAAAAACAACCATATTCTTGGTTGCGGTGTAAACGTGGACGAAGAGACGAAGAAAATATTCCGCATTGCTATAAACAGATATTATCATACCAGTAAAGAAAATTCACTCAAGGTTGCTTATGAATTTATGGTTAAGGATTTCTATACAGAGAATTATAGCCTGGTATCAGGGATAAGACAACCTATACTGATAGATGTTTCGCTGGTTCCATCCTATGCCGAATTCAAATATTGGTATGAGAAGGAAAACGATATAAAAAAGAAATTAGCTTCGAGAAGGGGAGATAAAAAGTATCAACTTAATAATCGAGCAATTACCGGAAAGTCAGATAAAAATATTATAGGACCAGGCTCAAAGTATCAAATTGATGCAACAGTTGCGGATGTATATCTGGTGTCCAGAAGTAATAGGGATTGGATTATTGGAAGACCAATTGTATATGTTGTAATCGATGTCTTCTCAAGAATCGTAACTGGATTATATGTCGGCCTGGAGGGTCCTTCTTGGCTGGGAGCGATGATGGCTCTAACTAATTCGGCCTCAAATAAGGTTCAGTATTGCAAAGAATATGGTATAGAAATTGAAGCCTCTGATTGGCCTTGCTGTCACTTACCGGAAGCTATTCTGGCAGATAGAGGCGAGATGGAAAGTAAACAGGTGGATAATCTGGTTAATTCTCTTCATGTAAGAATAGAGAATACTCCACCCTATCGAGCGGATTGGAAAGGAATAGTCGAGCAGTATTTTAAAACACTTGATACGAAGGTCAAGCCTCTTCTTCCAGGACATATCGATACGGACTTTAGAGAACGTGGTGAAAAAGATTATCGCTTGGATGCAAAGCTGGATATTTATCAGTTCACACAGATAATAATAAATTGTGTGCTATCTCACAACAAGACGCATTGGTTAGATAATTATGTTAGAGATGATGATATGATAGCTGACGGAGTCAAGCCTATACCGGTGGAGCTGTGGCAATGGGGAATTTTAAATCGCTCTGGGATCTTACGAAGCTTTCCTGAGGATATCATTAAGTTAAATCTAATGCCCTCAGACAAAGCTCTGGTTACTGCAAAAGGTATTAAGTATAAAAACATGTATTATAGCTGTAAAAAGGCGGTAGAGGAACTATGGTTTGAAAATGCAAGAAACAAAGAAAGCTGGAAAGTGGATATCTCGTATGATCCAAGAAACATGAACTTCATCTACATTAGGATAGAAAACGGGAGAGCTTTTGATATCTGTCATCTATTGGATGATAGAAAGTATTTTGATAAAACGCTCGAGGAAATTCAATACTTGGATGAGTATGATAAATTTGCTAAGTTAATTTATAAAGAGGAGCAATTACAAGCAAAAATAAATCTATATTCTCAGATCGACTATATCGTTCAAGAAGCTGAAAAAATGACTGTAGAGCAAAGCAAGGAAACCAGTAAAACACAAAAACTCAAAGGAATCAGAGATAATCGCAGGTTTGAAAAAGAGAAAAATCGACAGTCGGAGGCGTTCACGCTTAATGCTGGGAAAGATAGTACGAAAGAAAATGATAATATTACTCTTAGCCTGGGTGAGGATAGCTTTGATGTAGAAGATTTAAGGGGTATAGAATACCTAAAACGTAAGCAAAGGGAGCGTTTGAATGGATAAGAGCTTAAAGCAGCTTCAAATTCCAAATGGTGGTTATGCTGTTCTGGCTGAATATATGGAGCAGATGCTTGAAGAATATAGCAGTAATCCGCTAATTGAGGCATTACCTCCAATATTTTCTTATGAGCAGACAGAAGAGCTGCTGCACGAATATCCCGCCTTTAGTGAAAAAGAGCGGGAGCTGGATGAAAGATACCGATATCACTGCGTTCAACGGCTATTCAGATACTTTCAGCCCCTTAGCGTACATTTTGATATCGAACAAAGAATTTCTCGAGTCATAAGGCAGGGTTATATTTCGAGAAATCCCCTTCATCCGGATAATGCTGCTGACATGCAGCAAATTTACAGAATGATTCGGGAAGGGAACTATGAATTTAATAGAGAGTTGCTAAGCAGGACATCAGCTACAGGTTTTACTATTATCGGGACCTCAGGAGTGGGAAAATCAATCTCAGTTGAAAAAATCTTGTCCTTATACCCGCAAATAATTGTTCATTCAGAATATAAGGGTAAACCCTTTTGCCATTATCAATTAACCTGGTTAAAGTTGGATTGCCCTTTTGATGGTAGTGTTAAAGGGCTATGTAATAATTTCTTCTTAGCCTTCGACCGTTTACTCGGTGACAACACCTATAATAAATATGCCGATGGAAGAAACATATCGGTGAATACAATGATGCCTATTATGGCTCAGCTGGCGCGTAATCACAGTCTCGGAATGCTTATCATAGATGAAATACAGCATTTAAGCCTTGCAAAGAGCGGAGGCTCGGAAAAAATGCTTAATTTCTTCGTTAATCTCGTAAATACTATTGGGGTTCCTGTAATATTAATTGGTACGACAAAAGCGATGAGCATTCTTCAGAGTGAATTTCGTCAAGCCAGGCGAGGCAGTGGTCAGGGTGATCTGATTTGGGAACGTATGAAAAATGATATGTACTGGGAACTACTCCTGGAAGGTATGTGGAAATATCAGTGGACCAGACATAAGGTTGAGTTAACCAAGGAATTGATAGATGCTCTATATTTTGAAAGTCAGGGTATTGTTGATATAGCAGTTAAAATATTCATTCTTGCGCAAATGAGGGCAATAGCCAGCGGAAAAGAAGTAATCTCAGACAAACTAATAGGAGCTGTAGCTAGGGAGAATCTCAAATTAGTAAAACCGATGCTTGATGCATTGAAATCCGGTGATTTGGACAGAATTGAGCTTTATAAGGACATTATGCCAGTAGATATTAACCGGTATATTGAAGAATACTCTGTTAGGCTTAATAAACGATTAAGCCTGAAGGAAGAGAAGAAAGCAGTTTGTAACCTGAATTTATCAGAGCAGGTGGCTTTGAAATTGTTGGAGTTTGGAATTGATGAACCGATTGCCCGCAAATCGATAGACTTGGCTCTGGAGCAAAATAAAAATTTAAATGATATTACAGCCATCGCAAAAGAAGCTATTAAATACGCTTTAGGAAGCTTTACTTTAGAAACAGTAAAAAAGACTACGAGAAGTACTAAGAAGAAAGCGATTCCCATGGACTCGGAGGATCTGAGGTATATTGTTGAAGAAGGAAAAAGAGATAACTTATCCGCTTACGAGGCCATGAGAAAAGAAGGGATCATCAAAGACTACTTTAACGACTTTATAATGACAGGATGATTTTATGCTTAACTCTTTTCCCGAACCATATCCGGATGAACTTTTGTATAGTGTGCTTGCCAGATACCATATAAGACATGGGAATATAGGGGCAAAGGTAACCTTAAGAGAAGTATTTGATAATGCAGGTCTTACACCAGCCTATGATTTACCTTGCAGTATTAATAGCTTGGTTGGTAATTTACCTTTGTTTAATAAGCATACAGCGGAGGACTTAATTAACAATAATACGATGTTTCCTTACTATACAGCATTTCTACCTGAAGAAAGAGCAGGTCAAATCAAAACATCAATGATTAGCGATTTTGGAGGGGATATTCTGACAAGATGTGGGATTGTCGCAAGCAGAATTAAGGTACCCCAATTCTTAAGGTTTTGCCCTCTGTGTAATCAGGAAGATCTAAAGGAGTATGGTGAAAATTATTGGCACCGTTTATTTCAACTTCCAGGAATACAGCTTTGCATTAAACATGGGGTACTTCTGGAAAACAGTACGGTGTTAACTCATAATAAACACGATTTGATTGCGGCAAACAGAGCTAACTGTAGGGAGAATTCATCGGTTATAAAAAAGGAGCTTACAAGTAGGGAATTTAAGCAGTATCATGATTTTACTAAAGAGGTTATTTGGCTTCTTGATAATTACCAAAAGGTTCACGTTATAAAGAACATAAGAGACAGATATTTAAACTTGTTGATGGAAAGAGGCTTAGCAACGCCAGCGGGAAGAGTATCTCAAAAGGAATTTGCAAAAAGCTTTATAGATTATTACGGACACGAGTATTTACAGCGGCTACAATCGGATCTGGAAATAGATCAGGAGGATACCTGGTTAACCTGTATGGTTCGGAAACATAGGAAGACCTTTCATCCCGTTAGCCATATATTGACGATTAAGTTTCTATCAACTTCACTAGAAGAATTTTGTAAGCAAAGGGGTTCGTTTCAGCCCTACGGAGAGGGTCCTTGGCCTTGTTTAAATATAGCTGCAAAGCATTATATGAAAAATACGATAAAGGACCTGGAAATATCATATAGCGCAGATACAAAGCAAATAAAGGGAACCTTCAGCTGCCAATGTGGATTCACTTATATTAGGTGGGGCTCGGATAATCAGAAAATAGACAGATATAGTTTTGATAAAGTAAAAGAATATGGTCCTTTGTGGGAAAGCGTACTTAAGAAGTTTATGCTACAAAACTTGGAGCTCCGAGATATAGCTAGAAGGCTTAGGGTTGATCCCAAAACAATTAGGAAGCAGATTACTACGTTGGATTTAGAGACTGCGCCTCCAGTTAAGGAGAAAGAAATATATGAAGCTCCACCTGTGGCTTCATTTGAAGAGATGAGAAACCATTACAGAAGTGAATGGGAGCAATTAGTTCTTCGGAATCTGAGAATGGCAAAGACGGAACTAAGGAACGATAACAAAGGTATTTACGTATGGCTGTATCGAAATGACAGAGAGTGGCTTGACTCCTTCGGATATTACAAAAAGTTGAATATTAGTAAGCCTGAACGTATTGATTGGGAAAAAAGAGATATAGAACTTTATGAATTGGTGGATAATGCGATAAGCCAATTAATAACTGCGGATACAAAACCGATTAGAATTACGATTAGTGCCATTGGTAAACGTATTAATAAACAGGCGCTTCTGGATAAATATCTGGATAAATTGCCTCTTACGAAGGAATATCTTGAACGAAATATTGAAGGACAAGAGGATTATCATAGAAGAAAAATAAAATGGGCTATAAAGAAATTGTTATTGGAAAATAAAGAGCCAGTCGCATGGAGGATAAATAAAACAGCCGGTATCAAAAATTATAAAACCTCAGAAATCGCTTTAATGATTAAAAAGGAACAGGAACGTTTGCTGACAGATAACTACTTAGGAGGAAATACGAATGAAGCTTAAAATACAACCGTGGCCATTTAATAAAGACGAGGAGGTTCAATTATATTGGATTTGCTCGCCTTTTTTAGATATTCAAAAAGGCTGGATGCTGCAGGTTGTATTTAAAAGGGCAGACAATAGTGTCGTGGAAGTGGTGGTTCCTTGGGGGACTATCCCCTACTTGATTTTGGGACAGAAATATATAAACGGAATACCAATAGTAACTGAAAAAGTAGGAAAGATATATCAAATAACGACACCTGATAGAAATGCCTTTAAAATCGGTATAGCATATGACATACCGGCTTCAATGTATTATTTTTATAAAAATCAGAAATATGGATTTCAAAAAATATGCAAGTTCAGCATTGGGGAAAGGAATTATTATATACCCTGCCTGGAGCTTGTGCGTAATTTTTTGACACCGCATAAGGTATTGGCAAATAATATTATGAAACCGGGAGGATTGGATTTACTAATTGAAAATAGCTCTGTTAACGGAAGGAACCTTTTTATAAAATTGTCAAATGAGATAAAAGGACCTTTGATAAGTAATAACACAGCAGCATATCTTGCATGGCTTAAGTATGACAATTATGCAAATAGAGCATGGAATTCGGTATATAACAAGGTGTTCTCAAGAGCTATTTCAGTTAGTCCTTTTAATCCAATGGAAGAACTCCAAAAGAATACATACATAGAACTTGTTCCTCCAGTAGGAAGAGATACGAATTTGGCTATTCGAGGAATTAATGTGGGCAATGATACGCTGATATTAGAAATTATCAGTAAAACCAATTTATATATGCCCTTTGATCAAATACTATATACGCATCCCTCCTTAACAAGCCCAGAATATTCAGATGATAATAGAAAAGCAAGAATCATAATAAATGGACATAAAAATGATGTTACTACTTTGGATGATACAGGCACAGGCGCAAATAAAACACCAGAAGAAAATATAATAGATAATATATCTATAGGCTTTGGCTTTAATAAAAATCCTCATATGGAAAAGATAAGACTAAAGAATCAGAAAATAAACTCAGGGAATTATGATGTCAATGTTATTACAAGAAATATTGATCATTATACTGCGAATAATGAAGTTGCTACTACGCAGGATTGGATTTATGGAGGAAAGATAAAGCCACTTGAATTTGATAGTTTAGAAATAATGGAGGAAGGTGCCACAAAGGGTCTAGAGGACTTTCTAAAGGTTATTAATTGTTTGGCTGAGAATCATAGAGAACTGGAAATATCCTTGAATATATTATTAATTCCCGAAGGAAAAACCTTCTCCTGCTATCAGGATGGAACACGAAGAAATTGTGCTGTAGTTAAGCTTGAAAGACAGGGGAAACTTCCGTGCTATATCATTGAAGTAGGCAGAGCAGATGGATGGTCCATTTCTACTCTTCTTATCTATGAGTTGGTGGCAAATAATTCTGGAATGGATATAGATAAATTGATTCAGGGCTTGCTTATGGACTTGGTTGATAATTGTGGGCATTGGGAAAAAAGAGCACTCGAAAAAGAGGTTTGCTTTAAATTTGATATGGTAAGGCATATTAGTGGACAAAAAAGCTTAATCTGGATGGAAAGAATTTATAGTAAATGTTGTTGATAATGCTAATCTCAATAAATGATATAAGAGTTTTTATGCCTGTTTGGTATTTTTTATTTTTCGCATGTAATTACGATATTGCTTGTTGAACGAAGCTTCAATTATTTTATTGTAATTATAATCATTTTTATCGCAATAAGCCTTAAAGCGAATCCAGGAATCTGGATTGACGGTGGTAGTTATTTTCTGTCTATTATTATCTGCTGGTAAGGGTCTACACTGTTTCTTCATTGAATATTCCATTAAGCTATCAAAAATAATACCCACAGGAATGTATAATTCTGACGAGACAAAATTGATTTTTTGTAAAACCTTTTCATCTATAGTTAGATGTATTTTCTTGCGCATTTTTGTAACCTCCATAATACATATAATATATTATATTTAAGGAAAAAAATCAATAATTTTTATGTACAAAATACATATAAAGTGGTATAATAAATTACATAAGGGAGGGGTTAAGTAATGAAACAAAAGACATGGATGAAAGCATTATGGAAAACAAATAAAAACAAATGGAAAAATCCTTTACATAATATGTGTTCTTACTTAGCAATGTTTCCACCAGCTTTGCCACATTATTTTATTATGCAATTTACTAATCCGGGTGAAATAGTCTTTGATCCATTCTCAGGTAGGGGAACGACTGTTTTGGAGGCTTGTTTGAATAATAGGGTAGGTATTGGAAGTGATTTAAATCCATTGGCGGTTGTTCTATCTGGAGCCAAGGCTAAAGTTCCAAGTTATGCTGCCATTAAGCAAAGATTACAAGAATTAGAAAAAGAATATAATCCACCAGATATATTTGAGATCACAGATGATATAAGAATGTTATATGATGAAAATATTACATTACCTATGCTTGTGTATATGAAAGAAAAACTAAATGTAAACGATGATATTGATAGATTCATTATGGCAACATTAATGGGAGTCATGCATGGAAAGCATAGAAAAGATGGTACATCAATATATCTTTCAATATCAATGCCAAATACATTTTCTATGTCACCAAACTATGTTAAAAACTTTATTAAAGCACACAATCTTAAAAAGCCAGAGCAGAATGTATTTAATATATTACAAAATAGAGTAGATACAATATACCCATATAATGCTACATTGCAAGAGGGAGAAGTATATCAAGCAGATGCGTTGAAAATAAGTTATGATCAAGACATATTCAAAGAAAATAGTGTTTCTCTTATTGTAACAAGTCCGCCATATTTAAAGCTTATAAAGTATGGAAAATATAATTGGATACGCTTATGGCTCTTAGGGGAAAAAGGGAATGCTGTTGATGAACAATTAAAAATCAATAAAGCATATGAAGATAGCCAAAAAATAAAGCTTAGTGACGGGCTGACCCTAGAGGAATATTTAGATTTCATGAAGGAGCTTTTTATTGGCTGGGAGAGGATATTGAAAGAAGGAGCGCTTGCGGTGGTTGTAATCGGAGATGTAGATAATTATAAAGGAAAATATCTCAATTTAGCTGAAGAAGTCTGGAAGTATGTTGAAAATTACACATCTCTTAATTTGGTATCAATTATTAAAGATGAAATTGAAGGAAATAACAAGGTTACTAAAATCTGGGGACAGGATCGTAAAGGAAATGCAACGAAGGCGGATAAATTACTAATTGTATCGAAAGGAGAACCGCGAAAACCGAATTATAGTAGGAGCATCGAAAAGAAGTTTGACTATTTATATCAATAATTCTAAAAAATTCAAAAACTAGTGGATATATTACAATATCTACTAGTTTTTTGCATATGAATCTGGTATATTATAATAAAAATGGATATATTAGGGAGGCAGACATGAGCATAGGTTTAGAAAATAAGTTAGAAAGAATTATTGGAATAGATTTTTTTAAAGAGATTGAAAATATGGTTGAAAAGAAGGAGCACCTGATTGGATATCCAATAGAATTAGAATATGAAAGAGTAAACATAATAGTAAATGATTATGAAAAAAAGAAAGAAATGGGAATCCCAAAGGGGTGCTTCTTGGTATGTATTAACACTTCAGAAGAAGACATAGAAGAAGTAATTCTGCTGAGAGTTTTGGAACCAGTGAAGTTACCAGCACACACTGAAATATTGGCTACTAGAGTCGAGTATTATAAGGAGTTTGTTCCCAAGGACACAAAAGAATTTGAGAAAAAGCTAGATACCTTTACAAAAAATGAATTTCAGTACTCGGGCTTATCTTGTAGGGTGCTGGGTACCTTTTATAAAGATGATTTAGATGGTAAAGAGATAGTAAAGTTTGGTGCTGACGTAGAAAACTTTTATAGTTCACATAACTATACAGTATATAAACCGACAGGAGATCTCCTTAAATTTATTGTTAATTATAATGGGGAAAGCAACTTGATTGGAGGCAAGGGCTACAGTAAATTGGGCGAATTGCGATACAGTTCATCCAGGAATTCTGATTGGAAATCAGAAATACCAATCTATATTAAACCAAAGGATTTATTAGGAAATCGTACGGCTTGTTTTGGTATGACCAGAACAGGAAAGTCTAATACCGTAAAGAAAATAATTGAAGCTACTGTTTCCTTAGCAAAGGAAGAGAATAGAAAAATTGGACAGATTGTTTTTGACATTAATGGGGAATATGCAAATCCCAATAAACAAGATGAGAGTACTGCTATCTATAAAAAATACATAGGAAATGTTAGCAGGTATAGCATAATTGATAAGAAAGATTTTAACCCAATGCGCGCAAATTTTTTTAAGGAACCCGAATTCGCATTGCAGATAATAAGGCCATTTTTAAGTGATGAGACAGCTTCAGATTATATTAGGAATTTTAACAGTATAGATCTGAGCTTGCCGGATAAAGGTGACCCCAATTATTTTAAATTAAATAATAGACGTCAAAGGGTAAGAGCTGCTTTCTTTTGTTGTCTGAAAAAGGCAGAATTCAGAAGCGCTGCAGATTTTAAGGTATATTTTGATGCAGATGAAGAATTGAGAGCTCAAATCAATGAGATTTTACAAAAAGATATAGATCCTAGTAAAGGAATTACACTAGATGAAGCAACAAGATGGTTTGAAGTTATGTGGGAGAACTATGATAAAATTAAATTCTTTGGGGAGTACTTACGTAAAAAGAATTATGAATGGGCTGATGATGACTTAAAAACTGTTTTAAGAATGTTGACACTAAAAAAACAAGGAGGAAATGCTGATTCGATAAGTGGCTATAAAAAATTAAGGCGTCAGGATTTAAGAAGCATGCATACAGAAAAGGCATTAACTCATTTTGAAAAAGATATTCTTAATGAATTGAGAGATGGAAAGATAGTAATAGTTGATTTATCTGAGGGGGAGGAAGTAGTTAGAACAACGTATTCCGAACGCATAGTTACGACTATCTTTCGTGATTCTATGTTAAGATTTATCAATAACCAAGATGAAAGTACTGGATTCAATATTATTCAATTGTATTTTGAAGAGGCTCATAACTTATTTCCGAAAAAAGAAAACAGCGATTTGAGTGATATATATAATAGGCTGGCAAAAGAAGGGGCAAAATATAACCTGGGAATTAATTATGCCACTCAAGAAGTAAGTTCTGTTTCAGCAAATATTCTTAAAAATACACAGAATTGGTTCATTGCGCATTTGAATAATAAAGATGAAATCCGAGAGCTGATAAAGTTTTATGATTTTGAAGACTTTGCAGAAAGTATTTTAAAGGTTACGGATAAAGGTTTTATTCGAATGAAGACTTATTCAAATGATTTTATTGTACCGGTTCAAATAGACAAATTCACTGCTTGATTGGAGGGCTGATACCATGGGATTCAATAGTATGCAGGAGAGAAAACCATTTGAAAGGGCGTCAAGTATTAATCATTCGCAAATAATGCAAAATGAGTTTGTTATAAATTTCTTGGAAAATTGTGACTTGCCAAAGTATGATTTGGAAAATATCAATTATCCAAAGGGGAATCCAATTAATAAAAATGAAGCTAAAAAAATTAGGAATATTATTACCATTGATGGGGGCTATTCTGAAACCTTTATAAATAAGGGGTTTCCATCAACTTCTCTAGCTTTTTTTAATTTTGGAGCACTCTTAATTAATGCAGAAGATTTAGAAAGCCTAGATAAAGCAAATATAATTAATCCGGAAGATTTAAAAAGGCTTAAAGAGATTAATAAAATTTCCTTGGCAATACCAGCCAAAAATGTTTTAATAAAAGGAAGTTCGGACTTCTCAGAAGGTGTTAGAAAGATTATATATGAATTCTTTACATCATCACATTCGAGCGCGGTAAGTAATGAAACCCTGATGGATGTACTGGAATGGCTAATGCTAGAAAAATGGGAAGGAACGAAGAATATAATACCTATTGATTTTTGCCCAAACAAAGATTGTAATTCAAAGAAAACGATTTTCAATGAGGGAGAAGACAAAGTCATCTGTTCCGAATGCGGTAAAGAAATATATTTAACGGACTATTTTAGATTTCATGAATTAATTAACGAGCCTAATGGAGCTTCAGGTATATTTGGATACTTATCTTCTCTTATTGAACAAGTACTAATGGTACAAATTATTAAATATATATACGACAATAATAAGACTTATCTTTCAAATGTTTTATTTATTAAAGACGGGCCGCTAGCTTTTTTTGGACAAACATTTAGACTTCATATACCTATGAGAAACTTGATTAATCACTTATTTGGAGTGCAAGGAAGTAATGAGAACTTAATCAATATGGTAGGCTTGGAGAAGAGCGGTCCTTTTGTTGAGCATGCATTCTTTATTAAAGAAAAACTCGAACGAAATCATTATTACATACTTACTGATGAGTATATACGAAAATATATAGTTCCTCAAAATACATCGACAGTATATGGAGACAATACCTATTATGGTTGGAAGATAATTTATAAAACATCTGCTTCAGATGTATTGGTTCTTTCTATACCAGTGAATGTCTATAACGGAAACCCAAGCAAAGATAATTTTGCCAATATAGACAGAGTTTTGGGAGTACTTGATAAAATGAGATGTAATATGTATGAAAATTCAATAGTACCACTTGCATTAATTAATAAATTGGTATCGATATCTGAATATCCAAGTTCAAACATTTTGGAGAAGTTTATAAAGCATAATATAAGTTAGTTCTAGTGACAGTGAGGAAAACTACTTGAATATTGATCAAAGTTATACAAAAGGTAAATTTATTAAAGAGTGTAAAAATAGATTTCTTTGTGAGGTTAAATTAAATAGTGAAGTAATTGAATGCTATGTACCTAGTGCCTCCAGATTGGGAAATTATATAAATTTAGTGGGTAAAGAAGTTCTATTAAAAGAAAATAAAGGGAATACGTTAAGAACAAAATATAGCTTAGTTGCTGTCAAACATTATAGTAGCTATATCTTACTCAATTTGAATTACGCGAACTTACTTGTTAGGGAGTACCTAGAAAAAAACTACAAATATGATCATCTTTATCAAGAAAAAGTAATTGACGGATATAAAACTGATTTTGTTTTACTTAGTGATAATAACAATATTTTGGTCGAAGCAAAAGGAATTATATCCGTAGAAAAGGATATTATTTTTCCCAGTGTATATTCTGGAAGAGCCGTTAAACAATTGGAATTACTAATAAAATTACTTGAAAAGGGTTACGAGGTTAATTATTTTTTCGTATCGTTAAGTCCTACTGTTAAAAACGTATTGATTAATCCATGTGATGTCGAATATAGAAAGTTATTACGGGAGTGCATTAATAAAGGTATGAATGTGATGGGATTAAGATGCCATCTGCAAAAAGATAATGTGCAGATATTTAATGATTTAAACATAGTAATTTAAGAAAAAAGGTTTGAATGAAGCTGGACCAATATGGATATAAATTACTGCCTATCAATTATAATAATAGGCAGTAATTTATTCTATAAAACTAAGCTTAGCCACGATTTGCGAGGCTGTTTCAAAGTACGTGTAAACTCAAAAAACTGATATAAAATTTTAATTGTAATTTATGGGCAAGGCCATTTTTCAGTGGTTCTTGCCCATGCTTGTATTATAAATCTGTTTTTGGGGTTGT
>JAEZKU010000052.1 GCA_023436065.1 Bacillota bacterium
CAATTTTTAAGAATTGCAAGCTGTTAGTCTTTACTGTTTTTGTGGTGTATCAATACTTTCATACTGATACGGTTCGTCGACATATCATTTCTGATACATCTAATGAAAATCTATTTTTGGAGCTCATTGTGACAAACATTCTTGCCAGAATGTCTCCATATTTTTAGAATTTTCAGGGTTGTTTCACTGTTCAATTATCAAGGTTCATTGTGCTTCTGCGTTTTATTCTCTGGCGCGTCAGCAAAATTAATGATAACACATGCATATACCTTTGTCAACAACTTTTTGGTTTAAATTTTTCTTTTTTTTAAAACAATTTATTAAACTTATACAATGCCCGTTTTCAAACAGGTGATAAGCTATCTATCGCACATTATTTACATCTTTGAGCTATATTATGTAAGGTTGCTTTTTATACAGATGCATTATATTCTCTAAAATATCTTTGGGTGAAGGGGCAGACCAGAAAACATTTTCCGCACAATGAAATCTCACGCCTGATCCTGCTCCAGGACAGTTCTCTTGCCTTGGCCCTGCACTTTACAGGATCTAAAAGCTCATCCCTGCCTGTCTTCACACTCCAACTCATACCCTTTAATGCTCCGGCGGGGCATTCTTCCATACATTTTCTGCAGCCTTTACAATTCGATTCGTCTACAGGGGTATCAGCTGTAAGCGGAGCATTCGTTAATATAGTAGAAATTCTGATGGCACTTCCGTACTTATTTGTGATCAGTATCGCATTCTTACCGATCCAACCCATACCGGCTCTGGTTGCTACCGTCTTATGTGGGAGGATGGAATCATATTTTGTCTCCACTTTGGCGACCTCTTCTATGGTCTGTGCTATCGCATCATAGCCAATCCTTTTCAGATAATCAGCTCCCTCGGTAATGATGGAATCAAGCTTATCGTTAATTCTCATATATGCCCGGTAATAATCCTCCGTAGGTCCTTCCTCTATTCCCTGTAAATCCTGCGGGAGATAAGCAATTGCAATAGAGATACCAAAAGGCATGTTTTTTCTGTCTTTTGCAGGAACCATTGACAAATCACCAATTCCCACCATATCTGCGCCAAGACCCAACAGCTGCTTTTTTATTTCTTCAGATAAATTATTCATATGATTATCCTCCCTCTGATCAAATGATGCTTACCTTCATTATTCCCATATGATGGAATTTATCATATCACACTCATGGTTTATAGTACAGATTATTTCTTAACTTCGGACTGTTTTAATGCATTTTCAACTGCCTTCAGATATGCTTTGCAATCGGCTGTAGCACCGGATACAATATCTACCTCTGTTGATTGTTTTGATAATATTCTCTGTGTCATTGTGTCAATCGTCTCTTGTTTTGCAAATATCTGTGGCTTTAGAATGCGGATATTCTCTATTTTATTAGCCTTAACAGTAACCTCCACCGTATTGCTCCATCGAAGGCCCTGATAGCTGCCGATATAGATACCGTCCTCAGCCGGCAGAATCTGCGTATCTCCCGTTGAAAGTCGGAGTGTTTTTTCCTTTCCCAGCAAAATAAAAGCCATGAATCCTGCAATCACAAGTATCAGCATTATGAATATATATAATAATCCTCTTTTAATAATCTTACCTATACCCTTCGTACTTGCCATGTTATCCTTCTCCTAACTCATTATTTTCATAATTTCATTACTAAATTCCTTTATCCTACCGTGATCGATACCCGTAGCTGGCCCATGCTGCTTTACATACTCCCGCATTGCAAAACGTGCAAATGCATTCATTCGATCTTCTCTGATCTCTCCGCCTAAGTGACGGTAAAGCATCACTTTATGTGTAATCTCCTTAGGCAAATTATTCCATATATATTTCTTATCTTCTGTTTCTGATCCAATCCCGCAGCTGTAAAGGACCAAGCTTTTTTGTATCAGCTTCTCAAGGAATTTCTTACAGAACAGCTTGATCTCCTTCATTGGACTTCCCATATACATAGCAGTTCCGATGATAACCATTCCATATGTGTCCCAGTTCAGTCCATCTGGTTTGACACTAACCTGTACCGCCTTCTCTCCATCAAGTAATTCGGCCCTGCAATTATAAAGGTCACAAGGTATAGATAAATACTTTGTTATTTCTGTTGCGGTATCCTGTGTTGTACCTGTTTTTGATGCGTATACAAGTAATATTCTTTTCATTATTTCTCCCTCCTTAAACTAACACTGTTAGCATTATAGGCTAACAGTGTTAGTTTTGTCAACAACAACTTGATCGGCTCCTTGACAAACTAACAATGTTAACCTACACTGATTTATATATTTATCCGGAGGAAATGATATGAGTCAGATCATAATGAACATGGATGCGGCTACGAATAAAGAGAAAATATTGTATACTGCAATCGAGCTCTTTTCTCAAAAAGGTTATTCAAGTGTATCGATGCGAGAGATAGCGGGAGTGGTAGGAATAAAGGCTGCTTCCATTTACAATCATTTTAAGAATAAAGAATCCATTCTGGAGGAAATCATGCTTTTCTTTCGTCAGCAGTTACATGAGCATGTTTATCCCGCCTTTGATATGGGTGACTGTCTGGATATCCGTGAATTTATTCGAAAAATAACCACTGCAAACGATACCTTCTTCGCAGATCCTCTTTATTCCAAAATTGGCAGTATCATATTGCAAGAGCAATTTCAGAATGATAAGATACGCCAAACGTTACTGGAGGAATTAATTCAGTATCCCAGAGAGAAAATCTCATCCTATTTCGAGCGGTTAATTCGTGCCGGGAAAATGCGTGCTTTGGATCCTATGCTTGCTGCTAAGGAGTATCATTCCTTTTATATTTCCGAATTTTATGAGAATAGCTTATCCCAGAGTATGGATCATTCATCGATTGAGAAACAAGAGAAAGAGCGTGAGGAACACCTCAAACTGTTTTTACAGACATGGATCATAGAAAAATAGACAACAAAAAAGTCCGGATAAACCGGACTTTTTTTACATCTTATGAACGGAGAAAGAGGGATTTGAACCCTCGCGCCGGTTGCCCGACCTACACCCTTAGCAGGGGCGCCTCTTCGGCCTCTTGAGTATTTCTCCAGACTCCGAACTTATAAAAGTTCTATTTAGTTTTTACTTCCAATCACCATCATCATTGATAATACATACAAATGGTTTTCTCACAGAAGCAAAATCTAGTATAGCAAAAGCACTTCTCTTTGTCAACAATTTTGAAGAACTATTTCGTACAAATTCTTTCCTTTCGAATCGATGACTACAAATACAGGAAAGTCTTCGACATACATCTCACGGATTGCTTCTGTCCCCAGATCATCGTATGCAATGACCTTGCTTGATTTGATTTTCTTGGAGAGCAAAGCTCCGGCCCCTCCTACGGCAGCAAAATACACAGCTTTATTCTTAATCATCGAATCGATGACCTCTTTGCTTCGCTTTCCCTTTCCGATCATACCCTTTAAACCATGGTCAAGAAGTAGGGGAGTATATTTATCCATACGGCTGCTGGTAGTCGGTCCCGCTGAGCCGATTACCTGCCCTTCCCTTTCAGGAGTCGGACCAAGATAATAGATGATGGTATCCTTCAGCTCAATCGGGATACTTTCGCCCTTTTGCATCGTTTCATACATTCTCAGATGCGCGGCATCTCTTGCGGAATAAATCGTCCCGGTTATATAGACGTAATCTCCTGCCTGAAGCTCCTCTGTCTTATCGGCAGTGAGTGGAGTACTTAAGAACCTTTCCAATGGAATTCTCCTTTTCTTTGGTGTTTATATTACTCTTCTTACATGACGGTTTACATGGCAACAAATGTTAACTGCTACCGGAAGCCCTGCAATATGGGTGGGATAGGTTTCAATATTAACCCCAAGTGCGGTTATTTTGCCTCCGAGACCTCCCGGTCCGATTCCAAGTTGATTAATCTCCAGTAGAAGCTCTTCCTCCATTTTTCTAATATGCTCCAAATGGGATGGTTTATTCATGCTGCGAGTCAAAGCTTTCTTTGCCAGGACTGCACATTTTTCAAAATCTCCACCAATTCCTACACCGACAACCATCGGAGGACAGGCATTCGGACCTGCCAGCTTCACAGTCTCCAGTACTGCATGCTTTACTCCTTCTGCTCCGTCGGAGGGCTTCAGCATGATTACCCGACTCATGTTCTCACTTCCAAAGCCCTTCGGTGCAACTGTAAGCTCCAGCTGATCCCCGGCTACAATTTCATAATGAATGATTCCGGGTGTATTATCCTTCGTATTTATACGGATCAAAGGATCTCCCACGACAGACTTTCGCAGATAGCCCTCCTCATAACCCTCTCTGATACCTTCATTGATGGCATCCTCAAGATTCATCCCTTCGATATGAACCTCCTGACCCAGCTTTACAAATACAACTGCCATGCCGGTATCCTGACAAATCGGAATCTGATCCGACACAGCAATATCCAGATTCTCGCTAAGCTGCCCCAGGATCTGACGCCCGAGCACGGAGGTCTCCGAAGAAACCGCTCCCCTGACACGCTCTTCTACATCAGAAGCCAACTGATAGTTGGCTTCGATGCACATTTCTTTTATATTTTTTATGATTTCATCTGTATTGAGAATTCTCATGCTTTTCCTCATTCCTGTATATGCTTTTTAAGCTAGCATTTACTTATTCCCGTTCGCTATCCTCTTCCTCAGCAACTGCGTCTTTCTCAGCTTCTGTATCTTCAGGATACTCTTCGTCCGAATAATTTTCTATGGAAAATTCACTGGTATCTATGACCTGATTCTCTTCGTTTAATTCATTCTCCAGATTCTTAATCAGCTGCTCCTCAGAAGTAGAAGCTGTGCTTTCTCTTACCTTGGTCAGGTTGGCTACCTTAATGTTCATGGAAACATCAATATCCATCAGCTTCACACCTGAGGTGATTCTTCCGAGTTTTGATATATCACTGACTGCAATCCGGATAATGATACCCTCATTGGTAATCAGCATGACTTCATTTTCTTCATTGACAGCCTTTACTCCGATGACATCACCGGTCTTTTCGGTTATCTTATAGCATTTCACACCTTTACCGCCACGGTGCTGTACCGTAAACTCTTCCATCTCGGTACACTTACCCATTCCGTACTCCGATACGAACAGAAGATACTGACCCTGGGTATCCAATTGCATTCCAATGATCTCATCATCTCCGGTTAAGCTCATACCAATGACACCCATGGAGGTTCTGCCGGTCGGTCTCACATCCCGCTCATTGAAACGGATGCACATACCATTCTTCGTAACCAGGAAAATGTCCTTCAGATGGTTTGTCACCTTAACCTCGATCAACTCATCATCTTCTCTCAGGCTAATTGCCTGTAAGCCTGATTTTCTGATATTTTCATAATCGCGGATCGGAGTCTTCTTCACAATACCGTTCTTGGTCGCCATAAACAGGAAGCGGTCGTTTTTATATTCCTTTAGAGGGATAATCGCTGTGATTCTCTCCTCCGGTAATAATTGAAGCAGATTGACGATAGCCGTACCTCTGGCTGTCCTGCCGGATTCCGGAATTTCATATGCCTTCAGACGATAAACCCTTCCTTTGTTGGTGAAGAACATAATATAGTGGTGGTTTGTCGTCATCAGAAGATCCTCTATGAAGTCCTCATCGATGGTCTGCATACCCTTGATACCTTTACCTCCGCGATGCTGGCTCTTGAAATTATCAATTGTCATACGCTTGATGTATCCCAATCTTGTCATGGCAATCACGGTATTTTCATTCGGAATCATATCCTCCATGGAGATGTCAAACTCATCGAAACCAATGGAGGTTCTTCTGTCATCACCGTACTTATCACGGATTACAGTGATCTCCTCCTTGATCACGCCGAGTAATTTCTTCTCGTCCGCAAGGATTGCTTTGTATTCTTCAATTTTAATCATCAGCTCTGCAAATTCTGCTTCGAGACGCTCTCTTTCCAGACCGGTTAACGCGCGGAGTCTCATGTCGATGATTGCCTGTGCCTGAACCTCGGTCAGACCGAAGCGCTCGATCAACTTCTCCTTTGCCGCATTACCGTTAGCAGATCCGCGGATTATCTTAATTACTTCATCAATATTATCAAGCGCGATTAATAAGCCCTTTAAAATATGAGCTCTTTCCTCTGCCTTGTTCAAATCATAAATGGTTCTTCTGGTGACAACGTCCTTTTGATGCTTCAGGTAATAATCCAGCATCTGATACAGATTGAGTATCCTTGGCTCGTTATTGACCAGTGCGAGCATGATCACACCAAAGGTTTCCTGAAGCTGTGTATGTTTATAAAGCTGATTTAGAAGGACATTTGCATTGACGTCTCTTCTGAGCTCAATGGCGATTCTCATACCGGTTCTGTCAGATTCATCGCGAAGCTCGGTAATACCGTCAATCTTCTTTTCCTTTACAAGCTCTGCAATCTTTTCAATCAGACGAGCTTTATTCACCATGTAAGGAAGCTCGGTAACGACTATTCTGTTTTTGCCGTTAGCCATAGGCTCGATATCGGTGACAGCGCGTACACGAATCTTTCCTCGTCCTGTACGGTATGCCTCTTCAATTCCGGAAGTTCCAAGAATCTCAGCTCCCGTAGGGAAGTCAGGTCCCTTAATGATCTCCAGCAGCTCGCTGATATCAGTCTCCCTGTCTTCCTCGATATGATTGTCTATGATTTTAAGTACACCATTGATTACTTCACGCAAATTGTGAGGAGGGATATTGGTAGCCATACCAACTGCGATACCTGAGGTACCGTTTACCAATAGATTAGGGAATCTGGACGGCAATACATCCGGCTCCTTCTCTGTCTCATCAAAGTTCGGTGAGAAGTTTACCGTATCTTTATTGATATCGGATAACATCTCCATAGAGATCTTACTTAATCTGGCCTCTGTGTAACGCATCGCTGCAGCACCGTCTCCATCGACGGAACCAAAGTTACCATGACCGTCTACCAGCGGATATCTGGTGGAAAAATCCTGCGCCAGCTTTACGAGTGCCTCATAAATAGAGCTGTCTCCATGAGGATGGTATTTACCCATCGTATCACCGACAATACGCGCACACTTACGGTGCGGCTTGTCGGGACCGTTATTCAATTCGATCATTGCATATAAAATTCTTCTTTGTACCGGTTTCAAACCGTCCCTGACATCGGGCAGGGCGCGGGCGGCGATTACTGACATGGCATATTCGATATACGAGGTCTCCATCGTCTTCTTCAAATCGACGTCATGCACCTTGTCGAAGATATTCTCATCCATTGTTATTCCTCCGTTTAGTGACCTTCCGGCTGATAGAGCCTAGACAGAAGGACGATTATATATCAAGATTCCTTACATATTTTGCGTTAGCCTCGATAAATTCCCTTCTTGGCTCCACCTTATCTCCCATCAGAGTAGTAAAGGTCAGATCGATTTCTGAGGTTTCTTCTTCATCCATGCTCACACGAAGCAGGACTCTCTTCTCAGGATCCATGGTCGTCTCCCACAGCTGCTCCGCATCCATCTCTCCAAGACCTTTATAACGCTGAATCTTGTTATTGGAATCTCTTCCGATTTCCGTAAGAATCTGGTTCAGTTCCTCATCGCTGTATGCATAACGAACCATTTTATTCTTTTCAACCTTGTAAAGCGGCGGCTGCGCCAGGTAAACGTATCCCTGCTTAATCAGTTCAGGCATAAAACGGTAGAAGAAGGTCAATAATAAGGTACTGATATGGGCACCGTCAACATCGGCATCTGTCATGATGATAATCTTATGGTAACGTAGCTTGCTGATATCGAAATCCTCTGAGATGCCTGTACCAAAGGCTGTAATCATAGCCTTGATCTCATTGTTCACTAAGATTTTATCCAAACGTGATTTTTCAACATTCAGAATCTTGCCTCTGAGAGGTAGGATTGCCTGCGTTGCTCTGGTTCTGGCCGTCTTAGCCGAACCACCCGCAGAATCACCCTCAACAATATAGATTTCGCATTTTGTCGGATCCTTGTCGGAACAATCCGCTAATTTACCGGGTAAGCTCATTCCTTCGAGTGCAGTTTTTCTTCTGGTTAAATCCCTTGCTTTTCTTGCTGCATCTCTCGCTCTCTGGGCAAGCACTGCTTTTTCGCAGATCATCTTAGCTACCTGAGGATTCTGCTCCAGGAAGTAGGTCAGCTGCTCGCTGACAATACTGTCCACCGCACCTCTGGCTTCACTGTTACCCAGCTTCTGCTTGGTCTGACCCTCAAACTGAGGCTCGGAAATCTTGATACTGATAATTGCGGTGATACCTTCTCTGATATCTTCACCCGTCAGATTCTGGTCACTGTCCTTTAAGAACTTCATCGCTCTTGCATAATCATTGAAAGTCTTGGTAATCGCATTCTTAAAGCCTGCCAGATGGGTTCCGCCCTCCGGTGTGGTAATATTATTTACAAAGCTATAGCAGCCCTCGGTATATGTTCCGTTATGCTGCATCGCTACTTCAACATAGACATCATCCCTGGTTCCCTCACAATAAATGATATCCGGATACAAGGGATCCTTATGGCGGTTTAAGTACTCCACATATTCCTTAATACCACCGGCATAGTGGAACTCTCTTTCCTTTCCTTCCGGCTCTCTCTTATCGCGAAGAATGATCTTTATGTTTTTTGTCAGAAATGCCATTTCCCGCAGTCTCTGTTTTAGTACCTCATAATCATAGACGGTTTCTTCAAAAATCTCTTTATCAGGTAGGAAAGTTACTGTTGTTCCTCTATAGTCTGTTTCTCCGATTTCCTCCAGGCGACCACATGCCTTACCTCTCTCATATCTCTGGAAATATTTCTTACCGTCAACACAGATTTCTACCGTTAACCATTCGGAAAGCGCATTTACGACGGAGGCTCCTACTCCATGGAGACCACCGGAAACCTTATATCCCCCACCACCGAATTTACCACCGGCGTGAAGAATCGTAAATACGACTTCAACAGAAGAAATACCCTTTTTCTGGTTGATTCCAACCGGGATACCCCTTCCGTTATCTTTTACAGTAATGGAATTATCTTCATTAATCGTAACATCAATCGTATCACAGTATCCGGCAAGTGCTTCATCAACCGCATTGTCTACAATCTCATACACCAAATGGTGTAAGCCCTTGGAGGAAGTAGAACCGATATACATACCCGGCCGTTTTCTGACTGCCTCCAGTCCTTCCAATATCTGAATTTGATCTGCACCGTATTCGTTACCCATGATTACTCCTCCAATTTTTTAGGAGGATTTCACCTCCGTACTATAAACTGTTACTCTTTCTGTGCCAAACTCTATTCTGAACCTTTCTGTTCTTCACAGAATGATTTACTCACATACTATTGTTCCGTTTATCACATGATAAATCTGCCGATGATCCACACTTTGATTAATAAATTCCTCTAGCCCGGTACAGGTTATCATCGTCTGAATATCTCCTATGCTGTTTAACAGGTGTGTCTGTCTCTGCCGGTCCAGCTCAGATAATACATCATCCAGGAGAAGAATTGGGCTCTCCTTGATGATAGATTTCACCAGCTCAATTTCAGCTAGCTTACAGGAAAGTGCCGCTGTACGTTGCTGCCCCTGGGAACCGTATTTTCGAATATCTACCGTACCCAATAGAAAGCATAGATCATCTCTGTGTGGTCCGACATGTGTCATCTTAAGTAAGAGATCTTTCTCCATGGAACGTTTCAAACGGTCTTCGAATTCCGAACTTTTTACATTCGGCTCATATTGCAGCGTTAGTGCTTCCTTCCCGCCGGTAAGCCTCATATGTATTTCTCCTACCAGCTCGTTCAGCCGAAAGATAAAGTTTTCTCTTGTCTCAATAATCTTTTGTCCATATTCTGCAAGCTTATTATCCCATAGATAAAGTGTATCCAATAAACTTCTGTTGTTAACAATCTGTTTTAGTAAATTATTCCTTTGTTCTAATACTTTGTTATAATTCGTCAGATTACTAAGATATATTTTATCCAACTGACAAAGTTCCAAATCAAGGAATCTCCGGCGTTCTGCCGGGCCGTTTTTTATGATATAAAGATCCTCCGGCGAAAAAAACACAAGGTTTAACATTCCAAATAATTCACCTTGCTTTTTGATCGGAATACCGTCTATGGCAACTCCCTTAGCCTTATTCTTCTTTAAATGCAAATCGATCCGATGGGGAATCTGGTTTTTCTCAATCATGATCCTGACATGAGCTTCTTCCTCATCAAATTTTATGATTTCCCGATCCTTGCTTCCACGATGAGATTTTGTAGTCCCACAAAGATAGACAGCTTCAAGAATATTTGTTTTTCCTTGAGCATTCTCTCCATAAAGGATATTGGTACCATTATGAAATTGCATGGAAAGATCACTGTAATTTCTATAATTCTTCAATTCTAAAGATTTTACAATCATTTTCGCACCAACATACCTTTGTTTTAATCAAGAATCATTTGATGATTCTTATCTGTTCACCGTTATAATCTACAATATCTCCGTCATAGAGCTTTTTCCCTCTTTGAAGTTCAACCGCTCCGTTTACCTTAACCCTGCCATCCAGAATTTCTTCCTTTGCTTCCACTCCGGATTCTACGAGACCGGCTGCCTTTAGGGCTTGTCCGAGCTTGATAAACTCTTCTCTTAACTTTATTTCCTGCATAATGCTCCATTCTGCGTTCCTTGCACGCTGATGATTCTGCTTAAGAGCTGTTTTATAACTGATTATTAGTATAAACTGAATAAAAGTCTGAATGATGATATCTTGTATTGATTAGTGTTAACCGAGTAGAAAGTCTCCTGATAATGTCGGTTTATTGATTAATATTAACCTGACAAAAGGTCCGGCTGTCAGCCGGATCATCTGCAGAAGAAAGTCTCTGGAAAGTAAACTTTCCAAAAGCTTTCTTTTGCAGATTTATCCTGCCACCTACGGTGACAGGACCTTTTGTCCTTTTTTTTTATTAATACATGTTACAATAATACAAAACCCTTTAATGCAGTCTACTGTTATAACAATAATACGTTACTTTTATTCCTCTGACTCTATGCTGTCACATTTATGTTTACAGGTAATATCAAATATATATAGGATTGATCCTTATCCCTGATAAAACAGGGGGCTTTTGCGTTTATCAAATAGATATCAACTGTCTCATCGTCTATCACGCGAAGTGCATCCAGTAGGAATTTTGGATTGAAGCCAATTACGATGTCCTTTCCTTCCAGGGTGATATCAATCTCTTCATTCATGGATCCGATGGCGGTATTGATCTTTAATTCAAAATTATTGTTTTTTATATCAATGATAATAGGCTTTTTATCTGTTTCACGGATAAGCAGGGATGCTCTCTCGATACAGCTTTGAAGCTCTTTTTTATTAATACTTACCTTTGTCTCGTAATCACTGGAAAGCATTTGGTCGATTCTGTAATATTCACCCTCGATGAGTCTTGTCAGAACCACGGTATCATCAAATTCAAATAATGCATGCTTTTCTGTAAAGAAAATCTGTACCATGGAGGAAACCTCTCCGGACAGAATCTTGCTGATTTCATTTAAGGTCTTTCCTGGAACGATTACCTTTCTGTTCTCGTAGGAATCCTTCATGAAAATCTTACGAATAGAAATTCTATGACCATCCAGGGAAATTACCCTTAGTTCATTTTCCTTGATTTCAAACAGTTCTCCTGTCATGATCTTATTACTTTCATTATCCGAGATGGAGAATACAGTCTGTCTAATGATTTCCTTTAAGGTAAACTGTGATAATACTACGGCATTTTCTTTCTCTATCTTAGGGAGACTGGGAAACTCTTCTCCTGATCTTCCTGATATGGAGAACTTTGCTTTCTCACAGATAATTTCTGTCATGTAATTGTTATCTGTTGTTATGCTGACTTCATTCTCAGGAAGTCTGCGCACAATTTCTGAAAATATCTTTGCATTCAGGGCAACGGTACCATTCTCAGCTACATTGCCTTTTACTATTGTCTCTATACCAAGCTCCATATCATTTGCTGTAAGCTTAATGCAATCTTCTGATGCTTCAATAATGAGACATTCCAAGATGGGCATAGTAGATTTTACCGGTACTGCCTTTAGTACAATATTAACACCATTTAAAAGATCCGATTTTTGACATTGGATTTTCATCTGTGTATAATCTCCCTTCGCGCATTTGATATAAATATATAATAGATTCTTAGTAATCTTATTAATAAGGGGTGTGAATTTGTTGATATCTGCATTTTTGCCTTAAGAATCAAGGGGTTAGGACTCTTCATAGATTGTTGTATACCATCTGAAAACCTGTGGAAAATGAGATGGATAAAAAAAAGTAAATAATCTACAAAAAGTATAACAACAACATATCAACGCTTTATCAACCGTTTATCAACAGATTATCATCAATGAATGATCCATAGAGGCGGATCAATTATTATCTCACATTATTCTGGATTGATTTTCTTAATTAATACATCAATTGTATTATGTAAAGAAGCATCCTTTTCTATATCACCTGCTACCTTGTCATATCCATGGAGAACGGTTGAGTGGTCCCGATTACCGAGACTTTTACCGATTTCAGTTACAGAAAGATCTGTTAAACGTCGGCAGAGATACATAACAATCTGCCTGGGATAAGAGATATTTCTGCTTTTATCCTTAGAATAAATTTCAGCCGGTGTTAAATTATGATGTTCTGCTACTACATCTACGATGAGTTCTACTGTAATCACCTTTTTCTCATTCGGTGAAATAATATCCTGAAGAGCCTCCTCAGCAAGCAGAATATTTAAGTCTCTCTTTTTAAGTCTTGAGAAAGCGACGATTTTAGTCAGAGCACCTTCCAACTCACGAATATTGGATTTGATATTCGTGGCAATATAACGAAGCACCTCTTCATCAATCTTTAATCCGTCCAGTTCTTCTTTTTTGCGCAAAATAGCCATCCTGGTCTCATAATCAGGAGACTGGATATCTGCAAGAAGGCCGTGCTCAAAGCGTGAGCGAAGCCTGTCCTCTAAAGTAAGCATTTCCTTGGGAGGGCGATCACTGGAGATAATGATTTGTTTTTTGGATTCATGCAGGGTGTTAAAGGTATGGAAAAACTCTTCCTGAGTTCTTTCCTTTCCTATTATAAACTGAATATCGTCAATTAAGAGAATATCGATAGAACGATATTTCTCACGGAACTGATTTGTTGTATTTTTCTGAATAGCATCAATCAGCTCATTGGTAAATTTCTCACTGGTAACATAAAGAACCTTAGTATCAGGATTCTGATCAAGGACAAAATGAGCAATTGAATGCATCAGGTGGGTCTTACCCAGACCAACTCCACCATAAATAAAAAGCGGGTTATAGATTTCACCCGGATTTTCTGCAACAGCCAGCGCAGCTGCTCTGGCGAACTCATTATTGCCACCTACCACAAATGTATCAAAGGTATATCTGGCATTTAAAAAATTAAGACCGTTGCTATTACTCTTCTTTTTCGCAACGACCGGCTCCGGTACCTTTTCTATGGAATCTATTTGGCTCTGGAGAACGAACTTAATATCATAGGGTTCGTTCATTATTTCTTCAACTGAAACTTTTAACAGTAATTCATATTTATTACGAATGATATTGATACTCGGAGGTCCAATACGTTCATCGTTGATCAGAATTGTTATGACATGATCCTTTACGTCATAAACCTTCAACGGCTTTAACCAGGTATTATAGGATACGTCGGTTATTCCGTATTCCGAAATTAAATATTTCAAAATGTCGTCCCATTTAGATTGAATTAAATTCTTCATTGTTGCCTCCATCAATACTCACATATTTATATATTATAACAAAATTATTAAATTTTCAATGGTTAAAATGCCTTCTTTTTTCCGTGGATAATCCTTCAAGTAAAATAAAGAGAAATAATTTAAATGTGGAAGCGGTGGAAAAGAAATTAAACATTATAAACAGCTGCAAAATGTGAATAATATCAAAGAAACTGAAGTTATAATATAAAAAGAGTAACTACTTATCCACAGCATAATAACAGTTATCAACAAAAGGTTATATATATAAGGAAGAAAAGCAATTATCCACAGGATGTTAATATAACCCAAAGTGAAATATTTACTTGACTGAAAAGAATATTACGAATATAATAGACGTGATATTCCAAAATACCATACTTGGCGAATTGCGCATATTTGTAATTCCCAACGCTATGTGTATCCCAAACCATTGGGAAATGATAGATAGATAAAATTCGCTAATCTATAAAACGGTGCAGTGAAAAAAGGAGGTGCATAGCAATGAAAATGACATTCCAACCGAAAAAGAGATCTCATTCCAAGGTACACGGATTTAGAGCAAGAATGGCTACAGCAGGTGGCAGAAAGGTATTATCTGCAAGAAGAGCT
>JAEZKU010000055.1 GCA_023436065.1 Bacillota bacterium
TCGACGGGGGTTTTGAAATTGTAGAAGCCATTCGCAGACTAGGACTGCGTCAACAACTTAGAACTAAAATTAAACGCAAACGATAATTACGAATTAGCTGCTGCGTAAGCAGCTTGTCGACCTTAGGTAACTCGCTGCTTAAGAACTCGGCATCAAATTAGCGGGGACCTTTATCTTCAAAGCTTTGAGAAGATAAAAGACACATGAAGCTACCGAAGTCTAAAGCCTGTCAGTCGGCGTTAGATGGAGGGAACAGCGTGTACAGGCACGCATAAAAGATTGACTGTAATGGGAGAAACTGCAATGAATGGGCTTTCGGACCGGGGTTCGACTCCCCGCAGCTCCATCTAAGAGGAATATCAGTCCAAATTTAAGTGCTACAAACCTTAACATATCAAGGTTGTAGCACTTTTTTTATCTGGTGACAGGTTACAGGTTTTTTGAAATAAGCTCTAAAAAGTATGGAATGATCAAAACGGGTTAAGACTATTTGTATTCTATTTTTGGAGGTATCAGAATGTCGAACAGGATGAATAGCAAAAACCCTAATCATACCAACAGGAACAACAACGGTCTGGCAGAACGAAATATCACTTCGGAGGACATGAAAAAGTACAAGAATGCCCTGGATGACACCAGAAGCTATATCAGCGGAACAGAAGAATTATCCTCCTCCAGTCACCAATTTGGTGAAAAGGGGTCAGAACCCGATTAAACATTAAGAAAACATTTACGATTCGTGTCAGGAATATTATAATATAAGTAATAGAAGAATCGGGGACAAAGGCGTTCCTATTAGATCTGATGATTGCAGGTTTGATAGGAACGCCCTTCTTTCAATATCAGGAGGGAGTAATTATGGCCGCATTTGAAAAAATAAAATCGGGAATACCCAGTATGGATCTTGTTCTGGATCATATCCGTCTGGGAGATAATGTTGTTATTCAGGTTACCAGCCTTGCGGATTTTGGACGGATCGTCGAACCCTTTGTGACCCAGGCGATAGAAGATGGCAGAAATATGATATACATCCGGTTTTCAAATCATGAACCTTTACTTACTCCCAGAAAAGGACTAAAGATATATGAGTTGGATGCGAGTGAGGGTTTTGAGACCTTTACGGTAGCTTTGCATGAAATCATCACAAATGAGGGGTTGGAGGCATTTTATGTCTTTGATAGTCTTTCAGAGCTGCAGGTTAGATGGTCCACTGATCTTATGATGGGGAATTTCTTTTGCGTCACCTGCCCCTATCTCTTTGAGCTGGACACGGTAGCTTATTTTCCAGTCATGAGAGGACATCATGATTTTGCGACGATTGCACGGATCCAGGAGACGACCCAGCTGTTATTGGATATTTATTCGGATGATGTGAATGCATATCTGCATCCGATTAAGGTCTGGAACCGTTATCACCCTGAAATGTTTCTGCCCTACAGATTTAAAGGGGATAATGAGCTGGAGCCTCTGGAGAACAGTGTGGATCTTGCACAATATTATCGGCTAAGGCATAAGGAGCAGAAGGACCATTCCGAACAGAGCCTGGACAGCTACGAAAGATTCCTTCGAGGAGTGAAGGAGGCTTACAGTCGTAACGAGCTGGGGGATAAAACCTTACAGAAGCTTTGCAAAAGTATGATGACCCATGACCATAGGATGTCTGGGATGCTTCTGAAGGAATTTACACCGGAGGATTTCTTTTTTATTAAGGACCGGATGATCGGTACCGGGACTATTGGAGGAAAAGCATGTGGTATGCTGCTGGCCAGGAAGATGGTTGAAAATCATCTGCCCCAATATGCAGGTTATATCGAGCCTCAGGATTCCTTCTATATAGCTACGGATGTGTTTTACTCCTATATTGTGGAAAATAAGCTATGGAAGCTGCGAATTATGCAGCGAAGTGAGGAACATTATTTTGATAAGGCAAATGAACTGGCTCAGGCAATCCTAGCCGGCCATTTTTCTGAGAGTATCCGTGCGCAGTTTCAAAGGATGCTCGAATATTTCGGACAATTCCCGATTATTGTACGTTCCAGTAGTTTCTTGGAGGACGGATTTGGGAATGCTTTTGCCGGTAAGTATGAGTCAATCTTTTGCGTCAATGCCTGCAGTCCCGAGGAGCGATTACACCAATTCGAAAATGCGGTGCGCCGGGTGTATGCAAGTACGATGGATCAATCTGCTTTGGAATACAGGAAGAAAAGAGGCTTGGCTGGATCTGACGAGCAGATGGCAATACTGGTGCAGCGGGTCAGCGGGACCAAGTTCGGGAGCTACTATATGCCCTGTGCGGCAGGGGTGGGCTTTTCCTACAGTGTGTACCGTTGGAGCAATGAACTGAGTGAGGAGGCTGGTCTGCTGCGTCTTGTGGCAGGACTCGGTACGAAATCTGTGGACCGTACCGGAACTGATTATCCGAGACTGGTCAATCTTGATAAAGCTGAGGTTACGACCTTAAGCAGTACGGAGGAGAAGCATCGTTATTCCCAGCGCAATCTGGATGTGATCAGCCTGAATAGAAATGAATTGACGGAAATACCTGCGATCCAACTTTTCTCGGAATTGCCCGATTGGTATATCGATTTGATTTGCGAGCATGATTATGATATGGAAAGGGTTTTTGAGGAAAGAGGACAGAAGCGAAAGATTAGATTTGTATCCTGTCAGGGGATTGTGAATAAGAATTACCTGATGAAGATGATGAAGGATATATTGGCAATGTTGCAGGAACAGTACGGAAATCCTGTGGACATCGAGTATACCATGAACTTCAGGCAGGATGGAGAATTCACCGTCAATCTTCTCCAGTGCAGACCGCTGTATGTATGGCAGAAGGCTTATGGATTGAAGCTTCCGCAGATATCCAGGGAGAGAATTCTGTTTCGGGTAAACCGTACCTTTATGGGGAACAATGCTATGCTTCCCATCGACATAGTGGTTATGGTTGATGCAAAGCGATATCATAATTACCCATATCATAAAAAAAGCTCCTTATGCAGGGTGATTGCTGATATCAATCAGTACTATAAGGAAAGCGGGAAGACCTTGATGCTGGTCAGTCCCGGCAGAATAGGGACCTCCTCTCCGGAGCTCGGGCTGCCGGTAACCTTCTCGGATATATCGGGGTTCAAGGTGATCTGTGAATATGCAGACAGAAAGATTGGATTTGTTCCGGAACTATCCTACGGCAGTCATATGTTTCAGGACATCGTTGAATCTGAGATGTTCTATGTGGCAATTATGGATTCTCTGCAGGAGGATATAGAGATCTTTAATAAGAACCTTTTGGAAGGGGAAACCTCAATACTAAACCGGATTCATGAGGATTCAGAAGCGGCGGAGATAGTAAAAGTGTATCAGATAAGTGAAAAAGCCTTGAAACTTTATGCGGACTTTGAGGAAAAAGTGGTTGTATGCGGTTATGAATTGGGGTAAAATGTGATCAGGAATGGAGATTATATGGATAACAAGACCCTTTATGAAAAATTTGTATGTATCGGTGGGCGATGCCCGCTTACCTGCTGTAAAGGCTGGGAGATTTCTATTGATCCCGATACCTATGATAAGTGGATAAGTGAATTTACGAACGCAGATCACGTAAGGTATACTGTCAGTAAGAAAAAGTCCTCCGGCAAGATAAAGTATAAGATTAACATGGGGCAGGGTAAATGCTGCCCCTATTTTAATGAAGAAGGATTGTGCAGAATTGTCCTTCGTGACGGGGAGGGTTATCTGCCGAGTATCTGTAGACAGTTCCCGAGAATAATCAATGAATATGATGGCAGAACTGAGAAAACTCTCTCCTGTGCCTGCCCGGAAGTAGTGGATCTGATTCACTCCGAGGGGGAAAAGCTTCAGCTCTTATCAAACGAGGACAATGGAGCGTGTGGAGAAGACTTTCCTCTGATAGAGGTACGGGAGGTGCTGCTTTCAATTCTTGAAATGGCCGATTTCTCCTTGAAGGACAGACTTCTGTTGGGATTGATCCTGTTGTCGGAGTATAGGAAGGGTGATATCATAACAGAGGAGACAATCGAACTCTACCGCGACGAGCAGTATATGGCCACTCAGCTCCGGCTGTGGAAAGAAGGAGAACCGGAAAGAATTGATGCCTGTCTGGAGCAGAATGAATTGTTTTTGGATATAACCGAGAACTATCGGAAAGAGGAATTTTACAGAAGCTATCTGGAGCCCTTGGCTGCGTATGCAGAAGCCTTGGATGTTCGGGAGATGGTCAGGAATTTTAATACCTTTGAAAGCACATTTTCTTATTATGACTGGTTACTTACGCAGGCTCTTAAGATCAAAGTCTTCAGTGAATGTACCGGTGATGAGACTGAGGACCTGATGCATGCGTTTCAAAGGATTATTCTGGAATACACCATGCTGAGACATTCAATCTTTTTGATTGCGCTGATGCGGGAAACATTTGATTATGAGGATGTTCGTAATTACATCGTCATATACTCCAGAATGATCGGAAATAACCCGGATGGGATCAGGGAATTCTTTGAGGGAAGCTTCGATGAAGGAATCTGGGATCCGTGGTACTTTTTACTGCTTTTAAATCAAAGAATGGATTAGGAAGGAAGCAACGAATGATTAACAGCGAGATACTTGAAATAAGAAAACAGATGAAACATGAAAACTGCTCCATCACAAAAGTCAGCGGCTGTTATGTGGACGGTGAGAAGACGGTTAAAACAAAATTCACGGAATCTTTTCTGTGCCTGCCGGAGGAGGAGACCTTCAAATATTTTGAGATATTTAAGAAGACGTTATCCGGTATCATTGGTAAGAACCTGATTAATATGGAATTCCCAACTGAAACAGAGTTCAATGGGGGAACCCAGGAATTCTTGCTAAAGCTTAGGGACAGTGAATTAAAGGATGAGGCATTACTGGATGAGTTCTATGAAAAAGTGATCAGTATGTATGAATATACCGGAAACTATCTGATTCTTATTGTTTATGCAGCATATGATGTTCCCGGTAAAACGAAGGATAAGCTGATAATGGAGGATGCCTCCGAGGAGGTATTCCGATACATATTGTGCTCCATCTGCCCTGTAAAGCTGTCCAAACCCGGTCTGAGCTACAACGAAGAGACGAATCAGATTCAAAAGAGAATACAGGATTGGGTAGTGACCATGCCGGATCACGGTTTCCTGTTCCCGGCCTTTAATGATAGAAGCACGGATATTCACAGCGTTTTATATTACGCTAAGGATTCAGAGGATCTGCATGAGGACTTTGTGAATCAGCTGCTCGGCTGTCAGGTGCCTATGTCTGCAGGCGGTCAGAAGGAGACCTTTCAGACCTTGATTAAAGAAACCCTCGGACAAGAATGTGAATATGAAATTGTCCGCAATATTCATGATAAGCTCAATGATATTCTGGAAGAGCATAAGCTAAAGGAAATAGCAGAGCCCTTAATGCTGGACAAGTCAGAGGTGAAGAGCATCTTCGTCGAAAGCGGTGTGGAGGAGGAACAACTGGCAGAATTCGATAAGAATTATGATAGTATGGCCGGTGAGAATGTGACGCTTCAGGCAGCCAATGTAATCAATACCCGGGTATTTGAAGTGAAGACACCGGATGTTGTGATTAAGGTGAATCCGGAGCGTACCGAGCTGGTACAGACCAAGCTGGTCGATGGCAGAAGATGTATTGTGATAGAAATTACCGAACAGGTAGAGGTAAACGGCATCGCCGTAAAGCCGACCTAAATAAATCGCAATACTATACTATGCGTGGATAATAAGGGGGAGCATATGAAAAAAATAGTTTATGCAATGGCACAAATTCAAACGTATAGAGAGAATTTTGAAAAGAACCTCGAAAACCTTATGAGGTATGTTGAAGAAGCGGCTAAGCACAATGCGGAATTTATTCTTTTTCCTGAGCTGTCTCTTACGGGTTATGAAAGAGAATTGGCTGTAAGTCAGAGTATAGAAGCAGAAGATGAAAGACTGGACATTCTTGGTCAAGCGGCTATAAAACATCGGATGGTTATCTCGGTGGGAGGACCCCTCCGAATGGATCACAAATTATTTATTGCCTCCTGGGTGTTTACACCGGAGGGTAAGAGGGAAATCTATATAAAGAAATTCCTGCATCCAGGGGAGGATTTGATCTTTGAGAGCAGGGAAGACTACAATCTGATGCTGATGCACGAAGGGGAAAGGGTAGCTTTCGCTATATGCTTTGATATCGAGAATGATGCACATATAAGAAAAGCAGTAGAACAGAAGGCAACCCTGTATACTGCCAGCATTTTTTATTCTGATGGTGGAATCAATCATGGTTTACAACGCCTGCAGCAGTTGGCAGAGCAATATCAAATGCCCGTCCTTATGTCCAACTACTGCGGTCCCTGTTATGATATGAAAGCAGGAGGCTGTAGCAGCATCTGGTCCGGAAGCGGAGAGCTGATTGCTTCGGCAGACGGACAGACTCCCTCTCTTGTCCTGGCAGAACATACCGTGGAGGGCTGGTTTGGAAAGGTAATCAGACTTTAGATTAATAACAGGAGGACATCCAATTGGAAAAGGGCTTGAAACTATATTTTAAATTGTTTATGTCTACCTTTGTTATCAGCGCTTTTACCTTTGGAGGCGGGTATGTAATTATTTCTCTGATGAGAAAGAAGTTTGTTGACCAATATCAATGGATCGATGAAGACGAGATGCTGGATGTGACGGCGATCGCCCAATCATCACCCGGTCCGATAGCGGTTAACTCTTCGATCATAATCGGATACCGAATGGCCGGAGTACCGGGGGCACTGATCACTGTCTTCGGAACGGTATTGCCGCCATTTATCATCTTATCGGTCTTATCGGTTGCTTATACCGTATTCCGGGACAGTGTCCTGGTAAGATATGCCCTTCGGGGTATGCAGGCAGGAGTTGCTGCAGTTATCATAGATGTTGTTATTAATATGGTGAGAGAAGTTACCATACAGAAGCGTATCCTCCCGATTCTCTTGATGATTGTGGTATTTATCGCAGCATATGTCTTTGATATCAGCGTGATTATCATCATCCTGATCAGCGGATTGCTGGGTGTCATCATCATGCAAATCAGCAATAAGAAGGGAGGTGGCAGCCAATGATTCTGCTGACATTATTCTGGAGCTTCTTTCAAATCGGTCTGTTCAGTATCGGTGGAGGCTATGCTGCCTTACCTCTGATACAGAATCAGGTGGTTGAGCTTCATGGATGGCTTACTATGTCAGAGTTTGCAGATGTGGTTACCATTTCTCAGATGACGCCCGGACCGATCGCAATCAATGCGGCTTCCTTTATTGGTATCAGGATTGCCGGAATACCGGGAGCGATTATTGCAACCATCGGCTGTATTACACCATCTGTTATCATTTCATTAATTTTAGCTTATATCTATTACAAATATCGTAATGTGTCAGCAATACAGGGTGCAATGAATGGATTGCGTCCTGCAATTGTGGGATTGATTACTTCTGCGGGATTATCCTTAGTCTTTTTGGCGTTATTTTGGAGCGGGAAGGCATCGCTCGATTTTAGCGATTTGGATTTGCTTGCTGTCGGGATCTTCGTAGTAGCACTGATATTGCTTCGCAAAACGAAAATCAGCCAGATAGCAATCATGATAGGCACAGGGGTTCTGGGACTGTGTATCTATCCGTTTATATCCTGAGAAAAGTTCTTTGGCCGGTATCTGATGATACCGGCTTTTTTCATTCTCAAAATAAAAAAATAACTTTATTAAAGCATTTAGTTAATAAATACGTAATACATAATTAACAAAATAAATTTCGCAAAAATGTCGGAAACCCTTATGCACAGGGCGGTTCAGCGATTATTTCGCTGTTTTGTACAGGTAAGACTTGTGTCTGGCACCAATATCTACTTGTTGAACCCATGCTGTATCTATGTTACTGTAAGGGAGCAGCAGATAGACAACCTTAAGGAGCCACCCCTTAGAGCGGAAGAACTCCTTAAGACACGTACTTAGGAGGTACAAAATGAAAAAAATATTAATCACATCAGTATGTACACTAGGGTTGACACTATTGGGCGCATTTGGCAATTATCAAAATTCTTTTGCAATATCAAACGAATTGGGTGCATCAAATGGCACTACAAATGTAGAACAAAGTATTACAGACAATAATTTAAGCAGTCTTCCCGACGATAACAGTTCACTTGCTTATGCAGCAGTGAAGAAAGATACGTCTAAAAATATAACAGCAATGAAAACCGCAGCAAATAAAGCACAGACTACTGCAAGCAAGAGCACAAAGGTGAAAGGGGTATCGACCACTAAGAAGAACCTGGTATATAAGAATGTTGATCTGTCCAACTGTAAAAGTGCAAAGGATGTGGTCAATACACTTAAAAAGAACGGTGTTAAGGGAGTTACTCTCTCCAACATCGATGATATCAAGGGCTTAAAGAATATTCTGGCTAATATTAAGAAAAACTGCAAGACTACAACCCAGAATTCTACTACGACTGCAAAGCCTACACCTACCAAGGCACCGGCTGCTACAACAAAGCCCACACCTTCCAAGGCGCCTACTACGACTACTACTCCTCAGACTACGACATCCTCCTCTTCAGAATTGAGCAATTATGCTGATCAGGTGCTTAAGCTCGTAAACCAGGAGCGTGCTAAGGCAGGATTGCCGGCATTAACCACGAGCAAGACACTGCAGGCAGCGGCGAATAAGCGTGCACAGGAAATTGTACAATCCTTCTCTCATACAAGACCGAACGGCTCAAGCCCTTTTACGGTATTGAAGGAGTACGGTATCTCTTACAATAGTGCAGGTGAAAATATTGCCTATGGTCAGAAGACTCCGGCAGCGGTTATGAATGCATGGATGAATTCTTCAGGACACAGAGCCAATATTTTGAAGAACGGCTTTGGTAAAGTGGGTATCGGTGTCTATAAGGTAAACGGAGTACTTTATTGGACACAGTTATTTACGAACTAATCAGCTGAATATAATGCCATAATGAATGCAAAGAAGCAGCAGGACCTTCACCGGTTCTGCTGCTTCTTTGCGCAGAGGGTAAATGAAATGGGAGGAAATATTTTCAGTGACGGCAATATAATGAGAATGAAGAGAAGTTTGTGAGGGATAGAATGCCGGAAAAGCGAACTCCGAGGGAAGAACGATATAAAGACTTTTTTGATAATCACGCTGAAATCAACTGGTCGGAAGCAGTCACATTAGTAAATATCGGACTGGATCGTGATTTCTATACAGGCGTTACCCAGATTAAGGTACCGGATAAGGTTACAGTACTGGTAAATAAGTTCCGTCAGCTTCCTATGGATTATATTCCGTCTGACCTGGAGCGGATTTATCCGGATTATGCGGAAGGGGAGCTTATACTCAGACAAGAGGCCAAGGCAGCCTTTGAAGCCATGTGTTTGAATGCAGCGCAGGAGAACATTGTGCTTCGTGCAGTTTCCACTTTCAGGAGTTATGCATACCAGAGTCAGGTTTATTATAAGAACTGGCAGCAGACTATACCTTTGGAGCAGTATCAGAAGGAGAGGGATAAGGTCTCTGCACGTGCCGGTTTCAGCGAACACCAGACGGGGCTGGCAGTAGATATCAATGAGCTGGAGCAGACCTTTGCAGCAACACCGGAGAGCAGATGGCTGGTACAAAATGCATATCAGTATGGATTTATCATGAGATATCCTAAGGGGAAAGAATGGATTACCGGATATGATTATGAGCCCTGGCACTATAGATATCTGGGTAAGGAATTAGCAGAGAAGGTACTTTTGAGTGATTTGACCTATGATGAGTATTATGTAAGATATCTGGATGCAATAGGATGAACTTTCGAACACAGGCTACATCCTGTAGCTGATTGGGGATGTTGCCTGTGTCTTTTATGTAATAATATCAGCAGGATGGCACTTTGTTCTGTAACAATGTCAGCAAGGTGACATATTGTTCCCGGGATTATATAGCCTCAATGCTGTTGTACAACCGGTAATATCCCTGCGGAAATCCACAAACGGGACAACGTTCCGGTGCACACATACCACTCAGTATATTACCGCATTGCATACAGATCCATAATGTTTCCTTCGGTTTACAGAAGACTTCATCCTTTAAAATATTATTTCGTAAAGCATTAAAGTTCAGGTTATGATTTAACTCAATGTTAGCGATCCCGTTGAATAACGATGCGATATCGTCATAACCTTCCTCCCTGGCTGTAACGGCGTATTCCCGAAAAAGGTTATATCCCAGATATGCCTCCTGCTCAGCACCACTCTGGAGATTGTCCACGGTGGGAGGTAATACCCCGTTATTTATTCTTCTCCAGAAGATTCTCGAATGCTCCTTATGGTTTCTGGCGGTCACGTCGAATACATCTCCTATTTCAATATAGCCCTCCTGCCTCGCCCTGTCTGCATACAGCTGATTTGTAGTGCTTGCTATACGTTCTGTTTGAAAGGCGCTAGTAATATTTGCGTAGGTCTTGCTTTGCTGAAAGTCCATGCTTCCTCCGGATTACGCTATCCTGTTGATAAATCATATGAAGTTAATAAATAGACTATACTAAGAACTATCAATGGAATATTCTCTTTAAACTGGAAAAAATGACCGGATTATGCTAATATATAACTGATAAGCTGGCTACTGCTTGCTGACACGATGTATGCTTCCTGACGCAAGAAATACGATGAAAAATATTGTATGAAAGAGGGGTACTTATGATTGAGATTGTTGAAGCAAATGTCCTTGCCGACCAGATGAATAAAGTGATATCCGGTAAGAGAATTTCAGGGGTTACAACCCTTGCTTCACCACACAAATTCGCTTTTTTTCATGGTGAACCCGAAAGCTATGAGGGCTTACTAAAGGGAAAGCAGATCGGTGAAGCCTCACCAAACGGAGGGCAGCTAAAGTTAAAAATTGAAGATTTGATTTTTGTTTTCGGTGACGGAGTGGATTTGCGATATATTACAGCGGATGTGAAACGTCCGGTAAAGCACCAGTTGTTGATGGAATTCGAAGATGGTTCGGCCTTGTCCGGTTCCGTCCAGATGTACGGCTTTCTGTGGCTGACCATGGAGGAGGAATTTGATAATCCGTATTATCTTGTGGCAAAGGAGAAACCATCTCCACTGACTGAGCAGTTTGACTATCCATATTTCTTAAATATCCTGTCTGTACCGGGTGCTGAGAAACTGAGTGCTAAGGCAGTATTGGCAACGGAACAGCGTATTCCCGGAATAGGAAACGGTGTGATGCAGGACATCCTGTATCACGCAGGGCTTCATCCGAAGAGGAAGGTGGGTACCTTCACCGAAGCAGACAAGGAAAGACTGTATCAGTCTATAAAGAATACGCTATCTGAGATGATACGCTGTGGCGGACGGGATACGGAGAAGGATTTATATGGAAACCCGGGAGGATACATCACAAGTCTTAGTAAGAATACAGTTGGGAAGACCTGTCCCAAGTGCAGCCATACGATTCAAAAGGAGGCTTATCTTGGAGGCAGCATCTATTATTGTGATGGCTGTCAGCCGATGATAAAATAAATTATAAAAGCCAAGGTAAGCATGTTATCCTTACCCTGGCTTTTATTCGTTTTGTAACAACCCCTATTTTAATCTTGCATTCGGGGTCTTGCAGGATCACAATCGGGCTTGTGCACGGTATCGGTGGTCTGAGAAAGCTTCCATAAATAGTAGCATTCCTCTCTGGACATATGATCTGCCATAAGCGGCATCAATGTTCCCAGTACTTTATTATCCGCCTTTTGATCACGTAAGGTTTCCAGAAATTCGATGAAGCTCCTGATTGCGATGGCGGCCTGATCATTCAAGCGGTTCAGCGAAGGAAAATTCATAAGCTGTGTACGAAGATAGCCGTTCATCAATAATGCCTTGGTGTATAAATCTTCAAATTGTAGCTCATACCGGCTGGTAAGATCAAGCAGATCCTTTTCGGCAGGGTCCAGCTGTGCCGCTATCGTCGCGCAATGACCAACGGCATCGGATAGCCAAAGCATATGATAATGAAGAGGATGGAGCAGAAACGGCATCTGTTCACGGAAAACAATCAGTAACTGAAGAAATTCTTCCAGCTCATTCAGCATATCATTTATGAAGGTGGGTGACAGATGGGAGTTCAAGTCCGAGGTCAGGGACATGGTGAGCAGCTCGAGTTTAAATTCCCTGAAGCGACAGACCTCACTGTAGGCTTTACTCAATATTTCTTCCAACGCTTGACTTGTCAGCTTTTCTTGGACATCGTTAAGAAGTTCGTCAAATATCAGGATGAATTGCTGAGCCGTCAATAGGTACTCTGATTCGGTCGGTGCAAGGGAAAAGAAGATAAAACGAGCATGATCTCCCATGATCTGCAGCCAGAAGCGATTTTCTGCCAGAAGGGTATCAGGATAAGGCATGGTATCCAAGAGCATACCTCCGGGAAATGCATTATTATCAATTATATGCTTTTTTATCTTCGAATAGTATTCTCATGGCATTGCATTATGCACGGAAGCCTCTGCCTATTATTTCGCTGGTGTTTGTAATAAACAGGAAGGCACCCGGATCCACCTGCTTGATATACATTCGAAGCTGGACTGCCTGGGAACGATTCATTACGGTGAGAATGATCTTCTTGTCCCGATCCGTAAAGGCACCCTTGGCATCGAATACCGTCGCGCTCCGATGCAGTTCCTTCAGTATGTAGTCGCAGATGGGGTGGGGATTTTCACTGATGATGGTGAAATACTTATTTAAATTCAGACTCTCAATTACGTTATCAACCAGCGTGGATTTCAACAACAGACCAAGGATTGAGTATAGTCCGGTGGCTATACCGAATACAGGGAATGCAGCAACGGTGAGCAGAAAATCAGTAATCAGTAAAGAACGGCCGATATCAATATTAGTATATTTTTTGAGAAGCATCGCAATAACATCGGTTCCTCCGGTAGAGCCGCCAATATTAAATAGAAGGGCAGCACCAATCGCTGGCAGGATAACTGCGAAGGCAAGCTCGAGTGTGGGCTCATTAGTCAGTGGTCCATCCATGGGAGCAATCACTTCCAGCAACTTTAAAGATAGGGATAGCAGAAGGCTTCCATAGACTGTGCGGTTGCCGAAGCTTCTGCCAAGAAACAGATAACCTACTAATAATAGGATGCAGTTGATAATTAGTACAATGGTTCCGGAGCTGATACTGACTGGTATCAGTTTGCTTAGTAAGACAGCGATACCTGTTACGCCACCAATAGAAAAATTATTGGGGAATTTGAAAAAATACACACCAAACACAACCAGCATGACCCCGGCTGTGATTAAGGCATAATCTTTGAGATTTTGTACGAAAGTGTTACGTTGTTGGTCCAATTGAGGGAACCTCCTGTATTTTATTCTTTTAAATAACTCTGTAAGGATCAATAATCTTTACATTTATCAATGAAAAGTATGATATCTTGTTACTAAAAAGTCAAGTGGGTAAAAAAGTTGTTGCATTTAGCAATTTCATCCATTATAATGTTTTTGTATTAAATATTACAAAGTGCATCAGTTGCACGAAAGGAGTTGTTGTAATGTCAGTATTCAGATCGGTGGTTTTAGACTAAAACTTCATATTGGGGCAATAACGAAGAGGGATGACAAGAATACGTCCCTGTGATCGTGATGCCGCTTGGGTAACCTTTCGTGATAACTATGATTTTATAGTGGCACACCTTGGGTGTGTTATTTTTATGTCCGCATAAAGCAGATAGTTTCAGTCAGGCTGCTTTCTGCGGTATTTTTATGCCCAAAAATGATATCAGAAAGGATGGGATTGAATTATGAAAAAGAGTATTGTAAGGAGTTTGAATAAGAATAGAAACAACAGGGTACAGAAATTACGAATTGATTTGGAGGATTGTTATGATTGATATAAAGAATTATGGCTTTACCGGACAATACGAAGAGATGGGTAAAGTGGAAGGTTGCATCCCGGCCAGAGTGATAGAGGTTCACAGGGAAATTTTTAAAGTGGTATCAGAGAAGGGTGAGTGTACAGCGCGAATTAAGGGGTCCTTTTATAACAATATGGATACCTCGGAGGATTTTCCTGCCGTTGGTGATTTTGTGCAGTTGCAGTACAATGAGCAGGGTGATTCAAGAATCGTGAAGGTACTGCCCAGAAGCTCGAAGTTCTCGCGTCCTGATTATTCCGGACATGGTACGGGTTATGTCAAAACTATATTGGAGCAGGTCGTGGCTGCCAATTTTGATTATGTATTTATCCTCGCATCCTTAAACTATGACTTTAATGTAAACCGTATCATGCGTTACATTACCGTAGCCTGGGAGAGCGGAGGTACTCCCGTAGCATTACTGACAAAAGCTGATCTTGTGGAGGATTATTCAAAACAGCTAAAGGAGGTCCAGTCACAGGCAATCGGTGTGAATGTTCATGTGATCAGCTCGGTTAAGGGAGCTGGCCTTACGGAATTAACACCTTACCTGACACCCGGTAAGACGGTAGTGTTCCTTGGTTCCTCCGGAGTAGGTAAATCAACGCTGGTGAATGCTTTGGCAGGTGAGGACCTGATGCATGTGAACACGATCCGTGAAGATGACAGTAAGGGGAGGCATACGACTACCCATAGACAGCTCCTGATGCTGAAAAACGGGGTGATGATTATTGATACTCCGGGTATGAGGGAGCTTGGAATGTGGGATATCGGAGAAGGACTCGGTGATGCCTTTGCAGATATAGAGGAGCTATTCCTTCGCTGCAGGTTCTCGGATTGTACTCATAAAAGCGAGCCCGGGTGTGCAGTTTTGGCTGCACTAGAGAGTCACACCATGGAGTATTCCAGATGGAGGAACTATCTTCGGCTGAAGAATGAGGCCAGATTTACTGAGGATAAGTCCGGATATCTCAAAGAAAGGAAGGAATTCTCGAGAAAGCTTGAGAGAAGTATCAGGGCAGGACAGAAAGCAGGAAGAAGATAAGGTGATATGTATAGGGAGGGAATGGTGTATGAACATTGTCAGATTTTCAGAGGAACATATAGATCAGGCGATTAAGATAGTAATCGCAAATTACAGGATGGAAAGGCAATTTGTTCCTGTATTGCCGCAGGAGGAGAGGCTTCCATTGAAGAACCTTCTGCCGGATATGGAGCATTTTGCTAAGTCCGGTTTGGGTTCAGCTGTAGTGAATAATCATGAGCTATTAGGCTTCTGCTGTGGTTATTGGCCGATTGAGGATGCCTTCGGTACAACCGGAGTCAGGGGAACCTTTATCCCAATCCATGGTCATGGGGTAGTGACTCATATTATAGGTAAGGACAGAGATAGAATGTATTCCGGATTATATCAGGCAACGGCTGAAGAATGGGTAAAGAAAGGGATCAGAAGTCATGCTATTGCGCTCTATCCTCATGACAAGGCGGCTGTCAACAGCTTCTTCTACAATGGCTTCGGATTGCGCTGTATAGATTTGATTCGCTCTCTGGAGGTAGAATTAGAGTCAGTGCGAAATCCGTCAGTCATAAAGGATATCCGGTATCAGGAATTGGACAGGGAAGAATGGAGAAGTTTATTAATGCTGCACAATGGGTTGCTGGATCATATCGGAGGAAGTCCTGTTTTTATGTCTTTCCCTAAAATGGATCAGGAAGCCTTATATGAACATGCTTCCGAGGGAGTACGCTACTTTGTTGCCTATATTGAGAAGGAGCCTGTAGCTTACATCAAGCTTGCCGAGACCGGAGAGAATTTCGTGACTGAGCATGCGGGTATGCTAAATATCTGCGGGGCCTTCTGTATTCCGAAGTATAGGGGGATTGGAATTTATCATAATCTGCTGGCTTATATGATTGCACAGCTTAAGAAGGAAGGGTATCAGCTGCTTGGGGTGGATTGTGAAAGCTTCAATCCCACGGCACGGGGCTTCTGGACAAAGTATTTCACAGAATATACCCACAGCGTGGTCAGAAGGATTGATGAAAAGACCTTTGATTCTACAAATTGGAAGTAATATTCAGATGAGAATGGGAACCGCCTATAGTGATGAGACGTCTAATGGTTGTAAAGGGAAACGAAAGGAGGTAAGTAAAAGTAAAATCATTATACGAAGGAAAAACAGATTGAAGTTGATATAGAGTGCTTCTTGACGGGGGTAATAAATAGGATGACCGTCAGGAACGCAACAACAGGCAGACGGACAGGCAATAGGAGGTAATCATTATGATAAGAAAGCATTTATTAAAGGCGGTGTTGTTGGGTTTATGTATGGCAAGCTTGTATACCGGCAATGCATTTGCTATGGAAGCTGGTAGTGTTGCGCCGGCAGTGGGAACAAAAGAGCTCACACCGGAGCTTCAGAAATTATATGATAAGCAGAAAGAGATAGACCGGATATTATATGACGAACATGCTAAGGACATTGAGGAGAAGGGATTTTTCATCAGCAGTACCGGGGTAATTGAGGACGCGATTGAAATCAGTATCTCTCCCTATGAGGAGAAATTCGCAGATTATATCTATGAGTTGGTAGGAAAAGAAGGTATTAAGGTTACTGAGATGGATCAGAGTATCCTGTATGCTACAGGTGTTGCACCGGACCAGGCAGTTGTTGATGCGGCTGAAGAAGAGGTGATTATGTATAAAGATGATACAACAGCTGAGGATGCCGACCTGGCGGATGATTCAGGAGTAGCAGTCGAGGATGAAACGCTGGAAATTCAGATAGAAAGTGCTAATAATCTGGATGATAAAGCGGTAGAAGAGGTGAAGACTGTTTCAGCACCGGTTAATGACGATATTCGTACCTTATCCGCAGAAGTGGATGAAAAGGATGGTGTATCAGCCCCTGTCATTATTCTTCTGATTGCAGGAGCTGCAGTGCTGGTTGGCGGAACCGTAATTCTTTCTCTCAGAAAGAAGAGCATGAAATAAATAGCTAGCTGCTTTCTCTTGCTACTGTTTTGTAAGTCATTATCAAACAGAAATGATTCGGTTTAAATTTATATAATTCGGGAAAAGCTTATGATATATATAACGTGATGTTTCATTCATGGAAAGTGGGTAAGAGAATGCTGGTTAAGGAATATGATGAAGCGGGGTTATTCCTAAAGGATTATGAGGATCATATGCGAAAAAAGGAAGCGGTCAGTCAACTGCTGCTCGATCCTGCGTATAACAGCCTTTCTCTGACGGATACGGGAAAGGAGAAGTATGGAGCAGTGCTTGATGAACAGGAGCCTATACTGCTATTTTGTAACAAAACCGGTCACAACCTGATCCTTCTGTCCTTGCAGCAGGAGAATTCCATGGATGCGGCAGCAGCTCTGGCTGATTATTTTGGCAGCAGCAATATAGTGATAACCGGCATAACCGGACGTGGGGAGCTCTGTCAGAGCTTTATTGACCATTATAAGATGCTGGTTCCGTGTAATTTCCTTCAAAATCAGGAAACGGAAATCATGGAGATCAGACAGGTCAGCGAGCAAAAACCTATATCGGGACAGCAAAGACTGGCGGATCCCTCAGAAGCAAAGCTTGTTGCAGATTGGATGCTCCGGTTCTGGATGGAGGCTAAGCTGAGTGAATTGGATTACGAAGCTGCATTGGTCAAGGCTAACTGGTTGATCGAGGTGAAAAAGCTATTCCTGTATGAGAACGAAGAAGGGGAAGCTGTCTCCATGGCAGCAATATGCAAAAAGGTGCTGAGCGGTATCATGATAACTTTTATCTATACCCCTGAGGAACATCGGGGTATGGGATATACAGCGTACAATATCTATTACTTAAGTAAGTTCCTTTTAAGCCAGGGTTATGACTTTTGCACCTTACTTTCCGACAAAAGGAATATTTTTTTGAAACGGGCCTATGAAAAAGTGGGATACCAGACACTTGAGGATGTATGCGAATATATGCTGCTGCAACCGTAGGGCAGAATGATAAGATTTGGAGAGAGATGATGTAACATAAGCGCAGAAGCCGTCTGTTTTACTTTCTGAAAACAGGCGGCTTTATCTTGCATTTGCGATAGGCAGATAGTACAATAGATAGAGTAATAATGAGAAAGGGGGATTTTCAATGAGAACAATCAGATGGGGAATCATTGGTGCAGGACATATTGCTGAGAAATTTGCATTAGCACTGAATTCCCTAAAGGATACCGAATTAACGGCGATTGCTTCAAGAAGTGCCGATAAAGCTTATGAATTTGCAGAACGTTTTCATGTTAGGAAAGCCTACGGAAGCTACGAGGAACTGGTAAAAGACAGTGAGATCGATGTGATATATATTGCAACCCCACATACAGAGCACAGAAAGCATGCATCTCTTTGCATCACCCATGGAAAGGCGGTGCTATGTGAAAAGCCCTTTACGGTAAACCAGAGAGAAGCAGAAGTACTTATCACCCTGGCGAAAGAACATAAGGTGTTTTTGATGGAGGGCATGTGGACAAAATTTCTTCCGGCCACCAGAATGGTTAAGCAGTGGATCGACGAGAATCGGATTGGTAAAGTAAAATACTTGCAGGCTTCCTTCGGTTTTTACTCGGAATTTAATCCCAAGAGCCGCTTGTATGACCCTCATCTTGCAGGAGGTGCACTTCTGGATGTAGGTGTATATCCTGTCAGCTATGCGACCTTTCTTTTGGGAAAGCTGCCTGATCAGGTGAAAAGCAGTGCTTCCATAGGAAAATCTAAGGTAGATGAGACGAACATCATAGCAATGCATTTTGAAGACGGCACACTTGCAGACTTAAGCTCGGCTATCTCTGCCAATACCGGTAATGATGCAGTGATTATCGGTGAAAACGGAAGAATCGTTGTCCCAACCTTCTGGGCTGCTGAGAAAGCGGAATTATATAATGCTGCGGGAAAATTAGTGGAGACATTTTCTCTGCCATTTACATCAAACGGCTTTGTCTATGAAGTGGAGGAAGTGAATAGATGCCTTCGGGAAGGGAAGCTTCAGAGTGATATTATCCCGCATGAGACAACACTGGCCATTATGAAGCTGTTGGATGGAATCCGGGCAGAATGGGGATTGGTTTATCCTACGGAATAGTCTGGATAACGAACAGGTATTGGATAAGCAAGCAAAAGTGAAGATCGGGTTTTTCACGGATATTCATAAGAATGGAGATTATTATGGGAAATAGTGATAATAAACTTTCAGGATATACTTTCGAGGATTCTCACGATTATAAAGAAGCAAAGCGGGAATTGGAAAGTGTGGAATATATCAGAGCCAATACTGATTTGAATGATATTAATAAGGTGCTGAAGCTGTATACAAAGCTCGTAGAGAGAAAGACACTCAAGTCTGTTGTAGGAATAGAATTTTTGGTCGAACTGCGGAACAAAGTCCTGTCGGCGGGTATAGTAACCGAGGACAATCTGCCGGGGATCAGGATTGAGAAACCAAATAATCCTATTCGTGTTTATGATAATGTTTTGGAACGTGAACAGGAGAAGGCACATCTTGCCATGATAGAGGATTATCGGATTAAGCTGAAGAATTCAAGGATTATCAGTGCTTTTCTGATTGCAATTATTGTAGTCATGCTGTTGATATCCATATTCATGGACAGAAGTATGTACTCGATCTACGAGAATAAAGTAATTGATAAGTATGAGGCCTGGCAGCAGGAGCTAGAAGCCAGGGAAGCTGCACTGGAAGAAATAAATTCGCAAAAAGCGGAATAATTTTCACATAATTTTCATGGTTCGATGCTACGATAAAAGAAAAGAATGATGGAGGTGCCAAAATGGATAAGCTGAAGATCTTGGTTGTAGATGATGAAAGTAGAATACGTAAGCTTGTGAAGGACTTTTTGGTGCGTAAGAATTTTGATGTAATCGAAGCGGAGAACGGTGAACAGGCCATTGATATCTTCTTTTCCACAAAGGAAATTGCATTAATCATACTGGACATCATGATGCCCAAACTGGACGGATGGCAGGTATGCAAGGAAATCAGACAGTATTCCAAGGTTCCGATCATCATGCTGACAGCAAAGAGTGATGAGAAGGACGAGTTGCAGGGCTTTGACCTTGGTGTAGACGAATATATTTCAAAACCCTTCAGTCCGAAGATCCTGGTTGCGAGAGTGGAGGCGGTGCTTCGAAGAACACAGCAGACTGACGAGGAGAAACTGGAGGTCGGAGGCATTATTCTCGATAAGAATGCCCATCTGGTAAAGATAGACGGTCAGGAGGTAGAATTAAGCTTTAAGGAATTCGAGCTTTTATCCTATTTCGTCACAAATCAGGGAGTCGCTCTTTCCAGAGAGAAGATATTGAATAATGTATGGAACTATGACTATTTTGGTGATGCCAGAACCATCGATACCCATGTGAAGAAGCTCCGAAGCAAGATGGGAGCGAAGGGAGATTGCATAAAGACTATCTGGGGACTGGGCTATAAATTCGAGGTGGATGCATGAAGCATTCCATACGTTTTAGGATAACCCTGGTATTGACCACGATGGTAGTGCTGACCATATTTGTTACCTGGGTTGTAAACCGGACCTTTCTGTCGGACTATTATATCAAATCAAAGATGTCCACCTTGGACAAGACCTTTAATGATATCAATGCCATCTGTAAGGATATCTCTGCTGAGGATTTGACGGAACAGGATACCTTGCGGTTAGAAAAACTGGAATCGAAATATGCTGTTGACATTTATGTTCTTCAGTCAACGGGTAATCTGATATATCCCACGCGTATCAACCTTGGTGACAGGGAATTTAACCAGATGATGAATATGCTGAAGGAATATATCTATGGATATATGAACCCGAACTTTGAGAACCGCAAGGTATTAAAGCAGAAAGATAATTACTATATTATCAGTCTGTATGATGAACAGAGGGATTCCAGTTATATCGATATGTATGCCCTTGTGAATGCTACCTTTCCGCAGCTGGAGTCGAAAATCGGAGCGATGGGGCCTTCGAATACGAACATCGAGGATTTTAAGGTGGTATTACTCCGGACAAATTTTGAAAGTATTGAAGAGGGAGTATCCATAGCGAACAATTTTCTGGCGTATGTTGGTATTATAACCGTGATTCTTGGTTCTTTGGCGATGCTCGTGATCAGTAAGAAATTTACACAGCCGATTCTTGAATTGTCAGGGATAGCCAAGAGGATGTCCGATCTGGATTTTGAAGTGAAATATAAAGTAAAATCCAAGGATGAGATAGGAGAGCTGGGAAACAGCATTAATATCCTGTCGGATAAGCTTGAGAATACGATTCAGGAATTAAAACAGGCGAATAATGAATTGGTAAGTGACATTCAGAAGAAGACGGAAATTGATGAGATGCGTAAGGAATTCCTATCCAACGTATCACATGAACTTAAGACTCCTATTTCCTTAATTCAGGGATATGCTGAAGGCCTCAAGGAGAATATCAATGAGGATGCTGAGAGCCGTGATTTTTACTGCGAGGTGATCATGGATGAAGCGGGCAAGATGAATAACATGGTAAAGAAGCTGCTCAGCTTAAATGAACTGGAATTCGGCAATAATCAAGTAAACTTTACGCGTTTTGATGTCGTGACCCTGATCAGATCCGTGCTGAGTTCAACGGAGATCCTGTTCAAACAGAAGGAAGTGACCCTGCATTTTGAACAGACGGAACCGGTTTATGTATGGGCGGATGAATATCTGATCGAGCAGATAGTAACAAACTACATCAGTAATGCGCTCAATCATGTCAGTGACCAAAAGATCATTGAGATAAAACTGATTCCGAGAGAGGATACAGTTCGTGTGGCTGTATTCAATACAGGAGAGAATATTCCTGAGGAGGATATCGATAAGATATGGATCAAGTTCTATAAAGTAGACAAAGCGAGAACCAGAGAGTATGGAGGCAGCGGAATAGGACTTTCCATAGTAAAAGCGATCATGAACTCCCATAACCAACAGTGCGGTGTGATTAACCGGTCTGTTGGGGTTGAGTTTTGGTTTGAACTAGATACAAAATCATAAAATGATCAATAATCACAATTGTACCTAAGTCATGGTATGATTGTGATTATTTTTATGGATAATAATGCTCCGTGGCACAGGCATTTCAGTAGTGAAACGCAATTTTAGTTGCAAAATTCGTGAAAAGTGATAATATTTATATGTACCACACTGTATTCAGGGTACATGCCGCATATGACAGACATATACTGGAGGGACAATTGATGAAACGGGCGAGAATCTTAATCATATTACTTCTTATGTTCAGCCTTACCGGATGCATCAAGGAATATAATTACACTGAAGAACAGAGTGATTCAGCAGCTGAATATATGGCGGGTAAGCTATTAGAGCAGGATGATTATTATCAGGATGCCTTGCTTCCGATAGAAGAGGTTAGTGTAGAGCCTGTCGTGACTGACACTCCGACTATAGATTCTACACAGAGCACTGATGTGGTACCATCACCTACCGGAACAGCTGAGATTACAGGGACTAAGAAGGAGTACACTCTTTCGGAGGTAATCGGTACGGATAACTTCGATTTACAATATGAAGGATATGATATTACTGATAGCTATCCTAAGGAGTCAACTGATTCGTATTTTACGGTTACTCCCAGACAGGGTAATCAATTGGCTATTGTAACCTTCATATTAAAGAATAAGACTGAAAAGAAGAAGACCTTAAATCTGACGAAGGCTGATATTCGGTTCCAGTTGGCCATAAACGCCGAAAAGGTATACGAGCCATCTCTTTCCCTAATCGAGAATGACCTTCAATATATAGATATTACTCTGAAGGGTAAAGAAAAAAAGCAGGTTCTATTAGTGTTCGAGATCAAGAAGGAGAAGGAAATATCAGATATCAACCTTACGGTTTCCCAAGGGGATAAATCGATGAAGATTATTATGAAATAATTCAGAAGAAAGGTATGGATTGGATAGTATGGGTTTTGTGGAGCGAAAGCGTATCAAGTTTTTTGGTTTACCGTTTACATTTACGAAGTATGCGATTAATGAAGACAAGATTACGATAACATCAGGGTTCCTGAATATCACAGAGGACGATGCTCTGATGTATAAGATTCAAGATGTCAGATTAACCAGAAGTTTATCCGAAAGAATGTTTAAAATCGGGACCATCATATGCTATACAGGGGATACGACTCATCCGGAACTGATTTTATATCATATCAAGCATTCCAGTGAGATCAAAGATTTCATTATGACATATTCCGAGGAAGCGAGAAGAAAGAGGAGAGCACTCCATACTCTGAACATAGATGCTGAAGATCTGGAGGATGAAGAGCTCGAGCAAATCAAATAGTATGCATACGAAACCTGCCTGTAATAGTGGCAGGTTTTACTTTTACCTATATCCAAAAAATAACTAGAAAAAAGTTGTTTTTTCTGCTTGACTTTTTGCTTTCCAGAAGTTAAAATAAAACTCCACCGTTGATGAACGGCCACGATAGCTTGAAAAAAGCTTGATGAAATAAAAAATAAAATAAAAAAGTGGTTGACATAATGCGCGGTGTGTGTTAAACTAAAAAAGTTGACGGCAAACGTCAGACATCGATGCGAAACGAGCTTCGATGGAATAGGAACCTTGATAATTGAACAGTGAAACAACCCTGAAAATTCTAAAAATATGGAGACATTCTGGCAAGAATGTTTGCCACGATGAGCTCCAAAAATAGATTTTCATTAGATGTATCAGAAATGATATGTCGACGAACCGTATCAGTATGAAAGTATTGATACACCACAAAAACAGTAAAGACTAACAGCTTGCAATTCTTAAAAATTG
>JAEZKU010000002.1 GCA_023436065.1 Bacillota bacterium
CCAGTACTGTCGTATAGTAAGATTCTCGCGAGTCGGTATGATCACTGTAATCATATGTTGCATAATCAGCTTTGTTCATCGTCGGCGTAGGAGTCAACGGCTCCTCCTTCTTGTTGCAGGACGCCAGGACAATGACAAATATCATTAGTATAGCAAACATTCTTCGTTTCACTTCTTTCCCTCCCTGATTACTATGAATGAGATTGAGTTATTGATTGGAAATAGCAAATCCTTACAATAACTTTGCCCATATATTACCATGGGAAAAAAGGATACACAATGGCTTTAAGAAATCAGTAAGAAATTATTAAGATTAATGTTACCCCCTAAGGTACGAATAATATTTCAGGGTTTTTAGTAATAGCTCATTACAGATTCTGTCTATGACATAGAGGTCCGTGGCATCGTGATAGATTTGCTCCAATTTCTCGAGAAAAGTCTTAGCAGAGGCCAGGTGTGCGGTCCCTGCTTTGGTAAAGGTTTTATATCGTACCTTGATATCAGCGAGCTCCTTTTCATAAAGCTCATCTGTACCGGAAGTGATTAATTGAGAATACGTATCGATGACCTGATCACTATCCCGATCAGGGTAATATTCATGGGGTGAGGTGCTGTCAAAAACACAGAGCTTTAGCTCCGGGAAAAGCAGCATGTCTAAGCTGTCAGGATCAAAACCGCAATGATACACCTCAGTGTCGATTCCTTGTGCATGAGCTTTTTCCGCTATCTTCTTTAACATCGTGGATTTGCCCGTCCCCGGCCGGCCCTTGATGAAATATCGTGTGGTAATATCCTCTGTAATATTTGGAATATAATCCATCGAACCGTATGGTGTCGATCCTCCAAAGAATCGATGCTTAATACTACCCGGTTTATCGAATTGGGTCGATCCGAGTACGGTGTGGATGACCTCTTCTGTCAGCTGGTTGGCTTTGGCAAAATCCATATTCCGGATATAGATCTTCTCCCATTCATCATGAACCTTCAGACCCTTGGCAAATTCGATATAAGCCTTCTCAAAGTTTAGCTGTATTTGGTTACGCAGCTCGAGAATTTCCGCGGTATGGGTAGCGAGCTTCTCGGTATTCCAACCGGCCCCCAGATTGATATATTCTTCAAGGGCTCCCGGAGCCCTCGGCTCAAACAAATGAGGCGGTGTGTCATTGACCATCCCGACACCAAGCTCAGGAAAAAGAACTCCGTCCAATGCGTCAGGATCGGAGGGACTGTGGATATACTCGACCTTTTGGCCGAGCCCTTCAAGAGCAGAGCCGATTTTCTTCATGAAAGGAAGCTTACCCGTGCCGGGACCCCCTTTCAGAATAAATAGCTTATTCAGCGGCTCTAGGTTCGAGCTGAAAAGATTGATATAACCCTTGGCTGTGTGGCCGCATGCGAAATAATGCTTTGTACTCATAAATCATTTCCCTGCCTTTTATGTTTAGTATCATTTTATGAGAAGAGCATCTGATAAATTACGAAAAATCCCGATAAACCTGTGATGAAGAAACGCAGTCCCAACCTTGTATAAGAGGGAAGAAAGATTTAAATGGTCCCGGAGGCGGAGAGAAGGGTGGTATGATCCTAAAGGAAGGCTTTATAGTAAAGTAAGCCTTGACCAGTCGATATTACCGTGCTCATCCAGATATGCTTCTTCACAGTGAACACATTCTACCTTTCCGAAAAATAACTCATGGGAACCGGGCATAGCAGAACCGATCACCGTACATTCCACACTGACAGGGCAATCTACCAATAAGGGTGCATTTACAATGTTTCCATTCTCTGTTTTAAGACGAAGGTTTGCGAATTTGTCCTCGTTCTTACCGGAATGGCTGCCGAGATAATCATATTCCCGGGAAAAGGAAGGACTGACCAGATTCACAACAAAGCACCCGCTTTCCTTAATGATGGGGTAGGAATGACGACCGGGCACTATACCAACCATTATCACCGGTGGATCAAAGCTAACATTTGCTGCAAAGCCTACCACCAGGGCATTATCATGGCCTTCCTTATCCCGGCAGGATACGATTAGCTTGGGTATGGGTTGGCAGGTCAGGTTTTTGTTTTTCACATATTTTTTCATAATCATTCTCCTTTATTTCCATCTATTGGATGGTTATACGTAGACTGTAGGCCATAGAGTATACTCTATGTCAATAAAAATCTTGCAGGAATTTCTTGCGGATGTTTTGATAAATTCAGAGGGTGATTCTTGTCTGCAATCTTAATCCATATTTCGAGAGAGTGTATTTAGAGTGCACAATTGCATAAAAAATGTACGGAAAAATTATGGATAGGATTTTAAACTTCCTCAAAGTATGCTATGGTAGATAAGGGAGGGGGAGAGAACCTATGAGTTATACAATTGCTCAGACCGCTGCAAAGACGGGTATCAGCATCTTTACCCTGCGGTATTATGATAAAGAGGGCTTGCTGCCCTATGTCAAAAGAGATGATAAGGACAACAGAGTATTCACGGAGGAGGATTTGGGGTGGCTGTCTTTCATTCTTTGCCTGAAGAATACCGGAATGTCATTGAAAGAAATCAGGGAGTATATTAAGCTATGTGAAGAGGGTGATTCCACGCTGGAACAACGCCTTAGGATTTTTCATCAACAGAAGGAAATTGTCAATCAGAGAATTGCTGAATTGGAAGAATATCAGAAGATGATTGATTACAAAATCGGGTTTTATGAGAAAGCAATTCGGGAAAGAAGGAAAGAATAGCTTTATCTAATGATGCTTGGACAGGATAGAGGAGATGACAGAAGATGGTTACATTATTGAAGGAATACGAGCTCGGTGATATGAAATGTCAATATTATATCGATAGTGATAGCAGAAATATCGAGCTTATCTTAATACCCGGAGCTGAAAAGGCAACGGAGTGGGCACAGAAAAAGCAGAATATCGATTCTCTTCTGCAGCTGAAGCTGGTAGGGGATATCTATCCGGGTGGTTATGCCGGTGGCAAGACGATGAGATTAGGCGAGTCGGTCACAAAGCTTCAATACAGGGATCAGGAAGAAGTCCGTAAAGATGATCAGATTGTGATCTGTACCAGGTTATCAGATGACAGAGGGTATGAAGGTAAGCATTATCTAAGCTGGAGAACAGGCAGCAAGAATATTGAGATTTATAGTACCTTTCAAAATAATAGTAATCAGACCGTGAAACTGGAAATGATATCAAGCTTCTCCCTGGGAGGAATCTCACCGTACTTAGACGGAGACGGACATGACAGGATGAAGGTACACCGTTTTCGAAGTGTATGGAGCATGGAAGGAAGACTTGAGACCAGGACCATTGAGGATCTGCAGCTCGAACCCTCCTGGACCCATCATGCAATTCGTTCAGAACGATTTGGACAAGTAGGCTCTATGCCGGTGAATCAGTATTTCCCCAGTCTTATCCTGGAGGACAGTGAAAATGATATTTTCTGGGGTGCGATGCTGGCGCATAATGCTTCCTGGCAGATGGAAATCTACCGCAAGGACGATGGAATATCCATCTCCGGTGGAATCGCAGACCGGGAGTTTGGTCACTGGATGAAGGAAATCCATCCGGGCGAATTGTTTGCTACTCCATATGCGGTACTGTCTGTATGCAAAGGCGGAGGTATTGATCATATTTCTCAGAGAATGACTGCCTCCCTGAATCATATCCTTGATCAAGGGCCGGAAAGCGAGCAGAGCCTTCCGATCATTTTCAATGAATACTGTACGACCTGGGGATGTCCTTCCCATGAGAATATCAGTGGTATTCTGGAGGCGATCCAGGGAAAGGGCTTTGATTATTTTGTGATAGACTGCGGCTGGTATAAGGAGCCGGGAATCCCCTGGGATCTCTCCATGGGGGATTATAATGTCTCTAAAGAGCTGTTCCCCGACGGATTGGAGAAGACTGTTGAAGCAATCAAAGCCAAGGGGATGAAGCCGGGAATCTGGTTTGAGATTGAAAATCTCGGAATGGCAGCCAAAGCCTACCAAAACGAAGCACATCTTCTGAAACGGGACGGAGTAACCCTGACTACCACGATGAAGCGTTTCTGGGATATGAGGGATCTGTGGGTGATCGATTATCTGAAGGAGAAGGTAATCGGGACTCTGAAGAAATACCGGTTTGAATATATTAAGATTGACTATAACGATACCATCGGAATAGGCTGTGACGGAGCGGAGTCCCTGGGAGAAGGGCTCAGACAGAATATGGAGGCTGCCTTTGAATTTGTTCAGACCATCAAGCGAGAGATTCCCGGTATCATCATAGAAAACTGCGCGTCCGGTGGTCACAGATTGGAGACAAAGATGATGGGCATATCCAGTATGGCATCCTTTTCGGATGCACATGAATGCCCGGAAATTCCGATTATTGCAGCTAATCTCCACAGGACGATTCTGCCGAGGCAGAGCCAGATCTGGGCTGTCATCAGGAAGGAAGACAGCATAAAGAGAATTACTTATTCCGTCATTAATACCTTTCTCGGGAGGATGTGCCTATCCGGAGATGTCACCGAATTATCTTCTGAGCAATGGAATGCGATTGACCGCGGTATTGCCTTTTATAAGAAGATTGCGCCGATCATCAAGAACGGTTATTCCCTACGCTATGGGAATGAAAATATCAGCTATCGCCATCCGAAGGGCTGGCAGGGTGTACTTCGGATCGGAGAGCAGGGGGATGCATTTGCCTTATATCATCTGTTCGAGGGTGATATGGAGAAGGACCCGGTTATCACCATTCCCGAAGGGTACCATTTTGAATTAGGGGAAGTATACTCGGATACGGATTGCGAGGTCAGCCTTGCGAATAATAAACTGACCTATCGGGCAAACGGTAATTGGAGAGCTGTAGCTGTTTATCTGAAATCATGCAGCAACAGCTAGGAGAAAAAGGACGAAGAGATAAATACTCAAGCATACATTTGGGAGAAAGGAAGATAATCCGGGCGACTCATCCTGAACGATCGGATTATAGATAACATTTATGAAATTAGTGATAATACGTCATGCAGATCCTGATTATACAATTGATTCCCTGACTGAGAAAGGCTGGAGGGAAGCAGAATTTTTATCTGATAGAGTTTCTAAGATGGATGTGAAAGCTTTTTATGTGTCACCGCTTGGAAGAGCGAAGGACACAGCCTCTGTCACACTGAAGAAGATGAAGCGGGAAGCGAAGGTAATTCCATGGCTTAGGGAATTTGACGTACCGATTATTGATCCGGTAACCGGTGAAGAGCGAATCCCCTGGGATTGGCTGCCGGCAGATTGGACTAAGGAAGAGGCATTTTATGATAAGGAGCTATGGCACACGGTTCCTGTCATGCAATCGGCAAAGGTGGGAAAAGAAGCTGCATTAGTAGGTGCCGGTCTGGATGAGCTGCTGAAGGAGCATGGCTATCAGCATGAGGGAAAGCTGTTTCATACCATCAGACCCAATAACGATACCATCGTTTTGTTCTGCCACTTTGGTGTGGAGTGTATTATCCTCAGTCATTTGCTGGGTATCTCACCGATGCTTTTGTGGCATGGGTTTTGCGCAGCACCTACCTCGGTGACCACTCTGATCACTGAAGAGCGCAGAGAAGGAATTGCTTATTTTCGAATGAGTGCCTTCGGAGATACTTCGCACCTATATGCAGCCGGAGAACAGCCGGCATTTGCGGCAAGGTTTTGCGAGATGTATGCGAACATGGACGAGCGCCATGACTAAGGGGAATATTCCTCTTAGTCATGCGAATATCCGGCTTTCGAGCAGTTAATTATTGATAAAAGCTATGTAAGAACCATGCCTTCGCATAGGTATCATTAAAGGATTTATCTTTGCCGTCAATATAGACGGCATATACACCGGTGAGACGCTTGTAATAGTATCTGCACCAGCAAACGAAATTTATTATTGTTAATACGGTAGCGGTAATTATGCCTATATAAAAGTCAGGAATCAAAATGAATATTCCGATCCAAAGCACCAGAGAGGAAAGCAACACCAGGACCTCATACAGAATGGTTTCCGCGCTGTTACGCATCTTTAAAAAGCTCTTCCACCAATCCACTTTATCGGGTTTTTTCTCACGGAATACAATGACAGAGGACATATTCCTGCCCAGAGTCTTATAAAAGATATGCTGAACCAGGAGTTTTGTCATTTTATTCTGGTCAAAACTGTAAAGCTGTGAAATAGTACGACAAGAAATCCAGTAAACCTCCTTGTATACACGATACCGGGCAATTACCTTTGTCAGCATGCTTCCGAGCAAATACAGTGCGAAGAACCCGGCTGTTTTTGCATAGTTATTTAGTTCCATACCGAGAATGGACGGAATCACAAAGCTGATGATAGCGATATAAAAGGCTATGATCTGGTCTCGTTTCGACTGCTGAAGTCCCAGTTCATTGATACACAACTCGTAAGTCTTTTCCAGCTTGAAATCTTTCTCCTCACTGTAAAACTCTTTTGTAATTTCGAAGTTCTGATATTCTAGCATGTGTTTATCCTCCGTAGTAATGAATTTAATTGCTGTAAGGTATCACAGGAATTTCTTTCAGAACGATGCTTTTCAGATACTCGTAGTTCTCTTTTGTGTTTGCGCAAATTAAAGGGATTGGTCTGTGATATACGGGATCGGGATATTCTACGGTACCGACATATCCCCCTGCTTCCCGTATGATAACCTCGGCGGCAGCAAAATCCCAGGGGAATACACGGATTTCAAAGTACAAATCCACCCGTCCGCAAGCCAGATAGACCAGCTCCAGCGCGGCAGAGCCTAACCTGCGGAAGTCATCGCATTCCGCATATACCTGCTCCATAATCTGAAAGCAGGGCTTCGCATAATCCTTGTTATACAAGCTGGCAGCGGTACATATCAGGGAATGTGCAAAATCCCGGTCAGATACCCTGATTTTTTTGCCGTTTAAAAAGGCACCCTTTCCCTCCTCAGCATAAAACATTTCATTACGGTAAGGATGATATACCACGCCCAGTACTGATCTTTGGTCTTTCACAAGTGCGACGGATATGACGCTCAAGCCCATATCATGAATAAAATTCGCCGTACCGTCAATCGGGTCAACAATCCACCGGTATTGGGCCGAGTTATTGGAATCACTGAAATTACCCTCTTCTCCTATGAAGACACTATTATCTATAAGTGAAGCTAAGCGACTTTCTAAAAAATCCTGAACCGCCAAATCCGCAGTAGTCACATTATTTGATATCGTTCCCTTGCTTTCCACCGTAAAATCCCGATTCAGCATTAAGCTGCCGGCTTCACGAACTATTTCAATCACCTTGTCCAGCATAAATTCTTTCCTTCCTTATCCGGTTATTGTAGTCATACGCATCTTTCCATTTATTTTACCACATACCGGCTGTTTCTGTAATATGATATTTTCGAATGCACCTGCTTCTACATTGCTTCCAGGATATCCTTCAGATGTTTACTCTCTTCAAATTCAGGATCAAGAACCAGTGATTTTTGAACAAACTTCAGTGATTTCTCAAATTCCTGCAGGTTGTAATAGCATAATGCTATTTCATAATTGATTGCAGCATCTTCTCCGTAAAATTCCAGAGAAGCCCGGTATAGCTTTATGGCATCCGCATCCTGACCAAAATAAGCCAATAAGGAGCCCAGGCAGGAGGCTAGATCACCTTCTTCCCCAATAGGGAAAAAGTGCTCCCAAACCTGATGGATGATTAAGATCAATTCTTCCTTCGGAAAATTCTCTTCCTCAGAGATCCGCTCAAGCAGCGTGTTATAAAATTCAATGAAGGTTCTTGAATCCCATACGGTATATCTGAGAAAGGTCAGCAGTTCTTTCGTGGTGAGGGACTGATTCTTTGGAACAATTGCTTTTTTGATCACGTAGAAATCATCCGGTCCGATCCCCTCAATAATTTCATGAAATGCCAGGGAAGCTTCGATAAAAGAATGGGACTGCCGGCTAAGTAAGAACAAGGATGTGGTTACATTTTCATGGTCATAGATACTGTGAATCGCTTTTCCACCAAGACTCTGAAAGAATAGCTCCATAGCATGATAATTAACAGTCAGGGATATCGAGCCATGCTTTGATAGGAAGGGGTGATAGATCTTGTCCATAGAGCTGACATTCCTATAACCCTTATCCGTCGAAATCAGGAGAAGATCATCCCGGAATAGCGTGATTAACCTTTGTAGGCATCTTATTGCAACAATTGGGATAGAAAAGGCTGTATCTTGGAGGCATCCCTGATAGTACCTAAGGATCTCATTGATATTATCTTCTTCATAGTAAGACCTTCCCCGGATTAGTCGATCGGTATATTCATAATCAATGCCTGCCAGGATGGAGTTATCCGTCGAATCTGCCTGCTCCCCCTTGGAGAAAACGGTGACAAGACCTTCATAGAGCTCCCCGTCCTTCACATAAAAGGTATCCTGAGGAAGACTGTCAAAGGTATAATTCGCGAATAGGATCAGCGGGTTCTTAAGCATGTCCTTATTTAATACCTCACCGCTGAAGCGCAAATGTAATTCCTCGTCCTTGGTCATATCGAAGGTGGCACAGTCCAGAACACCGCTTTCAAAGTAAGGCTTTAAAAAGCTATGAGAAAGCCAGTAGGAGACATTTCTCTCGGCAAGATCTGTTATGATATATTTAAACTTAAGCTCCTTTAAGGAAGACTTCTCAAGGAGCTTATGGAATCGCTTAAGGAAGGTGTAGGTAAACCGTCCGACACCGGCTGCGAGCTCCATAATATAGATCGTCGTACTCTGATCAAAGGTCTGATCGGAAACAAGGTCTCTGCAGTAGCCGAATACTATCTTGGCATAGAGGTTCGCGATATAAGGGTTCGTAGTGATATATTGAGGTACGATTCCCTTAATCCAGGCTTCCGGTCCCTGACTTGCATAGAAGTCGGCCTGTAATTTCCATACCATGGACTTGGATAACGGCTGATCTGCCTCTATTATTTGTTCCGTTCCTGTTCTTGCCACAAGAAATCCTCCTAAATAAAAAACGTTATTTATCTATAGTAATTTAATCAATTCTTCCAATTCCTCTGACAGCTCCCTCGCAAGAGTAAAATCAGAGTCCTTTAATGCGACAGCAATTTTTAACTCCGCTGCCTTTACCTTTTGCTCGATTTCCAGATAGTCTTTACCAAAATGCTTCTCATAAATCATCTTTCTGAATTTGCGAATACTCATTCTTCTGATTGACTTATCCTCTATGAGAAAGACATAATCCACACAGTTTACGATGGTATAGAAATCATGGGAGACCATCAATACCGAACCGTTATATTCACTGATTGCTCTTTCGAGGGCGATTTGCGAATAGGTATCAAGATGGCTGGTCGGTTCATCTAGAAGCAGCAGGTTCGCATTGGCGGAAGCAATTTTGGCTATCTGCAGTAGGTTTTTCTCTCCACCGGACAGAGAACCAAGCTTCTGAGAGAGGTATTCCTCCCCAAAACCATACTTTAACAGATGCTCTGCAACCTCCTGATTTGTCTGAAATCCGGCATCCAGAAACTCACGCAGTATGGTGTTGGTCTCATTCAGTATTTCACTATTGTTCTGGGATAAATAAGCAACCTTTGCAGCTTCATGGATCTGAATGGCTTCATGAGTATTTTTATAGATATCCCGTAGCAAGGTGGTCTTCCCGGTGCCGTTAGGACCAATGAATGCGACCTTGTCATGTGAATTAAGCTCGAAGCTGACTTCTTCCAGAAGGGTGTCATCAAAAGCGAGACTGTAATCCTTGAGGGTTAATATAGCAGTTTCTTCAAGCTCGGGTTCAGAAACCAGTCGGATATCCGGTTGCCTGATCTCTACAAAGGGTGCTTTAATCCGGCGAGCTTCCAACCGTTCCTTGATCTTTATTCTTGCTTTCAGGGCCTTACCCCTGGAGGCATCCGTAAAGATATCAGCATCGGCTCTTAGCTTATGAATCAGCTTTTCATTTCTCTCGAGCTCCAGGGCGTCGGCTGTCGCCAGCTCCTGTAGCTCGATTTTCTTAAGAAGTAAGGTGAAATTATAATTGATATAGTTCCCATCAAACTCCTGAAGCTCCATATTCTCAAGATGCAGAATTTTATCAAAGCAATGATGGAGCAGGTAACGATTGTGCGTAATGACAAGCACGGTTCCCTTGTGTGAATTAATCAGGTTTTTCAGCGAGTTAAGATTCTCGAAATCCAGAAAAACATCGGGCTCATCCATAATCATTAGGTCCGGACTATGCAGCAGCTCCTTGATTACCTGAATGATTTTGAATTCTCCGCCACTAAGCTTGGATACCATAAGCTGCTCGTGCTTTCCTAAGTTCGCCAAATTCAGCTGCTTCCTGATATTTTGCTCGTAATCATCCCCGCCGATTGCCTGATAAGCATCCAAAACGATCTGATATCTTTCCAGTAAAGCATCCATATCAGTAGAGGTCTCCATCTCAATATAGATAGAAGCTAGTTCGTTTTGAAGCCTGATAAAATCACTTGCAATATATTCAAAAACCGTCATATCTTTTGTCTCATCCAGTGCTGAGAACTGACTGACGTATCCAATCCTGCAGTCGGGATCTGTCTCGATCACTCCGTCATAGAGATATCTCTCAGGATCCATAAGGATCTCCAGCAGAGTACTTTTACCACTGCCACTTGTTCCGATCAAGGCGCAATGCTGTCCGTCCTCTATGGTAAACGAAATATCATGAAACAGCTCCTTCTGCGGAAAGGAGTAGGATAAATGATCAACTTTTATCATCCGGCTACCTCCTAGCGTACTTTTGAACCAGCTTTACCAGAAGCTCAACACATTGGTCCATAGCCTGAATACAGGCAAATTCCGTCTTTCCATGATGATTATGGCTGCCGGTTCCCAGGTTGGGGCAGGGCAGACCCATAAAGGATAGTCTCGAACCGTCGGTACCTCCGCGGACGGGTCTGCTGAGGGGTGTTCCACCCAATTCCCTGATCGCTTCATAAGCGGACTCGATCAGATGCCAGTGTGGTTTAATCTTCTCAGCCATATTGTAATAGGTATCTTTGATCTCTACCCGAACGGTATCCTGACCATATTTTTCATTTAATTTGGCAGCAGCAGCATTCATAACCGCTTTCTTCTCATTCAGCTTATTAAGATCGTGATCACGCAGGATGTAATGCATTTTAGCGTTATCTACGATACCCTCCAGGCGGTCCAAATGATAAAAGCCCTCATAGTTCTCTGTATATTCCGGGCGTTCCTTCTCAGGAAGGAGAGCATGGAATTCCATCGCCAACAGGGAAGCATTCACAAGCTTGTCCTTAGCGTCTCCGGTATGGATACTCACCCCGTTGATCAACACATCTGCGGCAGCAGCATTAAAGGTCTCGAACTCCACCTCGTTATAGGCAGCGCCATCCACGGTGTAAGCAAAATCCGCACCGAAGCGCTTCACATCGAAGAGATCTGCACCCTTACCGATTTCTTCATCCGGGGTAAAACCGATTTTTATCGTTCCGTGCTTGATCTCCGGATGCTGACATAAGGTTTCTGCCATAGTAAGAATTTCGGCAACACCGGCTTTATCATCAGCACCGAGCAGAGTATTTCCGTCGGTGACCAATAAATCCTTCCCGATATAATTCTTCATAAAATCAAATTCTGCAGGATTGATTTTCACATTCTTTTCTGCATTCAAAATAATTTCCGATCCGTCAAAGTTCTCGATTATCCTCGTCTTAATACCGGAAAAGGGTACATGATTGACAACATCCATATGTGCAACAAATCCGATCACCGTGCCCGACCAGTTCTCTATATTTGCTTCAATCGTACCAAATATATATCCGTTCTCATCCATAGCTGCATCTGCAATACCAAGACTTTTCATCTCTTCAACCAGGGCTTTTCCAAAGACCAGCTGTTCCGGAGTACTGGGATGTGTGCTGCTCATTTCATCTGAGCCGGTTTCAAATTTGGTATAATTGATTAATCGTTCATAAGCTCTCATAATTTGACCTCCTTTTTAGTAACTATTCTATATTATTTCACAAATGGCTGATAAAATCTATACTTTTTCAAAAAGTGGACTGTTAGCACATCCAAGCCGAAGAGATCAGGTTAAAAAGGCATGTGGCATAGGCTAAGCGTCAGCCTTGCTCTCGAAAATCTGACGGAGACATTCCTGTTCTTACCTTAAATGCATTGGAAAAATGCGATAAGCTACAAAAGCCAAGATCAGACGAAATGGTAGAGACTGATTTATTGGTGTGAACTAGCATCATCTTTGCTTCATCGATTTTTCTGCTTTGTATATATTTATATAGTGCTTGACCGGTTACTTGCTTAAAGAGTGTTGTCAGGTATTGCGGTGTAAATCCGAAATACTTGGCCACCATGTGTAAATTAACTCCTGAATAAAGGTGTTGATTGATGTAACGGATCACTTTCTCAATTGTTATATGATAGGGCATTTGTTTATAGTCTCTGAGCATATCGTGGCAGACCTGTGCCATATCATTTAGTATTTCTAACGCTTGCTTGTCTGTAGTAATCTTACTTATTTGATTAATGAAATAATCGGAACTGTTGTAAACCAACTCGGAATCAATATGATTCATAATTAAAAATTCACAAAAATAGAAGCAGCAATTTAAAAGGGTATAGCGGAGATTGATCAGATCATTCTCACTGAGTATACCGGGCTCTCCGTCAAGATATTTGAAATAATCTTTAATAAAATCATCCGGGATTACGGGATTATTCTGAAATCCATAGAACATACAGTATATTTTGTCACGTGTAGGATGATGAAACCCACTGGAACGATTATTGAAGATATAATCATAATATTCCTGTTTCATAAGAACAACCTTCCCTCTCGTCAAACCCAGGTATAGATCAATAGGATAGTGCCCGGGCTTTTTTTTAATCGAAAGTATGTAAATAAAATTAAATCCTATCTTAAAAATTATAAAATAATATTAAGAAAATGCAAGCATTAATTTACAACATTTGCTATTATTGTATAAGCAACTGTCAGAAAAAGGAGGAATTATGAGAACTCTATTGAAAAACGGAATAATAATGGATGGAAGCGGTAAAAGTTCTTATCAGGGTTCAGTATTGGTAGAGGATTCTGTAATTAAAGAGGTAGTGAAAGGTGATTTCACAGGAAGCTTTGATGGTAAAGTAATTGATTGCAGTGGTAAGGTTATTGCGCCCGGATTTATCGATGCTCATTCTCATAATGACTGGTTTGCTGCCCGCAATAATACTGTTCCGTATTTTAAAAGCTTTGCGGAGCAGGGTATCACTACACAGGTGACAGGAAATTGTGGATTTTCCCCCTTTGGTTATGAAGCGGGTACGAAATACATAGGTCTGCTGGGAAGCGGACTGTTTGAAACAGGAGAGGTGTATGGTGATTATTCCTCTTTTAATGGCTGGAGGGAAGCGGCAGAGCAAAGAACGCCCTTGAATATTATTCCTCTTCAGGGACATGGTTCAATCAGAATAGGAATTTCCGGTTATGACAACCGTCCTTTATCAGAGAAAGAAATGGCACGCCGCAATGCAAAGCTTGAAGAAGCATTCGACCAAGGAGTATATGGACTTTCCTTTGGTTTGATGTATGAGCCTGACCGGTATGCTGCACCGGATGAATTGGAGATGGCTGCACGAATAGTAGCAAAGCGGGGAGGCATCTTAACAGTACACTCAAAGGCACAGTCTGCGGTTTCAACTTCCTACAATTTATCCGTGGGAGGTGAGCCACATAATCTTCGTGCCCTGAAAGAAATGATTGAATTGACGCGCCGTACCGGAGTGCGTATGCAATATTCCCATCATATCTTTGTAGGTAAGACAACCTGGAAGACAGTGGATAGAAGCTTGGAGCTGATCGATCAAGCACGTGCAGAAGGCTTAGACTTTGCTTATGATTTATATTCTATGACCTTTGGAGTATCTGTCATTACAGTCATCCTTCCCAATTGGTTCCTTTCGCTTCCGGAAGAGAAGAAGGCTGCTTGGCTCGCAAAGAAAAGACTTGCATTTGAAATCGGATTAACAAAACGACTCTTGGGTTTTGGATTTCAGGATATTCAGGTTGCCTGGGCGGGTGATGCAGCCGAGAGCATCTGTGGAAAGTACATTGCAGAGCTGGCGAAGGAATGGAAGATGAAGGAGCTGGATGCTTATATTAAGGTTGTTGAAATGTGTAATGGAAAAGGCAGGGTTAATATGTATCGTTATTATAATGAAGAAACGATATGTAAATTGGCGAAGCACGCACCTTCTCTGTTTATGACTGATGCATGGATCGAAGAAAAGGGAGTCCAGAATGCAGCTGCATTTTCCAGCTTTCCTAAATTTCTGGAATTATCGAGGGGAAACAAGACGATTTCCATGGAAGAAACGATACGCAAAATGACAGGGGCAACGGCAGATCGTTTTATGGTAAAGAATAGGGGTTATCTGCGTAAGGATTATGCTGCGGATATTACCGTATTTGATCCTAAAACTGTCTCTGCAAATGGTAATTTACCCGTGAAGCCGGAGGGAATTCATCATGTGTTTGTAAATGGAATTTCAATTGTTGAGAATGGCATGGCAAATGAGAGGCTTATGAAAGGTTCAGGAACCGTTCTTTTAAAGCAGCCGTAGAACGCTACCTTTGGAACGGGTATCTATTGTATGAAAAAACGAAGATAGAAAGAAGTAAAGATGTATTATATATTTAACACGAAAGGAAAATGTGGGCTGGCATGAACAAGAATATCTACAACTTTAAGAAAGCGGATTTATTATGTACATGTATTATAATAGCAGTATGTATACTGACAGTAATTTTCAACTTTACAAGCAGAAGTATCAGTGAAGGAATTAGTCTTTCGATTCCGGAATTCGTCGTTATCATCATTGTAGTAGGTATACTCTTTATTCCGTTTGACAGCAGAATAAAAGGACTCATTTATTGTGTGATTATTTTTGCAGCAGCAATTGTCTCTCTTATACAGGATCCCACGTTGCAGGGGTCTCAGTATACAATAGCTGCATCCATTGTTGTATTATGCCTGTATTACTCGCCAAGACTCTTAATTATCTATGCATTCATTGTAGATATCGTTTTTGCGATTTTTTATTCCGTTGACAGTTCGATCATATTTGGCAAACAGATTTCAATCAATTATTTTCTCTCCATTATGCTAATGATTAATGCGATTTTCCTGGTTTCTTACTTTTCGAATAAATGGGGAATAGACCTGATTAAAAAAGCAGCCTCCAAGGAGGAGGAGGTTAAGGAGTTGCTTGAAAGACTGCAGTTGGCGATGAAGGATGTAGAGCAATCCTCTTCTGTCATGAATCAGAATGTTATAAAGCTTGATGCCAATATGCAGTCAATCGTGGAATCCAGCAGAAGCACGTCCCAGACGATGAACGATATAGCTAAAGGAACACAACATCAGGCAGAAAATATTTTTGAAATCAATACCAATATGAACGAAGCCATGTCTGCTGTCAATGATACCAAAGATATCGCAGAAAAGCTGAAATTCAATTCCGAGATTATTTTTCAAAAGGTTTCAGCCGGTTCTGAAAAAATGTATAGCATGTCCTCGCAGATGCATACCATTAACCAGGCAGTTCGTGTGGCTCTTGAAGCGGTAAATGAACTGCAGTCAAATATAGTAGAGATCAATGGTTTTCTTGAAGGGATTAGTAGTATTTCAAGGCAGACTAATCTGCTTTCACTTAATGCATCAATAGAATCCGCCAGAGCAGGTGAACAGGGGAAAGGGTTTGCCGTGGTTGCGGGAGAAGTTGGGAAATTGGCCCATCAAAGTGCAAAAACAGCAGAAAATATATTTGGCATAACGGAAGTAATTATTCAGAATACAGCTTCAGCAGTTGAAAAAGTCAGTCTTGGTGAAGATGCAGTTGTATCAGGTAATACGATACTATCTGAAGTGAGTCTGTATTTTAAGGAGGTTGAGAATGCGATTCGAGAGATGTATCAGTTATTTGATAGGGAAAATCAGATGATTGATCGTGTCATTGAAAAATTTAAAAGTGTCCATGAGCGTATCGAGAACATTGCCGGCATCTCAGAAGAGCATTCTGCATCAAACGAAGAAATACTTGCCACACTGGAAAATGAAAATAGTGATATTATTGCGATTGGTAATGCATTACAGGAATTAAAACATATGTCCATGGTTTTGAACGATATGCTGCAGAAATATCAGTGAAGAATAAGCAGAGCTTGGGAGAAGAAACCGTGAAGGAACTAAACAATTTAGGAATCGAGACTGAGCCCATCCGCATAGATGAAATTACCAGTAAGAAGATGACCTTCTTCAGGGATCCGGATGAACTGCCTCTGGAGCTACATGAATGATCAAAATATTATGATAACACGCTTGATGATAAGCCCTTTTGCACTTCTATGTTCGTTTATTTATAGTAGATATTTGGCTTTGCCGGTAAAACTTTATTGATATAAAGGCTGTCATAAGGAATTTCATTGATGTGCTCTGATAAATCCTTTGCCGTTCCATAAACAAGCACTCCGTAGGTCTTAACTCCATGTTCATCAATATAGGCAAGAGCATCCTCATAGAAATCAATTTTATAATTATTATAGTCAAAGATGCCAACAAATTCTTCTCGATTTTTTAAGTACTCCAGACGCGATTTAAAGTGAGTGCTATACGCCTCGGAGATAAGTTCTGAATATTCTTTTGTGGACATTTTTATGGTGTCGAAAAAATCCACCAGATTAAATAGGGGGTATTTTTGTGGGTCGGGATGTCTATTCGTCGAGGGTTCGTCGTTAAAATTTGGGTTAAAACCAACTAAGTGCATGGGTTGGTTTTCACTCCACTGAGTACCGGGCTCTACAGTCCGAACCCCAACCCATTTAAAATCCAGGGAAGGGTATTTCTCAACCATATCGTAAATTTCTTTCATTGTAAGATCTTTCTGAAACACAATACTCATGGACAGATAGGACAGAGAATTCAGTTCATTCAGATAACGGACGGTTTCTTCATTTCTTCGTAGTATTTCTTTATCCCGAAGCTTTATCACGTCTTCACCGGTGTCTGCAGGTAAAGTATTCTGTATCTTTTCGAAACCTCTCCAAATCCAGAAGCGGTTTTCCGCACTAAAGATCCCATTCTCGGCGTAAGTTAAATTTCCCCTGGATAGGTCAATAAAATATCGTTGTGTATTTTCAGAAAAGAGATCCCGCAGAGAGTAGCTTACTTCATAGCTTCCAAAACCCTTCGGATCTTGAAAGGTAAATGAACTAATGGAGTATCCCGGCATATTCAGGCTGATATAGGCTTGCATGTCGTAATAGAAATCCGGAAATTGATATTTTTCTTTCTCTGACTGAGTAACCGCAGTTGGATCATAATAGATCAGGTCTACGATCCCTGACCCAATATAAAATATTCCAACGTAAAGTACAACAACGATCAATACAGAGGTAAGTATGACTTTTTGCAGCCTGTCATTTACACTTTTCTTTAATTTGTTGGTTTCTTCAACCTGCTCGTCTATGTCGGAGGATTTTGTGATATCCTCAAACTCTTCCTCATAACGTTCCAAAAGGTATTCTTCCAGTGCTTCGTACTTTTCCAGCTCTTCCTCAACCAGCTGCTTCTCTTCCTCGTTCGCTAAGCCTTTCCTATACCGATTGAATAACTCCCTATAATTCATTTTCTCCCTCCAATTCTTTCTTAAGCTTCTTTCTTGCTCTAAAGAGTATTGTCTTGGCTACGCCTTCTGTAATATTTCTGGACCTGCTGATCTCTTTTAGAGAGAATAGTTTTTCCATCTGATCATTTATCACCCTAACACCCCTTTCACTATAGAAACGATTTAACGAGCTATAGGTTACAGTTTATTCTATATATTCATCTTTCTCATGTCAAATATTTGAAATATTTTATGGAAATTCTACACATTCTATTGTGTGAATTTAATCATATCAGAAAGGAAGATATTATGGCTGAAGCAATCTATGAAAAAACTGAGGGGCGTGTAAGCTATCACGACACCGTTGAAGAAATGTTAACGAGAATCAGGGAAGATGGAATGACCAATGTGTTTGACCGATATACCCAGCAGGAAAAAATCCGATGTAAATTCTGTCTTGAAGGATTGAGCTGCCAGCTTTGCTCACACGGGCCATGCAGATGGAGTGAAAAAAGCGGCATTGACAAGGGTGTCTGCGGGATCGGGCCGGATGGAAATGCAATGAGAAAGATGTTAATTCAAAATACCCTCGGAGCCGGCACCTATAGCCATCATGCCTACGAGGCATTCCGAACGTTAAAGTCGATTGGAGAGGGCAAATCCCCCTTTAAAATCAAGGACGAAAACAAGCTACGCTGGATGTGTGAGAAGGTGGGAATTGACAACAAGCAGGATGTGAATCAGCTGGCTGTTCAATTGGCGGAGCTCTTAGAGGCTCAACAACACATCGGTGTGGAAGAACCAAATATTATGGTCGAGGCATTCGCTCCTAAGAAGCGTAAAGAAATATGGAAGAAGCTCCACATCTACCCTGCCGGAACAGTGCATGAAGAGCAAAACTGTGTGGCGAGTTCTCTCACCAATGTTGATGGAGATTATGTTTCCCTGGCAACAAAGGCATTACGGTTAGGCTTAGCAACCATCTATAACTCCCAGATCGGTCTTGAGATGGTACAGGACATCATCTTCGGTACTCCTACCCCTCACGAGGTCAATACTGATCTTGGAATCTTTGATCCGGATTATGTCAATATCGTATTTAACGGTCACCAGCCCTGGATTGGTGCATTAACGATTGAAAAGCTCCGGGATCCTAAGTATCAGGAGAAAGGTAGAGCTGCAGGAGCAAAGGGTATCCGAGTGATAGGCTCCATTGAAACCGGGCAGGAGCTGCTGCAAAGATATCCAATGGATGAAGTGTTTGTCGGACTAATGGGAAACTGGCTTGCGATAGAGCCAATGCTTGCCACCGGTGCAGTGGATGTTCTGGCAATGGAGGAGAATTGCTCACCGCCGGCCATTGATTCCTACGCTGAAAAATATCAAGTGGCTTTGGTGGCCATCAGTACCATCATCGGGGTCCCGAGAATACAGGAAAAGCTGCCATATTATCCGGACAAAGCTAATGAGATGTCAGAAAGATTAATTGAGCTGGGGATTGAAAACTTTAAGAAACGCCATAACAAAGTCAAGCCCCATGTTCCTAAAAGAATTCAAAAAGCAATTGCCGGCTTTTCTACGGAGGCTGTTCTAAGTGCCTTAGGCAATAAGCTGGATCCCCTGGTTGAAGTAATCGCAGCAGGCAAAATCAAGGGAGTAGTTGCTCTTGCGAATTGCTCTACCTTAAGAAACGGACCTCATGATTGGAATACAGTAAATCTCACGAAGGAATTAATTAAGAGGGATATCTTAGTAGTTGCAGGTGGATGTGGTAATCACGGTCTGGAGGTCGCAGGTCTGTGTAGTCTAGATGCAGCTAACTTAGCAGGGGAGGGACTTAAGTCAGTCTGCGAGCTATTAAAGATTCCCCCGGTGTTGAGCTTTGGTACTTGTACCGATACAGGAAGAATCTCGATGTTGGTGACTGCGCTTGCAGACCATCTGGACGTGGATATACCGCAGCTTCCCATTGCAGTGACCGCACCGGAATGGATGGAGCAAAAGGCTACGATTGATGGGATTTTTGCAGTAGCGTATGGTGCATATACTCATCTGTCTCCTACACCCTTTATCACAGGGGCCCCTAATCTTGCAAAGCTTTTAACCCAGGATGTAGAAGGATTAACCGGAGGAAAGGTTGCACTTGGTGATGATCCGGTGGAGGTTGCTAACAATATCGAGGCTCATATTGTTGCTAAGCGAAAGGGCTTAGGTCTTTCGTAAGGCTATGAAAAACCTCCATGTATATGGTGTCAGTAAATACCATATACATGGAGGTTTTTCATTTCTCCGGCATTCGATAGCCCACTCCCTTACAGCTTTTCATATATTTTAAAATCTGTCTCAAAGGTGAGTTTTGTAAAAGTGATATTGACAAAAGGATGCCTTCAAATGTTATTATGAAATATAGTTAATTAGTAAACCGTATCATAGTAATGAAGGAGGAGATGAAAATATGGATATACAGCTTGTAAGACCTTCTATCGGACACAAAGAACAGGTGCTAGAGTTTAAACAAGAATTTTTTAATGCAGGAGAATATGTGATTAATGGCAGCGGGCTTCTAGATAAGATGGATGTATATGAAGATTGGATTGAAATGGTATCTAAAAATGCTAATCCGGAGACGGTAAATCCGGAATGGGTCCTGACGGATACATTTTTAGCTCTTGATGATAATAAGATGATTGGGATCATAGACCTTCGCTATGAACTAAAGGGCTTCCTCGTTGATTTTGGTAATTGTGGGTATAGTGTGCGACCTTCGGAACGGAGAAAGGGATATGCGACTAAAATGCTGGAAAAGCTTCTTACTGTGGCATGGGCAAATGGGATGAAGGAGCTTCACCTGTCTGTTGAAAGAAGCAATGAACCTTCTTTAAAAACAATTATAAGAAATAATGGGGTTTATGAACGAAGCTTTGAACATGAGGGTGAAATGGCAGACATTTATGTAATTACCAATGCAAAGGAATCAGTTTTAGATTTATTCATAAGTGATCGGAGGGTAACAAACCATGAAACTGGAGATTAAGAACGGTGGAGATCTAAAATCCTGGTCCCTTAAAGAAGCTGCGCCGGATTATGTGGAGGATAAGGCAACATACTATGACATGAAAAAACTGCAGCAGTGGGAGCAGCGTTATAATGAGATTCTGGTACAATTAAAAGAAACAGAGTACAAGGAGGGATTGGATCCTCTTTTTGCGTTGGCAGAGGAGGGCTATCCTGAGGCAAGAATGCTGCTGAGTGATATGTATATAGAAGGCAGAGGACTTCCTGAGAGCTTCATGAAGGCAGTTGAGTGGGATCGAAGAGCCAGATATGCGGAAAAGCTTTATCGTGAAACCAATAAATAACAGAACTATAGTTTTAGCGAAAAGGTAGCAATCAGGGATGAAATATGGTAAGGTTAATATGTTTACCGTTTCTCGACGAATAAACCGACTTAAAAACAAAGGAAGCGATGCTAGTGATATTGAAAAATCGAGATAAGGACATGTGTAACGGTCCCATATTTGGCAAAATGGTACTTTTTGCTTTGCCCATCATGGCAATGAATATTCTTCAGCTGATGTTTAACGCAGCGGATATGGTTGTGGTCGGAAGATTCTCCGGCAAGGAAGCACTGGCAGCTGTTGGTGCGACCAGTTCAATCATCAATCTGATCGTGAACTTATTCATGGGGCTTGCGGTTGGTACAAGTGTTATAGTGGCCCAGGATTATGGTGCCAAACGACCGGAAGCGGTCAGCAGGTCCGTACATACTTCGGTTGCCATCAGTATCATTGCCGGAATTCTTGTGATGGTGTTGGGTCTTATATTATGTACCCCATTATTAATAATTACGGGTACTCCCGAAGATATCATTGATTTATCTGCTCTGTACTTAAGAATATATTTTCTGGGGCTTCCTGCCAGTATGGTCTATAACTTTGGTGCAGCAATACTGCGTGCTGTTGGTGACAGCCGTCGGCCCATGTATTATTTGCTGGCAGCAGGTATTGTAAATGTATTATTAAACCTGTTCTTTGTCATCGTATTACATATGAGTGTGGATGGTGTGGCCTGGGCAACGGTAATTTCCCAGTATCTGTCGATGTTCCTGACTCTTCTGTGTCTGATCCGCAATAAGGAGGAATCAATTCGTCTGATGCTGAACAAGCTGCGCCTGGACGGAAGAAAGCTTGGTCAAATTATTAAGATTGGACTGCCTGCCGGATTGCAGGGTCTGCTGTTCTCCTTCTCCAATATATTGATTCAATCAGCCATTAATTCCTTTGGTTCTTCCATGGTCGCAGCCAGCTCGGCGGCAGGAAATATCGAGGGCTTTGTCGCCACTCCCATGAATGCCTATTATAATGCTGCCATAACCTTTACAGGTCAGAATATGGGAGCGAAAAAATATGACAGAATTGATAAGGTAGCCAAGATTAGTACGTTGTTGGTCATGGTGACCTGGATTGTATTGGGCGGCCTGATAATGTTATTCAGCCGACCCCTATTATCAATATTCACCTCGGATCCGGAGGTAATCAGGCTTGGTATGCTCCGAATGAATGTCCTCATGATGGCACACTTTACCTGTGGTATCATGAATGTATTTCCGGGTTTGACCCGCGGTATGGGCTTTTCCATACTGCCGATGATCTGTACCTTAGTGGGAGCCTGCCTGATGAGAATTGTCTGGCTGGTCACCGTTTTCGCATGGTTCCCCACGGTCCTCATACTTTTCGCCTGCTATCCTGTAACCTGGGCACTGGCAGGTATCGGTCAGGTGGCTATCTTCTTCTACGCGAGAAAGAAGGTCAGACAGCGTGGGGAAATATAACACATGCTTTTATTCATAATCATTTTTTCATGACAGTGATTTTCATTGCCTTATAAAGTCCGGAGGTTCTTGTGTATCCTATTACATAAGCAACCCCGGCTTTTTTCGGTTTGATGATTCCCTTTGACGATACCTCAAAGATGCCGGAATCTGTGGAAAGCCAAAATACAGTTTCATTCGAGCCTTTGGTTAAGGAACCCTTTATCGTCGAGGTCTGCTTGGTATTCAGTGTCAGGCCGGAGCGATTTAAGGATAATTTTGTGGACTTCACCACATTCTTGGCGGATACGAGAGATATCTTACTGCCAATTACCTTTTGATAAGCTTTTTTCACAGTAGAGTTGACCTTCACGGTAGTCCCTTTCTGAATGGCAGCAGAGATATTGGCAATCGGCTTCTTGCTTAAGAAGGTAACATATTTAAAGCCATATAGAGACTGCTTGCCCAGGTACTTCACCGAGGTCGGAAGGATGATACTGCTGTCGTTCTTCATCAGGTCAGTAAATGCTTTATCAGATATCGTGGTAACGCCTTCTGGTACATAGACATACCGCAGGCTGCTTTCATTATTCTCATCGGTGATCATATTGGTGGGAATCACCTTACAATTCTTCGATAAGAATAATAGCTCCACCTGTTGATCAAAGACAGCAGAGTCCATCTTGTTAACGGTATCGGGAACAATTATCACTGTGGCGCCGATGCGGACAAGACTGAACTGGCAGAGCTTAGTAAGCTGATAGGTGTAGCTGTTGTTAGTTAGCTCCTTCGGTAAATTTAGATAGGAATACTTCTTCTCATTGGTGATACCGATCAGCTGAACTTTACCCTTACCTGTCAGAGCAGAGGAGGTCACCTGATATAGCAGGCCATCTTTAGCGAACACACCGTTCTCAATATCTGTGGTGTCTTTGGTGATGATTGTAGGACTCATGGGAATGTCCATCTCATATAAGTCGCTGCCGTTATAATAGGACAGGGACTCACTGATCACATTACGATAAGCCGCTTCGGTACCCGCCGGAACGAAAAAGACAACGTCCGGATTCTTGCTGCGGTTAGAGGTGCTTACATATACTCTCTGTGGTGCGATTGATCCAAGAAATTCGATGGTGCTGATATTCCTGAAGGCATACTGAGGATGATAGAGTGTACCCTGAAAGTTATCGGCAACAGTAAGCTTCTCAACACTATCATAAAAAGCCCGGTAGGTGCTGTTCTCGTAATATTCCCATTGAAGGTCTACAAGTCGGACGGTATAGGTCTGTTGCTTTATGCTGACTGTTCCTGGAATCATCAGCTCCTTTCGGGTATCAGTGGCTTCGATGCCGATCAGAGTCACTTCTTTCTTAGCCTCATCCGTGATGATATAATGATAGATATCATCCTGATAAACCGGTTGTTTCTCAGCCGCATGGGCTATACGAGGCGGGAATATCAGGATTGCAGCAAATAACGATAGTAAGAGGAACAGGCTTAGGAAGCCTTTTTTATCTCTATGATGGGGTAGATGTAGTTTCATTTTTAATCTCCTTCTTATAGATTAATAATTAAGAGTTATTTTATATATAGACGATAAGTGTGTCATTATGGTTGCAGTTGGATAATTTAATCATATGACAGTGTAATTTGATCATATGCCGTTAAAAGATTAAATTAAAATTGACGATGAATAAATTACATGGCTGTTTGGTAAATCCTATTGAAGCAATTGAGTAAATAACCTATCTTATATTTATTCACGATTTGAATATCAGTCAATTGCAAAGGGCATGTTAGCACTGCGAATAATATTATAACAAATTGATGTTACTTCGAATCAATGACTATTTACTAAAAATGAGTGAGGAAGTACGATGAAGACAATAGAGGTAGTAGCAGCAATTATCAAATATGAAGATAAGATATTTGCAACCCAGCGGGGGTATGGTGATTTCAAAGGACTATGGGAGTTCCCGGGTGGGAAGCTGGAGGCAGGTGAGACACCGGAACAAGCCCTATTACGTGAGATCAGAGAGGAACTTGATACCAAGATTGAGATTGGTGAATTAGTTGATATTATTGAGTACGATTATCCGCAGTTTCATTTGACGTTGCATTGCTTTTTTTGCACTATATTAGAGGGTAATTTAGTCTTAAAGGAGCATGCTGCTGCAGTGTGGCTGACGAAGGATACGCTGGACTGTGTCAAGTGGTTACCGGCAGATTTGGCGTTGATAGAGAAATTAAAGAAAAGGATATAGTATGTGTAGGGTTCACTCATATCATTACTTATATAACAACAGAGGTCTATGTCACCTAACCGGTGTCATAGACCTTTATTTTCGTTTAAGTGGATAACGGGAAGCATTAGTGTAAAGATCTGCTTTATACCCGTATTCTTAATGCAAAGGTGGCACCGCCTCCCTTGGTATCTCTAATCGATATTTTACCACCGAGACGTTGAACGATTTCATTTGCAATACATAGTCCGAGACCAAAATGCTTCTTGTCATTTCGGGATTTGTCCGCACGGTAAAAGCGGTCAAAGACAAGCTTTTTATCTTCATCAGAGATACCAATACCCTGATCCTCTACTTCAATATTAAGGGTGGAGCCTGAAACAAAGCCAAGTAAGGTCACTTTTTTACCGGGTGGAGTATAGGATAGTGCATTGTCCAACAGGATAGCCAGTATTTGCTTTAAGCGGTCCTTATCCCCATAGATCATAGGCAACTCGTCCTCCTGAAGGTTAAGATCCAGGTTTAGAGCGTTCTGCCTGAACAAAGGTTGGAAAGCTTCGTAAATTTCTATCAATAGGGTATCAATTTCTATAGGCTCTTTATTGATCTGCCAGGTTTTTGCATCCATGCTGGTCAGTATAAGCATATCGTCGATTAGGCGGGCCATTCGTTTGCATTCTGTATCAATTCCTTTATGAAATATCTGGTCTTCGGGTGTTGTAGTAGAGATGGCCGCATTATTTGCCATAATCACAGACAGAGGTGAACGTAGTTCGTGGGAAGCCGCTGCAATAAAGGTGGCCTGTCTGCGATTGTTTTCTTCTATAGGTTTTAGCATTTTTGATACTAAGCATAGACTGACCAGAAACAAAGCAATTATTCCGGCTATACCCAGGAGGGAATATAGTATTCTTTGCTTTATGATTAAGGAGTAGTAATTCGGTAGATATTGAAGTAATAAAAGACTCCTCCAGCCGGTAGCTGTCGGTATGATTACAGCAATTCCATAGTAGATCTCGTCTTTCTCACCTTTTATCGTATAAATGCTGCTTTTTGCTTCGCTGAAGAAGACAGGATTTCTTCTTACATCAATTCCTTCCTCCAAAGCACGGTCAGTAAGCTGCTTCATTAACAGGCTTCGGTCTGTAACGGAATGTAAAACACCCTTGAAGGATATAGGACTGCCATTATCCTCAATCTGTATTAACAGATTATATTCTGATTCTAGCTGGGAGAGCCAGCTATGCTTTAGCTTATTCTCAATCTGAAGCTTACTGCTAATGGTGCTCTCATGATTAATAAAGGCTTCCAATCGCTTGTCTTCCAGCTCCTTCTCAGTAGTGATCAAAATGATAATCATGACTGTGATGAGAATCAATCCGGTTGATATTGTATATAGCATAACCAACTTATTTCGTAAGGATCTATACATGGTAACCCCCTATGTTAAGGTAGTTCAACAAGCTGATAGCCCACAGAATGTATCGTTTTAATTTGTGCTTTGCAGTTAGCTGCTTTTAAACGGCGGCGTACCAGATAAATATAGTTATCTAGGTTACCGTCCTCGACAAAGGTATCAAGCCCCCACACTCTTTCAATCATTTGATCTCTTGTTAGAACTTGACCTTTATTTTTTATCAGGAATTCTAGTAGCTTAACTTCCTTATTGGATAAGGTTACGGTTTTAGTTTCGGTTGTCAGGGTATGTAGATCTATATTCAGAGTAAAGTTTGAGAATTGAAGAGTATTCGTATTATTTAGTTCTCTGGGGCGCCTTACTAATGCTCGAATTCTTGCCAGAAGCTCTCCAATATCAAAGGGTTTTACAAGGTAATCATCAGCTCCGGCATCTAATCCGTCGATTCTATCGCTAATACCACTCATAGCTGTTACCAGTATAACAGGTGTTGTGATGTTCTTTTTACGAATAAGCTGCAAGAGCGATAAGCCATCCAACTTAGGAAGCATTCGATCCAATATAATAATGTCATAAGATACCGAGGTGGCATAATAAATCGCATCCTCCCCATTCATACTGATATCCACATCGAAACCTTCTTTTTTCAGAGAGACACTAAGAGCAGCACACAGATCCTCATCATCCTCAATAAGTAAAATCTTCATATCAACCCTCCATGCTGCATCTTTGTTGCAGCTGAAAATACATCAATCATAATTATAACATAATAGCAGGACTTTCTCTAATAAATCTCAAAAAATTCCAGTTCTTAGAGATTATTTAGATATACAATCAGTAAAATAATGAAATAGGTACAAAGAACAAAGTGCTGATTGAGAAGAATTAAGAAATATATATTGGCCTTGGGGGAAAGTAACATGAGGAAAGTATTCGGAGCTATCTTATTTACATTACTACTTATTATGGCAGTAACAGGCTGTAGTTCTAAAGCTAATGATGGGGTAGAAGCTGATAAAGGATTAGAAGCTATCGAAGCTGACAAGGCTTTAAAGGGTGGATTATCAAAGGGGAGATATGTAGAAGAGGATATGGTGTTTCCGGAGGGGGTAGCTCCGAATGAATTCGTATCGATTGCAGCTTTGCCTGATGGGGAGATCGAGCTATATGCCTGCAATAATAACTCCTATGAAAAGTATTTATATGTGGATAAGAAGTGGCGCAAGGAGAAGGTAGAAGCTTTGCAGAAATTCAATGATTCCGCCGCTAGTAATTTTATACTCAGAAAGGTGTTTTATGGAGAAGACAGGAAGCAGTATCTCTTTGGGGATACTCCTTCTGAGTATCGAAACGTGCTATATCGATTATCTGATACGGGAGAGTTTGAAAAGGTTGAGATAAAGAGATTTGAGGACACCTATGAAGAATTGGAGAATGTTCCTGTTCCTTACCTACCGAAGGTAATCAAGGTATTGAAGAATGGTATGATAGCGGCTGTCTACCCATGGGGTGTAATTGAAGTATATTCTCCGGATGGGCAGTCGGTGGTTGGTGAATATCATTGTGGGGTGTCCTGCATACTGACGGCGGAAGGAAATACGCTATATTACGCGGATCAAAATGACAAAGAGATACTTTCAGTCAATATGGAAACAAAGATAGAGGGGACCCCAAGGACAATAGATATTGATATTTATGATACCGGAATATTTGAATTAGAGAATGGAACTGCTTATGTATGTAATACTAGAGGGCTGCATCTGAACATGGAGGGAGCTTCCCTTTGGGAGACATTGATTGAAGGCAGTCAGAGCAGTTTAAGTATGCCTTCTGGAAGGCTTAAGGATTTTAAAATCGGGAAAGAGAATGAGTACTATATCGTATTGTCAAATATGTATAATTCTGGTTTCAGTATCAAGCATATTTACTATGACGAAGACATCAGCTCAGTATCTCCGGTTGCGCTTTCGATATTCTCAATAGAAGATAGCCCATCAATTCGTCAGGCAATTGCCCTATTTCAAGAGAGTCATCCGGATATCAGTATTAATTTTAGAGTTGCCAATACGGATAATAATGTGAAGTATACCTATGGAATAAAGAATCCGAAGCAGACTATTACGCTGAAGGATCAGATTAATGCCCTGAATACAGAGCTTCTGGCAGGAAAGGGACCGGATATATTCGTGCTGGATGGCATGCCGATACAATCTTACATAGATAAAGGTGTTCTTGAGGATATGGGAAGTATTTTTTCTTCTTTAAGGGACACCGGCGAGCTGATGCCCAATATAACAGATTCTTATGATTTGGATGGGAAGGTATATACCATGCCGATTCGCTTTAAGCTTCCAGTCATATATGGAGTCTCTGATGCAGTAAATGCGGCAAAATCCATCACGAAGCTGGCAAAGTATGCTCGTGATCAAAAAGAGATACCGTTGTTTACATCAAGCAATTATAGAGCACTGGCGGCGTGGTTATTCATGACTTACTACGATCAGATCCCAGGTCAGGATAATGAAATTGATGAAGTGGCTTTGCGGGAGTTCTTTGAGACGATACAAATCATCTCAGAGGCCATTCATGCCTCTGATGATGCAAAAATAATCCCTGTGGGCGATAGTGATGGAGCAAGCATATGGATAACCTGTGGCTATTGGACAGGTAGCCACGTCGAAGTGTATAAGGAAGAATGCCAGGCCAATATGGTAGAACTGGGTAGGGTGATGGATTTTGCGATGCCCATAACAGTGATCAAAAAGAGGCAGGGCGAATATAAACCCATCAATCATAGGTTTAAGGCATATGGACTGGTCGGAATAAATAGTGCCGGAGAGCAGAAGGAATTGGCGAAGGAATTTATAAAATTATTATTTTCCAATGAAGTCCAAGGTCTGGATCTTCGTGATGGTTTTCCGGTTAATAGAGCAGCTATGGAGGAATGGTTCCAGAATGATGAAGTTAACTATTTTTCCATACCGATCGGAGAAGCTATTGTTACTGCTTACTATCCGGAGAAGGCTGCCAGAGAAAATATATATGAATATGTATGTGCCGCAGATAAGCCTATGGTGAATGACATGACAATGATGGATATGATACTGGATGAGGCAGAGAGGTACTTAAGAGGAGACATTTCGTCAGAGCAGGCTGCAAGTAATGCAGTAGCAAGTATTCATCTATACTTATCAGAATAATCATAAAAGGCATAATTATCACAGAGGACAAAGAGCAGATTTTGATGAAATAAAATAAGTACATTGACTATGGAGGGGAATAGCATGAGGAAAGTTATCGGGGTTATCTTAGCCACCTTATTGTTTATAATTGCAGTAGCGGGCTGTAGTACTAAGGATAATAAGGGAATAGAGGAAGCTGGTAAAGGCTTAGAAGCTATAGAAGCTGACAAGGTTTTAAAGGGTGGATTATCGAAGGGAAGATATGTGGAAGAGAACATTGTGCTTCCCCAGGGAATAACACCCAATGAATTCGTATCGATTACCACCTCACCCAATGGGGAGATCGAGCTATATGCATATAATGATGGCTCCTATGAGAAGTACTTGTATTCCGAAAAGTCCTGGAACAAGGCGGAGGCAGAAGCGTTACAGGAATTTAACGATTTCGATACACATAGCTTTATGATTCAAAAGGTATTTTACGGAGAAGACAAGAAGCAGTATCTCTTAGGGAATACTACTGGTTATTTTAATGCACTATATCGATTATCTGATTCAGGAGTGTTTGAAAAGGTTGAGATAAAGAGATTTAAGGAAACCTCTGAGGACTGGGATAATATTCCTTACCGACCAAAGGTGTTGAAGGTATTGGAAAATGGTATGATAGCTGCTGCTTACCCATGGAGGGTAATTGAAGTATATTCTCCGGATGGGCAGTCCATGCTTGAGGAATATACTTGTGGAGGGTCCTGCTTACTGGGGGCGGAAGGGAATATGCTATATTACACAGATCAAAATGACAAAGAGGTCCGTTCCATTGATATAGAGACAAAGGAAAAGGGAAACCCAAGACCAATAGAAATCAATGCCTTTGATACTGCGATATTAGAATTAGATAATAAAACAGCGTACCTAAGTAATGCAAGTGGGATACACCAAAATAAAGAGGGTGGCTCCCTATGGGAGACCTTGATTGACGGAAGCCAAAGCAGCTTAGCCATGCCTTTCAGCACTCTTGCAGATTTTGTGATAGGGACAGAGGATGATTATTATATCGTATTAACTAATATGGAGAATAGTACGGATATCGCTGTAAAGCATATATATTATGATGCAGATGTCAGTTCTGTACCTCCGATAGAGCTTTCCATATTTTCGATTGACGATAACTCTTCGATCCGCCAGGCGATACCTATATTTCAAGAGAGACATCCGGAGGTGAGGATTAATTTTAGGAATGCGAATGGAAACAATAAGGTGAAGTACACCTACGGAGTTAAGAACCCGGAGCAAACAGTTACGCTAAAGGATCAGATTAATGCGTTGAATACAGAGCTTCTGGCAGGAAGAGGGGCAGACATCTTAGTGCTGGATGGTATGCCGATAGAATCTTACATAGATAAGGGTGTTCTAGAGGATATGGGAAGTATTTTTAACCTTCTGAAGGCTTCAGGAGAGCTGTTGCCCAATATAACAGATCCTTATGATTCAGACGGTAAGGTGTATGCAATGCCACTTCGCTTTAAGCTTCCGGTCATATATGGAGCATCAGGCGCTGTAAATGCGGCAAATTCCATCAAGGAGCTGGCAGAATATGCCCGTAATAATAAAGAGATACCGCTATTTGCACCAAGCAATTACAGAGCGTTGGCAGCATGGCTAATCATGACTAACTACGACCAGATTACGGGTCAGGATAATGAAATAGACGAAGCAGCTTTGCGGGACTTCCTCGAGGCGATCAATAGCATATCTGAGGCCATACATGCCTCTGATGATGCGGAATTGGATTGTGTGGGCAATGGTAGAGGGGCTGCCTGGGGGTATTGGGTAGCCGGTGCAGTCGATGTACATAAGAAAGAATATGAATCCAATATTGAAGAAATAGGCGCACTGAATGAATATGCAATCATAGCTGAAGTAGCTCAAAAATGGCAAGGAGCATACAGAGTAATCAATCATTCCTTTAAGGCAAATGCTCTGATCGGAATAAACAGTGCCGGAAGTCAGAAGGAATTAGCGAAGGAGTTCATACAATTACTATTTTCCGAGGAAATTCAAAGACTTGATATTGGAGATGGCTTTCCGGTCAATAAAGCAGCCATGGAGGAATGGGTTAAGCTTAATAAAGAAGGGTATGGCTTTACTGTAGGTGACGGAGAATATTCAATCCATGCTTTTTATCCGAAGCAGGAGTCCAGAGAAGATTTATATGAAACCATATGTGGAGTAGCTAAGCCTATGGTGAATGACATAGTAATAGTGGATATGATACTGGATGAGGCAGAGAGATATTTAAGAGGAGATATCACGGCAGAGCAGGCGGCAAGCAATGCGGTAGCAAGCATTCATCTATACCAGTCAGAATAGTAACAGAGCTATTTACAATGATACATTTGATCAAGACAGTGGCAGTTGGTGAAAGGATAGAACAATGAAGAAAAGTATTAAGGCATGGGCTTTTTTAGCACCAAGCTTTATAGGAGTCATTCTGTTTGTATTAATACCCTTTGGAGATGCAGTCAGAAGATCCTTTTTTGAAGCTATGGGTGGTAGGTTTGTAGGAGTGGATAACTACATAAGCGTCTTACAGAATAAAGCCTTTCAATTGGCTGTGAGCAATACTATAAGATTTACCTTGGTATGTGTTCCGATATTACTGTTGCTATCCTTAATGGTATCGGCCATGATCAGCAGTCTTAAAAAATACAGAAGTTATTTTAAGACCGCCTTTCTCATCCCCATGGCCATTCCGGTGGCAAGCGTTGTGTTCTTATGGCGGGTAGTATTTCATCCAAGCGGGCTTTTGAATGTCCTGCTTGCAAGGCTTGGTATCGAGGGAGTTGACTGGATAAGCACAAAGGCTTTTCCTATCTTGGTAATCAGCTATCTGTGGAAGAACCTTGGATATGATATGGTGCTCTGGATTACCGGAATGGACCAAATATCGGTGAATTTGTATGAGGCGGCCTCTGTAGATGGAGCCAATGCATGGAAGAAATTCTGGTATATCACCTTACCGGGTCTGCTTCCCACGGTTTTTATCGTCTCGGTACTGTCGTTACTCAACACCTTTAAGGTATTTCGTGAAGCCTATCTGATAGCCGGGACCTATCCGAGGGATGATAGCATATACATGCTTCAGCATCTCTTCAATAACTGGTTTACAAAGCTTGATATCCAAAAGATGTGCTCGGCAGCAGTCATGGTAGCTATGATTATTGTAGTAATCATCCTGGTACTACAGAGTTTAGACAGAAAAATAGGTGAGGAAGAATGAGTATATTCTTAAGCGCAAAAAGAAAACTTAATATGCTTTTACTAATCGTCCTGTCACTGATTACTGTCCTTCCGCTTTGGTTTGTTATTACCGGTTCCTTTTTAGGACCCGGTGAATTTGCGGAGAATTTTTCAGTGGTCTTAAATAATACCTCAGGAGAGGTATCCTGGCCGTTGCTACCGAATTATCCTACCCTACGCTCCTATGTCGAGCTCATGCTTGATACACCTAGATTTTTTGTCGTGTTTTGGAACTCCTGCAAGCAGGTATTCCCCTCTTTGCTGGGACAACTGCTGATCGGAGCTCCGGCGGCCTGGAGCTTTGCGAGATTTGATTTTAAAGGAAAAAAGGCTGTCTTTACCTTGTATATTATCCTGATGATCATGCCCTTTCAAGTAACGATGGTATCTACCTATCTGGTACTGGATCGGTTCCACCTGCTGGATCGCCATCTATCCATTATTTTACCGGCAGCCTTCTCCACATTTCCGGTATTTATCATGGCTAAATTCTTTCTGGCTATTCCGAAATCCCTGTTTGAGGCTGCAAGCATCGACGGTGCAGGTGAATGGAGAATATTTTGGAATATCGGAGCTCCTATGGGGAGGGGCGGGATTATTTCAGCAATGATCCTGAGCTTCTTAGAGCTTTGGAATGCGATTGAACAGCCACTCAATTATATAAAAACAGCAAGCCGGTGGCCATTAACCCTGTATCTTCCTAATGTTTCAGGTGCAAAGGCCGGTATCTCATTGGTTGGTTCGGTAATTATGCTTCTGCCGACACTATTACTTTTTCTGTATGGACAGAAATATCTGGAGCAGGGAATTATGGTATCCGGAATTAAAGAATAAAGGGCTATAGGTGATGAATATGAAAACAATAATGTCCATGATTAAGACGGAATATGAAAAAACCTTATCACAGAACAGAAAAAACAAGAAATTCTCCGCCTCCCAAGGGGCAGGAAGATTGCTGCTTCTGTTCTTTGTCACCATGCTTGTATTTACCATTGTATCCAGAGCGGTGGCATCCATTACTGTAGCAAAGGTAATGGTCAGCAATCCGCAAAGGGATAGATTAGTATACTCTCTATCAGGCGTTGGGGAGATCGCTTTGGAGGCGGAGAGGCGTCTATTGGTATTACCGGGATATCGTATTGATGAGGTATCTGTAAAGACAGGGGAAGAGGTAGACGTCGGTACGGTTTTATATTCCTATAGTCTGGAGGATTTACAGGAGCAATATACCTCCATAGATAATGAGGTTAAGAAACTCGAGCTATTAATTGCCGAGGAACGCTTAAGGCAGCAGTCCTCCGGTCAGGCTTCCCAGGCTGCTATAATATCCCTAAAGCAAGCCAAGGAGAATCTGGAGATAGCGAATAAAAAGCTTGAGGAGGCACGGAAGGATTACGAAGAAAGTAAGAATAGTACAGTGGAAAAGCTCCTTGAGAATAAAAATAAGGAATATGATACTGCAATGAAAAGCTATGCGGACTTACTAACTTCTCAAGCTAAGCAACGCATGTTGTCAGGGAGAGTAGTGGAGGATGCCAAAGCTGCTTTAGAACAGACGGGTGAGATAAAAACCAAGATAGAACAATTAATTGATCACTATAAAGACGCAGTATTAAGCAATGATAGAGTAACGAAGTATCTGGTGGAAGAGGATCTATATGAAGCTTATTATGGCAGTGCCAAGGCCTATGGGGAGCACAAGGATGCAGTATATGCGAAAGCATTGGCAGTGATGGGAGAAGGACAAGAGCTGTTGAATCTAAAAAATTATATCGAACATTATGGAGAGTACTTATACAAGTATCAGGAAGAGCTGCAAAAGCTTAAGGATAATTCCGACCCTACGGTCAATTCTGAGCAGAGCAGAAGGAAATTGGATGAAGAATATAATGACAAGTTGGATTCCTTTTTCTCTTATCTTGCTTCGTATGAACAGCAGATAAATATTCGGGAGGGTATCTATGGAGAGGATAGCGGTGAGCTAAGAAAGCTTAGGAAGGATGACAAGCGATTAAAGGACTATCTTATACAATTTAGCACATCAATTATAGATGGAACTGCTTCCGAAGAGCAGGAGAAGAAAATATTTGATTTTATCTATAGCGATAAGCAAAAGGAACATGAGCAGGAGATCAGGAATAAGACACTGGCACTAACAAGGGCTGAGGAGGATTTCGAATTATTAGAAAAGGAATTTGAGAGGGAAAGAAATAATTTACAGGCAGAAAAAAATGAGCTTAAGAAGGTTATCAAAAGCATGGAGGACGGAACCTATGATTATGAGGAGGCTCTTGAGGGTAAGAGACGGGAAGTAGAAGCGGCAGAGGAAGCGGTCAGGATAGCAAAGCAGGCGGTGGAAATATATAATATTGAGGGATCTGCGTCCGGTGACCAGAATAGCAAGCAAATTTCTGAGTTGGTTTTACAAAGCCATACGATAGACCTGAAAACAAAAAAACAGGAGCTGGAGAAGGTAAGGAAACTGATAGAAGCCTCAGGAGAAGTAAAGGCTCCTGAGAAGGGTGTTGTTACCTTTGTGGGTGTGGAACCAGGCCGAAGGACGACAGGAGAAGAGATGATCAGGCTGGGCTTCGGGGATTATTTATTCAGAGCAGAGTTTGATAGAGAAGCTGCTACAAACATAGAAGAAGGGGTCACGGCAAACATCAGACTGGCAGGCAAAAAGAGGAATATCGAAGTAGAAATAGAGAAGATTACAATGAGTGGAGATGGAAGGTCTGAAATGACGGCGAGAATGCCGGAGGATGAATATTTATTAGGTGAGAAGGCTGAATTTAAGATAACAACAGAGTCCGAGCAATTTGATCAGTGCATTCCGATACAGGCTCTTCGAGAGGATAATTACGGCGATTATATCCTGGTCACAAGGGAACAGGAGGACATACTAGGAACGCTGCTGGTCGCAGAGCGTGTCAACATTACTATATTAGACAAGGGAAGCAGGACAGTGGCTATAGATGGTGCAATATCATCGAAAAGCCAGGTTATTATGGAGAGCAATAAACATATCAATGCAGGAGATAGGGTTCGTATTGAGTATTAATTTGGGGAGCATACAATGAAACGTAGGATCGCATTACACAGGAATAGCGTGAACTTAATATGGAAGCTTATTATTCTGGTATTCGGAAGCATTTTCTGGATTACGTCCATCAGGAACCAGGCTTACCTATCGGATTATCATGGAGCTGTCAGTATACGATATAAAGAGCCTGTATTAACTTCACAGGAGATAGATCATATTATCCAGGGTATGGTCTCTAAAGAAGATCGTAATATACCGGAAGTAACCTTATGGCAAAGAGATGAGGATATGATTCTTACCAATGAAGAAAGAAATACGTCGGTAAGTGTTGGTTTAATCACAGTGGTTGGAGATATGACAAAGGTATATCCAAACTCTATGCTATATGGCGGTTATCTGTCCCGGGGGGATGCTTCAGGCTGCGTTATTGATAAAAATACGGCGTATCAGCTGTTTCATTCGGAAAATGCAGTGGGACTTACAATAAACCTGGAGCATAAGGAGTATACCATAAGCGGTATCATGCGGGATATGAGCAGCAATATTATGATAGTTCAGGAGGAAAATCAGGCGTTTTCGAAAAATGAGGGTAAAAGCTACAGTTGTATGGAGCTTGCTTTTTCTGATACTGAAAATGCAAAGTATCTGGCTGAGAACTTCATTCGTTCCAATGGTCTTGGTACCCCTACAGTATATATTGATGGCTATATGTATCAGAAGCTTTCCTACCTTCTGATCCATATTCCCTTATGGTTTAGTGCTATGTTACTCATCTTATACTTTGCCCGTAGGGTTAATAAACTGAAAGGCTCTGTTGTGTTATTCGTAGGTGGCTGGCTTGGAATTATCCTGTTCAGTGCCCTCCTGATCAGAATAACGAATGTGCATATTTATTATTCAAGCTCAATGCTTCCCACACTCTGGTCTGATTTTGAGTTCTGGGGTAATCAGTGGAAGCTGCTCAAAAGCTCGTTAAATCATATAGAGGGAAGTATATTATATTATAACGACATCATGCTAATAAAAAGAATGGGACTCGTACTAAGCGGAGTTGCGCTCACTGTACTTTCACAAGTGTTGGGGATTAAGATAAATTACATAGCAAAAAAGGCTGCTTCATACTGAATTGACTTCCTAGAAGTTAGATTTTAGGTCTAACATTAGGGGAGGAAGTTTTTGTATGAATCAGCTTCTTTTATGTGCGCCTGACAGCGCACATCACAATTATTCCTTAAGCTGTGCAGCTACTAAGTTCTTTTGCGTATCGCACAGCTTTCTCTCTTTACTAAGTAATAAGGCAATGAAATTTTTAATGGCAGCGAGTGTCCGTTGTTAATGCGGTCAATAAGTATCTTCGCTGTCATTTTTCCTATTTCCTCGATGGGAATATGCATCGTGGTCAGCATGGGGGATACATATTGGGAAATATCAATATCATCCATACTGATTACGGATATTTCCTCAGGGATTTTGTAATTGCAGTCCTGAATTGCCTTGAGAGCACCAATTGCAGTGATGTCATTAATACAGAAGAAAGCAGTCACATCCTTGGAGCGCTCAAGAATACGTTTTGCACCCTGATAACCATCGTCAGAAGAGATGGGAACATTAGTTACAAGATTATGATCAAGTGGAAGGTGATGCTTTTTCAAGGCATCCCGATAAGCAAAATATCTTACTTCCTTCTGCACTTCTCCGATATATCCAGTTCTTACGTGACCTAGTCCGAAAAGATGTTCCATAGCATCGGTTGCGACAGCATACCCATCACAGATCACCTGATCGTATTCAGCATCTAGGGCATTTAATCCCGCATATACCACCTTCTTAAAATGTAGTTTCAGAAATTTTAAGGTCTCTTTATCACACCTGCCCAGGACAGCAACTCCGTCCACTTCATTGTTTACAATCTGATGATGTATTGCAGGATTGTGGATATCATAAGCAGAGAAGGAATATTTCACGATAAATCCTTCCTTTAGTGCTTCCTGCTCAATGCTTCTGGTCAGTGTCGAAAAAAAGGCATCATTTTTTGCATCTGTGGAACGAGCATAGATACAGGCAATGGATTTTGTCAATTTTCTTACGGAGGTTCCGGACTTTAAAGATTGTGCAGAAGCGTTAGGAGTATATCCCCCGGCACGAGCAATTTCCCATATCTTGTCCTGGACCTCTTTGCTGGCGGCATTGATGGATTTACCATTGAGTATTCTGGAGACAGTTGAAATCGAGACGCCTGCGGCGTTCGCAATATCTTTTAGTGTCATAAATCAGAGAATGACCTTTCTTAGTTGATCTGTATCAATAGCCTAGCAATGAGATTTCAAGATGGTAGGTAGAACACTCATTTTGCTTCAGTACCTGAATATCTCTTTTGTGGCAGAATATATCATCTTCGTCATCAAATATTGCAGCACCATTCCAGGGTTCCAGACATAGAAAAGGTGCGTTGCCTCCGGCCGGTGTCCAGAAAGCAATGGAAGAAAAATCAGGATAGGCCAGATGAATGCCTTTTTGAGTCACCGGATTTATCAGGCTGACTGCATGAGAATTGGTGTGTCGAAAGTAAATCGCATCATGATCAAACATCTCTGCAGATAAAGGAAGAAGAGAGCTGTTATCCAAATATAAATCGTTTATTGATGAAAGAAAGCACGAGTTTTGGAGGTCATAAACAGTAGACTTTATTTGCTCTTCCTTTTCAAATTGCAGTACATAATCATGAAATGCTTCTCCTTCTTCCAAGGGACACATAAAACCGGGGTGAGCTCCGATATGATAGTACATCATTTCATCGGATTTATTAAATACCTGGTAGGTCATACGGATTCTATTCCCGTGAAGCTCATAGGTAAGGAATAATTCAAAATGATAGGGGTAGCTTTTCAGGGTCTCTTCATTTGAGGATAAAGTGAAGGTTGCGTAATTACTCCCGCTGGATATGAGATTGAATTCTGAGTCTTTACAGAATCCATGCCTGGGCATCTGGTATTCTGAGCCATTGATTATGGTTTTATTGTTTCTCAGATTACCTATGGACGGGAATAACAGAGGCGAGGAATGCATCCAGTGTGCAGGGTCCGAGTTCCAGATAAATTCTTTGCCGGATGGATTATGAAAGGACTTTAGTTCAGCACCGAGGGTGTTAACGGTAATCTGATAATTTTCAGAAATCAAAGTAATATTCATGAGGTTTCTCCTTATCATTCAACTTGATCAAAGTATCTGTGATTAATTTCTACTATAAGTAGACACCATTCGTCGGTAGAAAAAAAGGTTGAAAAAATTTCAACCTTAAAAATTTCGGACAGAATGCTACAATATGAGCATGACAAGATTGAGAGAAAAGGAGAGGCATATGAATAACAAAAATAAGGTCAACAAAATTCCAAAGATGGCTTGGTTGCTTATTTCCCTTGGAACAGCAATGGTTTTGTGGTATCTTTTATCACTGAATCCGCAGACAGCAAGAAGCTTTCCAAACATAGTAGTTACGATGAAGTCTATGGGAACTATGATATCACGAGGGGTATTTTGGACAGATATTACCAGCAGTTTGATCTCAGTAACAGCAGGCTTTGCCATTGGCTTTGTATTGTCTCTGCCGACTGCGATTCTAATGGCCTGGTATGCACCGGTCAGAAATATCATCGAACCATGGATACAGTTTATCCGTAACATACCACCCCTTGCATATGTACCATTGATCGTTATATCGGCAGGTGTAGGTAGAAAACCGCAGATTATTGTCATTACAATTGCAACATTTCTGATTATGACCGTTACAATCTACCAAGGTGTTATTAATGTAGATACGACATTAATTAAAGCAGCAAGAGTATTAGGCGCAAATGATAAGGATATCTTCTTTAAGGTAATCGCACCGGCAACATTACCCTTTATTATAACAGCAGTTCGGTTAGGAAGCTCTACCGCATTAACCACATTGATTGCAGCAGAATCCACGGGAGCCGTAGCTGGTTTGGGAATGAGAATTCGTTCCTTAAATAACAGCTTTGAATCAGCACCCATGCTTTTATATATCATAATCATTGGAATCATCGGTATGTTGGTTGAAAAATTCGTTAAGTTCTTAGAAAGGAGGTTCACAGGATGGCAGGAGAAGAGAGAAGTGTAAAAGTTAAAATTGAAAATGTCAGAAAGGTTTTTAACACCAGGAATGGTGAAATGATTGCCTTAAACGGTGTTGATCTTGACATCAAAGAAAATGAATTTATATGCGTAGTTGGACCTTCAGGCTGTGGAAAATCAACATTATTAAATATTATTGCAGGCTTATCAGAGCCAACCTCAGGTAAGGTTCTCTGTGACGGAAAAGAAGTAAACGGAACGGGTACAGAGAGAGGCGTTGTATTTCAACAGTATGCATTGTTCCCTTGGCTGACAGTTAAGAAGAACGTTATGTTTGGACTGAAATTAAAAGGAATTAAGGGAAGAGAAGCAGAAGAGATTGCAATGAATTATCTTAAAATGGTACAGCTGGAGGATTTTGCGGATCACTATCCGAAGGAGCTGTCCGGTGGTATGAAGCAAAGAGTTGCCATCGCCAGAGCATATGCGGTAAATCCCTCCATCCTACTGATGGACGAGCCATTTGGAGCATTGGATGCACAGACAAGAGCACAGCTTCAGCAAGAGCTTCTTGAGACATGGGAAAAAGAAAGAAAGACATGCTTCTTTATTACGCATGATGTGGACGAGGCTATTATACTTGCTCAAAAAGTAATTATTATGAGCGCAAGGCCAGGACGCATTAAAGAAATTGTTGATATAGATATTCCATATCCACGTAATCAGGAAACCAGGATGTCGCCGAGATTTATAGAGTTAAAGAACTATATTTGGAGTCAGGTGTATCAGGAATACCTTGAGGTAAGGAAGTAAGGCTACAAGGCCTTTGGGGTACATCGTAAGTATTAGTAAATGAAATATTAAATTTCCTTCCATTGAGAAATATTAGATAAAGCAGAACATCATATTTTTCAGCCCCTATGCAAATAGCTAATAGCAGGACAGGGAAGGAATTTTAATATAAATGGAATCAAGAAGCCGAAGTATTTGACGGTTGAAGGTTCCGACATGTTGTATAACAATTTTTGATGGATATTATTAAGGAGGAAATACCATGAGAAAGAAAGTATTGGGTTTAGTACTGGCTACAGCCTTGACAGTTGGTTTGTTAGCAGGATGCGGAAGTAAGACAGAGACAAAGGAAACAACTCCTACAGCAGTTCCAACAACAGCTCCACAAACAGAAAATGAGGGCACACAAGGAACAGATACAACAGAGCCGGACGTTACGAAAGAACCGGTAACCTTAAATATTGCATATATGCCTAATTACGGAAGCCTTTGGGCAATTGAAAATGCGATTGCAAAAGGTTATTTAGAAGAAGAGGGTATTACAGTTAAGTTAACAGAATTCCAGGATGGTCCTACAATTATTGCAGCGATGGAATCAGGAAGTATTGACATCGGTTACATTGGACAGGGAGCGCATAAGCTTGCTATTAACGGCAAGGCAACAATCTTTGCATTATCCCATATTTCTAACGGCGATGCATTAATCGGCGGAAAGGGAATCACTTCCATTGAAGATCTCAAAGGTAAGAAGGTAGCTTACTCATCAGGAAGCTCCAGCGAAGATATTCTGCTTAACTCATTAACAAAAGCAGGTATGACTATGGATGATATTCAGGCAGTGGATATGGATGCATCTGCGATTGTTACTGCTATGTTATCCGGTGGTGTTGATGCTGCTGCTACCTGGTCACCGAACAGCTTAAAAATTCTGGATGAAATGCCGGAGGCTACAAAATTAACAGATAATCTTACCTTCTCTGATAAAACAGTATCCTTAGCAAGCTGGATCGCAATGCCTGATTATGCAAAGGGAAACAGAGATATCTTAGTAAGATTCACACGTGCTCTATTCAAGGCAATGGATTATGCAGCAGATGAGAATCAGCAAGAAACTGCTGAATTAATTGCAAAGCAGGTAGCACAGGATGCTGAAACCGTATATGCACAGCGCGGAGATGCTGAATGGTTAACAGGAAAAGAGGTTGCAGAAGGAGCAGCGAATGGTACAGTAGAGGGCTACTATGATTTACAGAAGAGTAATTTCATCGCAGCAGGAGCTGTAGAAGGTAATCCGGCAGTTGCAGACTATGTTATGTTAGATGTTATGACTGAAGCAGGACAATACTAAATATAGAAACCTCCGACAAACGGCGGTAGTTACGTAGGGTAAGATAGAGCTGCCATCTGGCAGCTCTATTGTTACTATATAAAGATATGTTGGATCGTAAGGATAAAGAAAAGGAGAAAGCATGTATCATAAATACTATTATTATAACAAAGAAGAGTTACTGAATGCTCCGAAGATCCCTCTTGTTGTCAGGGAGAATAATGAGGATGTATTCAAAGCGATGGCTGAGGAAATGCTAACAGAGATCAAACGAAAAAATGCATCGGGAGAGAAAACAGTATTGATCTGTCCGGTTGGACCTGTGGGACAATATCCGTATTTTGTAGAGATGGTGAATGAAGAAAAGGTTAGTCTGAAGGACGTATGGTTTATCAATATGGATGAGTACCTGACGGATGACAAGCAGTGGATTCCCAAAGAACATAGACTTAGTTTCCGTGGCTTTATGGATCGTGTGGTATATTCCAACATCAACGAGGAATTAGTAATGCCGGAGAATCAGCGCATTTTTCCGGATCCGAACAATATTACGTATATTCCGGAATTGATTGAACGCCTGGGTGGTGTGGATATATGCTTTGGAGGAATTGGAATTAATGGGCATGTAGCGTTTAATGAAGCTTCGGATGATTTGAGTCCGGAGGAATTCCTAAAGCAACGGACAAGGATACTGGAAATTGCCAAGGAAACAAGAGCAGTCAATTCGATCGGTGATCTGAACGGAGCACTGGATGATATGCCAAATTACTGCATTACTATTGGAATCAATGAAATCTCACAAGCTAGAAAGATCCGTCTGGGATGTTTTCGTGATTGGCACAGAAGTGTTGTAAGACACGCGGCACACGGGGAAAAGAGCGCGCATTTTCCGGTAAGTCTGTTGCAGGGGCATCCGGATATTAACATCCAGATAACGGAATTTGTGGCAAATCTGCCGGAATAAGGGAGACTCTTATGAATGAATATTATTTAGTGAATGGACAAGTTTATGTAGATCATGCCTTTAAAAAAATGACAGTTGGTGTTCAGGATGGGAAGCTTGAATTGCTTCCGGCAGACGAAAAACTTCCCGAAACTGCGAATATCATGGATGTGAACGGGAAAAAAGTAGTACCGGGTTTTATCGATATACACTGTCATGGAGCGGCAGGGGTGGATGTAAATGCTGCCAAAGCCGAGGAATTGGAAGCAATCTGCAGAGCTGTGGCAAGATACGGAACAACCTCCTGGTTATGTTCTGTACTCACTGATACCGAGGAACAGACAAAATGGTGCATAGATGAGTTTAAAAAGCATAAAGGAATGGAGCATAAGGGGGCAAACCTATTAGGCATCCATCTGGAAGGACCATTTTTGTGCAGCTTATATAAGGGAGCCATGCCGGAGCACTTACTGCAGATGCCGAACATGCCATTACTGCGGGAATACCAGAATCGCGCAGAAGGAGATATTAAGTACATCACAGTTTCACCGGAGGTAGAAGGCATTGTGGACGATATTCCTAAGATGATTGAGCTTGGAATGACGGTTGCAATCGGCCATTCCGGTGCAGATTATGAGACCAGTTGGAAGGCCATTCATAACGGAGCCTCCGCATGTACCCACACCTTTAATGCTATGAAACTGATGCATCAGCATTTCCCGGCCATTATGGGAGCTGCTTTGGAATCTGATATATACTGCGAGGCAATCTGCGATGGAAGACATCTGCATCCGGGAGTAGTCCGCTTGTTGATTAAGACCAAGGGACTTGACCGGGTGATTGCAATTACGGATTCCATTATGGCAGCAGGCTTACCGGATGGAAGATACAAGCTGGGGGTAAATAATGTCATAGTGGAAGATGGAGATGCGAAGCTGGAGGATGGAACACGTGCCGGAAGTACGCTAACGCAGAACATTGCATTGAGAAATCTACTTGCCTTTACAGGGAGACCTTTGGAGGAAGTGATTCCTCTTTTGACTGAAAATCCGGCAAAATTAATCGGTATATATGATAAAAAGGGATCTATCGCTGATGGGAAAGATGCAGATCTCGTCATACTGGATGATAAGAATGACGTGTTCGAAGTGTTTGTTCAAGGGGATAGAATTCTCAATGCATAAATTATAGAAATTGAGGAGATCAAAAAATGTTAATTATACTTACCGCCTCTCTTGTAATAGTCTCCGTGCTGATTTTATTTGTAAAAAAGAGTAAGGAATCTATTTATCTGTTTGGATTGTGTTTGAGTCTGATGCTTGAAATCTGCGGAGTTATGATATTCATAGCAAAGAAAGGCGGTATTTCCTCAGAAATAATGCACTTCTTTTATTTTTCAAGGGAGATTAAAAGTAAGATACAATATTTTCTGATCACCTTAAATCAGATGGGTTTCCTGATTGCATTAGGCAGGACCCTATTTCCTCTTTTTTTGATAGAGTTTTCAATGAGCTATTCCATGATACCTTTCATAAGAAAGAATCTATGGATATACAAAGCGGTCGCTGTATTACCGGTGATAACGCTGGTTCTTTATTTTCCCTGGGTTTATCGGCTGATAACGCTGGACAGGCCATTGGTCCAGATTGTTCTTGTGTACGGATCTTTAATCTGGATGTCGGCATATCTTCTCATATCGGCTTTTCTGCTAATCTATGAATTTAAGTCGATTACAATGAAGTTTTGCAGAAGACAATTTACTCAGATTATGGTAAGTATGTTTGCACTTTCCGGAATCTATAGTCTGTATTATAAGCAGGATCCGGGGCAGGTTTATCATTTTTACTGGTATTCTTTTTCTTGGAGTAAGGGGATTGGGTACATGCAGGTGAATCCCTCACTCTTTAGCTATCTGACCTTGGTTATTGTCAGTGTTATTTGCTGTGTACTGGGATTTTATAGTTTGTTTCGCTTCACCAGAAGAAACTATATGGACAACAAAGAAGACTTGGTGATGGAACGGAAATTCGATTCTGTAAAGGTTGGAGTATCCGTGTTTGTACACAGTATGAAGAATCAGCTATTATCCAATAAGGTCGTCTTTAAGCGGATCAGGCAGTTATATGAACAACCTGAGGTAGATGTACAAAAGCTGGTAGAGTACGTAGACACCCTGGAAGAGGTGAATAATCTGATGCTGGGCAGAATGGAAGAGCTGTATCGATGTGTCAAGACAAATGCAATTTACATGGTCCCTATCAGTATGAAGGAAATTACAGATAATGCTTTGGAGCTATTTCGCAGGAAATATCCGGATACGAACGTACGTGTTGACATCGGGGATACTACAACGATTCTGGCAGATAAGAGTAATTTATGTGAGGCATTATATAATTTACTGATCAACGCCCAGGAAGCGGTACTAAACTCGGACAGGAAGGAAGAGGGAGAGGTATCGCTGATATGTCATAATGAGAGACTGTATACCGTAATTGAAGTCAGGGATAATGGCAGCGGCATGAACAAGCATCAGATTAAAAAGATATTTGAACCATTTTATTCAAGCAAGAATTCTAATTTTAACTGGGGAATGGGACTATATTATGTAAGAGAGATTGTAAAGAGCCATCTTGGCACCTTACGAGTGGAAAGTAAGCAAGGAGAAGGAAGCAGCTTTTATATATTGCTGCCGAAGTATCAGTAGTTCACCTTAATGAAGGCAGGGTAATGATTATGAGTAAAAAAATTAAGATATTAATCGCAGATGACTTTTCATTATTAAGGGAGGACATGAGTGAACTGATCAATGGACAACCCGATATGGAAGTGGTCGGAGAAGCATCAAACACAAAAGAAATCATTAGTCTGGCTGAAAGTGTCAGCTATGATATTATTTTGATGGATATCGAAATGGAAGTGATGAATGCAGGTATCATCGCAACTCAAAAAATCAGGGAAGCAGACCCGGAAGCCAATATCATTTTCCTGACAGCACATGAAACCAGGGAAATCATCGTGACTGCAATGGGTGCAGGTGCATCGGATTATCTGGTAAAGGGTTGTAACGATGAAGATATCCTGCATCATATACGCTGTGCATACGAAGGACATCCGGTTATGCAAAGCAACATTCATGAAACGATCCTGCAGGAGTTTGTAAGACTTCAGAAAAGTGAGCGAAGTCTGCTCTTTTTTATTAATAACATTTCAAACCTGACCCCAACGGAAAGAGAAATGATAAAACTGTTATTGCAGGGGTATAAGGTCAATGAGATTGCCGGAATTCGAAGCGTGGAAACCAGCACAATAAAAACACAGGTGAAGGGACTACTGAAAAAATTCGGATGTAGCCGTACCAAGGAAATTCTTCAGATCATCCATGATTTGAACATAGAGCATCTATTTATGTAATAGAGAATACAGCAAACGGTGCGTTAAGAGGCTTAAACGTACGCAAACGTTTGCGTGAATAAGTTACAAATCCTTGATTAACTGTGCTTAAATTGAGATAGAAAGGATGACAGAAGTATGGTAGAGAAGAATATTTTAATCGTGCATGGTGGCGGCCCAACAGCTGTGATCAATGCTTCCTTATATGGAGCAATAACAGAGGCAAAGAAACATTCTGAACTGACTCATATTTACGCTGCAAGGAATGGAACCGGCGGTTTATTAAAAGAAGAACTGATTGGATTAGAGCAGATTCCTGAAGGTGAGCTGGAATTACTACTTCAGACACCGGGAAGTGCAATTGGTACCTCAAGAGATGAGATAGAGCAGGAAGATTATGATAAGATGACCGAAATGCTTGCGAAAAAGAATATAAAATTTGTACTGTTCAACGGTGGAAACGGAACGATGGACACCTGCGGCAAGCTTTATAAGACCTGCTTAAGTAAAGGGCTGGATATTAAAGTGATGGGTATTCCAAAAACAATAGATAATGATATCTCTATCACGGACCATAGCCCCGGTTACGGAAGTGCGGCACGTTTTCTGGCGCAGAGTGTCAAAGAGATCTGCGCGGATGTGAAGGGGTTGCCAATCCATGTAGTAGTTGTGGAAGCACAGGGACGAAATGCAGGTTGGATTACCGCAGCCGGTGCATTGGCGGATAACGAAGAAGGGATTGGTCCGGATCTCATCTACCTGCCGGAACGACCCTTTGAGGAAGACAAGTTTATCGAGGATGTCAGAAAGCTGCTGGAGCAGAAAAAAGGCATCGTAGTGGTGGCCAGTGAAGGACTTAAAAATGCGAAGGGTGAACCGATTGTAAAACCTGTCTTCCAGACAGAGAGAGCAGTCTATTTCGGAGATGTCAGCTCCCATCTTGCTAATCTGGTAATCCAAAAACTTGGTTACAAGGCAAGAGGTGAGAAGCCGGGGCTATTAGGTCGTGCATCCATCGCTCTGCAAAGTCAGGTCGACCGTGAAGAAGCAATATTAGCAGGTGAGCTTGCATGTAAAGCAGTCATACAAGGGGAAAGCGGGAAAATGGTTGCTTTTCGACGTATTTCCACTTCACCCTATCAGATAGAACCATTTCTTGTTGAGATTGAGGAGGTCATGCTGCATGAACGGATTATGCCGGACGAATTTATCAACCAAGAGGGAAATGGTGTAACAGAAAGCTTTAAAGAGTGGTGCAGACCATTAATCGGTGAGGAATTAACGAAGATGGCATCTTTTAACTAGATGGATAACGAATGGAGGAATAGATTATGTTAGTACCTATGAGAGTAATTTTAGAAGCTGCAGACCAGTATAATTACGCGCAGGGCGCATTCAATGTCAATGCAGTGGCTCAGGCAAAAGCTGTGATTGGAGTACATGAGATGTTTCGCAGTCCTGCAATTTTGCAGGGAGCAGATCTGGCAAATGGGTTTATGGGTGGCAGATGCGACTTCATGAATGCTACCCTTGAGGACAAGAAAAAAGGTGCGAAGAATATCGCGGATGCTGTGAAAAAGTACGGTGAGGAGAGCTCTATTCCGATCGCACTTCATCTGGATCATGGCAGGAACCTTGACTCCTGTATCGCTGCAATTGAAGGTGGCTATACCAGTGTTATGATCGATGGAAGCTCCTTGCCCTTTGATGAAAATGTAGAACTGACCAGAGAGGTCGTAAAATATGCCCATAAGCTTGGCGTATCTGTTGAAGGTGAGCTTGGCGTACTAGCAGGAGTTGAGGATCATGTATTTAGTGAGAACAGCACCTATACCAATCCCTTGAGTGCTGTGGAATTCTTCCGGAAGACCGGTGTGGATGCCCTTGCAATCAGTTATGGAACCATGCATGGTGCCAACAAAGGAAGGAACGCAGTAATTCGTAAGGAAATCGCCATTGCGATTAAGGAGTGCCTGCGTCATGAAAGAATAAAGGGTTACCTGGTAAGCCACGGATCATCTACCGTACCGCAATACATTGTGGATGAGATTAACGCACTCGGTGGAAATCTGACCAATGCCTTTGGCATTGACGTAAATCAGTTGATTGAGGCATCCCGTTGCGGAATCAATAAGATTAATGTCGATACGGACATTCGCCTTGCAGTGACACGTAATCTGAAGGAATTATTCGCAAAGGAACCTGCGCTTAGAAACAGTGCCTCCGTTGGTGCGATCTATGAGCTGTTGGAGAAGAATAAGGCTGCCTTTGATCCAAGAGTATTTATTACACCTATTATGGATACAGTAATGTATGGTGACATACCGGATGATGATGTAGCACGTATTTGCAGCTGTATCGAAGCCGGTGTCAATGAGGTAGTCGGGACATTGATTGTACAGTTCGGAAGCTTTGGAAAAGCACCGAAGGTAGAAGCAGTTACCCTTGAGCAGATGGCTGACAGGTACAAAAGAGGAGAAATATAAATGAAACATATCTATCTGAACTTAAAAAGATTTGATGTTTCTGCAGAGCTGGGAGGAGTCAACCGCATTGCAGACATTAAGGACTGGGCATCCTATATAATTACTAACACACAGGATGAACTGAATCAATATGACCCCGGTAAAGTGGAGTTTGGTATGTATTTTCCTGAGACTCATTTGTTGGGAGCAGTAGCAGCTAAAGGAAAGGACAGCCGTGTTAAGATTGGCTGTCAGGGTGTATACCGGGAAGATGTCTCCGTCGGTGGCAATTTTGGTGCCTTTACGACGAACAGACCGGCAGCAGCTATGGCTTCGGCAGGCTGTGAAACAGTGATTATCGGTCACTGCGAAGAGAGAAATGATAAAGCAGGCATCCTTGCAGAAGCAGGGATCGTTAATACGGATGCAATCAACAGAATATTGAATCAGGAAATCAAGTGCGCCATCGCCCGTGGCATGACGGTACTCTACTGTATCGGTGAGAAGAGCGAGGAGCAGGAACAGTGGATGGAGGTTCTCGGACAGCAATTAGAGCTTGGGCTAAAGGATGTGGATACCTCCAAGGTTGTAATTGCTTATGAGCCAATCTGGTCAATCGGACCCGGCAAAACACCTGCCGATCAGGATTACATCACAAAGATTGCAAGATTTGTGAAGGAAAAGACCGACGGTATGGATATTGTATACGGTGGTGGATTGAAGCAGGAAAATGCTGCTATGCTGGCGTCCATCCAGGAGATTGACGGTGGACTGATTGCATTAACCAGATTCCAGGGAGAGATCGGTTATTATCCTGAGGAATATCTTGAGATCATCAGACTTTATATGAACAAAATTTGCCTATAGGAGGTAGTGTATGAAAGTCGAATTTGAATATGGACATGGTACCATGGCGGCAGAATTGCCGGATAGTACAGACATTTTTATCCCCGGTGAGACAGTGAAGGATCCGGACTTTATTCCGGAAGATAAATTAGAAGCAGCATATCTGGATAGCCTTGCACATCCCATCGGAATGCCGACCCTGACGGAGCTGGCCCATAAAGGAAGTACTGTCACCATTATCGTCCCGGATCGTGTAAAGGGTGGAGAGCAAGCTACCAGCCATAGAAAAATGAGTATCAAATATATATTAAAAGAGCTCTATGCTACCGGAGTGGAAAAGAAGGATGTTCTCTTCATTATTTCCAACGGACTGCATCCCAGAAGTAAGGAATCGGATGCAAGGGCAATCTTTGGACCTGAGCTCTTTGAGGAGTTTTGGCCTACCGGACAGATTATCAGCCATGACAGTGAAGATCACGAACACATGATTGATCTGGGAACGACCCATCGTGGAGATCCGGTTTACATGAATAAATATGTCTATGACTGTGATATCCCGATCTTAATCGGACATGTTCAGGGAAACCCTTACGGTGGATATTCAGGAGGCTATAAGCATAGTGCGACCGGTATTACCAACTGGCAGAGCATTGCAAGCCATCATGTACCTTCTGTTATGCACAGAAAAGATTTTACCCCTGTCAACAGCGGAAGTCTGATGCGTAGTAAATTTGATGAAATCAGTATGCATATGGAAGAAAAGATGGGACATCCCTTCTTCTGTTGTGATGCAGTACTGGATACCCAGTCCAGACAAATTGCGATCTACTGCGGATATGGAAGGGAGATGCAGCCAATCAGCTGGAAGATGGCGGATAAGAGGACCTATGTACATTGGGCAGAAAAGAAATACGATGTCCTGGTATTTGGTATGCCGCAGAAATTCCATTATGGAGACGGTATGGGAACAAATCCGATCATGATGATGCAGGCTTTAAGTGCCCAGGTATTGAGATTTAAGCGGATCATGAGTGAGAACTGTGTGATTATCTGTTCTTCCACCTGCAACGGATATTTCCATGATGAGTTATGGCCATATTTAAGAGAGCTCTATGAGTTATTCCAGCATGATCACATGAATACCCTTCCGGATATGAATAGGTTGGGTGAATACTTTGCAACAAAGGAAGAATATATCCGAAAATATCGTTTTACAAATGCATTCCATCCTTTCCACGGCTTCTCCATGATGTCCTGCGGGCATATCGCTGAGATGAACACAAGCGCGATCTATATCGTCGGAGCTGAGGAACCTGGATATGCAAGAGGAATGGGTCTAAAGACAAGGGCAACCTTTGAAGAGGCCATAGAGGATGCGAAGAAGAAGTTTGTCGGTCAGTCTCCTAATATTCTGGCACTTCCGATGACCTATAAAAAGGCCTCCGTTCATCTGTGTATGAAGAACAAGGAAGAGAACAGCATGGATGCTTATGGACACATAAACCATGGCTGTGGATGCTGCGGCTGAGTTTACCGAACATTAGAAAGGTTGTTTATACATGAATAAATTTCTTTCGTTACTGCTTTCATTTCTCAAGATTGGATTTATCGGTTTTGGCGGAGGAAGTGCTCTAATTCCAATTATTGAAGAAGAGATCGTTACGAAGAAAAAGCTACTGAAGGAAGAAGATTATAATGATTATGTCATCGTATCTAATATTACACCGGGTACATTGCCGGTCAAATTAGCAGCGGCAGCCGGAAGGAAGATTTCCGGACTGCCGGGAATGATAGGTGCGGCAACTATGGTATCTCTTCCGGGAGTTGGGATTACGGTTTTTCTTGTATCCATACTGTCTCAGTTGGATGAAAATGTAGTGACGCAAATTAAGTTTGCTTCCGTCGGGATCTCGGTATTTATTATCATGCTTTTGATTAACTATATTGATAAGGTATTAAAAGGCTGCAAGAGGACCAATACCTTAGGGGCCGCCTGGATTATCATGCTGGTGTCATTCTTTCTGACAGCGGGGAAGGAAATCAATCATATCTTAGGTCTGATGCATACACCGATCTTTGACATAAGTACGGTTAATCTGTTGTTACTCGCATTCTTTATTATATTTTTCACAGAGGGTAAAATCACTCCCTTAAAGGGAGTGATTGCCGGAAGCATCAGCATTTTATTTATTCTGTGTACAGGTAAGTCACAGATTATTACAAATGAAATGCTATTTACCGCAATAAAGGTATGTATGCTTGCACTTTCCTGCTACGGCATCATTAGGAGTATGAGAAATAGTAAGGGAAGTGCAGGGAGTAAAACTGATCAAAAGAATAAACTGTCTCTGAGAGGATTTCTTTCGGAAGAGGTGACATGGATTGTATTCTTAATTCTGATGTCAGTACCGGTCGCATTTGTTGTAAGTGATGTAGGTGGTTATATAAAGAACGGATTAATTTCAACCGTGATTTCCTTTGGTGGTGGAGAAGCCTATATTACAATTGCAGATACCATCTTCGTGGCCAATGGGTCCATCCCTTCAGAGGTGTTTTATGGTCAGGTGCTGCCGATTGCCAATGCTTTACCCGGACCGATCTTAAGTAAAGTACTTGCAGCAATTGGGTATTATATCTCTTATCATGCAACACAAAGCATGGGCGCGGGCTTCTTACTCTCGATCGTGGGCTATGCAGCCAGTCTTGTTGCTTCCTGCTTTGTATTTTTCCTGATTTTCTTCATCTATAGCAGATTTGAAAGCCTGGAGCTATTCCAGACCTTAAAGACATGGATATTACCGATTATATCCGGGTTATTGCTGACCACAATCTTATCCATGCTTTATGAGAATTTCAATATCATACTGGAACACCAGGGAACTACTGTTATGGCTGTGATCATCAGCGGAGTTATCTTTGCATTACTAATGCTGTTACATAAAAGATATCATCTGCATGACATTATATTGATCTTGATCTCCGGTGCAGGGTCCCTGGTAGTATGTAACCTTTTATAATCAATCATGAGAGAATAGTGATAACGTAAAAACAGTGAAAAGAGCTACAATACCTGAATATTGGTATCGTAGCTCTTATTAGTTAAGCGGATAACAGTAATCGGATCTGTTCGATCACCCGGGAATACTTATTTACGCTATGTCAACATATTTACCGGCCTGTGCTTTCCACATCGTTGCATACTTAGCCTGAAGCCGAAGCAATTCCTCATGCGTTCCTTCCTCGATGATCCTGCCCTGCTCCAACATGATGATACGATCCGCATTGCGGGTAGTGGAGAGACGATGAGAGATAAAGATCACGGTACGATTGTCTACAGTCTGAAGCATTGCTTCATTCAGCTGATATTCCGCAATCGGATCCAGGGCACTGGAGGGTTCATCAAGGATTACCAGCTGTGCATCCTTGTAGAAGGCTCTGGCAATGGCGAGCTTTTGGCTTTCTCCTCCGGATAAATCAACCCCATCTTCTTCAAATTCTGTAGTTAGCTCCGTTAACAGATCTTGTGGTAAGGTATCAAGCTTTTCTTTGAAGCCGCTGAATTCCAGTGCATTTCGTATATCCTTCTCCCTGCGGTTTATCGTATCTGTGTCCGTATGATCCAATACCACGTTATAGCCGACGTTCGTGGCAAAGATCTTGAAATCCTGAAATATCGTACCGATCATTTCTCTGTACTCATTAATATCATAATCCTTGATATTGATTCCGTTGTACAGGATCTCACCTTCGGAGGGATCATATAATCTCATAATAAGTTTAATCAGGGTGGTTTTGCCTGCTCCGTTATAACCGACCAGAGCGATCTTCTGGTTGGGCTTTATGGTCAGGCAGATGTCATGAAGGATGTAACCATCCTTCTCTGTGTAGCCAAAGGAAACATGCTTAAACTCCAAAGTCTTCGGCTTCTTGGGCATGGGAAGGTTTTTGGTACTGATAATCTTCTTCTCATAGTTTATGAAATTACGTATCTTCTCAATATACAGACTGTTCTCTGAAATCTGTGGGAAGATGGAAGCCATCGTTCGCAAGCTGTGTTTCAGATGAGCTGAGGAATTCCACAGCACTACCACACTGCTGTAGGAAATCACGTGCTGTACAGCTGCTCTGAATACCAGGTAGATGATATAAATCACGTCACTGATGAAATCATTCGTAAGATAATTTGTGATAAAATGGAGCAAGGTTCTCTTAGCCGCATACTTTTTCTCAATCCCATAGATCTCCTGATTGGCCAAGTCAAATTCTTTTATCAAGCGGGGGCGTATGCTGGGATTAAGCCTGACCTCCTTCGCATACTCATTCAGATAGAACACTCTATGGATATATGATCTTTTTCTTTCCTTCGGGTTCTTCTCTATGCGATTATCGTAGTTCAACTTATTCAACAGCTGTGAGAAGAAAAATGTCATACCGAAGGAAGCCAGTACAAAGAGTACAGAGAGGGAATCTGTGGTGAGGAAGAAAACTCCGCTTGTAATCATCGTAGTGATGGCACTGAAGAAGGTTTCCACAATCTGATGGGTTCTTGTAATCGATTTGTCCGCCTCGGAAAGAGATAACACAAATTCATTGTAATAATCCGGGTTATCATAGCATTCCAGATCAAGCTCCTTAGCCCTTTCATACATAATTTCCTTAAGTCTCATCTGGATCTTCGGAAGACTTTTCTGCTTTACATTGTTCGTGAATATCACGCCCAGAAGAAATGATATTGCCCAGGCAATCATTACGATGGAAAGGAACTGTACGACTGCTGTAAAAGGCTTATGGAACTCTACTGCCTCCAGCACGTATTTAATTCCATAAATATGCTCCACAAATATCAGACATTGAGCCTGTATCGCCATAAATATCATAAAGAGCATAAAAAAGGGAGCAGTTTCAAATGAAATCCGTATGATAAACCAGTTATTGGAGAGAATGCGTTTTATCTTCTGTTTATTACCTTTTTCCATTACGCAATCACCTCCTGAAGGTCCTCTACGGCAAGATAATTCTTCGCCTGCTTGTGATACATGTCTGCATAGGAACCATTTAGCTCCATCAATTCCTGATGGGTTCCCCGTTCGATAATGGTCCCATGCTCCAGCATAAATACCATATCTGCGTTACGGACGGAGGACAGCCGGTGGGATATGAAAATTATCGTCTTATCGATACTGTCCTTCATGATACTGTCATATAGCTCATATTCCGCAATCGGATCGAGTGCACTTGAGGGTTCATCGAACACCTTGATGGGGACATTCTTAACGAAAGCCCTTGCCACAACTATCTTCTGGAACTCTCCACCTGAAAGAAGGATTCCCTCTTCGTCAAATTCCTTGGTCATGATAGTATCAAGCCCCTTCGGTAAGGTCTTGATCTTGTCGTATACGCCGGCCTTTGTCAGTGCGTCAACTACCGCAGCATCATCTTTTGCACTACACTCCCGCATCAAGACATTTTCCCTGATGGACAGTGCGAATATCTTATAATCCTGAAAGGCCGCAGCGAACAGACTGCGATAGGCCCTTAGGTTGTATTCCTTTATATTGATGCCGTTTACCAGGATCTCACCCTCATCGGGGTCATATAACCGAAACAGCAGCTTAATGATTGTTGTCTTCCCTGCGCCATTATGTCCTACTAAAGCCACGCGGGAATTACCCTCAATATAAAAGGAAAGATTGTTAATGATCCGGCTCTCCGCCTTATAGCCAAAGCTGACATTGCGAAACTCGATGGAGGTAATCTCGTTCTCCGGCATTATCCCATCATAATCCTCTGGGAGCTTCTCCTCATATTCAAGAAAGGTCCTTAAATTCTCAACAAATAAGCCCTGTTTCATGCTCTCCATAAGACTCTCCGTAAACCCGATCAAAATCCAGGAGGCCGACACCATAGTGCTGGAGAGTACAGCTAACTCAGCCAGATCCAAAGATCTTCCAACGATTGCACGATATGCCCCGTACATGAGTACACCTTCAAACATGACCGTAAAGGTAAGATAATTGCGGATCCAGGTTGGCACGTTAATCTTTAAGGCGTACTGATCAGCCATCTTATAGATTCCTTTCATGGCCTCCACATATTTATTCTTGAGGATATGAAAGACCTTTGATAACCGAATTTCTTTGGAATAGTCCGCCAGATACATGACACGGTTCACATAGTCAAGTCTTCTCTTATAAGGTGCCATTGCCTTATCCCTCTCATATTCGGCTTTATGATATATGTAACCAAATAAGAAGTTTCCGACAATCGGAGATAGAATAAAAAGCACTACCGGCTTGTCAATCATAAACATCGTAGCAAATACAACAATTGCCGCTATCCCTCCGGCGATAATACCAAAGAAGTTCTGAATGACCTGTATCAGCTTATCACTGGCACCATCTACAGCCAGGGTATATCTGTTATAAAAGCTGCTGTCTTCAAAGCACCTAAGCTCCACATTGCCGGCTTTCTGATAAAGCTTCTGGTAAAGCTTCTGATAGATCGTCGCGCTGGCCATTGGAATATAGGCACCTTCTATAAATGAATGATAGAATGCGATTGCCATAAAGAAACCGCCTGATATGAGGATGAACCGTAGTATATGAGAAAAGCTTTCTCCCTGTTGAATTGCTCCGACCAAATACCGGATAAAAAAGTAGCTATAGAATACCCAGGCGATATATTCAAACGCCTTTCCTAAAGCTGATTGCAGGACTGCCCCCTTTTTAATCCCCCACATTAGTCGGATTGAGTAAAAGATGTTATTGAGTGCTCTTGTCTTCTTCATTTTTGATTGCTGTTCCATAACTTCCCCCTATGTGAAGTAAACCAGCGCTATGGGCTGGATTCGTGTTGCGAATATGTGTAGTTGTAATCAGTTGACATATGCTAAATTATACCATAAGTGGAAGGGGGATGTAAATTAATACCTGTTATCGAGTTTGATTATAATCGAATATGAGAATTTACTGGAACCCCCGAAATTCATTGGCTAATCGAAATAGGGGCGTACAGTACTACGTAATCTATATTTATGAACCTTGCCTGCCATGAAATCAGTTTTAAGCAGGCTTGTTCAAGTTCTCTGCGGATAACGGAATCGAATACGTAAGTAAATAAGCGTCGTTTGCTCGCCTTATTGTGACAGGTATAAGAAGCTTGTTTTGAATTTTGGTCATATTCAGGTCACATTGATGATTTATTTTAGATAAATCGATGATGATTGCAGCTGTAATGATAAATAAATTTACTGTAACAATAGGAAAATGATAAAGATAGAAGGAAAGAGGTAAATTATGAAATTAGCATGGAAAGAAATAAGGCATAGTAAAACAAAATATATATTAATTGAAAGCATATTGGTTTTGATGATCTTTATGGTGGTATTTCTATCAGGGCTGGCAAATGGATTGGGCGATGCCATTAGTGCATCAATTGATAAGACGGATGCGGAGTACTTCGTAATTAGTACAGATGCAGAGAAATTAATTTCCACTTCCAATATAGAAAAGGAAGCCCTAGAGCAAGTAGCCGCTCAAACTAAGGACAATGTAACAAGTCTGAATATCAAAAGATCAAATGTAAATTCATTTGATAATGAGAAAAAATTAGATATAACCTACTTCTCTATTGATCCGAATAGCTTCTTATCTCCTAAGATTTCGGAAGGGGAAGTATTATCAAAGTCTAAGGCACAAAATCCGGTTGTACTGGATGATTCTTTTAAAGAACAAATGGTAGCCGTTGGAGATGTAGTAGAGGATTCTGTAACAGGCATTCAATTAACCGTAGTGGGATTTACAGAGGATGAACTTTATGGACACTCACCGGTAGGGTTTATTGGAACAGATACATTTACAGCACTAAATCAAGAGATAAATCCGGCTTATATAGAGAAGTTTAATGCAATTGCAGTACAGGGTTCAGACATTGAGAATATTAATGTGAAAGGACTAGAAGTTGTTGATAAAGCAACCATTATTAATAATCTTCCCGGATATGCTGCAGAGCAGTTGACAATAAAAATGATCCTCTGGGTTCTGGTTATCATCTCAGCAGCAGTATTAGGTGTATTTTTCTATGTATTAACAATACAGAAACAAAAACAGTTTGGCGTACTTAAAGCAATAGGAATGAAGATGTCAGAACTTACAAGCTACATTATGAATCAGGTTCTAATTCTTTCTCTCATTGGGGTAACAATCGGTAACCTCATAGCGATTGGTATGGCCTCAATGCTCCCAAGTAGTATGCCCTTCTTTCTTAAAACACCGATGGTAATTATCATATCTGTTGTATTTATAGCGATATCGTTATTTACCAGTTTAGTATCTGTTCGAAAAGTTGCAAAAGTTGATCCAATGGTTATAATAGGAGGTAATGAATAATGAATAATGTATATGCATTGCAGTTAAATAATATATCAAAGTCATATCAGGATGGTGACCAAGAAAATGACATCCTTAAGGATATCTCTCTGGAGGTAAAGCCTGGTGAGTTTATCGCAATTATCGGACCCTCCGGCTCTGGTAAAAGTACCTTTTTATCCATTTCAGGTGCCTTACTTTCACCGACAGATGGTAGTGTTACAGTAGGTGGATCTAAAATCCAGAAGAAACATAATAAGAAGCTGGTTAAAATTCGTAGAGAAAAGATTGGATTTATATTTCAGAGCCATCACTTACTTCCCTTTTTAACGGCAAAAGAGCAGCTAACCTTTGTTCAAAATATGAATAAAAAGAGTGACAATCCGGATTTGAATGCAGACGACATGCTGGCGGATCTTGGACTCTCAGGATGTGCAAATAAATATCCGGCAAAGATGTCTGGCGGAGAAAAACAACGTGTAGCCATTGCAAGAGCATTTATGAACAATCCGGATATTATTCTAGCTGATGAGCCGACAGCTAGCTTGGATGGAGTTAGGGGCAGACAGGTAGTGGAATTAATTAAGAAGGAAGTTAAGAAGCATAATAAGGCAGCCGTTATGGTAACGCATGATGAAAGAGTATTGGACTTGGTTGATGTGGTATATCGATTAGAAAATTCTCAGCTAAAGAAGGTTGTGAATCAATAGTTAGAAAGTAGGTGAATCGCATGTTCTCCATTCTCGTTGTAGAAGATGATGAGACATTAAATAAGATGATATGCGCTAAATTAAAGCAGGAGTCATACCGTGTTTTTTCGGCATATGATGGAGAGCAGGCGTTAGACTTACTGGATAAGGAGCATATTGATCTGATTATAAGCGATATCATGATGCCAAAGATGGACGGATATCAGTTAACCAAGGAACTTCGAGATGCAGCCTATACGATTCCAATCCTAATGATTACAGCAAAGAACAGCCTTGAGGATATGGAGAAAGGATTTCGTGCTGGAACCGATGATTATATGATTAAGCCGATCAGCTTGAGAGAAATGGTACTCCGAGTAAAGGCCTTGCTAAGAAGAGCACAAATAGCAAATGAGAGAAAGTTAGTCATTGGTGATACTTTTCTCGATTATAATGCCCTGACAGTCAAGATCAATGAGGAACTATTTGAAATGCCACCCAAGGAATTTTATCTACTTTTTAAGCTTCTAAGCAATCCGAATAAGATATTTACACGACAAGAGTTAATGGATGAGATATGGGGGATGGATACGGATGTGGACGATCGTACCATCGATTCTCATATCAAGAAGCTCCGTAGAAAATTTGAAGATTGTGTTGATTTTGAAATAGTGACTATTCGTGGGTTAGGATATAAATCTAAACTATCGGGAAAGGATTTGTAAATCCTATGACAAAGACTATAAAACGAAAGTATAAGATATCCCTACGGTCTAAACTTGCCTTGGCATCTATAATTATACTCTGCGCATCCTGCCTAATTGCTTACTTTATTGTATTTATGGGGTTCTCTTATCTCTATGATGGTCCCACTACAAGTACGGTTGTATTACTCATGTGTCTTACTACTTGTGCCATAACCATGATTATAGGTGGTGTTGCGCTATGGCATTCAGCTTCCTATGTAACAAATCCTATTACCAAAATAAGCGATGGGATGCAAAAAGTGGCAGATGGAGACTTTTTTGTTCAACTATCAATTAGTGATACACACAGAAAGAAACAGAGAGATGGAAATGATGATGAAATTTTTGTTATGGCAGATAACTTTAATAAAATGACACGGGAATTAAATGGCATGGATTACATGAGAAAGGATTTTATGAGTAATGTAGCCCATGAAATCAAGACACCGGTAGCTGCAATTACTGGATTTTCTGAGATGCTAATGGATGGTGGTCTTAGTGAAGAGGAACAGGTAGAATATCTTACTTATATTTATCAAGAAGCCCAGAGACTCTCACGTATCAATGAAAATATGCTTCAAATGTCTAGACTTGATCATCAGAATATCGTGGATCTGACCAAAGAGGTAAAAGTAGATGAGCAGATTCGACATTGTATTATTCTCTTAGGAGAAAAGTGGTTTGATAGGGAGATACAATATGATCTTGATTTGGAGAAATGTAGTATTGTAAGTAATTATGACTTGCTCTTGCAGCTATGGACGAACCTAATTGATAATGCGATTAAGTATTCCAAGAAAGAGTGCATCATTGGAATTACAACAAAGATAGTAGATAATTTTTTGATATTTATCATCAGAGATGAAGGTGTTGGAATATCAGAAGATAAGTTAAATAGAATTTATGATAGATTCTATCAATGTGATGAGTCGCACAAAAAGCAAGGAAGTGGATTGGGACTTTCCATCGTAAAGAGAATTATTGAACTTCTGAATGGTTCAATTGCTTGTGAAAGTGAGTTGGGGAAAGGAACTACATTTACTGTGAGGCTACCTATTTCATAAGCGGGATAAAGATATTTTAAGTAGATATATTAAGGTTTCAATGAAGAGTTATTCATAAAGAAGCTATATAACGGTGATTCCGAATACTCGGAATCACGTAGGAGGAATAAAAGATGCTCACCAGCGGGTTCGCATTTTATTCTTCCTGACTCACTTTTATAATTACAAAATAAGGTTATGTCATCAAAATCGGTGCCATAACCTTATTTTTTAGTTAAGCGGATAACGGGAAAGGAATACATTAGAGAACATGGGAAGGCCTTATCTAATGATTGTCAGATGATAAGGACATGGTAGTCAGGAGACAGTTTGATGTTAGGGAAATAATTGATTAAGAAGAATAGGCGACGATTGGTAGACAACTAGAGACATTACATAAAATAAAAAGACGTTAAATGAAAGCTTAATGGAGCAACTGTTAACAAATTTATATTTCATTTTGTCGATATATGTGGTAAAATATGGATAATAACTTAATTTAGAAAAGAAGTTTCAGGGTGTAGAAGAATGGTCTGATAGGATAAGAGAATATGGTAAAAGTAAAGGAGTTATTGTAGAGCATTATATTATTTGCTCTAGACTAAGAGAGACGATAGAGGGTACGTCAGTTGCAAAAGCAGGTGCGCTTGAAAAATATATGCTAGTTTATTTTATTATAACAAATGTGGAGTAGCACAATGGCCAGTGCAGGGGGTATATTGCACAAATAAGAAATAGTTTATGTTTAGAATTGAATCATGAGTATTGGATATCAATGATCAAGTTGTGAATGTGTATTTTCAACCAGAAAAAATCAAAATTATTTGATATACTAAGAAAGGAATGTAAAATTATGATAAATGATGCGGAAAGTGTAGACATTGAAAGAAGATCAAATGTCGATTACTATAAAGATCTGCTCAAATCTTATATTCTGGGCAGCGATACTCTACCACAAATACCAGAAACAGAAATGGAACGATATATTGCAGTGTTTTCATTATATCTACGGCATTCCAATGAAGCATATAAATACAATCTCCCTTATTTAGGAAATCAACACAAGAGCTTTGTAGCTTTTTTGACATCTGCTCCTGGAAAAGCAGAAAAATTGCTTAATATTATTAAGAGCATTAATAAATCTGAAGCTGTTAGAAAGTTAATAGATAACAACGCTAAATTTAAAGAAGAATTAAGCGTATCATTAAATGATTTTTTATCAGCTGACTTGTCTGAAAATATTGATTTTCATAGGTCATTTTCTCTTTCAGGTGCAACTCGCAGAAAAGAAGAAGACTTGATTACTATAGAGTACAAGCAACAAGTTAGAGTTGTAAAATTATCAAATTCAAAGAAGTCAGACCTTGAAAAAATCACATCTGCAGTTGAAAAAATTCTTAGCAATAGTTTAAAAGGTGGGGGGTAAATAGTGTCAATGTTAAAAAAAAGGCTCATGAGCGATGAAAATATTTTTCTATCGATTCACCTACTCAGCTCTTATATACAAAATAAAGAGCTTTTAAGCCCTGAAGATCGTAAAGAACTTTATTCTTTAAAAGATATTTTTGATGCAAGTGCAGTTAACTCTACAATAACAAAAGTTCGATCTAGGTTAGATAAAATTCTTAATAACGAAAACGAATTCTTTGAGTCTAAGGTTTACTTCAAACCTAAAAAAATAGATAGTGAAGGAAAAAACGTTTTTAGACCATTGCATACAGCTTCATTAGTTGATCAAATTGCAATGATTGCTATGCTACAAATTTTAGTATATGACATTGATGCAAAAACAGGTAAGCTGGTTCCCTCAGAGTTAAGTAGATTATTGCCCTCTAATTTTTATGGTAATAGAATCTCTTTTGATGGTATTCAATTATTCAAACCATGGCAAGAGCAATACCAAGAATATGTAGCAAAATCAAACGACATCTTATATAATTGTAGCGAAACATTTGAATATAGATATGAAGTGAGCTTGGATTTAGAGGATTTTTTTCCGTCTATCAATCCGCAAGTTCTCTTCCTGTTTATCACAAAACACTTGCCGTTAAAGTTTGATGAACATGAAGTAAAAACCGTACACATAATTTTAAAAAAACTTTTGATCTTTAAGCTCAGTACGTTAAACTCTAATGAGATTACGTGGTACATAAAGAGCAATAAAAAAACAAAGACAAGTAATAAAAAAATTGATGGCATAAAATATGCAAAGGGTATGCCGCAAGGGCTTCCACACACCTACTTTATGGCTAATATATTCATGCTAATGGTTCAAGAAAAGTACAAAAATTTCTTTCCGGGTAAAATGTTATTTTATGTGGATGATTCAGTGATTTTCACTAATGGAACTGAAGATGATATTACGGAGAATTCATTTATTGAATCTGTAAAAAGTCTTAACCAAGAAATACGTGCTTGTGAACAGGAATTGCTAGATAGGGATAAACGGGTGAATTGGATACTTCCGCAAGATTATTGCTACAGCCCAGGTGATTATGGTGTGCATGTTCACGATGCGGAAACTGAGAATTCGAAAAGCATCTTTTCTTGTGTCCCCGATGCAAAAAAAAATTCTGGAGAATTATACTTGAAAAGCCTTAGTCGTGAAACATCAAATATGGGTTTTGATATTTCTACGATTTTTTCTGATTCAGAAGTACAAATGATATCCAACAGGACCAATACGATTCTTGACGCGATTAATAGAGAAATTAGTCAAATTAGTCAAGATGATTTAACCAAAAAGGTTTATTATGATAAACTGTTGAGATACAAGAAGTTCTTTTCATATAGAAAAACTTTGCTTGAGTACAGGAATACTGGCAATATACATAAGCTAAAAGAGCGTGTGCTTTCAGATATTAGCTTAAGAAATTCTGAGGAAGGATTAAAAATTTTCTACCAAAAATATACTGATGATATTTTGGCGGCAAACATACAATTTGTATTTAGAAGATGCTCTGAAGAATCAATAAATACAGAGGATTTGGTTAATGCTGTTAGAAAATTAAACGCTATGCTTTTCGGCAAGAATGTGCGACATTCATATATTTTGCAGTCATATAGACCTTATTTAGAGAAAAAACCAGAATTTTATTCCGTTGATTTTTACCGTTCTTTACAAGACATTATCGCCACGAAATTTAGTTATTTGAGGGCACAATCGGAAGGACAAAAAATAAAATGGATTCAAGAGAATTTGAGAAATCTATGCCAAAATGGCTGTGAAAAATTATTTGTAATGCTTGAGATGAAAAAGTTTTTTCAACTAAGCATCTATGTACGAAGCAGCACAAGTGATATAGAGCGAATGGTCATTAATGCTGTTTATTCGTTTATATTTGAATATGATATTGATGATAGTGTTACATTTGCAAAAAAAAGTCGTACTCCCATTCAATACTCGGAAATACGCACTTTAACAACATTAAGAAATCATACATTTTCCACTAATGATTTTTTAGAAAATCTTCAAAACTATTCACAAGATGAATACTGGGAAATTTGTGATTACTATCTTCTTCAAGTCCTTGATGCTTTCAAGACATTTGTACGTTTGCCGAAAAGAATTGATGACTTGATATTAATTCATAAATACTGTTGTGATACATGGAAAAATGGGTCTAAATACTTACATTTTTATACGCTACATAATCAAGAGCATGCTGTTGCACTTATAAAAAGTTCAATACAGTTACTACATGCTATTTCATATTTTAAAATAAAACAAATTGACTATTTTGTTCTATTTGCATCTTGTTATTTGCATGATATATCTATGGTTACACTTCCAGACAGCAGTAAATTTTTTGCTACAAATAGTGAAAGAGCAAACTGCATTTATACTAAATTTGCTGATAATTATTCAGATGTACAACACAATAGTACAAAAGCGAAAAAGTTGCTCTATGAAACGTATCATGAAATTGATGATTTTTTCGAGAATGATATTAGAAGCCATCATGCAAATGATAGCGCTAAAGAGATTAGATCTTTTCCAGAACTTAATTTTATAGAACCTGCTATGCGAGAATTAATAGCAAGGATTTCTAGGGGACACGGTTATAGCACAGCCGATGTTTATTATGTGAAATCCGTCGGTAAGACAAGCCTCGTTAATGAAAAATTTATAACCATTCTGTTACGGCTAAGCGATTTGCTCGATATGAGTAGATACAGAATATCGAAAGTGATTTTAAATCATAATTTAGAAAATTTAACGCCATTATCAAGATTTCATTGGATATCACACTTACTTACTGATGGATATGCACTTGAAACTCAATATGAAATTACAACGCACAAAAGTTCGAGTAATAATATTGGTGAACTATTATCAAATGGGAGCATAACAGAAAAAATTAAGCTTACTGTAGATGTTTTGATGAGTCAAACTACAGAAGTAACAAAAAAAGAAAAATGTAAGTTTATTGCAAATAGTGAATTTACTCATAAAGAGAGTGAACAGCCTATTATATTGACCAACTGTGATAAAGATGCGGTTTGCAACAATAAAAAATGTAATTTTATGTGTAAGTGGTTTGTAGAAAAGAATAATTATCTCTTTCAAGAGTTGGGTGCACTAAAAGAATACCTTGCCAATGTGCAAGACAATTTTTTTGCACCAGAGATTTCTGTTTGCGTTCGCTCTGTTTCAAGTACAGGCATTCCCAATGATATCTTTGATTACCTTCGGGATTATGTTGAAAGCCAATAATTTTGTTCTGAATTTTATTAAGAAGTACTTTATGAAATCAAGGATACCTTACTATATTCTCAGACTTTTCACTTGGCAGTTAGCAGGATAAACGATATTTCTAAATTCTACATACTGCAACTACTAAATACAGAATTCTCCCTATTCAACATGGAATGTGATAAAGGGGGATTGAGCTTTGTGATGTTCTATACAACATTAATAGGAACTGGGACTAATACAATTTCAAATATAAATTGGGAAAGACTAAAGAAGAATAATAAGGGAGTTTTAAATTTTTATATAAAGTTTAAATGAAAATGGTTTACTATACTGTGAATTGCCCAACTGTCCATTACATATAGATGGGGACGGCTCATTCAGTATAAGTTTTCTTGAGTTAGACAAATAGTAGCCCAGATATTCGATTTGCTATAACGGATAATCGGGAAAAAGACTTGTCTGATAAGGCACAGACAAGTCTTAGGAAGAATAAAACACTCTCACCAGTGGGTTCTCATCTTATTCTTCCCGACTTACTTATATAAACACAATGCGGATAACGGGCGGTGAATTGTAAAACCAACAATTCACCGTCGAACAACGTCTTTCCGAAAAAGCACGGAAAGACGTCACAAGAATAAAAGCTGCTCGCCAGTGGCCTCGCACTTTTATTCTTGCAGCCTTCGCTCCTTATGGTTCATCAACGTACATAAAAAGTAGGTACTACACTAAAACCAGTGCAGTACCTACTTTTCATGTAAGCGGATAACGGGAATCGAACCCGCATCTCAAGCTTGGGAAGCTCGCATTCTACCACTGAACCATATCCGCATTGCTCTATTGCATATTTCTATTTTATTCCGGACGATAAAAAAGTCAAGTAGAACTATACGACACGGACTAAAATTTTTGAATATGGCAATAATTCATGTGTATTAGTGAAATCAATATGGGTTACCCCTCCTATGCTCGAATAAATGCCCTGAATCAAAGGTTTTAAAGCAACTGACAAGACATAGACAACACACTGGGCAGATTTTGTATATATTTGGTTGCAAAATAATTGGGTAAGGGAGGGAAATGAGGAATAATTAAAATGTTATCGGAGAAGAATATATTTTGAGGTGATAATAGTGAAAAAGAACAGTTTTACCGAGTTTTTCAAAGGAAAAGGTTATTATGTGTTATTATTTGTCGGCATGATTGCGATCGGTGCCGTAGGTATCATTGGTTCCCAGCTGGCGTCCAAGAATGAGCAGCAAGAGAATAGTGTGGACATCAATGATGTTGATGATAACATAAAGGCTGAAGTGGGGGATACGAATAAGGCCGAGAATAACCAGATATCTGAGGGAATCGTCAAAAATGAGGGCGATTCGGCTACAGATGTTGCTGCAAATGATGAAGCCAATGAGTTGGTTGAGAACGATGGAACAAGTCAGGATTTCGCAAATAGTGAGGATATGATCGAGTATGAAGGCTACGCTGAAGGTAATGAAGCTAATGTGGACAATACTGAAGAGTATGCTGAGGCTGATACTGCTGCTCAAGCTGAGGACGCTGCGGTTGAGACCGGTTCGACTGATGCCCGCAATGAGGCTTCCGAGACCCTGGAAAACCTTTCTTTTAACGCAGACGATGGGCTTATGTGGCCTGTTATGGGCAACGTTATCATGAACTACAGTATGGACCACACCATCTATTTTGCAACCATGATGCAGTATAAATGTAATCCTGCTGTTATTCTGGATGCAGAGGTTGGAACTGAGGTAAAGGCAGCTGCAACAGGTGTTGTAAAAGACATCGTGGAAAATGAAGAGACAGGCCTTACAGTAACGATGGATATCGGAGATAATTACTGTGTCGTATACGGACAGCTCACCGACTGTGACTTAGAGGTTGGAGATCTGGTTCAGGAGGGCGAAGTATTCGCGAAGGTGGACGAGCCGTCGAAGTACTATTCTGTAGAAGGAAGCAATCTCTATCTCATGGTTATGAAGGATGAGGAGACTGTCAATCCTATGCTGCTTCTTCGCTGATTTTATCGAATGACAATTTAGCTACACCAAGAAAGAGGGGGACTTAAAGTAAATACTTTAAGCCCCCTCTTCAGATTAACTGTTCTATTGATATAAATATCCCTTATCCTTTAGCGCTCTCTCAATCCGATCCAGAGTCTCTTCGGTATCGGCCACGACAGTATGCTGATGGATCCCGTCGGTCAGATCCTTTAAGGGAACGATCTTCTTCTCCTGAACCTTCTTCACGAAATCGTAGACATCCTGCCGGTTACGGATCGTCAAAGCGGTGGCGATATCGCCGTAGATTTCGTGGTTGACGACCACGTCCAGGATCTTTCCGCCGTTGTCCACGAAGGTACATAGTTCATCCTCAATCTGGTCCGTCGTATGTCTGACCTTGAAGATTCTTTTTACCCGTGGCCCATCAGACTGAAGGATCAGGTAGCCCTTGGTGGTAGAGAATATATTGATTCCGGTAGCGCGAAGCAGTGTGATATCCTGCACGATCACCTGCCTGCTGACGCCAAGAAGGCGGGACAGCTCTCCACCGGAGACCGGCTCAGTCTGCTCGCTAAGTATCTTCATCAGCTGTTCTCTGCGTTTCGTTCCTTCCATCAGGACCCTCCCTCAAATTCTGATAAATGCATTTGCATTTCCTGCATATTCATATATAATAAGGATGTTCATCAATAAATTATTATATACTGGCAGGCACGAAATGGCAATGTCTGAATTAATAGAAAAGAAATGGAGAAGGTTATGTTCCGCTTATGGGCTAAGATATTTAAAGAGAATCGGATGATTCATGATATGGTGGTCTGCAACGATGACCCGGAGCTTCGGAGAACACAGAAGATTTTCGCTGCAATCGATGAGATCTGCCATACCTATGATCTGTCCAAACCGATTTGGCTGAATACGACGATTGAGGACTTCAAACGTCATGATAAGACCCGCTTCACGAAGGATAATTTTATCGAAACGATTGATTTTGATTATCTGGAGATCCATGTGATTGAAGAGGATTAGGAGGCAGTTATGGAGTCGGCGCAGTATTACGAGATGGAGGAATTCTACTACGAGGAAATCCCTGAAGAGGTGAAGCAGAGGATTTATGGCATATCTTATAAGGAGGATTGCAGAGTCCCTTACGAAGAGCTACGCTATGTCAGGGTTACCCACATGGGGTTTGATGGCAAACCCCATGTCGGAGAAGTGATTGTAAATCAGGCAATTGCAGAGGATATCGTGGAAATCTTTCAGGAGCTGTACCGGCTAAAATATCCGATCGAGCGTATGGAGCTGGTGGATGAATATGCTGCGGATGATAATCTCTCGATGGCAGCCAATAATTCCTCTGCCTTCAATTACCGCGTAATCGAAGGGACTGACAGAATCTCGCTTCACGGTTATGGACTGGCTGTTGACATTAATCCACTATACAATCCGTTCGTTCACAAGGTGGATGGGGAGCTGACGATCACTCCGGTGAACGGAGCACACTACGCAGACCGATCACTTGACTGTCCTTTTTTCATCCAAGCCGGGGATGCATGCTATCAGGCATTTACAAAAAGGGGCTTCACCTGGGGCGGGGAGTGGACGGATCGTCCGGATTATCAGCATTTTCAGAAGGTCCCACAGGGTTTCGTAAGACATTGATTTTCATGTTTTCGAATGGTATAATAAGGCTTGAACCAGAGAGAAGATGTACCGCATGGGCGGTCGGGAGTACTGTATGAGGCACGTATTAATAGCTGACAATGACTTGACTATGTTTACAGCATTGCAACAGAGCTTGCAGGCTGATTATAGGATTGCACCTCTCCCGGAAGTTCCCTATCTGAGAGACTATCTTTTGCATATTAAGGTTGACCTGATCCTTCTGACGATTTCTGAGGCTGATACGAAATGCTGTACCATCTGTGAGCAGATAATTACCTTCCCGGAAATGCAGGGTATCCCTGTTGTCTTTTTGACTCAGGAAGCAGTTCCGCAGGTTGAGGAAGCGGTATTGGCACTCGGGGCAGAGGACTGTGTCATTCTTCCTGCGACGAAAGGAATGCTTCTTAAAAAGCTGGATCGTTGCCTGGAGCTGTACCAACTAAGGAAGGAAGATATACGCGCTGAGAAGTATCAGAGCGCTCTTTATAACGGCTTCGCCGATCTGGTGGACAGCCGGGATGAAGAGACAGGCGACCATCTGAAAAATGCGACGAAGTATTTCAATATATTGCTTCAGGAAGCAATCGCAAATGATTACTATAAGGATATCCTGATTGAGGAGGATGTCAATGACCTGCTTCGCTCTGCAACACTCCATGATATCGGGAAAATCGGGATCAATGACGTAGTGCTTAGAAAGCCTTCCTCTCTGGATAGCGATGAATATGAATATATGAAGACCCATACAACCCTGGGTATGCAGGCGTTTGATAAGGTAATCAAGGAGACCGGGGGAAATCGTTGGCTGTACCTGGCCAAGGATATTGCCTATTGTCACCATGAGAGATGGGACGGAACCGGGTATCCGAACGGACTGAAGGGAGAAGAAATCCCGATTTATGCGAGAATCATGACCGTAGCGGATGTCTACGACGCATTGACCTCGGAACGCTGTTATAAGGAAGCATTAAGCCATCAACAGGCGATGGAGATTATCATAGAGGGGAAAGGAAGCCTGTTCGATCCCCGGCTTGTAGATCTTTTTGTAAGTGCCCATCAGCGCTTTGAAGATGTGCTGACAGGTATCAACAACACTTCGGAAAGCTAGAAAGGAAGCAGCCCATGTCATATACGGCTCTTTATAGAAAATTCCGCCCGACCAATTTTCATGATGTGAAAGGGCAGGACCATATTGTTACAACCCTGAAGAACCAGGTGAAGGCCGGCCGAATCGGACACGCCTATCTCTTCACAGGGACCAGGGGTACCGGTAAGACAACCGTGGCGAAGCTTCTTGCAAAGGTAGTGAACTGTGAGAATCCGGTGGATGGCAATCCCTGCAATGAATGCAGGATGTGTAAGGGGATCGCTGCCCAGACCTCGATGAATGTCATTGAGATCGATGCCGCTTCCAACAATGGTGTGGACAATGTCCGCGAGATCGTGGAAGAGGTCAGGTACTCACCGACAGAAGGGAAATACAAAGTATATATCATTGACGAGGTTCATATGCTTTCGGCAGGAGCCTTCAATGCTCTGCTAAAAACCATAGAGGAGCCGCCGTCCTATGTCATCTTTATCCTGGCAACGACGGAGGTTCATAAGATACCGGTAACGATTCTTAGTAGATGTCAGAGATATGATTTCAAAAGAATTACCATAGATACGATTACCGAACGCCTTTCAGAGCTGATGCGTGAGGAGAATATCGAAGTGGAGGAGAAAGCCCTTCGATATGTGGCCAGAGCAGGCGACGGTTCCATGCGTGACGCACTCAGCTTACTGGATCAGTGCATTTCCTTCTATCTGGGAAAGAAGCTGACCTATGACAATGTGCTTGAGGTGCTCGGTGCAGTCGATACCCAGATCTTTGCGAAGCTCCTTGGGTTTATCCGGGGGCAGGAGGTCACGGGCTGCATCAAGCTTCTGGAGGAGATTGAAAGCTCCGGTCGTGAGCTTGGACAATTTGTGATTGATTTTATCTGGTATCTCAGAAATCTTCTGTTAATCAAGACGACGGAGGATATCTCGGATATCGTCATTGAGATTTCTACCGAGAATCTGGCTCTGCTGAAGCAGGAGTCCGAGAACATCGATGAGCTGACCCTCATGAGATACATCAGAGTGTTCTCTGAGCTGTCCAACCAGATCCGCTATGCTTCCAGGAAGAGAGTGCTGATCGAGATTTCCCTGATCAAGCTGTGTAAGCCGGAGATGGAGCTAAACCTCGATTCTATCGCAGACCGCCTGAAGCTCCTCGAGGAGAAGCTGGAGAAAGGTGTTGTCGTGGAAGCCAGGGGTCCTGTCTCACGACAGGAAACAGGGAGCGAAGGTTCCGCACCAAAACCGCAGGTGATTCTTCCGGAGGCATTACCGGAGGATCTAAAGCAGGCTGCCTCGAACTGGAAGAATATCGTCAGCCAGGCCGGACGTAAGGCACCGGCATTGGCAACCGTGCTTCAGGGAGCAACCCTTAGCGTGGAGGGTTCGAGCTTACAGCTGGTCGTTACCGAACCGCTCGATAAGGATATCATTGAACGTGAGGCACATATGCAGCTGATCAAGGATACGATTGCACAGCTGCTGCATAAGCAGGTACAGATAAATGTACGCTACTTAGACAGAAATAAGGAACGTCTGGAGGAGGTACCGGATCTGACGAAGCTGATCAAGATGCCTATCCAGTATGAATAAAAGCATTTAAATTAAGAGGATGATGAAGCTTTACAATATGAAAGGAGATATAAGCAATGGCTAAAAGAGGTGGATTTCCGGGTGGTGGTATCCCGGGAAATATGGGAAATCTGATGAAACAGGCTCAGAGAATGCAAAAGCAGATGGAGGAGAAGTCCAAGGAGCTTGAAGATAAAGAGTTCGAAGCAAGTGCAGGCGGCGGTGCAGTTACGGTAAAGGTATCCGGCAAGAAGGAGATTACCTCCGTAAAGCTCAGCAAGGAAGTAGTGGATCCCGATGATATCGAGATGCTGGAGGATCTGATCGTGGCAGCAGCCAATGAAGCTCTTCGTAAGATGGAAGAGGAATCCGCTGCGGTGATGGGTTCCATCACCGGTGGCCTCGGAGCCGGAATGCCGGGCTTTCCGTTCTAAGAAGGAAGTAATTGAAGGATGAGATGAGGATGCTCTATACCGGAGACGGTATAGGGCATTTTTTATTAAGAACATAAAAATATTGAAGTATTTAGTCAAATGGTATAAAATGTAAAACAGGAAACAACATCACAAAATATATACATTAGGGGGAGATTAGATGCTACAAGGGAGTAATAGAAAGAGATTTATTGCATTGGCTATTGTTTTAATTCTGATACTTGCAGGCTGCGAGAAGAATACCGGCATGACTACGGAGACAGGAACGAAGACGGAGACAGGAACGATTACGGAGTCAAGTGAAAAAGGTCTGACCTCGGAAAAGGCTACCGAGGCTATGACACCAACTCCGACAACAGTGCTTACGACGACAGCAAAGGAAAGGACAAAAACGAGCTTTAAACCAATTAAACCTAACGTTGCCAACTGGTCCATGCTTAAGATAAAACCGACTAAGCTTGAGGAAGCCAATATGTGGGCTGATGCATATGATTTCAGGCTTGCAGATTTATCCTTGTTGGATTTATCAGCGGAATCCGAGAGCATGAAGAATATCGTATATGATACCCTCACAACATGGCCTGATAAGCTTCCCGAGGGCTTTGAACCGGAGGCTGTTATGGAGACAGGCAAAGACCCCGGGCTGGGAATTAGAGGCCTTCACGAGAAAGGCATTACGGGTAAGGGAGTCAACATTGCCATTATTGATCAAATGCTTCTGGTGCAGCATCAGGAGTATGCCGACCGAATTAAGCTGTATGAACAGGGAAATGGGTTTATGGAGGCCAGTATGCATGGTCCTTTTGTGGCAAGCCTGGCCGTTGGAAAGGACATCGGTGTCGCACCTGATGCAGGGCTTTATTTTATCGGAACCTATAATTCTAACATAGCGTATAGATCAATGGCGTTGGACTATACTTATTATGCTGATGCGATCGACAGGATTCTGGAAATTAATTCAGATCTGTCCAAGGAGGAGAAAATCAGAGCAATATCAATATCAGCTTGCTGGAGTCCCGAAAACAAAGGTTACGATGAACTCAACGCAGCAATTGAGAGAGCAAAGAAGGAAGGAATATTTGTGATCTCCTGTAATCTATTTGAAACCTATGGTTTCTGGCCGTACAGTCTGGATAAAGAACAGGGTACCGATCCTGACAAGGAGGAGTCCTATATGATTTTCGAATGGGAACGTTGGGTCAATATGGTTTCCCATATCAAGGGCTTTACGAATTACTTTCAGGAGAAATTCTCTAAAGACTTTAAGGGAGAGTTTCTGTTAGTGCCAATAGGTTCCCGTACCTATGCAGAAGCAACCGGGGAGGATGTGTATTGTTTCAGTCGTTTCGGAGGCTGGAGCGCAATGGAGCCATATATAGCCGGCCTTTATGCCATGGCTTGTCAGGTTAAGCCTGATATTACACCGGAGCTTTTCTGGAAAACAGCATTGGAGACAGGAGCTATACGAGAGGTGACCAAAGGAGAGGATCAATATCCTGCCAGGATGCTGGATCCTGTCGCACTCATAGAGAAGTTACAGAAGTAAGGAATATCGGAGTATACACGTGTTAGAGTAAGGGATTGCTCATGAAAGTATCCTTGTAGGCTTCTCGTTTCAGATTGGTAAGACCAGACCATGAAAGGAATTTGCTTGAAAATCGATGCTCTTTACGGTATGATGAATCAAGAGTAAAGGAGCCAATATCATGGATTACTATAGCAGACAAATCAGTAAATTAATCGAGGAATTATCAAGACTTCCCGGGATAGGGACGAAGACAGCACAGCGACTGGCCTTTCACATCATAAATATGCCGGAGGAACAGGTATCCGGCCTGGCGGATTCAATCGTAGAAGCAAAGAAGAACATCCGCTATTGTAAGGAATGTCTGACCTTGACGGATAAGGAGTTATGTCCCATCTGCTCCTCTCCGGCACGAAATAAAAGGCAGATCATGGTGGTGGAGAACCCCCGCGACTTAGCAGCCTATGAGAAGACAGGTAAATTCGACGGAGTATATCATGTCCTCCACGGAGCAATCTCTCCAATGCTTGGAATCGGGCCTGCCGATATCAGACTCAAGGAACTGATGCTTCGGCTTCAGGGAGATGTCGATGAGGTGATTATCGCTACGAATTCCAGTCTGGAGGGCGAAGCGACAGCCATGTACTTAAGCAAGCTGATCAAACCGGCTGGGATCAAGGTCAGCAGGATTGCCAGCGGCATCCCGGTGGGCGGCGACCTGGAGTATATCGACGAGGTTACGTTGTTACGTGCTTTTGAGGGAAGAATAGAGCTGTAGAGAAAGCTTGGAACTTGTTGTTGTATGGATAGGAGGGTGATTATGAGGGATGAGATCTTCGTTGTAAATGAGAAGGATCTGATCGGAAGCCACAAAGCGGAGCATCAGCCTTATGAATACGTAAGATACGAGGTTACATCACGCAAAGACTTTAACCAGTGCTACGTTGCATTATATGAAATTCCACCAATGAAAGCAAATTATCCATATCATTATCATTTGACCAACACAGAAGTATTTTATATCATCAGCGGGCAGGGAATATTGAGAACTCCGACCGGGGACAGAAGCGTAAAAGCAGGAGACTTCATAGTATGTCCTCCTACAGCGAACGGAGCACATAAGCTCATGAATAATTCCGAGAGTGAGACCTTGAAATACATAGATTTTGATACCTCCAATACACCTGATATCATTTCATATCCTGATTCGAACAAGACAGGAGTGATCATCCGAGATCAGGGCAATACCTTCTTTAAGAATGAAGCCAGTACTGATTATTATGACGGAGAATAAGATAAATACAAAAAGACCTCGGCGCAACCGCAGAGGTCTTTCGTGTGTTAGGGGAACACAATCTATATTGGGGGGAGAGGATGGCATCTTCATACTATGAGTCTACCACTCGAAGATTGTCTAAACATGTAGAATTTTTACCTATATTAGTACAATTTTTACTAAAATTAACTAGGTTCAAATAAATTTATTAATTATTACGCGAAATGAGGGATTTAAGGTCGATTTATGCGTGGATAATGTTCTATGTATAAAATGGCATTTAGTAGCTTCTGAAATATAGAATATAAGGTTGCCAAATTTTGTGTTAATGTTAAAATGTAAGTTAACACGATACATGACATTAACGAAGGCTTTTAAGAGAGGTAACCTATGCTGAAGGATTTTATTACATGGATAGAGGAGGAACAGCTGCCCGTATACGGAATTGTTGTGATCAAGGATGGGGTAAAGCTGGCAGAGCATCATTTTGTGCCGGAGGAGCGGAGAAATCTTTATTCAGCGACTAAGAGCATCACCTCAACCGCTGTCGGACTGGCTGTAGGGGAAGGTTATTTTAAGCTGGAGGATAATCTTCTGACCTTCTTTGAACAGGATGTGCCGGAAGGCTTACCAAAGGAGCAGCTCGAGCAGTTAAGGCAGGTCACCGTGGAACGACTCTTAACTATGTCGGTAGCAGATTACATATTTGAGCGGCCGGACTGTGAGAATTTACTGAAGTATATTCTGTCCATCCCGTTGCCAAAGGTGAAGGAGATAGCATTTTCCTATAATAATTACAGCGCATATCTGGCCGGAGTAATTGTGGAGCGGACAACGAAGACAAGGATGATGGATTATCTGGCACCAAGATTATTGGAACCCTTAGGGATTTGCCAGGTGGAATGTGCTTACAGTCCGGAGGGCAATTTTTACGGATCCACCGGCATGTATCTGACAATCAATGAGCTTGCCCGGTTTGGACAGCTTTATCTTCAGAAGGGATACTATAATGGCAGGCAGCTGATCCCGGAGGCTTGGGTGGAAGCAGCAACAAGAAAGCAGATCGAGACGAAGGAAGGCGGTTACGGGTATTTCTTTTGGAGGTATAAAGACAACACCTATCGTTCGAGCGGAAAATGGGGCCAGATGTGTGTCGTGATTCCGGAAAAGCATGCCGTGATTGCAGTGATGTCCGATATCCGGGACGAGAAGAAGGCTTCCGCCATGAAGCAAAAGCTTTGGGAGACGGTTTATGCAAGGCTGTGAGGTCTTGATATATCATAAAACATGTCTTATTTGGAATAAACGATGAACGGAATAAACAATCAGTAATATAAATAGAAAGCAAATTAGGGACAGGGGGATTAGAACGATGAATATCAGAAAAGCAGGTAAAGAGGATATCGCACAGCTGGTGGAGATGCGAATTAAGTATCTGACAGTTGATTGTGGTGAGATGTCAGCGGAACAGATTGAGGCTATCAGGAAGCAGCTTCCCGAATATTTTGAGAGGCAACTGGGAACCGGGGTTTTGGCATATGCAGCGGAGGAGGAGGGTATCCTGGTATCGACAGTATTGATGGTAATTGTTGAAAAGCCGGCGAATCCACACTTTATCACAGGTAAGACGGGAACTCTTCTGAATGTGTATACAAGGCCGGAATACCGCAGACAGGGGTTGGCCGGTAAGCTGATTGACCTGGCGATACAGGATGCGAAGCAGTTAAACCTGTCCTACATAGATCTGAGTGCTTCCAAGGAGGGCTATTCGCTCTATAAGAAGATTGGTTTTACGGAGTCACATTCGGATTTTGTACCGATGAAGCTGGTATTGTAAGGTACATCTTTCTTGCGAGGCTGTGGTTTTCTGGAAAGATGTTTACGAATGAGAAGGAATAAGGAAGAGGGAATGGATTGTTTATGACAGAGAAGAAATTAACGTTAAGATTATTAGAAGGCAATTATGGCGTATGTCGGTTAACACTCGGAGGAGAATTTCCCAAGTGGGCTCTTGGCAGTGATTTTTACTCCATCACTAAGACCTCGGAGGAGCTGTCCGTGGTATGTGCGCAGCAGGATATCCCCGAGGATGTCCTCTGTGAGAGGGACTGGCGTATCCTAAAGGTGGAGGGTCCATTGGATTTCTCACTGGTGGGTATCCTATTCTCCGTAAGTATGGTACTTGCTGAAAATGATATCAGTATCTTCGCCATATCAACCTACGATACAGACTATATCCTGGTCAAGGATAAGGATGCGAAGGAAGCAGTCCGCGCGCTGAGGGAGAATCATTATAATGTGATAGCCTAAGTAATAATTGACGAACCAAATCATTGTAAGAAGTTCATGGGAACAGGGGGAGCTTATGGCAATCAGAAGTGCTGCTAAAGCAATCATATACCATCAGGGTAAAATACTATTAAATAAATATCAGAATGAAGAAGGCAGTATATATTATGAGCTTCCCGGCGGAGGCCAGCTTCAGTATGAGACAATGGAAGAAGCCGTGATCAGGGAGTGCCTGGAAGAGACGGGTTATCGTGTAAAACCCATAAGACTTGCTGCGGTAGCAGAGGAAATCTATGATGATGAGGAACTTCGAAAAGTATATCCTGATTATTCTCATAGGATTCATCATATTTTTTTGGTAGAATTACTGGATGAAATCACATATGAACGAACCGAACCGGATAAATACCAGGTAGGTAATGTGTGGGTAGATGGGAGTGAGATATCAGAATACAGGCTGATACCAAGACGTGTGAAGGAAAGAATGAAGAAAATTCTCATGTCTGCAGATGCTGTTTATCTGGGCGCGGTGCATGAGAGATGGCCGGGAAAGATGGAATAACCGTAGGTAAAGATGAATATGCCGGGAAGTCCCCGACGATTGATCTTAGGGAGAAATGTTAGGGAGGATAAATTATGAGACGTGACATTCTGTTGTTAGGGAATCCCGAATTATATGACAAGAGTAAAGAGGTAAGGCAGGAGGAGCTTCCTGCAATGAAGACCGTGGTCGGGAACTTGCATGATACATTGATGGATTATCGTAAAAAATACGGTGCCGGGCGTGCAATCGCTGCCCCCCAGATCGGAGTAAAGAAAAGACTGATTTACATGAACATCGGTGAACCCATTGCGTTCATTAATCCCAGCTTAAGCTTTCCTGATGAGGAAAGAATGATGGTACTAGATGATTGTATGTCCTTTCCCGGACTTTGTGTAAAGCTTAACAGATATGTCAGATGTAGGATTGATTATTATGATATGGACTGGAAGCCCTGTGTTATGGAGGTATCAGGAGATCTATCCGAACTTCTCCAGCATGAATATGATCATCTGGAGGGTATTCTGGCTACCATGAGAGCAGTGGATGAGAAGGCTTTTTATATGGATAAATCATCTTATAGGGAGGGATAATAGTTGGGCCAGACGAATTGTGAAAGCTGTATCCATTATGTATTCGACGAGGAATATGACTGCTATGTATGTCAGGTGAATTTAGATGAGGACGATATGGGGAGATTTCTAAGCAACACGGCATTTCACTGCCCTCATTTTCAGTTCAATGACGAGTATAAGATTGTGAGAAAGCAAAACTGAGTAAGTAATATATATTATTTACCGGACCTATCTTCGTATGGTATAATAAAGTATCAATGAATCCTTAGAAGTTTATTCACGTTAGATTCAGTACTGTACCGATAGGAGTGAGCTGTATGGAGGTTAGAGCTTGTAAGAACTGCAGAAGACTATTTAATTATATTTATGGTCCCGAATTATGCCCTGACTGTATCCATCTTGTCAAAGGGGATTCAACAGATCAGCAAGGTGAGGCAGGTAAACGTACATTAAAGCCTTTGTTTATGGAAGAAGAGAAAAAACTGGAGCAGGTTAAGGATTTTATCCTGGCTAATCCCAGAGCAACGATAACCAAGATAGCTGAGATGAATGAGGTGTCACCATCCAAGTTATTTGAATGGGTTCGGGAAGAAAGATTGGAGTTCTCCGACGATTCAGAGCATGCATGGTTTGAGTGCGCTAAGTGCGGAACGAAAATCAAATGTGGTGTATATTGCCATAGATGCAGACCCAGAAAAAAATAGTATTATTATGAGAACCGCTGCAGGTTTCGGTCTATACTATAGTATAGCTGAATACTTGTGGCGGTTTATTTGTGAGGAAAATACTTGGTTGGTAAAATGTTCCTCCTATAAAATTTTGATATATACAAATCAGTTATTTTGTGATAATTTAGTGTAGTATGATTTTCTTTTATTATTCAAAGGATCTAAAGATTTTATGGTCTATAGTCAATTAATTTGAAGGGGAGTGAAACCACTCCCGATATAGATAACATAAGTGATTAGTACTTTGAAGGGAGTGTAACCACTCCCAATCTAGATAACATAAGTGATTAGTACTTTGAAGGGAGTGGTTGAGGATGTGCTTTAGTTATAAACGTATGCGGTCTTTCACAGGGATGCAGCTGCTGATTAGTGTTCTCTTTGTACTGCAGATTGCTTTGCTACCGTTGGCATATTCCAATACCGCAAGTCCGGCAGATCGATCAGTGGGCAACCCTTTATCCGGATATCAGGAAGCTTATATTATGAATGATATCGCGGTGAATGAGATTTTGAATATCATTAGTATCAACCGGATCATGAATAAGTACTCCGGGGATGTGCAGCGGCTCATCGGGAGATTGTTTGAGGTCTTGATAACACCCGTTGTCATACTTGGATTACTACTTGCTTATACGGTAACCTATTACAAAGTTCTTCGGCAGCAGAAGTCTATTTTATCAACTTCTCTGGGTGGACATGCTCCACCGGCGGAACTTATTTCGCATATATAAATTATCATTTATGAAAGGACAGAAAAGATGAATAAGAAAAAGCCAGTATTCTTTTTAGTTTTAGCAGTAGCCATTCTTATGGTATATACGGCTCTTTTTGGAATCACCATTCCGATGGGAGATGATCCTATCGTAATTAAGGGTGCTCCGAATATGCGTTATGGTATTGATATCCGCGGTGGTGTTGAGGCTGCTTTCCAGCCGCAGGGACTTGATCGTAAGCCTACGATTGATGAGCTGGAATCAGCAAGAACAGTCATCGAGACAAGACTTGATTCACAGAACATCATGGACCGTGATGTAACGATTGATAAGCAAAACGGATACATTATTGTACGTTTCCCGTGGAAAGCTGACGAGACGGAATTTGACCCCCAAAAGGCAATTGCAGAGCTTGGTCAGACAGCTCAGCTGACCTTCCAGGATTCTCAGGGCAATGTTCTTGTAGACGGCTCCCATGTAACGAAAGCTGCGCCTGCAGTAAGCCAGAGCTCGAATTCATATGTTGTAACCCTTACCTTTGATGAGGAGGGAACTAAATTATTCAGCGATGCAACTGCCAAGCTGGTAGGACAACCGATTATCATTTATATGGATGAGCAGGAGATTCAGGCTGCTACAGTACAGGAACAGATATCCGGCGGTACAGGCCAGATCACCGGACAGAAGAGCTTTGAAGATGCAAAGAAGTTAGCAGATACAATTAATTCCGGTGCGTTACCCTTCTCCATGATTACAAAGAATTATTCCACCATCAGCCCTTCCTTGGGTAGTGGTGCGTTAAATGTCATGGTTCAGGCTGGAATCATTGCCTTTGCTTTAATCTGCGTATTTTTGATTTTTTATTACCGTACCTGTGGTGTGGTTGCTGCGATTGCTCTTTCCATCCAGGTAGCAGGTCAGATACTTTCACTTTCCGTACCACAGATGACCCTGACTCTGAACGGTATTGCCGGTATCATCCTCTCCATCGGTATGGGTGTGGATGCGAACGTTATTATCTCAGAGCGTATCAGTGAAGAGATTAAATCAGGAAAGAGTGTTGAGTCTGCGATTGCAGCCGGCTTTAAAAATGCATTTTCCTCTGTATTCGATGGTAATATTACAGTGCTTATCGTTGCGTTTATCTTAATGTGGTTAGGCTCCGGTACACTGTCCAACTTCGCATATTCGTTATTTACAGGTATTGTATTTAACTTTATTGCAGGTGTGACAGCATCCCGTCTGATGATCGGTTCCCTGAGCTCCTTCAAGACCCTGCGCAAACCGAAACTGTATACCTGTTTGTCAAGGAGGGTGGCACTATGAAAGATGTAAAGAATAAAAACTACGTAAAAGAAGTTAAGGTTACTCCTGAAATGTATAAAGAGAACCATATTATAAGCTTTTACGGAAAACGAAAGATTTATTTTGCAATCTCTCTCGTCATTATGATAATTGGTATCATATTCGCATTTATTAATGGAATTCAGCTTGATATTCAATTTAAAGGTGGAGCAATGCTGAAATACACCTATGTTGGTGAGATAGATACTGATAAAGTTGAAGATATTACAACTGAGATAATGAACAGACCGGTATCGGTACAGCTGACTGAGGATATTGCGACGGGTGAAGATAAGCTTGTTTTAACTCTTGCCGGAAACTATGGCGTTGATCCCGCTGACCAGGATAAACTGGACATCCAGTTGAAGGAAGCCTTCCCGGATTCCCAGCTTAAGCAGTCGGAAGCAGTCATAGTAGAGCCCTTCTTCGGAAAGAAATTCTTAAGTCAGGGTATCCTCGCTATTGCATTGTCCAGTTTACTGGTTTTATGCTATGTATGGATCCGCTTTAAGATCATGGGAGGTCTGTCCGCAGGTGTTATGGCATTGATCGCATTGTTACATGACTGCTTTGTGGTCTTCTTTACCTGCGTCATCTTTAATATCCCGATCGGAGAATCCTTTGTAGCGGTCGCACTCAGTATCATTGGTTATTCGATCAACGATACCATCGTTATCTACGATCGTATCAGAGAAAATGCGAAGACCTATGTGGGCTATCCTGTAGAAGTGATTGCAGATTTATCCATCACACAATCAATGACCCGTTCCATCATAACTAACGTGTGCGTTATGATCAGCGTCAGCCTTGTATATATCTTGGCTTTCGCTAACAACATCAACTCAATCCAGAGCTTTGCTCTTCCTATGGCAATAGGCTCCATCAGTGGTTGCTATTCAACTATCTGTATCGCCGGACCGTTATGGGTTATATGGAAAAAGAAAAAGGGAGATACCCTTCTTTTCGAAGAGAAGAAGCCTGCTCCCACCTACAGCTACAAATAATATCGTATTTAGAGGAAGGTGCTCCAAGCACCTTCCTTTTTTAATGATCCGCATTTGAGCAAAGATTAGCCTAAACAGAAGATAAGCACGTGTTTTGTTGCATAAGCGATCCCTAAATTGCAATTTCTTGACCGGCACCATAAAAAAGAGTAAAATGAAAAATAATGGGGGATTATTTTTCTTGGAAATTTAAACGTATCGAGGAGGACTGAGCTTATGGAAGGAAGCAATCTGTTGGAAGGCGGAATAGAACAAATAAATGAGATTAAGGAATGTCTTCTGGAGTTGGGTGGATACCGGACGAATAATGACACGCTAATTCATGAAGAGGAAGTCTTAGAGAACAGAATCAGCAGCACTCAGAAGGATGCAGAGGATGAGATTGAGAGGACTACCAAAAAACGTCGTCAGGAGATCGAGGATGCCTTTGAAAAGCAGCTGGATAAGCTTCATACCCGCAGCAAGCGCATCAGAGATAAGAGGGAAAGAGACAAGAGCCTCAAGGTATCCCAGCGGATTAAGGCGGAGACCTCGGATATCCGGTCCGAGAATACCCAGCTTAAGCAGGAGGCCAAGACTCTGTTTAAGCAGAAACATGTTCCGGGCTTCTGTAATACGAAGCTTTACTATGCGCTTTACGCACCCGCATCGCTGTCGGATTATTTTATTATCCTGGGAGCTTTGGTTCTCATACTGTTCGTTGTTCCCTGCGGCATTTACTTCTTACTCCTTCCGGAAGAAAAGATCCTCTACCTGATCCTTACCTATGTACTTTCCGTGCTATTCTTCGGAGGGTTATATGTGCTTATCGCGAACGGTACCAAGGTCAAATTTACAGATGAAATTCGCAAGGTAAAGGGATTACGGGCACAGATCAGGGCAAATAAGAAAAAGATCGCCATCATAAAGAAAAATATCCGTAAGGACAGGGATGAAAGCACTTACGGACTACAGGAGTTTGATGCAGAGCTTGCCAAGCTGGAACAAGAGACAGCAGAAATCATATCTCAGAAGAAGGAGGCACTGCTCACCTTCGATCAGTCCACCAGACATATTATTGCTGCTGAGATCGAAGGCAGCTATAAGGAAAAGCTCGAAGGGTTGAAAGCAGAGCTTGCTAAAGCTTCTGCCGCTGCGAAACAGGCAGAGGAAAGAATTAAGGCATTGACCCTGAAGCTGGCGAGCAATTATGAACCTTTTCTGGGTAAGGATATGATGACCCTGAAAAAGCTGGATACGCTGATTAATATCCTGCAAGAAGGAAACGCTGCCAATATTTCCGAGGCAATTGCCTTTTATCATAAGAACACTGAGAGTTCAACTGATACTCCGGAATAAGGACTAACTCAGGCTGAACTGCTTCAGCTTACAGATACAATAATTGATACCCAGACAAATTTGATCAGCCATAGACATGACGACATTCAGTCTCGTAGTCTGTAATAACATATTATCAAGCATGCCCGAGAAGTTAACGATACCCGTGATAAAGATATCGCCGACCTCGGGCAGATTTTTGTCTACCCCGGCTCCCGGTTTTAAGGGACCCTCACCGATCGTGATATAGCCAATATGATCGGATCTCCCCAGAGAGGCATCAATAGCGACGACGAAAGCATCCTCGTGCGTTTCATATATCGTCTGGATGGTGCCCCTCAAATTCTTTGCATGCACCGGTTCCTCCAGAGTACCGTATACATAATAATTGTGATAGTTTCTATATTTGGACAGTTTATATCCGATAATTGGACCAAGACAGTCGCCGGTAGCTCTGTCTGAACCAATGCAAAGGAAGATAATGGTTTTGCCCTGAAGTACCTGTTCCTTGATCAACTCGGATAAAGTATTACCCAGCTCGTAAGCTGTAGTTTTTTCGGCGGAATCATAATAAGTAGTCCTGTTTTTGGCTTTTACGAATAAATTCATTGCAACACATGCCTTTCATTAAATAGAGTCTGTATAAAGTCTGCTCTTAAGCAATTCTATGAAAAATCTTAGCTAAAGTATTACCAGAAATACTAAAAAATAGACGTCTATTACAAATATATCTGACATCGTTTCTCCAAAAAATCAATTTATTCTCGGTAGCCGGCTGCGAGATTTGGGAAATGGTTTCGTAAAAGCTCGATACAGAAGCTTTTTATGTTGAATTCTAAGGATAAGTTCTGTCCTATTGAAGGCCCAATCTGACAAAAAGCCTGTCCGATTTATGCTATGATATCCTATATTTGTGGCATATGCGGATGGGAGTGAAACCTGTGATAGAGACGATCTATAGTAACGAAAGCGGAGAGGGCGGTTTATCCGGCAGAGTGCAGCCTGTATTCAAGATGCCGAAGAATGTGCGTCAGATCGGAAAAAGCAACTCAAATAAAAAAATATATGTGGAAGATTACGTCATGACTTTCATCAAGCAGCTGGCCGGGGGAGATTTTTCAAAGTGCAGGATTGCTGTGCTGGTAGGCCAGTGTATCCGCCTTGATAGCTGCAGGAATATATTTATTTCCGGTGCGGTAGAAGTGAAGGATATCGATCCGACGACTGAAATCACCTTTTCCAGTGACCATTGGAATACGATATATGAGGAAATTAAGAGGTATTTTGTAGAGACAGAAATAGTAGGGTGGTTTATCGGAGGACCCGGGTATCTTATCGAGGACAAAGAAAAGATAACAAAAGCGCATATCAATAATTTTGCCGGGCAGGATAAGACACTTCTGACCTATGACAATGTGGAAAAGGAAGAAGCCTTTTACAGCTATGAGAATAATCGCCTGACCAGACAGGAAGGGTTCTACATATATTACGAAAAGAATGACGAGATGCAAAACTATATGATTGAACACAAAGCCACGCCGCTTAGCAGCGAGGCTGATTATGATGACCGGATATCCCGGGATATGCGTGTTATCCTTCAGAACAAAAAGACTCCCCAAGAGGAAAGTAAGAGCATTAACCGTCTGATGTATGCTGCCGGCACGTTACTTGCTGTTATTGTCCTGGTTGTTGGTGCAGCTATTCTGAATAATTATGATCAAATGAAGAGTATGCAGGATACGCTGAACTATCTCTCTCAGAATATGGAGGAGGTTCAGGCTATCTTTTCAGAGGGCCGAAATGCTGCTTCCATTGAGGATGGGACAACCCTGATCGGTGGTCAGCCCTCCGATGCAGCGGATGCTGAAAATGACGAGACAAGGGAGGAGGACAGCCTGGATGTAGAGGATGCCCCCGGTGATGTGGAACGTCTGCCTGAAGATGAAGATCAGGATGAGGATTCCACTCCGAGTGAAGATCTGGTGGGTGACGAGGAGGATCAGGAGAATAACCAAGACTCGCAGGATAATAAGTCTGATGAGAGTAATAGCAAGGAAGAGGACAGGGACACCAGTAAGAAGCCAAAAAATGACGAAGTAGTTCAGACCGAGGTGAAATATTATATTGTTCAGAACGGCGACACCCTTGCAGACATCAGCTATAAGCTCTATCATACCTATACAAAGGTGAAGAAGATTATGGAGCTGAATCAGCTAGAAGACCAGGATGTAATCTATGTAGGGCAGAAGTTGATCGTGCCGTAACAGGAAGGGGCACCAGAAACATTTTCAGAGTATAGAGATATTGAAGAGATAATAATGTCAGGAAGAAAGCGGGTTCGCCGTTTTCTCTCCTGGCATTTTGATTATTTTATAAAGTTGAAACTGAGCCGATTTTCAATATTTTAAGTAAAATAATAGATGCCAAGAGATAGCAAATGAGGTATAATCTCTTTAAAGTAAATTCATAGGAGTAGGTTATGGCTAAGGAGAACAACGGACAGGCAGTCAGGGATTATAAAAGCCGGAAGAAGCGTGTTAAGAGAATACGGATCATTGTGATATTAACACTGATGGTTGTACTGGCAGCTGGCGGTGCTGTCTATCTGTACAGTCTTTACAATAAAAGCTATAAGGGCTGCGAAGTGATCTCTTCTACAGATAATGTTGCGAACAGCAATACCAAATTTATCAGTTATCAAAGTGCTGTCATCAGGTACAGTAAGGATGGTGCGGAGGCTGTGGATAAAGACGGAAAGCAGATGTGGAACGGTTCCTATGAGATGGACAAGCCGATTGCGGATACCTGTGGTAAGTACGCTGTGATTGCAGATCAAGGAGGAAAGTCTATTGAGATTTTCGATGACAAGGGCGGAGCGGGTAGGATCACCACGGTTTATGATATCATCAAAGTCAGAATTGCTTCTCAGGGAGTGGTTGCTGTTCTGATGGAAGCGGACAATACGAATTACATAACATTATATGATAAAGACGGAACGATCCTCGTTGATCAGGCGACTGACATGCAAAAGGATGGTTATCCCATCGATATTGCCCTTTCAACGGATGGACAGAAGTTGATTACGGATTATTTATCCATTAAGAGCGGCAAAGTAGTCGGTATCATCACCTTTTATAACTTCGGTGAAGTTGGTCAGAACTGGACGGACGGGATCATGGGTGCATATACCTTTGATGGAATTGTGATTCCTAGGGTTGCATTTAATAACAATGATACAGTCTGTGCCTATAAGGATAATGGTCTCATGATATTCGAATATAAGGAGCAGCCGAAGGTAATATTAGAGCAGAATTTTGAGGAAAAAATTACAAGTGTTCTCTATAATAAGGAGAATGCCGGAGTTGTTTTGGACGATGGTGAAAGTGGCAGCCGTAAGATCGTATTGTATGATCTTCTGGGGAAGAAAAGCCTGGAGAAGAGGTTTGATTTTAACTATAGTCATTTAGAGATGACGGATGAGGAAATCATCATGAATGACGGCATGTCCTGCATGATCATGAAACCGGACGGCAGGGTCAAATTCAAATACACCTTTGATACAGGGATCAATTCCCTGATCCCGATCAACCACCTGGACAGATATATTCTGGTCAGCGATAAGAAGATTACGCAGATTGCGCTTACGGAGTAAGAAATGACTGATATGGCAGAATTGATGAAGAATATGAATTGGTTATTGATTGTTGTATGTATAGCAATATTGGGAAATGCAATCCGAGGGATGAGGGTCGGTTTTATTCGTACGGTCTTTTCGCTGGTTTCGATGATTCTGGCGGTTATTCTGACGATATGGATTAGCCCGTTCATGAAGGATTTTCTGAAGAGCAACGAGAAGTTTAACGATGGGTTAACCTCGAGAATAGAGAAAATGCTGCCTTTTTCCGCGGAGAAGGTAATGGAGGAGGAACAGGATAGTCTGATAGACGAAATGAAGCTTCCGAAGTCATTAAAACAGAGTCTGAAGGAGAATAATACCCTGGAAAAGCAAAAAGAGCTGGCAGCGAACAGTTTTGAGGAGTATATCAGCAAATATCTGGCTGAAATTATCATCAATGCCTTATCCTTTATCCTGACCTTTATCATCATCAGTATCCTGCTGTGGGTGATTTGCCTGGGATTGGACGTCATCAGCAAATTGCCGCTGCTCCATTCCGTGAATAAGACTGCGGGATTGCTGGCGGGTTGCGTTCAGGGATTATTTGAGGTATGGCTGTTCTTTATTCTGCTGACGGTATTTGGGAGTACGTCCTTTGGGCAGAAGATCATGGAAATGATCGGAGAAAGCGAGATTTTGAGCATTATCTATAATAATAATATACTTCTGCGGTTTATTACCGGAGCCACAAAGCTAATATTTTAGTAATGTTAAATAAGGTGTATTGATACACATGAATGGAGGAACAAAATGAACGAGATGTTGATGAAGCTTCAAAGGGTGGGAATTGTCCCTGTAATAAAATTGGATGATGCGAAGGATGCGATTCCTTTAGCGAAGGCCTTGGTAGATGGTGGTCTTCCCTGTGCCGAAGTTACTTTCCGTACTGCGGCAGCAGAAGAATCCATCCGATTAATGAGACAGGCATATCCCGATATGCTGATCGGAGCAGGAACCGTATTGACTACCGAGCAAGTGGATAAGGCTGTTGCAGCCGGTGCAACCTTTATCGTGAGCCCCGGACTGAATCCCAAGGTGGTACGCTATTGCATGGATCAGGGTATTCCTATCACACCCGGCTGTTCCAATCCCAGTGATATTGAAGCAGCTATCGAACTTGGTCTTGATGTAGTGAAGTTCTTTCCCGCAGAGGCAGCAGGCGGTCTTGCTATGATAAAGGCGATGGCTGCGCCCTATGTGAAAATGAAGTTTATGCCCACCGGAGGAATCAACGCGAAGAATCTCCTTTCATACTTGGATTTCCCGAAGGTGATTGCCTGTGGTGGCAGTTGGATGGTAAGTGATGAGATGGTGAAGGAAGGAGAATTCGATAAGATTACTGTCTTAACCAAAGAAGCGGTATCCCTGATGCTGGGCTTTGAGATTAAACACGTTGGAATCAACGCGCCGAATGAAACAGAAGCCAATTTGATAGGCGATCTTTTTGCGAAGGCCTTTGGATTCTCTAAGAAGGATGGTAACAGCTCAATCTTTATGGGCACCGGCATAGAGATCATGAAGACGCCTTATCTGGGCAAATTGGGACACATCGCAGTACAGACCAACTATATTGATCGTGCCATCTATCATCTGGAGAAACAGGGCTTCGTGATGAATCAGGAAAGCAAGAAATATAAGAACGATAGACTGGTAGCAGTCTATCTGGAACAGGAATTCGGTGGTTTCGCGGTTCATTTACTCCAGAAATAGGCATGCGGTAGCCGGAAAACGTCAAGTTGAGATACGAATCAAATTAAGAATCAAGTTATAATAAATGAATGACGGCTGTCTGCCGGGGAGAATACCCCTTCGGTTGGACAGCCGTCGTTTCATCTATGGTCATCTCGATACTTTTGGGCGAGCTTTATGACCACTAATGTAAAAGTGCTGCCTGGATGGATAAAATGAAAAGAAGTTGTAGATAATAAACTATGTATATTATTCTGGAAGCCCCTGTTTTACTGACATTCTACAGCTGTAAGAAAATGGCACGAAAAAAGTTATAAAAAGTTGTTGACTTTCGCTTTCGAGGGTGATATACTTCTTTTTGCTGACGCGCCGACAACGGTTCGAAAGCGAAAAGCAAAGAGCCCGAAAAGCCTTATAAATTAAGGCATTGCGGACAACTGAACCTTGATAATTGAACAGTGAAACAACCCTGAAAATTCTAAAAATATGGAGACATTCTGACAAGAATGTTTGTCACAATGAGCTCCAAAAATAGATTTTCATTAGATGTATCAGAAATGGTATATCGACGAACCGTATCAGTATGAAAGTATTGATACACCACAAAAACAGTAAAGACTAACAGCTTGCAATTCTTAAAAATTGCGAATAGCCATTGTTTGTCTGACTGGATCAAAAACTTAAACATGAGAGTTTGATCCTGGCTCAGGATGAACGCTGGCGGCGTGCCTAACACATGCAAGTCGAACGGAGTTTATAGTATGAAGTTTTCGGATGGATTACTATAAACTTAGTGGCGGACGGGTGAGTAACGCGTGGGTAACCTGCCTCATACAGGGGGATAACAGTTGGAAACGACTGCTAAAACCGCATAAGCATACATTGTCGCATGACAGAGTGTGAAAATATTTTATAGGTATGAGATGGGCCCGCGTCTGATTAGCTAGTTGGTGGGGTAAAGGCCTACCAAGGCGACGATCAGTAGCCGGCTTGAGAGAGTGACCGGCCACATTGGGACTGAGACACGGCCCAAACTCCTACGGGAGGCAGCAGTGGGGAATATTGCACAATGGGGGAAACCCTGAT
>JAEZKU010000038.1 GCA_023436065.1 Bacillota bacterium
GTGATATGTGTCACTAACCCCGTCCCCTTGTCACCTTGTCACTTCTCAACCTCATTCATCACATCCGCTTTAAACGTCTGCCAGGCATCCTCATGATCCACGAAGTACTTCGGACAGCATTTCCCCGTCACATCATAGTGTCTTATGATATCCTCTTCTTCCAAATCAAACTGCGCACAAATAGCCGCTGTCAAAGCTACCGCTGAAGCATAGGTTGCATCGTTGAATTTTCCTGTTTCATCAGGAATACAACATTCTATCGCCACAGTATCGGCATTACGGTCGTTGGAAGCATAAGCAATCTCCGTCAGAGGAATGCATTGTATGACCTCTCCCTCCAGTCCGACAATATAGTGGCTGCTGACAGAGGTCGCATGAGTAGTTGCAAGATTTTCAAAATAGCTCCGGTTATTGGCAGCGGTAGTTCCGGGATTAGCCGTATAGTGGATGACCACGCCTTCAATTCCCAATAGTGGTGTCTGAGGTCTTGAGTACTCATTCGGAGTAAGAAAGTCCTCTTTTATCTCAAGACCGGCCAACAAGGTCCGATCGATTGTCTCTATCCCATCATTGTTATAACCCAATAATCGACCCTGAATATTATGAAGGATTGTATTATTCTTCCGTTCACTATGTCCTATCGATGCATAATATATGCTATTAATTGCGAATACGGACAGAGCAATGATGACGAGAAGAAGAAGGATCAAAATCATAATGATCATTCTTCTTTTACGTCTTTTTTTCCTGCTCCATTCCTCTCTGGTAAGTATTTTACTCATTCTACACCTGTTTTCTCCCTTATCTCAGTAAGCAATGCTTCTTTCTCTTTCTCAGGAACCCATTCTGTCAATCTCGCCGTAATCAGAGGTAATCTCCAGGCAGCGATCTCCTTTAGCTGCATACCCGATAATTTCATATAACAGCTTAAGTATCTGCTGGCAAGACGCCTTCTCATCAAATTCATGAAGTGCTTCACTGCACTCGGAAAATAATCCGGAAGAGCTGCATCCTTCATCAAATACAATGTTCTTGCCACATCGTAGGATGGAGGACCTGCCGTTGCCGTCATCCAATCCAGGATAACCATACGGTCACTGCTCTGTATAATATTTCCCGGATGATAATCCCCATGGCATACGCTATTCCCCTTCGGTAATGAATCCAATACCTTCAGAACCTCTTCTCTTTGTCGTAAAGTCAGACCGCCTGCTTGATTAATCCTCCATCTGAGTGCATCCACACAACCGGGAAGATCTTGTGCATTCTTCTGATGCATATCATAGTGCATCTTAGCCAATGCTTTTATGAGACCGCCCGCTGCCCACGGCCTTTCTGTCAGAAGATTAAGCATTGTTTGACCCGTAACCTTTTCATATACAATCCCCGTCCTGCCTTCATGGTCAAGCATATCCCTGACCTTCGGGATCGGAACCCCCAGTTCTTCCACTGACTTGCTGATTCTATACTCCTGATCAATTGCATCGATAGGAAATTCTTTACGAAACAATTTTAATATATCATTTTCTCCCCAGGAAAATACCTCAGCTGTATTACCTTCCCCTAATTTTTGTATCTTCATATATCATCTCCCTCTCCCATTTGATCCGCATTCTCAGATAAAGACGTGTATTTACACTGATTAAGATTTCTCTATTATTGTATTGATCTCATCTGCCCTTGTCAATTTACTAAACCGCAGAATACGTATTTGTCAGGAAATCTTAAGATATTTCTTATTCACACATGTTATGAACGAGTTATCACAAAAAATTTTTTCAAAATCTTATATTTAACCGGAAGTCAAGCAAATAAAAACGACAGCTAATTCAAATCAGCCTTTGTATCAGGTCTAATCGATTTAACTGTCGTTATCTCTATCTTTATATTGGATATAACTAAACTTATTCCTATTCTTCTACGCTGTAGTTGGGAGCTTCCTTGGTGATATGGATATCATGAGGATGGCTTTCCTTTAAGGATGCTGCAGAAATCTTCACAAACTTTCCGGTTTCCTGTAAGGACTTAATATTTTGTGCACCGCAGTAACCCATTCCTGAGCGTAAGCCTCCGATCAACTGGAATACGGTATCCTCTACAGTACCCTTATACGCTACGCGACCTTCCACACCTTCCGGTACCAGCTTCTTAGCATCGGACTGAAAATAGCGATCCTTACTTCCCTGCTCCATCGCAGCGATGGAACCCATGCCACGATAAACCTTATACTTTCTACCCTGGAATAACTCGAAGGTTCCGGGACTCTCATCACAGCCTGCAAAGATGCTGCCCATCATACATACATTTGCTCCTGCTGCCAGAGCCTTTGTGATATCTCCTGAGTACTTGATACCACCGTCAGCGATAACCGGGATATTGTAAGCCTTTGCAGCATTAAAGGAATCCATGATTGCCGTAATCTGAGGAACACCAATACCTGCTACAACTCTGGTGGTACAGATGGATCCTGGACCAATACCTACCTTTACTGCATCAACACCAGCTTTGATTAAGTCTACCGTTGCCTCAGCAGTTGCCACGTTACCGGCAATAATCTGGATATGCGGATATGCCTCACGTACCAGCTTTACAGTCTTGATGATATTAGCAGAATGGCCATGCGCTGAATCCAAAACAATCGCATCGACTTTAGCCTTTACCAGCGCATCAACACGCTCCAATATATTATTCGTAATACCGACTGCTGCAGCACATAACAATCTTCCTTGGGAATCCTTTGCGGATAATGGATATTTAATCTGTTTCTCGATATCCTTGATTGTGATGAGACCCTTTAAGTTACCTTCGTCATCCACAAGCGGAAGCTTTTCCTTTCTCGCTTTTGCAAGTATTTTCTTTGCTTCATCCAGTGTGATGCCTTCCTTCGCTGTAATCAGGCCTTCAGATGTCATAGATTCTTTGATTTTCTTAGAAAAATCTGTCTCAAACTTCAGATCACGGTTAGTAATGATACCAACCAGTTTTTTGCCGTTTACGGTAATCGGTACACCAGAGATCCGGTACTTCGCCATCAAATCATTGGCATCCTGTAATGTATGCTCAGGAGACAAATAAAAGGGATCGGTGATGACACCATTCTCTGAACGCTTTACCTTATCTACCTCGTCCGCCTGCTCTTCGATAGACATATTTTTGTGAATAACACCTATGCCTCCCTGCCTTGCCATTGCGATTGCCATCCTGTTCTCGGTAACCGTATCCATTCCGGCACTCATCAAAGGGATATTCAGCTTAATAGTATTCGTCAGGTTTGTTGACAAGTCAACTTGATTTGGCAGTACCTCAGAATAGGCAGGCACCAACAGCACATCATCAAATGTAATTCCTTCACCGATAATCTGACCCATTTTGTTAATCTCCTCACTTTCTTAAAATTGTTGTTTTAACCTGACAAAAGGTCCATCTGTACTAACTGCCGGATACTTGTATAAGAAAGTCTCCGGAAAGTTGACTTTCCGAGGACTTTCTTATGCGAGCTTATCATGTCACCATAGGTGGCATGACCTTTTATCATTCATAATCTAAACCCAAATTTATGCTTTTATTCGCTCTTTCAGTTGCTTTCGCTATGAAAGATTTTAAAAAGTATAACGAAAAAATTCGACAATGTCAACCATGAATAGAATATATCATAATGAAAAATTTATAATGTAGAAAGAAAAAATTTTTATGAAGTAGAAAAAGGATGAGTTGTAACAGATAAAACTGCTGCAACTCATCCTCAATAAATCAATATTGAGCTATTTTTCTGGGACTCTTTTGTTTCATCATTGCCAGCATTTTCTCGCTAGGCTCAAAAGAAATCCTATATTTTTTATCCTCTACTGAGGCGATGATAATATAAGGCTTATTGTTTTTATCGTTAGAAGAAAAGTCCTTATTCACCAGCTGCACATAGGTATACCCATCCAATGCGTGTGATCCTTGAGGCGCGACGATTTCCACCTGCTCCATATCAATTCGCAGCATCGTTTTTCGTTTTGCCTTTCCGGTAATCTTGTCAAAATCAATTTGACCATCTACGAATACATATTCATAGTCTACATTCAGCTTCGGATAAAACCAGATCGGCAAGACCACCAATACTATGCCGGCCATTCCGAAATATCCCCCCAACAATAAGAGCAGGACTCCCAAGACAGCACTCACAATCAGAAGAGCACGAATCCCCATGGTTTTGATGTCATCCTTTCTCTTTACGCCCGCTTCTGCATACATTTGATTCATTCCTTACCTCCTTAGACCTCTATGGTCCAGTTATGCTCATCCTTAATTCTTCCTAATTGTATACCGGTTATGGTATCGTATAACCTTCTGCTCACAGGACCGATACCTCCGTCCTGTACCTGCATAATATTCTGCTCCCAACGAAGCTGTCCGACCGGTGAGATCACTGCTGCTGTACCGGTTCCCCAGACCTCCTCCAGGGTACCATTCTGTGCTGCCTGATAAATCTCATCGATGGAAATTCTGCGTTCTTCTGTCGGCAGTCCCCATTCTCTGCAGAGACAGAGCACGGAATCTCTGGTAACACCTGGAAGAATACTTCCATTTAGCTGAGGTGTCAGAACCTTTCCACCAATTTTAAAGAAGATATTCATCGCACCGACTTCTTCAATATATTTTCTTTCCACTCCGTCCAGCCACAATACCTGGGAGTAGCCTTCATCATGAGCCTTCACCTGAGACTTTAATGATGCTACATAATTGGCTCCGGTCTTTGCCTCGCCAATGCCTCCCTTAACGGCTCTGACATATTCATCCTCGATCCATATCTTAACCGGATTTAATCCCTCCGGATAATATGCACCTACCGGTGATAGAATGATAATAAACAGATATCGGTCAGACGGTCTTACTCCGAGGTAAGGATCTGTAGCGATGATAAACGGTCTGATATATAATGAGGTACCTTCCTTCGTCGGAATCCATGCTTCATCTGTCTTAACGATTGTCATGATTGCCTGCAGGAAATCCTCCTCCGGTATCTCAGGAATGCAAATTCTGCGATTTGTCTTATTCGCTCTCTCAATGTTTTTATCCGGACGGAACAATAAGGTTCTGCCATCATCAGTCTTATATGCCTTAAGACCCTCGAACATCTCCTGTCCGTAATGGAATACCATCGCTGAAGGGTCAAGATTGAGTGGTTGATACGGAATCACGCGGGGATCATACCAGCCCTTTCCTGTTTCATAATTCATGATGAACATATGATCAGTAAAAATGGTACCAAACTTCAACGGGTTGTCCGCTCCCGGTAAAACCTTTGGATTCTTTGTTTTCTCAATCTTGATATCTAACATGCTTCTCATCCTTCCCTATTCCATTTTGTTCTCAGCTTTATCCTATCTGACGTTTTTTCCTATAGAAAAACGACTGCTTTAGGTAAAATTATACCCTTAATAGTAGTCTTACTTATCCAATTTTTCAAGAGTTTTTTTCATTAACTTCCCAAATTCACAAAGAGTTCATGGATTTTTGTGCTTACTTCTTTCTTTCGTATCTGCAGAAGGTATATGTAAGATCATAATAGGTCTGTTCCTCCGTCTCCTCTGCCAGCACCCAGTCATCCATCTGATCCAGATTAGGGAAATAGGTATCTGCCTGATAGGCAAAATCTATTTTAGTCACATGCGCCACATCACAATAAGGCAGCATCTGACGATAAATACTGGCCCCACCTATGATATAGATATCCTCCGATTTATAGTTCTTAGTAAGTTCAAGTGCCTCCTCAATACTATAAACCACGGTTGCATCTTTCACCTTATAGTCCTTCTCGAGTGCTATGACGATATTCGTCCTGTTTTTGAGTGGCTGTCCACCAGGAAAGCTTTCAAGCGTGTTTTTCCCCATAATAACCACCTTACCCATGGTTTCATCCCGAAAGAAACGCATATCGGCAGGAATACTGACAAGAAGCTTATTCTGGTATCCGATTGCCCAGTTTTTATCAACTGCTACTATTAAATTCATCGTAAGTACCACCTTTCAAAAATAACTACCTGTTTTAATCTTTGTCAGAAGTTTGCGCCGAGGAAGACGCAGGCACATTTCATATCCCGAAGAACAAGGTGTGAGTGCCTCTGCACGAACATAACCTTCTCTTTGTTAGAAGTTTGTGCCGAGGATGACACAGTCACATTTCATATCCCGAAGAACAAGGTGTGAGTGCCTCTGCACGAACATCGCAGTTCTTCCTACGTGAAGGTGCTTTTCCTTCACGTTACACTGCTACGGGTATGTGCACCTTCGGTCCATACTGATAGTCAAGTAAGTCAAAATCCTCCACCTTAAACTGATAGAAGTCTTTCACCTCAGGATTCATCCAAAACTTCGGAGCAGGATAAGTAGGACGCGCAATCAGTTCCTGAATAATCGGAACATGTCTGTCATAAATATGAGCATCCGCTATCACGTGTACCAGTTCTCCTACTTCATAACCGCATACCTGTGCCAGCATATGCACCAGAACCGCATACTGGCATACATTCCAGCTGTTCGCAGCAAGGATGTCATTGGAACGCTGGTTAAGAATTGCATTAAGCACCAGCTTGTCACTGTCCTTCCTTTTGGTCACGTTGAAGGTCATACTGTAAGCGCAGGGATACAGCCTCATCTCATGGAGATCCTGATGCACATACAGGTTCGTCATGATTCTCCTGCTGTAGGGATTATTCTTCAGATCATAAATGACACGGTCAATCTGATCCATCTCGCCTTCTTTATAGATATGCTTCACACCCATCTGATAACCATAAGCTTTCCCGATAGAACCGCTCTCATCTGCCCAGGCATCCCAGATATGGCTGTTTAAATCATTTATATTATTGGACTTCTTCTGCCAGATCCATAAAAGCTCGTCGATACAGCTTTTAATCGCTGTCTTTCTCAGTGTCATGGCAGGAAATTCCTTTGATAAATCATACCGGTTCACAACACCAAATTTCTTGATGGTATAAGCGTAGGAACCATCCTCCCACTTAGGTCTTACCTTTTCTCCCTCTGTGCTGACTCCGTTCTCTAATATATCCTTGCACATATCGATAAATATATTATCTGCTAAGCTCATTGGTTGATTCCTCCCGGATATTTTCTTCTAAAGCTTCGCCACGCACCGGCAGCTCTTCAATAAACTATTGTACCTTATCTGTCTGGTCTAGGCAACATATAATTTATGAGGAAAGGGCCCGCAATGTCGTTGAAACAATGCGAACCCCCTCCCGTGTCATCTATGAAATTATTAGAAATAAAAGCCCTTCTCTGTCATTACTTACAGCAAACCAATTGCTCATCGGCATATCTCTTGATATTGGACGCATTCACGATCTTCCGGGCTGATCCGGCTTTGATCTCGATCAGAGTAGGAGCCTGCATAACACCGAATTCCTTGGCCAGCTCGGCGTTCTCCTCCGCATCGATCACAGCATAGTTGAATTCCTTCAGATATTCTTTGGCAATACGGCAATTCGGGCAGGTCTTTGTTGTAAACAGGTATAGACCATCCTCCATTCCGGTATTCTGCTCCGGCTTCTCTTCCTGTCTGATCCCTTTTAAATCCTGGTGCAGCTCTCTGGAGTGCTCTATATTATAGATCTTGCGGTTCTTATATTCCTGAGACTTTCCTTCATTCCAGTTCTGAACCGGGCGATAATAACCTGTGATTCGGCTGTAAACCTCAGCCTTCTCGCCACAGTGAGGACAGGTAAACTGTTCTCCGGGCAGATATCCGTGCGCCTTACATACGGAATAGGTCGGAGACATCGTATAATAAGGGAGCTTATAATTTTCTGCAATGGTCTTCACAAGCTTAGCAGCAGCCTGCCAGTCCGGAAGCTTCTCACCTAAGAATGCATGGAATACGGTACCCGAAGTATACAGGGTCTGAAGCTCATCCTGAATATCCAATGCTTCAAAAATATCTTCTGTATAACCAACAGGAAGATGGGAGCTATTGGTATAATACGGAGTATCTCCTTCCTTGCCTGCGGTCTTGATGTCCGGCCAACGTTTTCTGTCAGCCTTGGCAAGACGATAAGTCGTAGACTCTGCCGGGGTTGCTTCCAGATTAAACAGGTCACCGTATTTCTCCTGATAATCAGACAGGCGTTCTCTCATATGGTTCAGCGTCTTGATCGCAAACTCCTTCGTCTTCGTATGAGTCATATCCTCACCAAGCCATTTCGCATTCAGACCGACTTCGTTCATACCGATCAAACCGATGGTGGAGAAATGACTCTCGAAGGATCCGAGATAACGTTTTGTATAAGGATACAGACCTTCCTTCAAAAGCTTCGTGACGACTCCTCTCTTCACATGCAGGGAACGGGCAGAAATATCCATCATACGATCCAGGCGCGCAAAGAAATCCTTCTCATCTGCAGCCAGATATGCGATACGGGGCATGTTGATCGTAACTACACCTACACTGCCTGTGCTCTCGCCGGAACCGAAGAAACCACCGGTCTTTTTACGAAGCTCACGAAGATCCAGACGTAGTCTACAGCACATGGAACGGATATCGCTCGGTTCCATATCACTGTTGATGTAATTCGAGAAATAAGGTGTACCGTACTTTGCCGTCATCTCAAATAACAGACGATTGTTCTCTGTATCGGACCAGTCAAAGTCTTTTGTTATGGAATATGTAGGTATCGGATACTGGAAGCCTCTGCCGTTCGCATCACCTTCGATCATGATCTCGATAAAGGCTTTGTTCACCATATCCATCTCTTTCTTACAATCCTTATATTTAAAATCCACTTCCTTGCCACCGATGATGCAAGGTAATTCAGCAAGGTCATTCGGTACGGTCCAGTCCAAGGTAATATTGGAGAAGGGTGCCTGGGTACCCCAACGGCTCGGTGTGTTAACACCATAGACGAAGGATTGAATGCATTGCTTTACTTCTCTATAGGTTAAATTATCAATCTTTACGAAAGGAGCAAGATAAGTATCAAAGGAGGAAAATGCCTGAGCACCTGCCCATTCATTCTGCATAATTCCTAAGAAATTAACCATCTGGTTGCACAGGGTAGAAAGATGGCTGGCAGGGGAGGAGGTAATCTTACCGGGAATTCCGCCTAAGCCTTCTTTAATCAACTGCTTTAAGGACCAACCTGCACAATATCCTGTCAGCATTGAAAGATCGTGCAGATGAATATCTGCATTGCGGTGAGCATTGGCAATCTCTTCATCATAAATTTCTGACAGCCAATAATTTGCTGTGATTGCACCTGAGTTATGAAGAATCAGACCGCCAACGGAATAAGTAACGGTGGAATTCTCTTTCACTCTCCAGTCTTCTTCATTCACGTAATTATTCACTATCTCTTTATAATCCAGAATAGTGGATTTCATATTACGGATTTTCTCTCTATTTTTACGGTATAGGATGTATGCCTTTGCCACGTCAGTATAGCCGGTCTGCTCCAATACATTTTCTACACTGTCTTGAATGTCTTCCACATGTATGGTTTCATCCTTGATATTTTTCTGAAAATCGGAGGTAACACGAAGCGCTAATAAACTGATGATTTCTTCATTATAGAACTTCTCGGTAGCTTTAAAGGCTTTGGTAATAGCTTCACTGATTTTACTAAGGTTGAAATCGGCAACCTGACCGTCTCTTTTGATAACGTTAATCATATGTAACTGTCTCCCTTCCCGTTTCCATAGCGTTGCGATGCATGGGTATCTCACCTCTTAATATTACCAGATAATGAGAATTCCGTCAATATAAAAATACTAGATATATGTTGTAATTTTCATCGCAACACAATATCTAGTATTTAAATAGTAATATAGACCTATTAATATTCTGTGTAAAAATGCCGACAAACCGATTCCGAACCCATACTACAAACTCAGGTAAATATCCTTAGGTACATAAGCCCGGACATATATCCCTTCCTGCTGGTATTCTTCTTCTAACAGTTGCCCGTATTTGCGTATCGTCTGTATCTTTCCGGCATCCTGATAAGAGAACACTCTCTCTATCAGAATTTTCCGTTCATTCAGGATTTTCTCAATGAGATCCAGTAACGTGTTAATCTCGCTTCCCGTCTTTGCTGAAATCTTTACTGTATAATCAGCTTTGAAATCTTTGATCACCTGATCCGCCCCTTCCTTGTCCTGCTTGTTCAAGGCGGTGATGATGACTTTGTCCTGTATTCCCAACTTATTCAGAGTATCATACACAATATGCATCTGACTGTCCACATCAGGATTGGAGCTGTCTACGACATGAAGGATGATATCTGCATATTTGGCTTCCTCCAAAGTACTGCGAAAGGATTCAATCAGATGATGGGGCAGCTTTCTGATAAACCCGACCGTATCGGTGAGTAAGATCTGCTGGCCACTTTCCAGTGTCAGATTTCTAGTAGTAGGATCCAATGTTGCAAACAGCTTGTCTTCCTCTAAGACACCTGCATTTGTCAGATAGTTCAGCAAGGTAGATTTACCAGCGTTCGTATAACCCACGATAGCTACCACCGGTATCTTATTCCGATTCCTCAAGGTTCTTCCGGTTTCCCGGTTCTGTTTGACCTCCTCGAGCTCCTTCCTCAGCTGAGTAATTCTGTCTCTGATCAGTCGGCGGTCCATCTCAAGCTTTTTCTCTCCGGGACCTCTGGTTCCGATCCCACCTCCCAGCCTTGACAGGGAATTACGCAAACCGATCAGTCTTGTGGAACGATAGCGAAGCTGCGCCAGTTCCACCTGTATCTTTCCCTCTCTGGTGGAAGCGTGATCGGCAAAGATATCAAGAATGATGACGGTTCTGTCCAAAACCTTCATCTGCAGCGCATCCTCCAAATTCTTCAGCTGAGCCGGTGACAGTTCATCATCACATACGACCCCTGTAGCATTGGTCTGCAATGCCAGCTGACGGACCTCTTCGATTTTACCTTTCCCGATATAAGTACCGGGATGAACACTTTCCCGATTCTGAATAATCTTACCTACTGTAACCGCTCCGGCCGTGGCTGCCAATTCTTCCAGCTCATCTAGGGAGCGAACCGTATCATCACTGTCTGAGGAAGCAACACCTACCAATACAAAACGCTCTTCACTTTCCTTAATCTCGTACAATTCTGCCATCGTCTTCCTCCCTCAATCCATACCCTCATTATTCCGTCGGTATCACGGCGTTCATCAGTCTTGTATCAATGAAAGCAGCTTCCTTCAACGCCTCCTCATCCTTCGGGTAAAGGCTTAAATATTCCACTGTTTTTTCCTTCGCTTTCTGATAGTTTCCGAGTCTTTCATAAGCGATAATTTCATTTCTAAGCAAGGTCTTCTGTGTACCTGCATAACGAAACGCAGAGCCTTTCTCCAGATGATTTAGGGCGGATTCATACTCTCCGACCTTCATCTCACAGACAGCAATCTGGTTATAGGCATTCGGTGACTGCAGGCCACCTTCCTTGATATAATTCTCATAATAATAGATTGCCTTCGGATAGTCCTTCTTAATACGGTATATCTCACCAATATAGTAATAGGCTTCCTGAAAGCCATCTGCAAAGCTTTTGTTCAGCTCAGAAAGAGCTTTATCATAATCCTCCTGATAATAATGTATCTTCGCAAGCTGATATTCATCCTCACCGGTCTTTGCCTCAATCTCAGCTGCCTTAGCCAGTACTTCATCCGCAGCAGCTCTGTCACCGCTTTCTGTCAGAAGGTAATACTTCCCCAAATAATGACTGTACTGCCTAGGCTCCAATGTGATCGCACGATCATAATCCTTCTGGCTATTATCATAATCACCGAGATAACGGTAGCAAAGCGCTCTGTTGTCATATTCAGCCGCATTGTCCTTTTCGTATTTGATTAAGCTGGTATAGGTTTCTACCGCTTTATCATAGGAACCTACGATCATCTGTGCACTTCCGACATACCGGAGAATGTCCTTATTTAAGTCGGATAATTCATTTGTCTTCAGTGCCAGTTCGAACTGCTCAAGTGCTTTCTCATAATTCGCCATATAGTAATAGGTTATTCCTTTACCCCGGAATACCCTTTTATTATTCCTTTTTGCAATGATGATTTCTTTGTTCACATATGCTTTATCTAATTCTGTCAGTGCTTCCTCATACTTGCCCAGTTTAACCAGCGTAAGCGCATAGTCGATATAATACTCTGCCCTGTTGGGATTCTTTTCAATCGCTGCTGCAAAAGAAACAGCCGCATCCTCATAATTTCCGCTGCGAAAGCTTTTCTTTCCACTTTGATATACATCTCCGGCCATATCACAGCCGGATAAAACAACCATCAACACAATACACAATCCTATAGAAAGAAGTCTTTTCATCAGACGCTGCCCTCCGTGGTACGTAAGTTCCTCTTTTGAATTAACCAGTACTACCATATATGGTAGTACTGGTTAATTATACTACATTATCTCATTCCTGACAATAACCAGACCGGGTCGAAACCTCCGATTTTTGAAGAAAATCGAAACACAACCATGAGTAATCCGTCCCATATTCCTTCCCATATTCCTTCCCACCAAAATCCGACCAACCCCGCCCCCGCAGGATTAATGGATAAAAATATTAATCTCATAATCTTGATGTTTGGATCAGTTATTTCATACGTAAATTCGGCGCCCTCAATACTTATGCTGTTTATCACTTCGATACCTAAAAAGGATAGTGTGTGACTATTAATCCATAAAGAGACCGTTTGCCACCATCGGTACATAAGGTTGTGGCAGCGACCCTTCTGGCACAACCTTATGTACCGCTATGAGCGGCAACCGAGTGAGAACGTGTCTCTGTTGGATTAATAGTCACACACTATCCTTAGTGACCGAGAAAGTGATAAACATCAAACACGTAAAAAGGGCGCCGTACATTACGTACGACACCCTTCAAAATTACAGATACATAAATTATCCAAAGAGCGAGAAGCCTAAGAATATCGTAGCTGTCAGAGATGCAACCAGAGACACTACGGTAATCTGTGTATTGATGGAAGGACCAGCGGTATCCTTGAAAGGATCACCTACGGTATCACCAACAACACCTGACTTATGCGCGTTAGAATTCTTACCGCCATGGTTACCTGCCTCAATATACTTCTTCGTATTATCCCAAAGACCACCGGAATTGGACATAAACAATGCAAATAACAGACCACTGATAATGTTACCGGTGATAAATCCACCGATTGCCTGAACACCGCCGATGAAACCAACCAACAGAGTACAGATAATTGTCATAAGACCTGCAGGAATTAATTCCTTAATTGCGCCGGTTGTAGCGATTTCGATACATTTATCATACTCGGGATGAACGCCTTCCTTACCTTCCTTCAGACCAACGATTTCTCTGAACTGACGATGGATTTCTTCAACCATACGCTGAGCGTTACGGTCTACACCAAGCATCAGCATAGCGGAGAATAATGCCGGAATAGCTGCACCGAATAATAAGCCAAAGAATACTACAGGATTGATAATATCAAAGCCTGTCAGATAGTTCACACCTTCTTGAACCTTACCAAGTTCAACGGCTGCCGTGTTAACCTCACTCATGAAAGCACCAAGGAGAGCGATAACTGTCAGACCTGCTGCACCGATTGCAAAGCCCTTGGTAACAGCTTTTACGGTATTACCTGCGCTGTCCAGTGAGTCTGTAATCTCAAGTGCTTCTTCGCCAAGGTCACCCATCTCAACAAGTCCGCGTGCATTATCAACGATAGGACCATAAGCATCGTTGGAAATAATCATACCTACGATGGACAGCATGCCGACTGCTGCCATGGAGATACCGAACATTGCATAACCGGGTCCGAGAGGTTCACAAATCTTATATGCTGCAAGAGCGGATACGCCGATACCAACCATGGACGGCAATGCACTCATCAAACCATAGGAAATACCGGACAGAATGGTAAATGCAGGACCGGATTCACAAGCCTTAGCCACCGCATGTACCGGAGGTCTTCTGTCATCAGTGAAATAGTCACTGGCAAGACCGATAACCACGCCGACTACGAGACCGATTGCACTTGCTCCCCAGATACGCCATTCAAAGTTGAAAACAACAGTTGCGATTGCAGTTAATACACCATAAAGAGCTGTAGTAACATAAGTATTGCTGTTTAATGCTGTGGTAGGTTCTCCACCCTCTTTCATTCGTGCAGTCATAACACCGACGATGGAAGCAAGAAGACCAATTGCCGCATAACAGAATACGGTTGCTGCATTGACGGTACCGCCAGCAACTTTATCAATAGACACAGCCATAACGAGCGCTGCTGCCATGGATGCCACATTGGAGTCAAATAAGTCAGCGCCCATTCCTGCAACATCACCTACGTTATCACCTACATTATCCGCGATAACCGCAGGGTTTCTCGGATCGTCCTCAGGAATACCGAGCTCTACCTTACCGACAAGATCGGCACTGATATCTGCCGTCTTTGTGAAAATACCGCCGCCTGCCTTAGCGAAAAGCGCCATGGAGCTTGCTCCGAAGGAGAAGCCGAGTAAAGCGGTTGTATTATTTGTAATCAAAAGAACCAGGGAAACTCCAAGTAAGCTGGAGCCTACTACAGCCATACCCATAACTGCACCACCGCGGAAGCCGGACATAAACGAGGGCTTAATTCCCTTAGTAGCTGATTCGGCTGCTTTCACGTTAGCAATGGTAGCAATGCTGATACCGATTTTACCGGCTATACCGGAAAATACTGTACCGCAGATATAAGCCAGAGCCATGATTACGTTTTCGAGAATATTTCCCTTCCAAATCGGCTGGGGAAGGAAAACCAAAATCAGAATAGCTACTACAGAACAGAATTTCACGAGTGTTCTGTACTCTTTTGCTAAAAATGTGTTGGCTCCGTTACGGATCAACTTACTTACCTCTGCTATCTTAGCATTGGAGGAGGGCTGCTTTTCTACCCATTTGTAAAGCCAGAAGGCAGCACCAAATGCAAGAACAGCAATAACGATTGAAACAATTTGGAAAAACAATACGTCAAAACTCAAAATGCTCATCTCCCTTTCATTTTATTCAGCAAAATAAACGCTTTGTAAAAAATACTATCACGTTTGAACAAATTGTGCAATACTAAACTCCTATTTTCGGTATTTATGGAATATTGTACAGTCAATGCATTTAATCTTTTAATAATCTTAAGTATAATTGTATATTCTGTCGATTGACCGCTTTTATTTTTGTACATTGTGTCAATTTTCATTTTTTTGCTTTCGTTATTATTACCTTAACGGGATATAATGCAGATATCCAGTATATGGATACCTCCTTAAAACAGAACAAAATCTTTTGAAACAGCATTGACACAACCTATCGGTATGAGCTAAAATAAAACCAATTTCATATACTTGTCATTTTCTCTAAAGGTATTGTGACTGCTGATAAAAACGTGCATATACATTGATTATGTTTGTGTACGTTTTCGCCATGATATACGGCTGGGAGATGACCATTCATGCTAAGGAGGACTTATTTTATGGATTTCTTATTGTCAGGTATTATGGCAATTACTTGGCAGCAGTGTGTTATGTATCTTGTAGGATGTATCTTAATCTATCTTGCAATTGATAAGGGTTTCGAGCCTTCACTGCTCCTTCCTATGGGATTTGGTGCGATATTGGTAAACCTTCCCGTAACAGGTGTTTTGGATCAGGTGCTTTACGGCACTGTTGAAACACACGGTATTATTCAATGGTTATTCGAAGTTGGTATCGAAGCATCAGAGGCATTACCTATTCTTCTGTTCATCGGTATCGGTGCGATGATTGACTTCGGTCCTCTGTTATCCAATCCGAAGATGTTCCTGTTCGGTGCTGCCGCACAGTTCGGTATTTTCTTCACCATCGTTTTGGCTACTGTGTTAGGTTTTGATTTGGCAGATGCAGCTTCCATCGGTATCATCGGTGCAGCAGATGGTCCTACTTCCATCTTGGTATCACAGATTCTTAATTCAAAATATATGGGAGCCATTGCAGTTGCAGCTTACTCCTACATGGCTTTGGTACCAATCGTACAACCCTTTGCGATTAAGCTTGTAACCACTAAGAAGGAACGTATGATTCGTATGAATTATAATCCTACCTCTGTTACCAAGACTACAAGGATTATGTTCCCGATCATCGTTACGATTATCGCCGGTTTAATTGCACCGATGTCTGTAGCATTGGTTGGTTTCTTGATGTTCGGTAACTTAATCAGAGAATGTGGAGTACTTGGAAGTCTCTCAGATACAGCTCAAAATACTCTTGCTAACCTGATTACCTTATTACTCGGAATTACCATCGCCTTCAGTATGACCGCAGAGCACTTCGTAAATATCCAGACTCTGCTGATTATGGCTCTCGGCTTAGTTGCCTTCGTCATGGATACCATCGGTGGTGTATTATTTGCTAAATTATTGAACCTGTTCCTCAAGAAGGGGAATAAGATCAATCCTATGGTAGGCGCTGCAGGTATTTCTGCATTCCCTATGTCAGCCCGTGTAGTACAGAAGATGGGTATCGCTGAAGATCCCTCCAACCACCTGCTGATGCATGCAATCAGTGCGAATGTATCCGGTCAGATCGGATCAGTTGTTGCCGGCGGTGTTGTGATCAAGATCGTACTTAGTATTCTGGCAGGCTAATCAATTGTTATAAGGCGCATCTAACATGCGCAGGAATGGAGGAAATCATGAGTTCTGATGTATTATATGCTTTTGAAATTATGGGAAAAGGAATGCTTTCCATCTTCATCGTAATATTGGTCCTTACCCTAATCGTTACATTACTTGGTAAGATTGCGGGAAGGCAAAAGAAAACAAAAACCGTAGAGGATTAAATAGCTTCACATAATGTTAGGAGCTGCAGATCAAGGTATTGATCTGCAGCTCCTTTTCTATTAGGTATTAGCCCTATTCACTTTTAATAATATACCCATCAACCAAGGGCAACATCCATCAGCATCATGACCGCAAAGCCCAGCATAGCTCCTACCGTTCCAATATTGGAATGTTGCTTTTCCTGTTGTGCCTCCGGAATTAATTCTTCCACAACGACATAGATCATGGCTCCGGCCGCAAAGGATAAGGCATAAGGCAGAAGCGGCTTCATAGCAACGACAGCAAAGGCTCCGATGACACCTGCTATCGGCTCAACAAATCCTGAAGCCTGTCCATAGACGAAGCTCTTCCATCTCGTCAGTCCTTCTCTACGCAAAGGAACCGAAACTGCTGCTCCCTCGGGGAAGTTTTGTAAACCGATACCCAACGCGAGCGCAATTGCTCCGGTTAATGTAGCTGCCGGGAAATTAGCCGTTGCAGCACCAAATGCTACTCCGACTGCCAGCCCTTCGGGAATATTATGCAGGGTAATGGCAAGTACCAACAGGACACTGCGTTTCCAACCAGTTTTTACACCCTCCGGCTCCTCCTGGGGCCCAATGTGAAGATGTGGCATTACAGTATCTACAAGCCACAAGAAACCGCCACCCAAAAGAAAGCCGACCAGGGCAGGAACCCATGCAATCATTCCACTCTCCTCTGCCATCTCAATCGCAGGATTCAGCAGTGACCAAAAGCTTGCCGCTATCATAACTCCTGCCGCAAAGCCCAGCATTCCGTTCAGTACCTTCTTATTAATTGTTTTAAATATAAATACCGTCGCTGCTCCCAAAGCAGTAACTCCATACGTAAAACCGGTCGCAAGCAGTGCCTGTAAAACCGGACTTAGCTTAGTAAACCAATCCATATCCATAATCTCCTTTTCTCTCTTTGGTTTAATCCCATCCTTATCTTCATTACGATTTATATCGTCATAATTTCAACTATATGATACCATATTCTATCCATTTCTTCTACTTCGGTCAAGCTAAGATTACGAAAATATATAATATTTCTCTTTTCAGATTAACATACAATATGAATAATAGAACGTCACCAAACGGAAAAACAGCCAAGGTCAGAATAATAGGTATCCCTATTATCCTGACCTTAGCTGTCAGCAGGCATTTTACAACGGCCCTTTATGCTTTATCCTAAATATGATACTGCTTTATATGGTATACGATAATTATAATTTTTAATCTGGATGCCTTCACTGGGACTTTTCGCACTGATTACCTTGCCATTGCCGATATAAAGAGCAACATGGTTAATACTTCCATTCCTGCGATAAAAAATCAAGTCACCCGGTTTGATCTTATTCAAAGAAACTTTTTTGCCACCGGAAGCCTGCTGTTTGGAGGTTCTGGGAATACCAATTCCGTACTTCTTGAAAATTGATTGGGTAAAACCGGAACAATCGACACCATATGTAAGGCTGGTTCCTCCATATCGATAGGGATTTCCTTCAAATTTCAGTGCAAACGAAACAATCTGATCCCGAAGTGATTGGGTCTCTTTCTTAACCGCTACGGCTTCCTCATACTTCTTTGACAGCTTGACATAATCTGAGGACACATATCCACTGGTATTATTGTCTAAATTTATTTTAACCCAGTCTTCCTTTTCGCTGGTTACCACATAGGCATCCCCTTTAGGAATTAAAGTAACAACCTTTGATGCGGTGGTTGCTTTACTGCGCACTCTCAGGGATTTGGCTGTTACAGTGGCTATAGTCTGCCCGACTTCCTCCGACAACTTTTTTGCCTCCTTACCGGTGGCCAGAAACTCTGATTTTATGTACCCGGTCACTGTACCGGACTTTATCTTGCTCCATTCCCCATTCTCCTCAAGAACGGTTGCAGCACTGTTCTTATATAACTTTCCCAGAACTTCACTTTCCTCATCAGGTTTTACTCTTATATTCACATAGTCCTCTACATCAGCGAACGCCAGGGTTTCTACTGCTGCCTGAGCTGTTGACGCAGGAGAGAAGGATAGTACCATCCCCGCTGCTACGCAGATTGCAAGCTTTTGTATTTTTCTCATGTTGCCTCCTTAATAATCATTTGTTACAAATTTATTAAATATGTTACATGATTATTATATTACACGGAGTCCTAAAAAACATGTGGTATCTGCTGGAAATTGAGGTAATTCTATTCAGATCGGAAGTGAATCTTCAAGACAAAGAGCACCGAAGCCAAGTGTACGGTTAGGATATTGGGCTTCCACTCTTAGATGCCTGGCCCCATTAATCAGATAAGCCTTGAGCTTTTCTCCATAAAGATATGGATCATTCCCTTCTATAATCCCCCATTGCATCATCAGTGCTGCACTCCCCGTAACAAAGGGTGTCGCCATGGAGGTTCCGGATCGTATCGAATAACCACCGCCGGGTGCGCAGGAATTGATATTCACCCCGGGTGCCACAATATCCGGTTTAATATCCAGATTTCTGGTGTACCCCCGTCCCGAGAACGGAGCATAGCTGTCCGTATAGGCATCATAGGCACCGACAGAGATGACTCTCTCGGCCGTAGAGGGGATTGTCAATGTGGTAAATTCTGAAGGCAGCAAAAACCTTGTGGCAGGATTCTTAACCCCTCCAGCCGGGAGCCAAACATCGAAATCACCTGTTACGATACGCCTTGGTACCAGTTCAACCTGCCATACCCCTGAACTAATATATCTGCCTGTGGGGATAAGCTCTACGTAGATCTCCTGCTGCTGATTAAAGGGGGTGGGTTCACCGTAATAGATAAAAATCTGTGTCTGCCCAATGGGAAACTGCTGCGTCCCCAATATCTGCGGGATCGGTCCAACCCTGGTGCCGTTGGGAGCAATAATACTGATATCAAAATGATCGTAATAATTCTTCCATATCTGAAAGTTCAAGGAGAATTCAAATTCGCTCACCGCAATTTGTATCACTTCGATGTTTCCCATCGTAAGTGTTCCCTGAGCGTGATTCCCGCTGGCCCCTTCATTGCCTGTACCAATGGCTATGGCGCTTCTCCAGATATTCGCGCTGTCATTGATAAAACGTTCCAGAAGGGAGCTCCCGGTATGAGAACCGTAATTATTACCAAAGCTGATATTGATCGCAATCGGTTTATTCACAGAGATCGCATATTGTATTACATAATTGATCCCCAGCATTAACTGAGTGGTTCTTGGGAAGGAATCTCCGACTGATATCCCCAGTTTTACCACCACCAATTCACTTCTGGATGCCACCCCCCGGTATAACCCGTTACTGGCCCTCCCATTTCCGGCCGCAATACCGGCCACATGGGTTCCATGACCTGATAAATCCGTGCTCTGTACGACATCCATCCGCTGCGGCATGGGTATCTTTAAAGCCTCATTGATCTGCTCTCTGGTATACAGCGTACCAATACTATAGCCCTCCGGCGGATTTCCCGGTATCGTCTGATCCCACAGCACAGCAATTCGTGACGTCCCATCTGTATTAATAAAATCCGGATGGGAATAATCGATGCCCGAATCAATGATCGCAACAAGTGTCCCATCCCCAAACAGGTTAAAGTTCGGTGTCTGCAACGGATTAATACAGGAGGCCCTTCTTCCCTCATTTACTTCATAGAAAAGTCTCTTTGGCTTTTCTATGAATTCTATCTCTTCATAGTCCGATAACCGGTCAATCAGATATTCAGGTATGATAAGAATGGCATAGTTATTCATCAGCTCCATCACTGAAATCTGAAGCTCCTGCCTGATACGCTCCAGGCTCCCGCTGTACTTCACAATCAGCTCCCACATATTCGTTGCGGGTGAATAGCCTACATTCAGATTCAAAGCTTTATCCCTGGCCGCATCCGGCATCTCAAGTGCAAGGTTTAGTTCATTATCCAGCTTCCCGTTCGGCATACTAAACTCCAATATTCAAGGTTAGTTCATTATATGCAGCGTCAGCTTAAGAAATCATCGCATGCTTTCTGCCATTCACCGTTTAGTTCTAAGTTAAAAAAGGAAGCCCCCTGACGGGAGCTTCTTTTATGCTATGATCATATTTTAAACGTCTTAGCTTGCCTGACTAAGCGTCTTCTTCAGTAATAACTCTGCACGTTCGAGAGCTGCATCGATATTAGCGCAGAAGTTCTCTAAGCCAACTGCCTGATCGAAACCGGCTTTCTGCATCATCTTCAGCGGTTGCTCCTGAACATGGGACAGGATCAGGGTGATGTGCTTCTTCTGACATTTCTTCAGCACTTTATTCAAAGCGTGAAGTGCATTCACATCCATAGCAGGCACACTTCTCATTCTGAGAATTACCACCTTTACGTGCGAATCCAGGGATATTTCCATAAATTTATCGGCAGCACCAAAAAACATGGGACCATTAATTTCATAAACCAGAGTATTTTTCGGTACCCTCTTCTTTCTAATATGATCCGGATCACTTAAATCATCCTCACTCAAGTCCTCATCCAGATAAGACCAGCTCTGTACCCCTGCTACCTCTGACATTCTTTTCATGAATAATATGGCAGCCATCAGGATTCCTACCTCAATCGCCACAACAAGGTCGAAGATTACGGTCAAGGCAAAGGTTGAAACCAATACAAGAATATCACTCTTCGGTGATTTCTTAAGCAGGTTTACAAACTCTCTCCACTCACTCATGTTATATGCTACCATAAATAATATTGCAGCTATGGTAGGCATCGGAATCAATGCCGCATAAGGCATCAGGACAACCAGAATTAACAGGAGTGTTACCGAATGCACCATCCCGGCTATCGGAGTCCGTCCTCCGTTCTTTATATTGGCCGCTGTTCTGGCGATGGCTCCGGTAGCAGGTATTCCGCCGAAAAGACTGGAAAAGATATTACCTGCACCCTGGGCGATTAATTCCATGTTCGAACGATGCTTACTTCCTATCATACCGTCTGCCACCACACAGGACAGCAGGGATTCGACACCTGCAAGAACGGCAATGGTGATAGCATCCGGTAACAGGTTTCTGATCATTGAGATGCTAATGTTAGGAACGGCAAAGGTCGGAAGCTTTGATGAAATTTCGTACAGACTGCCTATGGTATTTACATCTACATGGAACAACTTCACAACAGCCGATGCTGCAATGACCGCGATCAGGGACGGAGGTATTCTCCTGTTGATCTTTGGCCAGAGGATTAAGATGGCAAGTGAAAATGCACCGATGAAAAAGGCCTGTAAGTTGATTGTCGAGAAGCTCTCAAAGCATGCCAGCAGCTTCTCCAGCGTCTCGACAGGCTTTGTATGAAAGGTAAGTCCAAAGAAATCCTTAATCTGTCCTATAAAAATTGTAACCGCAATACCCAGTGTAAATCCTGTTGTAATTGTATATGGAATGAATTTCAGCAGTCGCCCGAATTTCAGAAATCCCATTAAAATCAGGAGGATACCCGCCATGATGGTTGCTACGGCCAACCCCTTCATGCCTTCCTTTGCTACGATACCGGCTACAATCGTTGCAAACGCTGCAGTCGGTCCAGAGATCTGGACTCTGCTGCCTCCCAGAAACGATATCACAAACCCGGCTACGATTGCTGTGTATAGTCCCTTCTCGGGTGTTACACCGGATGCCAGTGCCAGCGCGATCGACAAAGGCAACGCTATGATTGCTACAATGATACCGGCTACTATATCCTTAATCAATTGTTGTTTCGAATATGTTTTCATAACAGAAAACAATTTCGGTTTCAGTTTCTCCATTTTCATCCTCCAAATCAGTATCATATCCAATAAAACATCATATGCCTGTTGCTTATGTTTTTCAAGTATTTATTATAAAATATTAAATTTTCGCTAAAATCCCCAAAATCCATAGCTTTTCGCGGTGTAATAAGGCAATCCTGCCATTATTTTTGCATGGATATTTTCTGTATATCTGATACAATAAAAGCATAATTATGTAAACCTTTGTCACATCATTCTGCAGAGTCTCAATGCCGGCAGTCACTGATGTGACTTCATTTTGGAGGTCAGTTCATGAAAAATAAGCTTATTCTTCTATTAACAGGTCTTGGAATTCTGGGAATGGCCCTTTTAGGCTATTTTGCATTCAGGCAAACCAATACTGATATGACTTATAACAGCTTCCTTCAGGCAGTGGAGAATCAGCAGGTGCAGGAGGTCATACTGACTCCGGATTCAGATACCTTTACCGCAACCCTAAAGCCGGATTCCCATGTAATCTATTCTATTCCCAATCCAAAGACAGAGAACTTCACGGAATATCTTCTGCTTCATGGCATCAATGTCACCACCGGTCGGGAAAGCATTCCGATGACACTCTTTAAGGTACTGGCAGTCGGGCTGGTGATCGGCGGAGTCCTTTGGTTCATAAGAAATGGTGGAAACAACGGCAATCTTGTCAAGGATGCGAATAGAAAGAAAAAGCTGAAGGCCAAAGAGGATTCGGTTGTTACACTCGCTCAGGTAGCCGGAAATGCAGAAGCCAAGTCCATGGTGGAGGACATCATAGCCTTTATCAAGGATCCTGATAAATATGCCCAAGTAGGTGCCCGTATGCCAAAGGGACTGCTGCTGTATGGCCCTCCCGGAACCGGTAAGACCTTGATGGCGAAAGCAATCGCCGGTGAAGCAAATGTCCCCTTTTATGCCATGAGCGGCTCCGACTTTGTCCAGATGTATGTCGGTGTCGGAGCGAGTCGTATTCGCAGTCTGTTTAATAAAGCAAAGAAAAGTGAGAAGGCAGTCATCTTTATCGATGAAATTGATGCAATCGGCAAGAAGCGTGCCCGAAATGTCTCAGCAAGCAACGACGAAAGAGATCAGACGCTGAACGCTCTGCTGACCGAGATGTCCGGTTTCAGTGACAATCAGGGAATTCTGGTCATCGGGGCCACCAATCGGTTGGATACTCTGGATGAGGCCCTGCTCCGTCCGGGTCGATTCGATCGGCATATCGAAATAGGTCTTCCGGATATCAATGCCCGTAAACATATCCTATCCCTCTATGCAGACAAAAAACCGATTGCTGATGATGTGGATCTGAAGGAACTGGCAAAATCAACTGTCTGTTTCAGCGGTGCCATGCTCGAAAACCTTCTGAATGAAGCCGCTATTCTTGCTGCGAACGAACAGAATACGGTTATTCATAAATCTCATATTGATAAAGCCTTTTATACCGTAATTGCCGGAGCCCCAAAACAAGACCGCAGCTACATCACTGAGCTGGATCGAAAAATCACAGCCTATCATGAATCCGGACATGCTTTGGCAACAAAGCTTTGGCTGCCCGAGCATGATATTTCCAAGGTTACCATCATACCGAGCGTTCGTGGAGCAGGGGGCTTTAACCTCACTATCCCGAGAGATACCCTGTTCCAGAATAAGCGCCAGCTTAGGGCAAATATCCAGGTTTTTCTTGCAGGGCGTGCCGCCGAAGAAATAATCTTCGGTGAGGAGGAGATCACAACCGGTGCAAGCAACGATATCCAAAAAGCTTCACAGCTGACAGTGGACTATATCAATAAATTCGGAATGGATGAAGAAATGGGTCTCTTCAGTACGGAGGTACTGGGTGAGAATCACGATGCGAGACTGGTGGAGCAATGCAGATTGATGCTGAATACACTTTATTCAGAAACGATTGGGCAGCTTCGCAATAACCTTCCATTTTTGGAGGCAATCGCCGCAGAGCTTTTAGAACAGGAAACTTTAAATGGAACAGATCTGGATCGCATCTGCAGCTGATGGATTGAAACGAGGCTGTTTCAAAATATAAAAACAACAGAGGCCGGAGCAATAGGCATCCCTCACACACTGCCTATTGCTTCGGCCTCTGCTGTCGGTAGATATTTAGAAGCAGTCCCGCTTTGCTTTCAAATCTAGCGTTTCTCTTCTATGTAATAGTACTCTGACAGTTTGCCCTCCTTATGAAGCGCCGCATTATATCCAACACTACGGTAATCCTGAACCCTTTCGGTATAAGGAGTCTGTTCGGTAAACTGATGGATGATGTTGTCCTTATCAATGTAAAAATGTGAATTGATTACCGGTATCTCTTGATACAGCTGAAGCAGATACTTCTGATAAGCGGTCAACTTAAGTCCTGCTGTCTTTAAAAGATAGGAGGACAGATAATTTGCGCTGATGCTGTCCACATCATCCTCAGTAATATCATAATTAGCCCAAACAAGGAACGGTACCTCATATCTCTCTTTATACACACCCTCACCAAGCTGCTTCTCCTGCTGATTGTGAAATTCAGAATATGCGACAGGCTGATGGTCCCCAAACAGCAGAATGATTGTCGGTTCTTCAATCTCCGAGAAATAATTCACCAGAGTCTGAAAAGCCAGATCCGATTGCCGAAGCAGGCTTAAATACTGCTCCACCTCCGGATATCCGTCCATCTGAGTCAATCTTACCGTATCTTTATCCTCAAAGATCTGATCTCCCGAATAGCCACCATGATTTTGCATCGTAACATTGAAAACAAATAAGGGCTTGTCCTGTTCTTTGTTCTCAAATACCTCAATGATCTTCTCATAACTTGACTGATCACTGATGAACGAACGGATACGCTTAGGATCGGTAAAATCCTCCTCCGTCAGAAACTCATCAAAACCAAGTAGCGGATATACCAGATCCCGCTTATAGCCACTCCCCTGATAGGGATGGATCGCTACATTATAGTAACCCTGTGCCTTGAGTGTAGCTGCGAGGGAATCCGTCGGATCTGTGATAAATTGCTGATAGGGAACACTGTTTTGCGGCATGACTGCCATGCTGTTGCCCGTCAGGAATTCATATTCCGTATCGCTTGTAGCCCCACCGAAGACGGATACATATAACTTGCCTTGCGTAGTATTCTCCCGAAGCGTTCCGGTATAGGGATGGTAATCCATATTGGTCTGATAATCCCCCAGCATACTCAAATCGGAATATGCTTCACTCATGATCGCTATGATATTGGGCTTTGTGCTACTTTCCTCAGGCAGCTTGTAGCTGTCTTCTGCTTCTGACAGAAGCTGCTCAATCCTTTGCGTAGAATAACCTTCCGGCGCTTTTGTTTCCATCGCCTCAATATTCGCCACAAATCCAAAGGCTGTACCATAGGCACAATAGGTGTATTTCGGAGCAAAGTAGTCAATGACCTTGATCTTTGTTTTTATCAAATCCGTCTCAAAAAAAGCACTATACAAGACCACTGCAAATACGGAATATAGGGCAAAGCCCGCTAATCTTCTTATCAGGGGCTGACCTGCTTCTCTGCGTCCGAGCTTTTTTTGGCTGACCAGCATCAGAAACATAATCGCAGTGGCAACCAGAAATCCCTCCGAAAAACTGATATGATAACCCGCGGCTACGCTCATCCCGGTCTGCCAAGCCAGCAGATCGCTGGGGATAATCGGATTGCCACGGAACAGATAGACCATATAATTCACAACCGCCACCAGATAGATGAGGATGGTATTCACCAATACTGTCCTTCTGATGTTTGCTGTAAGTGCATAGATCAGGAAGGTAATTGCAAAGTACCAAAGCAGGTTATAGAAGCTGTATTTCGCAAACATCTCCGGATTAAAATTGCTTACCATCATTTCCACGATCAGAAAGGAAGCCAATGGCATCAAAAACAGCAGAAAGACTCCAAACCAGGTTTGAAGTCTTTTTACAAATTTGAAATTCTTGATCTCCAGAAGATACCAGAATGTCAGAAGCATTCCGACAGCAATGAAACCAATTATCCTTCCTGCTGATCCTTCCGTCCGTCCATAGCAGCTGACTATGAGGAAAAGATCATAGAGCATCAAAAGATAGCCCGGTATGCTCTTCTTGCTTTTCCAATTTATTTTTAACGACTGTACGATTTTCACTGAAATTGACCCTTCTAATATTTTATTTACTAATTATCCCTTTTCCCACTATAATAGAAAGAGTCCCCAAATGTCAATCACAAATCTTACCTTACCATACAGAATAAGACAGTTCCCTGCATCCTGCCTTCCGGCCTGCATAACAGGTCAAACTTATCTCACCTTCTGATAGAGTGCCTGAAGCTGTTCCATCTGTGCCGAAGTCAGTAGACCGGTAGGGGAATTCCTATCACAGGTATCCCTGTTCTCAACAATCAGTACTGTAGCAGCATGATCCAGGGTGTGGGTGTGCCAGGTTCCCTTCTTCACGTTATACAGCTTCAGAGGTTCCATGGCAATCGCATCCACCTCACCGATACTGTCCTGATTGCCTCCGGTAAACAGGATGCAATTCCCTTCCAGAAGGATAAATACCTCGTCCGTCTCATCATGCTTCTGCATGGTAGCCAGATTCTGCACCTCCAGCTCATCACAATACCTTAAAATTGCGACGCGCCATGTCCCATAATCAATCATCGGCAGATAACCTTCTCCTTGATAGGAGCTTACCTCGATCCATTCCGTCTTCATATTCTTCTCCATTCCGCCACCCGGTGTCGGTGCAAATATTCTTCCTTAGTCATCTATATTAAATCTACGAGTATCGTATGCTCCGGGCCCTGATCAAGTGCCTCAAGCAGCTCTCTGGCGATAACCCCTTCACCGGAAGTGTTGTCGTACTTCACTCCATCAATGAAAATGTCCCCGATGCGATAGGTGCCATACTCCTTAGCAGCCTTGTTCCTATATATAATATTCAGGCTGCGGTCAGCAAAAACCAAGGAAACACCGGCCTGTTGCCGGCTGTCAAATTGCTCAGTCACAAGCTTAGGTTCCAGCACCAGATTACCCATACTTCCCTTGACACCGAACATTTCTGTCAGCACGGTCAGCAAGAGCCAGCTGGCGGAACCTGTAAGGTAATGGTACATCCCCCTGCCGTTATCCCCGATATATTCCGGAATACCGGGATATATTTTACTTTTCAAAAAATCACTGCAATGCTCGAATAAGGTTTGGATTGCTCTGAAGCCTTCTAAAACGAAGCCCCGCTGATAAAGTGCATTGGCATACATGACCGCCATATGGGCAAAAACAGCACCATTTTCCTTATGACCATATGCAAAGCCAAACATTCTCCCCAGGTCATCCTTTACTTCTCCAAAGTTCGTGTTCAGCCTATAACCGCCGACGGTGTCGTCATACAGGTAGACATTCGCAGCTTTGATGATTTTCTCTGTTTGCTCCTGTGTAGCAGTCCCTGACATAATGGTAAAGACCTGACCGGTCAGTATCATTCTGACACCCTGCTCGAAATCGCCCTCTACTCTGCGTCCGTGATTATCATAATAGCTATTGTACCAGGAATGTCCGTCCTGATTGGTGAGCCATTCCGTTTTTCTGATATGCTCCCTGATCCAGGCTGCCTTCCTGCGAAGGTTCTTAGCAAGCTCTTCACAGCTGATCTCATGCTTTTCACCGGAGACCTTGCTTCGCAGTTGGTCACAATAGGTTCTGAGGATCTTCTGCTTTTCAGTGATATTCTCATAAAGAGCCGGGTCATCTGATAGCATCAGTTCAAGCTCCTTTAGCAGGGGTAGCTTACGGATACCCTTCTCTTCCAGCTTTATAATCAACTCTGCCAATTGCTCAAGATTACTGCCATATAAAGCTGTAAAGGCAACACTTTCTCCGCGCTCCTTTGCCATGTCCAGTGCATCATTCCAATCCGCTCCGCGAAGTCTGATATGATTATGCTCTCCTACATCATAAAAGGCTGTCAGATTCTCGATCAGGATATGTTCCAGGATACTACCCTGATATTCTTGGCCGTTCTTGGTTCTGACACGGTTCCCGTCCTCCGGTCTCCAGAGAGTGTCCTTCTCTTCTCCTCTAACCGCCTGCGGATCCTTAAAATAGTAGTTCTCCTGCAACAGAATCTCAAGATCACCGCTTTGCTCAATATAAAATTTGGTAGTAATAAACGGCCATGCCCCATGATCCATCCAGACTCTTGTGATATTATTCCGGTCGGCAATGAACTCTCCCTGACCCGACCCTATAATAGTCGCATTGGTTCCGTCCATACGGACGCCACCGTAATTGCTGATTAACATATCCTTCACACCGGAGGGATTCATAATCAGGAGTGCCAGACAGTCCTGCCACAGATCGCGCCATCCTCTGCCACCCCTGCCGTAATCATGATGTGGCAGAAACGAACAACCGTAGATTCTTCGAAGCATCGGCTGGAAATTCACCCAGTACATCCAGGCATCAAATTGTTCGGAGCCGGTATGATATGACACATTGATCTTTTCTTCCCAATAAGCCTTCGTAGCATCCAGGGCTTCCAGGCAGGCTGCTGCAGTCCTGTATTTCTTCACAGCATCGGACAGCTGCTCAACAGAGCTGCCGTAACCGAGGACAAGAATATAGGTCTTCTCCTCTCCCGGCGCCATCGACGTCTTCTGAAAACAGATACCACCCAGGGCTTCGTAACCGTCCTTCTTTGTGCCTGCACCAACCGGTGTACTGCCGGTCAGAATCGCCTTCGGATTCTCAAAGGATCCGCCCTCTCCGATAAACTCTTCCACTACCGGATAAAATCCGACCGGTGCACTGCCATCCTCTTCACTGCCGAACACTCCGTATACCACGGTGTTCTTCTGATGACCCCGCTCGTCAAAGGTCAGCGTAGGATTAAGACTCACACCGTATTCGGTGGTTTCGATTCGATGAAGCAACGAGGTTACATTGCGATGGTCTCTGATATTGTCGGCAGAACGACCGTAAAGCGGTATCGCAGCCACAGGCTCGACTGTAATCGTCTCCTTGCCGATATTCTTCAGGGTCACCAGCATCAGCTCGACACTGTCCTTGTTGCAGGGCACGAAGGAAATGATATCAGAACGGATTCCTTCCTTATGATTGCTGCGTGTCAGCTGATGCCACATCACTCCTGCAGTCAGCTTTGTCTCCTCCTTCTCAGCTGTAAAACGCTTCGCTTCCTGTGCAGCGGACATTCCTGTCGCAGACCAGACCTTCCCCCCCTGCAGTCTGCACCAGAAATTTCTCGTGGATTTGTTATTATGCAGATCCTCGCTGCTAACCGGTGCCAGCAGGAAAGTATTCTGTCCCATCTTGCTGTCGCCTCCGAGTGTCGGTGTCACACTACTCATAACACCGCTTTCGTTCGCAATCGGAAAGTATAGGTAGCTGGTCATCTCCGGATTCTCTAATTCAAATACTCCCTTATCATCTAAATATCTGTACCCCTTCATTTATATCCTCCATTTCATATCCTTTAAGCTTTCGACTTTACATATCTCTCTGTCATAGGTCAGTAGCCCGTTCACCTCATCCTCTACATCGGTTAGCTGAGTATAAACCACTGCGGAAAGACCGGACCTTACAAGCCTTCTAAGCTCCTCCCGATAGAGCTTTTGAAATGCTGTATCGAACTCCTCTGTGTTTTTGAAAACCTTATATCCGTAAATCTTCCAGGAAAAGGAGTGGTTCTTGATGTAACAGGCATACCCTCCGATTTCCGAGAAGATCACAGGTCGCTTCCTTCGATGAACCTTCAGGGGATGGAAGTAATTATGGATGCTTTCAAAATCACCGATCCGCTGATCGAACCATCCACTGGCATGGTCGATCAGTCTGGTCGCATCCAACTCCTTTATCCTCTTATAGGCTTCCTTTGCATCAAATTGTCCCCAGCCTTCATTGAAGGGAACCCAGCAGGCTATACATGGACAATTATATAGAAGCTCTACCGTCTCCTTACATTCCATGCTCCATTCCCGTCTGCCCTGCTCCGAACTCCGGCCAAGCAGTCCATAATGCTTGTCGCTGATCCTCGCCGCAAGCTTTGGAAGGATCGTCGGCAGATAATTCACCACGAAAAGGCTGTATGCATCCCCGCCATTCACCATGTCCTGCCATACGATGACGCCCAGCCTGTCACAATGGTAATACCATCGCAGTGGTTCAATCTTGATGTGCTTACGCAGCATATTGAAACCAAGGCTTTTTGCCATGGTGATATCATAAATCATGGCCTCATCACTCGGCGGAGTATAGAGTCCGTCCGGCCAGTAGCCCTGATCCAGGAGTCCATTCTGAAAGTAAGGCTTTCCATTCAAGAATATCCGAAGTCTGCCATTCTTATCAGGTCCGATCGAAAAATTTCGCATGGCAAAATAACTCTCAACCCGGTCCTTTCCTACAGTAATGGCCAAATCATATAAAAAGGGGTCCTCAGGGCTCCAGTATCTGAAATTCTCCAGCTTCACGGTAAAAGCGGGCTTCTCGGAGGAGATTGTCTGCAGGATGCGTCCATGTTCCAGAATCACAGCCTGATAAAGGTTTCCTCCACCATGCCGGTGATTCATATTAACCTGTATATGTATTTCCCCTTTTGCGGTATCCGGTGTCAGTTTCAGGGACTCTATATAATACTCTGGTACCCATTCATACCATACCGTCTGCCAGATTCCGCTCTGTGCCGTATAGAACATACCTCCACGGTTAAGCGTCTGTTTGCCCCTGCTGTGATAAGAGGTATCACTGACATCCACCACCTTCAGTGTCAGTATATTCTCCCCTTCCTCTATATCCCCGGTGATGTCTATGGAGAAAGGAAGATAGCCTCCGGTATGCTCTGCTACCTTCTGATCATTGATGTATATCTCGCAGCTTTGATCCACTGCTCCGAAATGCAACAGCAATCGTTTTCCGGGAAGCCTATGTTCCACCGGCAAGGCTCTTTGATACCATAGGAATTCATCAGGCTTTAATTGACGGCTGACCCCTGATAATATACTTTCCGGAGAGAATGGAACAATGATTCGTCCGTCGAACCGATCCGGTTTCCTCCCCTCCTTAGTGATATCGTAATCCCAGTAACCATTTAATGTTACATACCTGTCTCTTCGAAGCTGTGGTCTTGGATACTCCGTGAGAACATTTCCCGGATCAAGCTCCCTTCCCCATCTGGTGATCAGTTGATTATTTTCTCCCTGCACCTTGTCCTTGAACAATAAGGTCCTAACCGCATCCTTCAGATTCATGCCATTACCCCCAATGTAGTAATCTCATTTACCTTTATATTATACAATAACCTATTGCCCTATTACCATTCGTTTTTAGATCTCACCGGCCGGGATCCTTAAGGTTGCGATAGCATTCTTTGCGATGCTTAACTCAATCAGACTGCCCTTGCATCGGATCACGACAGGGATGTCCTTGCCGGTTCTGTTCAGTGCAGTCATAACAATACTTCCGTCTGTGTTTAGGAAAGCTGTTGCTTCGAGATCATAGGTGTATTTGGTTAAACCGATTCTTTTCGCACCGGGGCGGATGTACTTACTGAAATGACCGATATAATCATAGGACAGATTTGTCCGGAAGGTTCCCTGCTCTGTGTCAACCATAATCGGGGCATCGCAATGGTTACCTACATGGTTGGGTCCACCCTTTTCATCCAGGAAGAGGTTCCAGTCGATAAAGGCATTCATACCGTTGTTGAGATTACCCAGAATATCATGGGCATACATCTGTGCATTTTCCAGCTGGTTGGTCCCGAAACGACTGTATTCCACACAGCCCTCGGTGAAAATCAGCTCCTTGGTGGGAAATACTTCATGTGTCAGATTGATTGCTTCAAAATGATCGCCGGTATACCAATGGAACGCCACACCGGATACCATGGAATCCGTAGTCTCATCAATGATCACCCTTGTGCGTTCATACATCAGTTCCTTATTATGATCCCAGATAAAAAGCTTGATATATCCGAGATTTTGTTCTACAAGTGTAGGATACAGATAATCCCGCAGGAATTCCTTCTCCTCATCAGCACTGTAGATGCAGGAATCCCAGGTCTGTACCGCAGCAGGCTCATTCTGAATCGTGATCCGGTTGACGTGATATCCCTTTTTCTCATATTCCAGGATATATCGACAGACATATTCTGCCCAGAACTTACGATATTCGGGTTTCAGCTTTCCACCGTGCACCTTTTCGCCATTGGTCTTCATGAAAGCCGGAGGAGACCAGGGGCTCAACATAATCTCAATATCGTCACCTGCCTGCTCCTTCACAGCCTTCAGCAAAGGAAGAATAAACTGCTCGTCCCTTGCCAGAGTAAAGGATTTCATCTCTGTATCCGCAGGATCGTTCATCGCGGAATATACCCCAAGGGAGAAATCACAGCTGTCTATATGACTTCTGACCATCCGATAACCATTGCCGTTCTCTCCGTAATAGCACTCCACCGCCTTCTCCTGAAGTTCCTTGGAGAGCTTTGAATAGGCATATCCGGCAGCCTCCGTCACCGCTCCTCCAAAACCGAAGAAGGTCTGATAGGTAAGCTCTGGGTAAAGATTGACTACCCTGTTCTCCACTCCCTTGATCTCCTTGACTGCCCGGCATTCCTGAGTGATTACCTGCTTTACATTATTTTCGTATAAGGTTGTAATAAGTTCCATCTAATCCTCCAATATAAATAATAAATTACGTTACAGGGCGGCTGCAAAATACTATTCCATCCATATTTCTATCTTCTTTATCTTGCCCTCGCGTACTCCTTCTGCTGCAGCACCGCTAATGGTGTCACCTTCTATCACTGCTCCGGTATCGCAAAGCACAATCCTTTTTATCTTTGCTGCCCCAATACCGAACGTTGCTTTTCGTGACGGATTATGGTAGGTCACCTTGCAGGAGGAAAACAGTGTAAAGGAAGCCTCCCCATTGTCATCAAATAAGAAATCTGCCAGCTTCGGCTCAAAATGAAGCTGCAGCTCGTCATTCTCATAAGTGAACACCTTTCTGCCAACAAACATCTCAATCCACATGGTAACCGCTTCCGTTGTAGATCCGCTCAAACGGGCTACATAACCCCTTCCATGGATTGCTTCGTTGGGATTTTCACTGGAGACAAGGAAGGAGGAATTCTCCAGGATGCTTCTTCCGTATTCCTTCGGATCCCGGAAGGCAACCATACATGTCTTCATTTCCTGGTAAAATTGCTCGTACAGACCTGATCGCAGGATTGATAGGAGGTATTTATATTCCATATGTAAGAAGATGCTCTCCCGTTCCAGCCAACCCGGAGTAAAGACATGGATTCTTCCGTTCTCCATGGAAATATGCTCAATCGGCACACTGGTCTTATACATGCCCAACTTTTCGTCATACAGTCTGCTGTTACGGACATGGCTGTAGAGCTCTGCGGCCTGCTTTTGGTCCTCAAGCGTAGCAAGCATCTTGGCAGGACCCTCCAGGAATGCGGGCAGCGGCACAACCTCAAAGGCTTTTACTCTGACCTTCGGAAGGCCGTATTCACTGATCACCTTCTGACCGTCCTCCGAAACTACCTCTTCAAATTCACTTGCCCGATAAGTAAAGTAGGTCGGTACAATACCGTCCCCATATCCGCAGGCCTTTATGATCCCTTCCTCCAGCTTTACTAAGAACGCATCCAGTATCTCCTTCAGACTCCGGGTGGACAGCACGCTTACCTCACCACTTGCGCTAAATCGAACCTTCTCACGGAAGTTCTCACGGATTGTACTTACTTTATCCCAGTACATGAAATCCGTCCATTGCTCTGCTCTCGAAGTTTTCAAAGCATCATAAACCTCAGTGAGGAATTCTGCCAGCTCAAGGGGCAACATAACCTGATCTGTAAGTAGGATTCTGTCCCGAAGAAACAGCAGCATCCTTTTTAGTTCAAAGGTCTCCGCCATACCACTGCCAAAAAGCCCCGGTAATCCGTTCATAGCATCATTCCAACCTGGTTTGCCGGCTTCCATCTCAACTCCCATACCATATGGATCAAGGGAGGAGAATTTATTCACAGCCAGTGTCAGCAGCTTGCCTGCCAGAGTTGTTCTGACAAGTTCGCCCCGGTCTGTCATTTTCCAATTGGTACCCTTTCGGTCAAAGCCCTCTCTTGCAAGCTTCTCCTCATCATGTACCAAAGCACCGTATTGTCTGGCTTCCTGTTTCTTATTCAAAACGTATTTCTCACTGCGGGGAAGAACCCTTGCCGGACTGTCATAATAACGATAAGAGTTGTCCCCGAATAACAGTTCCTTCTCCTTCTCGGGGAAGATACTTAGATAATTCTCCACCAAATCAATATTGTAATCCCAGTGATCGCTCCAATATCCTTCTCCAAAGCCCGCTTCGATATTCTGCTCACAGAATGAAAGCAGCTTTTCCAGGAATTCATCTTCATCTATGGCAAGCTCTATCCTGTTTGTGGCAATACAATTGGCAATCTGTCCGGGGGTAAAGTTTTTACTGATGATCTTCTTCAATCGGTCCTGCTCATGATTTACACTCGAAAGGATCAGCTGTGCTGCCTCCTGCTCGCTACCCTCCCTAACCCGGAAAGTGGAAGGTCTTACCTCGAGGGGATTGTAGCCATCCATCTGGATCAGCTCATAAAAGGTCTTCACGTTAAAATCCCCGACTTCGGGATGAAAGAATACATCATTGCGCCGGTTCTGGTTCACATCCCGGAAATTGCCGTTGCCCTGGGAATAATATTCTCCTGCGATGGAGAAGAAATTATAATCCCTTTCCGGATCTCCATGCTTTCTGCTGAAAAGATGAATTACGGATTTCTTTCCATCCTTTCCGATTACATAGGGGTATCCTCCGCGTAGAAAATTATCCAGATAATTCTGTTCCATATACTGATCAAATACCGGTACTCCCGTATGAGTCCTGATATCTGCAGTGAGTTCTTCGACCAACTCCTCAGCCATTGCTTCGCTTTTTACGAGAAAATCCGGTTCACAGAACGCCGTAGCTTTCCGGTTTACCTGCTCCGGTGATACGGCAAAGCCGGTCAGGGAATAAAACAGCTCTTCTTCTCCCGGTGCCAGCACCATTTTCATAGGTGTGAATCCGCAGGGTACCTTATTGTAAAAGCATTGCTTCTCTTCAAGCACTCCCTGCAGGGACGCCCTCTCAAAGTTTACCGGATGAAGCAGTGATGTGTCATAACCAAAAATAGCTTCCGCATCATAAATCACAGGCTGGATCTTACCATCTCTTACAGCAAGATAATAATAGCCGCCCTCCACCTCGGACACCTCCGCAGTATCATCATTGGATGCACGAACAGTATAAAAGGGGATATTATGCTCAATATTCTTTATTTCAGTCCAGCTTTTTAACAGGTTCGACATCTCCTTAAACTGACTGTTCTGTATTCCATAGGGAATAATCTTGGGCAGACCATCTATAAGCTCCAGCTCTTTCTCCACACTGTCCAGATTCTCAATGGTAACCTTTCGCACCAACGCTCCAATGCTGTTATTCGGCAGGACGAAATATTTCACTGTGATCCTTAAGCCGTAGGTCGGATTGGTCTCCACCATCCAGAAGCTGTTCTTACGAATATAAAGGTCTCTTTGTGTCCTCTCATCAAAGGTATGGAAGGGTTCAAAGAAGCTTCCATTACATCTGATTAAGGTGCGAAAGCCTTTGACCGAGGTATTTTCATAGGCTGTGTTCGCCGGATTGAATTCCATGATAGCATTCCCTTTGTTATGAATCCCAAAACTGTTGACGCCCTGTCCACGGTTCGTATAGTAGACCCACAGGGGAATTCCCTTCCTTCCCGCTAATCCGGGAAGAAAACTCGAGAAGGGCGGAAGTGTGTCAAACCCTTTGATGATATAAGTATTGTCCTGCAGTTTATAATTTTCCATAAATCCTCCTATTTTTATCCTCCTATTTGTATAAGGAGGATTTTATCCTCCTTGGGATTAAAGTATTTAAAAGTAATCATAAGACAAGGGTCTGCATTGGGAGAAATCCAACCGACAATGTCTCATTTCCGGTATATCCAAATGTAGTACCCTTGGCTAAGCATTCCATATAATCTGTTTCATAAATCACTAACCGCATCAAAATCTGACTTTACAGGTATCCCTTATGACCATACTGGGGGACAGCTTCGTCACTATTCCTTTCTCCGTCTCAGCAAGTTCCATCAGACGAAGCAACTCAGCAGTACATTGGTTGCCGAGCTCAATCACCGGACTGTGAATTGTAGTCAGTGGCGGATTATAATAGGAGGACAGCAGGATATCATCGAAGCCGATTACACAGACATCCTCCGGAACCTTCACCCCTGCTTCCGTAAGCGCATGGATTGCTCCAAAGGCCATTTCATCATTGGCACAGAAGACAGCATCCGGAAGCCGGGTTCCCTTCAGAAGCAGCACACGCATCTCGCTATATGCGACTGCTTCTTCAAAATATCCCCTCAGGACGATATTTTCATCTATCGGAAGATGATATTTTTGCATTGTATCCCGGTAAGCCTGATATCTGTCATGATCATCAAAGCCCTCAATCCCATGGAAATACCCGATTCTTCTGTGTCCCTGTTTAATCAGATATTCCATCGCCAGAGAAGCACCTTCATAATTATTGATGACCACACTTGATATTCTGGTTCCGGTCATTTCCCGGTCTATAAAGACCATTGGCAGCTTCGTTAATGATAGACGGCTTATGTATTCCTCCTGCAACCGTTCATTAAGAATAATCGCACCCTCTACACCGGAAGCAACGATCATGCTGTAAATCTCATCTCCAGTGTTCTCATTGCTGATATATATATTTAATAAATATCCCCTCATCCTGCATTGCTTATGAACTGTCTGAATCAGGACACGATAGAAATCACCCTGGACACTGGTTAAAAATAGGCCAATGGTATTCTTTCTGCTCGATTTTAAAAGCTTTGCGTTCATATTCGGAACATACTTCAGCTTCTCAACCGCAGCCATAACCCTGCGCTTTTTATCTTCGCTTACAACATCCACACCATTGAGTACATTCGATACTGTGGATATTGCTACACCAGCTTCCTTTGCCACATCCTTAATCGTTACCATAGTATCTCTCCTGACTATTTTGTAATTACAGCAGCATTCATGAGCGCAACATATGCATTTACTGGAATTAATTATAATACAGTTTTATGGATACCGCAATATAAAAACATTTTTATTTCGATTTATCGGCACTTTCCGCACTTTTTGTTTCCTATTAATCTGATTAATTTTTGTTTTTATATCATTTATCTATCTATTATATAATTATTTTATATTTATTAAACATCTAATACAAATCAATACCAATATTTCCTTTGAAACGTTTTTATATGTATTTCAATTCAATGATATTCTTCCCTGTTACCTTTATCACAATATGATATTTTCTGTCGCATTATCCATAATATTGCATAATATATAGTAGACTTAAAATTTCACCAAAAGATGCTTTTTGGCATCCTCAGATGACCAATAAGAAGATAAGGAGGTATTACAATGCGACCAGATGAACTATACAGATACATGGGCCAGACCGTAACGATATTTACAACCAGCGGTGGTGCTACCGGTTGCGGTTTTACCGGTTTATTGCTTCAAGTTAATCCGGCATATATCACACTGGTAGACCGAATCGGTCCTCCCCCTGCCAGTCCAATAAACGGGTCTATGTGCGGCTCTCATAGAGATCCCAGACAAAAAGAAGAATACTTCTATAACGTAGGTGCTGTTTGCGATATCCCCACAGATAAAATCGTAAGCTTCTGCCATAATGCAATTTAATGAATAAAGGAGGTAATAAATATGTCAAAGTGTAGATTCGGCTCCCACGGCAGCTCCAGGGAACAGGCTCTGGTTGAGCATATGCGCAGATATGTCACTGAAACAGTCACCATCTTCACCACTAGCGGCGGCCCTACCGGCTGTGGCTTTACAGGTGTCGTCCTATCCGTAAATTCCCGTTTTGTACGTCTTCTCACAGATATGGGGTTTCCACCGGCGAATCCTCTGCCGGATGGCATGTGTGGTGAGATGGAAACCGGCCCGGCTCCCAGAGGCGGATCAAGCATCAGCAAGGGCTTTGATCATCCTTGGCGCAGCGTCGGTTCCGTATGCGATATTCCGATTGACATGATAGTTGCATTTTGCCACAACGCCGTATAATGTATCAGAAGAAACCATAAAAGGAGTAACGCTATCCAATGCAAGCTGCCGCACCTGCGGCATCTCATTATAAGGATAACGTTACTCCTGTTATTCTGTGGTTCTTGTTCCTATGCGGTAATCACCGAAGCCAGATAGAATTCCTTCTCGGGAATCTCTTTCTCCAGGATGATCTCTATGGTATGCTTTCCACTTTCCTTCATGGAAAAAACATCCTGCAGATACAGACAATCCCCCCAGGTCTCGTCAAAGTTGGCATCCAATATCACAGCCTGCTCCTCCCGCCCATCTATGACCGCTCTCGCTACGGGTGCGGGATGATTAGCATATTTTCGGTATTGTACTGAAATCAGCCAGCCTTCCACTTCAAAGCGTATTCGGCTTCCGGCGCTTTTCGCTGCCCAGCCATAGCGGAATACATCCCAGACACCGTTTTTAACCGTATTGTCCTCTATAAATCCTAAGGATACCGGTTTATAGTTTCTGTTGCTTCTCCTAAAAGAGCCAAAATAACGATTTGAAGTCAGCGAAACCTCGGGGATCCTATAGGCTTCCTTTGAAGCGGTTGCCTCCTTTTGCATCCCGTAAATCCGTTCCAACAGATGCTGTATGACACCGGCTACCAACTGATGCCCCAAATCATTGGGATGGAGATTATCTGCGCTGATATCTGTATTCTTTAGGCCGCCTCTTCTGATCTCTTCAAAAATGCTTGCCTTCATACTGACAATCGGAAGATCGTAATATTCTCCGATTTCGTTATGTACCCGTTCGGCATTTTCTCCACTATCATAGAGTACATTATTAAACATAAATACTGCAGGTTCCTTCGGATCCAGTAATATTGTTCTGATCAGCCCCTCAAAGGTCTCACGAAAGACCTCATCATCGCTGTCATTGACACTAAACTCCACGAACACCACGTCAGGTCTTAAGCTCAGCACATCCTCCTTAACCCTGGCTACACCGAATTTCGAGGTGGTTGCCCCGACTCCGGCATTCACATATTCGATCTTGGCCAAAGGAAAGTTTTTCTTCCACCAGGAGTAAACCCGATATGCATAGCAGCTCTCTGCTGTCGTCGCAGCTGCACCGGCAGTGATCGATCCGCCCAGAAAAGCAACCCTAAGTGTTTCACCGGCCAGGGCCCGCTTCATCACCCGATGCATTCGCACTGTATTACCCACCCGGATGATACCTCTCTCATATACTTCCTCTAAAGGAAGCCCAGTAGCAATTTAGTCCATAATAAGCCTCTTTTCAATAATACTCTATAGGATGCCGATTTCCCTGTCATCCTCATTCGTACTGTCATTCAGCTTGATATAGCCAATAATCTCCTCTACGGTTGTGAAGGCCATGCCGACATAGCTGTCTGCCGCTCCATAATAGATGGCAATTCTGCCTGTTGCAGCATCCGTAAGCGCAGCACACGGGAATACGACGTTCGGAACAAAGCCTCTTTCCTCATACCATTCTTCAGGGGTAAGAACAAAATTATTGCATCTGTATTTCACGATGGACGGTTGATCGATATCCAGAATACAGGCACCCATGCTGTAGACATATCCGTTGCAGGTTCCTGTAACACCATGATAGAACAACAGCCATCCCTCACTGGTTTCAATCGGAGCAGCTCCTCCTCCGATCTTCAGGGATTGCCACCACTGCTTACCGCGTGCCATCACATGTCTGTGCTTTCCCCAGAAGGTAAGATCCGGGCTTTCACTCAGGAATACATCTCCAAAGGGAGTATGTCCGCTGTCACTCGGTCTGGATAACAGCATAAAATTGCCATTCACCTTTCTCGGGAACAGGACGCCGTTTCTGTTAAAAGGAAGAAAAGGATTCTCAATTCTTATAAATTCCTTGAAATCCTTGGTCTTAGCCATGCCCAGTGCGGCTCCGTAAAAATCGGTGCACCAGATTATATAATAAGTATCCTCCACCTGAATGAGTCGGGGATCATAAGCATATCGCGGCATGTAGGGTTTTCCTTCTGCATTTACAAAAGGAATTTTATTCGTGTCATAGGTCCAATGAATGCCGTCCTCACTGTAACCCATATATAAATGCGGAACTCCGTCCACCTGTTCCGCCCGGAATACACCGATGAACTTTCCCTGATAGGGAACTACTGCGCTGTTGAATATTCTTACCACACCCGGAAACGGATTCCGGTTTATGATCGGATTCTCTGAATATCTCCATACAGGCCCAACACAATTTGCCGGTTTTTCCTGCCATGGGATATTTGGCAAATCGTAAGATAATATCTTAACCTTGATCATTATTTAATCTCCTTAAGTTTATTCGAGGACTGACGGAAGATGATTTCCACCCCGATAAAGATAACCTCCTTCGGGAAGGTTGGATTCTGAATTCTCCACATCAATTGCTGTACCAGACGTCTGCCCAGACGCTGATTACCGACACGCACTGTCGTAAGGAAGGGTTCCACCTGTGCCATACCCTCGACGTTATCATATCCTGTTACCGCTACGTCCTGAGGAACGGATAACCCTCTGCTTCTTAAGCAGCGAATCACATCCAGGGCTATATCGTCATTTGCACAGACAATCGCTTCGGGCAGAACAGAAAAGCTATCCAATGCCATTTCCACTTCCACTGTTTTATAGAATTTATAGGTCGGATGATAGGTTGCAATGATGGAAGTATCCACATTTAACCCAGCCTCCGCTAACGCGCTGACATATCCCTGATAGCGGTCACTGATGGTCTTACAATAGGTAATGTCACCGATAAAACCGATCCGGGTTAATCCTTGAGAGATTAGCTGTGAAGTAATCTTCTTAATACTGTTTGTGCCTTCACAGACAACAATATCTCCGTAGTGAGCAATGCTGTCCAGATTACTTGGAGCATCCAGAAATACTACCGGGATATTTTGCTTCATAATTCGGTCTACATACTCATTCGTAAACACACTCAAAATGATGATACCGCTTACTTCTGCCTGTAAATCCAGCGGCAGTACCAAATTCTTCTCATCCTGCTCGCTGATAAAATTGAATTGGAGCTTACATCCGAATTTATTCAATTCATCTGAGATCCCCATGATGATGCTGTTCCAGAAAACCGAGATCTCTCTACGGGTCAGAACGACAATCGTCTTGGTATCCCCGACCTTATTGCGCAGCTTAAATTCATTCAGCACGACCGGAGAAAGCTTGGAGTATCCCATCTCAAATGCCTTCTCAATGACGACATATCTGGTTTCATAAGAAACCGTATCACTGTTGTTTAGTGCTTTCGCTACTGTATTTCTGGATAAATGCAATTCCTTTGCCACATCCTGAATCGTAACCTTCTTCATTGCTTCCTCTCCTCCCACAGCGTTCGGCCGGTTTTGCTTTGCATTAGCAAATCATGTGCAACAATAATGCACTGTTATTGCATTATATAAGCGAAGTTTACTACACTATTGCTACTTTTTCAAGAATATTATTCTGCTTAACCCCTAAATTGGGAACAGGTGCACGTTTTATCAGTGTTTGTCATTTTCCTGAAGCAGCTCTAGATTCTTTCTGATTAAATTGCATCTTTGCTGCACACATTCCACTGATCTGAGTGGATCCGAAGGTGTATGGAAGGTATAGTCCACAAGCTTCTCCACAGTCGTTGCAGCTACGTGAAGGCGGGTATCCGAAGAAGCATAATAGATATATACCTCCCCATTGTCCCTGGCAATTGCTCCGTTGGTGAATACCACATTGGATACATCCCCAACTCTTTCTTCTCCCATCGGTGCGATGTAGAAGCCGGAGGGCTCTGCGATTACCTTGGTTGGATCCTTTAAGTCGGTGGCAAACACATAGATGACATAGCGTAATCCTGCTGCGGTATTTCTAACTCCATGAGCAATATGGATCCAGCCCTTCTCGGTCTTGATCGGAACTGCCCCTGCTCCGTTCTTGGCTTCGGTTATGGTATGATACTTTCTTCTGCTTGTGATAATCTCTTCGTCAATGACTGCATTCTCAATATCTTTACAGAAGCCTACGCCGATTCCACCGCCGGAGCCGGTCTCGATAAAGCCGTCCATCGGCCTTGTGTAGAACATATATTGTCCGTTGACAAACTCGGGATGCAGCACGACATTTCTCTGTTGGGGTGATTGAAGGGTCTTTAGATTATTCAGTCGTTCCCAATGCTTTAAATCTCTGGTTCTGACAATTCCGGCTTCCGCTACCGCAGCAGACAGATCGTTGCTGGTTCTGTCCTTGCTTTCGGAACAGAACACACCATAGATGTAACCATCCTCATGCTTTGTCAAACGCATATCATAAACATTGGTTTCTTCCTTATGCGTATCCGGCAGTTCAACCGGATAATCCCAGAACCGAAAGCCGTCCACCGGGCTGTCGCTCTCTGCCACACCGAAGAAGGACTTTCTGTCATTCCCTTCAATTCTTGCCACCAGATAAAATTTTCCATCCAGCTCTATGGCTCCGGAATTAAATACGGCATTCACACCCAAACGCTCCATGAAAAACGGATTGGTCTTCTCATCCAGATCATATTTCCAGAATAACGGGATATGCTCATTCGTCAGCACAGGATTCACATAACGGTCATACATTCCTGTATATATAGTACTTTTCTCGTTCTTTCTTTCAATCAGCTGACGATATTTTTCCAGCTCAATATAATAATTGGGATGCATATGCAATCTCCTTCCTCCTAATTAAAATTCAACTCCGCGGTTAATTACTTCAAAACACATCCTGCCATTATGATAGGGACATTTCCAGGGACCGACAATCTCCTTGGTCTTAATCGGTGATCCGTCCTGGTTCAGCTCATAGAACCACTCCGAACCTCTTCTGGGATCGATCATGTGAGTTTTGATGTAGTCCCATACTCCTCCCACACTTTCCAGATAGTCCTTTCTCTCAGGCTTCTTCTGAAATCCGTTCAGAAAACCCAGTAGTGCTTCCGCCTGGACCCACCATACCTTTTTGGTATCTACCCGGCCCTTCTCGCATTCATTGAACAGCGAATACTTGTCCAGGGCTATGCTGTGAATATGGTCCACCAGCTCTGCGGTAATCCGATTGATTTTATTGCTGTACACAGGATCCTTCAAAACCTCTGCGGTACGATCCAGCAGCCAGGAGGCTTCAATGTCATGCCCATAGGAATTTAAGTCAATCAGAGAATGATAGCTTAAGTCAAAGAATACCTCGAGCCTTCTCTCCTTCGGGTTATAAATCTTATCAGCAAAAATATCCAGCATCCACTTAAGCTTATCGGCAATACCCTCGCTATGATCCACACGATATAGCTCTGTATATGCTTCCAGTACATGCAGGAGTGTGTTCATCGTCCGTTCTGCCATGACTCCGTTCTCCGAAAGCTTTTCATTCGAAGCCGGACGGAACTTTCGGTCAAAGGCTTCCAGATAGCCCTCCTGATCCCGGCAATCCTTCTCTAGCTTATCCATTAAGGCATAAGCCAGTGATAATGCCTCCGTATCCCCGGAAGCATCATAATAAGAGGCGAGTCCATATACCGCAAAAGCCTGATTGTAAGTATGTTTCGTATCATCGACGGGTACCCCGTCATAGGTTACCGACCAGAAGACACCACCATTCTCCCGATCATAGAACGCAGCTCTTAAGAATTCATAGGCATGCTTCGCATAATCAAGATATTCTTTCTCCCCGAGCGTTAAGTATGCATTTGAGAAAAACCATAAAATTCTGCTATTCAGAATACACCCTTTATCAGCCTTCTTATTTAGTTCCAGATTATAATCCATCTCCCCGTAAAAACCACCGTATACATCATCACGAAGTCTTTTCCAGAAAGGAATGATAGCCCTCTCCAGATGACTTCTTATTTCCTGCACCCTCATCCATATACCCCCAATTCTTTATTCTTTAGATATGAGACACGATCAATTCCATATTGCCCTTCAGCACATAACTGCCATAGCCAGAGGGAAGTATAAAATGGTCCCCTTTCTTAATCGGCTGTGCATCAATAAAGCCGCTTCCATCTGTCACACTGACATTCAGGAACTTATACTCCTGTCTGAATTCCTGCTCCCCATGAATTTTGATTCTCTGTACGGTGTAATAACTGCAAGCGATCAGCTCCTCAAAATCATAATCCCGATTGCTTTCCTGTCTGCGACTGACTGCACTGTCTGTATGTGGACATCGAATCACATCAATGCTTTTATCAATATGAAGTTCGCGTGGCTTACCATGATCAAGTCTGTCATAATCATACAAACGATAGGTAATATCACTGTTCTGCTGTGTCTCCAGAAGCATGGTTCCCTTCTTGATCGCATGCACTGTCCCGGGATCAATCTGGAAGAAGTCGCCTTTCTTAATCGGCAGGATACGAATCAGATCCATGAAACGGTTTTCACCGATCATTTTACGAAGTTCTTCCTGATCTTTCGCATTGTGACCGATGACAATCTCACCGTCCTCATCACAATCCAGGATATACCAGCACTCCGTTTTACCCAGTGCTCCATTCTCCCTCTCCTTAGCATAAGCATCATCGGGATGCACCTGAATACTTAAGTCCGCCTTTGCATCGATGATCTTGACCAGGAGGGGATATACAGGACCGGAAGCCCCTCCGAACAATTCTCTGTGATGCTCCCATAACCAGCTTAAGGTTTTCCCTGCATAGTTACCATTCTTGATGATACAGTCACCATTCTTATGGGCGCTGATCGCCCAGCACTCTCCTGTGGTATTGCTCGGTATGGTATAGCCAAATTCCTTCTCCAGCTTATCACCACCCCAGATCATAGTCTTAAATACAGGCTCTAATATAATAATATCGTGCATATTCGATTAACTCACTTTCTTTCCGGTATTCTTTACCTTCTGTTATGATATAATAATTTAAGTTATCGTTAACCTTAATTATTATTCTAATAATGATACACCCTTTTGTCAATTGGATTATTTAATTCTTGCCTTCACAGAATCACGGTATATGATCCTTCCGCTGATGACCTTTCTCCCATAATCCCTGCCGGGATTCTTGATTCTTTTCAGTATGGAGCTTACCGCTGCTTCAGACATTGCTTCAATGTTTACCTCTACTGTCGTGATTGCCGGCTCGCTCAGGGTTGCATAGATGTAATTGTCATATCCGACCACGGACACCTGATTCGGAACACTGTATCCTGCTTTCTTCAGCTGCTGTATGAATGCATATGCTACCTCGTCACAATTACATACAAAAGCAGTCGGCATTTCCTCCGGAAGTACGATCGGACAGTATTTGCCACGTTCGTCCCGGTCAGCTATGATCCAATCACTGCGAAGCCCCAGTCCACTCTCAAGAAGAGCCTTATAATAGCCAAGATAGCGATCCATGATACTGGAAGTCGCGCTGATATTGCCGATAAAGCCTATTCTCGTATGCCCCTGCTCAATCAGATGACAGGTAATCTCGTATGCCCCGTGAAAGCTGTCACTGACTATGGTATCCACTTGAAAATGATCATCCGTGAAATCAAGAAATATAAAAGGAATTCCCGAATCGGCAATCTTCTGAATATACCCCCGTTTCATCTGTCCCAGCACAATAATACCGTCCACCTTATTATTTTGTAAAAGCTGCGGTATCCTTCCCTCTTTCTCCGCCTCTTCAGAAATCACTTCCATAATTCCGAAATAGTTGTAGGACAGCAGGTCCCTGATGATTGTCTGATACATCTTGGAGTAAAAAGCATTCTCACTCATGAACTGTTCCGCTATGAGTATGCCGATGTTATAATTCCTGCCCTCTTTCATGCTCTTACCCAGAGTATTATAACGGTACCCCATTTCCTGGGCCATCTGTTTGATACTCTCCCGCAGTGCCTCGCTGACTCCTTCCTTATCGGATAATGCTTTGGATACGGTTACCGTACTTACTCCCAGACGGTCAGCAACATCCTTCATTGTAATATTTTTTCCCATAGTTATTTCCTTCCAAAGATAAATTTTAACTAAATTCATTATAGCAAAAGCCGGTTCAATTTAAAATATATTAGTTAACAATCCTTATTTATTAAGCAACTTTTATTAACAATTAGTCTGATGTTAATTAAAATTAGTTATACTAATAAGACACGATGCTGTCAGATTATACCTGATAGAATATTCTCATCAAAACAGAAAAGGGGATCATTCTATGAATTACGAAAAAGTGAACTTAGAAGAAAAGACGATTGTCGGATTAAGCGCTGTTACCGGAAACAGCGATCCGCAAATGGGGGAGATCATCGGAGGTCTGTGGAAGAATTTCTATCAGAACGGAATTTGTGACAGTGTAAGAAATAAGGTAAACGAGTATTCAATCGGTCTGTATTCAGATTATTCGGGAGACTCGTATAGTGTAACTGTCGGTTACGAAGCATCAGCAGCAGAGAATTCCGAATTGATCAAGAAAATCATCCCCGCCGGTAATTATGCTAAATTTTCGATTCAGGGTAATGCAGTGACAGCGGTAGCAGAGGCCTGGAATGATATATGGCAGATGGATCTGAACAGAAGCTACGCAGCTGATTTTGAGGAATACTTAAACAGTGATATGGAGAATGCAAACATCAATATTTACATTGCACTGCGATAAGTTCAGATGCAAAACCCAATATAATAACAAGTAGGGGGCTGTTGCAGAAATTTATTATTAAGCCTAAGGTAAGGACAACAGCCCCTACCTCCGGGTATCATAGTGTCTTGCAAAAACCCCATACTGTGTATTCCTGTGTTTTGACATATTCCCTACAAAATTGATAGTATATACGACTTACAGCACATGTACTATATTCTACTGATCATATCAACGCAGAGGACATACTCCTTCTGAATCTTATTTTGATAACAATAAGAATAGGTTCTGCAGAGACCTCCTGTTGCTGCTGAGATATATTCATCGGATGTATACCACTGCCCGGCTTGTTTTAATGCCTTACGGAAATACTTCTTACCTCCGTGGTAATCTCCCGGCATGGCAGGACAAAAGTCCTCTCCCTGGGTAATCAATAGTTCTTCGTTCAATATGGTATGGCTTAGCTGATATCCTTTCTGATCTATCACGTAAAGGCATTCCACATCCTTCAAGCCGACGATGGTCCTGCCGAGAAGCTCATCCATATCCTTCTCATTCGTGACATCGTACAGCTGCTTGGGCAGCACGTCAAGCTTCAGACCGGAAAGCATGTTGATGACATCCTGTTCCTTCGGTTTGCCAGTAACACTCTCACCATGGCTTCCACGTAAACGAAACCTTGTCATCAGAGTCTTCAGCTTAGATGATACCTCGGCCATATTGGCAGCCACGGCGCTGTTCTCCTGAGCATAAGCAGCATTATTGCGTACCCCGTCGGAAATATCCGTAACAATCACCGAAATACTTTGTAAGCTTTCTGCCTGCTCCTTGGAGGCAACTGCGATGTCATCGCACAGTCCGCTCACCCTGTCTATCGAGTTTTGAATGACTGAAAAGCTGTCTGCAGTCTTTTGGGCTATCTCTGCACTGGTTGCAGCCGTTCGAATACTGTTCTCTATCAGCTGTGTGGTCTTCTTCACCGCTTCAGCACTTTTCTGTGCAAGGGACCCAATCTCTCCTGCTACGATCGAGAAACCGGCACCTGCCTCTCCTGCTCTTGCAGCTTCGATCGATGCATTCAGTGCAAGAAGCTTGGTTTGTCCGGCCAAGCCATTGATGATGTCAATGATATTTGATATATCCTTAGAGGCTTCTGAAACTTCCCGGATGGAGTGGAGCATCTGGTCCATGCATTCGCTTCCCTGTAAGGTCTGCTCCTTCATACCCTGAACGCTCTCCGATACCGCCTCTGCATTCGCCGCGTTGGCCGTAGTCCGGTCGGTGATTCTGTGGATGGTTCCGGACAATTCATTGAGAAGCTCTGCCTGGGAAGAGGTATTCTCTGCGATTTTAGTGGAGGCCCGATCAACTTCGCTGCAGAGATGATCAACCTCACCGGTCAGCTGATTGATTTCTTCAAAGGAAGCATTAAGCGCATGTCTGATCTTATGAAGAGCATTTTTGATCGGCAGGAAATCACCCTGATATTCCACCTCTTTTGAAAAACCTACCGCCATATTGCCTGCCGACAGATGGGATAGCACATGGGTTATCTCCTCGATATAACAGCGAAAGCTCATACTGATCTGGCTGACATCCCTGGCCAGCTCCTCCAACACAGAATATGCCTCCGGATCAACCGTAATATCAAGATTGCCGCTTACCAGCTGCCTTGTACCCTCCATGATACACTGTCCCTCTCTTAATAACTGCTCCAATTCCCTCTCTTTTCTGCCTGCCAGTCGTCCCAACATCGCATTCCCTCCAATTCATCCAGATATATCCGTATAAACAAAGAAGCAGCAAGGTATCTAAGCCTCGCTGCTTTTGTATTACTATATATTACAAGTTTCCGTCTGTCAATATATTTATAGAATTAATTGTATCAGTTTTTTCTTACGGAAGGATTGCAATGATTTCAACTTCACAGGCTACATCTTTGGGCAATTTAGCTGCTGCCACACAGGATCTGGCCGGTTTACCGGTAAAATACTGTGCATATACCTCATTGAAGGCTGCGAAATCATCCATGTCCTTTAAGAAACAGGTGGTCTTAATGACATTTTCAAAATTAGCACCTGCTGCTTCCAGGATTGCAGCAATATTCTTCATGACCTGGGTTGCCTGTACCTTAATATCACCCTCTACTACTTGTCCGTTCTCCGGATTTAATGGAATCTGTCCTGATGCAAACAGCATGTTACCACTGATTAAAGCCTGGGAATAAGGTCCAATTGCAGCAGGAGCCTTATCAGTCTGGATTATTTTAAACATATGAAACCCTCCGTTCTGGAATTTTCTTACCATTATAAAGATTATTTGGAAATTTATCAAGAGGGAATAACCAGTTCCTCTTTTCCCTTCTTCCGACTGCGATGATGGTCTCCGTAGCCGTAGCGTCCATATCTTCCATAGTATCCGCTTCCATACCCATAGCCATAACCGTAGCCATAGCCGGTTATGCTTGATCTCACACCGTTAAACACACAGCCTATCATCTTAATATCACTTCCTTCGGATATATGCTCCAATCCCTCAAGAATCTGATCCTTTTTCGAATAATCCTGTTTCACTATAAAAATTGCTCCTTCAGCAAGCTTAGCCAAGTCACAGGTATCCGAAACAATTGCCGATGGTGCTGTATCAAGTATGATATAGTCTGCGAAATTCTTCATTTCCTCCAGGAGCTTAGACATATTTGCCGTATCGATAATCTCTGCGGAATTCTTGATCGGCTGATTGCAGACCAAGGCATGAATGCCCTGTTTATCATAGTATTTCAAGGCTTTCTTAAACTTTACTTTTCCGTTCAGTACCTCTTCCATCCCTATGGTATCGGCAGAAACGGAAAGCAGCTTACCGAGGGTAGGACGTCTGAAGTCACAGTCCGCGATTATTGTCTTTTTTCCTTCCTCTGCAAGAGCTAAGGCAAGGTTATAAGCAAAGGTACTTTTTCCTTCTCCCGGAATAGCACTTGTGACAAGTATCGTTTTCAGTCCCTTCTGCTTTGCGATCTTTTCGACCCTTGCCCTGATTTTCAGAATTTCCTCACGATAGGAAAAGGGCAGCTTCTCATTTTGAAGTGTAATAACACGCTCCTGATCTTTTCCCCTCTTTTTAAAGGATACCTCGGGCAGGCTGCCCAAATGCTTGATACTTGTTATCTTTTCAATATCCTCAATCTTATGAACCGTATTTCTGGTGAGGGCAAATAACAGAATAGCCAGAAGGCCGATGCCTGTTCCGATCAATGCTCCGATCCCGGCACGTCTCATGTAATCAACGGCATTCACAGGCTTTACCGGTATTCCTGTCTCATCTAATATCTCCAGCTTCGTACTGCCCACAACAGTATCAGCAACCGTGGGATAATTTTTAATGACTGATTGCAACACTTGATTAGCCTGTTCGGCATCCACCGAAGTCACTTTGATGGTGAACAGATTCGTATTTTCTACGTTTTCAGCTGTAATCGTATCTGTGATATAGGACAGCCCCAAGTCTCCGGCTATGATACTTTTCAGCACCCCGCTGTTTATGATGTACGGAAAGGTCTTTGACATCTGTGCAGCTCTCAAGCTGTCCTGATAAATACTGCCATTGGAGGAATCCTCCAGATTAACTGAAAAGGTTACTGCAGCAGTATAGTACGGACTAAAATTCCTGTAGGCAACCCCACAGCTGATCCCTGCTGCGATCGCAGCAAAAATTAGGATTGTCCATCCGATGCTTTTAAAGCCCTTCCACAAATCTTTGATCAAGGAGAAAACATCGATTTCATATTCTGTTTCATCCTTCTTGTATACATATTCTTTCATCTTTATCTCCGATCCGCCGCACTGCGATATTATTTATGAAGTCTCCTTTTAACACATCAATCACTCTGATAAGCCGCATCAGTATTATGATATCCATAATAACTCCGGTAAGAGTACTTGCTGTGATAACCGGATCGATACCCAAACGGACTATTCCTTACATTATTGAATACACAACCCAATAGCTCAGAATTTGTCTCCGACAGAGTATCTATCACATCATTGATATACTTTGCTTTCGCATAGCTCTGTCTGACAACCAGGAGAGTTGAATCCGCGATATCAGCCAACAGCTCCGTATCCGCCGAGACAGAAAGCGGAGGGGAATCTATGATCACATAATCCATAATATTCTTTTGAATTTCAATCATCTCTAAAAAGGCGGTGCTTGTGATCAGGTCTACAGAATTGTTGTAATATTTGGATCCGATGAGCAGAAAGATTCCGGAGTTCTCCTCAACCATAAGCACATCCTTTAAATCCTTCTTTTTCAATAAATATTCACCTAACTCCTGAGTTTCCGGTACCTCCTTTTCAAGTATCTTATAGATTGACGGTTTGCAAAAATCAGCGTCTATGAGCAAAACCTTTTTTGATTTCTGGGCCAGAGCCAGCGCAAGATTAGTCGCCACGGTTGATTTTCCTTCGTTTTCAAGCAGGCTCGTCACCAACAATACCCTTTGGTCTTTGGCGGAGGCCTTATATTCAAACTTACTCCTCATACTTTTAATACTTTCCACAAAGGAGAAGCTGACTGTCGGGCTTGTAATCAAAATACTCTTTTTCTTCTTATGAAGTTTTGCACGCAGAGTCTTATATCTATTTTCATGATAAATAACCCCGAACAGCTTTGTATCAAGCTTTCTGGTTACTTCCTTCACATTCTTAATATTATCCCTTGTAACGGATAAGATTGCCAGGATCAGCAGCATCGCCGCAGCACCACCCAGGAAGGAAAGCTTCATAATACGTCTCATATCCGGCGGATTATCCGGATACATCGGAATCGAAGGTGCTTCCAGCACATCTATAATTGCATTCTGATACAAGGTATTCGTTACCGAAGTATAATTATCCATAATGGATAGGATGATACGATAGGCTGTCTCCGGACTGGGTGCCGAAACCGTTAAGACAAATAAATTCGTCTCCGGTATGATTTCTGCTGAAATATAATCCGGAATGACTGCTGCACCGATATCAATTGCGACACGCTTTTTAATTAGTTCTCCATCAAAAATATTGGTTAAGCTGCTGGCAACCGTATTGGCAGCAGCCAGATTATCATAGGTATTATTCGCTCCTTTAGAGGTAACTGCAAAGGTAGCTCTTGCCTTATAGGTGGGGGTATAAACGATATCTGCTATGATATAAGAACACAGAGCAACCGTTAATCCAAAAATCAGTATTAGCCACCAATCCTTCAATAAATCACGCATCACATCGTATGAATCCACCCGCAGTTCATCATTATGTACATTCATTTCAATCTCTGACATCCTGTTCTCCTATTCTTCCACAACAACCAAAAGCCTCGTTGAACCGCTATAGCCATTTTGTGCCTTCATGGAATAATCCGCTTTATATACGCCCGGTTTTCCGGTATTTACATTCGTGGATATTGAAATATCCTCTGTGCTACTGTATACCACCTGATTGATCCTTACCCCTTTCAGATAAGCTTCAGGCTTGAAGGCATCTCCTACCTTCAGATAGATCAGATATTCGTCCAAAAGGATCTCCGGTATGAGTTTTTCCATATTATAAAAGGGAACATAAAACTCCACCTCTGCAGGAAGAACTGCAGTGTCTCCTGCGCTGTTGGTCACCTGAAATTTAATCTGATAGGTGTCCTCTGCTGTTCCGAAATAATGATCCGGCTTTTCGTATTTTATATTTTCTGTTAACTCCCCATCGATGCAGTCCAGAACCTTCATATATTTCAATATATTCGCAGCATCTCCTACGGCAAATCGTAAGGGTTGCTCCAATGAGAACCTCGGTGGCTTATAATCCGTATAAATCAGCTTTCTTTCCTTTTTGGTGACATTACCGCCAGAGTCAAAGGCTGCATAGGTAATCAGCCTCTGCCCGGGACCTATAAAATTGGAGACTGCTTCAGTCAGTAAAGTATCTGTTACATCACCGTCTTTCTCATCATAGGCGGTTACGTTTTTCAACAGCTCCTCATTGGTTACTTCTACTCCGACCGTAATTTCATCTCCGGCAAACTCAATCACAGGTCCGACGATGTCATTCCTGCTTGCTTCATATCCATAGTATCCGGCAAAAGAGATTACGGATAACATAAACAGTAAAAGTCCTGCTATTCTCAGTAGTTTCATGATATGCCCGTACCTTTCCATAGTATGACCGTTCAATAGAACGAACGAACTTCTAATTGAACCAAATCTATATTCTTCAAAACTCTTTTCGGGTTTTCGCGAAACAGAATATGTACATATTCCTTGCTGCAGACCCTTCGTACAACATGATATACCTCGGTCATATCAGCAGTGCGCCGATACGGATTATGGGCATCGCTGGCAATAAAGGATGCCAGACTATGTTCCAGCAGATAAAAAGCGGTTTCTCTGGCTCGATATCCGAAGCTCCCCAATATACTACCTTTGTTAACCTGTAACGAAGCTCCCATTTCCAACCATCGGCATACGGCATCGGTATATTTCTGAACCAGATGATAACGCTCCGGATGAGCTATAATAGGACTATAGCCGGCTTCCAGGATTTCTGACAGCAAATATTCGATAAAGCCGGGATCTTCATAGAAATTGAATTCGATCAGAAGATACCTGGAATGATTCAAAGTAATCAACCTGCCCTGTCGCAAAAGCCCGGGCACATCCTCGGATGCGTAAACCTCCATTCCCGGCACAATGGTAAGTGGAAGCTGTCGTTCCTTGAGAGCCTTTTCAAATGATTTGAAGCATTGAATAAAAGCATCATCATAATAATTATCAAAAATTCCCTCAACATTACTATGTGGTGTGACAATCAAAGTATCTACACCACTGCGAAGAGCCATCTCTGCCATGATAAGGGAATCCTCCATTGTTTCCGAGCCATCATCTATCCCCGGCAGGATATGAGTATGAATATCTATCATTTTATCTTCACCGCCTTTATTTCGGTTGTTCAGTTCTGTATCCCAATGATCTTATACTCCTTAAGAAGCTCTATCCTCTTCCTTCCAATTGCTATGCTGCGGCTTGTCTTCTGTATCATCTGTACAGGGTTCTTCACCAATAGCATATTGAAAGCCATCCGGTGCAGCCAAGCCAGCGGAAGAAGGTAGGGTTTATTTGAGCAGTATAGATATTTACTTTTCATAAAATCCCTGTTTGGAAAGATAATTCTCAACAAGGAATTCCTATCCTTATTCTTACCTCTGTATCCTCTGTCAGCAATCACTGCCTGCAAGGTCAGAGAGCATGTCTTAATTCGATCCTCATTGCTTTGTCCAAAAATACCTGCCTTCATAATATCCTCCAACAAAGCATCCGAATGAATGTCCGTCATTTCAGCCGTAGGTGGATACCATACCATTTGATCGGAGAGTCCCATATATTCTCTCCCGATTGCCAGTAGGTTCAGCAGAAAAGTCTGATACCCGAGCTGTGTCACCTGCTGCCATACCCGGGGATAGTCAATCTCTTTGCCATAGGTGTTACAAAACAGGACCAGATCACATACCTGCCTGATCCCAAAACCCATACACACAAAATGCTTGGCACAATGCAGGATCAGAAAGAGAAGGTGATCACTGTAAGATAGTGTATGGATAGAAGTACCACAGATATGGATCTCGATGCTGTTCTCGAAGACACTCTCAAATCTATCATTCATTGCTTTATAAAGCCCTATGGCAGGATCAAAAAGATCTATGTGCACTTCGATGATCAATCCGGTCTTCGCACTGATATAGGCTGTCTCCTGTTGTGGTTCTCTTCTGTTCTTATTCTTTTCCGATAACATAAAACCGGAGGAGGTCAAGACGGAATCCACTATAGAAAAATCTTCTTTGCGAATATAGATGTCTTCATCCCCGGAGCATCTCTCATGATTGTTCGGATACAACATCCGCAGTACAATTCCCTTGACAACTAAGGCTTTTACTCCGGCTTCCTTAAGTCTCCCATAGATGGTCAGAAATTCCTCTGTCCGTATAATCTGGTTAACCGTAACACCAATGGCCAATTTTTTCCATGCTCCTGCCAATTCCTGATTCATCATGGGAAGCAGTTGTTTTTTATTGATTGAGTGATATATCATCGGAATTATGTTATGTATTCCTGATAAAAAAAACAGCTTGTCCCAATCTGCTTCAGCGTTATCGATTACCACATCCCTATCAGTTCCCATGGATACCGACAATAAATACAATAGCTGTCTTGACATCTGGTCCATATCTATGCTCCCAAACCGCTCTTTGTTTTTCCGGCCTCAAATCTTATCCTTACCATAGTGTGATATATCCTCAGCAATTCATTTCTGAAAGGTAATAATACACGCCACAGCAAAAAGATAAATTGCCAGAAAGCAGAAGTGCAGTCAATCTCCTTCCCATTCCGGTAAATCTTCTGCACTACACCGATTACCTCCTTCGGAGTAATCAGCTCCTCATCTGCCATAATACAGGAATCTCCCATAGTCCGGTACCCGTTCTCCTCTTTCTTCATAATCCTGTGTAAGATATAATTTCCCCGGCTGTTCTGATACAAAATGATGTCTCCGGTTTTATGCTTATCACATCTTGTAAGCAGTACCTGATCCCTGTTATCAACAATCCAAGGGCACATACTGTTGCCTCTGATTGTAAATCTTGCTTTGTGTCCATGATTGATAACCTCTTTGACCAATGGAAACAATTCATTTGCAGATACCTCTTTTTTATTAAATGTTATCATATTTCATCCCATCCCTATGTATGTGGTCTGTACCTTTCCAGCTCATGCTTCAATAGAGCAACTGCTTCGGTGTCCGGCCTGCATCGGAGCTTTAAGACAGGGATATCCCCGGTAATCTCATCGATCAGATCCAGTGCATGGTTCATAAGCTCTTGTTCCCAGGTAGGTGCAAAGGTTAGAGAGATGAGTTCCAGAGCACCTTGCCTACTTGTCAACTGCATAACCTGATTGGTTTCTGACTGCTCCAGGATTACGACAGCTCTAAGTTCAATACTTTTATTCAGACATTCCATCGAGGAGCCGTTCCAGGGCGCTCCGCAGGTATACCACCTCTCATTCCTCTGAAAGCACAGAGCTCTGTCCCCGTTCAGAATCTGTGCACCCTCACCAGTCTTCCACATTCCGGTGTGTGTGGATTTACCCACGCCGGAATGTGCACAGACTATAATTCCCATCTCCTTCCATTCCATGACGACACCATGAAACATGATCCCGTGTTTATTCAGTACGGAGTAAGGAAAGATGTAAGCAAGTTCCGCAAGGTAGTCAGGGCTGCCTCCTCCTGTGTGATCAAACAGCAATTCCCATACGCTCCAATTCCTGGAGATCCTGTAAACCAGGTGATTGGTCTTATCCTTATTCTTCCTTACCCATAAATAATTTCCACTATCTTCCTGATAGACACGATACGGTACCGGTCCTTCTTCGAACCCATCCAAAGGCTTTCCTTCCGGTTCTATGAACTCCTTCCTTGGAATGATGAGATACAGAAGGTTCCACTCTGATCTGTCTACACTTCCATCCACCAGAAACAAAGAAGCGTCTTCCGGAACTTCATAGGATGAATCGTTTGCATACTCTCCTATTAGCCGAACTGCATAGTTCCCCATCGATATCACAGTGGGAAAATAGGATACTTTATGCTGTATACTCCTGTTAATGTCCGCCGCCATGATGGCCTCCTGGCCCTCCCGGTTTTCCTGGTTTTCCTGGTTTTCCCGGTTTTCCCGGTTTGCCCGGACGAGGAGTCGGGGTTGGTTTCGGTGTAGGTGTGGGTTTAGGTGTGGGTTTGCATCCGGAATTGCAGCAAAAGCCCGAAGCATGGGTATTCGATAAATTAAAGCCGTAACAGGCCGTGAAATCCTCAAACTGACTGCCACTCATATAATTTTTCACATAGCTTAAAACTGTATCGGATGGATCAAGCTGACCGGAATTACATCCTCCTGAGATGCAAAAGCTCTGGGTTACACCGGAGGAATCATATGGATTATTAAAAGAAATCCTCCCTGCCCCCCAGCAATTGTCTGCAATTTTTTCAAATATCGTCAGTTCCTCAAAGGTTATAACTGGTGCTTCATACTTTAACACGATTTCTATCCCCTCCCTTGATATAATTATTCAGTTGTGCTATCAATTTTGTTTCCATTTCTTTTGCTAACAGACTCTCTTCGCAAATATACTCCGGAATTCCGTCCAGTCGTCCGGTTTCTGAAAGACGTGTTGCCGGACATGCACAGCAGCTTAAGCTGCAGCTATTGCATTTTTCAGGTAACGGAGGCAGTTTGACTTTATCCGGAAACTCCTCCCATGCCTTCATAAAACCATTCTCAAAGGGGTTTGTCCAACAATCACCCAGCATCTGACATCCGATCAGCTTGCCATCCCAGGTAATCGTATAGGAGTTCATACCGGCTTCGCAGCCATACAGTGTAGGCTTATTCTCAGATTGTTTACATCTGATTTCCTTTGATATCCCCTCAGTTCGGTTGGTTATTATCTGCGGATGCTCTTTTAACAGCATATGGAAGGGTTCAAGGACTAATTCCTGATTTCTTTTCTCCAGCATAGCCACATTCTGTTCCGGTGTCAGACGGCAAGCCTCGACATTCGAGTTACAGCCCCTTACCGGCTTAGTCACTATCCTCGACACGCTGAATTCCACCTGCGGTCGAAGGGTCTGTACCCATCTTGTGATGCGGTCCAGATCATGAATATTGTCCCTGATCATCGTGGTACGGATCGTAATCTTCGAAGGCAGCTGCGTAAGCTGCCGTACTCCCTCCAGCATTCTGTCATAAGCCTTTGGATTGCCTGTTACCTTCTCATAGGTATCTCGGGAAGCCCCATAAACAGTGATCCCTATTCTATGAGGCGGATACTTGTAAAGTACTTCCATCAGCTCAGGCGTGACTAACGTAGCATTGGTATAGAGCGTTAGCATAAAGCCAAGCTTTGCAATCTCCTGATAGATGACCGGAAAATCCGGACGAAGCAAAGGTTCTCCACCGGTTAATAACAATCCGATTGCACCTGCCGCCTGTATCTCCTTCGCCATGGCGATCCATTCCTCTGCGGTTCGCTCCCTGCCCTCAAGCTCTGCCATCTCTTCCCTGTCCAAGCGGATCAGACACATTTTACATCTCAAATTGCATCTGGCCGTCAGCTCAAAGGTGGCATTCCACGGGTATCTCATTATTTCATTTCTATTCACGTCTGTACTCCTTTACGCTTATCTTACTCAAGTATATTGGCCAACTGCAGTTGGTTTATGAAACTATTTGTGTCCTCAGCTGCTATCTCCCTGCTGATATGATAGGTATTCATCAGCTCTTCCGATAAAGCAGAAGGTTCTGAACCTTCACTTAGCTTCCTCCACAAAAAAGCGGCTGTCTCATTCAGGGAGATAATTCCATTAAAGTAGGCAATATTATCTCCGATAGGAATTACCATATCGGTATCTGCGATTTTCCTTAGTATAAATCCTTCTTTTATCTTCATCCTTTCCTCCATTTCTACACAGGTCTTTCCTGCATCAATAGTTTATTATGAATTCTGAAGGTTGCCTGGCCCTAACCTCAGATACCCTGCTTTCCATAATTCGATATACTCTGCTGCAAATGTCAATTACACTTTGCCGATGGGTTGTCAGTATACAGGTATGTGTCCGGCCGTAGGTCATAATTCCCTGTAAGACCTCCCTTTCGGTAACCGGATCCAGAGCAGAGGTTGCTTCGTCCAGCACCAGAATCGGTGAATCCCGCAGTAACGCTCTTGCAATGGATAATCTCTGGAGTTGTCCTTCTGAAAGGTCTCCTCCCATCTCTCCTACCTGACTGTTCATTCCCTCCGGTAATTCATTGACGAACTCATAAGCACAGACTGCTTTGAGTGCTGCTACCAGCTCCTCGTCCGTTGCTTCCGGTTTACCCATGCGGAGATTATCCGCGATTGTTCCGGAGAAAATCGTATAATCCTGCGGGACATACGAAAATAATCTTCTGGTCAGAGCAGACACCTCTGTCCTTGTCCCATCCTCCAGTGAGCAGGCCACTTCTCCTGCGGTAGGCTTAAGCAGACCCAGTAGGATACGAAGCAAAGTGGTCTTCCCTTCCCCGGAGGGTCCGACAATTGCGACCAGTTCTCTGGGGCCTATTGCAACATTTACGTCCTGTAGTATGACCTCCCGGTCTTTATATGTAAAATCCATATGAGACATGGATATCGTAAGCCCTTCCTTCTTTGCCTTCATTCTAAGGACCTGTTCTTTATCATCTTCTTCCTCTTTCTCTCGTGGGAGCTCTGTAATTGCCATAATTCTGCCCGCGCTGGTAGCAGCGCTGATCGCAGTCGGAACAAGGCTGACCAAAGAGGAGAAGCTGCCGGTCAGACCGGTAGATAACTGAAGGAATAAGGTCATCGTTCCATAGGTGATAAGGCCACTCCAAAGCCGGTAAACGCCCCATCCGAATGCAGTGTAGGAAACAAACAGCCCGATTACCGATAAAAATGAGGAGGTGAGAATGGAAAACTTATTATAATCCAGGGCCATTGTGATATAGTTATCCTGTATTCCTTTCAATTTATGGCTAAAATGTTTGATTAAGTCAAAGCACTTGATAACCTGAAGGTTCTGAAAGGATTCTTCCCCAAAGGCCATCATCTCACTGCTGATCTTCATCATTTTCTGGTTATACTCTCTCATACGAATCGTAAGCGTTTTTGACAGTAACAGACTGATCGGAGCACTAATGAGTGCTATCACAGCCATGGTCGGGTCATAGTAAATGATGATCGTCAATATTCCGATAAACTGCAGCAGTCCGGTGATCAGGGATGGAACAAAGCCCAGAACACTATCCGCCACTGTCTCAACATCTGTATACAGGCGATTCAGAAGATCGCCGCTGTGATACTCTGAGATCAATTCCCAATCCGTCTTCATGATCTTCTCATAGATCTCAGCCAGCATTTCATTGTTGACCTTCAGGCTGATCTTGGCGGAGATCCGACTGGAGGCCGCTCCGACTATGATATTGCCGATTGCCATGCTGAGAATAACCGTGATGATAAACCAGATATTCAGTGAGTCAAACCCAGTCACAGCATCTATAAGATATTTTGAGGCAACACTTCCGGCGAGACCTGCAACAGTCCCCAGTAATCCAAGAAATATGTAATATAAGATTGCATTCCGGTATCTTATGATATAAGGCATCATCCATTTTATTTCACGAAACATTTCTACCAGAATCCCGGAACGAAGTGCTTGCTTAAGCTTATGTAGGTATGTATTCATATTTATCCTTTCAAATCAGTGATTTCAAGTACGTTTTACATATTTTTACAGGTAATGGTTATTTAAAAACTAAGCATAGATGGAAGGCATTTATCTCCTGCTTAGTTATTTGTTATATATTAACATATTCCGCTATTATTGTATAGAAAATTGGTTTGCTAATTTCCTATTATTTCCATTGCTATTTCTGATAATATCACCTATTCTGTGCTGTTACTATGGTATATTACATATATTGACAACGGTAATTGTTAAATTACAGTTATTTCTGCAGTTTTTCTTTCCGATTTTGTTGTCCGGCATTTAGGAGGATAATCACCAATACCAATAAACATGATGGGAACCTCTGCATCATGCAGCGGAAGTAAAGCTCTGATACATTTCTCCTGATCCATTTTCAGTGATGCGCTTAGCGGCACAGATGCAATTCCTTCATAATGTAAAGAATTCAGCATACTCTCAGCATACATTCCGCCATCAATGTATGCTTGATAAAGCTCTCTGTCTCTGTTAAAGCATCTGAGATCAGCAGTGATCAGAAGTAATTTGTCAAATTCATGTCCGAATCCCTCATTCCCATTTTGATTTTGCAATACCTTCTTCATGATCTCGTGATTTGTAATAACGATTGTTCTCCACCCTTGTCTGTTGCAGGCAGAAGGTGTATGCTGAGCAAGTTCAACTGCTTCTTTAACTCGTTCCAGCTCTACAGGTTCATCTGAAAAATGCCGTAAACTATGCCTGTTTAATACAAAATCCTTATACCCCAACGCTTTCACTTCTGCTTCGCCTAGCCGGGTAAATTCAATTACTCCGCCGCTATGATTCGGAGTTCCTCTCAGTTTATTGATTCTCTCTTCAAGTTCAGCGTTTACATACCCATACTGTTTATTCTTTTCTATATACATATGTAATGTACTTAATGCAGTTCTGAAAAAGAATTCATTCTCGCTATACCCATCATTTAAATAGTTTTCCATGGCTTCTAAAAGGGCATTTAAGTTATGCTTACCAAATCCCGGACGGAAATTCTCGTATGCTAACCCCTTTTCAATTGTGTGATACCATCTGGTTATAACAGCCTCGTACTGTTTGCCATCCATGCACCTGTTGCCGACAAAGGAATACTTAGTGAACCTTTTATAATACTCTTTGTTCTTTTCCTTGGTGGATTGGTTAAGGACATGTTTTCCTCTAAAAGCCCTGAAATAGTTTAATATTTTCATTCCCATACCCCTTTATTTAGTATAAATCTCACTTGTGATTACCCGTCTTAAAAAACGCTTCCGAATTCCATGGAGTATCTCCAACATATATTTAAATTCCTCTTTTTTATGATAGATAATAATAAAAAAGATATTTGGAATAACGATACATATGACAATCCTAATCAGTAATCCACCGAAGGTCCTTTCAAATTGCATGCAAATAGTACTTGTGATCACTGCCACCAAAGCGGTAATCAAAAGATTTTTTACCATGATGATCAGATTACCAATTGCTGATTCGAAAAATAAATTTCTAAACAGCACGTAATTCGTCCATGGTAACGAAACCATAAAGGCTAATATTGTAGATAAAATGACACCATAAATCCCCAAAAACTGTACCATGATTAAATTACTTACCAGATTTACAACCATGGATACATATGGTCTCATTTTATCCTTGTGCCATAACCCGGCTGCATCTTTGAAGGTTAATACAGTTCTTTGTATCTCAAATATGAAAAAATAGATACACATCAGAATGACAAAGCCATTACCAAGAGTTAACTCCTTTCCAACCCAAAGCTCCATGAACGGTTCGTATAAACACAGAAAGCAAATGGTAAACCATCCTACGAGCCATGCATTAATAAAGCTGATCCTCTTAAACAAAATAAAATTATCCTCAATGGTATCCATCACCAGCTTATTTCCGATCCCTGCAGTCAGGGAGCCGAAAATAATGATAAGAATGCCACATATTGAATTCATAATATAGTAATAATTCCCGTATTGTGCAGTTGCTGTTAATCCCAAAAACGCCGAAATTATTACCGTATCAGCCGAATGAACCACAACACTGTTCAGTTTTGTGCCAATCAATCCCGACATCTGCCTTCGTATCTTGCTCCTTAGCTCATAGGATAGTTCACCCTCACATCTGAACTGTGGGTACTTCTTCTCTGTAATGATCTTGTAACACAAATTTGTAATCAGGCTTCCGATAATCGATACAAAAGCATAAAGATAAAAATTCCTTGATAAAAACAAGGCTAAAATTTGCCCCGATTGAACTGATACGCTAATAATTGTCGCGATATTGTTAATGATATCACTTCTTTGATATGCAACCAGAATACTCTGTCTGTATCCCGAAAAGAAGTAACTGATCACAGAGTTTGCGAGATAAATGACATATAAGATATAGATGTTTACCCCTGAGGGTGTTGTACCATTGATAAGCTTGGGAACAAAAGGAAGTATAACAATACCAATCAGCAAAATAACACAACCAATAATACCGTATAATCTTCGATAATATTTCAGCAACTCATTGATCGTTTCGTATTCATACAGCGAAACCGGCTCATACATTGCAAAGACAATGGCTGAACTCAAACCAAGCTCTGCCAAACTTAAAAAGCTTAAAATTGATGTAAACAATGTACCTATGCCCAAATAGGACACACCAAGTAAATAAATAATTAAGGTCCTTGAGATGAATGGTAAAACCAAAGTTATTATCTTATTCAAAAAGCCGGTCACTATATTCCGTGATGCATTCCGTGTCCTACTCTGCCTCATTCAGAAAGCTTCTCCTTTCTTATTTAAACCAACCCGCATTATTTTCATGTAACCCTTTTCATAGTCAGACAACTCATGTAAAATAAGGACAGAACAGTCTGTTTATCTTGATAAAAGAAGCTCCTCAGAGATACTGTCAAAGCAATTAGAATTCTGATACGCAGCAAGCCCTTTTCGTATCCTTTGCTTTTCCTGCAGAAAATTATCCTCCAATCGTTTGACCATCGTCTCCAGCTTCCTGCAATCAATTCTTTCCCTGACATCAATCATATACTTTTCCTGTCCGAACAACGAAAGAAGTTCATGGTATTTTTCTGCCCATCCCATCACTATAGTCGGAACACCATTCTTATAGGAATGAATGATGGAATGATATCTTGATGCGATCACATAGTCAAAGGATCTGATAACATGATTGAATTCTATGCAATTTAGTTCGTCTGAGACTACAAATACATTTGTTTTATCATTCAGTCTCTCATAGATCATTTTGCAAGCCTTTATATCCTCACCCGAATGACGAAGGATATATATCTTTTTATCCATATACTGCAGCAGCTCGATCAGGCTGGAATATGCTTCAAGAATATCCACCTTATTTCCGTGATCAAAGTTTCTCATGTTCGGAATAATTGCTACACTTCCGGCATCAACAATAATATTGCTTAGGTCGGCCTCATACTCGTCTACAGAATCATAATTAACATCCCTGTTCTGTAATACAAGATCACAGGAATGTCGTATATTATTCAATTGATACTCCTCCACTAAAAGATCATAAGCGGACTTCTCTCTCGCGAAAATCACTTTAGGGTATTGCAGATATTTTCTGATCTTATTTCTTATCCTCTCACTGTCCTTTTCATAATCAAACGGTCCAAAGGATTGTGGCATCAAAAAAACCGGAACATGAAATCTTTTTGCTGCCTTTATTCTGTCTAAATAGGTATCGGATATCTCATTTCCCCACTGAGAGGATAAATGGAAGCCACTGATATCGACAATAGCGGTTAACCCCTTTATCGTATTGATCAGTTCTATGTATTCTTTTAAAGAATGATCCCTCCGCACGATTGATTTAATGCTTTTTCTAATATAGTAATATAAGACAGACACACTGCTGCCAAATGACTTCCATTCGGTACTCCAGATTCTTAACGGCAAAAACTTATAATGTGCAGGGATTACATCAAAGGTCTCAACTATAATCTCACAATCAGGAAATCTGTCACGTAGTTCAGAAACTGTAACAAATAACATTGCCTGTGCACCCTTATTGTTAAAATTACCACCTGTAATTAAAAAGGTATCCTTTTTCATTATTCCCTCCATGTTATCATTACTATTATTCTTAATAATTTTCGTAGTCAACCTGTCTTAAATGGTATGTAATAACCATAGCCGCAAACAGAAACTGCGAAAACAACATCATAGATGTTATGCCTAAAAATATATTAATAATCAAGAAAAGGCCCCAAACAAAAGTTGTTGATGCTAAGTTCCTGGTATTTACATTACTCAAGGTTTTCACTACTAATCGGATAAAGATAGCGCAACCTATTATTCCGGTATATAAAAGAATTCCAAGAAGTAAACTATGTGGTTGTGTTGCTTCGATGAACCCAACCAGATATGACATGGTGTCCGAATAGACATAGCCCTTACCCAAAACCGGATTTGCTTTGAAAAGTTCAAAGCTTACATCCCATATTCTGAAGCGATTTCCCAATGTAAGCGTCTTACCCAAATAAACCGTAATAATACGCTCAAAGGCGGAAACATTTTGAACAAATGTGATAAACAATGTAAAAATTGACAACACCAAAAACAGGAATTTCAAATTAAATAACTTATATAATAATTTCCTTACCCGTTCCCTTTGAGAATAGATTAATAAAAGTAATATGCAATATGTGATAACTGCAACGGATCCACCTATATTTTGAGATAAAACTGTAGAAGTAATTGCTAATCCCGATACAATATAAAACTTTAACCCCAGTACTTCCTTCTTAAACATAGTCAGCGAGGCAATGGCAGCTATTGCAGGAAGTGTAGCTGCTCGAACTCTTGCTGTTTTATATCCTAAGAACCAGTTGATGCTATACATACCCGAATCATATAATCCATTCGGGTACTTCAATTCAGTATAAATATCTATGACCATTAGCAGAACAAGCAATATCGTTAATGCATATAAATAATGTTCTTTGTTTTTTCGCATGTAATATTCAGCCATTAAGGTGATTGACAAGGAAGGAGTTAATGTATACAGGGCATGTTCAAAGTCAGATATATCGCTTAGCGAAGAAGATAAAAGCATAACGCCCCAAAAAGCAAGAATTAATAAAGTAATATTAGAAAACCTGCCTTTGTTCTCATAGATCAATAAAACCCCATATAGCAAGGTAACAAAGTAAGGAAGACTGTTATACCTTCCGATACCGGTTAATATAAAAATTGAATCTATCCGAAGCGAGAGAAAGGTCATTCCCATGATAATTATAATTCTCAGAACAGTTTTCAAATTTATTTTTAAGTACATTAACTTATCCGCCTTTTTATTCTAATATTAAGAAATCCTATGTTGAAATCTGCCTTCCCTTTTCGTGTATAGATTGCCTTGTTCAATAAATTCAAATCGTATGCAGCCTGTGACACTTCTCCCCTGCAAATATCAACCGCCACTTTCTTTTCCAGTTCACTGCTCAGGTAAGAAGTTACTTTACTCTCGCCAATTCGAGTTAATATTTTCATTACTGCATGGACCACATTTTGAAAGGCTTCAAAATTACTTGTTCTATTGATGGAATACATGCAAAAATCTACTGCATACTTTTCATATGAATACTCAAATAATTCATATGTATTTCTATGGATTAATTCGTCATGAATTGCATTCAGTGCTTTCGCAAAGTCATCCGGATTTTTCGATATTTTCCCCTGCAAACTATTTGAATTAAATACTCTATAGTTTACAAATCTGTCATAGGTAAATAAAATTCGATCCGCCGTTGTAAGTAACATTTTATTAAAATAAATATCATTTGTATTTTTTGTGTCCTGATATTTCAGATTAGTTTTTACAACAAAATCTCTTTTCATAAATTTGTTCCACGGTACTCCGCTGTCGATTTGAAACAGTCTGTCCTTAATATCCAGACTATTCACGATACAATCCCTGTTGTAGTCCGGTTTTCTCCACCCAATCACCTTCCCCTTCTCGCAGATATTATTTCCGAACACAATCACATCCGTATTATGTTTTAATGCTTTTTTCAGCAGCTTACCTACCATATTCTTAGAGAACGTATCATCCGAATCCAAGAACATAATATAGTCACCGGTCGCAACACTCATTCCTAAATTTCTTGCAACTCCGGCATGCCTGTTGGATTGAGTCAGAATAGCAATTCTATTATCCACATGCCTGTATTGTTCCAATATTGATAAGGATGCATCCGTAGAACCATCATCAACAAATATGATTTCTAAATTACGATAGGTTTGCTTTATCAAGCTATTGATGCATTCCTCTAAATACAGCTCGCAATTATAAACCGGTACAACAATACTCACTTTTTCGTCCATCTATCAGTCCTCTTTCAGATTATTAATAAGGTTCACAAAATCCGTATAGCTCTTGCCAAAATTATATTGATCATTTATGAATGCAGCTCCGTTTTGTCCTATGGAACTACCATCAATTTCACCATTTAATATTTTGCGAATAGCTGTAGCGTAATCCTCCGGACTTGAACAGTGCAAATACGAATCTCTTCCGGCAGGTATTCCTTCAATCCCGATATCATTGGTCAGGACCGGTATTCCCGCAGACATAGCTTCCAAAATCTTAACTTTAATACCTGCCCCATGAACCAATGGTGCTACCAAGCATAGGCATTCTTCGAAATATTGGGATACATCTTCGATATATCCGGTTACAATGACTCTCTCGCTGCAGTATTTCAGTAATTCCTTATTTGGATTACTTCCAACAATAACGAACCGCAGATCTGTATCTGCAAGCAAGGGTAATACCTTTTCAATAACCCAAATTGCAGTGGAATAGTTCTCAACACGGCTCATTGCACCATAAAAAAGTAAATCGTGATTTGGTTTGTTACCTCTCTTCACATGATGATAGTTCGTGAAAAAAGGTACCCAGATGCTTATATTCCTGACAGCTTCCTCCTCAATCAGTTTTTTATCCTTAGGATTATTAACGATTACTGAATCTGCTTGCTTTAAAGCCCTTACTTCAATCTGTTTTGCGCGATTGTATTTATACAGGCTTATCTGCTTTTTGATCCCACCACCGGAATTAACATATTTTCTGTAGTAAGAGAGAAACATAACATCTTCTTCAATTGCTATGATCTTTGCCTTAGGGAACATTTTTCTGAATTTTCCTGCAAACAAAGCTATTTGAGTCCATTGAAGAATAATTATTTCAGGATTGTAATTATTCTTTTTCAGGCATTTCAGTATCTGGTCCCAATAGTAATGATTTGTCTCCCCGGCATAATACTGGAATGGATTTATCTCGAAATTTGTAAACTGAATGCGTCTCTTAATATTTGAAAAATTAATCGTGTGGGTCCACGGAATGATTTCACTGCTTAACCGGAAGCTTTCATGGTCCTTTCGTGCCTCCTCATATTCAGAAAGCCCACAAAAGGTAATCAGCTTAATATCATACTCACCGGATTCATTTAATTTTTTTATGTAATAATTATGTATTTTCCCACCGGCATGTGGGACCTTCTCATAGGGAGCACACAATGACACCCATAAAATTTCTTTCTTCATTACTCTCCTCGTTCCCTAATATTCTTTATAGTAATTTTTTTCTCAGCTCAACCGGCTTCTGATCAGACAATCTATATTCCTCATGTAATAACCCTTCCTCTGAAATCTGCTGAAACCAATTTCTGAAGGAATACTTATCAATTAATTCAGGTTTCATTTTTTTATAAGGTGTGTCAATAAAAGTCCTAAGATTAGATATGTCATCAATGCCATAAATAAATATATTATTCTTATTATAGAAATCGAAATTTACGATATTGGCATTATCAGTGATTAATTTCTTTTCAAAAAACAGTGCTTCCAGCGATCTTAGGGTTAATCCCGTCTGATTATCATTTACAATCTCTAATATCGCTTTGCTGTTCATTAATAATTCCAGAATTTTTTGATATGGAACAGGCTTTGCTATATATCTTATTCCGGCTTCCATAAATTCTTTGTTGTCCGATACGATTAGCCGGATATCAAGGCTCATTCCTTCTCTGTTAAAAATCTCACTTAGGTTTCTTATCTTGTTTCTTCTATTTTTATCAAATCCTACATACATCACATCAGTAGTAATTTTAAACGGTTGATGCTTTATAAAACTGTGAAGATGAAAGTAAAACTGATGGAGAAAGGTGATATGATTGGATTTGCTATAATCTTCGTCAAAGCAGTAAAGCTTGCAAAATTGTCTATACTGGTTAATATCATAATCAGGCACGTTCCAAAACCAAAGCTTAATCACGCATTTATCATGATACTTTCTGATCCATCTGATCAATGGTAAGTCAGGATAATCATCAAACAGAATGATCTGATCGTACTGTTTCAACTTGCTCCTGCTTAAACGGACTATTAATTCAAATAAGATATCCGAACCACTGCTTTTGATGACCTTAACAATTTTACGGCCAATCCGTCCCTTACCATAAAAAGCATCCAGGACATCAACCTCATTTGTATCCATCCTGATTGCTTTCACTATAAAAGAGTCAAAATCATCTGTTATTCTTTTTATTATTAATACCTTACTCATACTAACTCTGAACTCCTTTCGAAAAAGGCATATTATGCTGTGATGTCAAACCTATTTACCAAGCCATCGAAAGCTCCGCGCCAGACGCTTTTGAAAATATCAAAATATCTGATGTCTTTCGGAACCAATACCAATGCCACCGTATATTTCAGGATATATTTTATACATGGCCAGGCAAACATGGATGAAACATGTGTAAAGCCCCAGGTCCAGAAATATGACAGGCTATAAAAGTTTTTAATGTTAAAGGTCTTTTTGTACGGGTGGTAAATAAAATGCTCATTATAATAAAACTCCATCCCATTCCTCTGTAGATGATAAATAAACAAACTCTCTTCTCCCTGCGATATCATATTTCCTAATCCGAGTCTCTCATTGAACCTGATTTTACAGTCGGTCAAGTTCTTTAGCGGAACAACAAGACAAATAGACACGATATCATGGATCAAATGCCAGCCTCTGATCCGGCCTTTTGACTGTGCTGCTAAGCTAAAGGATTTATTTAGCACAGGATCTATTGTATGTAAGCTATATGCCCGGATCTCACAAGAAAGTAAATAGTCCAATGCCTCCTTTGGGAACCATGCGTCATCATCTACAAACATAATCAAGGAGTTTTGTACATTTTCATTCTGCTCTTTGTAAATGATATCAAGTGCCAGGTTTCGGGCAGCTGACAAGGGAATAACCCCTCCTGTCCTCACCTCCAGCAATTCACATTTATGAAAGCTATATATTTGGTTTACTGACAGATCATCGCTTTGATTGATAAAATAAACCTTAATATCCTCTGAAATATCAATTGATTTTGCCATTCTTATAAAATCATTTGGATTCTTTAGATTAGATGGTATTACCAAATATAATTTATTCATTTTCTCCTCACTATACCAACTCACAAAATGTACAAGGAAAATTAAGCTCACGGCATGATTCTGCGCGAAACGATTTACTTGATTGCTTCAACCAGCATATTCGTAACCGCTCCAGGGGAATAAAACTTCTCATATATCCGCCTGGACTTTAATTTTATCTTATCCCTGATGACCGGGTCTCTCATCTTAATGATTGCTTTGCAGAAATCCTCAGCCGTATCAGCAATCAGGATATCCTCCCCCTTCTCGTAATGTAGACCTTCTGCACCAATTGTTGTAGATACGGCAGGCATTCCTTTCGAAAAGGCTTCAATCAATTTCACTCTTTGCCCACTGCCTATGAAAAGAGGAACTATGGTGCAATCACAGGTATCATAATATTCATCTACAGCTTCGACATAACCGGTCACAATCATATTAGGATGATCAGAGGTAAGATTTTTTACCTCATCGCTTGGGTTTTTCCCAACAATATATAACTTATAGTCAAAAGCACTCTCCTTAAGTAATGGAACTACTTCTTTCAGAAACCAAATCAGACCTTGATTATTCGGCTCCCATGTGAGTGTTCCAATAAACAAGATATGAAGCTCGGTATTATTCCTTTCTTTCCTAATGCCTCTATCCTGAACCCCGATCGGAATGATCATATGCGGAAAGTCCCTTCCTGCCAGCTCCTTTAGCGCGGTATAGTCCGCAGAAGAGAGTACAATCGTACGATCTACGCTCTGTAATGCAGTTCTTTCAAAAACAGTCAGTTTCTTCGCTTCAAGACTCAATAAGGCCTTTTTTACAAAGCTTCCTGTATTTTCTGCATTTCTCTTCATAATTAATGCTTCACAATTATGCTCATCCAGAATGAACTTAGCCTTTGGCCACAACTTTTTCGCCGCCCGTAAATACACACACATCGGCAGATGGTCGAAATAAACACAATCATAAGTATACTTTTCACGCAAACCTGTTAAGTATTTCAGCATTTCCTTTGACTGATACTTATATGTATTAAAAGACAGAGGCAATATCAGGCTTTTGAAAAGCAACCTCATCATATAGGATTTATTTTCTGCAGTTGTTAGCCTTTGATAGATTTGCCTAACATTTCTGCATACCTTCAATATCTCTGACTCATATTCCAACATGTCATTCATCGTCTCTTTGAATGAAGCCAAATCAATATGATGACCGTCGTTTTTCAGGGCTTGTAAGGTTGTATATGATTTAATCTTCCCTCCATTATCCAAAGGATATGGCAATAAGTTCGTCAAGAATAGTATATTCATCTGCTTCTTATCCTTTCGGTCGATACTTGATAGCCAGTCTTACTATCTTCCTGTCATCGACAAGATATCTTTTCGCCATTCTCTTGGGATCCTGTGTAATGCGAAAGAGCCATTCTAATCCATGATCGGCCATCCATCTGGGTGCCCTCTTAATATTCCCTGCTTCAAAATCAAGGCTTGCCCCCAACCCCAAGGAAAGGGGAATCTCAAGTTTATCTTTATTATTTAAAATAAACAGTTCCTGCTTCGGACATCCAAGCCCAACAATGAGAATATGAGGATGAACAGCTTTGATCATTTGCTCTATCTTATTCATCTCCAAATCATCTCTCTCAAAGCCAAAGGGAGGGGAATAGGTTCCCACCACCTTTAAGGCGGGATATTTTTTCATAAGATTGTCAGCCGCCTTTGCAGCAACACCTTCAGCCGCCCCCAGAAAGAACATCCTATATCCCTTATTTGCTGCCATCTCGCATAACAAAGGGAATAAATCCGACCCCGAGATTTTTTCTTTTATCGGTGTACCATACCATTTCGCAATCCATAAAAGTGGCTTTCCGTCTGCCAGGATCAGATCCGCATTTTTATAGACCTCACACAATTCACCGCCGCCTTCCAGCTGGACAATATGATCCACATTAGGTGTGACCACATACGCCTTTTGATTTTTCTGTATCAAAGAGTCAATGACTCCCAAGGTCTCACCTATTGTTAAATTATCTATCTCTGTATTCATAAACTTTAATCTGGCCATCAATTACCCTCTCAAATATGTAAAACAATTTATAGAATTACAGCAGCTCTATCCTATTCGCTGCACTTAATGCATCCACAATCATTTTTACATCCTGTGCCTTATGCTTATTGCAGACCATAATTGCATCCGGTGTATCTACCACAACAAGATTGTCAACGCCAACAACAGCTACCAGCTTTTTGCTGGAATAAATGGTGCTGTTCGATGTATTAATCGCAATGGCATCTCCTAACGTAATATTCCCATTCTCGTCAGCCTCATAAAGAATGTTCATCATATCCCAAGAGCCAACATCATTCCAGCCAAAATCACCCGGAACTACCAACACATCGCCGTTCGCTGCAGAGGGTTCCATGATTGCGTAGTCCACAGAGATCTTGCGAATTCTCGGGTAAATCGCCTCTACCATCTCCCTTTCAGCCTCCGTGTTCATCGCGACACCAATCTTACAGAGATCTTCATATATATCAGGAATAAACTGCTTAAACTTTGTGAGAATGGTACTTGCCTTCCATATAAACATGCCACTGTTCCATGCATATGCCCCTGTTGCGATATAAGCCTTTGCGGTCTCCTCATCAGGCTTTTCTTTAAATTCGGTAACCGTTTTTGCCGGAGCTTTCAATGATTGATCAAATTTGATATAACCGTAACCGGTCGCCGGGAATGTCGGTGTAATACCAATCGTCACCAGTTTGTCCTGCTCCTCCACCGCTTTCACTGCCTCGGCAAGGACCCTTGTAAAACCTGCTGTATCTTTGATATAAGCATCAGAAGGTGTGATAACCATCACTCCGTCGCCATACTTTTTCACGATCTCCATTGCTGCGTAGCCAATACATGCTGCCGTATTTCGAGCAGATGGTTCAGAGAGAATATGATTGGGTGTAATCCGGCTTTTTGTCGCCTTCAACATAGGCTTCACCTGTGCTGCATTCGTCACAATGAAGATATCTCTCTTATCTACCGTATAAGAAAGCCGGTCAATCGTTTCATTAACCATTAACTCTTTCCCGGACATATTTAAAAGCTGTTTCGGTGTATTCTGTCTTGATAAAGGCCAAAACCGGGTACCACCACCGCCTGCCATAATCACGCCATATTTTTTCATAATTTTTTCCTCTTATATTAAAAATATCCTTCAGCTCACGTTTATGAATCCAAATAACTTACTTCGCACCTCTCCCAAACAGTACCACCCATATTGTCTTCAGTAAAATCCTGATATCCATGCCCAAGGACCAGTTATCGATATAATCCAGGTCCAGCTTAACTACATCTTCGAAATCTGTAATATCACTTCTGCCGCTCACCTGCCATAGGCCGGTAACGCCTGATTTTAGGGCAAGCCTGCGTTTATGCCTATTTTCATATTGGACAAATTCATTTTCTGTAGGGGGTCTTGTTCCGACAAGGCTCATGTCACCTTTTAAGACATTGAAGAACTGAGGAAATTCGTCTAGGCTTGTTTTTCTCAAAAATCTACCCACCTTGGTAACTCTAGGATCGTTCTTCATCTTAAACATAAACCCGTTCATTTCATTCTGCGCCATTAGCTCCTGTTTTCTTTTTTCGGCATCCATATACATGGATCGAAATTTATAGATGCGAAATCTTCTGCCGTTTTTTCCAATCCTTACCTGAGTAAAAAAGATTGGCCCCGGGGATTCTATTACAATCGCCGGTGCAATAAATACCGTGAGAATCAGCGTTATCAGGCACCCTACCAATCCACCGATGATATCCGTCACTCTCTTTAGAAGCAGTTGACTTTCTTTATACATCTTTGTACTGAACGTCAGAACATGATAGCCGCTCACTTCTCTGACAACCTTCTCATGAATATTCAGACCGAAGGTATTAATACTTAAGTCTACGGTTATGCCCATATTTTGAAATTCAAGCACAATCTCCTCCAGCTTCAGACTGCCCACAAGCTCATTTGGAACATGGATAAACACACCGTCGATTACTTCCTGTCTGGCAATCTCAAACATATTGTCCCTGCCTGCTTTTACTTCGACCCCATAGAATTTCTCACCAACCAGGTCAGCATCCAGAAGGGTCAGGTAAGCAACCTGATAATCCCATTCATTTTCCCTATGTATCTTAGTAAATACCTTCTTAACCTGATCAGAGGTCGTCATGATCATGATTTTATAGCTTGCATTGCTTTTCTTATAAAGTCCGAGGAGTAGCAGCTTAAAATACTGTCTGAGCAGATAAGTCGTCAAAGTGTTCAATAGCAGGAAGCAAAAAAAGAACAGTCTGGAGTAAAATGCTCCCTCCTGGAACAGGTACATGACCGCTGTCAGTGTCACGGCAAGCAGCACATTGACTTTGACAACCACGAACATCTCCTCAAGGAATCCCCTCTTGAACAATCCGCTGTAGGTATCATTTAGATAATATAAAGCGATATACAGCAATAATACCGTTATGAATGCTCCTCCATAGATATTCCTTCCAGACCACTGGTTAAAGAAACCTCCAAAGCGTATCCAGGCTGCCATCAGGAAGGATATAATAATGCTGATCAGATCTACCAGCAGGAGATATCGGTTAGGCATATTCTTTTTCATCAAATCCACCAAAATCCACTTCCTTAATAAAGAGTTTGTTTTTTCTTGAGATCGCGATACATAATACTATAAGTATCACAATAATCAGCATTACAACCAGAAGTGCTTTTAACTGAAAAGGACTTTGCTGAGGCTGTACAGCCAGTTGATATAGGATAGAGCCGGAAACCTCCTCAATCTGCTCAATCTGATTATCTGCAGTAAAGATGACCGAAAGCCCGCATAATTCATAAATACGTTTGTCTATATAAATCATAAGGTCCCTGGCATCTAGTGACATTTTACTCAAATTCAATTCCTGCTCTATAACAAAAATATCTTCTCTGGCCTGAACTAAATTCTCCAGTTCCATCAAGTCCGTCTTATCCGGCTTATAATCACACCTGCTGAAATAATCCTTCAGACTATGATAATATAAATACTCCGCATTTCCTGTCTCAGTATTGGAGGGCTCCATCCCACCATACTGTCTGACCAGCATCTCCAGTATTAACTGCTCCGAAGGATTAAAGCCTTCCGCCCTTGAAAAAAGTACCACCTCTGACATAACCGGAATACTACCCTTATTCTCCTGGCTGTTTACGATTAATCTGGCGACGATTACGATCATACAGATCCCCAGAAGAATACCGGCCAGGGTAATCACATATCTGTAATCTACCATTCTCTTTCTGTGAAAGTAATTCTCCACTTTTGTTCCCTCCATACACGACACTACAATAATTTACCGATCTTTCGTGTATTAGGGCTGTCAAAGTCTTTTGAGAAGCCTTCCTAAGTGGATCATATCTTTCTCAGATGTATAGGAATAACTGACTAATTGCTAATGTAATATTCCTTCTGATATTTCATGTATTTTCTACCATAATATTTATATTCCCCAAGCTTTGTATTCACCTTATTCAACACAACACCCAGGATTTTGACCTTCCCCTTCTCTAACTGTTCCTTCACCTTCAGAGCAAGCTTATAGCTGATCGCCCCTGCTTCAATGACAAAGACAACACCATCGCACTGCTCTGCAACCACAACACTGTCAATTACACTTCCAAGTGGCGGAGTATCGATGATAATATAGTCATACGCCCTACGCAGCTGCTGAAGCATTTCCGTAAAGGCTGTACTGCCCAAGAGCTCAGCCGGATTCGGAGGGATTGGACCGGTAAAGATGATATCCATATGCTCCACATTGGTTTCGTAAATCACCTCTTTCAGTTCATTCTGTCCTGTCAGATACTGTGTCAGACCATTGACAGCAGAATTCGGCTTATACCGTCCTATAATGACGGATTTTCGTAAATCCGCATCTATAAAAAGCACCTTTCTCCCGTCCTCTGCAAAAGACATTGCTAACTGAAAAGAAACATTAGATTTTCCTTCGTTCGGGATACTGCTGGTAAAGCAGATCACACTTATGTCGCTGCCGCATAAACGGATATTTGTTCTTAGGGATTTATATGCCTCGTTACTTCTGTAATCCAACGCACGAAGCCCATCTAAATTAACCTGCTGCATCTTTTCTCTCCTTTAAGCCTGTAACACTGCTTTTTTTCTGTTCCATCTTTTTTCACGACTTCGCTTATAAAACCATTTTGATTTTTTGGACCCTACTTCTTCCAGTGGGATTGCACCCAAAGTCGTCAGCTTGAGATACTTTTCTATGTCTTCGCTGTTATTGATACTATCGTTTAAATAATTACCAATCGCAATCACCAACACAGTTAACAGCACGCCTCCCATGCCACCCAGAACAGTATTTCTTCGTACACGTGGTCCACTCGGTTGTTTCGGCAGGTTGCCCTGTTCCACAATATTAACCTTCTCAAGCTCCATAACCTTAACCATCTGCTCTGCTGAGACTTCAGCAATCGTATCAGCAATACTTTTCGCCAATACCGGACTTCCGTTCTTTACAATGATTTCAAGTATTCTGGTGTCCTGTGGAATATTAACCTCGATCTGACCGGATAACTGCTCATGGGTCAGGGGAAGGTTAAGCCTTTGAATTACCTGCTCTGTCACAGGTCTGCTCTTAATCAGTATCAAATAGTCCTTCGTCAGCTGCGTACCGGTCTGCAGATCCGAATATGTAATTTTATTCTCATCCTGGCGATTTATTACATACACTTTTGCAGACGATACATAAACAGGCTCCATTACAAACCGGCTCAATGACCACATAACTGTTGCTCCCAGCAATCCAACTAAGAGAATTAGCCATAAGTAATGAAATAACATGTAACTGAGTTTCTTTAGATTGATATCAATTGTTGTATCCTTATTCATCTGATCCATCCTACTGCTCCTTGCTTTGTCAAATTATCCTGTTTACTCATAAGAAGAGACATCGGGTTGTCCCAATATATTCCTCCTATCATCGCCTTATCATAGCGCTTACATAGAGTTGCATACACGTCATCGGCTCTTGGCGGTGTTTCATCCTTTCTGTGGGAATCACTTCCAAGAAAATGTACCCACCCCTCTGAGAGCAGCCTGTGACAGAACCTTGATACAGTTGAGAACCTGTTCCAGGTGAACGCAGACAGGTTTAATTGGATAGATGCTCCCAATGAAACCAGCTCTCCCACATGCTCCGGATTGCTAAGCAGAGTCTTGTAACGCTCAGCATGGGCCAGTATAGGCAGATATCCGGCAAATAAACACCGATACAATCCTTCCCGAATCCGATTGAATTGCTCAGATGGCAAAAATTCTACTAAAATGTATCTGGAGCCATGTAAAGTCAGTGCTTCACCGGCTGACAGAGCATCCAGCACATCGGAACTGTAAAAAAGTTCATTACCACATATCACAAGCAATTCCTTAGATATTTCACCGGCTACCTGATTGACCTCCAATAAAAGCTGCAGCAACTTCTCCGGCGCCATGTGTTTCTTTCCGACAGCATAATGGGGTGTTGCTACAATAATTCGAGTTCCCTCCTCATATACCCTGTGAAGTATCTGCCTTGTTTCATCCATATCCCTGGCCCCATCATCAACACAGGGGAGAATATGACTGTGAATATCAAAAAAAGTATGAATATTATTTTCCATCATAGAATTATGTATCTTTCTAAGTTTTTATTGTAGGCCAGGTTTTATTTTCAATACCCATAATTTACCAGCAAGTGAATTATATAACAGAGTTTTAACGAATTCAATGTCTAAATGTAAAAAATAGGAAAATCTGATTTACAGATTTTCCTATTTTTGTACAGCATCCCTATTAAATTGTCGTTATCAACTGACATACGACGTAATAATATAAAATAATGCAAAGAATTTTCTATTTTCCTTTATAGATCTCATGGATTGATAAAAGCTTGGCCGGTTTTTCGTCAAATGTACGTAACCGCTTCTCCATTACCAGCAGGTCCCACCATTTTTCAAACTTATAACCTGTCTTTTCATACACGCCCACTTTCGTGAAACCGAACCTACCGTGAAAAGCGATACTGCTTTCATGGGAATTGGTAATCAGGGCATACACCGTAAAATATCCCTGCTTTCGAACCAGCTCCAGCATTTCTTCATACAGGAGAGAAGCAATGCCTTTACGGTGTTCGTTCTCATCGATATAAACGGAACATTCGCAATCCCAGTCAAAGGCTGCCCGTTCCTTAAATCTTGAGCAGTATGCATATCCAACGATTTTTCCTTCCCTCTCACAGACCAGCCAGGGGAATTGCTCCAGTACCTTCTTCATTCTCGATCTAAACTCCTCGAGCGGTACAGGTGTATACTCAAACGTAATCACAGTATTTAATATATACGGTTCATAGATAGCATAAATATCCCTGGCATCCGCGAGTGTGGCCATTCTTATGGTATATTCACCCGATGCCCTATTCGATTCCCTATCCGTTGCCTTATCTTCCATAATCTTTATACCCTCCCTATGCTAAATCTATATAAGTAACCTGTAATGACAACCTCATCTCGATATGACTGACGTCTCAAGCCTCTCCCATTAGCTGTCTAACCTTTTCCAGAAGCAACGGTTGTATCTCCGGGTAGGTCCAGCACCCAGGTAATTGATTAAATAGCTCCACCTTCTCAATCTCATATCCGGGGAGCTGATCAAATCTTGTGATATCAGCATAATATAGCATACCATAGGTCTCTTCTCTATTACCGGATACAGCCTCCTGATTACTTACGGAATAGACACATACCTGTTTCATACTATACTCAACTGCTCCCGTCTCTTCATACAACTCACGCTCCGCGGTCCTTCTGATATCCTCTCCGACCTCCCTGTGTCCCCCGGGACATTCATAGGTGTCCCTTTCCTTGTGCTTGCAAAACACCCATTTCCCATGACATCTTGCCACGATCACCGCAAACTCAAGCAGACTGTCCTCAACCGTATCATAAAAATTAGCCTGAAGCATATCCTAATCCCCTTTCTGAAGCCTATTATACCGCACCTGCTTAACATTCGCACTATAAAACCGATAATTCGTAAACCATAAATCCCATAAATAACAGCACACTTTTTCGATACACTGCCAGCATGTAGATTTTTTCTTTCGGTAACAGCCTCATGGAGATTTATGCTTTCGGTATACTGCCTCATGGAGAAGTTTATGCTTTCGGTATACTGCCTCATGGAGATATATGCCTTCGGTATACTGCCAGCATCTTGAAGTAATGTTTTGCATGACCTATTTCTTGGGTCAAGAAACGGAGGTGTCGCACTTAATTGTACGGCACCTTCATAACTAGAGCGTTTATCACATCAACACGTAAAACGAATAGCGTGCAAATGATTACTGCATAAAGAGACCGTTTGCCGCCATCGGTACTTAGGTTGTGGCAGTGCCTTTCTGCCACGATCTTATGTACCGCTATGAGCGGTACCGAGTGAGAACGTGTCTCTGTTGCAGTAATCATTTGCACGCTATTCTAGAAGTCTAAATTGTGATAAACACAGAATCAAAAAGGTGCCGCACAATTAAGTGCGACACCTCCAACTTAGTCACTATCTTAGTCACTATTCAATTTACTTCTCAACATGATGGCAGGCAACCAGATGCCCCTGCTTCATCTCCAGTGCAGGCTTCTCTGCACGGCAGATATCTGTAGCACGAGGACAACGGCTTGCGAACGGGCAACCCTTTGGTGTATTGATCGGGCTGGGCACATCCCCAGTCAGTATCTGACGCTTCTTTTGAGCCTCCTTATCCGGATCCGGAATAGGAACAGCGGACAGAAGTGCCTGGGAATAAGGATGTAAGGTATTATTATACAGTTCATCGCTGGTCGCAAGCTCAACAATATTACCCAGGTACATAACAGCGATACGATCACTGATGTATTTTACGATATTTAAGTCGTGAGCAATAAACAGGTAGGTTAATCCCAGCTTCTCCTGCAGCTCATGCAGAAGATTGATGATCTGTGACTGAATGGATACGTCAAGTGCTGAAATCGGTTCGTCGCAGACGATAAACTCAGGCTCGATTGCAAGTGCTCTTGCAATACCGATACGCTGACGCTGACCACCGGAGAACTCGTGAGGGAAACGGTTGGCATGCTCACGGTTTAAGCCTACCAGCTCGAGGAGTTCATATACTCTCTCCTGACGTTTCTTTTTGTCATACATCTTATGGATGATCATACCCTCTTCAATAATGGATCCTACCGTCATACGGGGATCCAGAGAGGAATACGGATCCTGAAAGATGATCTGTGCCATCTTGGAATAATCAAAAAGTGTACTCTTTTTGATTTCCATATCCATCTTGCCGTGGTATAAGATTTTACCATGGGTGGGCGGATAGATACCCATCAGCACCTTACCGAAGGTTGATTTTCCACAGCCTGATTCACCAACCAGACCGAGAGTCTCTCCCTTATATATATCGATGTTGACATTATTCACAGCCTTCAAAGTTCCCTCGGTTACCCTAAAGAACTTAGAAACCTCCTGAACTTCAACTAATTTATTATTATCCTGTGTATTCAAAGGTGTTTTTCTGCTCATTATTCTTCACCTCCGCTCTGTGCACCGGGACAATCCTCATGGTGTAACCAGCAGGCAGACAGATGATTCTCTCCTACCTCGAACTGTGGCGGAAGCTGTGACTGACAGATTTTCATACAATTCTTACATCTACTGGCAAAACCACAACCAACCGGAGGATTTAGAAGGTCCGGAGGTGTTCCTGCGATGGATACCAGCTTGACACTGCGGTCCATATCCGTCGTCGGAAGGCTCTTAAGTAAAGCTTTGGTATAGGGATGTGAGGAATGATAGAAGATATCCTCCGCAGTTCCTATCTCAACAATCTTTCCTGCATACATAACCGCAACACGATCGGCCATACTTGCTACGACACCAAGGTCATGGGTAATCAGGATGATTGCAGTATTGGTTTTCTGTCTGATTTCCTCCAGCAGATCCATAATCTGTGCCTGAATGGTAACATCCAGCGCTGTTGTCGGCTCATCGGCAATTAACAGCTTAGGAGCACAGGAAAGAGCCATAGCAATCATAACTCTCTGTCTCATACCACCGGAAAACTCGTGGGGATACTGCTTCGCTCTCTGCTCTGCATTCGGTATCTTAACCAGATCAAGCAGACGTAACGCCTCCTTGTGGGCCTCTTCTTTTGATAATTTTTGATGGTGACGGATCGCTTCCGTTAACTGCTTTCCAACGGTCATTGTCGGATTAAGGCAGGTCATCGGATCCTGGAAAATCATGCTGACATCCTTTCCGCGGATCTGCATCATCTCTTTCTCTGTGGCTTTAACAATATCCTTATCTGCAAGTATAATTTCACCCTTAGCGATACGAGCCGGAGGCATCGGATTCAGCTTCATAATGGTCTGTGCTGTTACACTCTTTCCACAGCCACTCTCACCAACGATAGCTAATACCTCACCCTCCATAACATCAAAGGTAACACCGCGAACTGCTTTTACTTCTCCGGCATAAGTATCGAAGGATACATGTAAATCATCTACTTTTAAGACTCTATTCATCACATTATCTCCTTAACTTAGGATCCAATGCATCACGCAAACCGTCGCCCAACAGGTTGAAGGACAACATGGTTAAACTAATGCAAATCGCAGGTATAATCAATTGGGAAGGATACATCTGGAACACTCTGCTTCCGTCGTTAGCCAGAATACCCCAGCTTGCCATCGGAACCGGAACACCAAGGCCGATATAGCTTAAGAATGCCTCGGTAAAGATTGCAGCTGGAATAGCAAGTGTCAAGTCAACAATAACAATACTTAAGGTGTTGGGAAGCAGATGCTTGCCAATGATTCTGGCAGGTCTTGCACCCATTACCTTTGCCGCTATTACATAATCCTGCTGCTTTAAGCTCATGATCTGGCCACGTACCAAACGTGCCATGCCCGTCCATCCGACTAAAGCATACGCAATAACCATCGTCATCGGACCGGCAGGAAGTACCAGCATAAGAAGGACTACAATGATTAAGTATGGAATACCATTAATAATCTCGATAATTCTCATCAAAATATTATCAACTGATCCTCCAACATATCCGGAGATACCTCCATAGATAACACCGATAAGAAAGTTAAAGAATACAGCCGCAAAAGAAATATATAAGGATACACGACCGCCTGACCACAGTCTGGTAAAAATATCACGACCCAGGGTATCTGTGCCAAACAGGTGCATATGTCCGTCTACAGGATCCTTGAAAAACATGGGTGCATCCGTATGCGTCAGATGCTGTTCACTGATGGAATAGTGTGAAAATATAGGTACAAAGATACTTAATAATATAATGGATACTATAATAAACAGACACACCATCGCCGGTTTATTCTTCTTTAATCGCTTCATCGCATCCCGCCAGTAGCTGGTGCTCGGTCTGGTTATCTTCTCTGCTTCTGCAGCATTTGCTCCGACCCATTCAAATTGACTCTTATCTATTACGCTCATGCCATCACTCCTTTACATCCGCTAACTTAACGCGGGGATCAATGAAACCATAAGCAAGATCCACAATCAGATTTGCAATAACCAAAAAGGCTCCATAGAACAATGTGGTTCCCGAAATCATCGTATAATCCTGCGTCTGAATGCCTAATACAAAGAATTTACCCATACCCGGTATAGCGAAGATATTCTCCACGACGAAGGCACCGGTAAGAACTGCCGCTGCAATCGGACCAAGCACGGTAATAATCGGCATGATAGCATTACGTACTGCATGCTTCCAGATAATCTTTTTCTGGGATAAACCCTTGGACTTTGCTGTCTTAATATAGTCTTGTCCCAGAACGTCAAGCATGCTGGTTCTCATAAGTCTTGAAATGGTTGCCAGGGAGCTGAAGCTTAAAGCGAAAGCAGGCAGCAGCTTACTGGAGAAGGAGCTCCATCCGGTAATCGGGAAGATACGAACGCCTGTCAATTGGAATAGCTTCAATCCCAGGAAATACTGTAAAAGCGCACCAATGATAAAGCCCGGTACGGAGACACCTATAATAGCTATTAACATTGTAGCGGTATCCCATGCAGTACCTCTCTTCACAGCAGCAACAATACCCAGTAAAACACCTAAAACCGTAGCAAAAATTAAAGATCTGACACCTAAATCAAATGAATATGGAAATGCCTGTGCAATAATATCAGCAATCGGACGATTATAATGCATGGAAAGACCTAAGTCTCCATGGAAGACGTTATTTATATACATACCCAGCTGTACAAGCATCGGTTTATCCAATCCATATTTAGCATTCAGGGCCTTCATGGTCGTCTCCGGAATTGCTTTCTCACCGACAAAGGGATCTCCGGGAAGCAGACGCATCATAAAGAAGGTGAGTGCTGTCAGTAATACCAAAGTCAAAAACGCATATACTAATCGCTTTACAACATATTTAAACACATGCAGTCCTCCTTTCTGTTTTGCTTTTTTATTGATATGAGGAACACAAATTTCCCAGAAAACTTCAGAAGAATTGCTGTCCTATATTGCTTTTCAGAATTTCCGCCATGCTATCGCTTTCAATCATAAAAGAATATTTCGGACATCATTCATAAAAAGTAATATAGGATGACAATTCTATCCTTTATCCTTGCTGGTATGCTAACCTCATATATTACGTAAAATCACTGCGCAAAGAACTTTACCTATGTAAATGCAATGAGATCTGTTCCTCACGCTGCGTTCTATATTATACTATATATTATCACGTTTGTCGTGCATTTTTCGATTTTTTTCGCAAGGGAATTATTGGGGATGCCATCGTCTAACAAAAGTTTGGTGCGGGTTAATATGCAAGCCCGCACCACTTTTTTGTCAAATTCGGGTCTCCGAATCTGTAATCAACTGATTTTCAATTACAGATATTACTGAGCTAATTTAACATATCTGTAGTTCATATCCTGGAATGCAGTTCTTACTACGCCGGAAGCGATCTTACCGCTAACAACATAATCTCTTACTCTCCAGTAAACAGGACCGATCGGAAGATCTGTCATTAATTTCTTTTCCATATCCATTAAGTAGCCCATACGCTCTGCAGGATCAACTGTTGTACGAACTTTATTTAATAATGCATCATAATCAGCATCGCTGTAGCTTGTATGATTGTTACCATTACCTGTCTCGAACATATCAAGGAAGGTCTGAGGATCATTGTAGTCAGGACCCCATCCAGCAAATACGATGGAGAAGTCTTCATTCTGCATTCTTTCAATTCTACTCTTGAAAGGCATGGGCTCAACTGTAATTTCAAGACCAAGGTTAGCCTTTAACTGCTCCTGAATGAAAGCAGCATTCTTAACTGCAGTATCGCCGTCATCACAGATCATGGTAAGCTCAACCTTATCAACACCAAGCTCAGTAAGAGCCTTCTGATATAATTCCTTAGCCTGAGCAACATCTAATGTAGGAACCTGAGGACCAACTTCATCCGCGAACTTTCCGTTTAGACCATTCAATGCCGGAGGAGTAAAACCAACAGCAGGCTTGGAGCTATTCTTTACGATACTGTCAACGAAAGCCTGCTTATCAACTGCGTAGGTAAGCGCTTTACGAAGATTATTATTTGCAAGGTACTGATCCTTTAAGTTGTACTCTAAATAGAAGCAAGAACCATCATCATAGGAAAATACCGGGAAGTTCTCACCCTTTAACATCTTAGCCTGATCACCGTTAACACCAACAATATCTGCTTCGCCGGCTTTAAAGGAGTTCAGAGCTGCATTTGTATCATTAATCATTAACCAGGTAATCTGATCAACATTGATGTTTGCGGCATCATAGAAATCAGGATTCTTGGCCATAACGATTTTGTTCTCATGTTCCCAAGAGGTAATAGTGAAAGGTCCATTGGTCACAATCTTATCAGCATCAGTAGCATATGCTGTACCAAATTCCTTGTAAGCTTTCTCATTTACAGGTGCTAATACATAGAATGCTAAAGTACTAAGGAAGTACGCTGTAGGATTCTCAAGGGTTACTTCAAGCTTATAATCATCCAAAGCCTTGAAACCAAGCTGGTCAGCTGTAACCTTGCCTTCGTTGAATGCTCTACCGTTCTTGAATACATAGCCAAAGCCAGCATATTCTGCTGCAAAAGCCGGATCAAGAAGTGAAGTCCAAGCAAATACGAAGTCGTGTGCAGTCACAGGCTCGCCGTTGGACCATTTCATTCCCTGGCGAAGATTGAAGGTATAGGTTAAGCCGTCGTCGCTGATTGTCCAGTCGGTAGCAACACCGGGAATAACATTGTCATTCTCATCCAGCCCAACGAGCTGTTCAATCACATGACGAAGAATGCTTCCTGATAAGGTATCGGTTGTAGTGATCGAACATAAATCAGCCGGCTCAGATGCCAGGTTAACTGAAATAGCATTTGCATCGGGTGTACCCATATATAAGCTTCTGTCTGAAGATAAGTCAGAGCTATTATCTGCGGGTGTTTCTGTAGAAGCAGCCGGAGTTTCGGTAGCAGCTACGTTATTGTCTTTCGTGGGTTCAGCTTTTTTGCCGCAGGCTGTTAACATAGATACAGTCATTGCTAAAACAAGCATTACGGCAAGTAATTTCTTGAATTTCATAATATATTCTCCTCCTTTTATGCTATATAAAAAGGAAGTATATTAACCATACACTTCCTTAGTATATAAATTATACAGACATTCTAATACAAAAGTGTATATTAGTCAAGACAAGAACT
>JAEZKU010000059.1 GCA_023436065.1 Bacillota bacterium
ATGGAATACACACGAAGAAAATGGCAATAATAAGGTTAGCCGAATATTGGAGTGTGAATAAAGTGGTAATAAAACGAGGAGATATCTTTTATGCGGATTTAAGACCGGTGATCGGCTCGGAGCAGGGTGGCGTCAGGCCTGTCCTGATTATCCAGAATGATACAGGGAACAAGCATAGTCCTACTGTGATTTGCGCGGCAATTACATCAAAGATGAACAAAGCGAAGCTCCCCACTCATGTAGAGTTAGATGCTGAAAAATATGGAATTGTAAAGGATTCCGTAATTCTGCTGGAACAGGTCAGAACGATTGATAAATCCAGATTGAAAGAGAAAGTATGTCATTTGGACCGCGATGTATTAAAGAAGATTGATCGGGCACTCATCATCAGTTTTTCTTTAGATACATATTTTAAATAAGGAATCCTGCTTATGCGAGGATTCCTTTTTTATACCATAAAATGAATTTCGGATAAACGAAAAAGAGAACCCACAAGGGGTTCTCTTCTGTTATACAGCAGGGGAGCTGTATAACCATAGCGTATAATAGGGTGGGAGTAGAAAGTGTTTTATCACTGTCTATGTGTTATATTATAAAAGCAAAATGTGTACTAATTGTGACAATTTTATAAAATTTGCATAAAGTATTATAAAAAAGTTTAGAAAAAAATAAGAAAAGAGGGTGTCAGATGCGTATGCATTGACACCCTCTTCTATATTTATAATATAGGGAGGAGGAGAGTGAAAAAATATAAGCTATTCACTTTCTATAATTTAGTATAAATGCCAGATATGTTTAAAGTATGGATAGAATAAAGACGTTTTGTTAACAAATTGGTACACAAATGTGGCAAACCCGGCTAATTTAATAACAACTTCAAAAATTTGTAATGATATCCACTTTATTCATAACCCATGGCGGTTTTCACTGTAATGGCAAATTCCTTCGTTGTTAACAGCTCAAGCAGCAGAAAAGCAACACCGGGAGCTGTTTGTGGACAATAGGAGGTTATAATGTTGTGATCCAGGACAATCGGTTCCTTGATCACTGTTACACCAAAGGCTTCCAGTTGCTTCATACGATATCCCTGTCGTAAATGATAGGTGGTAGCCCTACGGCCCTTCAGGATACCGCTTTTTCCCAGGGGAAGAGCACCAACGCAGATCGAAGCGATCAATTTACCTTTCACATCGAAGCTTCGTATCAACTCAAGAAAGCGTTCGTCATAGGCTTCCTCATAAAAACCGTATTCCTCAAAACCACCGGGTATAGCAAGTGCCGCATAATCATCAACATTTACCTCCGACAACAGTTTATCGACCCGGACGGGAATTCCAAAGGTACTGATCACTTCCCTCGTAAAGCCACAGGTCTCAGTGGTGATATCATGATCGTAATCATTCCGTGCCCATCCTAAAACATCAATAAATGGGCTAAACTCCATTGTTTCAAATCCTTTTGCCAGTAGAACAAGTACTTTACATGCCATAATCATACTCCCTTTCTTCTATTATAAATATGGTAATAAATGCTTTTATTTATTATAGCATAGTAATTGACGTAAGCAATTGGGCAATTTGCTTGAAATTCTCTTATATTTTGTGTATTATTAGTTGAGATGCAACATAGTGCATTTTTCTATGTAATTGGGAAATGCGTCCAAATATTAATACTTACTTAACCTAAGAAAGGATAATAGTATGAGAAGGCTGATCAAGAAACTCTATTTTAATAATCTGAAAATCAGAACCAAAATGCTGTTAATCTATGCCTTCTGTGTATTATTACCCATTATTCTTACGGATTCCATCATTTTATATAACATGAATAAAAGCGATAAGGAAAGCCAGCTGGTGAGCCTATCACATGCGATGGATCGTGTGGAATACAACTTGAACTCAAATATTGATAATTGCATCATGTTTACAAATAATATGTATTATGATCGGGATCTGAATAAGTTTCTGAACAAGCAGTATGCTGATTTTCCCAGCTATTATGATGACTATATGAAAATGCTGAACAGTAATAAACTGAGTTATACTTATAATGCAGGACTCTTATCAAAAATCGAACTATTTGCGGATAATAACAGTATCATAGGAGGCGGAAAGATATCAAGGTTATCTTCTGTTGAAGACAAGACCTGGTTCACGGAATTTAAGAAAAGCGGGAATGATATTTTTGTTTATCCCTATTACGATGCAGCTAAGAAGTTCGTGCCGGGCAGCGGCTCAGCAAGGACAATCAGTATTATTCGCAAATTAGATAACTTCGGTAATCGCGGGATTGAGAAGCTGTTAAAGATCGACATGGATTATAATATGATGCTGATGGATGTATTGAATGAGAAAATCGACGGTACAATCTATGTCCGCAATAAGGAGCATATCCTATTCTCGAATCTTCCGAATACCAACGGTGCAAGGGATTTTCCGGATGCCAGTACTCTGGACGGAATTAAGCCGGTGATGAGTAAAAGCTTTGCAGCCGGCAGTGACCAATGGGAGATTGTAGTTTATGCCAAAAAGCTTCCTTTCTGGAGCATCCTGTTCCGGAATAAATGGCTGCTTAGCATTGTTCTGCTTGATTGGTTCCTGCCCACCGTCCTGATTTACTTTGTTGGCAAATCCATCAGTCACAGATTATCTATCGTAGCAACCTATATGGGAAGGGTGGAGAAAGAGCAGTTTGACCTGATTGTGACCACCGAAGGGGAAGATGAGGTCGGTAAGCTGATACGCAGCTATAACATGATGGTAACCCGAATAAAGGATTTGATTGAGGTTGTTTTTAAGGAAAATGCAGAAAAGCAGGCATTAGAGCTTTCCAAGAAGCAGGCTGAGCTGAAAGCAATCCAGAGTCAGGTTAATCCACACTTCCTGTTTAATACACTGGAGTCCATCCGGATGCGAAGCTTGATCAAAGGGGAGGATGAGACTGCCAATATTATCGGCGAGCTTGCCATCCTGTTCCGCAAGAGTATGAATTGGGGATCTGACAGCATCACAATTGAAGAGGAAATGAATTTTATTGAGAAATATATCAATATTCAGAGATATCGTTACGGCGACAAAATCAAGTTCTACCACTATGTGATGGAGGGATGCGAACGATTGCTGATTCCGAAGCTGTCCATCGGTACTTTTATCGAGAATGCCTGCGTGCACGGAATCGAAACTACTGTCAATGAGGGTGTTATATCGTTGACGATTACCAAAAATGAGCAGTTTCTGTTTATTGAAATATCGGATAACGGTAAAGGCTTTGACGAGGAGCACTTAAACAAGATCAGGTGGATGATTGCTCATGCAGATACCAAAATGCTGAATGAATCCAAGAGTACCGGTATGCTGAATGCATTTCTGCGGCTGAAGATGTTTTGCGAAGGCCAAATTATTTTTGATATAGACAGCAGAACGGAGGACGGAACAGACATTACTATTCAGATACCACTCGAGATGGTCCGCGGGGATTCTATTATTGATAACCATGTAAAAATGGAGGAGGCTTCAGATGATTAGAGTGCTGATTGTAGATGATGAACCATATATCAGACAGGGGTTGAAGATTATAATCAATTGGGAACAGTATGGCTTTACTGTTTGCGGAGAAGCAGGCAATGGAAAGGAAGCCCTCGAATTATTGGAAACATCGAATATTGATTTGGTCATCACCGACATTAAGATGCCGATTATGAGCGGTCTGGAGCTGATTGAACAAACCTGGGAGCGTGTCTCAAGAAGAATTGGTTTTATTATCCTAAGTGGCTTTTATGAATTTGAATATGCCAGAAAGGCAATTAAGTACAGCGTCAATGATTATGTTCTGAAGCCTGTGCAAAAGGACGAACTAATCCGGGCATTGGAAAACTATAAGGACCAGCATTTCAGGAAGATTGCCGAGCAGAAAAAATTGGAGGATTCGAATAAGCTATTGTTTGACAGACATCTGACAAATCTGATTGCAGATAAATATGATGCGGAAGATCTGGAGTATGTAAAGAAGTTTCTTGCAGATGCATCGAATATCAGATTTATCAGCATTGAATATGATTCCTCGGACGAAAGCTTCCATGATCTGCCCACGGAGGAAAAGGTAAAGGCCAGAAATGTACTCAACGATGCTTTGAAAATCTATCTCGGTGAGCAATGGTATCATTCCTATATGGAAAGTAACCCGAATAAGAACACGTATGGCGTTGGTTTCCTCTTTGCAAGGAAACTGGAGGAACAGAGTGGTTTAAATGAAAAGGAATATATTCAAAAGCTGTATCATAAGCTGAGGGACCTCGTAGCTTATAAAATTATCCTGTATATCGGACAGCGGGTCGAGGATATCAGCAGGATATCCGATTCCTATAAAACAACAGCAATAGCGAGAACCTTTCAGCTATTTTCCACGCAGAAGGATATTGCTTATTATGATGAGATTGAAAATAAACCCAGAACCGGAAAATCTCCTGTAGATAAGGAATGCATGGATGATCTGATCAAGGCGATTGAGGAGAACAATGAAGAGGCAATCAATGATAGGATTGACTGTGTCTATGAGCATTTCAAACAACTGGCAACAGAGCCTGATATTGTTAAGCTTAATCTGGATTATCTGCTGTTTAATTTAATCAGTCTGGCCAAGGATTTAGACCCTGCATTTGATCAGGATGAAATATATAAGATGATCAGCCAGGGTGGTTATGAGAAGATCGCCGTCAGAGGAAGTGTGAAGCACTTCAAGAAATTTGCCCAGGAATTCTCTACTTATCTGCTCCAGATGAGACAGCATGCCTTCGGCGGCGTGTTGTCGGTAATAGAGAAGGAAATTACCGAGCATTATATGGATAATCTCAGTCTGAAATCTCTGAGTGAGAAATATTATATCAATTCGGCTTACCTCGGTCAGATTTTCAAACGCCAATACGGCTGTCCCTTTAAGGATTATCTGAATAATTACCGCATAGACCGTGCTGCAGAATTATTGCTTCGGTCTGATGAAAAGATTTATCTGATCGCGAGTGCGGTGGGCTTTAATAATACTGACTACTTCATCAGCAAATTCGTACAGATTAAAGGGATAACCCCATTACAATACCGGAAACAGTTCATGAAAAACAGAAAGCCTTAAGGCTTTCTGTTTTTATATAAAAAATAGAAATCCTAAAACTTTCTAAATTTTAATCATAATTGTATTTGTGCATATATTACAAAAAAGAGGTATAAAAATATAGGAATATGCGAAAATATAATTATTAGTATTTTGACTATACTTTGTAAGTTGATGCAAATGGTTATGAATGTTATTATATTTATAGCTGTAATACAGCATTTTGTATTATCCATTTTATGGGTACAAAGCTTAATACAGTAAAAAATGTAGGGAGGAATAACATGAAAAAAATCAAATCCTTGGTTGCCATTCTTTTGGTAATCACAATGTTCGGTTCATTGTTTATCGGCTGTAAGAAAGCTGAAAACAATACGGGCACACAGAACACAGACGCTACAACCACTACGGCGCCTGCAGACAATGGCGAAGATGCTGCTGCAACTGAGCCGAAAGAAGAAAAAATGTTCACAATGTTCAATGCTGTATCAGGTACAGAAGTTCCTGATGACAACAGATGTTTAAGAGCAATCGCAGATATTACCGGCGCTTGGGCAAAGGTAACCTGGTTAACAGGTCAGACTGCTGACGAAAGAGTTGGCGTTATGATTGCCGGCGGTGACTATCCTGACTTTATCACCGGTGCAACCGGTACACCTGCTTTAATCGAAGCTGGTGCGTTAGTTGCGATTGATGAATATTGGGATGATTATCCGAATATCAAGAATTATTTATCAGAAGCTGATTGGAACAAGGTTAAATCAGCAGATGGTCACATTTACCTGATTCCTCAGTTCGGTATCATCCAGGGAGCAGATATGGCTACCTATCATTGGGATGAAGCATTCTGGATTCAGAAGGACGTTCTGATCTGGGCTAACTTCCCTAAGATCACAACCATGGATCAGTATTTCGATGTTATCAAGCAGTACAAGGATGCACATCCTACCACAGAAGATGGTCAGGAGACAGTTGGTTTCTCTATGAGTACTGAAGACTGGAGATACTTCGGTGTTGAGAACCCTCCTTACTTCTTAATGGGATATCCTAACGACGGTGCATGTATTATCGATCCTGCAACAGTAACTGCAATCGACTACAATACATTACCTGAAGCAAAACAATACTATCAGAGAATTAATAAGGCTTTCAACGATGGTTTAGTTCATCCTGAGACCTTTACTATGACTTATGACCAGTATATGGCTTTACTGTCAACCGGTAGAGTATTAGGTACACTGGATCAGATGTGGAACTTCAATACTGCTCAGCAGGCATTAATCACCGATGGTAAGGTTGGAAAAACCTACGTTCCGTTGCCGATCTCCTTTAAGGGTGATGGCGTTCAGCAGTGGCACAGTCCTTCTGCACTTGACGTATCCAACGGTTTATCTGTAACTACAAGCTGCAAGGATATCCCTGGCGCATTAAAGTTTATCAATGACCTTCTTTCTCCTGAGATTATGGCTTTAAGATACTGGGGCCAGGAAGGCATCGACTACATGAAGGGCGATGACGGCGTATTCTACAAGACTGACGAGCAGAGAGCTAACTATGATAATCAGGACTATGTAACTGATAACCTTGTTAACCAGGCTTATGCATACTTCCCTCATTTCGAAGGTATGCTTGCTGATGGATTAAATGCTCAGGATCCTAAGAACCAGCCGAACGAATTCTACAACACATTATATGATGTAGAGAAGCAGCTTCTGGATGGTTATGGATATAAGACATTCCTTGATTTCTTAGGCGAGACCAAGACTTCTAACGAACCTTGGTATCCGATGTGGTCCTACACCAACACCTGGACCAGTGATTCAGCTGAAGGTCAGGCTAAGCAGAAGATTACTGATCTGAAACATGAATGGCTTCCTAAGGCTATGATGGCTTCCGAAGCAGACTTCGATAAGATTTGGGATGAGTATCTGGCTACTTATAAGGATGAAGTTGATATTGATGCTTATCTGGATTCTTTAACAGCAGAGGCTCAGAGAAGAAATGCTGTTGCTAAGGGTGAGTAATAATAGTTTAAAGTGACAACAGGTATGATGATAGCTTAGCTATCTGACAAGGGGTGTCTTAAAGGATGGTGACTGAAGAGTACTTCGCTAGCCGTTTAAGGCACCCCATTATTAAGACGAAGATAAGTTTATTGTAAACATAGCAATGTTGCATGAAAGCGCTAGCTATACTTACTATAATTCAAATATATCAGTTGTTCAGAAGATGCGATGGAAACTACCCTCCATAGTATTCTGCAAATCCAACCTAATAGAAACGAGTAAGACTGGAGGCACTTGTATGAATAAGCGCAAACCCTATTATATTATCATTGCTGTCTTATGTTTTGCAGCTGTGATTAATATATTTCTTCCCTATCTGAAGCTTCCTGAGCGAGAGCTGACCGAAGAAGGCACTGTACTTGATCTCGACCAAGCCGCATTGAGAAGTCATGTTGCAGATAAGACAGCCAGACAAGAAGGATTGAAGAAGACTGTTGTTAACAATGTTGCAAAGAATATAATCAAAGGTAAGAGTTTCGAGAAAATTACCGAAGACCTGTCAGAAGATCAATATTACATAGTTGATGACATCACTGCGAAACTGAATGATAGGAAAGCCGAGATTAAGGATGTCTCGATGCTTAACGAGAGCGAATTCGGTTACTTCGGAATGTTCAGCCTTTGTGCAAATATTATCACCCATATGGATCAGGACATCATAGACTCTGTAATAATTATATTATGTATGGTGTCAACAATCCTGTTACCACTGGTATCAGGAGTATACATGCTGATAACAAAGGGTGACAAGTACTATGTATTGGTAAAGAGAGTATCCATAGCTACAATTTTACTTTCCTTACTGGGATTAATCAGCACAAACTCCATCAGTATCGGAGCGTTACAGGTAGAAAAATTCTATACTAAGAACTGGGGACCCGGCTTCTTTGTAATTATCATATTGCAGGTACTGGTTTGGCTGGTAGCTACCGTAGCTTCCTACCATCAGCAGGCTGAAGGCTATGTCACTTGGAGAATGATTGTCAGACAGAAGCAGCTGATTCTCATGGCGATACCATTCTTGATTTACGGTTTTATCTTTTATTATTATCCGTTAGCCGGATGGACTATGGCATTCCAGAAATTCAAGCCTGCTGCTGCAGATCAGATGTGGATTGCCTGGGATAAATTTAAATACCTGTTTTCCAGCAATGAGTTCCTGATGGTATTCCGTAATACAGTAGCCATGAGTTTCATTAACCTGGTATTCAGTTTGGTGTTTGCCATCGTTTTTGCGCTACTTCTGAATGAAGTGAAGAGTCTTAGGGGAAAGAAAGTGGTTCAGACGATTTCCTACCTGCCTCACTTCTTATCCTGGATCATCGTTGCCGGTATCGTAAGTGATGTTCTGGCTATGGAGACAGGTATAGTGAATGAAATATTGACCAAAACAGGTTTAATTAGCAGCACTATAAACTTCTTTGCGACACCGAAGTATTTCTGGTGGATTATTGCTTTTGCAGTTGTATGGAAGGAAACCGGCTGGAACAGTATTATCTATCTGGCAGCCATGACCTCCATTAATCCGGACTTATATGAGGCGGCCTCCATTGACGGTGCAGGAAGATTAAAAAAGATGCTCCATATTACTCTTCCCGGTATTAAATCTACGATTTTCGTGTTGTTGATTATCAACCTCGGTATGATCATGAATTCCGGCTTTGAAGCACAGTACTTACTGGGAAGGGATTTAACGAGAGCAACATCCTATGTAATTGATGTATTCGTCCTCAATAATAGCTTTGGTGCAGGAGTCGATTTCTCCCTCGGTACCGCAGCAGGTATCTTTAAGAGTGTCGTAAGTATTATTCTGATATTCGTGGCGAACCAAGTAGCTAAGGCTGCCGGTGAAGAGCGGTTGTTCTAGGAGGAGGAATGAAAATGACGAATAAAAAAAGGAAAAAAAGCAAGGCAGATATCACATTTACCATATTTAATGTATTGTTTTTAACATTATTCTGTATTGTGACACTGTATCCTATCCTGAATACACTGGCAATTTCATTGAATGATGGTATGGATGCGATCAAAGGCGGTATCCATCTGATACCAAGAAAGTTCACTCTGCAGAATTTCTATTCCGTAGTTACCCAGGATAACATGCTGGCAGCGATCAGAACCTCCGTACTTCGAACTGTAATCGCTACATTTTTACAGATGTTTACCACAGCCCTGTTAGCCTATGTATTATCAAGAAAAGAGTTTTTATTTCAGCAGCAGGTTTCACTGTTTTATGTACTCACTATGTATGTAAGCGGTGGTCTCGTACCAACCCTGTTACTATTTAAGGGATTAGGTTTGACCAATAACTTCTGGGTGTATATCATTCCGGGTATGATCAGTGCTTTCAATATGATCGTTATCCGTACCTTTATGAATGGTTTACCGGACAGCTTCGTAGAATCAGCACAGGTGGATGGTGCCGGTCATTTGAGGATCTTTTTTAGAATTATCCTTCCTCTCTGTAAACCGGTTATGGCTACCGTAGCTTTATTCATTGCTGTATTTCAGTGGAACTCCTGGTTTGACGCAATGCTCTATAATCAGAACAGACCGGACCTGACTACGATGCAATATGAGTTGATGAAGCTGCTCAGCTCGGTAACCCAGCAGACAGGTAGTGCTGCAACCATGAAAAATGCTCAGAGTCAGATTACACCAATTTCCATACGTTCGGCTACAGCAATCTTTACAGCAGCACCTATTGTATGTCTGTATCCGTTCTTACAGAAATACTTTATCAATGGTATGATGGTCGGCGGTGTAAAAGAATAATTCAGCAGATTTCATTGGGCTGTTACAGGATACATTGACCGCCGGATAAGAACAACAGGCATCTCTCACACACTGGATCCCGGACATCTTGCCGTATTGTATGCCAGAATTGAACATTCATGTTCGCTTCTGTCACACAATATTAGCAAGCTGTCCGTCAAACAGTGCATGATGGGATGCCTATTATTCTTACCCGGCTCCAACGTTTCCTGCAACAGCCTTCTTTTGGTCTTCTTTTTACATGTTGGAAGACTGATTATACCGAATTATACTTTTAGTGCTTAAAGGAATTAATTACTTGAAGAATTCTTTGGGTGGGAGCAGCTTTAGCTTGAAAAAAGTATGATTTGTATGTAAAATAGGTACATGCAGAAAACACATCATCAGGAGAAGGATATGCGTATTGGATTATTGAGACACTTTAAAGTTAACTGCCCTCACAAGAAGATGATGACCTCAAAAGAATTTCGTGAATGGTCTCAGAAATATGAGGTTTCAAAGGTAATTAAGAAAAAGGTTGAGATGTACGGAATTGAATGGGATATCTGCTATGCCAGTGATTTACCGCGTGCGATCACTACTGCGAAGGAGGTCTACAGTGGACATTTAATGATAGACAAGCTCCTGCGGGAAGTTGATAATGCGCCTTTTATACATACAGAACGTATTCGTCTGCCCTTTGAGCTCTGGCATATCTGCGGCAGGCTTGCGTGGTATTTTAAATCAAAGAGCCAACCGGAGTCGATTGTCGGTACCAGAAAACGGATCAATGCCTTTTTGGATCAGATTGACTGGACGAAGGATAATATACTGATCGTATTTCATGGTTTCATGCTGTATAATTTTCAGAAAGAGCTTCGTAAGCGTGGTTTTCAGGGAGAGAAGCTGAAATTTGTGAAGAATGGCGTGCTCTATGAATATATCAGAGATGATGAGCAGAAGGAAGTGCTGGAGGATGAAGGTAACGCTGATTTGTGTGGGTAAATTAAAAGAAAAATATCTGACTCAGGGAGTGGACGAGTATACAAAACGCCTGAGCAGATATTGCAATCTTGAAATCATAGAATTGGCGGATGAGAAGACACCGGATCACGCTTCCGATACAGTGGAAGATATGATTAAGCAAAAAGAAGGTGATAGAATCCTGAAGGTACTGAAGGAGGATTCTTACTGTATCGCACTTGCTATCGAGGGAAGTATGCTTTCTTCGGAGGAATTGGCGGGAAAGATTGATACGCTGGGAGTTTCAGGAATTAGCCATATCAGCTTTATCATTGGAGGTTCCCTGGGTCTATCCGATGAAGTACTAAAGCGTGTTGATTTTAAGCTCAGCTTTTCAAGAATGACCTTTCCTCATCAACTGATGCGGATGATTTTATTGGAGCAGATTTACCGGGCTTACCGGATTATTAAGAAGGAACCTTATCATAAATAGATAGGAAGATAAGTAAATAAAATGTGAGGAGGGCTGTAAGCCCTTCTTTTTTTCTTGGGAAATATTTTCAAATATTACTTGACACATTATACTATGTAATATATAGTATATGACATAAGGAGGTATGAGATGGATATCCAGTTAAAGAAAGGGTTATTAGAGTTTTGCGTACTTGCCGTGCTTAATAAATCAGACTCCTATGGCTATCAGATTATTAAGGATATTTCAACCTGTGTTGAGATATCCGAATCGACGCTGTATCCAATATTGAAGAGGTTGGAGGCGGATTCTTATCTTAAGACTTATTCTGTGGAGCATAACAGCCGGTTGAGAAAATATTATCAGATCACGAATAAGGGAAAAGATTACATGAAGGAATTTCTTGATGAATGGCAGCAAGTGATGAAAATTTACGATTTTATTAAAGGAGGATACGAACATGAATAAAGCAGAGTTTCTGAAATCGTTGGATTCTGATTTGATGAAAATGAATGCTGCTGAAAAGAAAAAGTATATTATCTACTATGACGAAATAATTTCTGATTATGTTGAAAATGGGATGACGGAAGTGGAGGCCGTGAATAAAATCGGATCTCCCGCTAAAATAGCAAAGGAACTTATAGAGGATCATGACAGTGTAAAGCTTAATCTGCCTACAACCGGGAGCCGGTTACTAAACATAACGCTCACCATCATCGGATTTCCGTTATGGGGTAGTGTGTTACTTGGGATTGCTTTATTTGTATTATCGATATATATCACGATCTGGTGCGTCCCTTTAGTTACATCAGCAGGGTGTGCCGGCCTCTTTACAAGTGCCATAATCGGTATCCTTGGATCACCCTTTGTCATGGCTAAGAGCTTTTCTGTAGGATTGATGCAATTAGGGTTGGGAATTGCATCAATCGGAATATCGGCATTATTGGGGATCGCTTCTATATACTTAGTGAAGAAATTTGCTAAATATCAAAAAATTTTACTGCAAAAATAGTATCTCTATTTCAAAAGAAGGTGGTGATACAATGAAATTAAGAAATTTTAAAAAGAAGTGTATAATCATAAGTCTGGCATTAATTCTGATAGGTGCGTTAATAACAGCTGTGGGATATGGAACAGCCGGTTTTAATTATGATACGGTAAAGGAAAAGAGCATCAACCCGGCTTGGTATCAAACCATCCATTCCAATGGAGATAGAATCTGGTATGGAATTGATATGGGTAATAATATTCATATATTCAGTATAGGTTATTCTGAATGAGCCGGGTTCATAGGCAGGGGATGCAGAGCAGTGCTTTTAGAGCTGCATAATCAGCAACCTCATAGGTGGGGTGGAGTAAGGTATCATTGTTAAGCTGTTTCGGATTAAACCAGCAGGTATCTACTCCAAAATTCACCCCTCCACGGATGTCAGAGCTTAAGCTGTCACCAATGACCAGCACCTTGCTTTTATCCAAATAGTTCATTTGTTGTAAGGCATATTCGAAGATACCGGGATTGGGCTTAGCTACCGATATCTCCTCAGATATCACAATCGCTTCGAAATAGTTCGCTACTTTGGACTTTCTAATTCTTCTGTTCTGAACGAGGCTCAAACCGTTCGTCACGATACAAAGCCTATAGGTTAGACTTAAGCCTCTGATCAGCTCATCGCAGCCTTCATACAGGAAGCTGGCGTTCCCGAGATGCTCCATAAAGGCTTGAGCCAATTTTTCCTCATCCACGTTCATTTTACACTGATCTGCAAATCTTCTGAATCTTTCTGTTTTAAGCTTCTCCTGTGTAATCAATCCCTGTTCGAACTCTTTCCAGATAGCTTCGTTTACTTTATGGTATATGTTAAAATGATAATTCTCATCATAGTCGATGTTGAATTGAAGCATTGTATTTTTGAAGGCTTCTGTTTCGGACTTTTTGAAATCAAATAAGGTCTCATCTGCATCAAAAATCAGTATCTCGTATTTCATATATGTCCTCCCGTATTATAGTTAGGGCTGCTTCAAATGGCAGATATACTGCAATATTGAAACAGCCTCAATTCTAAGCATTTTTCTTTTCCTTTAACAGGATTCTATGGATGCTTTTAATGGATAGATAGTATTCCTCAGCCAGGACGGAGGCGCTGATACCGGAGCTGTATTTTCTATAGATTTCACGGTCTCTTTGCCTGATCTGTCTTTTGGTATCGGTATTCTCTCCCCATTCCTTGTGATTTTCCGCTTTTTTCGGAATATAAAGATACTGCCCCTGCGCATATTCCTGGACCAGTGCCAGAAGCTCCTGCGGAAGGACTAATTCTGCTTTCTGATAGCTCACTTTGCTCCTCCTAATAATCATAATTCAGGATTATGCAAAGGCTATACAATTCTATTTAATATTTATATCATTGCGATAGCCCCTGCTACGCAATCTTAACTATTCTAGTCATAAAACCCAAAGCCCCTTTCGTCTTGAGGAAGTTAACCCCGTCCCCATCTATTAAAAATTAATACAACAATAATATTACCATAATATGATAGTATTTTCCAGTAAAATATTATACTATATCTTTATAAAAGGAGGGAGGAGACTATGATGAAAAATCAGGTTCAATTTTTCAGAAAAGGATCGATCGAGATTGTATCAGGGGAAGGAACCCATGATTTTCCGTATCATACCCATGAAAGCATGATGATTGGAGTGATCGTAAGGGGATCGGTTAGATTTGCTGTAGATCAATACGAATATGAATTAAGTCAGGGTATGACATATCTTGTTCCGCCGGATACCGGAAGCTCCCTTACTCATATTGAACCCTATCAATATATTACCATCTGTATTATGAGGGATTTGCTGCTTCCCTATAACTTAGAAGTTGCAGATACTTATGTACTCGAAGGGTTGGGAAGAGACATTCTCTTGTTGTGTGATTTGTTCTGCTCCGGGTTATTATGCCAAGAAGAGTTTATTGATAAGCTGGCAGATATGCTTTCTCTTCAGGAAAGGAGGAAGGAAGCACGTATGATACGAAGGGATGCCAATATTTATGCGGCTTTGGAATATATTAGAGATCATGTAAATGACAAGTTTAATCTGGATGATTTATCAGAAGCAGTGCATCTAACGAAGTTCCATCTGGTAAGAAGCTTTAAAAAGAATATGGGAGTCGGACCGAAGCAATACCACCAGCAATGTAAAATACGTCAGGCTAAGTATAAGCTGCTCAGGGAGGAAACAAAAGCAGGCATTGCCGCTGATTTGAGCTTTGCACATCAAAGCCATCTGTGCAGTGTGTTTCGAAAATACATGGGGATTTCAATGAAGGACTATATCCAAAATACAGTAATTAGTAAGCAATAACTTGATATACTTTCACTTCCTGCAATGGGAAAATAGAGTCTGCGGAGGTGAATTATAATGAAAGTTTTTCAAGCGGATACGACGGGCAGAACTTTTATCATAAGAATGGAAAAGGGTGATTTGCTTAAAGAAGCGATTGCAGATTTCGTGAAGAAGGAAGGAATAGAAAATGCAGTTATCCTATCCGGAATAGCTACCTTTGACGAGGCTCATCTGCAAATGACAACGACGTTTGATTATCCGATCCGATACTGCGTGAATCATTTACGAGAGCCAATGGAGCTTGCTGGACTGGATGGTACGATCATTCATTTTGAACCACATTTACATGGTGTGATCAGTAATGCCAGGCAGACCTGGGCCGGGCACCTGCTGGATGGCTGCAGAATCCTATATCTGGCTGAAATCGTAATTCAGGAGCTTCTCTGCCATAGGCTGGTTCGCAGAGCGGACCAGAATGGTGTAAATCTGATTACAGAAAGCGAAGAGTAATGTAGATCTATTTAAGCTGAGTAAGGGTAAATGCAAAAAAGGTGCCAAGTATCCGCAGCGACTAGCTGGCGGATACTTGACACCTTTTAATTCTTGTGATGGATTATGCTAATTATGCAAGTGTAACGTTAACAGCCTGCATACCGCGCTGACCCTTCTCTAAGTCGAAAATAACCTTCTGACCTTCCTCTAAGGTCTTGAAACCCTGAGATGCGATACCGGAGAAATGTACAAATACATCCTCGCCACCGTTGTCATTAGTAATGAATCCGAATCCTTTTTGTGCGTTAAACCACTTTACTGTACCTTTGTTCATGAAAGATACCTCCTAGATTAAATATTATTATAGTATTTTGATGTTATAAAAAAATCACATATTTTCGTAAATCATCAAACTTGTAATGACTTACAAAAATATGTGAGATCATACAGGACTTCTAAAATACTTTCTATAGAATAACATATTTCTTTGTGTTTGTAAAGTACTATTTTCAAAATTTGTAAACAAGGGATGTACTTGGCTATAGTTAATTTGTCAACTAAGGGATGCTCGTAAATACCTATAATTAATTTGTCAAAAGGTGCTTCGCACTTTTCCAGGCTACAACAGATTGCCATTGCAAGCTAGCTTGCAGAGCAATCTGTCGTAGCTGGAAAGCACCGTAGGTGCTTTTGACAAATTAATCAAATCATTCAAACCATTCAAATCATTCAAACCAATTAAACCAATTAGCCAATCAAATTACGCAAAGCCAAAATAACGCATGATGCCCTGAAAGATACCATAGGCAAATTGACGCTGCATATTACGAAGCTTCTGGGCATCAGCATAGTTGGTCAGATAACCCAACTCAACTAGCAGGGAAGGCATCTGAGTCCGACGAAGTACATACAGGGAAGGATTCAATCGTATTCCGTTATTGTTCGTACCAACAGCCTGAGTGATACCCGTCATGATATGCTGAGCCATCCATTCTGCCTGCGTTCCGTAGCGATAAAGGTAAATCTCCGTTCCGTTCACTGCCGGATTAGGATTTGAATTACAGTGAATACTGATGAAATAATTTGCAGGCCAAGAATTCGCCATCTCAACACGCAGTCTCAGGCTCGATGCATTGGAGGTTCCGATAACTGTGGTTGGTGTCGGCCTGGATAATCTGACTTCAAAACGGGGGTCATTTCTAAGAAGCTCTGCGAGATAGACACCTACCTGATAATTGACATCCTCCTCGTGCAGACCGTTAGCAAAGGCTCCGGCATTCGGTGAACCGGTAGGGTTATGCCCCTGATCTATGAAAATTCGTATTGCCAATGCGATGACTTCCTTTCCATATAACTATTATCATCATATTCCCCGTAAAAAAAGTTGTTACAACTTTCGTATAGTAAATAAACCCGGTCCATGATATACTTATAGATATTAATTCTTTGAGGAAACAATCATGAATAAGAAGATGGAACTACTAAAAAAGAATAGGATTATATCTGTTGCCTCTATCAGCAGCATCGCTGTAGGAGTCCTCCTGATTGTGTTGGGAATGACGTATTATAAGCATCAGATTTCACGACTTGGTATCACTGAAACAACTACATACCAGGAATATAAGAAGCATTTTGTCATAGTAACCGAGAATGGAGACGCTGAATATTGGAGCGAGATCTATCAGGGTGCATCGGAAATGGGCAAGATAACGAATTCCTTTGTAGAAAAGCTCGGAAGTAATTTATCGATCTCTTATCCTCTGGCAGATATGATGAGAATAGCAATCGCATCCCAGGTTGACGGTATCATCTTGGAGCCGAACGGAGATGATGATATCGCCGAGCTGATCAATGAAGCAAATGCCAAGGGAATACCGGTCGTCACCGTGCTGAAGGATGTCCTGCCGACGGATACCAATCATACGAATGTGAACCGTATCAGCTTTGTGGGAATCAATAATTATAATCTTGAGCAGGAGTACGCAAAACAGGTTGCTGAGGTAATAAAAGAAGGTAGAAAAAATATCATGGTACTGATGAATGACAATAGCTCGGATATGGGACAAACCATGATCTACTCAAGTATTCATAAGATGACGGAACGCCATAATGTCAATGTTGAGACTGTATCTGTTAATTCAAAAAGTGCTTTCAGTTCTGTAGAGGATATCAGAAATATCGTAATGGACAAAACCAATCCTCCCGATGTTCTGGTCTGTCTGAATGAGGTGGATACACTTGGTGCCTACCAGGTGGTCAGGGATTATAATAAGGTTGGAGATATCGATATCATCGGTTATTATGATTCGGAGATTATTTTACGTGCGATTGAGATGAATATCGTCCATTCCACGATGACCTTTGATGCTCGCGAGATGGGTGCGAATTGTGTGGAAGCTCTCTCGGAATATATTACGACCAAGAATGTCAGCGATTATTATCCTGTCTATATCAGTGCAATCAGTGCGAAGAATGTGGAAGATTATCTGAGAAAAGACGATCTGGAAGCAACCCAGGCGGCGGATGATAATTAGTGCTTAAAATACTTCGCAATATGTGAGGGAATTAGAATGAAATCAGATAAGAAAAAAGGTTCCATACGAAAAAGATTGGTACTTGTATTTGCATTTTCCTCTGCAGTCGTCTTTTTCGTCAATATGTTTATGTATGCGAATATCAATAAATCCATCGGAACCATTGACGAGGTCTATCAGAGTAATGTCGGGCTCAATGATCTGCTGGATGCTTTGAACAGCGTTCAGGACTATGTATATGAATACCTGAATACGGGCAGCTCCGATTCTCTGGAGAATTATTACCGTGGTGATGAGAAGTATCGAAGCATGATAAATGATATGAACGGCAGAATCATTGACAATGATGTCAGCATCACCCAGAAGAATATAAAGAATATGTCGGAAACCTATCTATCCATCCTGTCAGACACGGTTGATGCTAAGCGCGGACGAAATGTGAAGAAGTATAAGCCCAAATATGAAGAGGCTACCCAGATGTACAATTATATCTATACGTATATCAATAGCCTGAATAATGCACAGTTCCAGAATAACTCGGTGAATTATGAAAAGCTTCTGATTGCACTCAGATATCTTGAGGTGATCAGTACTGTGGTGTTGCTGGTCATTACTTCCTTCAACGTTGTACTGATTATTATAGTAACCAGAAGTATAACCGGCCCTTTGATGCGGTTGACTAAGGTTGCCCATGAGGTAGCCGGAGGTAATTTTGAGGTCGATCTGGTTCATGTGGATTCCTCCGATGAGGTGGAAATCGTAACAAAAGCCTTTAATAATATGATCGTTAGCATCCATCAATACATTATCCAGACAAAAGAAAGCATGGAGCTGGAAAGCAAGATGATGGAAAAAGAGTTAATGATGACGAATCATCTTAAGGATGCACAACTGAAATACCTCCAGGCCCAGATCAATCCTCATTTCCTGTTCAATACGCTGAATGCGGGGGCCCAGCTTGCTATGATGGAGGGAGCGGACAAGACCTGTCTTTTCATTGAAAATATGGCTGATTTCTTCCGTTTTAACATGAAAAGCTTTGATCAGGATTCAACCATTCGGGATGAGATCAAGCTGGTGGACAGTTATATCTATATATTAAATGTAAGGTTTTCCGGAGACATTCATTTTTATAAGGATATTGATGAGACACTGTTGGATGTCAGGGTACCCAGTATGATCCTGCAGCCCGTCGTGGAGAATGCGGTTAACTATGGAATCCGTGATATCGAATATGAAGGGAAGATTTTCTTAAGCGTATTTCAGTCCGGTGATAATATCGCTATCACAATCTATGACAATGGTGCCGGTATGGAGCAGGAGATCATTGAGCGTATTATGAATGCTAAGCTGGAGGACAGTGCGGCGCTGAAGGATAGAGTGGTTACCAAGGATTCAAACGGCATCGGTCTCGGTAATGTAATCAATAGACTTAGGCTGTATTTTGACAGGGAAGACGTATTTACAATCGAGAGTGAAGGGAAGAATAAAGGAACCTCGGTAACGATCCATATTCCGATGGACTTTGTGAAGGATGAATAACTATGTATAAGATAATGCTTGCTGATGACGAAGGAATAGTGATTGATTCTTTAAGATTTATTATTGAGAAGAATTTTGGAGACGGCTGTGTGGTAGAGCATGCTACAACAGGCCGCAGTGTAATTGAACTTGCGGAGAAGTTTAAGCCTGATATTGCATTCATGGATATTCAAATGCCGGGAATCAACGGGATAGAAGCTATGAAGGAGATCCGTAAAACCAATAGCTCTGTCGTGTTTATCGTGATGACGGCCTATGATAAGTTTAATTATGCGAAAGAGGCGATTAACCTCGGAGTTTTGGAATATCTGACGAAGCCGGTTAATCATACGGTAATCGTAAGCGTTCTTCAGAAGGCTATGGATCTGATCGAAGAGGAAAGGAAGAAGCGGAGCAATGACTTAATCATTCGGGAAAAGCTTGAGATTGTCGTTCCGATTATCGAAAGTGATTTTATCTATGCCGCAATATCCGGGGATGATCTGACCAGAAATGAAAGCAACTTCAGAAACCTTCTGGGCATCAACGAACAGTATGGGATGATGATGGTCATGGAATTCGGTGATTCCATAGAGGATGGTATGCTGACTAACCCTGTAGGTGTCAGCGTGAAGGCGCAATCCTTCTATCCGATTATCAGGGAGAATCTGAAAGAGGATTTTCAATGTATAGTCGGGCCAATCATGGTAAATAAAATTGTGATCTTCCTTCCCAGTGACAAACCCCAGCTGGAATATGATGACAGAACCCTATTGATTGAAAAGGTCAGGAAGCTGATCAGGGAGCTGAGCATGAAGCTCGACGTTCAATTCAAGGTAGGAATCGGTTCGGTTACCACACTGGGCAACTTAAGCGAATCCTATAAGGAGGCTTTGAGTGTATCACGTAACAGCAAGGGCAGGGTAGTTCATGTCAAGGATTTACCGATTGGCTGTGACTATGAAGAGGATTATCCGATTGATATAGAGAAGACATTATTTGAGCGAATTGAGAAGGGTAATCTGGAAGGAACCAAGGAAGAGGCAAACCGCTTCTTCGACTGGATGATAGAGCATTATTCCGACTGTGAGATGGACATTAAGCTGAAGGTATTGGAGTTTATCCTGTTTGCCGAGCAGCGTGCCTTTTTAAGCGGTGGTATGACCTATTATTTCAGATACCGCAAGGACTATCTGTCAACGTTGATTCAGCTCAACAGTTATGATCAGCTCAGGAAGTGGTTCCTGGATAAGATTCTGGAAGCCTGCCGCAACATCATTAATAAGAGGGAAGAGCAGACCAGTGGAGTGATAGCCAAGGCAAAAACCTTTATTGAGGAGAATTTCAGCCATGATATTTCTCTGGATGATGTATCCAGAATTGTGGATATCAGTCCGTACTACTTCAGTAAGCTGTTCAAAGAGGAGACAGGTGAGAACTTTATCGAATATCTCACGAATATCAGAATTGAAAAAGCGAAACAGCTTCTTTCAAATAAAGAAATCAGTATCAAGAGCATCTGTGTAGCAACCGGTTATAGTGACCCGAATTATTTCAGCCGTATATTCAAGAAACAGGTGGGAATAACACCGACCGAATATAGGGAAAAAAGCTAACGATAAACGGTATGGAGAAGTAGTATTAAGTCAAATCTGGGGGAATGGGTAATGAGAATGAAAAGGATTGTAGTTATGGGGATAGTACTTTCCGTCATTCTGAGTCTGTGTGGCTGCAACCAGAAGGATGTGGACACCAAGGACACGGATGTGAAGGAAAGTGAGATCCAAATCGGTTTGTCCTTTGATTCCTATGTAATTGAACGATGGACCAGGGACAGAGAAGTATTTGTATCTACAGCTCAGGATCTGGGTGCAGAAGTAAATGTCCAGAATGCTAATGGAGAGATTGAGAAACAGATCTCTCAGATTGAATATCTGATCGACAAACATATGGATGTCATCGTAATCGTAGCAGTGGATTCAGAGGCCCTGAGCGATGTGGTCAAAAAAGCAAGGGAAGCGGGGATTAAGGTTGTGGCCTATGACCGTCTGATTCGTAATGCCAATGTGAATCTGTATATTTCCTTTGATAATGAGCAGGTCGGAAGACTCATGGGTCAGGCATTGGTGGATCGGGTACCGGAGGGTGGAAATATCGTAACCATATTCGGACCCACCTCGGACCATAATGTTGTTATGATGGAACAGGGCTTCCGGGATGCGATGAAGGGGCATAATCTGAATGTCATCTACTCTTGGAATGCCAAGGGTTGGGTGGCAGAGGAAGCTTATGATGCTATGAATGTAGTATTAACAAAGACAAAGAATATCGACGGAGTTCTCTGCGGTAATGATAATCTGGCCACGCAGGCTGTGCTTGCCTTAGCTGAGAACCGAATGGCAGGAGAAGTCGTTGTAACAGGTCAGGATGCGGATTTGGTCGCCTGTCAGAGAATCGTTGAGGGTACTCAGACAATGACAGTCTATAAGCCGGTGGATAAGCTGGCTAAGGCTGCTGCAGAATATGCTGTGAAGCTGGCTAAGGGTAATGACATCGGAGTTAGCGAAACAATTTATGACGGAAAAAATGCTGTACCGTATGTGAAGCTGCAACCGATTGCCGTGACTAAGGATAATATTCGAAAGGAGATTATTGACGGCGGCTTCCAGAAGGAAGAGGAGGTCTACTTAAACGTACCTACGGGAGTGACAGATTGAAGGATCGTTTTACGATCCTTCTTTTTTTGTATCGAGAACTAGGACATAATTGCTTTTTTAGTAGCATTATTTTGCGATTGCTTCGTTTTAGCAGAATATTATTCCCATATTAAAATAAAAATATACAGTTCTTTGCAAGTTAATCCTATTTTATCTATGCTATTATCTTAGTGTAGTAATTAACATTATACTTTTTGGGAGGATTTATTTATGAAGAAAAAGTTATTAGCAGTTTTATTATGCATCGCACTTGTTTCCTCATTCATGGTTGGATGCCAGGGTGCTGATGGTGGTAAGCAGAAGGTTGGCGTTGCTATGCCTACTAAGGATTTACAGCGTTGGAACCAGGACGGTGACAACATGAAGAAGGCTCTGGAAGAGGCTGGTTATGCAGTAGACTTACAGTATGCTAACGATGACGTTGCTACTCAGGTTTCTCAGATTGAGAACATGATTACAAGCGGCTGTGATGTATTGGTTATCGCTTCTATCGATGGCGGTTCCTTAGGTACAGTATTAGCAGAAGCTAAGGAAAAGAAGATTCCGGTTATCGCATACGATCGTCTGATCATGGATACCGATGCTGTTTCCTACTATGCAACATTTGATAACTACATGGTTGGTACAATTCAGGGTCAGTACATAGTTGATACTCTTGATCTTGAGAACCAGGCTGGTCCTTTCAATATTGAGTTATTCACAGGTTCACCTGATGATAACAATGCTCGTTTCTTCTTTGGCGGTGCTATGGATGTTTTAACACCTTACATTGACAATGGTAAGTTAAACATCGTATCCGGTCAGAAGTCCTTTGAAGAAGTTGCTACTCCCGGTTGGAAGACAGAAGAAGCTCAGAAGAGAATGGAAAACCTGATCACAGCATACTATGCTGATGGAACAAAGCTTGACGTTGTATATTCTTCCAATGACTCTTGTGCAATCGGTATCACCAACGCTTTAGTTAACGCTGGTTATACTAAGGACAATTTCCCGATCTTAACCGGTCAGGACTGCGATATCACTTCCACAAAGAACATTATCGCCGGAACACAGTCAATGTCAATCTTTAAGGATACCCGTACTTTAGCTAAGAAGGTTGTTGAGATGGTTAGCGCTATCTTAACCGGTAAAGAAGTTCCTGTTAACGATACCAAGACTTATGATAACGGCACAGGCATCATTCCTTCTTACCTTTGCGAGCCCGTATTTGCAGATGTAAATAACTACAAGCAGTTATTAATTGACTCAGGCTACTATACTGAGGATCAGTTGAAGTAATCAACATTCAAAAAAAGGAGTGTTGTAGCATGGGATACTTACTGCAACACTCCTTTTTATTAACTCAAGTTAGAAAGCGGCTGCTGAGCAGGCGGCCGGTATTATTATGTATACCAAATATATATAGGAGGGGTTCTATTGGCAGCAATATTGTTGGAAATGAGAAATATTACCAAACGCTTCCCCGGAGTCAAAGCATTAGATAACGTTAACCTTCAGGTAGAAGAAGGTGAAATCCATGCACTTGTTGGAGAAAATGGGGCTGGAAAGTCCACTCTGATGAATGTTCTAAGCGGAATTTATCCTTATGGAAGCTATGAAGGAGAAATCCTTTATCAAGGTGAAGAATGCAAATTCAATGTAATAAAGGACAGTGAAGAAAAAGGCATCGTAATTATTCATCAGGAGCTGGCGCTGGTTCCTTATATGACAATTGGCGAGAACATGTTTCTTGGCAATGAGCGTGGCTCGGCCACCAGAATAAACTGGGAAGAAACTTATCATAAAGCAGATGAATTGCTTGCTACTGTAGGTCTACACGAATCTTCGAGAACCTTAATCAAGGATATCGGTGTTGGTAAGCAGCAGATGGTAGAAATAGCAAAGGCACTTGCTAAAAATGTTAAACTTCTAATTTTAGATGAACCCACTGCATCCTTAAATGAAGCAGATTCACGTAAATTGCTTGATTTATTGCTTCAATTTAAGAGAGAGGGTATGACTTCGATCATTATTTCTCATAAGTTAAATGAGATTTCATATGTAGCAGATAAGATTACCATCATCCGTGATGGTTCAACCATTGAGACACTGGATAATTCCGAAGAAATCAAGGAAGAGCGCATTATTAAAGGTATGGTTGGACGTACCTTAACTGACCGCTTCCCGAAGAGAGAAAAGATTTCGTTAGGTGAGACCAATCTTGAGGTAACGAACTGGACTGTATTCCATCCGCTTTATACCGAGCGTAAGGTAGTGGATAATGTATCGTTCCATGTACGCAAGGGAGAAGTTGTTGGTATCGCAGGTCTGATGGGTGCAGGACGTACGGAGCTGGCGCTCAGTATCTTTGGTAAGAGCTATGGAGTGAATATCTCCGGAACCTTACTCCTCAACGGACAGGAGGTTAAACTGAGTAACTCCCGTCAGGCGATTGAGAAGAAGCTTGCTTACATCACAGAGGATCGTAAGGGTGACGGACTGGTTTTATCTAATCCGATCCGTGTCAATACAACACTGGCCAGCATGAATAAGGTCAGCAAGCATAATGTAATTGATAGACACGCTGAGGTTGCGGCAGCAAATATGTATATTGAGAAGCTCAAGACAAAATGTACTTCTCTGGAACAGACAGTCGGCAACTTAAGCGGTGGTAACCAGCAAAAGGTATTAATCAGTAAGTGGATGTTTGCGGATCCTGATATTATGATACTTGATGAACCTACTCGCGGCATTGACGTAGGTGCAAAATACGAGATTTACTGTATTATCAATCAGTTGGTAGCTGAAGGTAAATCAATTCTTATGATTTCCTCCGAATTACCTGAACTCCTCGGCATGTGTGATCGAATCTATATCATGAACGAAGGAAGAATGGTAGGCGAGGTGAGCAGGGAAGAAGCTACTCAGGAGCTTATCATGGGACAAATATTAAAATCAAGTAAAGGAGTATAACGATGGATAAAGCAAAAGAAATCTTAAAAAAGAATACAATGATTTTCGCATTGGTTGTGGTTACTATATTTTTCGCTATAACAACAAGCGGAACTTTGATTGTTCCTCAGAACGTTACTAACCTGATCTCACAGAACGGATATGTCGTTATACTGGCAGTTGGTATGCTGATGTGTATTTTGACCGGCGGTAACATCGATCTTTCTGTAGGATCTATCGTGTGTTTGGTTGGTGCGATTGCAGGTACTTTAATTGTGAATAAAGGAATGAATAACTGGCTGGCAATTATCATCTGTCTGGCTGTAGGTATTCTGGTTGGTGTTATTCAAGGTTATTGGATTGCTTACTTAAGAATCCCGGCCTTTATCGTAACCCTTGCCGGCATGCTGCTATGGAAGGGTGTTGCATTAATTGTTCTGCAGGGCTTAACGATTTCACCATTCCCCAATAACTATCTGAATTTATTCAATAGCTATGTGCCGGATCCTTTTAACGGAAGCATCAATATCTTCAGTATCGTGATCGGCTTTATCGTATGCTTGATCTATATTGCAGCGAAGGTCGTATCAAGAGTGAACAGAAAAAAGAAGGGTTATCAGACAGACTCCATCGTTTCTGATATATTCCAGATCATCGTAATCTGTGCAGTAGTGATAGCATTTTCCTTCTCTCTGGCTAATCATAAGGGTATTCCTTCCATCCTTATTCTGTTGGCTATCATAGTATTTGCTTATACCTACTATACTACGAAAACCGTACCCGGACGTTATCTGTATGCGATGGGCGGTAATGAGAAGGCTGCAAAGCTTTCCGGTATTAATACCAACAGAGTGTTATTCTTTGCCTATGTGAATATGGCATTCCTGAGTGCTGTAGCGGCTCTGGTCTGCGTTGCACGTTTTAACTCCGCAGCTCCTACCGCAGGTGTGAACTACGAAATGGATGCAATCGCTGCATGTTATATCGGTGGTGCATCTGCGTATGGTGGTATCGGTTCTGTTCCCAGAGTAGTAATCGGTGCGATCTTCATGGGTGTCATCAATAACGGTATGTCCATCATGGGTATTGACAGTAACGTACAGAAGGTTGTTAAGGGTGCGGTATTGCTTGCCGCTGTTACCTTCGACGTATTATCTAAGAAGAAAGGCAAATAATAGGAACTTAGTAAATTTATTCTAATGCACATGATAAATGTGAGAATCGAATTAATAAAAGCTTATCAGTTTTGACTTAGACTCCTATATGTATTTTAGGGGCGGGGGGCTTTGCAAAGTAATGAAGAAATCATTATTTTGCAAAGCCTCTCGCTCTTTTTTGTGTATGTTTTCATTATATTTGGAAACAATGTGATTATTGATATTTCATATTATAAAGGAGGGCAACATATGAAAGTTAAAGCTGTTATCATCATGATAATATTATTTGTGGCTGTTTTCTCCGGCTGTGCAAAAAAATCCGAAAACAATAACTCTGCTACGGATCCGACTGCTGCAGCTACGACACCTACAGTATCCCCGACGACTGCTGCGACAACAGCGCCGACAACCGCAGCGGCAACAACGACTGCACCTACGACAGCTCCGACCGATACGACACCGGACGCTGTCTCCTCAGCCTCAATCGTAGATACGAATGAAGCTTTTTTGAATGCAATCAGTAAATCAGGAACCTGGATCATAGCGATTACAAAGGATTTGAGCTTCCCTGATCAGGAGCTTTTGCTGGAGGGTCAATTTAAAAACGGTAAGAAGGATGAAGCAGGCAATGAGCAGATTCAAAGAAAAATTGCTCTGTATTCGCAGGATGAAAACAGAAATATCACCGCAAGATACACCTTGACTGCCGATAAGCTTATAATTGGCAGCCCTATGGCCAGCATACAGCATGGAACATTCAAGGGAGATGTATACGTTATGGTGAATGACTTCCAGCTGGTCGATGCCACCGTTGAAGGTAATGTATATTTTACTTCACAAGAAGCGAAGGACTCCTTCAAGATGGATGAAACTAGTAAGATTACCGGTAAGCAGGAAGTACAATAAACGCAATTTCAAAGGGATGGTTGTAAAATTTGATGCACGATGATTTTGCAGCCGTCCTTTTTTTGCAGATTTTTCTTTATTTGATCTGATTGTTAGGCTTTACTGTATAGAGGAATGATTTTTTTGGACAATACGGAATTGATATGTTAAAATCATGAAGTATAGTTGTGATGCTGTTTGACAGCAGAATGGAGGTTATTATGAATGATGAGCTTGCGAATCTGGATGCGGATTTGAAGGAATTATTTGTGGATGATAAGATAGATGACATGATTGAATTGCTTCAGAATAATGATAATCATACAGTCAAAGAGCTGGCGGAATATAACTGGAGTATTATTAAAAAATATTATGAGATGGAGAAATTTGATCTTCTTTTCACACACTTCAGGTTTGTGGCATATACCTGTTTTTTGGTTGAGTATGGTCACCAGGTTGGAATTGTATCCGAAGAAGCATTTGCCATTATGATGCAGGTTTATAATGATATCTATGAAATCAAGAGAAACCGTGCATAAAAATTAATCAATATTAAGAATTAACAGCTGGGAAGGCGCATTTATTGACAAAACATGAATAAAAATGTAAAATGTGCTACATAGCATGTTTATTCAGTTAAATAATTCTCATACACGGAGGAAGACATATGAAGCTGGTAATACCTGAGGGGTATCAGGCCGAAATCGATATTAAGGAGACAGAAATCGGCATCAAGTACTGTAAAGATTTTTTTGAAAGGGAATTGGCAAAGCAGCTGAATCTTACCAGAGTATCAGCACCTTTATTTGTAAAACCGGAGACAGGTTTGAATGACAACTTAAATGGTGTGGAAAGACCGGTAAGCTTTGGGGTAAAGGAACAGGATGATGCTGTTGTGGAAATCGTTCACTCCTTAGCGAAATGGAAGAGACTTGCATTAAAGAGATATGGCTTCTCCAGGGGGGAAGGACTCTATACAGATATGAGTGCTATCCGCAGGGATGAGGAAACAGATAATATTCACTCCATCTATGTTGACCAGTGGGACTGGGAGAAAATCATCGATAAGAGTGAGCGTAATATAGATACCTTGCAGTCGGTGGTGCGAAAGGTTTATGCTGCGTTGAAGAACACAGAGAAATATATGGCCTCCAAATATGATTATATCAAGGAAATTCTGCCGGAAGAGATTAGCTTTGTGTACTCTCAGGAATTGGAGGATAAATATCCCGGTCTGACACCGAAGGAAAGAGAGAATGCAGTTGCTAAGGAATTGGGAGCTGTTTTCATCATGCAGATCGGTGGAGCTCTGACCTCAGGTGAACGTCACGACGGAAGAGCACCTGACTATGATGACTGGAAGCTGAATGGTGATATCATCGTTTATTATCCGGTACTTGATATCGCTTTGGAGCTGTCTTCCATGGGTATTCGTGTAGATGAGGATTCCCTTGTAGAACAGCTAAAGATCAGTGATTGCATGCATCGTGCAGAATTACCTTTCCAAAAAGCATTGATTAATAAGGAGCTTCCTTATACCATCGGCGGTGGTATCGGACAATCCCGAATCTGTATGTTCTACCTTCGTAAGGCTCACATCGGTGAGGTACAGTCCTCTATCTGGCCGCAGGAGGTTCTTGACGAAGCGGAGAAGAAGAATTTGCATTTGTTATAATGATGTGTCCTTTTGACATCTAATTAATGTACTCGGCAATTATATCTGAGGTATCATAACATAGTAACGCATAAGGCGGTGAATCTATATAGTTAATTTGTATCTGATCAGACATGGAAGACAGAATAGCTCCTTATGCAATGTGGATGTAGAACTGTCTGAGGAGGGGCGTCTGCAGGCGAAGCTGCTGCGGGATCGAATTAAGAACTATCCTATTGATGCTCTTTATTCCAGCAATTTGATTCGTGCGGTGCAGACAGCTCAGATCATCAATGAAGCACTGCAGCTTCCTCATGAAATTCGGGAGGATTTACAGGAGATTTCCTTCGGACTTTTGACAGGGAAATCGGATGATTATATTTCGGAGCATTTTTCTGATTTTAAAAAAGAGCAAATGAAGCTGGTGGAGGATATTCCTTATCCTGCCGGCGAAAACGGAACCTCAGTCTATGAGCGTGCAATGCCTGTTATTCAAGAACTGGTACAGAGTGGTAATAAGAACATCGCGGTGATCACACATGGAGGTACCATCCGGGTACTGTTGGCTGCCCTGTTTGGTAAAAACCAGGCGAGACGGTTCCTGTTCGGTGTGTCTCTTGAGAATACCGGTATTACACAACTGGTATATCATCAAGGATATGACAGGTTCTATCTGGAACGCTTCAATGATTATGCACATCTTGAAGGTTATCCACAGCTGCACCGCATGCAGTGGAAGGAATAGATGGCTTTATTTGCATTGTATAGGGGGAACGGTATGAATTATGTGATAACGGACGGGAGAAATGAGGATTTTGTTATGCTGTGCGGGATGCTGGACGACAATCTCAATGAGCTTGTCGGTGGCGAGAAGCAGAGGGAGCAGTATAACAAATATAATACCTTGGAGAAGATCCATGATGTCATCCTGCTCTATGATGACAAAAAACCAATTGGTTGTGCCGCCTTTAAGCATTATGACGAGGGTATTGCGGAGATGAAGCGGGTATATCTACATAAAGAGTTTCGTGGAAATGGTCATTCCAAGGAACTGATCAGAAAGTTGGAGGATCTGGCTAAGTCAAAGGGGTATCAGACATTAATTCTGGAGACCGGAAAGCCGCTGGAGGCAGCCATGGGGCTATATACCAGCCTGGGCTATCAGATTATAGAGAATTATGGACAATATAAGGATATGCCGTTATCCGTGTGCATGAAAAAGGATATTTGATATTGAGTACAGAGGGGGTTGTTTCAACATACAGAAACAGCCCCCTATATTATTCTGACTTAAGCCCTCAGTAGGTGATCAGAAGGGAGCAGAGTCAGGATGTGCTCCGGTAAGGCCATACATTTCTAAAGCCTTCATGGCTTCGATATCGTCAGGAGTCAGTTCAAAATCAAAGATATCGGCATTTTCCTGCATTCGTTCTCTCGAGGAAGTCTTCGGTAGCGGTAGAAAGCCATGCTGGATACTCCAACGAAGCAAAATCTGTGCTGGTGTCTTATGGTATTGTTGGGCCAGTTCCTTGAGAATCGGATGGTCCATCTGCCCTTTGATTAAGGGACTCCAGGCCTCCAGAATTATCCTCTTTTCCTTACAGTAGTTCACAGCATCCCTTTGAGGATATTGAGGATGCAGCTCCAGCTGATTTACCATTGGTGCAATATTCGCAGTCTCCAGCAAGGCATCAATATGATGCTCCAGGAAGTTGCTGATACCGATGGCTTTAATCTTTCCTTCCTGATAGAGTTCCTCAAAGGCTTTCCAGGTTCCCTCATTCATTTCTTTCCAGCAATCACGGTAAGACAGGGGTATCGGCCAATGAATTAAGTATAAGTCCAGATAATCAATTCCCAGATTGGTCATGGTCATATCGAATTCTTTCATCGTATTATCATAGCCATGGTCCGGATTATCCAGTTTACTTGTGATAAAAAACTCACTTCTCTTCAGTCCACACTCTCGGACCGCTTTCCCGACACTGTGTTCGTTCTGATAAGCAAAGGCAGTATCAATGTGGCGATAACCGCAGTCGATTGCTTCCTTAATAATATCCACCGTGCTTTGATCATTGGGAAGCTTCCAGGTCCCGAAGCCTACGCATGGGATTTTGATTCCGTTTGATAATACGTAACAATCCTGTATACTATCCATACCTGCCTCCATTCCGCCGCCTTTGGGCAGCATAGGTGTACTTTTATTTTGTGTAAGGGATGCCTCATAATATTCATTATTATTACACTATTTTATATTTACAGTACTTGTTTCCATAATCAGATTATACTATAATATGACGATAAAGCAAATAACAACGCTGAAGCAAATGACACAACAATAAAGCATATGCAACATAAGGCAAATGACAACAATAAGGCATATGACAACGATACAGTATGGAGGATGACTTGTGGATAAAATTAAGGCTGTGATTTTTGATGTGGATGAGACTCTGGTGGATCGCAAAGCGGCACTCATACTCTTATTCGATTATTTTATAGATAAATATGCGGGGGAATATCCCTACGAGGGATCACGGGAAGCGCTGATCGATTATATGATCGAAATAGATGAGAACGGATACTCGGGTCTTGATAAATTCTACCGAAAATTACAGAAGCGTTGGAAGCTGCCTCATACTTTAGAAGAATTTATCAAGGAGCGGAATGATATCTTTGGAGGGCTGACCGTACCTTTTCCTGAGATGCTTGAGGTACTGGAATGCTTGAAGGGGAAATATAAGCTTGGAGTTATCACCAACGGATATTCCTCCGTTCAGCGGGAGAAGATACGGAAAGTGAATATAACAGGGTATTTTGATGATATTATTGTATCAGGCGAGCAGCCCTTTGCAAAACCGGATCCCAGAATATTTGAACTGTCATGTAATAATCTTGGTGTTAAACCGGAGGAGGCAATATTCATTGGGGATTACTATCCGAATGATATCGCAGGGGCAATGATCGCAAAGATAAAGCCCATCTGGATCAGCGACAACCCGGATGAGCATAAGGAATATCAGGGAATGAGAGTGAAGCGTCTGAAGGATATTCTTAATTATCTTTAATTCGTAATATAAGCTATACGGGACAGTAATTCGCTTTCAGCCATACAGCCACACCATCCTCGGTATTGGCTCCAATCACCTGATCTGCCTTTTCCTGAAGAGCTGTTACAGCGTTTCTAACCGCAAGCTTATGATCGCAGGCTTCAAACAAGGGCAGATCATTATTATTGTCTCCGAAACCTACGATCCGATCCGGATTTAAGTAAGAACGCAGGAATTGGACCGCATGGAATTTGGAGGCTGCTTTGCTGTAGATCTCCAGGTACCAGAAGTCAGGAGAGTAGTTATCTTTATAGAACACACTGTTAAGCTCAGGTATCTGTAGAAGTGCCTGATAAACCGGTTCCAGCTTCTCCGGATAATCCATAAGGGAGAAATATATGATGGGTTCTTCCGCAAGGGAGGAAAATCGGTCTATCTGTGTGAAGCGTTTCTGGTAAAGATCCACGCGTTCCTGATAAAAATCGTAAAGTGCCTTGCTGTTCAAGTCCTCATAATAGGTGGACATGACACCATTTTTTATTACATAAGCAAATCCCTTCAGTTGATAAGTCTGTATCAAATCCATCAGTCGGCTGATACTTTCCTTAGGAAGGGTTTCTATCTTGATATAATGATCCTTCTGCAGGTCATAGATGCATACTCCGTTCATCAGCACAAGCGGAACGGAGACAGGCACATCCTTAAGAATCGTTTTAACAGATGCAATTGATCTGGCGGTAGCCACAGTAAACATCATACCCCGGTCGATTAGTTCCTTCAGAATACTTATGGTATTAGGAGACAATTCGACATTCGGCTGCAAAAGTGTTCCATCCAGATCTGAGATATAAAGTGTTTTCATAGTGTCAGCTCCCCTTTAAGTTAGAATTTTGGTATCCCTGATTCGAATTTCTCATAGGCCTCGATCATCTGATCCATCCAGGTATCGAACTCAGGATCAGTTATCTGATATTCCGGATGCTGCTCAATATAGGTGAGCGTTCTTCGGATACCCTGATCAAACCTAACAGTAGCTTTATATTCGGGAACAAGACGTTTTATCTTCGAATTATCAAAGATTACGGTATGTGCTTTGTCTCCAAGTAAACCGCCGACAAAATCAGGATGTGCTTTGCCCAGTGTCTCAGAGGGGATATGAACCAGCTTTGGCTTTACACCCAGGGCATCGCCTATTATTTCATAAATCTGATTCCAGGTCAGGCTTTCATCGGAGGTGATCTGAAGAGCTTCTCCAATCGCGTGGACATTTCCCATCAGTCCGACAAATGCTTTGGCAAAGTCCGTATTATGGGTCAGAGTCCAAAGGGTATTACCGTCTCCGTGCACGATAACCTTCTTTCCTTTTTTGATGCGGTCGATGACGCTGTAACTACCATGATCTCCATGAATGGCAAGGGGAACGCTGTAATCACCGTAGGTATGGCTCGGGCGAACGATTGTTATGGGAAAACCATTGGTACGATATTGCTCCATGAGATATTCTTCACAGGCAATCTTATTTCGGGAATATTCCCAGAAAGGGTTGGAGAGGGGAGTGCTTTCCGTAATGAAAGGACTGGAAAGCGGCTTTTGGTATGCCGATGCGGAACTGATGAAGATATACTGCTTCGTTTTCCCTTCAAACAGTCTGACGTCACGCTTCAACGCATCCACATGATAAGCAATGAATTGAGCTACGATATCAAAGGTCATACCCTTCAGCTTTTCTCTTACCTCAGCCTCATCATTGATATCAACCTCAATTACCTTTACATTCTCCGGTACGACCTCTGAGCGGTTACCGCGGTTCAGCAGATAAAGTTCAAACCCGCATTCCGAAGCAAGCTTTGTGATGGCAGTACTGATGGTTCCGGTTCCTCCGATAAATAATGCTTTCATCTGTTTTCCTCCTGTTCCGGTACAATTGTTATATGTGCTTATTCTATGATTTTTGCAACAGAATTACTGTAAGGAAGCTTTTCATAATCCTCTTTTAGCAGACCAAAGATATAGTAATCTGTCATGACATTGATGATGGCTCCTTTTTTTATGAAGCCTTCCTGGACAAACCTAAGCTTTTGAGCGACTCTGACGGAGCCGTGATTGTCTGCGAAGCAACGTAGCTGTATTCTTGTCAGCTCTAATAGTTCAAATGCGACCTTGATAACAGCTTGTCCTGCTTCGGGAGCGAAGCCATTACCCCAGTGGTTTTTATTGATCCGGTATCCGATGTCGGCCTGTTGTCCCAGTCGTAAATCATAAAGTACGATTTCTCCTATGACCTTATGGGTATCCTTCAGTTCCATCAGCCAGGTGAGTTCACGCTTTGCGCGATACTCCCTCATGGTTGCATTATAATGATAATCCAGCTTTATTTTTTTCTTCGGTCTTCTTCGGCCGTTCGTATCCTTTGATTCATCATATAACCCCCAAAAACGGTAGACACTGTAATCATTGATAAATTCAAGGCTATCTTTTCCGTCTGTTGGGCTATCGGTGATTTGTCTCAAAATTAATCTTTCTGTCTCCATTCGTGGCAGTTTTTCAAAACATGCTTCATAGCTCATCTGCATTCTCCTCTCGTTTTGGCAGAAAATAGTGCTCAACTATATTATCTATCAAATGAACCTATTAATCAAGAACTGCTTGAGGACTATCCTCTATATACTTAAAAAAACTGATTCTCAATAAATATTTTAACCCCGATACCAATCAGGACGATACTACCCAATATCTTAGCCCGAAAGCCAAGGATAGTTCCAAAACGTTTACCGATATAAACACCGATCGTGCACAGAAGAAAGGTTATGAAGCCTATGATCAATGCGGCAGTCAGGATATTGATATTTAGTACGGCGATACTGACTCCGGCTGCCAAAGCGTCAATGCTGGTGGCTATCCCCTGCAGAATTAAGTTCTTTGCCCGAAAGGTATTCAGAGTTGTGCAGATCTGCACATCAGGGGTCTTCGATTCCTTCATTGCATCGGTTAGCATGTTTACACCGATTGCACTAAGAAGCAGCAAAGCAATCCAATGCTGGAAGCGGGAGACAATTTCTGCAAAGGTATTTCCTAACACAAAGCCTAACACAGGCATCAAAGCCTGAAAGAATCCGAAGGTCAGAGCGGTAAGCACGGCATGTCTTCTTGTGATCTTACAGCTGCACATACCATTGGTTACAGATACCGCAAAAGCATCCGCAGCCAATCCAAAGGCAAGTAGAAACAGAGTGATAAAATCCATAATTTCATAATCCTTTCTGGTCAATGCATAAATAAAGCTCATGCATGGCCAATCTCAACCATACATGAGTTTTGTTCATTCAGGTAAGCCGGATTTCGTAAAGAACCATAGAATTGACTTGACCGCATACTAATTGTATGCTGACAACACTCATTATTATTACAGATGCTGCCTTATATTATGATTCTAGCATTTACAATGACTGATGGCAATGGATTATGTTAATGAAAAAAACTCTTGAGGAACATCAAGTAAAAATCACTTGATGTCAACAACAAAAAAGTGCATAATAGTATATCGGTGCACAAAGGTAAGGTTTATTGTAAAGGAAGGGTTTGTTATGTCGCTTGCGGTCACTGCATTTAATCAGATAGCCATCATGTTTATTATTATCCTTGTCGGTATTGTATGTTACAGGGTTAACTTAGTGGATAAGGAAATAAATAAGAAGCTTTCAGACCTGGTATTGATGTTAGTCAATCCAATCGTAATCTTTGTTTCCTATCAAAGGGAATTTGAAGCTACTTTGTTGAAGGGTTTGCTGATTTCACTAATTCTGGCTGCCATTACCCATTTTTTATCCATCCTGATAGGACAGCTTTTGATCAGGGGTAAGAAGCATAGAGCTGATTTGGCACTTGAGCGCTTTGCGGTTATTTATGAGAACTGTGGTTTCATCGGAATTCCTTTGGCCCAAGGACTCTTTGGAAGTGAGGGAGTATTCTATATCACAGCCCATATGACAATATTTAATTTATTGGTTTGGACACACGGACTGATTACCATGACAGGCAAATCTGATAGAAAATCAATCGGAAAAGCGTTATTATCCCCGTCAGTCATAGCAACGGTATCGGGTTTTGTTCTGTTCGTATGCAGAATCATCCTTCCCGATACGCTTAATCAGGCATTAACCTACATTGGTAATATGAATACTCCGTTAGCTATGATGGTGGCAGGAGTCACCATAGCGCAGACGGATATCAAAAAGCTTTTGCGAAAGGTTCGCATATATTATATCAGCTTTCTAAAATTGCTATTCGTACCGATTGCCATGCTATTCCTATATCGTTGGGTTCCTATTCCCCGGATCGTATTACTGAGTGCCATACTTGTGGCTGCTTGTCCGTCAGCGGCAACCATTAACTTATTTGCTCTAAGATATGACAAGAATTATTTATATGCATCTGAAATATTTGCCATGACCACGATCCTGTCTATGGGCACAATTCCGCTCATTATGATGATCACTAATCTGATCATCTAGACACAGACAGATTTCCTGCTCCATAAAATATATTAGATATCCATAGACTGTCGCTTATCGGACATGGTATAATATCGTCAGATATTATACCAGTGCCGAACGAAGTGAGTGCATATCCGGCACGCAGCGAGGGATATTATAACTGTTTATGTTGATAGGTTGACTTGTATATCACTATCTTATTAACAGAATAGATGAACTGAATATGAATGATAAAGGAGTTATTGATGATGAGCGATTATGTAATCGTGAGTGATGCAACATTGGATTTGCCGGCGAACCTGATTGAGGAGTATGATCTACGAATTATCCCTATGGGTTTTAGTATTGATAATGTGGAATATTCCCATTATCCTGACGAAAGAGAATTATCGATTGAAGATTTTTATACGAAGTTGAAGAATGGAGCGGTATCCCAGACAACACAGATCACTCCGGTCATTTTTACTGAGTATTTTGAAGATATTTTAAAGCAGGGAAAGGATATTATCTACATATCATTTTCTTCAGGCTTAAGCGGTACCTATAATACATCCCAGATTGTTATTCGTGACTTAAGGGAGGATTATCCCGATCGAAAAATTTATAGTGTAGATTCTCTATGCGCCTCCATCGGTGAGGGACTTCTGGTGCTTCATGCTGCGATACAAAAGAAACAGGGAATGGATATTGACCAGCTGAGGGAGTGGGTAGAAAACAATAAGAGAGGTGCACGCCATTGGTTTACGGTAAAGGATTTGTTCTTCTTAAAGCGTGGGGGACGGATCAGTTCCATCGAAGCAGTGGTAGGAACTGCCTTAAAAATCAGACCTGTACTATCAACAGATGACAATGGTAAGCTGACAGTCGTATCCAAGATTCGCGGAACCAAAGCGGAGCTGGAGTTAATGCTTGGTAAGCTGGAAGCGGAGAGTATAGATTTAGCTTCTCAGACGATCATCATCGGACATGGAGATGATTTGGAGCAGGCGAAGGAACTGGAACGATTGATCAGAGAGAAATATGTGGTTAATGAGATTATCATCTCTAAGATCGGACCAATCATAGGAACCCATACGGGACCGGGAATGCTGGCTCTTACCTTCTTCGGAAGAAAATAGTTAATTGGAGGTTACTGTGTGAATAAGGAGAACAGATTGGTTGGAAATAACGAACAGAATCAAATCAAACCTTATAAAAAGGATGCGGATTATTCTTATACACTAGGTGCTTTTCCTACCTTTGAGCTGATTAAGAACAGACCGGAGATCGTCAGGAAGGTGCTGGTGGACAGCAGCTTTACGGATCAGGAGAAACTTCATAAACTGTGCGGACAATATGGGATCCAGGTGGAGGTCAACAATAAGCTGATATCGAAGATCAGTGATAAGGAGAACTGCTATGTGGCAGGAGTATTTGATAAGTACGAATGCACACTCCGGACTGACCATCCGCATATTGTCCTTGTCAATCCCAGCAATATGGGTAATCTGGGAACGATCCTTCGAACTGCGGTAGGTTTTGGTATCTGTGATATCGCAATCATTCTGCCGGGAGCGGATATTTTTAATCCTAAGACGGTACGATCGTCCATGGGGGCGTTGTTTCATCTGAATTTCCGGCATTATGAAAGTTTTGCCCAGTATCAGAGTGAGTTTGGACAACATGAGATTTTTACCTTCATGCTGAATGGAGAGAACACTCTTACGCTGAAGGACTGCCCTAAGGCCAAACTTTATTCGCTGGTATTCGGAAATGAAGCGACGGGGTTAGATGCTTCTTATCTGGAGGTCGGGACAAGTATCTTTATTCCCCAGACACCGGAGGTTGATTCTCTCAATCTGACGATAGCTGTCGGAATAGGGGCATATGTATTCTCAAATCAGAATTGATTCAGGAAGCCAGGCAATAATATGTTCTTCCTGAGCAAAATATATGGGGTTTGCCTGTGATCCAGGCAGAAGGAGGATGTATGAGACTGAACTATAAAAGAACTTTCTTTGTGGGGCTTGCATTTCTTTCAATCTGTGCCTTTTGGCAAATGTATGATAATATCATACCCTTGATGCTGAAGAACACATTTGGTTTGGGAGAAACAGTGACAGGTATATTGATGGCACTGGACAATGTTCTGGCACTATTTTTGCTCCCGCTATTTGGTACATTATCTGATAAGACAGATACACCGTTGGGTAAAAGAACTCCTTTTATTATTGGAGGTACTGCTGTTGCAGTCATTTCAATGACATTGCTTCCGATTGCCAATCAAGCCGGAAGTATCATATTATTTTTAGCCTTTCTGGGAATTGTATTGGTTGCGATGGGCTCCTATCGATCTCCGGCCGTAGCCTTGATGCCGGATCTGACTCCGAAACCCCTTCGAAGCAAAGCCAATTCAATCATTAATCTTATGGGAGCGATCGGCGGAGTCTATACACTGATCATGATTAAGCTCCTGGTGAAGGATGGAACTGATTATAAAGCATTATTTGCATCTGTCTCGGGAATTATGGTAATTGCTGTAATCCTCTTGGTTCTGATTATCCGGGAAAAGAAGCTTTCCAGAGAGATTGATCTGGAGACAGGTGCAGTACATAAAGAAGAGGGAAAGGATGCCGAGTCCGTATCTGAGGAAGCTTCGGACGGAATGCCGAAGGCTGTCAGAAGGAGCTTTATCTTTCTGCTTGCGTCCATTTTCTTATGGTTTACGGCATATAACGCAGTTACTACGGCATATTCCCGATATACAGAAGAAATATGGGGTCTGGAGACCGGCGGGTTTGCGGATTCGCTGCTGTTTGCGACAGTTGCCGCCATCTTCAGCTATATCCCGATTGGTATTATCTCAAGCGCTGTTGGCAGAAAGAAAACAATAGTGGCAGGTATTCTGATGATGACAGGCTCTTATCTGTGCGGAACCTTATTTACCTCCTATTCACCGCTGATCAATGTCGTATTTGCCTTTACCGGTATCGGCTGGGCAGCAATCAGTGTCAATTCCTATCCGATGGTTGTGGAGATGTGTAAGGGTTCGGATATCGGTAAATACACCGGCCTGTATTATACCTTCTCCATGTCAGCTCAGATACTGACACCAATCCTGTCGGGCTCCCTGCTGGAATTTGTATCCTATAAGACACTCTTCCCGTATGCACTGTTGTTCTCAGTAGCATCACTTGTCACAATGCTTCAGGTAAGACATGGAGACTCCAGACCTGTCAGAAAGAAGGATATGCTTGAGAACTACGACACTCCGGATTAGGAAGATTATAGGACCTTGCTATGCAAGCTTGCTTGTGATAGCAAGGTCTTATATCAGGAAAAGGTGCGAAGCACTTTTGACACTTTTTTGTGACTGCTATTCATTTAATCCTTGCTATCAACAATAAGAATAATATTACTTTTTGACAGTTTATTCTAAATTATAAGATGAAGGAAAGTGAAACACTATGATACTGAAGATTATTACGCTAATCATTATCATCATAATTGTATTATATCTGCTGGCCATTATGCCAAAGCTAAGGCGTAATCCGCAGATGAAGAGCATGGATGGCTGGTTGTATGCGCATCGTGGGCTTCATAATAACAAGACGGATGCTCCGGAAAACTCCCTGAAGGCGTTCGCAAAGGCATTGGAGAAGGGCTATGGGATCGAACTGGACGTTCAGCTGACCAAGGATGAAGTTCCGGTTGTATTTCATGATTACAACTTAAGACGTGCCTGCAAGACGGATAGTAAGGTGGCGGACTTAACCTATGAGGAGCTGAAGCAATATCGCTTGTTCAAATCAGAGGAGTGGATACCCACACTTTCTGAGGTACTGGAGGTCATTGACGGGAAAGTTCCTACCATCATCGAGTTGAAGATACCGTGGAACCCGGATCGCCTATGCAATAAGGTTTCTGAGCTTTTGAAGAATTACAGAGGCTTCTATTGTATCGAATCCTTTAATCCCTTCGGATTAATGTGGTATAAGAAGCATTGTCCTCTGATTATCAGAGGACAGCTTTCCATGGATTTTATCAGGGAGAAGGAGGAAGGAGACCGCTTTCAGTTCTTTCTTCTGAAGAATCTGCTGCTGAACTTCCTGACGAAGCCGGATTTTATTGCCTATCATCATGGTCATAGAAAAGCATTATCCTTTACACTCTGCAGGAAGCTCTATCGCACGAAGCCAGTGGCTTGGACGATCAAATCCCAGGAAGAATTGGAGCATAGCAAAAAGTATTTTAAGCTGTTTATCTTTGACAGCTTTATACCCTCCATCCCTGATGAACAGTGAATTAGCTTAAATCAACAGGTCCTTTGAGCGAATGATATTACAACCTTTACTTTCATAATAACGTAGCATTTCGTCAATTTTCCTTTTATCATAACTGGTAACGCAATCTGACAGGACATTGACGCCATAGTTTGCTTTGCGTAAGTTGTAACAGGTTGATTTCACACAGGCAACGGCATCTGCACCCGCTATGTAGAACTCACCGATATCATTTTTGCGGACAAAGTCTGCGAATTCCTCACTGCTTAATGTATTTCCTTTGTATTTTGTAAATATATTTTCTGATACCAGTTTCATGTCTGAAACTAATTCAGCTCCGTGGGTATTGGGCTTAAACGTCCTTGTGCCGTCTGATAAATTTTCATGCCTGATATAGATAACATGAATATCCTGATTGACCGCCCGATCAATCGCTTGATTGATATTGCCGATCACCTCCTTGTAGTTCTTTGTGATGTCATTTTGTATATCGATGATTACTAAGGCTTTTTTCTGCATAGTGCTTCCTCCCGTTAGGTAGATTGATTTGTTTGATTTTATTATACCCTGCAATTGTTGACATCAATATGGCAACAATTTATAATGAAATCAAAAAATTGGAAGGCGGCTATCAGATGAAGGTTGACAGGCTTGTCAGTATTATTATGATACTCCTTGATAAAAAGCGCATAGGCGCACAGGAGTTGGCAGATATGTTTGAAGTTTCACCCCGCACGATCTACCGTGACATAGACACGATCAACATGGCTGGGATTCCTGTTCGATCTACATCGGGAGTGGGAGGCGGTTTTGAAATCATGCAGAATTACAAGATTGATAGAAAGGTTTTTTCGACAGCTGACCTTTCTGCTCTCTTGATGGGGCTTTCCAGTCTTTCCAGCATGATACGAGGGGACGAACTGGTACATGCTCTTGCGAAAGTCAAGAGTTTTATCCCCGCCGACAGAGCGAAAGACATTGAAATGAAAGCAAATCAAATCTATATAGACTTAAGTCCGTGGATGGGCAACAGGAATATGCAGCTATATTTAGAAATGATCAAAACGGCTTTACAGGAAAACAAGCTCATTTCGTTTGAATATGCAGACCGCCACGGTAATAAAACTGCACGAATAGCAGAGCCGTATCAGCTTGTAATGAAAAGCAGTCATTGGTATTGGCTGGGGTATTGTTATAAAAGAAATGATTTTCGCTTATTCAGGTTGTCCCGCACATTAAACCTGCAAATACAAGAGGAAACTTTCACACCGCGGGATTTTCAAAAACCGCAGTTGGATATTACTGATATTGTAGCCACCATGCAGAGAGAAATCAAAATTCGTATTCATAAATCTGTCATGGAAAGGGTACTTGATTATTGCACCTATGAACACTTTACGCCGGACGGTGATGAATATTACATAGTTCGTTTTCCTTTTATAGAGAACGACTACTACTACAATATTCTTTTCAGCTTTGGGGATAAATGCGAGTGTTTAGAGCCGTTGCCCATCCGTACGGAAATGAAGCGCAGAATACATGATATAGCTGCCCTATACGAAAGTTAATATATAGCTTGCCACCGCTGATGACGGGGAACAGAGGGTATAGTTCTCTGCGATATGATCCATCCTATACAGTGGAATAATTCATATCGGAACAGGAGGTGGCTGAAATGATGAAATGGATGGTCTTATGGATTTGTGAATGGCTTTGGTGCCTGTCCAATCTGATTATGAAGCCCCATATGCTGTCTTACCGGCGTGGATTTCGAAGAGAGGTTCGCTGTGGGAAGCTGGATGAGGCAGCTTATCGTCAGTGGAAGAGACATAGCTTTACCCTTCGGTCAGATTACGGCTACCGTATCTTCTGTGAGCGGATCGAGGATCGTAGGATGGAAGCAGTCGATGATACCCTCCAATCATCTGATTTGAAGAAAATCGTGATCTTAAGTCATGGCTTAGGTTATGCGAGATATAGCGGTATTAAATATATCAGCTTTTATCTTCGGCTGGGCTTTACGGTAGTGATGTATGACCACCGCAACCATGGGATGAGCGGAAGAGCCTGTACCTCCATGGGTTATTATGAAAGATATGATTTGCTGAAGGTGGTTGACTGGTGTAGACGCAGATATCCCGGTTGCCGGATTGTAACCCATGGGGAATCCATGGGTGCGGCAACTGTACTGATGCATCAGGGCATAGACGACCGGGTAAGTGCAGTGATTGCTGACAGTGCCTATTCTGATCTGACTCAGCTGCTTCAGCATCAGATGAAGCAGTTTTATCATTTGCCCTGCAGACTGATCCCTGTCGTGAGCTGTCTTACCTGGCTGCGAGCAGGCTTCCGGTACAGAGAGGTAGAGCCGATCAGAGCAGTTAGAAAGACGGATATACCGGTTCTTTTCATTCACGGAAAGATAGATAATCTGGTTCAGGCAGATATGTCCAGGGACATGTATGCTGCAAAGAGAAAGAATAAAGCCATCTTTCTGGTGGCAGGTGCCAGACATGTACAAAGCTATTGCAAGAACCGGCATGGTTATGAGAGTGTTGTAGAACATTTTTTGAAGCAATATACGGATATCAAGCTCCTTGAGAAATGAGGAAGCTGAAGTATTAATAAAATAAGGCTGAAGTCACTGCTTAGTTATAAAAGCAGTGATTTCAGCCTTTCCAATATCAATATCATTTATTTCTGATCTAAGGAAGCCATCTTCATAGCACGTACCTTTAGGGAGAGACCGAAAAGGTTGATGAAGCCTTCTGCATCATGATGGTCATAGAGATCGCCGGTGGTGAAGGAAGCAATACTCTCGTTGTATAAGGAGTAAGGGGAAGTAGTACCCTGCTTGATAATATTTCCCTTATAAAGCTTCAGCTTAACTTCTCCGGTAACATACTCCTGAGTCACATCTACGAAGGCCTGATAAGCTTCTCTGAGCGGGGTGAACCATTTTCCTTCATATACGATATCAGCAAAACGGTTTCCGACTTCTTTCTTAGCGGTCAGAGTAGCACGGTCAAGGATCAATTCTTCCAGCTGCATATGTGCCTCCATCAGGATAGTTCCACCGGGAGTCTCGTAAACACCGCGGGACTTCATACCTACTACACGGTTTTCTACGATATCAACGATACCGATACCATGCTTGCCGCCAATCGTGTTGAGTTCCTTGATGATATCAACAGCAGACATCTTCTTACCATTCAGAGCGGTAGGGATACCTTTCTCAAAGGAAAGGCTAAGGGTCTCGCCCTCCTCGGGAGCCTTCTCGGGAGCAACGCCGAGAACAAGCAGATGATCATAGTTCGGTGCATTGGCAGGAGATTCAAGCTCAAGTCCCTCATGGCTGATGTGCCAGAGGTTACGGTCACGGGAGTAGCTGTTATCAGCAGAGAAGGGAAGGTTAATGCCGTGCTTTGCACAGTATTCAATCTCCTCCTCACGGGAAGCCATAGTCCAGATTCTCCAGGGTGCGATGATTTTTAAATCAGGTGCAAGAGCCTTGATGGTTAATTCAAAACGAACCTGATCGTTGCCCTTACCGGTAGCACCATGGCAGATGGCAGTAGCGCCTTCTTTTCTTGCGATCTCCACCAGTCTTTTGGCAATCACGGGTCTTGCCATGGAGGTTCCAAGCAGATATTTATTCTCATATACTGCATTTGCCTTTACACAAGGCATTACGTAGTCATTTACAAACTCATCTACAACATCCTCAATATAAAGCTTGGTTGCTCCGGATAATTTTGCTCTTTCCTCCAGACCATCCAGCTCGTTACCCTGTCCTACGTCGATACAGACACAGACAACATCGTAATCATAATTCTCCTTTAACCAGGGAATGATAGCGGTAGTATCAAGACCACCAGAGTAAGCAAGAATAACCTTTTCTTTCATATACAATTACCTCCATGATATTATTTCTATGGTTCCAAGCATTTTTCAATCTCATTGATTAAGCTGAACTTTGATTTATGTGATTAAATATACAACATATTTTATTATTATTCAATAGTAAAAATGAATAAAAGTATAAAAATACAAAAAAATAATTGTGCGCTTTACATATGAATTATATTTAATATAATGAAAGGAAGAGAGTATAATGCCCCGAAGTGGGAAGGACATACACCGGTACAAAGAAAGAACGGTGGTAATCACAGGTAGATTATAGAATGGAGGATTATTATGTATCATATTATTTTAGCATCAGGATCACCAAGAAGAAAGGAAATCATGGAAACCATGGACATACCGTATCAGGTAATCACTTCCGACGTGAAGGAGGAGACAGAAGAAACCATACCGGCAGGGATGGTACAAGCCCTGGCAAGCCTTAAGGCCAATGCCGTACTGCCACAGGTAAGGGAGCTTGCCAAAGAGTATGAGCAGTCGAAGGAACAGGCGGAATTCATCATTATCGGTGCAGATACCATGGTGTTCTATGAAGAGCATGTGATGGGAAAGCCGAAGAATGAACAGGATGCGGCCCGGATGCTGAGACTTCTTTCCAATGATACGCATGAGGTATATACAGGAGTCTGCATCGTGGTATTGAAGGCAGATGGTACGGTAGAGGAGTGGAAGCTCGCTGTCTGCACCAAGGTTGTTGTACGCCCCCTGACCGAGGAACAGATCAAGGACTATATCTCAACAGGAGAACCGATGGATAAGGCCGGTGCTTATGCCATTCAAGGAAAATTCGGAATCTATATCAGTGAAATAATCGGGGATTATTATAATATAGTAGGTTTTCCGATTGCTAAAATATATGATACCTTACTGGAGCATGGGATTGATATGAAAAAATTAGGATGAAGGAAGCTGATAATAATTGATTAAAAATGTAAAATGGGTATTGCATAAAATTTAATGCAGATGTATAATTATAAAATCAATTTTCACCTGTCACTTCAGGTGGTGTAATTTGGGGGAACATGAGGATACGGAGGTGAGCTTTCTTGATTCGGCAATTTACGATGAAGGATTATGATGAGGTATATGAACTTTGGAAGACGACACCGGGTGTAGGACTTCGCAGTATGGATGACTCCAGAGAAGGAATAGAGCAATTCCTAAGGAGAAATCCTACGACGAACTTCGTTGCAGTCGAGGATGGATGCATTGTTGGTGTTATCCTGGGCGGACATGATGGAAGACGGGGAGCAATCTACCATGCCTGTGTCAGGGAGGCTTACCGAAGACGTAACATCGCCGCGAAATTGACGGATTGTCTGATCGAGGCGATGAAAAAGGAGAATATCAGCCGTATTGGTCTGTTGTGTTTTCAGAACAATCAACTGGGGAATCACTTCTGGAGTGCGTATGGCTTTCAAAAACGTGAGGATCTAAATTATTATGCATATGTAGTCAATGAGGACAATAGATAAGGATCGTATTCGGAAAGGAATGAAATTATGATAAAGAAAATAGACGGTGGTGTCACAGCTGCGAAAGGATTTCAGGCAGCAGGAGTTTATGCAGGTATTAAGAATAAGAAGAAGGATATGGCACTGGTATACTCAACCGTCCCGGCAAAGGGAGCAGGAACCTTTACCACGAATATTGTGAAGGCAGCACCGGTGAAATGGGATATGAAGATCACAAAGGAAAGTGAATTCGTTCAGGCGGTGGTCTTAAACAGTGGTGTGGCGAATGCCTGTACCGGAGTCGAGGGTGATACCAATAATGAGAAGATGGCTGCTGCAGTGGCTGAAGCGATGAATATTCCGATCAATTCGGTCTATACCGCATCCACCGGTGTCATCGGGAAACAGATGCCGATCGATGTCATCACGGAGGGTGCGAAGCTTCTTGCGGATGAATTAAAGGAAGGCAGAGCAGCAGGTGCATCAGCAGCTGAAGCAATCATGACTACAGATACCTATTCGAAGGAATGTGCCGTAACCTTTCTGATCGACGGAAAGGAAGTGTCGCTCGGCGGTATGGCAAAGGGCTCGGGAATGATTCATCCCAATATGGCTACCATGCTGGGGGTTATCACAACGGATTTACATATCAGCAAGGAGCTGATGCAGGAGGCTTTGAGTGCCGATGTGAAGATCAGCTTCAATATGATCAGTGTGGATAGGGATACCTCTACCAATGATTCCTTGCTGCTTCTTGCCAACGGTATGGCCGGTAATAAAGAGATCTCGGAGAAGAATGAGGATTATGATACTTTCTGTAAAGCACTGAATATAGTAACGACAGATTTGGCTAAGAAGATCGCTGCCGACGGAGAAGGAGCTACTAAGCTTCTCGAAGCAGTGGTCATCGGAGCACCTACCAATGAAGCAGCAGCGCTCCTTTCTAAGTCCATCATAACCTCCAATCTTGTGAAATCCGCCGTATTTGGCAATGATGCAAACTGGGGACGTATTCTGTGTGCCATGGGCTATGCCGGTGTAGACTTTGATCCGAATCAAGTAGATTTGTTTATTGAAAGTTCAGAAGGAAAACTGCAACTGGTGGAAAATGGTCTGGCCTGTGACTACTCCGAAGAGGTTGCTACAAAGATTCTGTCGGGCAAGGAAATCACTGCAACTGCAGACTTAAAAGCGGGAGAGGCTTCTGCCACAGCCTGGGGCTGCGACTTAACGTATGATTATGTAAAAATAAATGCTGATTATCGTTCATAATACTATAACACTCACCTTGGAAAGGAAAAATCATGGAACAGATGGAACAGATATTAATGAAGGCGCAGACCCTGATTGAAGCGCTGCCCTACATACAGAAATTTAATAATAAGATTGTAGTAGTTAAATACGGTGGCAGTGCAATGCTGGATGAAAACCTTCAGTTGAATGTCATAAAGGATGTTGCTCTACTGAAACTGGTGGGAATGAGGCCGATTATCGTACACGGCGGCGGCAAGGAGATCACAAAATGGCTGAGTCTGCTGGGGCATGAATCCAGATTCGTGGAAGGCTTACGCGTTACTGATGATCAGACCATGGAAGTTGCTGAGATGGTTCTTGGAAAGGTGAATAAGAACCTTGTCCAGATGGTTGAGAAGCTTGGAGTAAAGGCAGTCGGCATCAGCGGTAAGGATGGTTGTACCTTAAAGGTCGATAAGAAGACCGTGAATGGCCAGGATATCGGCTTTGTCGGGGATATCAAAGAGGTGAATACAGAGCTGATCCATACCCTGATTGATAATAACTTTGTACCGGTCATAGCACCGATCGGTCTGGATGATGACTACCAGAACTATAATATCAATGCGGATGACGCGGCATGTGCCGTAGCTACTGCAATCGGAGCGGAGAAGCTGGTATTTTTGACTGATATCGAGGGCGTATATGCAGATCCTGCGAATAAGGACAGCCTGATCTCCGTTTTAACCCTGGATAAGGCAGATCAACTGATGGACAGCGGTTTCATCGGAGGAGGAATGCTTCCTAAGATCAAAAACTGTGTGGATGCTGTAAGAAACGGTGTCTCCAGAGTGCATATCCTCGACGGTAGAATTGAACACTGCCTGCTGCTTGAGTTCTTTACCAATAAAGGTATCGGTACGGCGATTATTGATCAGGCAAGCATATATGAGAATGAGACAGTAGTGAAATAGAATGCTTATGTTACCTTAAAACTGCTTATGGCAGGGAATGGGAGGTTTTTAGGATGAAACAATATATAGAAGAAGCGGAGCAACTTCTGATGCACACCTACAGCCGTTATCCAATCGTATGGGATCATGGCGAGGGGGTATATCTCTATGATAGCAATCAAAAAAAATATCTTGACTTTGCTGCAGGAATTGCTGTATTTGCCTTAGGTTACGGCAATCAACCCTTCAACGACGCTTTAAAGAATCAGATTGATAAGCTTTTACATACTTCCAATCTGTTTTACAATGCTCCGGCAATCGAAGCAGCGAAGAAATTAACCAAGGCTTCGGGTATGGACCGTGTCTTCTTTACCAGCAGCGGAACAGAAGCAATTGAAGGTGCCGTTAAACTGGCAAGAAAATATTATTATAAGAAGCATGGTATTGCTGATAGCCAAATCATTTCCATGGATCATTCCTTCCACGGAAGAAGTATGGGTGCCCTGAGCATCACCGGTACAAAGAAATACCGGGAAGCCTTCGGACCGTTGATCGGAGGAGTCGTATTTGCGGAGTATAATAATCTGGAGAGTGTCAGGGAGCTGGTGAATGAAAAGACGGCTGCCATCATTATGGAGCCGGTACAGGGCGAGGGTGGTATCTATCCTGCCACAGTCGAATTTATCGAGGGTGTGAGAAAGCTTTGCGACGAGAAGGAAATTGTACTGATCTTCGATGAAATTCAGTGTGGTATGGGACGTACCGGAGCGATGTTCGCCTGCCAGCATTATCACGTGAAGCCGGATATCATGACCAGTGCAAAGGCCTTAGGCTGTGGTGTTCCCGTAGGTGCTTTTGCGGCGACGGAGGAGGTCGCATCTGCCTTTGAACCCGGAGATCATGGTACGACCTATGGAGGAAATCCCTTTGCTACAGCAGCAGTCAGCAAGGTATTTGACTTATATGAGAGCGAAAAGCTGATCGACCATGTCAATGAGGTTGCCCCTTATCTTTATGAGAAGCTGGAACTGATCGCAAAGAAGTATGCGAATATCATACAGGACCATAGGGGACTGGGTCTGATGCAGGGGCTGGAATTTAAGATCCCGGTCAAGGATATCATCCCCAAGGTATTGGAGAAGGGACTTGTTCTGATTACCGCAGGAGCGAATGTAATCCGCTTTGTTCCACCACTGGTTATCGAGAAGAAGCATGTGGATGAGATGATCGCAATTCTGGATGAGTGCCTGGCTGAAGAATAAAAGAACACAAAATAACAGGAGCATGGAGAACAGCTTGTGGCTGAGGTCCAATGCTCCTATTTATTTGAATACATATCTGTGCTGGATGATATAGCTGAGGGAGTATAAAATAAGCTCCGTGATCAGCTTTCCCAATACCAAAGGAAGTCCTATCAGGTCCACCAATAGCTTAAGGAGTGAATAATTACATACCAGAATAAAGACGACCAAGGAGTAATACTTTACAACTGTGGCCGGCATATTACGGCTTTGAGCCTGAAATACCAGGTTTTTATTAAAGATATAATTACACAGGGAGCTGACCACTCTTGCTGATACAACGGAAAGCAACAAATTATGGGTCACTCGGTTCATAATCAATAACAGAACAAAATCAATTACTCCGCAGCTGGCAGAGGAGAGCATGAATTTAATGATTGGCAGATAGATGCGGGCAGAATCCTTAACAGGATTAAAATGGGAGGAGCGGTTATTATCCTCATATATGGTTTCGATGGGGAGGTTTAATAACTCATACCCGGCCGCTTTCGCTTCCAACAGCTGATTCATCTCATATTCATAACGGTCTCCCTTCAGCGTGAGCAGCCAGGGGAGCATAGGAGAGGAGAAGCCCCTCAGTCCGGTTTGTGTGTCCGGTATTGTTTTGCCGGAAACCAAAGAATAGATGAAACACGTTATTTTATTACCCAGTAAGCTCTTTACCGGGATCGTTCCCGTGAATTCGCGACTGCCCAATACGATGTGATTATGATTGGATAGTACAGCCTCCGCAATGTTAAGAATATCTGCACAGGTATGCTGACCATCGCAATCAGCGCAGACGACCCCTTCCTTTTCACCGGTTTGAAGCAAATATGCAAAGGCAGTTTTCAGTGCTGCCCCTTTGCCCCTGTTCTGAGCATGTACCAGTACGGTACAGCCCAATTCAGCTGCCCGGTCAAATACAAGGTCGGAGGAGGAAGAGCTGCCGTCATTGACGATAACTATTTCATAGTTGCAATTATTCTGTATGCTGATAATCAATGAAATGAGTTTTTCATCGGGTTCATATGCAGGTATGACTATTTTCATGATTAATACCCCTTACTGAGATGTATTTCTGCTTCTTAGCAGAATTTCTTCGGCAATGTTTTTTTTCTCTACCTGTTGAATTACGTTATTTTCTACATTACTAATAATATACGAACGTGAGGGAGTCTCGCTGATCTCCATCGTGAATATGATCCAGTTGAGAGGATGTAACAGCATTTGGAGTTCATTCATGAAGCAGTGTGCTATATTTTCAAGCGTTGGGTTAATGGTATGAAATACAGGGCACTCATTGATGTATTTCTCCTGAAACTGCATCAGGTAATCCTCGATGGTCTTCTCTACCTGATTAAACATGACAAAGGTATCCTTGTAATTTACGACATATAAAGAAATTTCCCAGGTATGGGGATGCCGTTCTCCCTTCAGGCCGTCAATATAGATGGAATGACTTGCATTGAGATAGAAATTATATTTATACTGGCTATACTTCATATGGACCTCCCTGGCTTCAATTCTCTGATTGAATATAACCTTAAAGCTTCAGTCTGCTGGCGACAACCTTCAGTTCCTCTACTTTTTCTTCACTTTCTGATTTATACTTCCTGATGAAAAGATTCATAAAATCCATTGCCTCTGTTTTATTGGAATTTAACAGTAATACCTTAAAGCTGTTCTTCTCCCAATAGCTTGCAATGCTGTTGTCCCCCTTAATCCTGCTTAAGATAGCGGTGATAAAGATGAAATGCTCCATTTTTGGATTCTCAATCGTGATATCAATTTGGATACATTTCTCTATGTCTTCCATGGTCATGTTTGCAATTACTTCTTCGACAATTGATCTGTTATAAAAGGAGAACTCCTTTTCTGAATTTGCAAAGTGCCTGTTTCTATCCTCCTCCAGAAGATCAATCAGCTGTCGGTTTTTTCTGATTTCGGTTTTTAATATATGATTATTCTTTTCTTCCGATCTCAGCATATATAGATGATAAATCAGAACAACCATCAGGGTAGCTCCGAATAAGGAGAAGAAACCCATACAGTACAGTCTGATTTCAATCAGCTTTATTTTCTTTAAGTAATAATCTGATTTGGTGGCGATAATTAAAGCGTAAGTAACACCATTATACTGCATTTCCGCAGATGATAAAATATATTTTTTATTATCCCTTAAGGAAAGACCGTTATGAAAATATTGATTGATATGATCCTCCACCAGGGAAGAGGTAGTGTTGTCGTCTTTATAGAACATGACATTGTCATTCTTGGTAATAATACAATATACACTTGAGGAGGTCGGAAAATGTTCCTTTACATACAAAGAAAGCCTCTCTGTGATATCGGAGGTACTGTCCTCCTGCTGGAGCACAGCACTATTTAACATGGAATCTGCCAATAGCTCCTGATTCTCCTGATAGGTGCTGATGTTTTTCTGAATTGCTACCTGAAAGAGATAGAATATTAAAAGGTTTAATGCCAATCCCAAAATACCGGTCAAAATGATGATCCATATTCTTTTTTTTAGCTTGCTGTTAAACATATCAATCTCCATGTGGGTCAATCATTAAGTATAACGCCCAGTGCTCATAGTGCTGGTTATTTTTCGCTTGCTACTAAAACTTTGATACTGTTTACGATGCGCCCGACTATCTTAAAGTCGCCACTCACTATTGTTTTGCATACCTTTCGCTCTTCCTTAAAGGTCATTGTTCTCCAGGTGCTGATGCCCTTGATACTGTTGATGATGCCGGCCATACGGAACCAATAAACAATAAAGTTGAACAAAGGAAGAATAAAGATATAGATTATCTTTTTCTGATAGAAGCTTTTTAATTCCTTTTCCCATCCTAGGAAAGAACGGACATTCAGGTAGTAAAGGAAGGTCGATATTGTGTATAAGATATATATCACGATGACTGATTTGATGACAAAGGAAAAAGGATAATTCATGAAGGCTAAACAAATCAGGGCAAAATACCAAATCATCCTTGGAAATGCGAAGGTATGGTCAAACATGATGAGTCTAGCCATCATATCGGTAAAGAAGCCCTTGATTATGCCTAATTTTTGCGGAAACATATGGGCTACTTCCAGCTCCCCTCTTTGCCAACGCTGGCGCTGCACATAAAGGGTATCCAGGCTTTCGATGGGGTCAACAAAGAATATCGCCTTTTCACAAATATCAATCTTCTTCTTTAACAAAAGCCTTATCTGGAAGGTAACATGAGTGTCTTCGCAGACAGTCTCCGTGTTATATAGCTGCGTCTTTAGGATTGTTGATTTCCGAAACGCTGAAAATGCTCCCGACATTGTAAAGATATTATTCGATTCTGCTTCTAAATTACGACCGGCCAGGAAGGCTTGCGCGTATTCGAAAAATTCCACATTCTTGATAATTTTCATTAATCTGGGTTTGGTAGCCCTGATCGCCTGAGGATTGGTCAGGATCGATCCTGTCATACAATGGATATCATCATGGGCCTCAAACCTGGTAATCAGATGGGTTAATGCATCCCTTTGCAGAAAACCGTCGCTGTCCAAGTGGATAATGTACTTACCCTTGCTGTTAAACAGCGCCATATTCAGGGCTTTGGATTTGCCTTGTTTGGAATTCATCCATTTGATATTTGCTCCCGGATTGGACGCCTGATAATTCTGAAAGATCTCAAAGCTGTTATCCTTGCTCCCGTTATTGATCAGCAGCAGCTCGATTTTATCTGCAGGATAACTTGATTCCAGAATTGATACAATACACATTTCCAGGGTAGCTGCAGAATTATAAACCGGAACGATGACGCTTATTTCCGGATAATACTTTAATTCACGGTCTTCACTATATTTTGTTCTTTTTTTGAGAAGTACGAGGAAACCGAAAATGGCAGGAAGGATCTCCATGATAAGGGGTATGATGATCCAGGCAGTCCAAAATATGACCTCACTCGCCAGCACTCTCATTGCGTTCTGCATACTGAAAGCCTCCGACTTTTTGCTTGATGATCTGTTGTCGTGTAAATACGTAATAATACAGGATGATTGTTAATACGTAGAAAACGATTCGCCCCAGGATTGTGTGGGCGAAATAGTAGGATCCGCTTCCAAATTGATAAATCACAAAGCAGATAAGCATAATGCGTATGATATTGAAGAAAAAGATACATATACAGCCTACAAAGCTGATGATGATTCTTTGCCCGATGTCGTATACCTCAAAGAAGCTCAACAGAGCCACAAATGCCATCATTTCTATTATGCCGGAGCATTCATAATCAATATAGAGCGACACTGCGGTCAGTTCACTTTGCTTTGGGATAAATACGACACTTAATTCATAAAATGCTTCACATATTCCGGTTAGTTTACCGATGATGCCAACCACGGAGGTGACGTATTGCTTAAGTATCTCAGAAAAGGTCGGTTCTATGTAGATACACATGAATATGAACAGTCCGACACTGCCCCATAAATACTTAAAGTAATACAGCTTACCGCGATGAAACACTGTGAGAATATATAACCAAAGGAGGAAGCAGATCAATACAAGCCAGTTCATGTATGTATCCTCTTTCTATAGGTCCGGTAAAGACGGGCTGCGATGACAGCAATGATACATAACGCTATCCCTATAAAAGATCCGGTCGAGGTACCAAATAACTGGACGGAACCGGCTCCGACATTGGGCATATTCAGCTGAAGCTGTGAGCCGCTGTTTACGGTACCTCTCTTCAGACCAAGGACATCCTCCAGACTATCGATGCTTACCCGTATCTCCATCCTGTCATTCGGACTCCCCTTTGACACGGTGACAGCAGCGTCACCGAGGGAGTTGTTCGGATAGGAGGTAAAGGGGTGCAGGTCCAAATAAGTACCGTCATCGTTCAGATTAACCTGACGGCCCCAGTCCGTCGTACCGCTCTGGTTCACATAGCCCAGAAACATCTGGCAGGTTTTATTGTTCACCGACAGATTAATAGAATAGATCGGGATCGGACTTTGATAGTAAGGATGCATCCGCACAAAGATATAGATATATTGATTATCCTTTATGAAGGAAACATCATGGTGGGCTTCCCCGTTATTGGAGTTCCAGGTTAACTTACCCATAGGCATCTCTTCCCAATCATCATAATATCCGTCAATTGTTATGGCACCTGTTGTTCCGGCTGCCTGTGCTACTGCAACCTGACCTGCAATGGCTGTATCAAAGGTCATAAGACAAAGGATCACAGTAAGGAGGGGGAGAATAAGCAATTTACGAAATTGATAGTGATTCATTAGTCTGTTCAAGAGGTTTATGCTCCTTTCTGGTTTTCATTGATGCAAAGGACAAAAGTGCTAAAAGGATGCCGATTGCCGTAACTGCCAAGCCTTTTTCCGTATGTGGATATTTCATCTGAATGACGGTTGTCCCATTATTAACCGTAATCAAATTGTTCACTGTGTGGATTTCCTGATTGCTTTGGAAGATATCTATATAGGATAGGGTAGTATTAACCTGATCATAATCAGATTGAATGGTAATCTGATGGTTGTCTTTCTGAATGTTAAGCGGAACCACTTTTCTTTCAGGGACGGTATTGTCATCTAGCGAAATGATTGCTTCAACCATTTTTTGAATCTCCATATCCCTGGTCGTTTGCAAATAATACATGATGTTCATTCCGATAAAATGAAGGTTTTTATTCCGGGCAGTACCAAGGAAGGGCAGTATCCTGTTTGTCATATCACAGCTTCCCTCCACATTTTCGAGACCGAGAAGGTAGACGGTATTCCAATCACCAAGGTTATAATTAAAATCAAGGCTGGTATAAGTGGTGTCCTGATAGGAAAACACCGGAAAGGTATCAGAAAACGTGATTTCGTGCGAGGTTACACCGAACAGCTCCATGGACTTTTGAATAGGATCCACAGGTACGCGGTTCATATCGATATAAATATTCACGCCGCTTTCTGCCAGTTTATTCAGCAGCTCTTCGGCAGCAGTCTTATCATCATAGGTAAAGCCGGAAAGGTAGATGGTCCGGTAGGAGATGAGCTCCTCAAAACTGTAATCATTGAGGTTTGTTTTTGAACCTTCTTCAAAGTCAGGAAATATCATGGCAATACCTGAAGCGGCTTCTCCTATGGCAATTGCCTCATAATGGGTGATCACACCGAATTGATCTGCAGTATCCTTGTGAAACAGTATACTGGTGTCATCCTGTTCGACCGGATAATATCCCGATATGGCAGCAGCATCGACAAGACGCTCCAGATCCTTGGATTTATCCTTGAGATTATCAATGGGGATCAGTACAGTATCGTTTCCGAGCTCCAAAGCTCTGTCAAATAGGTATACATACCAGCCGTATTCCACTGATGCATTCAGACGAACAATATTGGAGGCGGTACCTGCTCCCTCCCAGCCGGCTCCAAAGGTATAGTTAACGGTCTTTCCGACACCGGTGATATAGTAAGGAGCAAAGGAACCATATTCGCTCAAATCCATCAGTGCCATTCTTTGCGTGGTGATGTCTTTGGCATCATTGATCATCGCTTCATCTGCCTTTTTGTCCAGGTTCGCCTCTACATCGGCTATTCTGTATTCCGGCGGGAAATAGATATTCCGAAAGGAGGTGGAGCAATCAATTACCAATAGTAGGGCCAACAGCAGAACTGCCCATTTCTTCAATTGCTTCCATAAGAGGAAGGAAACCATTGCAGCGGCCAAACCGATCGGTATGAACCGTATCATCCATAAAAACTGGCTGAAGGGCAGCTTTTCAAATAACTCATATATTGATTTGGAAGTACATATCAGCAATATTATGGCTGTAATAAAGCCTGCTTTCGAATGTTTCGGCCCGCAGAGCATACCCAGTATACAGAGTAGAAATATGGACAGGCCAAAATAAAAGGACAGCATATCACCGTTAATTCTTGTTAACGGGTTTAGTGATACAAACATACTTTCAAAGAAAAACTTCATTACCTGATTGGTAGAGGAGCCTGAGGCTGCACCACCGATCAATGCAGGTACAACCCAAAGACCTGCAAGCAGTACACCTGAAAGGGTTGCACCCAGTGCACATAAGGAGCTGCGGGTTGCATGATTCAACGAGGTATGGATCAGTATAAAAATGATTGTTGAAGCAAGCAGCATCAGGGTAATACCCAGATGGCAAAGGGTAATCAGACTTGTGATCAGGATAAGGGGAAGGATTGCTTTCCTTCTTTTCTCAGCCATAACTCTCCATAAAAAATAGAAGAAGAAGGGCAGAAGAGCATTGATCACACCGCGCGGAAGGTTTCCTTCCAATATGACAACCCTCATGTTCTCGGGCATAAAGAACCAGATTAATCCAATCAGCACGGATAGTCCGATTCGACGGTAGGTGATACCCCAAAGAAGCCAACCGCAACCACCGATAAAGAGCAGAACACCAAGAAACAGAATATAGGCATTCAGGATACTGCTCTGAATCATCCATTCCAACCCTGCCAGCAGGTATAACGGAAGAGGGCCCCAATATCTCATGATTTCCACACCGTTGTACCAGGTACCGTCATATAGGGGGAACCAATTACCCTGCAGAATATTTTTAAGCAGAAGGTCCGCCCGATAAAGATGGCAGAAGGTGTCGGAACCCTGGGGATACCTTCCGCTGTTCTTTACAATATACATGGTCAGCGCGGCAAGTGCTGCAAAACAGCCAAGACCCAGAATGCACCGGAAGATGATAACAATAACGTTCGGTGTATGCTCCTGAGTCCCCTGGTCAGATACCGGGTCGGTATCCGATTCATCCTCCAGGATCAGTTCAAGTTCCTTCTCAAGTTCCTCCTCCTGCGTTATGGCAGCAGGTACTTCTGCTTTTACTATCGAAGCAGATGTGGCTCTGAAAGCTGCAGTAGAGAGAATAGAAGCTTCGGCTAATGGTTCAACCGGTTCCACAGCCTCAATATCTTCTTCCAGGTTTAGTACAGGAATACAATCAAGCGAAATATCGCTGATGGTGTTCACGGTACTATCCAGTCGTTTATAGGATACAGAATATACACGTATTGGATTATCGTAGATAGAAAGCTTGACCAGCTCGTATCCAAGCGGCTGAATCAACTCATATAAAGGATCGAACAGGGTATTGCCAATTCCCTCTATCGTTGTTTGTTTTCCAAGAAATAAGTCCGATTTACTCAGCCGTTGGCCCTGTAAAGGTGCAAGCCAATCCAGAATTATTTTTTCCAAACCGAAATTATCATCAGTACGATTACCGGCATGAATATATAAAGTAATCATGAAGTTGTGAAAGTGTATATTATCATCATCGCAATCGTTCACATTGGAATGCCCTGCATATAATCCGAATCGATATTTATAACCGCAAAAACTATCGTTATATGCATATGCTTCGGGTGTATAGGGAGCCTCTTCGGGGAGGACGGGCTCTGATTGCTTAGGTGATACTTCTTCAGACAGAGGAATGTAATAAGAACCGGTTTGTTCTATCTCCGCATCCAGATCGAATTGTTCCAGAAAGGATGGCAGAAGCTTCAGGGTCCGGTCAGCATGATTGCCGTCTTTGCATAAAACTCTGATGTGATCGGCATATCGAAGCCAGATACCTGAATTTTTATACTGCTTTTCCCAGGATAAGTCCAGAGCACTCAAATAGATGCTCATCAGCATTGGAGCAATCACTAAGTTCTTATCGATACCATTGTGATTGCCCGGGCTTTCCTTACGATAAATTGATCCGGTGTTCAACCAGTGTCTGATCAAATACAGCAGTTCCTGGTCACTTACTCGCAGTTCCAGCAGTTCCATCAGTTTACCCTGGCTGATACTGTCAAAGCAGGACTTGATCTGTATATTAAGGATGTTGCAGTCCTTATAATCTGGAGTGTATCGGAGTTTCTCCACGAATGCATCAAGATGATCAAGGGAATTGAATCTGCCAGTATTGGCAGTAACCCCTGCTTTGAATATCGGAGAGAGGATTATTTTAGCAGCAGCCTGAGCAATATCATTCTTCAGCCTGGCAAGAAGATCATTTTCTGCTGTCTCGTGAGGAAAGGAGCTTACCCTGTATGCCTCGTATTGAAGCTCTGAACGCAGTTCACTCAGCAGTTTATCTATACCATAGACCTCAGCTTTATGCAGGAGACTTTCATTTGCCCGCCCTGCTAATTTCTGTCTTATCTGCTCCCAGGCTTCTTTCAGCACATAGGGACGATATATTTTCTCATAGAGGTTAGGAAATGTATTCAGATCATTTCGGGCAAAATGATAAAGGCTTTGCTGCATCTGCCGCTTCTGAAATGAGTGATTGTTTTTTGCCGTCATGTAAGCATGCCTCCATAGTTGCATGATTTATATAATAAGCTTCAAAAAATTACAGCTTCCAAACTTTTGCATCAGCATAGCAAGTGTATTTTCATTATACTACACAATAGTACATTTTTACTAGATGATTTTCCGTTTAAATGCAACCAATTATGCCAAATTATGAGTAATTATGCTCAGTCGATGAAATTGCACCCTATTATTGTATGAAACTGCATTTTTCTGTGGGGAACTGTATATTTATGTTATTACGAAGCAACAGTGTTCGAATAGAGCACAAAAAAAAGGGTTATCTTAAGAGAGAACGTTATGAATTGAGAAAGGATGGTGCTGTCATGTTAGGATTTTTGATTGCAATTATCTCCGGTGCGCTGATGAGCATGCAGGGAGTGTTTAATACAGGGGTAACAAAGCAGACCAGCATATGGGTATCAGCAAGCTTTGTGCAGTTTTCCGCGTTGCTGGTCTGTATTCTGGCCTGGTTTGTCACCGGCAGGCAGGGACAATTCTCGACTTTACTAAAGATTGATCAGAAATATATGTTGCTCGGAGGAGTACTGGGGGCCTTTATCACATATACCGTGATAAAGAGTGTGGATACACTGGGACCGGCGATGGCCAATATGTTTATTATCATTGCCCAGCTGGTGGTGGCATATCTGATCGAGGTCTTTGGGATGTTTGGTTCGGATAAGGTCGAGTTTGAATGGCGTAAATTAATAGGAGTATTCATAGTAATCGTCGGGATTGTGGTTTTTCAGGGAAGTTGGAGAAAATATTGAATATATTTCTTTTTTTCTGGCTGAAATACCTATTGTAAATGATGTGCAATTTATGTAAAATAAGAATGTCTTATCAAAAAAGTATAGAGGGTACTTTTTAAGTCTTCTTTGTATAAGGAAGATGAGAATGAAAAGAAAATATCTTGTATTGGCAGCTGCCCTTAGTTTTCTTTTGATTGCGGGTATCTGCTATAGTTGTATGTTAAAAAAAGATGCTTCCGGTACAGCTGTATGGAAGTTATCGCAGCAGCAGGATCTGAGTGAAGAAGGGTCTTTAGAGCCGGAAAATGCCGAAAATAGCAGGGCAGAGGCATCAGATCAGGTAAATTCAATGATAAGCCGGCCAGAGATGATCGAGCAGGAGAATACCGGGATCCGGGAAACCGGAGAGGGATTACAGATAAGCAGTTATGCTCATATCTGCGGTGCGGTAATCAATCCGGGAGTCTATCCGGTTACGGAGGACGTAAGAGTGGTGGATCTGGTAGAGCTTGCAGGAGGCTTTACCAAGGAAGCAGCCGAGGATTACATCAATCAGGCGCTGAAGGTACAGGACGGGCAAAGGATCTATATCCCAACACAAGAGGAAGTTAAGGAACTGTCTGCGGGTGAATATATGGCCGGAGGCGGGGCTCCCGGGACACCGGAGCAGGAAGCCTCTGAACCATCAGGAACGAAGCTGATTAATATCAATACCGCAACTGCTGAGGAGCTGATGAAGCTGCCGGGGGTAGGAGAGGCGAAAGCAGCCAGTATCATTGAGTACCGTAATACAAAGGGTAAGTTCAAGACGATTCAGGACCTGATGAAGATATCCGGAATTAAGGAAGGATTGTTTGAAAGGGTTTCCGGTTATATTACTGTAAAATAATATAGATAGATACCATGATGAGGTGAAGAGATGGCAAAGAGAGTACTTGTAGTGGATGATGAAAAATTAATCGTTAAGGGTATCCGTTTCAGCTTAGAGCAGGACGGCATGGAGGTTGACTGTGCCTACGACGGAGAGGAAGCCTTAGAGGCGGCGAAGAAGAAGGAATATGATGTGGTATTATTGGATGTCATGCTTCCGAAGCTTTCCGGTTTTGAGGTATGCCAGCAGATCCGGGAGTTTTCCATGATGCCGATTATCATGCTGACAGCGAAGGGTGATGACATGGATAAGATCCTTGGTCTCGAGTATGGAGCGGATGATTACATCACGAAGCCCTTTAATATTCTTGAGGTTAAGGCCAGAATTAAGGCTATTATGCGACGCAGCAGCAAGAATACTTCTACAGGAAGTACTGATACCAAGACTGTTACCTTTGGTGAGATGAAGATAGATTGCGAGAACAGAAGAGTGTATATCTCAGGTAAAGAAGTGAATCTGACCGCCAAGGAATTCGATCTGCTTGAGTTATTGGTGTTTAATCCTAATAAAGTATACAGCCGTGAAAACCTGTTGAATATTGTATGGGGTTATGATTATCCCGGTGATGTCAGGACTGTGGATGTTCACATCAGAAGGCTGCGTGAAAAGATAGAAAGCAATCCTAGCGAGCCGAAATTTATACATACAAAATGGGGTGTCGGTTATTTTTTCCAAAATCAAGAGTAAATTACGTTTTCTAAACAGCATGAGAATATACCTGTTGCTGGCTTTCATCGTCCTGGGGATGGTTCCTCTCTCCGTATTTACACAGATGCTGTTAAATACCTATGAGGAGAAGGCCATCTCGAACAGGAAGGATAATTTGAGAAACCAAGGGTATATGCTGTCTAATTATCTGGACTCCAGAGGTTTTCTGACTACCGGTGAGGATACGGAGGCTGATAACGAGATTTCCAGAATAGCGGATATCTATGGCGGAAGAATCGTGATCGTCAATAGTAATCTGAATATCGTGAAGGATACCTATTCCCTGGAGGAAGGTAAGTATCTGATCTCTGAGGAGGTCATCAGATGCCTGAAGGGTTCTGAGGACAGTTTCGTCCATAATGATGAGACAAATTATCTTAACATGACCTATCCAATCACTCATGATGATACCAAAGAAGTTACGGGTGCTATTGTCATGAGCTTTTCTACGAAGGATATTCAGACAATCAGGACCAGCATGGAACAGAGGGTGGTTCTGTTCACCATTATCCTTGCTATATTGATTGTGGTATTCTCAATCTATTTTTCAGGTATTTTGAGTAAGCCCCTGACCAATGTCGTGAATTCCATTGATCATATGTCAGAAACCTATATGGATGAAAGTGTATCCATCAAGGGGTATAATGAAATCGAAAGAATCTCCGATTCCTTTAATCATATGCTGAACAGGATGCAGAAGCTGGAGAACTCCAGGCAGGAATTTGTGTCCAACGTGTCCCATGAGCTGAAGACACCGATCACATCGATTAAGGTTTTGGCCGATTCCCTGCTGATGCAGGAGGATACACCGCCCGAGCTGTACCGTGAGTTTCTGGTGGATATTACGGATGAAATCGAGCGTGAGAACAAAATCATTAATGATCTGCTTTCCCTGGTAAAGCTGGATAAGACCGCGGGGGATATGAACATCGCACCGATCAATATCAATGAATTACTGGAACAGATCTTGAAGCGCCTGACCCCGATCGCTACGAAACAGAATATAGAGATGATTTATGAAAGTTTCCGTCCGGTCATCGCGGAGGTGGATGAGGTAAAGCTTTCCCTGGCAATCTCCAACCTGATTGAGAATGCGATTAAGTATAATGTAGAGGATGGCTGGGTCAGAGTGTCGTTGAATGCGGACCATAAATATTTCTTTATCAAGGTGTCTGATTCCGGCATCGGTATACCGGAGGAAGCACAGGATTTTATTTTTGAACGTTTCTACCGTGTGGACAAGGCCAGATCCAGAGAGACGGGCGGTACCGGTCTCGGACTGGCAATTACGAAGAATGTAATACAGATGCATCGCGGTGCTATTAAGGTCTATAGTAAGGAAGGGGAAGGGACTACCTTCAATGTAAGAATTCCTCTGAACTATATTGTCTAGGATAGAGTATCGCTACGGGAATGGGTGCATAGGAAGGTTTATGAAGATGAAGAGAATTTTAATACTATTATTAATACTCAGTCTGGTAATGAATCTGAGTGCCTGCAGTAACAGCGACAGGACAAGCTCCGAGAATCCGTCCGAGATCGGAATCTATTATGTGGATTCCAAAACCTCTGCACTGGTCTATGAGAGATATCAGTTGATCAGTACCAAACAGGAGGAGCAGATCGATGAACTGCTTTATATGCTCAAGCTGGCTCCGGAAAACCTTTTATACAAGAGTGCGCTGATGGATGTGGCAGTTGTCAGGGAATATTACTTTAATGATGACGGAAGTCTGACCATAGATTTTGAACCCTCCTATGCAGAGTTGACCGGTATTCCCGAGGTATTATGCAGAGCGGCTATCGTGAAGACCTTAAGCCAGCTGGAAGGCTTGGAATATATTCAGTTTTATGTCAATGGACAACCTTTGCTTGACTCTGACGGTGATTTGGTTGGAATCATGACCAGGGAGGACTTTATTGACAACACAGGTACGGAGACTAAGGTAAAACTATATTTTGCGGATGAGAAGGGTGATACGCTGGTGGAATATCTCAAGGAAATCACCTATAACGGAACAGGGTCACTGGAGGAACTGGTATTGAAGGAGCTTCTGGCGGGACCTGAGCAGATTGGCATGTACCGTACCGTTCCTGAGGGTACCGTCCTGAATAAGGTTGAAATGAAAGAGGGAATCTGCTACGTGGATTTTAATAAAAAGTTCATGGATAAGATTTCCGGCTTATCGGATGAGGTGGTCATCTATTCTATTGTTAATACGCTGGTTGAGCTCCCGTATATTAAAAAGGTGCAATTCCAGATTAACGGGGAAGCACCAACGATATTCGGTGAAGGTCTTTCCCTGGACGGGTACTTTGAGCGGGACTTAAGCTTGCTGAAGGAAAGTTAGGGGGGAGAATATTGATTAGGCGCCCATTGGTGTGGCTTCTGGGGGCTTATCTGTCGGGGCTGATCCTTGCCTGGTTTTCGGCTGCTATATGGCTGATCCTTGGAATGTGTTTCAGTAGTTATGTGCTACTCTATCTCTTGATGTACCGGCAAAGCAGCCGGTACATTACTCAGAAGGATCGCTTCCTATGGAGTATGCCGATGCTTCTGATGCTGGGAGCTTTGGCTATGAAAGCACAGCTTCAGCCGCCCGGACTGGCGAATGCCTTTACGCAGGAAGCACCCTGTGAACTGACCGGCCGGATTACCATGATAGTCAATAAATCCTCAAGCCGTGCACTTTATCTTGAACATGTTACTGTTTCTCTGTATCAGGAAAAATACTATCCCTGTGAAGCTGTTCTTGCTTACACATCTGACAATCATGTCTATCAAATCGGAAATCAGATATCTCTGAAAGGAACCCTGCAAAAATTCACAAAAGCCACCAATCCGGGACAATTTGACGAGCAGCTGTATTATCGGATCGAAAATATTGACTTTAAAGTATTTGCCGATCAAATTAAGATAATTGATTCCGGATATTCTAAATATCGTGAAGGACTTCGCCTATGGAAGAACCACCTGATTCGGGTATATGATACCTTACTGGAAGAGAAGGAAGCGGGGGTTCTGATTGCTATGCTGCTTGGTGAAAAGTATCTCTTGGATCATGAGCTGAAGGAATTGTATCAGACCGGAGGTATCTCCCATATCCTTGCGATTTCCGGACTCCATGTATCCCTGATCGGACTTGGCATCTTTCGGCTTTTGAAACAATGCCGCTTACCACTGCAGGTCTCAACCATCCTGACGATAGCCTTTCTCTATAGCTACGGAGTGCTCACGAATTTCAGCGTATCCACCAACCGCTCGGTTGTCATGATGATTGTGCTGTTTCTGGCGAAGCTGTTTGGGAAAACCTATGATATCCTGTCTGCACTGGCACTCAGCGCGCTGCTGATCCTGCTTCAGAATCCACTGCAGCTGTTCTCTGTCGGCTTTCTGTTATCCTACAGTGCTGTTCTTGGGATTTCCCTGCTTTATCCGGGGTTCAAACGGATATTTCCTTATAAAAGCAAGATACTGGAGGGTGTACTGGTCAGTACTAGTGCAACGCTTGCGACAACACCCGCTGTTCTTTACTTCTATTATCAATTTCCTACCTATGGTATTCTGATCAATCTTCTTATACTTCCCTTTATCACCATCTTAACCATAACCTCATTACTGGCCGGAGTAGCAGGTCTCATTTGGCTTCCGCTCGGTACTTTTTTGATCGGAGGGCCGAATTATATTCTAAAGCTGTACGAAGGAATCTGCCGGATCAATACACTCCTTCCGGGAAACCTGATCACGGTCGGCAGACCCGAAGGGGTGTTGATACTGATCGATCTGGGGTTGTTGCTCCTATTTATCGTTCGAAGCAAATTAAGTGTAAAAAAGATTCATCTGTTATATCCGATGATTGGTATTCTGCTGCTGTTTCTGCCACATGATCACAAGGGTCTTGAAGTCACAATGCTGGATGTGGGTCAGGGAGAGGCAATCTATATGGAATGTGCCGGGACCAATTATCTGGTTGATGGCGGCAGTAGCGATATTCGTAAGGTCGGAACCTACCGGCTGCTTCCGTTTCTGAATTACCGGGGAAAAAACCGTATTGATTACGTGATCATTACACATAGTGACGATGATCACCAAAACGGGCTAATGGAACTGATGGAGGAGGAGAGGGTGCGGATTGGCGAACTCATACTGCCCGAGCTTATAGAGAAAGACGAAAATTATATTGCAATAGAGAAGCTTGCCAGGGATAAAGGAATTACAGTCAGTTATCTAGAGGAGGGGGATCAGCTTGGTAGCAATCGGGTTAAGTCAGACAGTCCCATGGACAGAATCGGTGATGGGGAGGAGTTAAGCATCATCTGCCTGCATCCTGTACCAAATGTAGTTTATCCGGACACCAATTCCTATTCTATGGTGTTGAGTGTCAGCTATGGGTCCTTCGATCTGCTTCTGACCGGAGACTTAACGAAGGAGGAAGAAGAAATAATCTGTCAAAAGCTCGTAGAGGGTTATTATCATAAGAATTATCAAATCTCACCGGCTACTGATTATGATGTCCTGAAAGTAGCGCATCATGGGTCAAAATACTCTACCGGTGAAGAGCTGCTGGAATTGATTAAGCCGGAGCTTTCCATCCTATCCTGTGGCCTGGATAATAGATATGGGCATCCGCATCAGGAATTGTTGGAGCGGTTAAATGAAATAAAAAGCATCTACTATATTACATATCAAGAGGGCGCAATTACATTATGGACAGATGGGAAGAGGGTGACAAGGGGACGGTGACAAGGGGACGGGGTTGGTGACACAGGGGTGCCACAGGGACGGGGTTGGTGACAGGGGTGACAAGGGGACGGGGTTGGTGACACAG
>JAEZKU010000064.1 GCA_023436065.1 Bacillota bacterium
GGGGACGGGGTTGGTGACACAGTGACACAGGGACGGGGTTGGTGACACAGCGTGACTCACGAACAGGGTCACTAACACGATTTATTTTTTTATATTGGAGGTTATTTTTGTGCCAAGAGGAGCTAGGATAAAGAGTAATAGTGGAATATATCATATCATTATGCGAGGTATAAACCGCCAAACTATATTTGAAGATGAAGAAGATTGCAGAAGGTTTATTCAAACAATGCTAAGATACAAAGAGAAATGTGAATATATGATATTTGCTTATTGCTTAATGGGAAATCATTTTCATCTATTGCTAAAAGAGGGGAAAGACCCGTTGGAGACTGTGATACGAAGGATATGTGGTAGCTATGTACTTTGGTATAACAGAAAATATGGAAGAGTAGGCCATTTATTTCAGGATAGATTTAGAAGCGAACCAGTGGAAGACACTGAGTACTTTCTAACTGTACTCAGATATATTTTTCGCAATTCGATAGAAGCAGGTATAGTTACACAGATAAATAATCACAAATGGTCTAATTATATGGACTATGCTAAAGGAGTTAAGCAGATAGAAATAGACTTCGTTTTAAATATTTTTAACACAGATAGAGAAATAGCGGTTAGAGATTTCATGAAACACATAAAAAAAGATGATGATGATAATTGTCTGGATATAGTAGAAAAATCAAGCATAACAGATTCGGATGCGAAAAAAATAATTATGACTCTGTGTAATATTGAAAATGCTATTGATTTACAGAATTTTGATAAAGAAAAAAGAAATTTGCACCTAAAAGAACTGAAGCGAAAGTATGGTTTATCAATTAGACAGATTGAGAGATTGACAGGTGTTAGCAGAGGAATAATACAAAGGGTTTGATGTGACAGCAACCCCGTCCCCTTGACACATGTGACAGCAACCCCGTCCCCTTGACACATGGTAAAAATCTCTTGACTATATCTTAGTGTATAGTTATAATAAATGCGTTAAAGCGCACAAATGTCATGAAAGAGAGTAATCTATGGAGTATATCACACAAAATGTAGCCCGTAATTTGAAGCGGCTTCGCAAAGCAAGGGAAATGAGTCTTGATGATGTGGCGAAGCAGACAGGGATCAGCAAGAGTATGCTGGGACAGATCGAGCGAGGAGTATCAATCCCTACGGTAGAGACGCTTGGTAAGATTGTCAGCGGGCTCAGAGTTTCCTTTCACTCCTTAATCAGTGCTGCAAAGAATGATGTGGTCCTGGTGAGAAAAGAGGAGTTGACACCCTCCTATAGCAGTAAAGGGGAGGAATACAAGGCTTACGAGTATTTTCCCTATGAGGAGGACCGAACCTTTGAGATCTATCTCATGAATTTGGAAGCGCATTCTGAGTATTCCTCCGACGGGCATGGAGATAATACTTACGAATACCTTACGGTGACATCCGGAACCCTGATTGTTCAGGTGGATGGGAAGAGCTATGAAGTGAAGGAAGAAAATTCGATCCGTTTTCCGACTGCCACGAAGCATAAATACATCAATAACAGTGACAAAATAACCAAATTCGTCGTTACTTTTACATGGAATTAAAAAAGTTAAAAATTTTAGTTGACAATATAACGCACAATTGTTATACTTCCAATAAATTAAATAGGCAATCAATGAACAACAGCGTTTAAATGGAGTAAATCCGTTTACACGCTTTTTTTTATATCATTGGATAACTATCCTATGATATAAAACGCTCCGCTTAGCTGAAGTCATTGGAATTAGAGATGTAATAAGAATGGAGGAATCATATGAAAGAAATTACCATGTATATTAAACCTGAAAAGCTTGAAGTAGTGAAAGAAATCCTGAAAAAGCATGGCTGTGGCGGTATGTCCGTAATGAGTATTATGGGCTGTGGTATCCAGCTTGGTGACACTTCACCGGTAGAGTTTAAAGGTTTGCGAACCTCAATCAATTTAATTCCTAAGATTAAGATCGAAGTGATTGTCAAGGATGAGCTGGTAGAAGATATTCTGCTGGAGGTTCGAGATAAAGTTGCATCCGGTCAGGTAGGGGACGGTAAAATAGTGATTAAGAATGTCGAGGATGTAATGAGAATCCGAACCGGCGAGAGAGGTAATGATGCAATATAAATAGAAGAAAAGCAAAGATGCTGACGCGGGCAGTTAGCAGCTTTGCTTTTTTTCTATCCTAACAAACTCTAAAGGAGTGATTACAATGACTGGGGAACGTAAGGCGATAGTTGAAATAGTAAACGTGAACAAGAAATACGGGGAAAATCATGTGGTTCATGATTTCAATCTAAAGATTTATGAAGGTGAATTTTTAACCATGCTTGGTCCGTCCGGCTGTGGAAAGACTACACTTTTAAGGATGATTGGCGGTTTCGAGGAGGCTTCGGACGGGCAGATACTCCTGGAGGAAGAGAATGTTGAAAAGAAGGAGCCCTTTGAACGGAATGTCAATACGGTGTTCCAAAGCTATGCTTTGTTTCCACACCTGAATATCTTTCAGAATATTGCTTACGGACTGAAGATGAAAAAGGTCCCAAAAGCAGAGATTAAAAGCAGAGTACAGGAAATGCTGGAGCTTGTACAGCTGAATGGCTACGACAAACGATTTCCTAGTCAGTTATCCGGTGGACAGAAGCAAAGAGTTGCAATAGCGAGAGCCTTGATTAACAGGCCGAAGGTCCTGCTTCTGGATGAGCCTTTAGGAGCTCTTGACCTAAAGCTAAGAAAGGAAATGCAGTTGGAACTTAAGAATCTGCAAAGAAAGCTGGGAATAACCTTTATCTATGTAACTCATGATCAGGAGGAAGCGCTGACGATGAGTGATCGTATCGCTATCCTGAATCAGGGTTACCTAGATCAGTTAGATGCTCCACAAGTAATCTATGAGAAGCCCAGAACCAGATTTGTAGCTGACTTTATAGGCGAGTCCAATATCTTTGAATCCACAGTCATTGAACAGAAGGGCTTGAATGTCAAGATAGGACTGGAGGTTGGGGAAGCCCTGGGAAGGTTAGATGAACACATGACCTTTGAAGAAGGGGAGATGGTGTATGCCTGTGTCAGACCGGAGAAGCTGAAGTTTTCCAAAGCTGAAGTCGAAGGCTTCAGTATCCAGGGTATTGTGAAAGAACAGATCTATGTGGGAAATATCATAAAAAGCAATATTGTGATTGGAAACGGTCAGACCCTAAAGCTTAGCAGAATGGACATTGATGAGACACCCCGCGTTGGAGAAGTAGTGAACATCTATTGGGAGCTGGAGGACGTGGTCGTTATGAAATCCAGAGATCATTTAATCTATAACGTAATAGAAAATGTGAATTTAGGAGGGGTGTGAATGAGAAGAAGCCATTCCTTTCGTAACAAGACGATTCCCTTATTAACGACGGTTTCCCCGGTCACCCTGTGGCTATTACTCTTAGTGGCTGTTCCACTAATCTATATATTGTATTTAAGCTTTCTTTCTACAGATGGTTATCGAGTAGTATACCAGCTAACCTTCAGCAATTATAAGGAACTATTAAATCCAAGCTATCTGGAGATCTATAAGAATTCCTTTGTGCTGGCATTGCTTACAACTGTAGCCGGAATACTTTTTGGATATCCCTTTGCTTATCATATGGCTCGGGCGGGAAAGAAGAAAAAAGGACTCATGATGTTGCTGCTTATGATCCCCTTCTGGACCAATTCCATGATCCGCCTGAATGGTTGGAAGACAATTCTTGGCAAAACCGGACTTTTAAACACTCTGTTGATGAACTTAAACCTGATCGATCAACCTTTGGAAATCCTCTACACCAGAGGAGCCGTTTTACTTGGTATGATATATATTTTATTTCCCTATATGGTACTACCGCTGTTTGCTTCCATTGATAAATTGGACTTCAGCTTATTGGAGGCTTCGAATGATCTGGGAGCGAATCCTGTCAAAACCTTTTTGCATGTGACCCTTCCGCTAACAGCTCCCGGCATCTTCTCCGGTACGATACTGGTTTTTATACCATCCCTCGGGTATTTCTTCGTATCAGACATTATGGGTGGAGGCAAATCACAGCTGATAGGCAATCTGATCGAAACTCAGTTCAAGGCAGCGAACAATTGGCCACTCGGGGCAGCCTTTTCCGTATTGCTGATTGCTTTGATTATTATTCTGGTATCCATCTATAAACGATGCGGTGGAGATATGAAGGATCTGGGGGTGATGTGAGATGAGAGGTGCAAGAAAAAGCATATTCAGGAAGTTTAGTGGATTGTACGATTGGCTCATTTATCTCTTCCTCTACCTGCCCATAGCAGTTGTAGTGTTATTCTCTTTCAATACTTCAAAAAGGAATATAGAATTCGAAAGCTTTACCTTCAGCTGGTATGGCAAGCTCTTTCACAATGATGCTTTGCTTCAAGCCTATGGAAATACGCTGATCGTAGGTATTGCAAGTACTTTGGTTGCTACGGTGATAGGAACAATGGCTTCCTACGGTATGTCAAAATATAAATTCAAGGGTAAGGGGATCATCGATACTTTACTGTATATACCCGTAGTCATTCCTGAGATTGTCCTTGGTATTTCTTTGCTGGCCATTTTCAACATCTCTCAGATTCCCATGGGATTGGTGTCTTTGACCATAGCCCATGCAACCTTCTGTATTCCGTTTGTTGTATTCACGGTTAATGCAAGATTAGCAGGCTTCGATAAATCTGTGGAGGAAGCAGCGATGGACCTGGGTGCGGGTAGGATAAAGACCTTCTTTACTGTAACCTTACCGATTATTCTTCCAGGTGTGATAGCAGGAGCCTTTTTATCCTTTACCTTATCCATTGACGATATCATAATCAGCTTCTTTACTACAGGACCGGGAAGCAACACCTTCCCGTTAAAGATTATGGAGCTGACAAAGACAGGGGTTACACCGGATGTATATGCCCTGTCAACCATAGTGCTGGTGTTCACCATACTGGCGGCAGTATTTACGCAAAGAGATTCAAAGACAAAGTGAAAGGGATGTAATGCTGACCCTGCACCGGCAATAAAGTTACTTAAATTCTTAAAATAAAGGAGGATATGGTTATGAGAAAATCTAAGATACTACGCAGAAAAGAATTAGTGATATTTATGATGGCAGTTTTCATCCTTACTTTCACCGGCTGTGGAAAAAGCAATGACGATAAGGGGACCTTGAACCTGTTTATGTGGACGGAATATCTGCCTGAATCCGTGATCACCGGCTTTGAGGAGGAGACAGGGATTGATGTAAAGATGCAGACCTACTCCAATAATGAAGAGATGCTTGCTAAGGTTACAGGCAGTACGGACGGCACCTACGATATCGTGTGTCCCAGTGATTATATGGTAGAGAACATGATCTCCCAGGGGCTGTTGCTGGAGATGGACAAAGAGAAATTGCCCAATCTTAAGAATATAGATCCGGCTTATCTAAATCCCAGCTTTGATCCGGACAATCAGCATTCTGCCCCTTACCTGGGTGGTGCAGGAGTTATTGTCTATAATAAAACCCTGGTACCGGAAGGTGCTGATTTTACTACCTATGAAGAGCTCTTTAAGCCGGATTATGCGAATTCCGTCGTTGTCCTGGATGATTTCAGATCCATCATCGGTATCACTTCCCTTAGCATGGGCTACGACATGAATGAGACCGATGAAGGCAGGTTGGGAGAAATTAAAGGAAAACTGTTAACCTTAAAGCCGAACATTAAGAGCCTTGACAGTGATTCGCCAAAGACGCTGATGATTACGGAGGAGACCTCTGTGGGACTGTTCTGGAGTGGTGAAGCGGCTATCGCATTGGAGGAAAATGATAACCTTGCAGTCGCATACCCGAAGGAAGGCATGTATCTGTTCTTCGACAACCTCTGTATACTCAAGGATGCCAAGAATGCAGAGAATGCATATAAATTCATTGACTATGTCCTAAGTGCTGAGGTGAATAAGGAAATTGTCAGCGAATTCCCTTATCTTAATCCTAATACTGCAGGTACAGCCTTAATGGATGTAGATTACAAGAAAAACCCGGCCATTATGATCCCGTCTGAAGAGATCGCAAAAGGCCATTATGTGAAGAATATCGGCAAAACAGTAGATGTATACAGTGAAATGTGGGCTGAGTTCACCAAATAAATTTACTGCATGAAACAATACATATAGAAATATTAACTGAAAGGCAAGGTAATCATTATGAGAGACAAAGAGCAGATACTAAAGGAATTGAATAAGGTAATCAAGTTCATTCACAGCGATGAGCTGACGGATGCAGAGAAGCAGGAGCTTACCCGGGAGACCGTGGAATATTTCGACACCTATGTAAGCCCCGGATGGCTGAAGTACCGCAAATCTGTGTCAACGAATGCAGCAGTTGTGGAGTGGAAGGATTATGGCGCTTACTGCTCTGGATTATATGGAGAAGAGTTTATTGACTGTCTTGGAGGTTTTGGTATCTATACCTGCGGACACAGAAATCCTGAGATCATTGAGACAGTGAAAGCACAATTAGATCATCAGGCACTCCATTCTCAAGAGCTATTGGATCCCCTACGGGGATATCTAGCTAAGGCAGTGGCAGATATTACACCCGGTGATTTGGAAAAATGTTTCTTCACAAATGGTGGTGCAGAGGCAGTAGAGATGGCGCTAAAGCTTGCCAGAATAGCGAATGGCGGCAGTTGGTTCATATCATCTGTCGGAGCCTTTCATGGGAAGTCCATGGGAGCAGTGTCCATGGCAGGAAAGGGTACCTATCGTGTTCCGTATTTACCAATGGTTCAGCAGGTTCAGCACGTCGAATACGGGAATGCTGATGACATCAGAAAAGCAATTCACAATCTGACAGCGGTCGGAGAAAGGGTAGCCGGTGTTATATTGGAGCCCATCCAGGGAGAAGCCGGAATTATCCTTCCTCCGAAGGGATATTTGCAGGAGGTTAGAGCAATTTGTGACGAATATGGCGTCGCTTTGATCTTTGATGAGATCCAAACCGGTATGGGCAGAACCGGAACGATGTTCCGCTGCGAAGCGGAAGGTGTAGTTCCGGATATCATGACCTTTGGTAAAGCATTCGGTGGTGGAATTATGCCAATCACCGGAATTATCTGCAGACCCCATATGTGGACCCAGGACCTGATCGATAATCCCTGGTTGCTTGGATCACCGACCTTTGGCGGTAATCCGCTGGCATGCTCCGCTGCCCTTGCAACGATTAAGTATATGCTGGAACAGGATATTCCGGGTCAATGTGCTGCAAAGGGTGAGTATCTCCTTGTGGGGCTTAAGAAGCTGAAAGAGAAATATCCCACCGTCATAACGGAGGTACGCGGTATCGGTTTGATGATTGGTGTTGAATTTGTGACAAGTGATATTGGGTATTCTGTGGCAAAGGGAATGTTCGCCAGACGGGTGTTAACCGCAGGTACCTTAGTAAATGCAAAATGTATCCGATTTGAGCCTGCAGCAGTCATTACCCTTGAGGATATCGATCAGATTATCACAAGAATGGATGAGGCCTTAGCGGATACTAAGGTGGAGTTTAATCGATAGGAGGGTTGGAGATGGAGATTAAGAAAAACTATATCAATGGTGAATGGGTTCCGGCACTTTCCGGAAAAACCAGAAAAATAATCAATCCCGCCAACTGTGAAGTGATTGCAGAGACAGCAGAAGGTGGGGAGGAGGATGCAAGGCTTGCAATTGCCGCAGCCAAGGCCGCCTTCTACGATACCGGTACCTGGCGGAGAATGGATTCACAAAAGCGTTCGGATATCATTTTACAAATTGCTGAATTGATGGAGAAAAGAAGAGAGGAGCTGATCAGAACAGATACCCTTGATAATGGAAAGCCCTTAAGAGAAGCGGAGGGTGATGTGGATGATGCCATCCATTGCTTTAAGTATTATGCAGGGTTGATTAAGACTCCCTATGGTGGTGTATATGATGTGAATTCCAACTTTGGTGAGATGCACTCTTATACCATTCATGAACCTGTGGGAGTATGTGGTCAGATTACCCCCTGGAACTATCCGTTACTGATGGCGGTATGGAAGATTGCTCCCGCACTCAGTGCCGGAAATTGCATCGTATTTAAGCCCAGTACCAATACACCGCTATCCTCCGTAATCTTATTTGAGATCATAGATGAGGTGGGATTGCCAAAAGGAACTGTTAATCTGGTCATGGGTGCCGGAGGTACGGTTGGTCATGAGATTGCAGTCAGTCATGACGTAGATATGGTGACCTTTACCGGAAGCACGGAGGTTGGTCAGGATATTGCTAGGGCAGCCATCGGGAATCTGAAGAAGGTCGGTCTTGAGTTAGGCGGAAAATCGCCAAATATCATCTTTGCGGATGCGGACTTTGAAGGAGCTATAGAGTGGGCTATGATTGGTATCTTCTTTAATCAGGGGGAGGTATGTTCGGCTGGTTCCAGAATCATCATAGAGGAAAGCATCAAGGATAAATTTGTTGCCAGACTGGCAGAGAGGGCTAATGCCATGACCCTTGGTAACGGATTGGATAATCCGGATATGGGGCCCTTGGTATCCGAAGCCCATATGAACACGGTATTAAAATACATTGAGACAGCCAAAGCGGAGGGAGCCACCTGTGTCTGTGGAGGATACCGTTATACGGAGGGAGAATGTGCAAAGGGCTATTATATCAGACCTACCATCTTTGATAATTGTACCTCTGATATGACAATTGTAAAGGAAGAGGTCTTTGGACCGGTGGTCACCATTCAAACCTTCCGAACGGAGGAAGAAGCCATAAATCTGGCCAATGATACCATCTACGGTCTTGCAGGTGCGGTCTTTACCACGGATGGGGCCAGAGCCTTACGTGTCATCAAAGAAATCAGGGCCGGCATTACCTGGATTAATTGCTACAATCCTACCTATAATGAAGCACCCTGGGGTGGCTATAAGATGAGTGGTTATGGCAGAGAGCTTGGCATTCACGGACTGCAGGAATATCAGGAGATAAAGCAGGTGAATATTAATCTTCGTCCGGGTATCGTAGGCTGGTATGAAGAAAGGTAAGCCGGTAGAATTATGAAGCAATTTCGAATCAACACAACAATCCAACTTTATGACAGTGCGAAAGAATTTTGCGAAGCCTTTCAGGTGGGTAAGGATGACCTAATCCTGACCCGTAAGGATACCTATGAGAGCTACCTTAGGGGTCACACCGGAGAAGCGACTGTAATTGATTTTCGTAAATATGGTTCCGGTGAGCCAACGGACAGAATGGTGGAAGCAATCCAAAGAGATCTAATGGAGGTTACCTATAGCAGGGTGATTGCTATAGGCGGGGGCTCCGTATTGGATGTCGGTAAGCTGTTTGTACTAAGTAATTATTCACCGGCACAGGAACTGTTCGAGCGTAAGCTTGCCTTAGTCAAGGAGAAAGAGTTCATAGCCATACCCACCACCTGCGGTACAGGCAGTGAGGTAACGAATATATCTGTATTAGAACTGCTTGGCAAAAATACAAAGCTTGGTCTGGCAGCAGATGAATTGTTTGCCGATTATGCGATCCTGATTCCGGAGCTACTACATACACTTCCCTTTCAGAGCTTTGCTACCAGCTCCATCGATGCCTTTGTGCATGCTTTGGAAGCCTATCTCTCTCCGAAGGCCAATGATTTCACAAGGATGTTTTCTGTGGAAGCAATGAAGCTGATTCTGAGGGGTTATCAACAGATTGCTGCAGAAGGTGAGAAAGGCAGATACCCTCTCATGAAGGATTTTCTGATGGCAAGCACCTATGCGGGAATTGCCTTTGGTAATGCTGGGGTAGCAGCCGTTCACGCCCTAAGCTATCCCCTTAGTAGTGCCTTTCATATTCCCCATGGAGAAGCAAACTATGCCATCCTCTGGGGAGTCCTATGGAGATATAATAGTTTACAACCCCAAGGGGCAATCAGGAAGTTAAACCTGCTATTGGCAGATCAGTTGGGGTGCAAAGAAGAAAAGCTTTATGAGGAGCTTAGGGGATTGTTCCGGATGATTCTTCCCGGAAAATCACTGAAGGAATATGGCACAACAAGAAGTATGTTAGAGAAATTTACGTCCTCCGTTCTCTGCAACCAGGGACGATTACTGGCTAATACATATGTCGAATTAAGTCATGCTGATATTTTGGCGATTTATGAGTATTTGTATGAATAGTTTTCTAAGATCTCATTATGAAAAGAGGTTACTCGTATGTTAAAAGATGCATTACCTAAGATTATCACTGATACCTTGCCGGGGCCGAAAGCAAAAGAGATCCTGAAGAGGAGAGAAGCTGCCATACCTACTGCCATTCGCTGTATCTATCCCTGTGTCATCCAGCGAGGGGAAGGTGCTATGCTGGAGGATGTGGATGGCAATATATTTCTGGACTGGGTCGGGGGTGTTGGCGTCCTTAATGTGGGTTATAGTAAGCCGGAGTTGGTGGAGGCTGTGAAGCAACAGGCCGATCGCTACTTTCACACCATGATGAATATCGTTACCCATGAAGGCTATATCGCTCTTGCAGAGAAGATGAACCAGTTGGTCCCTGTCAGAGGAAGTTCAAGAAAGACAATGCTAGTGAATAGTGGTGCAGAGGCATTGGAAAATGCTGTGAAGGTTGCTAAGGGATATACCAAACGACCGAATATCATTGTTTTCTCCGGAGCCTTTCATGGAAGAACGAGCCTAACCATGGCCATGACTTCGAAAAAAGCATATTCCATAGGTATGGGGCCTTTTCCCGATGGTGTGTACCGGGCAGAATATCCTTATCTTTATCGGAAGCCCAAGGGTTTTACGGATGAAGAAGCAATAGAGTATTATATCAACGATCTGAAGAAGGTATTTGAAGAGTGCTCCCCGGCCAGTCATATCGCCGCTATTATTGTAGAGCCGGTTCAGGGAGAGGGAGGCTTTGTACCTGCTCCTTTTCCTTGGGTTAAGGCAGTAAGAAAAATATGTGATGACTATGGTATTCTGCTCATCGCAGATGAGGTTCAAAGCGGCTTTGGCAGATCCGGCAGGTTGTTTGTCTCTGATTATTGGAAGGAAGAGGGCTGTGCTCCGGATATGATAACCTCAGCGAAATCCATTGCCGGCGGCCTGCCACTGTCTGCGGTAACAGCAGGTGCCGAGATCTTTGACGGCATTCCCATGGGAATTCTCGGAGGTACCTACAGTGGCAATGCAGTAGCATGCGCAGCAGCACTGAAGGTCCTGGAGGTAATTGAAAAAGATCATCTCCTTGATCGGACCCGTCAGATATCAGAACGTTGCTTTACCAGATTTGGCAGTTGGAAAGAGAAATATGAAGTGGTCGGTGACGTCAGAGGGATCGGTGCCATGCTTGGTATTGAATTCGTTACAAATAAAGAGACGAAGGAGCCAAATAGCGAGCTGGTAAACAAGCTGGTACAGGAATGTGCTTCAAAGGGGCTTATAATCGAGAGTGCCGGAACTTATCATAATGTCATTCGCTTTCTGTGCCCGCTTGTCGTGACGGATGAGCAGCTGGAGGCAGGTTTTAAAATACTGGAAAGGGCAATCGAAGCAATGACAGCATAGCATGATAGAGATTGAACAATAATAAATGAGCACCTCACAGTCCAAAGTGAACCCCAAAGGTTAGAGAAACACTAACCTTTGGGGTTCACTTCAGACTGTGAAGGTGCTCATTTTTTGGTTCTATTGATCAAAATTAGTCCAAATAACTGACAGCTTTATAGGGTTCGCGATAATCATATTTCGATATTTTGATTCCTGATTTCGGACTACTGGCATGAACCACCTCTTTTTTTCCGATATATAGAGCAACATGATTGATCTGATCATTTTTCGTATAGAATATCAGATCACCGGGCTGGATATCATTTAGGGGAACACTTTTCCCGCCTTTTGCCTGTTCTCTGGCAGTTCGTGGCAGTTTAATTCCTTTACTCTTAAATACGGATTGTGTGAAGCCGGAGCAATCCGTACCTTTTGTCAGACTGGTTCCTCCATAGACATAAGGATTCCCTTTGAATTGTAAAGCATATGCGCAAATTTCTTCCCTTAAGGAGGAACTGTCCTTGTCATCCTTCTTTGACGTTTTGGATACTTTAGGTTTGCTTGTGTTTTTTTTAATAACGCTAAATTTCATATCGAAATTCTCACTTCTTTCAGGTACTATAATAAAAGGTATTAGTGAAGTTTAAATGTTTTCGATATTATTTTATGTTTTTCGACATAAATTGTTACATGTTTTATGATAAGGTATTGGATATAAGCTATTAGAGAAGCTTCTTATTACAATAATCATAGGAGTAACCTATTAACCTGGATAGCAGAAAAAGCTGATACAAAGACTTTCCAAAGGAAATCGGATAATCTGCATAGCCAGAATTGCACCAAGACTAAGGGAAGCTAAAATAAGTTCAAGCATAAAGGTTAATACTCATAGATAATAAGGTTGAATTACGACAGGATGATTGAGGAACAGAAAGGTTAAGTACTGTATAGGATACAGTGAGGTGGAGGTGAATATGTCACAATCCAGACGGGGCTTTGTCCCGACAGATGAAAAGGAATTCAATCCTGAAAGCATAGCTGTGCTTCGCAGGGCTCAGAAGGATATTCTGTATCTTCTGGAGCAGGGCTATAAGATCACACCGGCTTCTACCTTTGTCGGGAACCACTATAGGCTTTCGGAACGACAGAGGCTGGCGGTTGTCAGGGCGACCGCCGAGAAGAAGGTGCTTGCACTTCGTGAAGAGAAGAGGCTGAACCGGACAGAGGCTCCCAAGCAGGTGTTCATCGATGGTTTTAATGTCATCATCACGCTGGAGGTCGCCCTCTCGAACTCCACCCTGATTCGATGTATGGATAAAACCATACGTGACTTGGCAGGACTTCGAGGAACCTATCGAATCATCGACAAGACCGAGGAAGCAATCCGGCTCGTCGGAGAGGAATTAAGGTTTCTCGGCTGTGAAGAGGCAGTATTCTATCTGGATGCCCCGGTATCCAATTCCGGCAGGCTTAAGCAGAAGCTAATAGAGGTCCTGGAGCAGTATCCTTTTTGGACGAGGGTAGCGCTCACTGAGAATGCGGATGTGCTTCTTAAGAAGCTTGGAAATGTCATCACTCAGGATGCCATTATCCTAAATCAATGCGAATCCTGGATTAATCTGACGGCGGAAATCATCGGTGCACGACTCCCGGGGGTACACCCGGTGGAGCTGGATTGATTTGATCAGAGACTCGCATTGGTGGATACTTTTTCTTTACAAACAGGATAAGAAAAAGCTATAATTAAGTTTGAGCCATCTTTGAAGAATATAGAGGAAGATGACAGAAGTTTTAATATGAGCAAAAGGAGGAATTCCCATGAATTTGCTGAAAATGTTGGAAAAACTAGATTATACATGCATATCTGGCAACGCAGACCAGGAAGTAACAGAACTGATTTATGACTCACGCAAGGTGGTACCCGGCTGTGTCTTTCTCTGTATTTCGGGAGCAGTCTATGACGGCCACAGCTTTGCAGCTGAAGCAATTGAAAAAGGAGCAGCGGCTATTGTCATCGAGAAGGAGATAGCTCTGTCAAAGGTTGGTACGGTTATTAAGGTGTCCGATACCAGACTGGCACTTGCCTATATGTCTGCGGCTTATTTCGGTTACCCGGCAGAGAAGCTTACAACCATCGGTGTGACAGGAACCAAGGGAAAGACCACCACTACCTATATGATCAAGTCCATACTGGAGAACACGGGCAGAAAAGTCGGCTTAGTCGGGACGATCGAGACAATCATTGGAGACAGGGTTATCCCGGCTAATAATACAACGCCGGAATCCTATACGCTACAGGAGACCTTTGCTGATATGGTTGCTGCGGGCTGCGAATGTGTCGTGATGGAGGTCTCTTCCCAGGGCCTGAAGCTGAATCGTGTTGCCGGCTTTACCTTTGACTATGGTATCTTCACTAATCTTGGTGAGGACCATATCGGAGGAGCGGAGCATACGGATTTCAATGATTATCTGACCAGCAAAGCGAAGCTATTTCAGCAGTGCAAGTTAGGATTGGTGAACATCGATGACGAATATGCAGGGGAAATACTGAAGGGTCATACCTGTGAGGTTGAGACCTTCGGCTTTGACAAAAAGGCAGATATTAGGGCGGATCACATCAGTCTGGTACAAAAACCCGGCTTTCTTGGTATTGCCTATGATGTGGACGGTTTGATGAAGCTGTCCGTCAATATGAATATACCCGGTAAATTTAATGTATATAACTCCCTTTGTGCGATATCTCTCTGCAGACATTTTAAGGTGAGCAATGAGGAGATCCTGCAAGCCCTGTCCCACGTAAATGTCAGAGGAAGGGTGGAGCTGGTTCCGGTTTCTGAGAACTTTAATGTCATGCTTGACTATGCACACAATGCCATGAGCCTAAAGAGTCTTCTTACTACCCTGAAGGAGTATCAGCCGAAGCGACTGGTCTGCCTGTTTGGGTGCGGCGGCAACCGCTCCAGAAGCAGACGCTTCGAGATGGGAGAGGTGTCCTCCACCATGGCGGATTTAACGATCGTGACTTCGGATAATCCAAGGTTTGAAGAGCCTCAGGATATATTAAATGATATTGTCGTTGGCGTGGAGAAGGGCCCCGGAAAATATATAGCGATCCTGGACCGAAAGGAAGCCATTCGTTATGCGATCGAGCATGCCGAAGAGGGTGATGTCATTGTCATTGCCGGAAAGGGGCATGAGGATTATCAGGAAATCAAGGGTGTGAAGTATCACATGGATGACAGAGAACTGATCAGGGAGGCAGCCAATGAGGTGAATCACATCTAGGAATATCATACGAAGGAGGCCCTTATGTCTGTTCTAAGCTATGCAGATATCATTATTGATATTTCCCATGAAAACCTGGATAAGACATATCAGTATGCTGTTCCGGAAGAGCTTAGCTCCCAGGCTGTGATCGGAGCGTTGGTTGTGGTGCCCTTCGGAAAAGGGAACCGGCAGATCAACGGTTATATCGTGGAGCTGTCCGACGAGCCGAAGCTTAATCCGGATTTGATCAAGCCGATCAGCAGGGTTGTGACGGATGCTCCGATGATTGAAAGCCATCTGATTTATCTCGCTTATTGGATCAAGGAGAACTTTGGCGGAACGATGAACGATTCCCTAAAGACCGTGATTCCGGTAAGAAAGTCTGTCAAAATCAAAGAGCAGAAGAGTATACAGCTGGTACTGGGCAAGGAAGCTGCCAATCAGCTGTATTTTGAATATCAGAAAAAGAATAATAAAGCCAGACTGCGTCTTCTGGAAGCTTTGCTGAAGGAACAGGTACTGGATTATGATACCGTCCGAAACAGGCTTAATATCTCCGCGGCTACCCTGTCCGGTATGGAAAAGCAAGGTGTGACAAAGACTATATCAGAGCAGATTTACCGAAATCCTCTGGAGCTTCAGGAGGAGAATTTATCAAGCCTGCAATCCCGACCTGTTGTGCTGAATGAGGAACAGCAGTATGCCGTGAATGATTTTATCAAGGAGTATGATCATGGAATTCGTGCTGAATACCTTTTGCACGGGATCACGGGGAGCGGGAAGACCGAGGTCTATATGGAAGTGATAGATCATGTCATCAAGAGCGGCAGGCAGGTAATTGTATTGATCCCTGAGATCGCACTTACTTACCAGACTGTGCAACGCTTTTATAGGCGATTTGGTAACCGTATCTCCATTATGAATTCTAAGATGTCCCAGGGAGAACGCTATGACCAGAGCGAGCGGGCAAGAAACGGTGAAATCGATATTATCATCGGACCAAGATCCGCCTTATTTACCCCATTTACAAGGCTTGGTCTGATAATCATAGACGAAGAGCATGAGAGCAGCTATAAGAGTGAGACAACCCCGAAATATCATACCGTACAGGTAGCAAGAAAGCGGGCAGAGCTTACGGGAAGCTCCTTGTTCCTCGGCTCTGCGACGCCGCAGATAGAGACGTATTTGCGGGCGAAGCAGGGTGAGATCAGATTATATACCCTGACCAGACGTGCGAAGGAAGCAAAGCCGCCACAGGTCTGGATCGTGGATCTGAGAGAGGAATTAAAAAATAAGAATAAATCAATCTTCAGTGCCAAGCTCCGTGAGCTGATAGAAGACCGGCTAAACAGGGGAGAACAGATTATGTTGTTCTTAAACCGAAGGGGTTATGCAGGCTTCATATCCTGTCGAAGCTGCGGACATGTGATGAAGTGCCCGCATTGTGATGTATCACTTACCTCCCATTATAACGGCAGGATGATCTGCCATTATTGCGGCTATGAAGAACAGCAGCTGGGTGTCTGTCCCACTTGCGGTTCCAGGTATATCGCAGCCTTTGGCACGGGAACGCAGAAGGTAGAGGAATACGTAAGGAAGGAATTTCCGAAGGCAAGGGTTCTTCGTATGGATACGGATACGACAAGGAATAAGGGTGGACATCAGGCAATCCTCGAAGCCTTTGCCGGTCATCAGGCCGATATTCTTGTCGGTACACAGATGATTGTCAAGGGTCATGATTTTCCGAAGGTAACCCTGGTCGGTATCATTGCAGCCGACCTATCCTTGTATGCCGGAGACTTCCGTGCCGGAGAACGTACCTTTCAGCTGCTATGCCAGGCAGCAGGAAGAGCCGGACGTGATGTGCTGCCCGGCGAGGTGGTTATTCAGACCTATCATCCGGAGCATTACAGCATCACCACCGCTGCGGATGGTGATTATGATACATTTTATGAACAGGAGCTTGCCTACCGAAGTATGATGCAATATCCTCCGGTATCCCATATGCTTCTGATCCTTGTTACCTCCAAACAGGAGGATCAGGCACGGCAGGCAGCACGACATCTTGGAGAGGTCCTGAAGGTGTATTATGAGCAGAATGCCCTGTCTGCCAAGACCATCGGCCCTGCACCGGCTACTGTGGCAAAGCTGAATGATACGTATCGGTTTGTGATCTATATTAAGCATCAGGATTACGAGGAACTGGTCGGTGTGAAAAATTATCTGGAAGGCTATTTCCTCTATTCTGAACATTTTACAGGTTGTAGCCTGCAGTTTGACTTCGATCCGATGAGCGGATATTAAGCGGTCATAGATATGTGGTTGATAAAAAGGCGGTCAATATGCTATGATGTATAAATGCGATCGGTTTTACCCGTTAAACGAATGAGCATGATTAGAGTATGGATAAGATAGAGAGGAAAATGATTATGGCTATAAGAAATATCAGAGAAGTTGGAGATAAGGTGTTAAATAAGGTCGCCAAGGAAATCAAAGAGGTGGATAAGAAAATCCTCGAACTGATTGAGGATATGTATGATACCATGTATGAAGCCGGTGGGGTCGGACTTGCGGCACCTCAGGTTGGTATATTGAAGAGACTGATCGTCATTGATGTATCCGAGGAAGGCAATGAGCCTATCACCCTGATCAATCCCGTGATTATAGAGATGGACGGAGAACAGACCGGGGATGAAGGCTGTTTAAGTATACCGGGTAAGGTAGGAACAGTAACAAGACCGAATTATGTGAAGGTGAAAGCCTTTGATGAGAATATGGAAGAGTTTACGGTAGAAGGAACCGAATTGCTGGCCAGAGCCTTCTGTCATGAGATTGATCATCTGAACGGCATACTGTACAGTGAAATAGCTGAAGGAGAGCTTCGTGACGTATTGGCAGCAGAAGAGGTTCAATAATCATATAGGATTTGTGAAATATTGAGTTCTGAGAAGAAAGGATGAGCCGGATGAAGGTTTTGTTTATGGGGACACCGGATTTTGCGGTGCCAACTCTGGATCAATTAATTAAATCAAGACATGAGGTAATCGGTGTCGTAACCCAGCCGGACAAGCAAAAGGGAAGGGGACAGACTGTCAGCTTTTCTCCGGTCAAGGAGCTTGCCCTGCAGCATCAATTGCCGGTATATCAGCCCTTGAAGGTGAAGGAGCCTGAATTTATGTATAAAATCCGGTCGCTGGAACCGGAGGTAATCGTTGTAGCTGCTTTTGGTCAGATTCTACCGAAGGCTTTTCTGGATATTCCGCCTTACGGCTGTATCAATGTGCATGGTTCTCTCCTCCCGAAATATCGTGGAGCTGCTCCAATTCAGTATTCCATTATTGACGGTGAAGAGGAGACAGGTATTACGATTATGTATATGGATGTCGGTATAGATACGGGAGACATGATATTACAGAAAAGCTTGCCGATTGCTCCGAAGGAGACGGGTGGAAGCCTGTTTGATAAAATGGCGGTATTGGGTGCCGATTTATTGCTCGAAGCACTCGATAAAATTGAGGCAGGGACAGCAGTCCGGATTCCTCAAGACAATGAGAATGCAACCTATGTAAAAATACTTGATAAGGATATGGGCAGACTCGACTTCACGCAGTCAGCAGTCAGATTAGAGCGCCTGATTCGAGGTTTGAATCCTTGGCCAAGCGCATATACTATGTTGGATGGGAAGACATTAAAGCTGTGGCAGGCTGATGCTGAGCCGGTCAGCCAGGCGGCCGGGGATCAGACTTTCATTCCCGGAGAGATTGTTGAGCTTCGTAAGGATTCCTTTGCAGTTGCTACCGGAGAAGGAGTTTTGGTGATCCGTGAGTTACAATTGGAAGGCAAGAAAAGGATGCTTACGGATGCATTCCTGCGCGGATATCCTCTGACAATTGGGACAAAGCTTGGTTAAGTGCAGGCATGCGTAATCCGTTGCAGAGACGAACAGGATAATATATGGCTTCATGGTAGGACTGGCATATAGATCTCTGCCGGTCCTTTTCATTTCAGGTCTGTCGGTAGTCATATTCTTAATTAAGAAAGGAAGGGATTTTATGGGATACTATTATCCATATATTGATTCGACTTATTTACTTGTAGTTATCGGCTTTGTGCTGTGTATGGCTGCACAGTTCAGGGTAAAAAGTACCTTTTCAAAATATTCCCGAATCAGAAGCAGTACTGGCGTGACCGGTGCGCAGGCCGCGGAACAGGTACTACATGCTTCGGGTATCTATGATGTAAGAATTGAGCGTATTTCGGGCAGCTTAACGGATCATTATGATCCAAGAAACAAAGTGCTGAGCCTATCCGATTCTGTATACGGACAAAGCTCTTTGGCTGCAATCGGAGTGGCAGCACATGAGTGCGGACATGCGATTCAGCATCAAAAGGAATATGTTCCGTTGAAAATCAGGGGAGTATTGGTGCCCGTTGCTAATTTCGGTTCTATGGCGGCATGGCCGTTGATCTTAATCGGTTTGTTTCTGGGTGGTTCACAGTTTCTGATTGATTTTGGAATCATATTGTTTTCAGCAGCTGTATTATTTCAGCTGATTACGCTTCCGGTAGAGTTCAATGCTTCCAGAAGAGCCATTGCAAGACTCCGGGAGACTAAGATTTTACAGGAGACAGAGCTTGGACAGTCAAAGAAGGTGCTGGATGCAGCAGCGTTGACCTATGTAGCGGCAACTGCAGCCTCCATTTTGCAGCTGTTAAGACTGATTATCCTGTTCGGCGGAGGAAGAAGACGTGACTGATCAGTTGAATGCAAGGGAAATCGTACTAGATATGCTCCTAGAAGTACTCGAAGGGGATAAGTTCAGTCATACTGTGCTGAATCAGAGATTGAGAAAACATCAGACTCTAAGTAAGCAGGAACGGGCTTTTATCTCCCATTTATTTACCGGTACGGTAAAAAGCTGTCTGACACTGGATTATATCATTGACAGATATGCTTCCCATCCTGTTAAAAAGATGAAACCCTTCATTCGGAACCTTCTCCGTATGAGTGTCTATCAGCTGAACTATATGGATCAGGTTCCTGTTTCCGCGGTATGCAATGAGGCTGTTAAGCTGGCAAAAAAGAGGAGCTTTACAAAGCTTTCCGGGTTTGTGAATGGTATCCTTCGTTCAATTGCCAGAAATTTGGAAGCAATTGTGTATCCGGACCCTGTAGCTGAACCCACAGCATATCTTGAGATTGTCTACTCGACACCGAAATGGCTGGTAGAGGAGCTGTTAAAAACCTATTCCTATTCTAAAGTTGAGTCAATGCTTGCGGCAACGCTTAAGGAAAAGGAGACAACCATCCGCTGTAATACAAAACGGACTACTTCGGGAGAACTTCGGACACTACTGGAGCAGGAGGGGGTAAGTGTATCGGAAAGTGCTTACCTTCCCTATGCCTTTGTGATAAGGGATTATGATTATCTGGAGAAGCTGGATACCTTTAGCAAAGGCTATTTCACAGTTCAGGATGTCAGTTCCATGCTGGTCTGTGAGGTCGCAGGAATCACACCAGAGGATTTTGTGATCGATGTCTGTGCCGCACCGGGCGGCAAGGCCCTTCATGCTGCCCAGACGGCCCGGAAGGTCCTGGCACGGGACTTAACCGAGTATAAGATAAAACTGATTGAGGAGAACATAACCCGTATGGGATTTACGAATGTGACTGCGCAGGTCTGGGATGCGACAGTGGAGGATCAAAGCTTAGAGGGCCAGGCAGACGTGGTGATTGCGGATTTACCCTGCAGCGGCTTGGGAGTGTTTGGTAAAAAAGCAGATCTGAAATACAAATTGACACAAAGTCAACACAAAGAGCTGGTACAATTACAAAGAGAAATTTTGGATAAAGCAGAAAAATATGTGAAACCAGGCGGAATCTTAATCTACAGTACCTGTACGGTGCTTCGGGGGGAAAATGTGGAGAACCGTGACTGGTTTCTCAAGCACTATCCCTATGTTCAGGAGAGTCTGGACTCCCGACTGCCTGAAGCATTGCGCTCGCAAACCACGAGGGACGGTTATCTTCAGCTCCTACAGGGGGTACACAATACGGATGGCTTCTTTATAGCAAAATTCAGAAAGAATTCCTGAAAATCTTATCAGGATGGTATCTTTTAGGACATGAAATGACCTCATTGTATAATATAATCAGGTATCATTAGTATTTGAAACCGGAGTTTTCTAAACCGGTTGGAATAGGAAAGCAGAGGGAGCAATTGGATATTAAATCACTTTATTATAAGGAGCTTGCAGAGCTCATGAAATCCCTGGGACAACCGGAGTTCCGTTCGAAACAGGTTTATGAATGGCTTCATGTAAAGCTTGCTGAAAGCTATGATGAGATGACGAATCTCTCTAAGGAGCTTCGGAGCAAGCTTGCCGAGAGCTATCCGCTGACCACTCTGGAGGAGGTCGATGCCCTTCATTCCGAGACGGATGGAACCATTAAATTTTTATTTCGTCTAAAGGATGACAGGGTCATCGAAAGCGTATTGATGAAATATCACCATGGGAACAGCGTCTGTATATCCTCTCAGGTCGGTTGCAGGATGGGGTGCAAGTTCTGTGCCTCTACCATTGGGGGGAAGGAACGGGATCTGTTGCCCTCAGAGATGCTGGATCAGATTTACCGTATTCAGCGTATATCGGGAGAAAGGGTATCCAATATTGTAGTGATGGGTACCGGAGAACCACTCGATAATTATGATAATCTGATCCGTTTTATCAGAATATTGACCGATCCTCAGGGATTAAACATCAGTGCCAGAAATATCACTGTATCAACCTGCGGGATACCCGATCGGATCCGTGCGCTGGCAGAGGAGGAGCTTCCGATCACACTGGCTTTGTCACTTCATGCTCCCAATAACGAGGTCAGAAAGAAACTGATGCCTGTTGCGGCCAAATATGAGCTGTCCGAGGTGATGGATGCTTTCCGTTATTATTATGAAAAGACAGGCCGACGACTGACCTTTGAATATAGTCTGGTGGCTTCTGTGAATGATGGCGAGGAGCATGCGAGGGAATTATGCAGGCTGGTGAAAGGCTTAAATTGCCATGTTAACCTCATTCCCGTCAATCCGATCAAGGAAAGGGACTACCGGAAATCAGAAAGCAAAAACATACAAAATTTCAAATTTATACTTGAAAAAAACCGAATTAATGTTACTATAAGAAGAGAAATGGGCTCGGATATTGATGCTGCCTGTGGACAACTGAGAAAAAGCTATATGGATAAGAATAGCATTTGAAGTTGTGTGAGCTGGGAGGTGCAGTCTTGAAAGCATTTTCAATAACAGATATTGGAGAACGGCGGAGGATAAACCAGGATTATGTCTATTGCAGCGAAGCTGACGTTGGCAGACTACCTAATCTGTTCGTGGTTGCGGACGGTATGGGTGGACATAATGCTGGCGATTATGCTTCAAGATATTGTGTTGAGTTTTTTCGCCAGAAGATTGAGGAGAGCGAGCTAACCTCGCCAATCGCTTTGATCGAATCAGCAATCAAACAGACAAATGAAGCCCTTCGAAACAAAGCGATGGAACAAAGTGAGTTAGAAGGTATGGGGACGACTTTCGTGGCGGCAACCATATTTGATAAAGAGATGTATGTTGCCAATGTCGGGGACAGCAGATTGTATGTCATAGGAAAGCAGATCAGGCAGGTAACAGAAGACCACAGCCTGGTGGAGGCTATGGTGAAGACCGGTGAGCTTGACAGAAGCGAAGCCAGGTATCATCCAAACAAGAACATAATAACCAGAGCGATCGGTGTGAATGAGGCCGTGGAACCTGACTTTTTCGAAGTTAATCTGGAAGACGGAGATACTGTACTTATATGCTCGGATGGCCTGACCAATATGCTGGAGGACGAGACAATCGAACGGATCATCAAGGAGAATGACGATCCTGAAGCCGCCGCCAAAGACCTGGTAAAGTGTGCGAATGAAAATGGCGGTAAGGATAATATTGCAATCATTATTATTAAAGTATGAAGATGAGGTGAACTAATATGTTAAAACCCGGTATGATTATCAGCGATCGCTATGAAATCATTGATAAGGTAGGATCAGGGGGTATGGCTGATGTATACAAGGCCAGAGACCAAAGACTGAATAGATTCGTGGCGATAAAGGTATTAAAGCCGGAATATTCAAGTGATAAAAGCTTTGTAAATAAATTCAGGGCAGAAGCTCAATCTGCTGCGGGCTTATCCCATCCTAACATCGTAAATGTATATGATGTCGGAGATGACAGTGGGTTGCATTATATCGTCATGGAGCTGGTTGAAGGTATTACCCTGAAGCGTTTCATAGAACGAAAGGGAAAGCTTGATATCAAGGAGGCAGTCGGAATTGGAATCCAGATTGCTCAGGGTATGGAAGCAGCACATGACAATCACATAATTCATAGGGATATTAAGCCGCAGAACATTATTATTTCCAGAGATGGAAAGGTTAAGGTGACTGATTTTGGTATTGCAAAAGCAACCAATTCCAATACAATTACCTCCAATGCGATGGGCTCTGTACATTATCTGTCTCCGGAACAGGCAAGAGGTGGATACAGCGATGAAAAGAGTGACATCTATTCTTTAGGTGTGACCTTATACGAGATGCTGTCCGGCAAGGTTCCATTCGCCGGGGATAATACCGTATCCGTTGCACTCCTTCATATTCAGGGAGAGGCAATGCCCCTGCGTGAACTGGATTCTGAAATTCCTGTCAGTGTTGATAAGATTGTTCAGAAATGTATGCAGAAGAGACCTGAAAGAAGATATCATTCCGCATCTGAACTGATTACAGATTTAAAACGAGCAATATCTAATCCGGACGGAGATTTTGTTCAGATTCCTGCATTTGTATCCAGTGATTCCCCTACCATTAATATTTCTGATGATTTAGGGAAAATTAAAAGCGGAGTATATCTGGATGAGGAGCTTCGCGATACAAGAGGTCTTCAGACTAAGAGAATGAAAGAGGATGAGGATGAGGATCTTGATACAGTCGACAGTAAGGTAGAGAAGATGTTTATGGTGGGCAGCATCGTGGCAATCATCATCCTCGCTGTACTGATTATCGGCTCCGTTATCTGGTTTATTTCCAGCAGAAGCGGCAAGAAGGATCCTGCAGGGAATCCCGGAATAGAAGTGAGTGTCTCTCCCTCAGTGGAGCCCACAGGAATGCCTACACCCGGCCCGAATGCTGTTGTTTATGAAGTACCCGCAGTGCTTGGCCTAACCAAGGAGGATGCGGAGGCTTCTATTAAAGCACTTGCTGCAGAGGCTGACGTAAGATATACAGAAGAGTATTCAGATACCATTGAAGAAGGCAAGGTAATGCAGCAGTATCCCCAGGCAGGGAGCGAAGTGGAGGTATCCTCGGTTGTACTGCTGACCATCAGCTTAGGACCGGAAGCCTTCGAGATACCGAATGTATACGGGCTGACAGAAGAGCAGGCAGATAAGAAACTGAAGGAACTGGGCCTGAAACTGAAGCATGAATATGTTTCCAGTGATGAGATTGAGATGGGACGTGTCATCGAGACCAATCCTGCACGACAGACCACCGCGAAAAGCGGAGATACCGTTACTGTTATGGTAAGTTCGGGTTCTGAGAATAAGAAGTCCACGGTGCCACATCTGGTCGGTCTTTCCGAAAAGGCTGCTACGGAAGCCTTGACAAAGGAAGGGCTGGTAAAGGGTAATGTATCCTATGAAAGCTCTGATACCTATGAAAAGGGTATCGTAACCTATCAGAGCAATACAGCAGGACAAAAGGTAGATTCCGGTTCTGTTATTGACATTATCGTAAGCTCCGGATTAAAAAATAAGAATCAGCTATATAGCGGTTCAGTAGTGATAGACGTGAACCCGTTTGAATACATCGACAATGAGGATGCAGATATTGTACTGGAGATGGAGCAGGATGGAACCCTGACCTCAATATTTGAAGGACCTCTTTCGGCTTCCGATTTCCCCTATACTGTATCGCAAGTAAGTGACAGCTCCAGTGTAGGTACCGTAAGAATGTATGTGGACGGAGCACTCTTTATTGCTCCCGGAGATACTGAAACTACCTGGACCATAGAATTTTCACCTGTGGAGGAATAGCTTGAAAGGTAAGATTATCAAAGGTATTGCAGGCTTTTATTATGTTCATTCACCAGAGACTAACCTGATCTATGAGTGCAAGGCGAAGGGGATTTTCCGTAATCAGAAAATCAAGCCTCTGGTTGGCGATGATGTAGAGATAGATACCGAAGATCAACCGACGGGGAATGGTACCATTACCCGGATTTTACCAAGAAAAAACGAATTAGTACGGCCCGCAGTTGCGAATGTTGACCAGGCTATGGTCATATTTGCAGCGGCGGAGCCTGATCCAAATCTAAATCTTCTGGACCGTTTCCTGATTATGATGCAAAAACAGCAGGTTGGCGCAATTGTCTGCTTTAATAAAACGGATATTGTCTCAGAGGGTGAAATCTCATTGTTAAAGGATACTTACCGGCTCTGTGGTTATGAGGTGGTCTTTACCAGTATGCTGCAGAGGGAAGGTACAGCTATGTTATATGATAAAATGAGAGGGAAGACTACGGTACTGGCCGGACCCTCCGGAGTCGGAAAGTCTACCTTCATTAATCTGATACAACCGCAAGCCAATATGGAGACAGGGAATATCAGTGAGAAAATCAAGCGCGGAAAGCATACGACAAGGCATTCCGAGCTGATTTATGTTGAAGAGGGTACGTATCTTATGGATACTCCGGGTTTCAGTTCCTTATATATCGATGAGATCGGGAAAGAGGAATTGAAGGAGTACTTTGTGGAGTTTCGCGAGCTGGAGACAGAATGCCGGTTTATTGGCTGTAATCATCTGAATGAACCGGGCTGTGCTGTGAAGGATGCTCTGAAGGAGCATAAGATCAGCAGGCTTCGCTATGAGAATTACGTAACACTATTTGAGGAACTAAAAAACCAGAAACGCTATTAGAATGGAGAATACTATGGTGAAACTTGCCCCGTCTATATTGGCGGCTGATTTTAACAGACTGGGAGAGCAGATTGCACAGGTGGAACAGTCTGGAGCAGATTATCTTCATATTGACGTTATGGATGGGAATTATGTTCCCAGCATAAGTTTTGGTATGCCTGTCATAGCTTCGATCAGAAAAAATTCGAAGCTTATTTTTGATGTTCATCTGATGATAACGGAGCCGATCAGATATTTGGAGGACTTTAAGGCTGTCGGTGCCGATATTATTACTGTACATGCTGAGGCATGCACTCATCTTCATCGAACAGTTGCCAGAATTAAGGAACTGGGCTTAAAGGTGGGTGTATCCTTAAATCCGGCGACACCGACCGGTGTTCTCGAATATATCCTGCAAGACCTGGATATGGTACTGGTCATGACAGTAAATCCCGGTTTTGGCGGTCAGGCAATCATTCCCGAGACTCTGGAGAAGGTGAAGGAGCTGAGGAAGCTTGCGGATCGACTTGGACATAAGCTTGATATTGAGGTTGATGGCGGGATTACCTTGGACAATGTGGATAAGGCTATTCTTGCTGGAGCTAATGTAATTGTCTCCGGTACATCGGTATTCAAGGGTGATATTACGAAGAATATCTCGGATTTTCGTCAGGTGTTTTCAAGATGCCAAGGATAAGCCTGATCACAGACTGGAGATGGTGGCTATTAAGAAGGAAAATAAAATACTGATTATTACAGGCGGGCGGACGGAGGAAGAATTGCTATCTATGCTGATAAAGCAGGAGGACTTCACTCTGATCATTGTCGCAGATAGTGGACTGGTATTGGCTGACCGGATGAAGTTGAAACCGGATTACATCGTCGGAGATTTTGATTCGGTTCCGGAAGCAGTCCTCGACAGGTATCGTAATCAGTCTGCACCGATCAAAACCTTTCCGAAGGAGAAGGATAAGACGGATACGCAGATCGCCATAGAGCTTGCCTTACTGCATACCCCCTCAAGTGTCACGATTGTCGGAGCGACCGGAAGCCGCATGGATCATACATTGGCAAATATTCATCTTCTGATGCTTTTTCTGCAACAGAAGGTAGATGCGTTCATCGTTGATCGGAATAATAAGCTCTATCTGAAGCAGGAGAGCTTTATTATCGAGAAGTCCGCACAATACGGTGATTATGTATCGTTCCTGCCTTTTGGTGCTGCAGTTAAGGGTCTGACTCTGAAGGGCTTTTATTATCCCCTCGATAACGTGATCCTGTCTGCGGGAAGCAGCCTCGGGATCAGCAATGAAATCGTAGAGGACATAGCACGGGTAGAATTCAGGGAGGGAATATTGCTCGTAATGGAAACCAGGGATTAGACTGACGCTAACTTAAGTTTTCAGCATGATGCTTTTTGCATGTTTATTAGTACAAGTGTCAAAAGCACCAAAGGTGCTTTCTGAATATAATAGATTGCTATGCAAGCTCGCTTGTAATAGCAATCTATTATATCTGGAAATGTGCGAAGCACCTTTTGACACTTGTACATTGACACATGATAGTTTATATTGAACACATAAAGTTTTAATTAAGGAAGGAATACACGAATGAAGTTAGGTATCGTAGGCTTACCCAATGTAGGTAAAAGCACACTTTTCAATTCTTTAACCAAGGCAGGTGCGGAATCTGCCAATTATCCTTTTTGCACCATTGATCCCAATGTAGGCATTGTTCCGGTTCCCGATGAACGACTGCAGGTATTGGGTGATTTATATCATTCCGAGAAAGTCGTTCCGGCGGTCATTGAGTTTGTGGATATAGCCGGTCTGGTTAAGGGTGCATCAAAGGGAGAAGGTCTGGGCAATCAGTTCTTATCCAATATCAGGGAGGTCGATGCCATCGTTCATGTTGTTCGTTGTTTTGAGGACAGCAATGTGATTCATGTGGATGGATCCGTGAATCCTGCCAGAGACATTGAGACAATTAATCTGGAATTGATTTTCTCTGATCTTGAGATTTTGGAGCGCAGAATGTCCAAGACCATCAAGGGCGCTAAAAATGACAAATCACTTGCGAAAGAGCTTGCCCTGCAGGAGCGTTTGAAGGCTCTTCTGGAGGAAGGGAAGATGGCGAAGACCTTCCAGCCCCAGGACGATGAGGAGCAGGTACTACTGGACAGCTACAATCTTCTCACAGCGAAGCCGGTAATCTATGCCGCTAACGTAAAGGAAGAGGATCTGGCAGATGATGGTGCGGGTAATGACTTTGTAAAGAAGGTACGCAGTATTGCAGAGAAGGAGGCTTCTGAGGTATTCGTCATCTGTGCACAGATTGAACAGGAGATTGCTGAGCTGGAGGACGATGAAAAGCGTATGTTCTTAGAAGAGCTTGGCTTAAAGGAATCCGGTCTTGAGAAGCTTATTAAGGCAAGCTATCATATTCTCGGATTGATCAGCTATCTGACAGCCGGTCCCAAGGAGACCAGAGCGTGGACCATCAAGGTGGGTACTAAGGCACCACAGGCTGCCGGTAAGATTCATTCTGATTTTGAACGCGGTTTTATTCGTGCAGAAATAGTAAATTATCATAATCTTGTAGAATGCGGCAACTATAACGCTGCAAAAGAAAAGGGTCTGGTTCGTTCTGAAGGCAAGGAATATGTAGTTCAGGACGGGGATGTGGTTCTGTTCCGCTTTAATGTATAATTAACCCGTGAACCGATATACTTTCATTTATGGCTGGAATATTATCGATGCCATAACTTGAAGGTCTGCAGTTGTTCTCTGAAAGAGTGATTAATCGTTATGAGTATAATTAATGGTTCAGATATCTATTTCCCCAATTTGGGGATTTCCTTGGAGAATGTCGCAACAGGCGTTGATGTCTTTGGCTTTTACGTAACATTTTACGGTGTGGTCATTGGCATTGGTATGCTATGCGGCTGGTTATTAGCAGAATGGATGGCGAAGAGGACGGGTCAAAATACAGAAGTGTATCTGGATTTTGCCATGGTTGCAATTGTGTCAGCCGTAATCGGAGCCAGAGCTTACTATGTTGTATTTTCCCTGGAGGAATTTGTGGACAGTCCCTGGTCGGTATTTAATCTAAGAACAGGGGGACTCGCAATCTACGGAGGGATCATAACTGCAGTATTGGCGGCAGTTGTTTATGCGAGAATTAAGAAATATAATTTTTGGCTTTTGACAGATACCGGCTGTATTGGACTAGTCACCGGTCAGATTATTGGAAGATGGGGTAATTTCTTTAATCGAGAGGCCTTCGGCAAGTATTCAGACGGATTATTTGCAATGAGACTGAATGTGAATGATGTATCCGGAATATTTCGGGATTCTACTCCGGTATCCAGACTGCAGAATCTGTATTCGGGAAAGCCCGGAGCACTCGAGAGAATACTTGAAATCAGAGATAAGTCAGTGATGATAGACGGCAGCCGATATATTCAGGTACATCCTACCTTCCTCTATGAATCACTTTGGAATGCCTGTCTTTTGATACTTCTTTTGCTTTATACCAGACATAAGAAATTTGATGGTGAGATTATTCTTCTGTATCTGGTGGGTTACGGACTGGGTAGAGTATGGATGGAGGGGTTGAGAACAGATCAACTGTTCCTATGGGGTACACCGATCGCGGTTTCCCAGCTCTTGTCCGGTGTGATGGTTGTTCTTGCCGGAGCATATCTGATCTATAAAAGATATAGTATGATCAGGCGAAGAAGGCGGTAGCAACGAAGAATATTGAAAATATGACTGGAGCTTAGGGCTAATTTCCTAAGCTCTACATTTTTGTCTATATCTTGACATAATTTGTTCGATTTTTAATTAAAACACAAGATGTTGTGAATTGTTATCAAAAAAGCTCACAAACCCTGCGTTCATAAGGTTTTGTGGGCTTTTATTTTCAAATTATCACTTGATAAATTCCCAAAACTAATATAAAATAATCACATAAGTGGAGCAAAGTGGTGGAAAGTGGTACAAATGACCACCAAAGTGGAGAACGTGAAGGAAAGACATCTTCACGAAAGTAATGATAAAATCTTACTTCTGAGGAAAAGAAGGTGATGCCGGATGTTCATGGGTGAATTTGATCATTCGATCGATTCAAAGGGAAGAATAATCATACCCTCCAAATTCAGAGATGATCTTGGAGAAGAATTCGTTATAACCATGGGTTTGGACGGATGCCTTTTTGCATATCCCAAGGAAGAATGGCAAAACTTTGTTAAGGAACTGATGAAGCTCCCGGGAACACAGGAAGCAAGAAAGCTGCAGCGTTACTTTATGGCAAAAGCAGCTGCATGCGAAGCAGATAAACAGGGAAGAATCCTAATACCTGCTAAGCTTCGCGAAAGCGCAGGGCTGGATAAAGACATCGTGTTTGTAGGTGTATTGAACAAAATAGAGATTTGGAGCAAAGAACGTTGGGATAATAACAATGATTACGATGATGTGGATGCTATCGCGGAGCATATGTCCCAGTATGGAATCAGCTTCTAGACGGCATTGCCGATGATGGCCGGAGGGTATTATGGCATTTGAACACAAATCAGTATTATTGGAAGAAACCATAGATAATCTTAATATTCGTCCGGATGGAATTTATGTGGACGGTACGCTGGGAGGCGGGGGACATTCCTATGAGATCGCAAAGCGGTTGACAACCGGAAGGCTGATCGGGATTGACCAGGACGAGGCCGCAATTTCAGCAGCAGGTGAGAGACTGGCCGAATATAAGGACAAGGTTACCATTGTGCGAAGTAACTACAGTGAGATGAAGCAGGTACTTTGTTCCCTGCAGATCGACCGGGTGGACGGTATCCTGCTTGATCTGGGAGTATCCTCTTATCAGTTGGATACACCGGAACGAGGGTTTTCCTATAAGGAAGATGCTCCACTGGATATGCGGATGGATACCAGAAATGCGAAGACAGCGAAGGACATCGTCAACGGATATGGTGAAATGGAACTTTACCGTATCATCAGGGACTATGGGGAAGATAATTTCGCAAAGAACATCGCAAAGCACATTGTCAGGATGAGACAGGAAAAGCCGATTGAGACTACCTCAGAGCTTGTGGAAGCTATAAAAGCCGCAATTCCCATGAAGCTTCGTGTTACGACAGGACATCCTGCCAAAAGAACCTTTCAGGCAATCAGGATCGAGCTGAACAGGGAACTTGAGGTGTTAAAGGAAACACTGCAGGATATGATTGAGGTTCTGGCACCAAAAGGCAGGTTATGTATCATAACCTTCCACTCACTGGAAGACAGGATCGTGAAGTCCTGTTTTAGGACAAATGAGAATCCCTGTACCTGCCCGCCGAACTTTCCTGTATGTGTATGCGGTAAGGTACCAACGGGTAAGGTGGTTACGAGAAAACCTATTCTGCCGGCTGAGGAAGAATTGGAAAGTAATAAAAGATCAAAAAGTGCAAAATTAAGAGTTTTTGAAAAAATCTAAGCTACATTTTCGGTGACAAGAGAAGTTGGAGCAAACGGCGAAATAGTGAAGTATCAGGTTAAGTAATTACATTGACTTTATCGGTACTGCACGATAGTATAGAACAGTTGGGAAAGAGGGTTTCTTGCATGGAGGCAGATAAGAGACGATATCAATACAATGATACGAGGACAAGCTATGTGGATGGCAATACGGTTCGTAAACTGAGAGTTGCTCCGGATATCCGCAGAGAAGAAGAACAATACGAGATACCCCAGAGAAGACTTAAGGATCGCAGCCGTAAAAAGGCCCTGTCAGGTATTAGCTTTGCATCCCTGCTCGTGCTTACAGCTGCTATCATCACAACTGTATATGTCTGTGTGGATTATCTGATGGTTCAGAATCAGGTAAACGTTATGAATAAACAGATTGTGTCTCTGGAAAGGCAGATTACCGTCTTAACCAAAGAGAATGATGCTGCCTATGAAGCAATCAATGCAGCAGTAGATATGGAAGAAATTTACCGGGTTGCAGTAGAAGAACTCGGTATGGTATATCCCAACAAGAATGAAGTAATTACTTACCAAAGCGGTTCAGCGGATTATGTGAGACAATTCGAGGACATCCCTGAATAAAACGAGCCATATCCAGTGAGGTAAAGTACAATGGAAAAGTCACAGGAAAAAACAATCAAAAAATTTACTTCCAAAATGCAAGCAAACCTGTTGCTTGTATTTTGTATTGTGACCTTATGCATGGTCGGACTGATGGGCAGACTTGTTTATATCATGCAGACCAAGGGTGATGCTTATGCAAAAAATGTATTATCCAGGGAGACCTATGTCAGTTCTGTTCTGAAATACAAGAGAGGAGATATTACCGACAGGAACGGTACCGTGCTTGCCAGCAGTGACCTGCAGTACAAGCTGATTCTTGATCCGAAGCATCTGTTATCCAATACGGACAGTATTGAACCTACCTTACAGGCATTACAGATGAATTTTGACATAACAGCAGAGGAGCTTCAGAATATTCTGAATAAGAAATCCGAGTACCAGTATGTGATCCTGTTAAAGAATCTCAAGTATGATGCTGTAGAGAACTTTAAGAAAGCGATGCAGGAGAATAAAAGCATTACCGGTATCTGGTTTGAAGAGGAATATGTAAGAACCTATCCCTATCAGAATCTCGCCTGTGATGTGCTTGGCTTTTCTTCAGCGGACAATATCGGTTACTTCGGAATCGAGGAATACTATAATGACGAACTGAATGGTACCAATGGAAGGGAATACGGATATTTTGATTCCAGCCTTGATCTGGAACGTATCGTGAAAAAGGCAGTGAACGGCAATTCCATCGTGAGTACGATCGATATCAATGCGCAACGGATCATACAGAAGCATATCAATACCTTCAATACCGAATTTGGCAGCAAGAATATCGGTGTGCTGGTTATGAATCCGAACAACGGTGAGATTCTTGCTATGGCCTCCAATCAGGAATATGATTTGAACAACCCCAGAGATCTTTCGGGCTTATACACGGAAGCAGAGCTCTCCGCGATGACGGAAGAGCAGAAGATGGATGCTCTGAATAAATTGTGGAAAAACGACGCCATCAGCAGCGGCTATGAGCCCGGATCGACCTTCAAGCCGATTACGGTAGCCGCGGGTCTTGAAGAAAATATCGTAAAAGAAGAGGATACCTTTTACTGTGACGGTTTTCAGGAAGTGGCAGGATCGAAAATTCATTGCAGCAAGCGAACCGGACATGGGGAATTGACCCTTGGGCAGGCATTGATGTTCTCCTGTAATGATGCCCTGATGCAGATTGCGGATAAGGAAGAGAGGGGCACCTTCTATCAATATCAGACGAGCTTCGGCTTTGGCAAAAAGACCGGTGTTGATCTTTCGGGTGAAGAAGCCGGTATCATAATAGAAAAAGATAAGATCGGGCCATCACAGCTGGCCACCAGCAGCTTTGGTCAGACCTTTAATGCTACGATGCTTCAGATGGCAGCGGCATATTCTTCGCTGGTGAACGGAGGCAGTTATTATCAGCCGCATATCGTTAAGAAGATCATCAATGAGAACGGCGCGGTTGTGAAAGAAAATAAGGGCCTTCTGGTAAAACGTACCGTATCAGAGAAGACCTCTGATTTCATACAGAAATATATGTATCAGACAGTGGAGGCAGGAACTGCCGGAGGTGCAAAGGTAGAAGGCTATGCAATCGGTGGAAAGACGGGTACAGCTCAGAAATTTCCACGTGAAGCAAAGACTTACCTGGTATCCTTCCTGGGACAGGTTCCGGCAATCAACCCCCAAATTGTCATTTATGTTATGATTGATGAACCGCAGAATGTGGAGAAGCAGGCTGACAGCTCTATAGCCACCAAATTTGCGAGCAGAATTATGGTGGAGCTTCTTCCGGCTCTGGGCATCTATCCGGAGGGTGATATTGATTATCTGTTGCCAACAGAGGCCGATGCAAATGAAACTGGCCCCGAAGTCAATCCCGGAACAAATTCTGAGAATAATACCGGATCAGAGCAGCCACAGGATAATCAGAACCAGACACAAGAACCCGGAACAGAAGAGTCTTCCGGTGATCATACAGCGGCGTCACAAAATACATCACAGGGAGATAATTCCTCCTCACAGACACAGGAGAACGGGGAAGAGAATAATGATAATTCCGGGCAGGAGAGCGGCAACAGCGAGCAGCAGCCCGGGACAGGGGATGAAGAAGGACAGCAGCAGGAGAATCCAGAGAGTGAAGGAGCCCCTTCTGCAGAAGATGAAAATGAGTTTAATGCGGATGCTATAGAATAAAGCAGCCTTGCCTGTAATAAAATGAAACGATAAGAAAAACAAGGTCATGGTTGTATGGCTAGAAGCAGAACCTACAATAAGCGAAATGTACTAATCGTAACCTGTGCTATTCTGGTGGTTACACTTGCCCTGGCTACGAGACTTGGATATCTGATGATCTTCAAATCAGAGGAATATGCAGCCAGAGCGCAGGACCTGCATGAGCGTGAGAGAGTAATTAAGGCAGAACGGGGTTGTATCTATGATGCAACCGGAAAGCTGATTGCAACAAATAAACCCGTATGTACCATATCAGTTATCCATGCTCAGATTAAGGAACCGGAGAGGGTCATACAGATTCTTTCCGAAACGCTGGGACTTAGTGAAGCAAAAGTCAGGAAGCGGGTTGAAAAGGTATCCTCCATAGAGAAAATCAAGTCGAATGTCGATAAGGCGATCGCGGATAAAATCCGCGAATATGACTTGGACGGCGTTATGGTGGATGAGGATTATAAACGTTATTATCCCTATGATTCCCTTGCTTCCAAAGTAATCGGTTTTACAGGGAGCGATAATCAGGGCATTATCGGCCTTGAGGTGAAATATGATGATTACTTAAAAGGAATAGACGGAACAATTTTAACACTTACCACTGCTTACGGGGTGGAGATTAAAAATGCAGCCGAGGACCGGGTAGAACCCATCCCCGGAAATGATTTATACCTCAGTCTGGATATGAGTATTCAGCAATACGCAGAACAGGCTGCGAAAAGAGTCATGAAGTCCAAACAGGCTTCCAATGTGAAGCTGATTGTGATGAACCCTCAGAACGGTGAGCTTTACGCAATGGTGAATGTTCCGGAGTTCAATCTGAATGATCCCTATACACTCATTGAACCAATCGCAGCAATACAGGAAACACAGACGCTGACAGAGGAGAAGAAGAACGAGCTTTTAAACGGAATGTGGCGAAATGCCTGCATCAGCGATACCTATGAACCCGGATCTGCTTTTAAGATCGTAACCGCAACAGCAGCTTTGGAGGAAAAGGTAGTAAAGCTTTCAGATACTTTCTTCTGCCCGGGCTATAAAAAGGTCGAAGACAGACTGATCCGGTGTCATAAGGCAGGAGGGCACGGCAGCCAAGACTTTATCGAAGGAATTAAAAACTCCTGTAATCCTGTATTTATGGAGATCGGAGCTAGGGTCGGGGTAGATAAGATGTATCATTACTTTGATCGCATGGGTCTGTTTCATAAAACTGGTATTGATCTGCCGGGAGAAGCCAATTCCATTATGCATAAAAAAGAGAATATTAAGGCTGTGGAGCTTGCGACCATGTCCTTCGGCCAATCCTTTCAGATTACACCCTTACAGATGCTTGTGGCAGCCAGTTCCGTAGTGAATGGAGGAAAGTTGGTCACTCCACATTTTGGTGTTCAGATCAGGAGCTCCGATGGAACCAAAATCAGGGAATTGGAGTATCAGACTACGGATGGAGCAGTGTCAAAGGAAACCTCGGAGACCATGAAGGAGCTATTAGAGGCTGTAGTGTCGGACGGTACAGGAAGACGTGCCTATCTGCCGGGCTTTCGAATTGGTGGGAAGACAGCAACCTCCGAAAAGCTTCCCAGAAGCAGCAATAAGTATATTTCCTCCTTTGTCGGTTTTGCACCTGCCAATAATCCGAAGGTCATCGCAATCGTATTGATCGAAGATCCGGTCGGTATCTACTACGGCGGAACCATCGCGGCACCGGTGATAGCTGATGTGTTCAATAACATTCTCCCTTATCTTGGGGTGGAGGAGAGTTATTCTGAAGAAGAAATCAAAAAGTTTGATATCGGCACCTTTGCCATGCCGGACTTAGTAGGGAAGACAAAGAAGGAAGTAAAGGAACTTTTAAAGATATATAAATTAGGTGAACTGTATCCTCTCGGAGAGGGCGATGTCGTCAGGGAGCAATTTCCTCTTCCCGGTGAGACTGTGGAAAAGGGCAGCGATTTTATCCTGTATTATCATTAAGTAATTACTCCTAGTTTCGAAAATAGGACCCTCGAAAATATTGTCTTTTTCAAAGTAATAAAGTATAATGGCTAAGGCAATATCAAGGGTAATCATGAAATGTGAGATATACATAGGAATGTTGCCAATAAACGGCAGTCGGGATGAGACCTGCGAAATACAAATTCCCGACAAGGAATGGAGGATACTATGAATTTTTCTGAGATTAAAGTAATATTACCGGTCATCATATCCTTTGGTGTCTGCGTAATTCTTTGTCCGCTTTTAATACCTTTCTTGAAAAGGTTGAAATTCGGGCAGTATATACGTGAGGAGGGGCCTGCATCACATCAGAAAAAGTCAGGAACTCCGACTATGGGCGGTATTGTAATCGTACTCAGCATTGCGATTACTTCCCTGTTTTTTATCAAGGATAATAAGGAGATTGTTCCTGTCCTGTTTGCTACGATAGGGTTTGGTATCATAGGCTTTATGGACGACTATATCAAGGTGGTTATGAAACGCTCCATGGGTCTGCGTGCCTGGCAAAAACTCCTGGGACAGATCCTGGTCACCGCAATCCTCGGCTATTATCTGATTAACTTCACAGATGCCGGCACCACCATGCTGATCCCCTTTTCCGGTGGAAAGTATGCGGACCTAAATTATCTGTTTGTACCGTTCTTCTTCATTGTTGTTCTTGGAACCGTGAACGGTTCCAACTTTACGGACGGTCTGGATGGTCTGGAATCAAGCGTTACTGTATTAATCGCCACCTTCTTCACAGTGGTAGCGATTGGAGTACAGAGCAATATTTCTCCAATCACCGGTGCGGTTGCAGGAAGCCTGATGGCTTTCCTGGTCTATAATGTATATCCTGCAAAGGTCTTTATGGGAGACACAGGCTCACTTGCTTTGGGAGGCTTTGTAGCAGCGACAGCGTTCATGCTTCAGCTGCCTTTGTTCATACTTTTGGTTGCAATCGTTTATTTTGTGGAAATTATTTCGGTTATGCTTCAGGTAAGTTATTTTAAGCTGACCGGTGGAAAACGTATCTTTAAGATGGCTCCCATCCATCATCATTTTGAATTGATGGGTTGGTCAGAGACCAGAGTGGTAGCGGTATTTTCTATCATGACGGCAATTCTATGTCTGGTCGCTTTGATGGGAATGAAGTAATAACGTATAAACTGATGATAGAATATGGGTGCCGGTGATGGGGCAAAAAGGAGCAACTATGCAGCTGAAGGGTAAAAAAGTATTGGTATTTGGAGCAGGTAAGAGTGGAGTCGCTGCCGTAAAGCTATTACAAAAGCAGGAAGTGGATATTCTTCTGTACGATTCCAATCCCAATCTGACCAAGAAGGACTTTCAGGATAAATTTGATATAGAACGTAACTTTACTCTGATTACGGGAGAACTGAAACAGAGTGTGATTGATGGTATCGATCTGCTGGTCATCAGTCCCGGAGTAGCACTGGATCATCCGGATGTCGAAAGTATCACTACGAAGGGTATCCCGGTCTGGGGTGAAATCGAGCTCGCATACCGCATCGCGAAGGGTAAAATCATCGGTATCACGGGAACCAACGGTAAGACAACTACGACAACCCTGGTTGGAGAGATTATGAATACATTCTTTGATGAGGTTTATGTTGTGGGGAATATCGGTAATCCCTATACAGATGTTGCATCAGAGACCACCGAAAAAGCAGTCTCAGTCATTGAGCTCAGCAGCTTTCAGTTGGAAACAATCCACGAATTCAAGCCGGATGTCAGTGCAATATTAAATATCACACCGGACCATTTGAACCGTCACCATACGATGGAGAACTACATTGCTGCAAAAGAAAATGTGGCACGAAATCAGACGGAACATGAGGTTTGCGTCTTGAATTATGAGGATGAAATCCTTAGGGAGATGGGAAAACGCTTAAAGACGAAGGTGCTTTTTTACAGCAGTACCACCAGGCTTTCGGACGGTTTATATCTGGAGGGAGAAGAGATCTGGTATTGCAGTAACGGTAATCGTGAGCTGGTCTGCAACATCAATGAATTGAAGATCTTTGGAAAGCATAATTACGAAAATGTCATGGCAGCGACAGGAATGGCTCTTTCCATAGGGGTTCCAATGGAACGGATCCATACCGCACTGGTTAACTTTAAAGCCGTGGAACATCGGATCGAGTTCGTGGAGACGATCAACGGTGTTACTTACTATAATGATTCGAAGGGCACCAATCCCGATGCCTCCATTAAGGCCATTCAGGCTATGAGGACACCCACCATCATCATCGGTGGCGGGTATGATAAAAAAGTACCCTTTGATGAGTGGATTGAAGCCTTTGGAAATAAGGTCAAATATCTTGTTCTGCTTGGCCAGACCAGGGATCAGATTGCTGAGACAGCGAAGCGTCATGGTTTTCATGACATTGTTTTGGTAGAGGACTTAAAGGAAGCCGTTAAGGTATCTGCAGAAAAAGCAGTACCCGGGGACTCCGTACTGTTATCACCCGCCTGCGCAAGCTGGGGTATGTTCGAGAATTATGAGCAGCGGGGAAGGCTGTTTAAGGAGTATGTCAGAGAATTAATCCGGGATTAACACCTTTTTTATCAGGGATTATTGAAATCGGCAATAAGAACATAGGACATAAATTGGGTATGATTTTAGATTGAACATTTGGATTAGGAGAGGTTGTATGGCAAGAACGGTAAGAGAAGAAAACAAACGAAGATTGCACAGCTACTATGACTATAGCTTATTATTCCTGATCCTGTTTCTGGTATGCTTTGGACTGGTTATGATCTACAGCACCAGTTCCTATAATGCACAGAGAATTAACGGCAATGCGACTTTCTATCTGGAGAAACAGGCTTTGTTCGCCGGTGCAGGTATCCTGATCATGCTATTTGTCTCTAAGATAGATTACCGGATTTATATCACGAAGTTTCCCGTCATCAGGATGAAACCCGTGACTATTTTGTACCTCATGTGTATTTTATTACAGACGCTGGTACTGATCATCGGTCCGGAGGTCAACGGTTCCAAGAGATGGATCGAGACGCCATTGGGACGTTTTCAACCCTCCGAGCTTACCAAGATTGCAATCATTCTGTTTACCGCCTACATAGTGAATACCGCTCCGAAGAAGTTGGATAAATTCAGAGGCTTTCTCCGGGTGGTTTTATTCATCGCTCCTCTTTTAGGGCTTATCATCATCGAAAATTTTTCCACAGCTTTGATCTGCGGTATTATCATGGTTGCAATCTGTTTTGTTGCCTCCAGAAAGAAGCTGTATTTTATTATATCAGGCTTATTATTCGGGGCTTTGGGATCCATATTCATATTCTTTGTATCCTATCGCTCGGAACGTATCAAGGTATGGCTCAATGTTGAGACAGAACCGAAGGGCTATCAAATCCTTCAGGGTTTATATGCCATCGCGTCCGGAGGGATCTTCGGAAAAGGACTCGGGGAAAGCATGCAAAAGCTGGGCTTCATCCCGGAGTCGCACAATGACATGATTTTCTCGGTGATCTGCGAGGAGCTGGGCTTATTTGGTGCATTTGCCCTGATCCTGCTTTTCATATTACTGATTTGGCGTATTTTTATCATTGCCATCAATGCAACCGATTTATTCGGCGGCTTGATAGCGACAGGTGTACTTGCCCATATTGCTGCACAGGTACTGATCAATATTGCGGTAGTAACCAATACGATTCCTTCCACCGGTATCCCGTTACCCTTTATCAGTTACGGAGGCAGCTCCGTTATGGTAATTCTGTTCGAGATGGGTATCGTCCTGAGCGTCTCCAATCAGATCAAGGGAGAAAAGTAAAGAAAAGCATCTTTACTTCAGTAAAGAAAAGCATCTTTACTTCAGTAAAGAAAAACATTTTTACTTCAGAAAAACCATCTTTACTTTTGGGAAGAATTTCATTTTGAAATTCTTCATGATTTGTACGAATATATGGAGAAATTCACATAGACGAGGTAGGAATCATATAGTGTAGTATATTTTCTACATTGTCTGAGGTGTATCATGTCGAGTATTGAGGTCATCGGCGCCCTGCAGCTAAAGGGTGAACTAAGTATACAAGGGTCAAAAAACGCGGCGTTACCTGTTATCGCCGCCGCGATTTTGAATAAAGGGATTACCGTACTAAGGAATTGTCCCAAAATACTTGATGTATTCCATATGGTTAAAATACTTCAGGAACTGGGCTGTATTACTTCCTGGGATGGTAATACGCTCACTGTGGATAGCAGTCCTGCACTGTCTACCTCCGTATCGGAGGAATCTGTGACAAAGATGCGCAGTTCAATACTCTTTCTGGGAGCGCTGCTCGGAAGGCATCATGAGGTTACAATCGCATATCCCGGGGGATGCTCCATCGGGAAGAGACCCATAGATTACCACCTGAAGGCAATTAGAAAGATGAATGTTACGCAGCAATTTATCGGAGAAAATGATAAGTTTATTCATTGTTCTGCCGATAAAATTATTGGAACAGATATATTTCTTGAGTTTCCAAGTGTCGGGGCGACTCAGAATATTATTTTGACGGCCGTGTTGTCGGAAGGGACGACCAGAATATATAATGCAGCCAGGGAGCCTGAGGTTTCCGAGGTCTGCAATTATCTGAACGCAGCCGGTGCCCGTATCTGCGGAAAAGGCACAGCCTTTATCGAAATTGAGGGCGTCAAGCAGTTGCATGATGTTGAGTTTACCCTTTCCTCAGACAGAATTGTAGCTGGAACATATATGGCTGCACTTGCAGCAGCCAGGGGCAGTGTTACGTTGACCAATGCACCAACAGGTCATTTGGATTCGACGATCCGGATTTTGAAAAGGTGCGGATGTACGATTGAGACCATCGGAAACACGGTGAAGATCAGTAGCAGACACAGACCGGAGCCTGTTGAAGTATTGAAGACACAGCCATATCCGGGGTTTCCGACCGACATGCAGTCCCAGCTCATGTCCGTCCTATGTCTCGCAGACGGAGAAAGTTGTATTTGCGAAGAAATCTTTGAATCTCGTTTTCAAAATGTGAACGATCTGCAGAAGATGGGTGCTGTCATCAACCTGGAGGAAAAGACAAACAAGGCAACCATCACAGGAGTTGAAAAACTCCACGGGGCCGTTACTCAGGCGTATGATCTCAGGGGCGGTGCCGCTTTGGTGATAGCAGGGCTTGCCGCTGAAGGAAGAACAATTATCAGAAATGCTACCTTCATAGAACGCGGTTATGAGGATATCTGCAGAGACTTATCGACACTTGGTGCAAAGATCAGGTATTGCAGCGAAAATGCGATATGAAAGAATACTTCACAGGAGTGAAAGGATGAACAGAGTCAGAAAAAGAATCTCGGATAATGTGTTGGTAAGGTTGTGCAAAAAACTGTTTCTGCTACTGCTTATCATTGGTATTCCGGTTGTGATATTATTAAGCACCTTCCATATTAAGAAGCTTGATGTTGTTGGCGTGAATCGCTATACACCGGAACAGATATCAGGACAACTGATGAAGACACCACTGGATCATAACTCGCTTTACCTTTTTCTGAAGTACCGGTATGTTACCAAAGTCAATCTTCCCTTTGTAGAAAAAGTGGATGTGGTAATGAACGATACTCATTCGGTCACAGCGTATGTATATGAAAAGATGATAGCCGGTTGTATTGAATTTATGGGGGCGTACATGTACTTTGATAAGGATGGTATCATTGTAGAGTCTTCCACAGAGCGGCTTTCGGATGTGCCAATTATCAAAGGGTTAAAATACGATAGAATTATCTTAAGTGAGAAACTCAAGGTACAGAAGGATGAATTATTTGATGTAATCATCAATATGACGCAATTAATCGGAAAATACAAAGTAGATGTGGATGTCGTCTCTTTCTCCGACAACTACGAGGTGACACTGGAATGCGGTAATGTCACAGTACTGCTTGGTAAGAAAAGTACATATGATGAAGCTCTTTCTGCGCTTCATAATATTTTGGCTGAGGTTGGAGATAGAAAAATCACAATAAATATGAGAAATTATGTAAAAGGAACCGAAATAATTATTGGAAAATCAAAAAAACTGACAGAATAGATAAAAAAGTCTTAAATAAATTACAATTTTTTTAAAATTATGCTTGATTATTTAGGAATTTAAAGATATCATATAAGGTAGAATTGTGGGATACCAGAGATAGTGTGTTGCAGAGATTATATCCCATTATCATGTGGTTTTGGAAGATAATTGGAATAATAGATAGGGTGAATTATTTTAGGATTCATCGGAGGTATTTGAGGGATTGAATTAGGTTTTGAAAGAATACGATGAAGGAGGAATTGACCTTGCTTGAGATAAGAACAAATGAGGCGGATACTACTGCAAAAATACTTGTAATCGGGGTAGGAGGAGCAGGTAATAACGCCGTTAATCGAATGATAGAAGAGAATATCCTTGGGGTTGAATTTGTTTGTGTAAATACGGACAAGCAGCACCTAAAGAATTGTAAAGCTCCGCAGTGTATTCAGATCGGTGAAAAGCTGACCAAGGGACTCGGGGCAGGAGCACAGCCTGAAATCGGACAGAAGGCTGCTGAGGAAAGCAGAGAACAGCTTGCAGAGCTTATTAAGGGTGCAGACATGGTATTCGTAACCTGCGGTATGGGCGGCGGAACAGGAACCGGTGCTGCTCCGGTAGTTGCTCAGATCGCAAAGGATATGGGAATTTTAACGGTTGGTATTGTCACAAAGCCTTTTAAGTTCGAAGCAAAGACCCGAATGACCAATGCTATTTCAGGCATTGATCGCTTGAAAGAGCATGTTGATACCTTGATTGTGATTCCAAATGATAAGCTGTTGGAAATTGTTGATCGCAGAACTACGATGCCCGATGCACTTCGAAAAGCGGATGAAGTATTACAGCAGGGTGTACAGGGAATTACCGATTTGATCAATGTTCCCGGATTAATCAATCTTGACTTCGCCGATGTTCAGACAGTAATGAAGGACAAGGGTGTTGCACATATCGGTATCGGTATGGGAACCGGAGATGATAAATGTATTGATGCTGTGAAGCAGGCGATTACCAGTCCCTTACTCGAGACTACGATTCAGGGCGCTTCTCATGTGATTATCAATATATCCGGTGATATCAGCCTGATCGAGGCGAACGATGCGGCAACCCTGGTACAGGAGCTTGCCGGTGATTCGGCAAACATCATCTTTGGTGCTATGTTTGATGATGTAAATCCTGATACGGCTACGATTACAGTTATTGCGACAGGTCTTGACGGCAAGTCCAGAGAGATGGTAAAGACTCCTGATTTCCTAAGACGTCCCTCACATACAGGAGGTATGACCGCAGCGCCGGCAAAGCCTGAGTTTAGTATGAACAGAACCTATGCTTCTACAGGCAATACCTATGCGAATAATAATCCGGCTGCCGCACAGGTACATTCTTCCCAGGCAAGCTATCAGACTGATCCTAACAGAAGACCTGTCAGTCAGCCTGCGAAAGCACCTGCCAATACCAATACTGATCCAAGCGGTATCAAGATACCGGAGTTCTTACAGAAGAACCGCCACAATAAATAGAAAAAGCATTTTACATAAGGGATTAAGGCTGTCAGTTTATTTCATAAGAGATAAACTGACAGCTTTTTTTGCCTTTTTCGGTTGACAATAGGCTTCAAATGTAAATATATGTAAATGAAAACAAGGATTTTCAGCCTAAGAACTGACATAATTTGGAAGCAAAACAAGTTATAATCGTTAGTGTCGAATGCATTTATGATATTGTGCGTGTTGGAGGTGAAGCTTGTATCTTGAGATTTATCCTGATGTTGTATTCGCCCTTAATCTGATAATTGATTCTGTGCTTCTTATCCTGTTAAAAATAATCATACATAAAAAATGCGGTATTTTGCGATTGCTATCGGCTGCCGCATTCGGTGGAGTGACAGCGGCCTTCATAAATCTATTGCCATGGTTGCATTATGTTCTCGAAGGTGAGCAGGTTCTCCTGCTGTTGCGGGTGATTGGTTACTTGATCAAACCGGCTTCTCTGGTATGCATGATTAGGATAGCATTTGGGAAAATGAAATGGAAGGAACTGATCAGGCTAAGCATCATACTCTTTCTGGTTACCTGTTTTGCAGGAGGATTTTTTAATTCTGTTTATTATCATACCAAGCTGCGCCTCAATCTGATACAACTGGATGCCTCCGTGATATTCAGTAATATTCCAATGGGATATATTTTATTGACGTTCCTGGGAATCGTTCCTTTGACTGCTATTTTGGTATGGTTAAGAATGAGGTATCATGACTGCAAAAAAGACATCTATGAAATTGAGCTTATATGCGATGCAATGAGCACTAAGACAAGGGGGCTGGTGGATACGGGAAATTGCCTGTTCGATCCGATCAGCCACAAGCCCGTCATAATTGTGGAGAAGCAGGTTATGGAGCAGATTATACCTTCGGATTGCATTTCGCTCCTTAAGATAAATGAGGTCGGGATGATACAGAACGAGGCTGCGGCAAGCCAGGAACTGTTGGATCATTATATGTTCCGGTTCCATCTGATTCCTTATCGGTCGATTGGGAAGGAGCAGGGGGTTATGCCGGGGATCGTCCTGGACAGAATACAGATTAAGGTAGGAGAAGAAACCTGCTGTCAGGAAAGGGTGACAGCGGCTATATATGATCGTGCATTATCCACCGGCGGTGAATATCAGGTTATTTTACATAAGGGACTATTAGAGGGAAAATAGTGGGAGGTTCAATATGCTTTTAAAGTTATCAATACCGAATAAATTCCAGTTTCGGCTAATTCCTGACATCAGAACAATTATATTCGGACATCAGGGTGAAATCCATTATATCGGTGGCGCGGAGGTGCTTCCGCCGCCGCTTGATCCGGCAAGGGAGGCGGAGGTAATTGCAGAGCTCGGCGGCGCACGCGACGGGGAGATGAAATCCTTACTTGTGGAGCATAATCTCAGACTTGTGGTATACATAGCCAAGAAGTTCGATAATACGGGAGTAGGGGTCGAGGATCTGATTTCGATCGGAACCATCGGTCTCATCAAGGCGATTAATACCTTCAATCCCGATAAGAATATCAAGCTGGCAACCTATGCCTCACGCTGCATTGAGAATGAGATTCTGATGTATTTAAGACGGAATAATAAGACAAAGCTGGAGGTGTCCATCGATGAACCTCTGAATGTCGATTGGGATGGAAATGAACTGCTGCTGTCCGATATTCTTGGTACGGAGGAGGATGTGATCTACCGTAATATTGAGGAAGAGGTGGATCGCAAGCTTCTCAGGAAGGCACTTTCAAAGCTCTCGGACCGGGAAAGAATTATTGTGGATCTTCGTTTTGGATTGAATACGGATGATGGTGCAGAACGAACACAGAAGGAGGTAGCGGACCTTTTAGGTATCTCCCAATCCTATATTTCCCGGTTGGAGAAAAAGATCATAAAAAGGCTGAAAAAGGAAATGGTGAGATTCGAATAATACAGCATATGGAAATAATTTCATGACTGATAATCGTATAAACAGGAGCCAAATAGTGAATCATTTTTTTAGAAAGTAAATGAATGATTCGGAGGTTTCGTTATGGCTCTTTATAAGGTTGAGATATGCGGAGTAAATACATCTAAACTGCCATTATTAAAAAATAGTGAAAAGGAAGAATTGTTTCAGAAAATTTTGAATGGGGATAAGGAAGCAAGAGAGTTATATATCAAAGGAAATCTCAGATTGGTGCTTTCTATTATTCAGCGCTTTTCCAATAGTAATGAAAACGTGGATGATTTATTTCAGATTGGCTGCATCGGCCTGATGAAGGCAATCGATAACTTCGATATCACTCAGAATGTGAAATTCTCTACCTATGCTGTTCCGATGATTATTGGTGAAATCCGAAGGTATCTCAGGGACAACAACGCAATCAGGGTCAGCCGGTCACTTCGGGATACTGCATATAAAGCAATCTATGCAAAGGAGGCGTTGGTCAAACGGAATGAAAAGGAACCAACCATCAGTGAGATAGCTGCCGAAGTCGGTATCTCCAAGGAAGATATTGTATATGCCCTGGATGCGATTCAGAGCCCGGTCTCCTTGTACGACCCGGTTTATGTGGAGGGCGGAGATGCCCTGTATATCATGGATCAGGTCAGTGATAAGAAGAATAAGGAGGAAAACTGGATAGAAGAGATATCCTTAAAGGAAGCGATGGATAAATTATCTCCCAGGGAACATAATATTATCAAGCTTCGGTTCTTCGAGGGTAAGACACAGATGGAGGTTGCCAAGGAAATCAATATATCTCAGGCGCAGGTTAGCCGGCTTGAGAAATCGGCGCTTAAAAACATGAGAAATTATCTGATCTAGATTTCAGAAATCATTTCATTCCGAATAGGATGATACGGTAAGATATCATCCTCGGTGTGGATTGATTCATATAGAGTTATGTGGAGAGACAGACAGCAGAGGGAAACCTTTGGTGTCTGTCTTTTCATTTTCGTCATAGTTGCTAATTGAAATAATTGCTAGAATATGCTAAATTAATAGTAAGTATTTACTAGAAATAAAACGAAAATTTATGAAAAAGTTACAAAAAATGTAAAAATGGAGAATATACTATGCACATCCTCGATACGATAGTCAGAAAAACATTTATACTGGGTGAAGCCTTTATCTGGTATCGTGTTATGACTAATATGCTTGATAAAAAGTATGGCAAACGGACCTATATCATTGCCGGAGTTGTATTGACACTTCTGTTGGCAGTGAAAACACACATTTTTGATCTTCCGGGATTGGAGGGCTTTAATGTAATAGGAACCGTTGGTGTCATCATGGCAGCCTTGCTGATGAACATCTTTTTGTTTCGGAATCCGCTCTATGAAAAGCTGATTTGGTGGGGTGTCTACTATTTCGGTTTGATTATGGTAGAACTGATTGTGATTGTATTTGCGCAGTTTGCTCTGCATATACCGCTTGAAACATATCTGGATGAGAGCGACCATTTTGTTGTATGGTTCACCTTTTTTGTAAAGGCCTTCACAATTCTTATTTTTGAGCTGTTTATCAGACTCCGTAAGGGTAAATTACAGATCATGATGGCGCAATACAAGCACCTGAGTTTTGCAATCGTATTCAATGTCATTCTGATTCTTGGTACAGTAGTCGTTTATTTTAATATCGATAACACGAAATTCGATATCAGTACGGCGATTGCAATCATGTTTGTGGTTGTATTTCTGATGACATTTGTGACGATGACACTGATATTCCGTATTGAGAAGGCATCGAGGAGAGAAATAGAGACTAAGCTTAAGCTACAGCAGATTGAGATGGAGTTGAAGCAAAATCAGGATATGACCAGCATCACGGAGAACCTTCGTAAGCTTCGCCACGATATGAATAATCATTACGGTCTGATCAGAAATTTTATCTATACTAAGAATTATGACGGCTTGAAGGAATATGTCGATCAGCTCTATGTTGATGTGGACAAGGCCAATGATATGGTGATTTCGGAGAACAAGGTATTATCAGTCATACTTAATTTAAAGAAAAGTCAGGCCAAGGAGAAGGAAATCGATTTCCAGAGTGTGATTGCAGCAGATAAACTCGATATGCAGGAGAAGGATATTACAACACTGTTGGGTAATATCTTGGATAATGCAATTGAAGGAGCAGCAAAATCAAAAGACAAGAAATACATAGATTTTTCCATCCAGAAGACAGAATCAGGCTGTGTGATCAGCTGTGAGAATTCGATCGGGGAGAAACCGGTGATCAAGAGAGGGAAACTAATCACCAACAAGAGTAACAGCTCCCAGCATGGAATAGGTACGGAGAATATTAAGGATATCGTAACAAAATACCGGGGTGAATTACGATTTGATTTTGACGAGGAAATGTTCAGTGTCAGGGTAGTGATGCCGGTATAAAGTAGAAATATGAATAGCTGGTGGTGATGTCATGAAGCTTACAATCGCTGTTTGCGATGATGAGGGTATTACGCTGAAGATTAACTGCACTTATATGGAAGAGCTATCAAAAAAATATAAGGTGGATGCGAATGTTGTAGGTTTTTGCAGCGGTGCTGATTTACTCGATTATATGGAGCATACCGAAGACATCGATATTGCGATTCTGGATGTTGATATGAAAGGGATGAATGGCATTCAGACAGCAGGTATGTTAACCAGAAAGAATCCAAGGACTGTCATCATCTTCATCACCGGACACAAGGAATTCGCTTACGAAGCTTTTACGGTAGAAGCCTTCAGCTTCTTGGTGAAGCCTATCGATCCGGATCGCCTGGACAGGATTTTTAAGAAGGCAGTTTTACAGGTAAATGATTTGATGAACCGAAAGCTTCGGAGCTCCTTAATTATTACGGAGGATAATATCAAGAAAAAGATCAATCAATCTGCAATCCTGTATATCGAGCGAATCGAAGCACGGAGTGTGATAGTGACGAAGACCGCGAGGCATGGTGTCTATGAGACCATTACTTCCTTGGAAAACAGATTGGAGGATAATTTTTTAAGAATTAACCAGGGAATTATCGTGAATCTAAATGAGGTTGCCGGGATACAGGGAACGCAGGTTACGATGAAAGCAGGTGAGATTTTTCCTATAGGCAGAACATACCATAAACAGGTGAGAAAGAGATACTTGAGCTATCCGCAGGTATAATTTACCATTTATATCCAAAACAAGCTGAAGTATTATGGTGTGGTAGGGGAGAAAGGAGCTGCTATGTCGTTCAATGCATTTTCTGATCTGATCATCAACCACCTGTCAACAAGAACCGATATTGATATGGATTATCGGTACATATATTCTTATGCTTTGGAAAAGTACATTTCAGGATTAATCAATATGATTATTTTTGCGGCTGTTGCGTTATTATTACGCATTCCTCTGGAGACAGCCGTTTTTTTTGTTTTCTACGCTCGGCTTCGAAAGTATGCAGGAGGGATTCATGCAAGAACAAGAGTACAGTGTACCGTTCTTTCACTGATCCTTTTCATAGTACTGGTTCATGTGGCAAAGCTAATCTGCAGGGCCGAATACTGGTTCTTGTTTGCCGGGGCAGCGTTGATCTTTACATTGATATCCGTGTTTATGTTTGCTCCTGCAGAATCAGAGCAAAGAAAACTGTCCGAGGCTTTAAGAAGACACTATCGAAGCATTTCCAGAAGGATAGTCCTATCGGAAGGGATCCTGATCCTGCTGGGGATGGGGTTGCTGCCATCACTGAAGCAATATATTCTGACAGCAGTGATGGCAATGTTCATATTGGGTATATTTATCTTACCATATAAGAGAAAAGTACCAGTTTCACTAAGCGAATGAAATCTCATTCGCAGAATGTTGTTAGTGCCGCTGTTGTGCGGCAGAATGGAGGCAAATATGAAGGAAAAAGGTTTAAGCAACTTAACGACCGGTCTGTGTAAAACTGCTTTGTCAATGGCACTGCAATCGCTGGAACAAAATGAGGATAACTGTACCTTCCTGTTGTATGAATCAAAGCAGCCTGAGAACCTGAAAATGACCGACCTTAAGGATTTGAGCAAGAAGATTAGGCAACTCTAAAATAAGGGAAAAGAAGAAAGGCTCCTGTGATTACTTATTATCATTACCTAATTGATAATAAAATGTTTCACAGGAGCCTTTCTGTTTTTATTTATAGGTATAATAATGAATAATTTTGTGATAATCTATCGGATTGCCGACAGAATATACGGAAAGTTTGCAGAATAATTATGAATCATTGTCATATAGTAAGGATTTATTGAAGTGAGAGCTGAAATTTATTACTATAAACTATGATTAGGGTATCAATATCAGTAGATATCCGGTAATACGTTCATAAGTGGCCTCAAGCCCTTGACTTTATATTGGTTGTATGGGGAATATACAACAAAGCAAAAGGCATAGATAATACTGGGCAAGCAGTATCTATCTATGCTTTTTGCATGATTAACGCCGGCTCAGTTCCATCCAGGCAAGTCGGATGCAGCCCATAATTCCCTGATTGTCCTGAAGGGATGCAGGTACAATGTAATGCTCCAGATCTTGAAGCTGAGGGGTGTTGATATATCCGTTTAAAAGCTCTGCAACTTTTCTTCTGATCAGAGGGAATAGCTGTTCCTGATGCATGACGCCACCGCCGAGTACTATTCTGTGAGGGGAGAGCGTAAGGATGAAGTTAACCAGACTCTGTGCGATATAAAAAGCTTCCATTTCCCAAACCTCAGGGCGGTCCTTTAAATCATATGCTTTTTTATGCCAGCGTTGTTCGATCGCTGGTCCTGCGGCAAAACCTTCAAGGCAATTGGTATGGTAGGGACAATTACCCTCGAAGGCATCCTCGGGATGCCTGTTTAGTAATATGTGACCACCTTCGGGATGCAGCATACCATGTAGCAGTGCGCCGTTGATCATTACACCGACACCGACGCCTGTTCCGATTGTAATATAGATCCCTGAGGATAATCCCCGGAGACTTCCCCAGGTTGCTTCTCCGAGTACAGATGCATTGACATCTGTATCAAAGCCGACCGGTATGTTCAGTGCTTCTTTCATTGCGCCTACAATATTGTAATTAGCCCAGGCAAGCTTCGGTGTCGAGGTGATATAGCCATAGGTCTTTGAGCTTTTGTCAAGATCGATGGGACCGAAGGAGCCAATGCCCAAGGCTTCAATTCCTTTGCTTTTATAGTAATCAATCATCGTTGGAACGGTAATGGCAGGTGTCTGGGTCGGTATGGAGCATTGCTCCAGAATCTCACCGTTTTCGTTTCCGATCGCCATTACCATCTTAGTTCCGCCTGCTTCCAATGCTCCCAGTAACATATGTATTTCCTCCGTATCCATACCTTATTATTTGTCATCAATCATCGGAAAAATAATTACATAATATATTTTATATGATAAAAAGGATAAAATACAGTACCAATTTAATAATACAACCAGAATCATAATTTTGAGATATAAAATGACAAATTTGTAGTATAAATCATTGGGTATTATTTGATATTATTATTACTGAACAAAGGAATGCTAAAGTTAATTTGGATAAAATCATACAAGGAGATGGATGGTATGCTTCATGAAACATTGAACGGCAATTGGAAAATGAGAGAAGTAAGCCAAAACGATTGGCTTGTTGCAGAAATTCCGGGCTCTGTTATGTCCGCGCTGCTAAATCATGGGAAAGCGCCGGATCCTCATTATCGGTTGAATGAATATGAGGTAAGAGAATTATTTCGTAAGGATTATGAATTTGTCAGAGATTTTACCGTTTCTGAGGAACTCTTCGAAAAGGAAAAAACTGAGCTGATCTGTTACGGGCTTGACACATTGGCAGAAATTTATCTCAATGACAGCCTGCTTGCAAAGACCAATAATATGCATCGTACCTGGCGGTTTGAGTGCAAAGGCCTTCTGAACAGGGGAGAGAATCAGATCAGAATCGTATTCCGGGCTCCGATTACCTATATCGAAAGCTATGAACCCGGAGAACATAAGGAAATCAGCTATATTGCGGCCGGTGCCATGAAGGGCAACCAATACTTAAGAAAAGCCCATTGTATGTTTGGCTGGGACTGGGGCGCTCAGCTGCCGGATGCGGGAATCTGGCACGATATCGAATTGATTGGTTATAGTGAGGGAAGAATTGAGGAGGTGGAGATACTCCAAACTCACAGGAAGGATCAGGTTGAGCTAAGGATTAACAGTGAGCTTACGTTGCTATCGACCGGGAGCTTTATGTTGGAGTACACTCTGACAACACCTGCGAATAAGGAAATGATATATCATATGCCGGTGGAGGGTGGCAGAAGTAGTTATTCTATAATTGTAGAACAGCCTCAGCTTTGGTGGCCAAACGGTTACGGTGAGCAACCACTCTATCATTTGTCAGTGGTTCTTAAAAATAAGGATTTGCTGCTGGATCATAAAGAGTTTACTCTTGGACTAAGAACAATGACAATCAGTCAGGAGAAGGATGAATGGGGCTCCGAATTTGCTTTCATGGTGAACGGCATCAAAATTTTTGCCAAAGGAGCGGATTATATTCCGGAGGATCTGGTGTATTCCAGAATAACCAGGGACAGGATAGAGTATCTTCTTGACAGCTGCGTCAGAGCAAACTTCAATTGCGTCAGGGTATGGGGCGGAGGCTATTATCCCTCTGACACCTTCTATGATATTTGTGACGGGCTGGGTCTGATCGTTTGGCAGGATCTGATGTATGCCTGCAATGTCTATGATCTGACCAGGGAGTTCGAAGAGAATATCATTGAAGAAACCAGGGATAATGTAAAGCGCATCAGGCATCATGCCTCGCTGGGTCTGTGGTGCGGAAATAATGAGCTTGAATCAGCCTGGTACGTATGGCCTGATTTCCAACCCCATTCGGCACAACTTCGTGCGGACTATATCAAGCAGTTTGAATATGTATTACCCAAGGCAGTGGAAGAGTCTGATCATGCCACCTTCTTCTGGCCCTCCTCACCCTCCTCGGGCGGTTGTTTTGATAACCCCATCGATGAAAACAGGGGAGATACTCACTATTGGGACGTATGGCATGGATTAAAGCCCTTTGAAGATTACAGGAATTATTACTTCAGATTTTGCTCCGAATTCGGATTCCAATCCTTCCCGTCCATTAAGACGGTCAATACATTTACTGAGGAAGAGGACCGGAACATCTTCTCACGCGTGATGGAAAGTCATCAGAAAAATGCAGCGGCAAACGGGAAGATGCTCTATTACCTATCTGAGAATTTCCTGTATCCCAAGGATTTTGAAAGCTTACTCTATGTCACACAGGTTCTTCAGGGCATGGCAATCAAATTCGGAGTGGAGCATTGGAGAAGACACCGCGGACGCTGTATGGGTGCTGTTTACTGGCAGCTGAACGACGACTGGCCGGTTGCATCCTGGGCAAGTATAGACTATTACGGACGCTGGAAGGCTTTGCATTACATGGCGAAGAATTTCTTTGCACCGGTTGCCGGAAGCATCGCCAGAACGGAGCATACGATTGAAGCCCATATCCAAAATGAGCGTATGGTTGCTAAGAACTGTAAGGTGGTCCTAACCTTGAGAAGGATGGACTTTACAGTCCTGAAGCAGGATACCTTTGAAGCTGTCATCCCTGCTTTAACAGCCATGAAGCTCGGAGAAAGAGATTATACGGATTTGATTTCCGGCATAGAGGAGCAGGTATTCGTGGAAGCGGTATTTACAGATGAGGATGGATATCAGAGTACGGAAGTCGAGCCCTTCGTGAGATTTAAGCATCTGTCACTGGAAAAAGCAAAGCTATGTGTTAAGGTGACCGAGGAACAGGAGGAGTTTGTGCTGGAGGTTGCTTCAAATCGTCTGGCATGCTTTGTAGAGCTTGATTTTGAAGATGCAGATGCAATTTTCAGTGACAACTATTTCAACCTTACAAGCGGGAATCCAAAGATAGTCAGACTCAGAAAATCCGATATTCAGGGCTCGCAATTTAGCAGCACGAAGGATTTGGAACAAAGGCTTAAGGTTCGTTCTCTTAAGGATACCTATTAATCCCTATAAAGCATGATAACCTGTTGCTTCCGGCATACTCGAGGCATATGTCGGCTTTAGGATATATCACGCAGTAAAAAATAAGGCTGTGCGTTCATTCGCACAGCCTTTTATACATATGAATTAATGCTTATCGGTATCAAGGATTTTCTTCAGCTCATCCATAAAGGTGCTGACATCCTTAAATTCGCGGTAGACCGAAGCGAATCGAACATAGGCAACCGGGTCCAGATCCTTTAATTTATCCATTAAGATTTCTCCGATGACATGGCTGGGGATCTCTTTATCTTCCCTATTGAAGATCGTGTTTTCTACATCATCTACCAAAGCGGTGATCTGGTCAACTGATATCGGCCGCTTATGACAGGAACGGAATACACCCGCCTCAATTTTAGAACGGTCATAGGGTTCACGGTTATTATCCTTCTTTATTACAACCAGCGGAATTGCCTCTACCTTTTCGTAGGTGGTAAATCTGCGCTGACATTCATCGCACTGACGGCGCCTTCTGATTGAATTGTTATCATCAGCAGGTCTCGAATCTATAACTCTTGTATTGTCCTTACTACAAAAAGGGCACTTCATAGTAATATCCTCCTAAGTCATTCGTCATCAATCCTGTGTCTTTTGAAGCACATTCTGACAAGTCCTTGATATAACTTGATTATATTGAAGTTTTTCCAAACGGTCAAGAAAATTATTACACATTATTTCAAAATTTGATACTATCCGATTTTAACCAGACATTTATCCAAATCTACATCAACTAATATGATATCTACTCCAATCTGCTTAATGTGGCTCTTACTGATAACATACTCGTGATCCCTGCCGAGGATGCCCCATACTTTGCAAGGGCCGGGAATAATGATATGCGTAATACAGCCGGTGCAGATATCGATCTCCACATCACACACATAACCAAGTCGAACGCAGTCCCTGCAGTTAATCACTTCTTTTTCTCGCAGTTCACAAAAACGCATATGACCACCCATTAGTATTCTTGGTTTATTATATGCGGACTTTTCGGAAATTCTATCCCTCATTTGCCATAGGTGACAAAAAAAAACTTATGTGGTATAATAAGCCATAATTTACATAATAAATTAAGGGTCAAAAGGTGCTTCGCACTTTTCCAGTTACAACAGATTGTCTTTGCAAGCTAGCTTGCAGAACAATACCGTAGGTGCTTTTTGACACTTTATGAAAATGGAGGTAAATATGTTACAGGCTATAGAGGATTTTTTACGTAACGGGGTAATGTTAAACTGGATTGCACCCATCTTAGGTACCATCATGGGAGCAATTGCTATAAAATTGCTGATTGACAGATATAAAAGTAAATCAGTGATCAGTATCATTAATATCGCAAATAACCGTTTCGTGGATGCAATCAGACCTTTCTTCATCGAAGAGATTGAGATTGACATGAAGATCGTCATAAATATCAGAAATGCAATCAAGAGGGAATATTGTGCGGACGATGACATGATTTTCACCATCGAGCAGCTGAAGGAGCAGATCATCCTGGATATCTCGGAAACAAAATATCTTTCTGAGGAAAGAAAGAAACAGCTGATACATAATGTGTATTCAAAATTTGATAATTTTCAGGCAGAGACCGATACGGATATCGTAGAGGAGCAGACAGAACTGATTAAATATGAGATCAACAAGCTTAGAGTGAACAATTATTATTTGGCGATTATCTCTGTATTAATCATTGTAATGGCGATTATACTTATGATAAGCTATTTCTATACCATGAATTTCAATAACTTGTACTGGCTGATCATTATCCTGCCCCTGGTCTTATTTATCGCTGAGATGATTACGGAGAATGTCGTGCAGAACAGTAGAATCAAGAAGAGCCTGGAGCATTATAAGACTGAGAAGACTGAAGTAAAGGTTGGTTAACAGCAAACTTAAAATGCCGATTTCCGAAAGTGCCTCTGATCCGGATCTAACCGGACAGGGATACTAGTGAAACCGGCATTCTTTATATACTGTCCAATGGGATTTTTACGACCTCATACTGAGAATTTACTACCAACCATAACTGCGGATTATAGACCATGATACTCCAAATGCCCATACCGATTAATCCATGCTCGACTACTAATTCCATCAGTGCATTGTAACTTCTGGCATCGGTAAACCATACGATATGCTGGACCGGAAAACCAATGGTGTATTGATAATAGTTGAAATACGGTGACTGGGAGGGGGTATCAAATTGGATCGGGACGTTTAAATCCCGGGCTAAGCTTAGAGCCGCATCGATGGTTAAGGAATTACCAATCGTTCTGCCTTGTATAAAGGGTAGCGGCCAATCATATGCAAGAGTAGGCACTCCGATGATGCACTTATCAGGAGGAACACTCTGTAGTGCATAATTGGTGAATGTGCTGATTTTCTGAATAGAAAATACGGGTGCGGGTGGAGTGCTGTTGGTTCCCCAGACAAATTCCAGAAATATAATTCCGCTCACCAGAGTGTTGATTACGGAATAATCAATCTGTTCAAAGGTTATCTCACCATTCATGCTTTGAATATTCGGATTGATGGATACAAATACGAGATATCCTTCTGCGATCAGACGAGTGGAGGCTTTGGCAAGAAATTTCTCATATAAGTTCTGGTTTGATGTATTCATAAAATTGAATATGAAGTTCACACCGGCATAACCCTTTGATTTTAATAAATCGATCAGGATCTCCAGCTGCTTGTTTTGAAATTCTTCATTCAGCAATAATTCATAGATAGCCTCAAGGTCCGGTTCACCCTGGGCAGAGAGGGTACTCAGCATAATGAGCGGTATCGTATCATATTCCTTCGCCAGACGTACGGTTTCTGTATCATCATAATAAGAAGAGATTTCTCCGTCCTTCCTGAATCTGTAATTGAAGACAGAAAGGTATGTCAGGTTTGGCAGGGTCTTTCTCAGCAGTTCCTCACTGATAAACGGATAACCATATCCATGCGTAGTAATGGTACCACCGGTGTTGTAGCTGATTACAATTGTTTCTCCCGGATAGATCTGCTCCCTATTTGCGAGGAACGGATTGTTCCTCAATATTTGCATCACTGATACACCATAGGCAGCCGCGATACTCCCTAAGGTATCACCTTCCTGAACTGTATGAGTCTGAAGAGGATATACGATGACGATAGTCTGCCCGGGAACCAATTCATAGGGGTTGGTCAATTCGTTATCCTGTATAATTTTTTCAGTAGATACGCTATAGGCAGCAGCGATTGAATCAATTGTTTCACCCGGTTGTACGACATGAATCTCCATGGGTTACCTCAAAAATGTTCTTTATACATTGTATGTATGGAAATATAAGTATATTATCAAGGATTTTATTCTTGCATATCATTTCATCCTTTGCTATACTTCAAGCAGGTAAATGATTCCTTCTGAGCGGGAGAGGCTTAGGAAGGAGTAATAAGATGTTCAGTAAAGCATTCAGTGCCGCAATCCATGGGATTGACGGTTTGATCGTATCTGTGGAGGCGGATGTCAGTGATGGCCTTCCGCTATTTGATATGGTCGGTTATCTTGGTTCCGAGGTGAAGGAAGCAAGAGAGAGAGTAAGGATTGCACTGAAGAATTCCGGATACCAGCTGCCTGCGAAGCGTATCACAGTCAATCTGTCTCCTGCAGATATCCGTAAGGAAGGTACCGCCTTCGATCTGCCGGTAGCAATCGCAATTCTGACGGCCTTTGGCCATCTGCCCGAAGAGTATTTGAAGGATACTTTAATCATCGGGGAACTCAGCTTGAACGGTAATGTGAATAAAGTGAACGGGGTCCTGCCCATTGTATATTCCGCAAAGATGCAGGGCTTTCAAAGGTGCGTCGTTCCGATGGAAAATGTCAAAGAGGGGGCTGTTGTGGAGGGGATTCTCACCTATGGAGTCCGGACACTTTTGGAAGCAGTAGAGCTTCTGTGCGGTCGGGGAGAGCACACGCCAGAGAAGGTTGATGCAGGTGAACTGTTTACCACCAAGGAGAACGAAGAGGGAATCGATTTCTCAGAGGTTGCCGGTCAGCTGGCGGCAAAGAGAGCAATCGAAATAGCAGCCTCAGGGATGCACAATATCCTGATGATCGGACCGCCCGGTGCCGGAAAAACAATGCTGGCCAAGCGGATACCCACGATTTTGCCGAAGCTCACCTTTGACGAAAGCATGGATATTTCAAAGATTTACAGTATTGCGGGATTAATGGGGGAGCAGGCACTGATTTCAAGAAGACCATTTCGAAATCCTCATCATTCCATTACCACCACTGCCTTGGTTGGCGGTGGTCAGGTTCCTAAGCCCGGTGAAATCAGCCTGGCCCATCTGGGGGTCCTGTTTCTGGACGAGCTACCCGAATTTCAGAAGAGTACGATTGAAGTATTGAGACAGCCTCTGGAGGAAAAATCTGTCACAATCTCCAGATTAAGTGCTACCTACCGGTATCCTGCAGGCTTTATGCTGGTCGCTGCTGCTAACCCCTGTTCCTGCGGATATTATCCGGACCGTAGCCGATGCAGTTGCTCCATACCTATGGTAAGACGATATCTGGGCAAAATATCACAGCCCCTATTAGACCGGTTTGATATCTGTATCGAGGCATTACCAATGAATTATCAGGAGCTTTTACAAAAGGAAAAGCAGGAGACTTCGGCTGAGATCCGTAAAAGGGTTGAGGCTGCCAGAGAGCTTCAACTTAAGCGATATCAGGGTGAGAATATCTATTTTAATTCACAGCTTTCACCCAGGAGTATAAAGAAGTATTGTAAGCTTGGGCATAGGGAACAGGAGCTTTTAGAGGAAGCCTTTGTCAAGCTGAATTTCACCGCCAGGGCATATCACAGAATCCTGAGGGTGGCCAGGACCATTGCTGATTTAGATCAAAGTGACAGCATCCGGATCAAGCATCTGAGTGAGGCAATCTGTTATCGCAGCATAGATCAGAAATATTGGGGAGAGTGAGGGGGCAGGCATGGAGCATAATATTTATAACTATTGGTTATGTAACAGAAAGAACATCGGTCCGGTTAAAATCGATGCTTTGCTTCGGGTTTACGGCTGTGCTGAAGAAATATTTCACCTGTCGAAAGAAGCACTGGCGGGCTGTAAGGAGAGCTGCTTAAATGAAGCGGGGCAGAGGCTTTTTACGGACGAGGATATTGCTTCACTTTTTACCGCAAGAGATAGTGAGAAGCTGAAGGAAGAGTATCACATTCTTAAGGAGAAAGGAATACGCTTCCTAACAAAGGAGGATGAGGAATATCCTGATAAATTAAGATCAATCTATGCCGCACCCTTTTCCCTCTATGTGAAGGGCTCATTGCCTGCAAAAGGAAGCAAATGCCTTTCAGTGATTGGTGCCAGAGACTGTTCCCAATACGGAAGGGAGATGGCAAGATATCTTGCAGGGGCAGTTGCTAAAGAAGGAATTGCGGTCATAAGCGGACTTGCCAGAGGAATAGATACCTATTCCCATCAGGGTGCCTTAAGTGCAGGAGGTCTAACCTATGCAGTGCTCGGATGCGGAATCGATACCTGTTATCCGAGGGAGAACATAGGACTTTATATGGAAATACAACAGCAGGGCGGAATCCTGTCGGAATATGCACCGGGAATAAAACCCTTCGCAGGAAATTTCCCGATGCGTAATCGTATTATCAGTGGTCTCAGTGATGGAATCCTGATCATTGAAGCGAGAATGAAGAGTGGATCCCTGATTACGGTGGACATGGGACTGGATCAGGGGAAGGATATTTATGCTTTGCCGGGAAGAGCTACGGATCCTTTGAGTGATGGATGTAATAATCTGATTAAGCTTGGGGCAAAACCCGTGACTTCACCAAAGGACATCTTAGAGGATATGCTTCCCGGCTACCGGGAGGTGCCGGAGAAATCGAAGTCTGCCGGCGTGGGAGCAGAGGATGAGACCAAAAAAATCTTCTCCTGTCTGACTTCAGATCCGAAGCATATCGAGGAGCTTGCTCTTCTTACAGGCTTACGCATCGATCAGCTGATGGAGCAGCTTCTTATATTAGAGCTTCGAGGACTGGTTCGGCAGACGATGAAAAACTATTATTGTATTTCAAAATAAGACAGCTTGCATTCTGGATATTAGTGGTATACAATATACCGGATGCTTTTTTGTCATAGCCATCGTTTATTGATAGGAATTCCTTTCGGTAATTATGAACAAACTATGGACGAAATGAAAAAAAATTATAAACAGCTTGAAAATAAATAAGAAATAGTTTATGCTTCTTTTGTTTAGAACCAAGCATATGAAATTAATGTCTGATATCCAAACAGCAAAATAAGAAATGAGGGAATTACTAGAATGCCAAGATATCTTGTTATCGTGGAATCACCGGCCAAGGCAAAGACGATTAAAAAGTTTTTAGGTACAAATTATGAAGTCCTGGCCTCTAACGGTCATGTTCGGGATCTGCCGAAGAGCCAATTGGGTATTGATATAGAGAATGATTATGAGCCAAAATATATAACCATACGAGGAAAGGGAGACCTGCTGGCTAAGCTCCGCAAGGAGGTTAAAAAGGCTGACAGGGTTTATCTCGCAACTGACCCTGACCGCGAAGGAGAAGCGATTTCCTGGCATTTATCAAATACTTTAAAGCTGGGTGAAAAGGATACAAGCAGAATAACCTTCAATGAAATTACGAAGAATGCCGTGAAAGCCTCAATCAAGCAAGCCAGAGAGATTGATATGGATCTGGTGAACGCGCAGCAGGCGCGACGTATTCTTGACCGTATGGTGGGATATCGAATCAGCCCGCTATTATGGAGTAAGGTCAAACGTGGCTTAAGTGCCGGAAGAGTGCAGTCCGTAGCACTCCGTATCATTTGCGACCGTGAGGATGAGATCAATGCATTCGTTCCGGAGGAATACTGGAACTTAGAAGCTGAATTCGACATCAAGGGAAAGAAAAAGCCCTTGGTAGCGAAGCTGAATGGAATCAAGCGTGACATCCGCAGTGAAACTGAAATGAATGATATCATGAAACAGCTTGAGAATGCGGAGTTTAAGGTAAGCGAAATCAAGAGGAGTGAACGAATCCGTAAGGCTCCGTTGCCGTTTACCACCAGCACCCTGCAGCAGGAAGCAGCAAAAGCACTGAACTTCTCTACCCAGAAGACGATGCAGCTGGCACAGCAGCTGTATGAGGGTGTCGATATCAAGAATCACGGGACAGTCGGTTTGATTACCTATCTAAGAACGGATTCCATCCGTATCAGTGACGAGGCGGATCAGGCTGCCAAGCAATTCATCAGGGAACATTACGGAGAGGAATTTGTGGCTCTGGAGGAGAACCTGGGACGTACGGGAAAGAAGATACAGGATGCACATGAAGCGATTCGCCCCACCTATGTGGAATTCACTCCCGAGGAATTGAAGAACTCACTGAACAGAGATCAGTACAGACTGTATCAGCTGATCTGGAAGCGTTTTACCGCGAGTAGGATGCAGGCAGCGAGATATGAGACAACAACAATCAAGATAGATGCAAATGATTTAAGATTTACAACCGCTTCTTCCAAATTAATCTTCGAGGGCTTTATGAGCGTATATACACCGGAGGAAGAGGAAGAAGATACAGGGGCAAGCTTTGATAATATTGCAGAGGGACAGAAGCTTTCACTAAATAAGCTGAACCCGAGTCAGCATTTTACCCAGCCGCCTGCACATTATACGGAAGCCTCTCTGGTTAAGACCTTAGAAGAGCTTGGGATCGGAAGACCAAGTACCTATGCTCCTACCATCACCACCATCATTGCCAGACGATATGTGGCAAAGGAAAATAAAAATCTGTATGTCACAGAGCTCGGAGAGGCTGTCAATAATATCATGAAAGCAGCATTCTCCAGTATTGTGGATGTGAATTTTACTGCGAATATGGAATCCCTTCTGGACTGTGTGGAGGATGGAACGGTTTCCTATAAAACTATTATAAAAAACTTCTATCCTGATTTGGAGGAAGCAGTCAATAATGCGCATATGGTACTGGATAAGATACAGATTGAGGATGAGGTAACGGACGAGATTTGTGAGGAATGCGGTCGAAACATGGTGGTGAAATACGGTCCGCACGGTAAATTCCTTGCTTGTCCCGGATTCCCTGAATGTAAGAATACCAAGCCGTACCTTGTAAAAATCGGTGTGGAATGTCCCTTGTGCGGAAGCGATATCGTTCTGAGAAAGACGAAGAAAGGGCGGAAGTACTATGGTTGCGTCAATAATCCCACCTGCGAGTTCATGACCTGGCAGAAGCCTTCGGGAATCCGTTGTGAGAAATGTGGGGGAATCCTGCTGGAAAAGGGAAATAAGCTGGTATGTGAAAATGAAAAGTGTGGACACGTAATGAGTGTTTCGAAATAAAATATTTGTATCATTTTTTTGAAAAAACGCAAAATTGGACATAATATTTATAAATTTAGTCGTAATGTGCGTCAAAATAGCGAAAAGGCTATTGTTTTTGGTGATAACATGTGATATTATTAAAAAGGTGATACAATTAGAAATAATTCCTAGTTGTAAAGCTTCTTCCAATAATACTGATCGTTAATACGCTGCATAACCTCGCTAGTTTGTTATTTCTGCCCTGCGGCATTGGACCTTGTATGTTGGAAGCCTAGAGGGGATCAGAAAAAGCTGGGAGGAACCAAGTAATGAGTGTACAGTTACTAGATAAAACAAGAAAGATTAATAACCTGCTGCACAATAATAATTCGCATAAGGTAGTATTTAATGACATCTGTGTAGTCTTGAGCGAAATACTTGCATCCAATGTTTTAGTCATCAGCCGTAAGGGAAAAGTGCTCGGTGTTAAAAACCGCAGCGACATCAATGAGATCAAGGAGTTGATTAAGGATGCAGTTGGCAGACATATCGACGGCCTGCTGAATGAAAGACTTCTGAATATATTATCTACGAAAGAAAATGTCAACTTGAGGACACTCGGCTTTGAGTTTGATCATGTAGATACTTATCAGGCAATCATTACACCAATCGATATTGCGGGAGAGAGACTTGGAACCCTGTTCTTATACAAGAACGGACCGCAGTACACACTGGATGATATTATTTTAAGCGAATATGGTACCACGGTTGTAGGCTTGGAGATGATGCGTTCCGTAAATGAAGAGAATGCGGAGGAGAACCGTAAGGTTCAAATCGTAAAATCTGCAATCAGTACCTTATCTTTCTCAGAGTTAGAAGCGATTACCCATATCTTTGAGGAACTAAAGGGTAACGAAGGAATATTGGTGGCCAGCAAGATTGCTGACCGTGTCGGTATCACAAGATCAGTGATTGTGAATGCACTCAGAAAATTCGAGAGTGCAGGGGTCATAGAATCCCGTTCGTCAGGTATGAAGGGAACCTATATCAGAGTTTTGAATGATGTGGTATTCGACGAATTGAAAAATTTGAATAATCAATAATGGATTTGTAATGCAAAAGGATTTGTGGGGGAGAAATTCTCATAAATCCTTTTTTTATTTTATAAAAATTCTATAAAAATTGTATTAATATTTTAATTATGTTAGAAAATGCGTTAACAGGCCTATTATGGAGCATTTGTCGGCCACTCAGCCTGTGTGAATTGATGGATGAAGCCCCATTATAAGTTAAATCTCCGGCACACGACATTTACGGAGACCGCATGACAGCAGGGTTTTACTGTAATAATCCATAATTATACAAGGTATAGTATTAATATACTAATTTTTTAAATATATCTTGTGTTTTTTCTATTATTTATTATAATAATTGTAGAAAGGAGTGCGTATATGATTGGCTCAAATGTATTTAACTACATAAATGTTTTGGACAAAGCAGCAGATGCAAGCTGGAAGAGGGACGAGATCATTGCCAATAACATCGCAAACGTTGACACCCCTGGTTATAAAAGAAAGGATGTACAATTCGAATCCTATTTGATGGGCTCCTTATTGGGAGACGGTTCATTGGATCACAGGGTCGCGAATGCAAACCTTAGTTCATTGGATGCAACGGTTTATACGGATAATGCCGCACTCAGTTATCGAATGGATGGGAACAATGTGGATATTGATACCGAATCAGCTAATCTTGCAGAGAATCAGATCCGTTACTACGCCCTGTTGGATTCGATGTCACAGGAATTCAGCCGTATCAAAGCCGTACTTGCTACCAAGTAAGCGTGGTCATTAACAGAGCATAGCTGCAGACCTTCCAAAGACTGTGGTTCTCTATTATATAGGAGGTAATATTATGTCGTTTATGAACGGAATGAATGTCAGTGCAAGCGGTATGACCGCACAGAGACTAAGACTGGATATCATCTCTCAAAATATTGCAAATGTGAATACAACCAGAGATGAGAATGGGAATACATACAGACGAAAGACCGTAGTGTTTGCCGAAAAGGATGTCTCTCCTTTTGGAACGGTTTTGATGAAGACCGCCGGCAGGGTCGGTAACGGAGTTAAGGTTACGGAGATTACCGAGGATACAGCTTCCGAGCTGCGTAAGGTGTATGACCCCTCCCATCCCGATGCGGATGAGGATGGTTATGTATCCTATCCGAATGTCAATGTCGTTCAGGAAATGACGGATATGATCAGTGCTACCAGATCCTATGAAGCCAATGTTACAGCTTTTAATGCAACAAAAAGCATGGCTTTAAAGGGCCTTGAGGTGGGAAAATAAGCGTCGGAGGGTAAGCCATGAATATCAGTTCAATCGGTAATATAGCAGATTTATCACAATTGGGTACAGGAGCCCTGAAGAAGACTACAGAGAATGGGAACACCACCTTTGAGAATATGTTTCAGGCTGCGAAGAATTTGATTCAGCAGACCAATGATTATACGAACGCTGCGGAGGAAGCACAAACCTCCTATGCACTCGGATTGACCGACAGCACACATGACCTTCAGGTAGCCCAGCAGAAGGCGAATCTCTCCTTGCAGTATACAGTAGCAGTACGCAATGCAGTCATGGATGCGTATAGGGAGATTATGAATTTACAATTTTAATTTAGATTAACTGACTAAGATGTGAAAAACACCGAAGGTGTTTTTCGGGCAGGATATACTGTAATGCAAGCTTGCTTGCAATTACAGTATATCCTACCTGGAAAAGCTGCGAAGCAGCTTCACATCTTAATCAATAAAATAAGTCGGAATGAAGCCGTGAGTAAACCAGACTAAGGAGCATAAGATCATGCCAGAAAGATTGAAACAAATCCCAAAACAATTACTCGATCTGTGGAATAAATATACCAGTAAGCAGAAAACAATCATTATCAGCGTTTTCTGCGTTGTTGTCCTTGCCTTTGGTTTGCTGATTTTTCTGATGCAGCGGGTCGAGTATACGACACTCAAGACTGCTGAAACCTCAAAGGAAGCCAGTCAGATCGTGGATATCCTGAAGGATGAGAATATTCCCTATAAGCTTGGAAACGATAATCTTACCATATCAGTCGATGTAAAGCGTTATTCTGATGCAGTTTTACTCTTAGCGAGCAATGACATGCCGTCTACAGGTATCTCCATTGATGAGCTTCTTAATAACAGTCTGAGTACCACGAACAGTGACCGTACCCTGAAGTTAAATCTCTATCTTCAGAATCAGCTTCGTAATTATCTGAAAACAATGGAGGGTGTGGAGAACGCTGAGGTCTACTACATTCCTTCCGAAAATAACGATTCTATACTGACAGAAGCACAGGAAACCCCTGCGAGCGTGTTGCTTACAGTCAATGATGATTTTAAGGCTGTAACAGCTCAGACAATCGCTGAAGTGGTGGCTTCCGTCATCGGCAATAAGACCACGGACCGGATTAAGGTTGCAGATCAGGAGGGTAATCTTTTGTTCGGCGGAGAACAGGATCTGTATTCCGGCAGTGCAAACTCGAACGAGGATTATAAGCAGAGACTCCGCAATACCTTTATTAATAACCTCTATATGGGACTACTGAAGAGCGGCTTTGATGACGCTGAAATCATGCCGAACCTGTCTTTTAACATGGATAAGGTAACCCAGCTTTATACGGAATATCTTCCGGCAGAGGGTCAGGATCAGGGCTTATATAAGCACAGCTATACTTATACCGCACAGAACGCGGATTCCTCAGGTGGCCCCCCCGGAACTGATTCTAATGACGAGACCACATACCAGATTCAGACCCAGGCCTCCAATAACAGTACCGTGGAGACAAAAGAATATGACTATCTTCCCAATGAAAGGGTAACCAATACAGAATATGAGATCGGTGCTATCATACCGGAGGAGTCCTCAATCAGTATCGTACTGAGAAAGGTGACCAATTATAAAGAGGCTGATTTAGAACAGCAGGGATTACTTGGGGATCTGACCTTTGAACAATATGCCCAGCAGAACGGGGCCAGCAAGGTTATGACGGTAGATCCCTCGATCATCACGATGGTATCTTTGGCTACCGGTATCACAGCAGAGAGAATCTCAATCACAGCTTATGAGCAGCCGGTATTTATCCCGACTGTCAGAGAACCCTTAAGCTGGTCCAACATAATGATGATCGTACTGGCAGTATTGATTATCGGTCTATTGATCTTTGTAGTATTTAAGGGTATCGGTCCTGTCGAGGTTACTGAACTGGAACCGGAGCTTTCAGTTGAACAGCTGTTAGCGACAACGAAAGAAAATCAGTCGATCGAGGATATTGAGTTCAACGAGGTATCCGAGGTACGCAAAATGATAGAAAAATTTGTGGACGAAAAGCCGGAGGCAGTAGCACAGCTGCTGCGAAACTGGCTGAACGAGGATTGGAGTTAATAAGCTGCTTTGCGGCGAAATGGAGGTTGTTATGGCAAGAAACAGCAGTGATATCAGCGGAATACAGAAAGCAGCAATTTTATTGATCTCTCTCGGCCCGGAGCGCTCCGCCAGTATCTTTAAGCATCTCAAAGAGGAAGAGATTGAGACCATGACGCTTGAGATAGCAAATACGCGCAGCATCTCTCCGGCAACCAAAGATCAGGTCATGGATGAGTTCTATGAGATCTGTCTTGCGCAGCAGTATATTGCCGAAGGCGGTATCTCCTATGCGAAGGAGCTTTTGGAAAAGGCGCTTGGTGCGGATAAGGCCAGGGACGTCATTGGAAAATTAACAGCCTCACTACAGGTTAGACCGTTTGAATTTGTTAGAAAGACAGATGCTTCCCAGTTGCTCAACTTCATTCAGGATGAGCATCCACAGACCATAGCCCTGATTTTATCCTATCTGTCTCCGGGACAGGCATCGACAATCATCTCGTCACTCGCTCCGGACAAACAGGCGGATGTTGCAAGACGTATTGCTCAGATGGATCGTACCTCCCCGGATGTCATCAAAGAGGTGGAAAAGGTATTGGAGCGTAAGCTGGCATCCTTGGTAAATCAGGATTATACCATTGTCGGTGGTGTGGACTCCATCGTCGAAATCTTGAATACAGTAGATCGCGGTACAGAAAAGCACATTATGGAGACTCTGGAAATCGAAGAACCTGAACTCGCGGATGAAATCAGACGTAAGATGTTCGTATTCGAGGATATTCTCAGTCTGGATGATAAATCCATCCAAAGAGTTCTCCGTGAGGTTGACAACAATGAGCTTGCTGTTGCGTTAAAGGGCTCTAATGAAGAGGTTCAGAATGTAATCTTCAACAACCTGTCGAAGCGTCTTGCTTCCATGATACGTGAGGATATGGAATACATGGGTCCTGTACGTCTGAAGGATGTGGAAGAGGCACAGCAGAAGATTGTTAATATCATTAGAAAACTGGAAGATTCCTCTGAGATTATTATTTCTAGAGGCGGAGGTGACGAGATCATTGTCTAATGTGATTAAAGCTTATTCCATTCGATATGAAGAGGAAACGAAAAAGACAATCGATACTCATCTTCGGATAGATAAGGAACTGGAAGAAAGACGAAGGGCATTGATTGCTGCCTCACAGCCTGATTCGGAAGAAGGATTTGTGGAAGGAATTCAAGCCCTTGTGGTAGATCAGCTACCGTCCGAATCAGATACAGAGAAAGCAGCTAAGATCCTTGAGGATGCGAAGGCAGAAGCACAAAGCATCCTCAATCAAGCGAAGAAGACTGCGGAAGCACTGAAGAATGAAGCATTTTCAGCTGCACAGAAGAAGGGTTATGAAGAAGGAATGCTTCAAGCCAGGAAGGAAGCAGAGAAGCTGAAGGCGGAATACGAAGCAAAAGCCCGCAGCTTGAAGGAAGAATATGAACGGATGGCTTATTCCATGGAACCTCAGATAGCCGATATCATTGCCGCATTAGTAGAAAAAATCACCGGCATTGTGATCGAAGACAGGGAGGAAGTAATCCTGTACCTGGTGGATAAGACCTTAAAAAATCTCGAGAAATGCGACGAATACACGGTCCGGGTATCCAAAGAGGATTTTGAATTCGTCTCCATGCGGAAGAATCTTCTGTTAGCGGCGATCGGAAGGGAAGTACCTTTATACATCGTCGAAGATATCAATTTGAAAAAGAACCAATGTCTTGTTGAAACAGAATACAAGGTGATCAATTGCAGCCTGGATGTTCAATTGAATAATTTGATCCAGGATCTAAAATTAATTGCCGGTATTTAGTTTTTGTTTGATCTTGTCGATATAATATGAAAGCAGGTAATCATGATAGCGATTGATTTTGAAAAATACAGACAGCTTCTTGATAAATCCTATGAGCAGGAGATCGGCAGAGTAGTAAAGATGGTCGGCTTAACGATAGAAGCATCCGGTCCAAATGCGAATCTGAATGATGTCTGCTACATAACAGGGGAGAACCAGAAACAGAAAAAAGCAGCTGAAGTAGTCGGCTTTCGTGAAAACAGGATATTGCTGATGCCCTATGACGATATGACAGGCGTAGGTATTGGCAGCCTGGTGGAGAATTCCGGAACAGCCTTTCGAGTACCTGTCGGGGAACAGCTTCTTGGAAAAACCTTAGATGGGCTGGGATATCCGATGGATGATACCGAGCTGGTCAGTTCTTTATATTACCCTGCAGAAGCGCCACCGCCGGATCCTCTCAAACGTAAGATCATAGATGAGGTATTACCACTCGGCGTAAAGGCAGTGGACGGTATGCTGACGGTGGGGAAGGGTCAGAGAATAGGGATCTTTGCAGGCAGCGGTGTTGGTAAAAGTACCTTGCTTGGTATGTTTGCCAGGAATACCAAGGCAGATATCAATGTAATAGCATTAATCGGAGAGCGAGGCAGAGAGGTACGTGAATTCATTGAACGTGATCTCGGAGAAGAGGGTATTAAGCGCTCAGTCCTGGTAGTTGCCACCTCAGATAAACCGGCGCTGATTCGAAAGAAGGCGGCGAAGACGGCGACAGCAATTGCGGAGTATTTCAGGGACCAGGGGAAGGATGTTTTGTTGATGATGGACTCCCTGACCCGTTTTTCCATGGCTCAGAGAGAAATCGGATTGGCCTCGGGTGAGCCTCCTGTATCCAGAGGATATCCGCCCAGTGTTTATTCGGAAATGCCTAAGCTGTTAGAGCGTGCCGGTAATTCGGAGCGCGGTTCTATCACCGGCCTTTATACAGTGCTTGTAGACGGTGATGATTTTAATGAACCAATCACCGATACGGCAAGAAGTATTCTGGACGGACATATCATGTTATCCAGAAAGCTGGGACATAAGAACCACTATCCGGCAATTGATATATTACAGAGTATTTCCCGTTGCATGAGTTCTATTGTGACCAAAGAGCATAAGGAAGCTGCCGGTAAGCTGAAAAATGTACTTGCTACCTACCAGGATGCGGAGGATCTGATCAATATCGGTGCCTATAAGAGTGGCTCCAATCCTGATATTGATAATGCCATCGCAAAAATCAAAGAGGTTAATGCTTTCCTACAGCAGGATGTGAATTCTAAGATAAATTTTGACGATGAAATCGCGATGTTAATGGAGATATTTGATTCATAATGAAAAAATTTCGATATAGCATGGAAAATCTGCTTCAAATCAAAAGAAAGCTGGAAGATCAGGCTAAGATTGCATATGGACTTGCAAGACTGCGTCTGACGAAGGAAGAGGAAAAACTGGAGCAGCTAAAGCAAAGGAAGGAAGCCTATGATGAGGAGCTTCGAGGGCTTCAGACAGCAAGACTTGATATCTTGAAAATTCGTCAATGCAAGCAAGCGATTGACTTGATGAAGGAGAATATCAAACAACAGACGATCGTCGTCAAGAATGCCGCACACAGGCTAGAGGTCTCCAGGATCAGATTGAATGATGCCATAGCAGAACGTAAGACACAGGATAGGCTGAAGGAGAAGGCCTTTGAAGAATACATGCTGGAATTTGATGCAGAGGAGCGCAAGGAAGTGGATGAGCTGAACAGCTTTCGTTTCGGAGGTGAAGCGCTTTATGAGGAGGACAGGTAATGGCTAAGAAGGATAAAGCCGGTGATAGCGAAAGGAAGGAAGGCAGTAAAGTCCTGACGATATTGATCTCTTTACTGATCGTTGTCATATGGATTGCCATATTTTCGATATTAATCAAGCTGGATATCGGGGGATTCGGATCCGGAGTATTAAGACCGATTCTGAAGGATGTACCGTTGATCAACAGAATCCTTCCGGAGGTGGGAGATGCCCAGATAGCTGAGGAGAACAATTATGAGTATAAGAACCTGGAGGAAGCTGTAGCAAGAATAAATGAGCTGGAACAGATGATTGCGGACATGAACCAGTCCGGAAGAGATGACAGCGATCAGGTGGCAGAGCTGCAGGCCGAGGTGGAGAGGCTCAAGACCTTTGAGGATAATCAGGTAGCCTTCGAGGACAGAGTGAAGGAATTTGAAAAAAACGTTGTTTTTAACGATGCAGCACCTGATATCGAAGAGTATAAAAAATACTATGAGCAGATTAACCCCACCAATGCAGAAAATATTTACAGACAGGTAATCGAACAGCTTCAATATTCGGATGCCATCAAGGAAAAAGCAGAGATCTACAGAAACATGGATCCTGACGCTGCAGCAGAGATTTTGGCGACCATGACGGCGGACGTAGAGTCCGTGGCGGAAATACTTCTTAGTATGAGGCCAAGAGAAAGTGCAGCAATCCTAGCCGAGATGGATAATGTCGTAGCAGCAAAGATTACAAAGAAAATGCTCGACATGGATGAAGCGAAGCTCGCAAATTAGATTACATTCAGGAGAAAATCTCCTGTTGTAATAAATATCATTAAGTGGAAGGAGGAATAACTGTATGATGACGCAGAGCGTTATGACGCAGGCAGTCAATCTGCTTGGCAACGCGTCTGGAAGCGTCACTTCAAAGGGAAAGCAGAAAGCAAATGGTTTTGACTTTATCATTGATCAGAGTCTGAAGGCAAATCAGAATATGACGGATGCTTCAGATGTGCAAAAGACAAGTACGCAGACCCAAAAAAAAGAGAATAGTAAGAGTGACGCAGTAGCCGACGACAGCCAGATGACACCAAAGACCGATAAAGCACAGGACACAAAGACTGCTGCGCAGACACAGGATGTGGCGGACACAGGAAATACTTTGAAAGAAGCGGCAAAACCGGAAGATACGGCAGATATCAGCACTGATCCGGTGACCATGGAAAAAATAGCCGCCATGCTTGCAGCAGTAAAAGAAACAGTACTTGACTTACTGAACTTAACTTCGGAGGAACTGGAGCAGCTGTTAGCCAATCAGGGCTTGGAGCTTTCTGACCTACTTCAACCGGAGAATTTACAGCAGCTGGTGCTGGCTAACGCCGGACAGAACAACCTGTTATCCGTACTGACGGATGAGAACCTGGCCAACACAATGAAGCAATTATTACAGGCGGTCGAGGATATTAAGAATAATTCCGGACTCGATATTAGTATGGAACAGGTGAAGAGTATTCTGGACAGCATCAAGCAACGGTCAGAAGTGGAAGGGACATCCGAGGAAGCTGTTAAGACAACAGGGCAGAGAGAAGCTTTACAACAATCTGAGACAATGAATAAGCCCACATCCGATGAGAAAGAGGTTACGGATACTGAAGGAGGGCACAAGGATATTCAGGTTGAGGTAACGAAGGTAACAGACAGGGAAGATAGTTCATCACAATCAGATCTGACCCATGACGAAAACAGTCAGCAAGCTTTAGAACAGCAGTATGAGGTATTCCTGAATAATCTGGCCAATGCGAATACGACCACCCAGGTTCAGTTTGAGAACAATGCCGTAAGATTCACAGAGATCCGTGAGATAGCCAATCAGATTATTGAACGTATCAGAGTGACGATCCGTCCGGAGCAGACATCCATGGAGCTACAGCTTAATCCGGAGCATTTGGGAAAGGTCAGCTTATCCGTGCAATCGAAGAATGGTGTCATGACAGCACAGTTTGTGGTGCAGAATGAAATCAGTAAGGAAGCGATAGAAAGTCAGCTCCATACCTTACGTGAGACCCTGAACCAACAGGGCATCAAGGTGGAATCAATCGATGTAACGGTAGCTTCTTACACCTTTGAACAGAATCAAAATGGACAGGCAGATACCCGGGAAGAAGGGAAAAAGAATTCTGCTAACCGTATCACCCTGGAAGATGCAATGAATATGACGGAAGATACAGTAGCAGCAGAGGAACCTTCTGAAGCTTCAGATATCCTGGGAAATACCATAGACTACACAGCATAAGGCGGTCTAGGAAAGGAGTAAAGAAATGAGTGATTTAGTTCAGGCTGTAAAGGACGGCAAGGTTGCAGAAACAACAAAAACAACCGACAAAACAAAAAAATCTTCAAACAATGAACTTGGTAAGGATGCCTTCCTGGAGCTGCTTGTAACACAGATGAAATACCAGGACCCGCTTAATCCGAATACTGATACGGAGTATATAGCCCAGCTGGCAACCTTCTCACAGTTGGAACAGCTGCAGAATCTCGGTTCTACCACTTCCAATTCACAGGCCTTCGGTCTGGTTGGTAAGACAGTAATGCTGAAGACAGAGAATTCTACAGGGAATACTACCTATGTTACCGGCAGGGTTGATTATGTTACAATGTCAGGAAGCAGTACACAGTTATCAGTGAATGGAAAGCTTTATTCCTCCGATCAGCTGGATACAGTACTCAGTGACAGCTATGTGACAGAGCAAAATCTTCCGAAGGTACCGTCGGATACAAAATTATCCTATGATGCTAAAAACCCGAAGGATTTAAGCTTCACGGTAGATCTTGGTTCTGAGGATACAGTGGCGACACAGGTTGCGGTGGCAATCGGAGAATCAGTCATTGACTCAAGTAAGATTAAGCTGGTAGGAAATAAGGTAACGATTGATAAATCAGCTTTTAACGGGTTGATTAATGGTAATTACAAGCTGGTCATTGGCTTTAACGACTCCAATTTAACCACAGTGAAGGACAAAGTAACCCTTGTGGTAGCGAACTCGGATGTCAAAGCAACAACAGGAACGACAAATACAGATACTTCAAAGGATAAGACAGCTGCAGATTAGTTTTTAAGATGGCAGCAATGAAATTATGATTAAGGAAGGTGATACATATGAACATTCCGGTTAATCAATTTCCTTCCATTGAACAGATGACGCAGCAGCTGAATGCAGCGAAGAACATTACAGGTAATGTCAAGCCGCAGGGCAGTACGCCATTTAGTGAAATATTAAAAAGTAAGCAGGCTGTATCGGAAAGCAATGAATTAAAGTTTTCAAAGCACGCGAATGAGCGTTTGGCAAGCAGAAATATTGACCTGACGGACGAACAGCTCTCAAGATTGGAAAACGGTGCGAAGAAAGCAAGTGAGAAGGGAATTAATGAATCCCTGGTGATGGTAGATGATCTGGCCTTTATCGTTAATATCAAGAATAATACGGTAATTACCGCAGTGAATGACGGTGAAGACAGAGTGTTTACAAATATTGATGGTGCTGTAATCATGTAATAAGCCGGACCTTACGGAGGCTTAAGTATCCATGACTGACTGATTGGATACAGATGATATAAGCAGAAATTGGAGGTCAAAAGTTATGATGAGATCATTATTCTCTGGCGTATCAGGCTTAAAGGTACACCAGACAAAGATGGACGTAATAGGTAATAATATTTCAAATGTTAATACAGTCGGTTTTAAGTCAAGTACAGTTACCTTTGCCGATGTATTTTATCAAACAACACAAAACGCTTCCGGACCCAATAACGCGACCGGAACATCAGGACGTAATGCGATGCAGATTGGTCTTGGATCGAATGTTGCATCGATTACATCGTCGATCACAACCTCCGGTGCTTCTCAAAGAACGGACAATCCCTTTGATATTATGATTGAGGGTGACAGTTTCTTTATTGTGAACAAAGGAGGAACAAATTATTTTACAAAGTCGGGTTCCTTTAATATTGATGCAGGCGGAACCTTGTGTACCCCTTCCGGAGCATCCGTGATGGGCTGGCAGGTGGATCCGAACGATGTAACTAAGACAGTGGCTGATAAGGTTTCACCCCTGACCATCATGTCACCGGATAATTTGTATGCGGAGCCTGAGGCTACGACCGCCTGCTATATCTCCGGTAATATTGACAGTATGGACACCCAGTTGGATTCTGATACCGGTAAGATGGTGAATTTAACCTTCTACGACAGTCTGGGACACGGCTATACCGCTGATATGATAATTAAGCGTCCCGAGGATGCAGATGGGACGAATAACTTCGGAGTTCAGATACTCGATATCAAGGACGAGACAGGTCTTTCCATCTTTGCTAAGGCGAATAAGGAGGACGATGGGACGATTACCTATACGACAAGTGATATTGTCACCGGTATCTCCTTAAACGAATCATCAGGTACGGTTAATCTGGATGATAAGACCGGTAAAGTAAACTTATCCATGGATGCCATTCCGCTAACCTTTAATGCTGCAACAGGTGCATTTACGGGAATCGGAGAAGAGAATGCGACGACCGCTACACTGACAATCACAGCGGAGAATGGTCCTTTTAAGGCAATTTCAATCGATTTCTCCAAGATAACCATGTATTCCTCCAGTGGTTCCTCCTCTTTGGAGGCAACCAGAGGAGATCTGACCGGTAATGGTGCGGGTAAACAGGTCGGCAATATGACCGGAGTAAGTATAGACGCTTCCGGTAAGATATACGGTAAATATGATAACGGTGACAGTCGGTTACTTGGGCAGATTGCTGTTGCAAGCTTTGCTAATCCTGCCGGACTGGAAGCAGTCGGCAACAGTATGTATGCAGCAACACAGAACTCAGGTGATTTTGATGGAATAGGACAGGATCCGACGCAGGGAGGCGGCAGTTTAACGACAGGTGTTCTCGAGATGTCTAATGTCGACTTATCCCAGCAGTTTACGGATATGATAACGACTCAAAGAGGTTTCCAGGCAAATTCGCGTATCATAACAACATCTGACACCTTGTTGGAAGAACTGATCAATCTGAAGAGATAATACAGGGCTGATGTATGAAGCTAATTGATCACATTTCATGAGGGAATGCCATATATCAGAAATGATGGGTGGCAGGTAATACTGCCACCCTTTTCATAATTCATGTTGAATGAAATTATGGTATGCTGATATTCAATTTCACGATGGAAAGCGGTAATTGTCCTTTACGTAAAGGACAAAAGGAGGAGAATGATGATTGAGGTAACCAGATTGAATGACACAAAACTGATAGTTAACGCAGAATTGATCGAGAAGGTTGAAGAATCCCCTGATACTATAATTACGCTGACCTCAGGAAGCAAGATCATTGTAAAAGAAAGCAGGCAGGAAGTCAGAAATCTTGTAATAGCATATAAAAAAGAGATATTTGGTGGTAATGTTTGATGGTACTATGGTATAAAAGAGGATAGATAAAATACAAGGATGGAAGGTGGCTATTTTGGATTTAGCGTCTTTATTAGGATTAGTATTATGCTTTGTGGTGGTTATATACGGTATTTTGGTTGGTCAGCCAAGCTGGACAGTATTAATAAACTTTTTTGATGTCCCGTCCATATTTATTACAATCGGTGGAGGATTATGCTGCGTACTTGCAATGTCCCCCAGTCCCAAAGGATTTTTAGAGAATCTGGCAAGCTTTAAACTGGCTTTAAAAGCATTACCGTCCAATGAAGAGGAAACCATTAAGACGATCATCAGTTTATCCAATATAGCACGTAAAGAGGGATTATTAGCATTGGAAGAGGCTGCCAACGGAATTGATGATGAGTTCCTGAAGAAGGGGGTTCTCTTGATCGTTGACGGAACCGATCCTGAACTGGTACGCAGCATTATGGAAACAGAACTGAATTGTATCGAGGCAAGACATGCTGAAAAATTCACCTTCTGGGATTCCTTTGCTGCTATGGGCCCGGCATGGGGTATGATCGGTACCCTGATCGGTCTGATCAATATGCTTAAGAAGATGGACGATGCAAAAGCGATTGGTCCCAATATGGCAGTTGCCCTGGTTACTACCTTCTATGGCTCCATGATTGCCAACTGGATCGCTATCCCTGTATCTACCAAGCTGAAGGCTAATAATACAAAGGAAATCATGATCAAAGAGGTTATGGTGGAAGGTCTTTTGTCCATACAAGCCGGTGAGAATCCAAGAGTTATCGAAGAGAAACTGAAGTCGTTCCTATCTCCGGTGAGAAGGGCTGCCATGGCTGAAGAAAGCGGTGAAAACGTTGGCTAGAAAAAAGCGTGAGGAAGGCGGAGGGAATAATGCCCCCTGGCTAAATACCTTTGCCGATTTGATGAATTTGTTGCTATGCTTCTTTGTATTGTTATTTGCCATGTCCGATGTGAACGAAGAAAAGTTTGACCAGATTTCAATATCCATGGCTAATTCCATAGGCATATTTGATGCAGGAGGAGCTTCTGTAGGCACGGGAAATCTGATTTCCTCCGGAATGACCCAGATGAATGAGCTGGACAAGTTTTATACCAATATGGGTAAAGCCAGCAAGCAGACCGGAAAGGATGTTCAGGCTGAGGAGAATAATTCAACGAAGGAAGAGACCAATCTTTCGAATGAAGGCAGCGAAGCTTTGAATGGTGAGGAAGGCATCAAGGATGATCGGGGAAATGCCGGCATACAGGATAATCAGAAAAACGAAAACCTGCAAGATTCCAACAGCAGTCAGGGATCGGAAGGGTCACAGGATGGAAAAGGAAGCGCCGGTTCCCAGGATAAGGCCGGTTCAGGTGATGCAAAGCTTGCAGAAGCGATGAACACGATTGAAGAGAAGAAGCAGGAAGTATCTGCAGGTATGTATGATCAGGTATCGGAGCTGACGGAGAAATATAGTATTGGAGATTATGTGGAGCTAAGCATAGATCCTGAATATCAATATGTAGAACTGACACTGAAGGGATCGATCTTGTATGATTCAGGAGATGCAGAGCTTAAGGATACTTCTCTTCCGATTCTTGCAAGCATCGGAGATATTCTTAAGGTATTTGAAGGTTATACGGTAGAAATTACCGGTCATACTGATAATGTACCTATGGGCGGCTCAAAATATAAAGATAATAACTGGTTATCCTCAGCCAGAGCTCTCAATGCCGCTGACTATCTGATAAAGAAATGCAAGCTGGATCCTGCTTTTATCAAATATTCCGGAAGAGGGGAATATGAACCAATTGCCAGCAATGCGACTGCAGAGGGCAGAGCGAAGAACAGAAGAATCGAAATTAAGATATTTAATGAATACAGCGCTAATTGACGAAAGCGAAGCATAAGGGGGACTCCGAATGAAAAAAAATATTTTAACAATAATTATAATGGCAGTTACACTGATTAATACGGTCTTACTTGGCGTATTGATATTTACCATTGTTCCGTCTGCGAACAGGACTACCAAATTGGTGGATAAGGTTGCTTCGATTATAGATCTTGAACTGGAGTCGCCTGAGAATAAAAATGCCCAGGTAGCGGTATCCGATATCATGATTTATGATTTGCCGGATAAGCTGACAATCAATTTAAAGAATGATGAAGATGGGAAAGATCATTATGCAATGCTGAATGTTTCGATTTCGATGAACAGCAAGCATGAGGATTATGAGACATTGAATCCGAAGGTGACTGAATACTCCAATGCAATCGAGGAAATCGTTCAGGAGGAGTTTGCCAAATATACCAGAGCAGAAGTTGAAGCTAAGAAGAATGTGATTAAGGAGCAGATTATCATTCGTATCCAGGAATTGTTCCAATCAGACTTTATCATCAGTGTTTCCTTTGGTAATCTGATCCTTCAGTAAATAAAGTATGAAAAAGGTACCTTTCTTATCGAAATTTTGGTTTTATTACAAAAATTGATGCTTTTCTTATTATTTTGTGTTATTATGTAACTAGTATAACAGGGAGGAATTGATCATGGGTGATGTCCTATCCCAAAATGAGATAGATAATCTGCTGGCTGCGCTGTCAAGCGGTGAACTGGATGCGGACGATTATAAAGAGACGTCGGAAAAGCAGGTTAAGAATTATGATTTTGCCAGACCCTCCAAGTTCTCCAAGGAACATCTGCGAACAATGAACATCATATTTGAGCATTATGCCAGACTTCTTTCCACGAACCTGCCTGCTTATCTCAGAAGAAATGTTCAGGTTGAAGTAATTAATTCCGAAGCCGTGCAGTACTCGGAATTTACGAATGCCTTATCCAATCCGGTGCTTTTGGGCATCATAGATTTTGCACCACTGGAAGGGAATATCATCCTTGAACTGGCCGATAATATAGGTTATGCCATAGTGGACAGAATGTTAGGCGGAGGCGGGTATCCTCTTGAGAAGATGAGAGAATTCTCCGAGATTGAGCTTTCGATTATCGAAAGAATCTTCAATGTCTGTACGAACCTGCTTCGTGAGCCTTGGGCAAATGTAATCCATCTCCAGCCGCGACTTCTGCGAATAGAGACAAACTCCCAGTTTGCGCAGATTATATCGCCGAGCGAGATGATATCGATTATAACCTTGAATATCAAGATCGGTAACATTGAAGGAATGATGAATATCTGTCTTCCTTATGTATGTCTTGAGAAGGTAATTGATAAATTGAATACAAAATACTGGTATTCCAATCTACAGATGAGTGATAATAAGTCCTATCAGGATGTCATAGAAATTGCCATCTCAAAAGCCCGGGTTCCTCTTCGGGCGGTTCTTGGCAAGAGTACGATCTCCGTCAATGATTTCATGAACATGCAGCGGGGAGATATCATTAAATTGAATACAAAAGTAGAAGATGAATTAACCGTTTACGTCGGTAATCTGAATAAGTTTACCGCTCTCCCGGGAGCATCCTCGGGTTCCTATGCGGTTAAAATCTCATCAATTATCAGAGAAGAGGAGTAACAGACTATGGATGGTATGCTGTCTCAAGAAGAGATAAACGCTTTGCTAAACGGGATGAGTTCTGATGCTTCCGAAAGTTCAGCGACTGAAGTACTAACCGATGCTGAAAAAGATGCAATAGGAGAAATATCCAATATCAGTATGGGAACAGCTGCAACAACACTGTTTTCCCTGGTGAATCAAAGAGTAAATATTACGACTCCGGTGGTTGAATATGCTACCTGGAAGGATATTGTAAACAGCTATGATAAACCCTGTGTATTTATCCAGATTTATTATGAAGATGGTCTGGATGGTAACAACATCTTAATTCTTAAGGAAAAAGATGTGAAGGTTATTACCGACCTGATGATGGGTGGTGATGGTACCAATATTACCGGTGAGCTTACTGAGCTTCACTTAAGTGCAATCAGTGAGGCGATGAACCAGATGATGGGTTCTGCGGCGACCTCAATTTCCTCCATGCTGGAGAAGAGGGTGAATATCAGTCCTCCGACCTCGGCAATCGTCGATTTATATGAGAATATCAGCGGGGAGAATATTGCAGAGTTCCTAAGAGGAAACTTTGTCAGAGTATCCTTCCATATGGAGATCGGAGATCTGGTGGACAGTGTTCTGATGCAACTGTATCCCTTTGATTTCGCAAGGGATCTGTACCAGCAGTTCATCCAGGCGACTTCGATGGAACCCGACATCCCCACAAGACCTACCGCTGATAGTACACCAAAGAAGACGCAGACGCCTCCGCCTCAGGCAGAACCTGCACCTCAGCCGGCACCGATGCCGCAGCAGGCATATAATCCCTATGGGAATATGGGTTATCCCGGTTATCCGGGCCAGCCAGGAATGCCGCAGCAGATGCCGTATATGATGCCACCGGTACAGGATGTCAATGTATCACCGGTGCAGTTCGCGCCATTCGCACCTCTTTCAGGAGCAGTAGTCCAACCGGAGAACATCGATTTGCTCATGGATGTTCCGCTGGAAGTAACGGTAGAATTAGGCAGAACAAGTAAGTCAATCAAGGAAATACTTGATTTTTCACCCGGAACCATTATAGAATTAAATCGACTTGCGGGTGAACCAATCGATGTATTGGTAAATGGAAAATTTGTTGCAAAGGGCGAAGTAGTAGTTATGGAAGAAGCCTTCGGTATCCGAGTAACAGAAATTATAAAACAGAAGTAAACCAACTAACTAATAACATTTCAAACAGAGAGATAGGAGAATTATTATGGCGAAAAGTATTTTAATTTGTGATGATGCAGCGTTTATGAGAATGATGATCAAAGATATTTTAACCAAGAATGGTTATAATATCGCAGGCGAAGCAGAAAACGGATTAAAGGCTGTCGATAAGTATCAGGAAACCAAGCCTGATTTGGTTATGATGGATATAACAATGCCCGAGATGGATGGTATTCAGGCATTAAAGAAGATTAAGGCTTCCGATCCGGGTGCTAATGTCATTATGTGTTCCGCTATGGGTCAGCAGGCGATGGTTATTGAGTCCATACAGTCAGGAGCAAAGGATTTCATTGTTAAGCCTTTCCAGGCCGACAGAGTTCTGGAGGCAGTAAAGAAAGCAGTAGGTTGATATTATAATGAAAGTATTAAGCTTGACCATTTTGTCCAAAGGCTCAGATCTGATTAATGCACTGAACGGTAGTCCGACTCCTTCTCCGGAAGGAGGAAACGGTTCTACGTTTGACAGAGGAATATCTACAACTGACAGCTTTGTGCAATTGGTCAGTTTAGTCTTTGTACTTATCATTATACTGGTAGCCGCCTATTATACTTCCCGTTTCGTGGGAAAGATGAAAATGGGCCAGATGAATAAGAGCAATTTTCAGGTGATTGATACCTATCGGATCAGCCAGACTAAGGCGCTGCAGATAGTGAAGATTGCGAATAAGTATGTGGTAATAGCGATTGCAAAGGATACGATAGAGGTCATCACGGAGTTGGATGAAGCTGAGGTTATGATCAGGGAATTCCATAACGATGAGAAGCAAAGTTTTAAGCAGATTCTCGATAAGCTGAAGAATAAAAACGAGTAAGAGGCTGATAACCATGATAATTCAAAATAGTAGAAACCTAAGCTTACGGTCTGCAATCCTTGTTCTGCTGCTTTTAACCTGTATCTTCTCAGCTGTAAGAACTGAGAAGGTCTATGCGCAGACGGTCAAAGATACAGTGACCAATACCACAGAGGATAACAACACTGATAATGGAGTTGCAAATGTGAACGGTTCTCTTGGACCGTTAGAATTTACCCTGAATACGGATGAAGATTCGAACAGCTTATCGTCGACTTTACAGATTTTGATTGTATTGACAGTGATTTCGCTTGCTCCGTCGATCCTCATCATGGTAACCTCATTTACCAGAATACTGATCGTCCTGCATTTTGTCAGATCGGCAATTGGTACGACGACGACTCCGCCCAATCAGATATTAACCGGACTTGCTTTATTCCTGACATTTTTTATTATGTCTCCGGTTTTTACACAAATTAATACAGAAGCACTGAAGCCCCTTTCCGAGGGTACGATTACTCAGGAGGAGGCTTTTGATAAGGGCCTGGCTCCAATCAGAACCTTTATGCTTGAGCAGACAGAGACAAAAGATATCAGGCTTTTTTTGGATATCGCAAAGATTACTGAAGTTAAAACCACCGACGATATTCCTACCACGGTGCTTATCCCGGCATTTATCATCAGTGAGTTGCGTACGGCGTTCATTATAGGCTTTCTGATATACATACCGTTTATTATAATTGATATGGTAGTAGCCTCGACCCTGATGTCCATGGGTATGATGATGCTGCCGCCGACGATGATTTCCATGCCGTTCAAAATATTACTGTTTATTCTGGCGGATGGCTGGAACTTAATTATTGGGCAACTTGTAAAGACCTTTTACTAGCGGATTGAGTAGGAATTGTTCCGTAGGGTCTTCTCATGGAGGTAGGTATGAACGAAGCAATCATTATTGATATCGCCAGACAGGCTATTTATCTGGTGTTAAAGGCATCAGCACCCATGCTGTTGGCATCCATGGTAGTCGGATTAATCATCAGCATCTTGCAGACAGTGACCTCAATCCAGGAGCAAACCCTCACATTTGTTCCTAAGCTAATTGCGGTATTTCTGGTAATCATGCTGGCAGGAAGCTGGATCTTGAATTCGCTGAAGGATTATATGGTGGAGCTATTCTCTAATTTTAGCTACTACATCAATATCTTATGACATTTTCATTTCAGAATTTTGATTTTTATTTATTAATATTTGTGAGGATTACCGGATATATCTTTACGGCGCCATTCTTTTCACAGAACAATGTGCCAATTCGTGTCAAGACAGGTTTATCCATTTTCATGGCAGCGATCCTTATTTATACAGTTCCATATACGACCCCTGAGTATAACACTGTCGTCGGCTTTGCAGCACTGATAGTGAAAGAAGCACTTGCAGGAGCTATCATGGGACTTTTTGCTAATATTGCATACTTTATTCTTGCTTTTTCAGGTCAGATCATCGATATGGAGATCGGTTTTTCCATGGTCAACGAGATTGATCCGACCTCCAACATACAGACGACAATTACAGCCAATTTTTATGGTTATCTGGTTTTGCTGGTGATGTTTATCACAAATATGCATCACTTCTTCATTAGGGCAATCGTAGATTCCTTTCAACTGATAGAGATAGGGAAGGTAAATTTAAATCCCAACCTGTATCAGCTGATGATAAGCTTTGTTATAGATTATTTCATTATCGGTTTTAGAATTGTGCTTCCGGTATTTGCAGCTATCCTGATCGTGAATACGCTGTTAGCCATTCTTGCGAAGATTGCACCGCAGATGAATATGTTTGTCATAGGGATGCAGATTAAGATTTTTGTAGGATTAATCGTACTTGCAGTGATCATGGAGCTTATTCCGAGTGTCGCAGACAAGATCCTCAATGAGATGAAGGATATGTTGCTGCAGGCAATTCGGATGCTTCAATAAGAATAGGATTATCGTGGTAGGATGCCGGAGTTGGTTTCTCATGTAAAGGAGCATACGTTAAGAGATGGTAGTCGAGACGACACTTTTAGATCAATTAAAGCCGACAAGATATGTTCTTCCTTATCATCTTCAATTCTTTGCAGAAGGTGATGATAAGACAGAAGAACCGACCGCCAAAAAGCTCAAGGATGCCCGAATGGAAGGCCAGGTTGCGCGAAGCAAGGAGTTGATTTCTGCGTCGGGACTGGCTACATTTTTTATATTATTGAAGGTTTTTACCGGGTACATCGGAGAAGGATTTTTAGATCAGTTTCAAAAGTCTTACAATATGATTGATAAGCTGTCCGGAGAGGAAATGACAGTCCCTCTGGTTTCAGGTATCATTGGAGATACCATTCAGACAATTATCCTGATTGCTATTCCGATCTTTTTGATTTCGATGCTGGTATCCTTCGTGGTTGTGCTGTTCCAGGTGAAGTGGCAGATTTCACTGAAGACGATGATGCCGAAATTCTCTAAGCTGAATCCGGTCAGTGGTTTCAAGAAGATTATATCAAAGGAAAAAATTGTTGATTTATTAATAGAGATTGTGAAGATAGCAGTGGTTTCATACCTTGCCTACCAGACATTGAGGGATGAATGGAAGACTTTATTCATCCTGTATGATATCAAGTTGGAGCAGGCAATTCTTCTGCTTGGTAATCTGGCAATAGATCTCGGACTGAAGATCAGCATGGTATTTCTTATCATCGGTGTAGGGGATCTGATTTACCAGAAGATCAAGTTCCGCAAGGATATGAGAATGTCAAAGCAGGAGGTTAAGGACGAATTTAAGAACACCGAAGGAGATCCCCAGGTGAAGGGAAAGATCAGGTCAAAGATGAGAGAGGTATCGCAGCGGAGAATGATGCAGGCGCTTCCTACAGCGGATGTGGTAATTACCAACCCGACCCATCTTGCGGCTGCGATCAAGTATGACAAGACCACCAGTGAGGCACCGGTACTGATAGCGAAGGGTGCGGATTTCCTGGCCCAGAAGATTAAGGAGGTTGCCAGGGAGAATAACATCGAGATTGTTGAGAATAAACCGTTGGCCAGAATGCTGTATTACAATGTAGAACTGGGAGAAGAGATTCCTCCGGAGCTTTATCAGATGACTGCGGAAGTACTTGCCTATGTATATGGGCTTAAGAACAAGAAGATTAGTTAGTTGGCAGGATACTGCTTAGGCTAGAGATTGAAGGTGGGCATTAAAGATTATGATGAAAAAAAATGATCTGATTGTTGGATTGTTCCTATTATCGGCAATCGTATTCTTAATTATACCAATGAATTCCATTGTACTAGATCTGATGTTGGCACTGAACATCTCCATTGCAATGGTGGTTTTATTTAATGCGATGTTTACCAGGGAAGTACTGAATATGTCGGCCTTTCCGACCATTTTGCTGTTTACGACTATTTTCCGTATCTCCCTGAACTTATCCAGTACAAGACTGATACTTTCCACCGGAGAACCGGGAAATGTCATCACAACCTTCGGTAATTTCGTTGGTGGCGGTAACCTGGTTATCGGTATCATTATCTTTTTTGTATTAATCCTGATTCAGTTTATGGTAATCAATAAAGGTTCCGAGCGTGTCGCAGAGGTTACTGCTAGATTTACGCTGGATGCGATGCCCGGTAAGCAGATGGCTATCGATGCTGATCTCAATACCGGTGCCATAACAGATGCGGAAGCAAGAGCACGCCGAGAAAAGATTCAAGAGGAATCAGCCTTCTTTGGTTCCATGGATGGTGCTACGAAATATGTTAAGGGAGATGCGATTGCCGGTCTGATCATTACAATCATCAATATGGTCGGTGGTACGGTGATAGGTATCATGAACATGGGGATGCCTGCGATGGAAGCATTTCAGCATTTCGCCATCCTGACGATCGGTGATGGTCTGGTGAGCCAGATACCCTCCCTGATGATCTCTCTTGCCACAGGTATCCTGGTAACGAAGGTCTCCAAGGAAGCAGATTTCGGAGACTTGCTTATCAAGCAGCTGTTTTCCATACCCAAGGCACTTTATCTTGTGGGTGGATCCATGATTGGCTTTGGTTTCCTGACTCCGTTGAATGCATTTGTATTTTCTGCCTACGGTCTGGTATTCATCATCTCGGGAAGAATTATTGCGAACCGAGTCGAGGTTGCTTCCATCGAGAGCGAGGTATCCAGCGAAGAAGCTGCCGCCAGTGAGATCCGTAAACCTGAAAATGTGGTATCTCTGCTCAATGTAGATCCGATCGAGCTGGAATTCGGTTATGGTATCATTCCGCTGGCCGATACCAACCAGGGTGGCGATCTTCTGGACCGTGTGGTTCTGATCCGTCGTCAGGTTGCTTTGGAACTCGGCTGTGTTGTTCCTATGATCCGTTTGAGGGATAACATCCAGCTAAATCCGAATCAATATATTATTAAGATTAAGGGAATACAGGTGAGTGAGGGTGAGATACTCTTTGATCACTATATGGCCATGAACCCCGGCTATGTGGAGGAAGAGATTACAGGTATTCCTACCTTTGAGCCGTCGTTCCATCTGCCGGCACTCTGGATCACGGAGAACCAGAGAGAGAGAGCGGAAACACTTGGTTACACTGTTGTGGATCCTCCGTCCATCATTGCTACGCACCTGACTGAGGTAATCCGCAGTCACATCCATGAACTGCTTACCAGACAGGATGTGCAGAACCTGGTAAACAATATACAGGAGGCCAATCAGACACTGGTCAACGAGCTGGTACCCAAGCTTCTAAATATCGGCGAAATACAGAAGGTTCTGCAGAATCTGCTGCGTGAGGGAATATCCATCAGGGATCTGGTTACGATCTTTGAAACCCTTGCAGATTATGCTTCCACAACCCATGATACGGATATATTGACGGAATACGTAAGGCAAAGCCTGAAACGTGCAATCTCGAATAAATATTTCCCTACCGGAGAGATGACCAGCGTGGTCACGCTGGATCCTAAGGTTGAGCAGGAGATCATGGGATCGGTAAAGCAATCGGAGCAGGGAGCTTATCTGGCGCTGGATCCCGGTGTCACAAGAGAAATCATCGATTCGGTACAGGCGGAGATGCATAAGCTTGAGGACTTGGGCAAGAATCCGATTATCATCACTTCTCCGATTGTCAGAATGTATTTTAAACGCTTGACACAGGACTATTTTAAGGATTTAATAGTTGTATCATATAATGAAATCGATTCAAATGTCGAATTGCAGTCAGTAGGGATGGTGACAGTATAGTGATTATCAAGAAATTTCAGGCAAATACGGAGACTGAAGCAATCATGCTTGCTAAGGAAGAGCTTGGCAAGGATGCTATTGTCATGAACATCAAGACCATATCGCCGAAAGGAATTTATAAGCTGTTCCGTAAACCGGTGGTTGAGATTACGGCTGCAGTGGATGAAAATATTACATATAAAAGCGAAAAGAGTAAGGCTCCTACCCCTATGCCGGTGCGTAAGCCTATGTTTCCTGATGTAATATATGATGAACCGGAGGAGAAGCCTCAAAGCAAAACCATGGAGGACCTGGTGACAGCTCCATCCGCAATCGAAGCTAAGCTGAATAACCTGCAAAGTCTGTTGGAAAAGCAGATGGGAGAGAAACAGGTTCAGGAGAAGGAAGAACCAAAGCCGGTCGAGACGAATAAAAATCTCGCCTGCATCCAGCTGATCTACAATCAGCTAATCTCAAACGAAGTAGATGAGAAGTATGCCAACCAGATCATTATGGAAATCGAAGGTAACTTAAAAAGGGATGCTTCGATGGATAATATTCTGGCAAGCATATACCAGAAGATTATTTTAAAGCTTGGACAGCCGAAGATGATTGAAATCAGCGGCAAAACTCCGAAATTTGTCTTTTTTATCGGACCGACCGGAGTCGGCAAGACAACTACGATTGCCAAGATTGCTTCCAAGTTCAAGGTGAATGAGAAAGCCAAGATAGCTTTCCTTACGGCCGATACGTATCGTATTGCTGCCGTAGAGCAGCTTCGTACCTATGCAAACATTCTGGGAATTCCGATGAAGGTCATTTACTCTGAGGAGGAAATGCTTCAGGCAAAAGAGGAGTTTTCTGATTTTGATCTCGTATTTGTGGATACTGCCGGACGTTCTCATCGGAACAGGGAGCAAAGGGATGATATAGAGAAGCTGATCAATGCTATTCCCGGGGATGAGAGAGAGGTATATCTTGTACTCAGTGCAACGACAAAATATCGTGATTTAGTAAAGATTACGGAAGTATATTCCGAAATACTTGATTATAATTTAATATTTACGAAATTGGATGAGACCAGTACAATTGGTAATCTGTTCAATATCCGTATGCTCACAGAGGCGCCTTTGTCCTATGCTACCTTTGGACAAAATGTCCCTGACGATATCGCCAGGGTGGACGCTCAAAATATCGCGAAACAGTTATTAAGGGGGCAATAGCATGGATCAGGCAGAGCGTTTAAGAAAGATAGTCAAGGAACAGGCCTCCCCCAGACGCGTAGCTCGTGTCATAACGGTTACCAGCGGTAAGGGCGGGGTAGGTAAGTCGAGCATATCGGTTAATCTGGCAATCGCTCTTAGTAGGTTGGGGAAACGTGTTATCGTACTGGATGCAGATTTTGGGTTGGCAAATATAGAAGTTATGCTTGGGATTCGACCGCAGTATAATCTGGCAGATTTGATGTTCAGGGGTAAGTCCTTATCAGATATCGTAACACAGGGTCCGGAGAATATCGGGTTTATCTCCGGCGGTTCGGGAATACAGGAACTGACGAATTTAACCAAGGATCAGATTGTGTATCTGATTCAGAAGCTGGTTGAGCTGGATGAGCTTGCCGATATCATACTGGTGGATACCGGTGCAGGAATATCGGATTCGGTTCTTGAATTTGTTGCCGCAAGCTCAGAGGTGCTTCTGGTTGCAACACCGGAGCCGACTTCTATTACAGATGCATATGCGTTATTAAAGACACTTAATCGTAAAACAGATGTATCACTTCAGGATACCGCAATCATGATGATTGCTAACAGGATTGATACCTATGACGACGGCAAGGAACTTTATGATAAGCTCAGCCTTGTCGTGAGCAAGTTTTTGAATCTAAAACTGGAGTATTTGGGGGCAGTTCCACAGGATACCAGTGTATCCAAAGCAGTCATGCGGCAAAAACCGGCTTTGATGCTTTATCCTAATTCCCAATTCTCCAGATCCATAGCTACCTTTGCAGGTATTATGTGTGAGAATGAAGAGGAGCTGGTTCAGAACAAAAAGGGAATCGCCCAGCTTTTCACCAATTTGTTACGTTCACGAATAAAAAAATAGGTTACTGTACATATAAGACAGGAATTGCAGAAGGATATACAAAATTGCTAAGAACTGATAACTGGAGGAATGTCTATGCTTCGTGAGGTATTAACATTAGGAGATAAAATTGATATTAAAATACTTGACCGAAATGGGAAACCGGCACAGGACGGCAAGACTCTGGTCAGCAAGCTTATGGATTTTCTGGATGCGGATGTCATCAGCATAACCACACCCTTTGCGAATGGCAGAACCATCCCTTTGGAGGTTGGGGAATACTATAATCTTTGTTTTTATACGGACAAAGGCTTATACCAATGCAGAGGTGTGGCATTGAACAATCACCGGGAGGATAAGTCGATCATGTCAGTGATGCGGATTACCTCCAGCCTTGAAAAGTATCAGAGAAGGCAATATTTCAGATTGGAATGTATTCAGGATATTGTATATCGAATTGTTACAGAAGAGGAAGAACTGCTGGAGCAGAAATTAATTGAGAATGCCTTTGATGATCCGGAGGTCCTTTCAGAGTTCAGAATGAGGCTGACGGAGTTGAACAGGGATTGGCTCCATGGCTCCATGACAGATTTAAGCGGAGGTGGTGCAAAATTCACCTCTGATCGACAGCATCAAGCAGGGGAAAAGCTGAAGCTGAAGCTCGAGCTAACATCTGCAGAAGAGAAAAAGGAGATTATCCTTGATGCTACGGTCGTACACTCAGGTATAATCATCAACCGAAGAGATATATTTGAACATCGGGTTAAGTATGTCAATATATCACGCAAGGACAGGGAAGAGCTGATCAGGTACATATTTGAGCAGGAGCGCAAGCGCAGAAAGTATGAAAGAAGCTAGCAATATTTCTTCAAAATGAATAATTCGCAGAATTTTACTTCCGGAACTATTTCATAATTATCAATGTCGGATTGGAGCATTATATGAAGAAAAATATTTTAATAATAGATGACTCTGCACTTATGAGAAGAGTGTTGTCTGATATAATTAACTCAGATGAACGATTCCAGGCAAAGGTTACGGCTACTAACGGTTTGGAGGGCTTAGATCTGTTGCTGAACAGAGGAAAGGAGTTCGACGCTGTTCTTTTAGACATCAATATGCCTAAGATGAACGGAATTGAACTTCTGGAAGAACTGAAAAAGAGAAAGGTCAAAGCAACAATCATCATAGTCAGCACCGTCGCCAGGAAGGATGCCAGTGAGACGATTCGCGCATTGGAACTTGGTGCATTCGACTTTGTCACAAAACCGGAAAGCTATGTGGAGGTAAAAAGTAATGCCTTCTCGGATCGCCTTCTTGATTGTCTTGGTACTGCAACCAAGGCAGAACCTGGAAAGGAGAAGGAGGTCGTGCTGCCTGCACTGCAGCCAAAGGAAGTTCATCCTGTAAAAGCACCGGAACAGTTACCTCTGGGCTCGAACAAGCTGGTTGCATTGGCTTGTTCCACGGGGGGACCGAAGGCGCTTCATATGGTAGTCCCTAAGTTACCGGCTAATTTAGATGCAGGAGTATTGATTGTCCAGCATATGCCCGGCGGCTTTACAAAATCCCTGGCGGACAGATTAAATGAGCTGAGCCAGGTTACCGTCAAGGAAGCTGAGGATGGTGACATCCTGACGAAGGGTACAGTATACATCGCGAAGGGTGGTTATCAGATGAGACTTAGGAAGCATAAGGATCAAAGCTATCGTCTGTCGATAACACAGGAGCCTGCAAGACACGGCTTACTGCCATGTGCCGACATCATGTATGAATCCCTCGTCGATACGGATTTCGATCAAATTACCTGTGTGGTACTGACAGGAATGGGGGCGGACGGAACCTCAGGAATATCGCAGCTGAACAAAAAACAAAATATTTATGTGATTGCACAGAATGAAGAGACAAGCATCGTATATGGTATGCCGAAGATGATCAGGGATGCCGGTCTCGTGGATGAAGTGGTGCCGTTAAATGAAGTATCTGATGCCATCATAAAGAATGTGGGGGTGCGTTAAATGGACGTAAGTCAATATTTAGAGATATTTATTGAAGAAACAAAGGAACATCTGCAGAGCTTGAATCAGCATATTTTAGTATTGGAAAGAGAACCTGAGAATGAGGATACGATCAATGAGATCTTCCGTGCCGCCCATTCCCTGAAGGGTATGGCAGGTACCATGGGCTATAAGAGAATGCAGAGACTGACCCATGATATGGAAAATGTTTTCTCGGAAATCAGAGCCGGAAAGATGAAAGCTACCTCTGCTCTGGTAGATATCCTTTTTAGAGGCCTCGATGCATTGGAGGCATATCTTTCCAATATCCAATCCGAAGCGAACGAAGGAGAGGAAGATAACGAAGATATCATAACTGCATTGAATGATTTTCTGAATGAAGGTCTTGGTGGATCAGCTACAGTGAAAAAACAGGAAGCTCCCGCAGCAGCTGCACCTGTTGCAGTAGCATCAGCTAACGCTGATAAGAGAATGAAGTTCCTGGATATGAAGATCGATGACCATGAGAAGAAAGCCATGGTAAAGGCAGGAATGCTCGGACTGAATGTAGTCGGTCTGACAGTATACATACAGGAATATTGTATGCTCAAGGGTGCAAGAGCCTTCATGGTTAACCGTACCTTGGAGGAATATGGTGAAATCATCAAACTGAACCCGAGTGCACAGGATCTGGAAGACGAAAAATATGATTTGGATTATTCCGCATTTCTGATAACCAAGGAGGAGCCCGGTAAGTTGGCAAAGCTTGCCTCGAATGTATCCGAGGTAAAAGAAGTTGTAGCAGACTATGTCAGATTATCTGACGAAGATGTTGCAGCTTATACAGCAATCCTGAAGCAGGATGAGCAGAATGCCGCTCAACCTAAGGCTTCTGCCAAGGAAGCTGATTCTTTGAAGGCTGGTAATGCTCCTGCAGCCAAGCAGGCCGCGAAACCTGTTGCCAACCGTTCTGTTCGTGTGGATATCGATAAATTGGATGTCCTGATGAACCTTGTGAGCGAGCTTATTATTGCCAAGAATGGTCTGATTTCCATCAGCAGCGGCAATGAGATTATGCAGGATAGCATTTACCATGAGCAGATCGAGTATCTGGAGCGTGTAACGACAAATCTTCATGAATCTGTTATGAAGACCCGAATGGTACCGATCGAAAGTGTCGTGAACCGTTTCCCGAGAATGATCCGTGACCTTTCAAAGAAGTTGGGTAAGGAAATGGAATTATATATGACCGGTGAGGAGACAGAGCTTGACCGAACCGTAATCGATGAAATCGGTGATCCTTTGATGCATCTGCTCCGTAATGCCGCCGATCATGGTCTGGAGAGCAATGCAGACAGAGAAAAAGTCGGCAAAAATCCGGTAGGCTCCATTTATCTGGATGCTTATCAGGATGGCAATAATGTAGTCATTGAGGTTAGAGATGATGGTGCCGGCATTAACACTGAGAAGATTAAGAAAAAGGCAATTGAGAAGGGCAGCATCACGGAAGAACAGGCAGCAAGCATGACGGACAAGGATATCATCGATATTCTGTTCCAACCCAGCTTCTCTACTGCGGAGCAGATTACTGACGTATCCGGAAGAGGTGTAGGTCTGGATGTTGTTAAGACCAAGATCGAAGCTCTTGGCGGTGAAATCGAAGCAAAAACTAAGCTTGGACAAGGCTCCAATTTTATCATCCGTCTTCCGTTAACCCTGGCAATCATCCAGTCTCTCATGGTTATCATCGGAGATGAGAAATTTGCGCTTCCTCTCGGAAGCATCCAGACGGTAGAGGATATCCCTGCTGCTGATATTAAGACTATTCAGGGCAAAGAAGTAATCAATCTCAGGGGCTCAGTGATTCCGATTGTTCGCCTGGGTGAACTTCTGAATTGCAAGAAACCTGAGCAGGCACCGGAGGAGCTTCTGGTCGTTATCGTCAAGAAGGGCGAGAGACTTGCCGGAATGGTTGTGGATGAACTGATCGGACAGCAGGAAATCGTTATAAAATCTATCGGCAAGTACATTAAGAGTCATAAGATTATCAGCGGCGCAACCATACTTGGTAACGGCGAGGTAGCTTTAATTCTTGATGTCAATTCTTTGGTATAGGGGGTGCGATAAATGGCTGATTTAAAACAATACATCATCGCTTATCTGAATAAGGATCAATACGGGATCGATATTAAATATATTGAGAATATTATAGTCATGCAGAGCATTACCAGAATTCCTAAGTCTCAGTCTTATTTCAAGGGAGTCATTAATCTGAGAGGTGAGATCGTTCCGGTTATGAGCCTCCGCAGTAAGCTGGGCATTGAGGAAGTACCTTATACCGGTAAGTCAAGAATCATCATTGTACGTCCGGACGCGCAGGCTGCACCTGTCGGACTGATCGTGGACGAGGTTAAGGAAGTGATTTCCCTGGATCAGGGCGATATTGAGAAAATGACCTATGACGAGAAGGATAAAAAAGCAAACTACAGTGTAGGAATCGGTAAATATGGTAATGATCTGATTAATTTAATCAATATTCCTTCCATCGTAATCGAGAAGGAAGCAACAGCTTAAGATGAAGGTGAGGTGTAGATGCGTTGGCACATATAGATTTGAATCAAATTGATAATATGCAATATGATGTGTTAAGGGAAATTGGTAATATTGGTGCCGGTAATGCTACTACCGCCCTCTCTCAAATGTTAAACGCAAAAATCGATATGAAGGTCCCCAAGGTTGATTTACTAGAGTTTCGAGAGCTATCCGATATTGTCGGTGGGGCTGAAAAACTGGTAGTTGGAATTTTATTCACCCTGGACGGGCAAATTGAGGGCATGATGATGTTTATGCTTGAAATAGCAGCCTCCAGGCATCTGGTAAATCAACTGATGGGAGGAGATATGAGTAATACCTCTATTGAATTCAACGAGATAGAGATATCAGCCCTGAATGAAATCGGTAATATAATCGCAGGTGCATATCTGTCCTCCTTATCAACATTAACAAATATCCTGATCACAGCCAGTGTTCCTTATATGGCAATCGATATGGCCGGGGCAATTTTAAGTGTACCCGCCATAGAGTTTGGCAAAATCGGAGATAAAGCGCTGTTGATTGAAACTGAATTCGGAGATGAAGATATTGCAGTCAATGGTTACTTTATTCTGATACCGACGATTGATTCATACGAAGCCATACTTAATTCTTTAGGATTATAAGGTGAGTTCATGGGCGAAATGATAAAGGTAGGGATGGCAGACTTAAATATATGTGCCTCACCTGATGCAATCACAACACTGGGACTAGGCTCCTGTGTTGGTATTGTATTATATGATCCGGTGGCAAAAATCGCCGGTATGGTTCATATTATGCTACCTGACAGTACAAAGATATTAAACAATGAGAATAAGGCAAAATTTGCTGATACGGGAATTGATTTATTGATAAAGCGTATGATGGAGTTTGGAGCGGACCGCAGGCTCTTTATCGCAAAGATTGCGGGTGGCGCGCAGATGTTCGCCTTCAGTAATAATAGCGATATGATGCGAATTGGTGAACGTAACGTGGAGGCCACCAAATTGAAGCTACAATCCCTTGGTATCCCGATCAAGGCAGAGGATACCGGCGCAAATTATGGTAGAACGATAGAATTTTATCCTGAAAACGGGGTTTTATTAATTAAGTCTGTTGGAAAGGAACGTAAAATATTATAATGGGGTTGATGATAGCATGCGGGAAAGATATATACCTGCGATTGTAATGTTAATTGCCGGGGCAATTACAAGCATATTGAATATAGTGAATAAGGTTGACCCGATTCAGGGGTTGATCCGGCTGCTGGTTATTTTAATCCTGTTTTTTATTGTTGGCTTGATAATAAAAGCAGTTATTGTAAAATATATCATATATGCCCCCAAGAAGGGGGAAGTATCCGAAGATGAAGACGAGGTAGAAGAAGAACAGGAAGAAACCACTCCCGAGACAAATGGGGGGAGGCCAACAAGGCGGGAAGAATAAGGTATTCTGCGTATAACGTCAACTAATTTTTGGAGGAACTATGAACACTGAAGGGAAACAGAAGCTGTGGGAGGAATATTCTAAGAAGAGGACTCCCGAGCTTCAGGAAAAAATCATAATAGAATATGCCGGTTTAGTTAAGCTTGTCGCAGGCCGTCTGAGCATGTATCTTGGATATAATGTGGAATATGACGATCTGGTCGGCTACGGAACCTTTGGACTCATAGATGCAGTAGACAAATTTGATTACTCAAAGGGTGTTAAATTCGAAACCTATGCTTCTCTCAGAATTCGAGGCGCAATCCTGGACCAGATCAGAAAAATGGATTGGATTCCAAGGAGCATCAGACAGAAGCAGCGTAAGATAGACGCAGCTTATCAGAGCCTTGAATTGAAATATGGCCGCTTGGCCAGTGATGAAGAAGTAGCGACGGAATTAGAAATTTCAGTGGACGAATTGGAGACCTGGCAAAATCAGACCAAGGTAACCAATATTATTTCTCTGGATGAATTCATGGAACAGGGAGCAGAGACGAAGGTGGAGCAAAGTCTGACAGCAGATTTTGACCAACCGGACAGGATTGTCGAAAAACAGGAGTTGAAGGAGCTTTTGGTAAAAACCTTAGAGACTCTGACGGAAAAAGAAAAGAAAGTTATTATTCTATATTATTATGAAGAACTCACTTTAAAGGAAATCAGCCGCGTTCTGGAGGTATCCGAATCGCGTATTTCCCAATTACATACAAAAGCATTACAGAAGATGAAGCTAAGACTTGGCAGTAATATCGATTTGTTGGCAAGCTATTGAGTTAACAGAATAGGAGTTGGCATAATAGATTTTTGCAAAAAAATTTATTATTAGGAGGAGAACGATGAGCGGCAGAAATGGTTACTTTCAAATTAATGTCCGTGGGGACGGAACCTATCTGAAACTGTACGATGCCGAAGAGGGTGGAGAACCTGTCTTTTATGAGGAAATCAGCAGCTTTCTAATAGACAATAAAATCTATGAATATGATAAGGTGGCTATCGGGAGAGCTTTAACTTCCCTCAATAGGGATTCCATCGAAGTAAAATTATCCAATTTCCAAGTTAATACAATAGATGAATCAATTAAGGTGGAGATATCTGAGGACAGAATGTATGCAAAAGCAAGATTCTATCCTGCTACTTCCAACGGTCACCTGCTTGTTAAGGATGAAATTGTCTCAGCACTGGTGAGAGCGGGAGTAAAATATGGACTGGATGAAGAAGCTGTCATGGAGTTTTTAAGAGAGCGAAGGTATTGCACAGACTATATTTTGGCAAAGGCTACCCCTCCGGTTCAGGGACATGATGCAGTGATCACCTATCATTTTAATACTGATCTGACGCTAAAACCAAAGAGAAATGATGATGGTTCTGTAGATTTTCATCAGCTGGATATGATTAGCGCCTGCCATAAGGATCAACTGCTTGCTACCCTCACTCCGATGGATCCCGGTAAACCGGGGATAGATGTCTATGGTGTGATTATGCGTCCGAACAAGGTCAATAACCGCGTGCTCCGTCACGGTAATAAGATACGCCTGTCCGAGGATGGTCTTCGAATGTATTCTGATGTGGACGGACATGTCAGTCTGGTGGAGGGACGTGTGTTTGTATCTGATACCTACGAAGTGCATGCGGATGTGGATGCTTCCACCGGTGATATCGAATACGAGGGAAATGTTGTTGTCAAGGGAAATGTGATTACCGGCTTTGCCGTGAGAGCAAAGGGTGATATAGAAGTAAACGGCGTTGTGGAAGGTGCCTATATTGAAGCCGGCGGCCAGATCGTCTTAAAGAGGGGCATGCAGGGTATGAATAAAGGAATACTTCGTGCCAACGGTAATATTATCACAAAATTTATTGAAAATGCAGAGGTAATTGCAGGGGGATACGTATCTACTGAATCCATCCTTCATAGTAAGGTCTCTGCAAAGGGAGACATTATAGTCGGCGGAAGACGTGGCTTCGTAACCGGAGGTGAGATCCGTTCCGGTACCATGATATCTGTGAAAACAGCGGGCTCACAGATGGGAACTGTTACCTTGCTTGAGGTGGGTATTGATCCGAGAGTACTGGAGGAGTTCCGTGAATTGGAGAAAAAAATCGCCAATATGCTTGCGGAAAAGGATAAGATTGCTCAGGCATTAATGGTACTTCGTAAAAAGATGGCCATTAATAACCAGATCAGTGAGGAGCGTAAGGAGTATATCAAGCAAATCACACAGAATAATATCATGCTGGACGCACAGATCAAGGATGCCAGAAGGAGGTATGAAGAACTCAGAATAGAAGTGGAGAATAATTCCTCCGGTTCAATCAGGGTTTCGGATATCGTTTATCCCGGAACAAAGCTTGTGATATCCAATGTAATTCATTTTGTGCGGGAAGAGACACATCACAGTAAATTTGTCAGAGACAGAGCAGATATCAAGGTACTTCCTTTATAAACGAATACTTCTAGCATACATAAGAATGATCAGTCTTAATCCTAGTTGATACGAATAGTTCAGATAGGGAGGAACAATATGCCGGTAGGTCCGATAGAAATTATCAGAGCACAGGAAGCAACCCAGATCAGGCACATGGATGCTCAGAGGGCGCAGCATGCCCAGGAACAGCTAAGCAAGAGCTTTCAGAATATGATTCAGCAGGAGCAGACAAAGCCCAATCAGGCTGCGAAATCTGAAAATACCGAATACCGGTATGATGCCAAGGAGAAGGGGAATAACCAATACTCCGGTTCAGGAGGAAAGAAGCAGAAGAAAGAAGAAAAGCCCACCAGTGAACCGAAAAACGGAAACAAAAGCGGCGGTATCGATATTCTGATTTAGGAATACTTAGATCATTGTGTAAGAAAACATAAACAGGAATGGAAAATATTATGAGCGCATTAGAAATAATACTGATTATTGTCGGTATCATAGTAATCATCATCAGCTGCATTCTGGTAGATAAATCAACTGCAGGTCAAAAGCAGCTGATCGGTAAATCGATTTCCTCACTGGAGGAAAGTCTGACAGAAGAAGACAAGAAGCAACTGATGGACAAGATGAAGGAGATGCTGGCAGAAGTCAAAGAGGAAGCCATTGTCGAGACGGACGATACCTTAAGTAAAATATCAAATGAAAAAATTATGGCGGTAAATGAATTTTCAGATCAGATTCTGGAGAAGCTGAAGCGAAACCATGAAGAGGTCGTCTTTCTTTATAATATGTTGAATGACAAAGAAAAAGAGTTAAAGGCCGCAGTTAAGGAAATCGATACGTCTAAGAAGAAGGTACAGGATATCCTGGGTGCCAAGACGGACAATGATAAAGTGTCGGCTGCAAGGACAATAAAAAGCCAGCCGGCTCCTAAAGCCCTGAATCAGGACAAGGTATCAGCAGATCACAACATGGAAAGGTCAGGTACAGTCGATACGGTACAGGAGTCATCCATGGTTGACGGACTGAATGCAAATAACAATACCCAGATATTATCTCTATACTCCCAGGGGAGATCCGTAATTGAAATATCAAAGCTCTTGGGACTCGGCCAGGGAGAGGTGAAGCTGGTAATAGACCTGTTTAAGGGTAAGAAGTAATCCGAAAGGCTTGGTGCTGAATATATGAAGTTAAAGTATTATATGAGGGGCTTAGGAATTGGGATTATTCTGACGACCTTGATCATAGCGATTGCTAATCCGAAAAAGGAGATATCGGATCAGGAAGTAAAAAAGCGTGCAGAAGCACTCGGCATGGTAATGAAGGAAGAGAGTAACAAAAATCTTGAAGATATCCTGGCAAGTGTTGGACCTACGAAACCGGCAACTGTTACCACTACACCTGCACCGACACCTGTGTTGACACCGGAACCGACTCCGACTGTCACACCCACGCCGGAACCAACTCCAACTGTTGCCCCCACTCCGAAACCAACCCCGACCCCGGAACCGGTTCCTACGAAAGAACCGCAAAAGGAGGTCACTACCGGTAAGATAACCTTTACGATTGAAAAGGGAATGTCATCGAATAAGGTATCCCAACTACTGGTGACGAAGGGATTGATTAAGGACGCTGAGGATTTCAACCAATATATAGTAAGCATCGGAAAGGCAAGCGTGATCCGCGTAGGAACCTATACCTTAGCGGAGGGTGCAAGCTATGATGAGATTGTCGAAGAAATCACCTCCAGGCAGTGAGCTTCACTGTGTCAAGGAGGGTTGAGACAAGGTGTGACAAGGGGACGGGGTTAGTGACATGTGACAAGGGGACGGGGTTGGTGACACAC
>JAEZKU010000005.1 GCA_023436065.1 Bacillota bacterium
AAACGACTAACCTTCCTGTAATTCAGTTTGTGAGGTGAAAATCTATACTCACCTATACAATAGATATTTTATTAATCTTAGAGTAAATCAACTATCAACTATGGAATTTTAATTTACAATTAAGGTATATTTCCGGTATAGGAGCCTTGGAGGTCAGGTGATTATGAAATCATGAAATGATAGGATATCCTTCATGAAATACTTGAAACATCGACTGCCAAATGTTAAAATATGGTGGACGAGTACCGTTATTCAAAGGCGAATGAAGAGATGGATTGAGAGGAAAAGCAAGAATGAATGAGAAGAAGAACAGGAGAGGTACATGGCGAGTGATCGCTGTGATTGCTGTTGTCCTGATTATATACACTGTAATTTGCTATATCATTATAGATCGAAATCCAGGTAAACGAGATGAGGTGGATGAGGATTCCCGAAAAGAGCTGATCGCAGTGACCTTGGATCACATGACCACGTTACCACTGCCTGATTCTGACAACTCAATAGAGTGGGAATGCGGGACCTGCTATAGCGATATTTCAAAGAAGAATATGGAGGCATATCTACGCAGATTATCGGACGCCGGATGGAGGAAGTATAACGGTAAAGCACTAAGTAGCGAGGTCCCTTCCGGAACTACGGTATATGAGCTAGTCAACGGGGATCATATGCTTCAGCTGATTACTTTTTTTGAAGATAAGGATGTTGCGTTCTATAACAGCATTCTGGTCTATTATGATGATGACATATCAGTAAGTGAACTGAAAGCCAGAAAGGGTGCTGTGACGAAGGAAGAGATCCTTCCCCTCATCCAGTATCAGGTAGATGAATTGTCCAGGCAGGGTAAGATTTCTGACAATAAGGACAAGGTTACCGGCCTGTTCGAGATCAATATTGATCAGGGCTATGACAAACTGCAGCTACAGGCCTTTGCAGCATATAGTGATATGGGATTTACGGGTTGCTTTCTTGTCAGAAACAGAATTGTGACCTATGTTCCGGGCAATTTGGCAAACTCCAATGTCCTGGATATCGACCAGGATGGGAAATATGAGATACTTGATGCTTATCATACCTGGCAGGGAAATACCTATAAATTGGAATTGATAGCATATGAGTATATGAATCCACAGACCGTTGATTCTCTCACGGAGATTCTGAGGCAGAAGTATTATACCTGCTTTGTTCCTGTTGATGGATATGATGCGTATAAGCTCAATATGGACCGTGCTGAGACGGTGACTTTGATCGGTGAGACAAAGGATTACGGAAAGGTTCAGGTAGTAAATGGGGAATTTGCAATTATCGGAGATGAAGATGAAAGCTTCCTGACCTGGTCTGATTCCTTTGATCAAAGCCGCCTGAGTAAGATAGAAAAGATAATACCGGAGACCCCTCCGTCAATCGATATCAGTATGGAGACCTCGAAGCTGGATTATATCGTAAGGATGTCCGACTGGGACGGCAAGACAGAATCAACTGAGTTTACTCAGCTGGCGGATACCCTTATCGAAAAATATCCGACAACGCCGCTGGTCAGCTTGGAGACTGCTGCAGTCAATGAAAGTGCAACCAGAATCATCATAGATTTTAAAGAGCATATTCCGGACAGTATTCGGGTCTATGATGCCATGCTGACAGAGAAGAATACAATCCGTTATAACATTAATACAGAGCAGGTGGTTCAGATCATAGATGACAGTAGGGTATCCTTTCCGCTATCCCAACATTTTGCATATTATCTTAGCTCGGACTCCAAGGATTATGATAAGGAATGGAGAAGATTGTTTCAGGTGGTCTGTAAGTGGAAGGGTAAGGAATGTATCTATGCTTTTCTGGTAAATACCAAGGGCAAGTCACTGGAAGGAAATTGATATCCTACAGGTCATATCAGTACTAGCCTGTGTCATATAAATAAAACTTGAGTATTTACAAATGAAGCAAAATGAGATATAATTGTTAAATAAATAACAAAAAATATACGTTCTGACAACAAGGGTGCGCCCGAGTTTAAGGCGGAGAATAGAGAAACAATTATCGGAATATGTAGAACAACAGGATCTGAAGCTGTTAGCTGTCTGTGCTGAAGCAAAAGATTAACCTGGCAATACGTCTTCGGATTTTTCACTATCCTTGTGCCTTTGCGCACAAGGATTTTTTTTGTGCAATAGATAATGCGTCTATTACACAAAAACGCTCCGCTGAGGATGCTTAACTATAAAATCTATCAGAAAGCAGGAAGAGAGAATGGAAGAAATAAGGAGCCTGATAAACCGACTGGAGGATCAAAGACTCCTGTCGAAGGACGAATTGATAACCTTACTGTCACACATCGAAGGGGATGATATTGCTTATCTTCGGGAAAGAGCAAGAGCTGTGGCAAGGAAGAGCTTTGATAACCGGATTTATACCCGCGGCTTGATTGAATTTACGAATTACTGCAAAAATGATTGCTATTACTGCGGAATCAGAAGAAGTAACAGGGCAGTGGAGCGTTACAGACTGACCAAGGATGAAATCCTGGAATGCTGTAGGGAAGGCTATGAACTTGGCTTTCGGACCTTTGTGCTCCAAGGTGGTGAAGACGGCAGCTACAGTGATGATGCCTTGGTTGATATTGTTGCCTCGATTAAGAAGGCTTATCCGGATTGTGCATTGACGCTTTCCATTGGTGAACGCAGTTATGAAAGCTATGAAAGGCTTTATCAGGCAGGGGCTGACCGTTATCTGTTAAGACATGAGACGGCAGATGAAGAGCATTATGCCAGACTGCATCCTGAGAATTTAAGCTTGAGAAACAGAAAAGAATGCCTGAATAATCTTAAGAAAATTGGCTATCAGGTGGGTGCGGGCTTTATGGTGGGGTCCCCTTATCAGACCACTGAGAACATAGTGGAGGACCTGCTCTTTCTGAAGGAGCTTTCACCTGAGATGGTTGGAATCGGTCCCTTCCTTCCTCACCACGAGACACCGTTTGCAGAGGAGCCGAAGGGGTCCATGGAATTAACATTGATACTGATCAGTATCCTAAGGTTGATGCTGCCGGATGCGTTGATCCCGGCTACCACGGCACTCGGAACTATTCATCCGAAGGGAAGAGAGGAAGGAATTTTATCCGGGGCCAATGTGGTTATGCCGAATCTCTCACCCACCAGAGTCCGGAAGAATTATGAACTCTATGATAATAAAATCTGTACCGGGGATGAAGCAGCAGAATGTCGTTTTTGCCTTGATCGGAGAATGAAGGGCATAGGCTATGAGCTTACGGTAAACAGAGGAGATCATCAGTCAAGGAAGTAAATAGATAGAGAGAAATCAGCAGGCTAAACTGACCGGTTATGATGGAAGGATAATCAACAGGGTAACAGACTGTTTACAGGAAAGAAGGAGACAAAATTATGTATGATGTGAAATCCAAAAAAGCGGAAGAATTTATTAATCATGAAGAAATTCTGGCAACGCTTGAATATGCCAGGGAGAACAAGAACAATCGCGAATTAATCCACAGTATTTTAAAGAAGGCGGAGGAATGTAAGGGCATTACCCATAGGGAGGCTTCGGTTCTACTGGAATGCGAGCTGGAGGATGAGGTGCAAAGGATGTTCGAGCTGGCTGTCAAAATAAAGGAGAAATTCTACGGCAACCGTATCGTTATGTTCGCACCGCTTTATCTGTCTAATTACTGTGTCAACGGGTGCGTGTATTGCCCATACCATTATGTGAATAAGCACATACCGAGAAAGAAGCTGACACAGGAGGAGATTCGCAAGGAAGTAATTGCACTTCAGGACATGGGACATAAGCGACTCGCCTTGGAGGCAGGAGAAGATCCGGTCAATAATCCGTTGGACTATATCCTGGAGAGTATCAGGACGATTTATTCCATCAAGCATAAGAACGGTGCCATCCGCAGGGTAAATGTCAATATTGCCGCTACCACGGTTGAGGATTATAGAAAGCTTAAGGAGGCAGGAATAGGTACTTATATTCTCTTCCAGGAGACTTATCATAAGGAAAATTACGAAAAGCTTCATCCCACAGGTCCGAAGCATAATTATGCTTATCATACAGAAGCGATGGACCGTGCCATGGAAGCGGGAATTGATGATGTCGGCTTAGGCGTGTTATATGGTCTGAATATGTACCGCTATGACTTTGCCGGAATTCTGATGCATGCAGAGCATCTGGAGGCAGCCATGGGTGTCGGTCCTCATACCATCAGTGTTCCACGAATTCGTCCTGCGGATGATATTGACCCGAATTCCTTCAAGGATGCCATCTCCGATGAGATTTTCGAGAAGATTGTAGCAATACTCAGGATTGCGGTTCCCTACACCGGAATCATCGTATCAACAAGAGAATCTCAAAAAAGCAGGGAGAAGGTATTGAAGCTGGGTGTATCCCAGATCAGTGGTGGTTCCAGAACCAGTGTCGGCGGATATGCATCACCTGAGCCGGAGGAGGAAAGCTCCGCACAGTTCGATGTGGAGGATACCAGAACTCTGGACGAAATCGTCAACTGGCTGCTTGCCCAGGGACATATTCCGAGCTTCTGTACCGCCTGCTATCGGGAAGGAAGAACCGGTGACCGCTTTATGCAGCTGGTGAAATCGGGCCAGATCGCTAATTGCTGTCAGCCCAATGCACTGATGACTCTGAAGGAATACCTGGAGGATTATGCTTCTTCAGATACGAAGGCAAAAGGAGAAGCACTGATAAAGGAAGAGTTGACCCGCATTCCGAATGAGAAGGTGCTTCGGGTTGCAAAGGAGAATCTGGTGAAGATTGCAGAAGGCAGCAGAGATTTCAGATTTTAATGAAGCAGGTATGGATTAATTTGTAATAGTTGATATACTATTAAGAAAAAAGTGTCTAAAGGTGCTTTTGACACTTTGATATATTGATTAATGAATATGGATGCCATTGATTAAATAGTCATAGCAGTGTAATCTGCGGGAGGAATTATATGAGTTTATACAATACACCAAGAGCAAACCAGCTTCACATCGGTATTTTTGGGAAGAGAAACAGTGGAAAATCGACACTGATCAATGCATTGACCGGTCATAATACAGCACTGGTTTCGGATGTGGCCGGAACCACGACAGATCCGGTTTATAAGACGATTGAAATCTATGGAATAGGTCCTTGCGTATTGATCGATACTGCTGGCTTTGATGATACGGGATATCTGGGACAGATGCGTGTGGAGAAGACCAAACTGGCTATGGAAAAGACTGATGTTGCCATCATCGTATGCAGTGAAGAGGACGTATCCCAGGAGCTTGAATGGGCAAAGGCCTTCAAAGAGCATAAGGCTTCGGTTGTGATGGTCATCAATAAGATTGATCAGATCAGCAATACGGACAAGATTCGGAATAAGATCTATGAAGCGATGAAGGAGGAACCGATCAAGATCAGCGCCATCTCAAAGCTTGGCATCGAGAAGATCAGAGAAGAGATTATCCGTAAGCTTCCTGAGGATTTCGATGCAAAAAGCATTACCGGGGATTTGGTTGGAGAGGGAGATACTGTTCTGCTCGTGATGCCCCAGGATATTCAGGCGCCCAAGGGTCGTCTGATTCTTCCCCAGGTACAGACCCTGCGCGAATTACTGGACAAAAAATGCCTCGTACTCAGCAGTACTGCAGATAAATATGAAGAAGCCTTGGCCAGCATGACGAAACCACCCAGGCTGATCATCACTGATTCACAGGTGTTTCAGCTGGTATATGAGAAGAAACCGGCGGAAAGTCTCCTTACTTCCTTTTCTGTGCTGTATGCCAGCCATAAAGGGGATATCGACTACTTTGTTAAAAGTGCAGTAGCCCTGGATCAGCTGACAGAGAAGTCTAAGGTACTGATTGCGGAGGCCTGTACCCATGTACCACTGGAGGAGGATATCGGCAGGGAGAAGCTTCCGAGGATGCTTCGTAAGAAATGCGGAGAAGGACTGACCATCGTAAATGTGAGTGGTAATGATTTTCCCAAGGATTTATCGGGATATGACCTGATCATTCAATGCGGTGCCTGTATGTTCAACCGTAAGTATGTCATGAGCAGGGTGGAGCAGGCAAGAGCTCAGAAGGTCCCCATGACAAATTATGGAGTGACAATAGCCTATCTGACTAACATCCTGGATAAGATAGCTCTGACATAATGTATCACTATTTAATAAATCATACAAGGGGAGGTATGAGTGACAGATGGATATCATGATAAGGCGTTATCGGCAGGTGCGGTCATATATCCAATGCCAGCTACGCTGTCAAAAGCAGTGCAAGAGGGTATCATATCGGTGAGCTGCTGGTGAAGGATAGCTTGGCCAAAGGGAGGGAGCTGGGGTTTGCGCTCCTTCAATTTAATGCAGTCGTAAAAACCAAATAGGGGGATGTTCTATGGAGATAGGGATCGCAGCGATGCGTGAGCTGGAGGATATTCTGGAGGTTCTGAATAAAACAACAAAGAAGCTGCTGGATCAAAAGGTAGAGCAATGGAATACCCCTGGGAGGCTGCACCGATTGAAGGGGACATATAAGAAGGAGCGGTTTCACAAATACCGCAAGGCATAAAGGTTGCTGCCGCAAAAGAAATGTAAGGCATAGAAGGTGCTGCTGTAAAGAAGTGTAAAGCATAGAAAGTGGTTTTTGCAGAAACACTTTTAGATAGACAGAGTAAGAATACAGGCATCCCATCATGCACTATTTGCCGAACAGCCTGCCGATATTGTTTGACAGAAGCGAACATTTTATGTTCGATAATGACAAACAATATTGGTAGGATGTCCGGGAACCTGTGTGTGAGGGATGCCTGTATCCTTACTCGTAACTATAATAAGTATATGCAACAAACATTTTCTATTCAATTACGTTACCAGCAGCAGTACCTTCTATTCATAATCTATTCCGCGGCACCCTTGTATGCCTTCCAGAAGGCTCCTTCCTTGTCGATTACTTCATCAAGCTGCTCGAAGGTCACCGCAAATTCGGGGAAGCCTGCGGCATATGCAGCGATATCATAAGGATAGAAGTAGATTGTGATGCCGTCTTCTGTCAGATAGAAATACTGGGCATCGGATATACCTGTAAACATCTCTTCGAAAAACATGGATTCTCCGGTTGCGACATCTTCCTTAATCTTTGCACTGATGACTTCATTGATGGGAGTCTTATAATCGCTGCCCTTCTTAAAGAGGTCCTTTAATTCATAGAACTTTCCGGTTGTAATATCAACAAAATAATAGTTCTGAAGAGGCATACCATGAGCAGCACCTGAATAATAATCATAACCTGACATGGAGATGATCAGGAGATTGATCTTCAGCGAGGCAGAAAAGTTGTCACTTACAGTCAGGGTATCCTCTGCTGTTATGTTAGCACGAGATTCGGTAAATATAGTCTCCAGTTGCTCGTTGATCTGTCTCTGGATATTGGAGTCCTGCATCCCGTCTAACTGCGGATAATGCACCAGGACAGAACGCAGAGGCTTGAAAATCATATCCTTTATGGTGATTCCCGAACTCAGGCTGACAGAAGTGTCGGCCTTCCATAATACCGTATTATCAGTATGGTAATAGGTCAGAACACCGTCCACATTTGCTTTGATGATATTGTCAAGCAGGGTAAGGGTACCACTGCCGTCAAAGCTGGGCAGAGTATCTACCGGCTTTCCGTCCGTACCGATAAAGAAGATGGAGGTATCATCACAGGCAGAGGCATATTTACCGTTGAAATGACTGAGGTCATAGTAAACATAATCGGTTAGCTGGTTTCCTTGAAGGTTCATGATGGCAGCTGGCTTAAGCTCTGTTTCATAGCTTTCTATTGCCGGATCCTTTACAGCAAACAGATCGTTTCCAAGATACTCAACACTGCTGTAGATGGGTTCCAGTATGGTTTCACCTGATGCTATGGAGGCGACACCAAACTTTGAATTCTTGACATATACAGCATAGCCTTCCTCAAAGCTGAGGACATAATCGGCATCAATATTTGGTGTATAGCTTTCCACTACATTACCGGTTATGTCTATCAAATCATAGGTAGCGGTCTCGGCAAGATAGCCATAGGCATGACCGTTTTTATCAAAATCACTGACAATGGAATACCTCGGTTCAACAATAATCTTTCCTGTAGGGTCAATAAAGCCAAATAACCAGGCATCCTCAGTTGTATATATGGAGGCCGCTCCGTTATGAAAGCTGCCTATGTTATTCTTGCTTCTGTAGATCTCTATCCCTGACCGATCTATGACAAGGTTATCTTCCCCCTGTCTTACAACAGCGACACCATCCCTGAAATCATCGGCATAATCATAGACAGGTTCTATCACGAAGGTTCCGTTGGAATCGATATAGCCGTACTTCTTAGTACCTTCAATCACTTGATACGCAGGGTAGACAGACTGCACTTCTTCCGGCACAGGAGTAGGAGCTGTGGTGGGTTCGGAGGTTGGGGCCGGAGCATCTGTGGGTGACAGGGTACTATCCGGATTATTCACCTGCTCTGCGGGTTTATCCTTTACAATTAAAAATATAGAAACTCCAAGTATAATTAGAAGTATTGCTGCACATATCGGTATTATTATTTTTTTCATGCTATTCTCCTTTTTAAGTGAAAACCAGTGGTCATGACAGGATTTTATGTATACTATAGTCTTTATTATAGTAAGGAAAAGAATAGAAGTAAAGCACATTACTGTTAACAATGTTTACGATTTCTTTAAATATTTGCTGTGGATAATATAATATGTTAAGATAATTCGGTAAGATAAAAGTATTGCTGCAGCAGATTACCAATGCAAGCTGGCTTGCAGAGCAACCTGCTACAGCAATACTTTTATCAGTAAATTTACATATTGGAGAGGAGGCTCATTACCTATGAAGCATATTCCGAATATCATCTCTGCCTGCCGTATCATATTATCAATCTCACTGCTTTTTTTCTTTTGGCAGCCTGTCATCTTTTTTTCAATCTACCTGATCTGCGGGTTGAGTGACATCGTGGACGGAATGCTTGCCAGGGGATTGAAGGTGTCCGGTAAACTTGGTGCAAAACTGGATTCTGTCGGGGACTTCCTCCTATTTATCGTGATAGTAATCTATTGCATCGTTTTCTTTGGTAAGGATTTGAACCCATACTATCCGCTTTTGGCAGCTGTTTTTTGCATAAGAATCATCGCACTCCTGTTTGCTGCAATCAAATTTCATACCTTTGTCATGCTTCATACACGAAGTAATAAGATAACGGGCTTCTTAACCTTTTTTGCTCCGGTCTTTCTTATGCTTTCCAATCCTGCCATCATCTACTCGGTGCTTGGCATTGCTCTGTTTTCTGCTCTTGAAGAGTTTATTCTTCACATCATCTCAAAAAATCCTGATCCTGATAAGAAAGGAATATTGTAAAAATATTTTAAGAAGTATCACTTATCCTACGGTGTTAGCGCATATAATATCAATGGGACAGACTTTCGTATCCGGATTAATTTAGTATCTAAATAATTGTAATATCTGGAATATAATAGATTACATAATACGACAAATATGTTATAATTGTTACATTAAAAAGAGGTACATGTTATGAAAAGATTTCTTTTCGGTTTTTTAAAATTTTAAGAATTTTTTTTGAACTATCATCATATATTTTCAGTGCTGATATTTCGCAGGGAGATATTTACTTCGCAAAAACTCGGATTATGGGAGGTGTGGGTTGAGTGGCAAATAACAGAAGAGCGGATAAAATAACAGAAGAGCAGCTTTACCTCTTTCATGAGGGGACGAATTACAGAAGCTATCAGATGCTTGGGGCACACCTTGCGATACGGAATCAAAAACAGGGGGTCAGATTTAGCGTATGGGCACCGAATGCCAGCTGGGTTAGCGTTGTAGGCGAATTTAACGGATGGAATCCCAGTATGAATCCGATGCTTAGGATAGAAGACTCCGGTGTATGGGAGACCTTCATCCCTGAGGCGGCGGAATATCACATGTATAAGTATGCCATCGGAACAGCTTCCGGTGAAGTGCTTTACAAGTATGATCCCTATGCGTACTACTCGGAGGTAAGACCTAAAACAGCATCCGTCATATATGATCTCGAGGGGTATTCCTGGGGAGACGCTGTCTGGCAGGAGCAGAAAAAGGATAAGCAGTTGTTAAAGCAGCCGATGCTGATCTATGAGGTGCACCTCGGATCCTGGAAAAGGAAAGAAAATGATGAGTTTTTAACATATAGGGAGCTGGCTTATGCCCTGGTTGATTACGTGGTTGATATGGGATATACCCACATTGAACTGTTGCCGGTTATGGAGCATCCCTTTGATGGGTCCTGGGGTTATCAGGTGCTGGGGTATTATGCGGCAACCAGTCGGTACGGTACACCTAAGGACTTTATGTTTTTTGTAGATTACTGCCACCAGAAGGGGATCGGGGTAATCCTGGACTGGGTTCCCGGACATTTTCCGAAGGATGCCCACGGTCTTGCAAGATTTGACGGAACACCGATTTATGAACATCCTGACCCCAAGCGGGGGGAACATCCCGGGTGGGGAACTTTGATATTTGATTACGGACGTCGGGAGGTCCAGAGCTTTCTGATTTCTAATGTGATCTTTTGGTTGGATTACTTTCACGTGGACGGTTTTCGAGTCGATGCCGTAACCAGTATGCTCTATCTGAACTTTGAGAGAAAGGACTGGCTACCCAATATATACGGAGGCAATGAGAACCTGGAGGCAGTGGCATTGCTGAAGCGACTGAATGAGATTGTTTATTCCATCTATCCGGATACACTGATGATTGCAGAGGAATCAAGCGAATGGCCTCTTGTGACGGCACCAACTTACAGTGGCGGATTAGGTTTTTTATATAAATGGAATATGGGGTGGATGAACGATACCTTAAAGTATTGTTCCATGGACCCGATCTATCGAAAATGGAATCATAACCTTCTAACCTTTTCGCTGACCTATGCATTCTCTGAGAATTATATCCTGCCCTTCTCCCATGACGAGGTAGTGCATGGGAAGAGGTCCCTGTTAAACAGGATGCCGGGGGATTATAACCAGAAGTTCGCCGGCTTACGATGCTTATATGGTTATATGGCAGCTCATCCGGGAAAAATGCTTCTTTTCATGGGTGGGGAATTCGGGCAGTTTATTGAATGGAAGTATGATGCAGCCCTGGATTGGCTATTGCTGGATTATGAAATGCATCAAAAGCTGAAGGACTATGTAAAAGCAATCAATCATTTTTATCGGCAGAATCCCAGCCTCTGGGAGGATGATAGTGGTTGGAGCGGATTTCAGTGGATTTGTGCGGACGATCGCGACCAGAGCGTACTGTCATTTATCAGAAAAGGTCATAAGAAGGGTGATCAGACCATTGTCGTGGTGAATTTTACACCGGTGGCAAGACAGAATTATCGGATTGGGGTACCAAAGGCAGCCGATTATAAGGAAATCTTCAATTCCGATGAGGTCAGCTTTGGCGGTGACGGATTAATCAGTAGTGAGAGGATTAAGACAGAGAAGCTGCCTTGTCACGGTTTCGATCAATCCATTGTCTTACAGATACCACCCTTATCGACGGTTTTTTACAAGCCTATGTTATAACTGAAGAGATCAGGCAAAATTGAAAATTAAAGGAGGTCTTGTTTATGGTAGGGAAGAAATGTGTTGCTATGCTGCTTGCCGGTGGACAGGGAAGCAGACTTGGTGTACTAACGAAGAATATTGCAAAACCGGCGGTTCCCTTTGGAGGGAAATATCGTATCATTGATTTTCCGCTGAGTAATTGCACTAATTCGGGTATTGATACAATAGGTGTACTTACACAATATAAACCTCTGAAATTAAACTCCTATATCGGAATTGGTCAGCCGTGGGATTTGGACCGGCTAAACGGAGGTGTCACGATTCTGCAGCCTTATATGAAGCAAAACGCCGGAGAGTGGTATTCCGGGACTGCGAATGCAATCTACCAGAACATAGAGTTTATCGAGGCATACCAACCGGAATATGTTTTGATACTGTCCGGTGATCAGATCTATAAGATGGATTACAGCGAGATGATTAAGTTCCATGAGGAAAAGAATGCCGATGTGACGATTGCCATTCTGGAGGTTCCGTGGGAGGAAGCCAGCCGTTTTGGTATCATGAATACCGACGAGGATAATAAAATCTATGAGTTCGTGGAAAAACCCAAAAATCCCATCAGTAACAAAGCCTCTATGGGTATCTATATCTTTAGCTGGAAAAAACTTAGACATTATCTGATCGAGGACCTGAATACTCCGGGTTCCAATAATGACTTTGGCAAGGATATCATTCCAAGAATGTTAAAGGATGGCGAGCGCATGTATGCATTCCCCTTCAAGGGATATTGGAGGGATGTAGGTACGATTCAGAGCTTATGGGAGGCGAATATGGACCTGCTGGAGGAATCTCCCGAGCTGGATTTGTATGATTCCGGTTGGAAGATCTATTCCAGAAATCCCGTAGAGCCGCCACACTTTATCGCATTAGGCGCATCGGTCAGCCGCTGCATTATCACGGAGGGCGGTATCATTTATGGAGAAGTATATCATTCGGTATTATTTGCAGGTGTAACTGTAGGACGAGGCAGTAAAATCAGTAATTCAATCCTGATGCCCAATGTCAGGGTAGGTGAAAATGTAGTCATTGAGAATGCAATTATAGCGGAAAATACGGTAATCAGTGATAATTGCTATATCGGGTATAGTTTGCAGGCAGACGGGGAATACAAGGATCAGCCAAAAGGATCGGATATTACCGTGGTTGGTGAAAATATGATTTTACCACCCGGCTTTAGACTGGAAAAAGGCAGTATGATCGACGTGGATAATTATAAAACCTTTCAAGCAGTAATCTAGTTTTCTGGAAGGTGTATTTTCATATTGCAAATTCTAATGCCGCAACAGGCGGCAGAATGGAGGATTTATGAGAGATACATTAGGAATCATCTATACCGGTGACAGCAATATCAGTCTCCAGGAGCTGACTCTGAAAAGATCGGTAGCCGCACTCCCCTTCGGAGGCAGATATCGTATCATAGATTTTACTTTATCCAATATGATTAACTCGGGTATCATTAACGTGGGAATTATCACGCAGAATAATTATCATTCCTTGATGGATCATCTGGATAAAGGAAAGCAGTGGGATCTGGATCGTAAGAACGGCGGTTTGTTCATACTGCCCCCCTATGTAAGTTCTGACAACAAGGGTTGGTATCGGGGAGATATCGAGGCATATCACAATAATATGTCCTATGTTTACCGAAGCCCTCAGAAATATATCATACTGTCAGGAAGCTCCATGGTGTGTAACCTCACCTATGATGAGGCGATGGAGTTCCATAAAGAGAAACAGGCAGATATTACCGTGATCTACAAAGAGGAGAAGAATGCCACTAAGGATGAGCTGTCCAAGCATACGATTATCAAGACGGATGAAAATAACCGCGTCATTGATATGGAAGTGAAACCTGCTATGCCAACCTCCGATAAGCTTTGTATGGAGATGTATATCATTGAGAAGAGATTGTTTGAATATCTGATTGATGAATGCGAAAGCCGTGGTATGTTTGACTTCAATAAGGATGTACTGATCCGTAATCTTGACAAACTAAAGATTTACGGCTTTCCCTATGAAGGTTATCTTGCCAAAATTGACAGTATCCAATCCTATTTCAAACATAGCATGGAATTGTTCAATCCGGAGAATTTCTATGAGCTGTTCCATCATTCCGGCTTAATCTATACCAAGGTTAAGGATGAGGTTCCGGCGAAGTATGGGATTAATGCGAAAGCAGAGAATTCACTTGTAGCCGATGGTTGCGTCATCAATGGTCAAGTGGAGAACAGTGTCTTGTTCCGAGGGGTAAAGATCGGAGAAGGAGCTGTGGTCAAGAACAGTGTAATCATGCAGGATGCGGAGATTCAGGATAGGGTTATCCTTGAAAATGTGATCCTGGATAAGGCCGTCATCATACGAAAAGGAAAACATCTGGCCGGTTCGGATAATTATCCGATCGTAATCCGAAAGAATGCTGTTATTTAGGTAGGAAGAGAGGATGTCTATGAAGAAGATACTTATGGTCACACCGGAAGCTAGCCCGTTTGCCAAGACCGGTGGTCTGGCTGATGTTGCAGGGGCATTACCCTATGCATTGAATAAACAGGGTGCAGAGGCAAGAGTGATTATGCCTAAATATGAATTTGCCGGTAAATCCAAGAAGACAAAGAAGGACGAGACGTCCGGAGAGGTATATGAGACTGGTGAGAATAAGACGCTTTATGATATATTCTCCGAACTAAACCTGACTTTGGAGCATATCTGTTACATCTACGTGGACCTGGGCTGGCGGCATCAATACTGCGGGATTGAAAAGGTGGTTTACCGTGGAGTGACTTATTATTTCATAGATAATGAATTTTATTTCAAGAGAGGGAACTGCTATGGCTACGGAGATGATGCGGAACGTTTTGCATTCTTTAGCAGAGCGGTGTTGGAAGCAATTCCTCATATCAGCTTTATACCCGATATTCTGCATTGCCATGACTGGCAGGCGGGTATGGTGCCGGTACTGCTGGAAGCACAGTATCGTTATCTTGAGCCTTATAAGGACATCCGTACCATGTTTACAATCCACAATCTCAAGTTCCAGGGTATCTATGGAATCAAAGAGATGAAGGAATGGTTTGGGTTGGGGGACGAATATTTTGCATCGGATAAGCTGGAGTTCTACAATGCCGGCAATTTCATGAAGGGTGGACTTGTCTACTCGAACCTGATCACCACGGTGAGTCCGACCTATGCTCAGGAAATCAAATACGCATTTTACGGTGAAGGGCTGGATGGGCTTTTGAGGGCCCGGGAAAACAGCCTCTTCGGTATCGTCAACGGGATTGATTATGAGGTATTTCATCCGAATAAAGACCCATATCTATTTGCTAAGTATACCAAATCCAATCTGAAGGGAAAGACTGAAAATAAGAAAATGCTTCAGGAGAAGCTGCAGCTTCCGGTCAGAGAGGATGTTCCGATGATTGGTCTTGTATCCAGGCTGACTGATCAAAAGGGACTGGCTTTGATTGAATGCGTACTGGAGGATATCATGGAGTTGGACCTTCAGTTCGTCATCCTTGGTTCCGGTGATAAAAGATATGAGGACATGTTCAGGAATGCTGAGCATCGCTATCCTGGAAAGCTGACAGCCCGGATTGAATACAATGACCCCTTGGCACAGCAAATCTACGCGGCGTCCGATTTCTTCTTGATGCCCTCCTTATATGAACCGTGTGGACTCGGGCAGTTGATTGCCATGCGTTATGGCTCCCTGCCGATTGTCAGAGAGACAGGCGGGCTCAGGGATACGGTCAGCTCCTATAACGAAGAGACCGGAGAAGGCAACGGCTTTAGCTTTGCGAATTACAATGCTCACGACATGCTGTTCACGATCCAGAGGGCGATTACTCTTTATCATAAAAAGACGTTGCGAAATAAGCTGATGAAAGCTGCCATGTCCTGTGATTTCAGCTGGGACAACTCCGCTGCCCTATATATGGAGCTGTATGAGAAGCTGAAGCCGCAGATATGATTCTGAAGTTCCATATGCGTATACTATATGCGCAGAAATGAGGAAGTATGAAGAAAATAAAACTACTGTACGTGTCTGCGGAGATTTCACCCTATGCCAATACAGGCGGTCTTGGGGAAGTAGGCAGAAGCTTCCCTGCAGAGCTTGCGCAGGTTGAGAATTATGAGGTTCGAAGGGTCATGCCGCTGCATAAATCCATCGACAGAGCTATGAAATATGTGACGGATTTTGCTGTTGCCATGGACCAGGAATATGATACCTGTGTTGTGAAGGCAGATACAAAGGATAAGAAGCTGCAGACTTATTTCATTGAAAATGACAGATATTTTTACAGGGACAACCTATATGGATATGAGGATGACGGTCATCGTTATTTCTTCTTTTGTAAAGCTGTCGTGGAAATGCTGAAAAACCTGTCCTACAGGCCGGATATCGTGCATACCAATGACTGGCACTGTGGCTTTCTGAATCTGCTTTTAAAGAAGGAATTCCCTGAGATCAAGACGGTTTATACCATTCATAATATATCCTATCACGGATTTATCCCGTCCTCCTATCTGTCTGGGCTGGTAACCATGAAGGAGCAGTATTTGCTGGGCTGGCCGGAATGGCTGAATTTTATGAAGGCCGGAATTATTCATGCGGATCTTTTGACCACTGTCAGCCCCGGATATTGTGTGGAGATCAGGCAGGCGGAATACGGTTGCGGTATGACCCCGCTGATAGAGCAGCGTGAGAATGGAATTGTCGGGATTCTCAATGGAGTGGATACGGAGCAATATGATCCGGCGACAGAAGGGGAGCTGGAATATCCTTATGACAGTAAGCATCCGGAGCTTAAGAGAAGGAACCGCAGCTGGCTCAGGGAGCATTATAAGCTACCCGAGGATGACAGACCGCTGGTTGCGATGATTACCAGACTGGATTATTCCAAGGGAATCGATGTACTGCTGAAGGCAATCAGTTTCTTTGACTTCAGACGCTTTCAGTTGATTGTTCTGGGCTCGGGCAACCCTTATTATCAAGGGCTGCTGGCGAATATATCGTCAGGTTATCCGGATAGCATGGCGGTTGATTTTGAGTATCATGCAAACACTGCAAAGAGAATTTATGCGGGAGCAGATATCTATCTGATGCCTTCTCTCTTTGAACCCTGTGGTCTGGGTCAGCTGTATGCGATGAGGTACGGTGCCGTTCCTATCGTAAATCCCGTGGGAGGCTTGAAGGATACTGTATTCGAGGATCAAGAGCATCCAAAGAAGTCCACCGGCTACTATATGAAGGAATGGAGCGGACAAGCTTTAAACGATGCGTTAAATCGGGCGCTGGAGGCTTATCGGTCGCCGGAGTGGTACACGATCGTGAAGAATTGCATGAAGTATAATTCCACCTGGAAGAAAAGCGTGGAGGAATATCAGAAATATTATGAGACATTACTGGAGGATAGATAAGAATAGTCGGATCGTTTCATAATACCTACTAATAGCTGAGGTCCGAACAATAGGCGTCCCTAACACACTGGATCCCGGACACCTAACTGTTTTGTAAGCCATGATCAAACAGGTATGTTTGCTCATTTGTCTTACAAAATCAGCAAGTTGTCCGTCAAACAGTGCATTATGGGATGCCTGTTATTCTGGCCTCAGCTGTTTCACATATTGAAACAGCCCCTTCTCGTTACTATATAGGGAGTTTAGCCCTATTTTTCTGTATTTAGATGCTTTTGTACTTTACAATAGTCCTTATTCACTTATTTGGCAGTGTACATTCCCTTACTCTCCATATACTTGAAGATGGCTTCACCATGCTTCTGCTCTTCCTTCTGGATATGATTCAGAACATCTCTGACCTGTGCATCACTAAATTCGAAGATGGTAGTATCATAGGCACCTGAAACATATTTTTCTGTAGTCAGCATATCATCACACATATCCTTGTCAGACAAATTGGGATTACCGGATGCGTTGCTTTGCGTCTTCATCCTCTGCTGGGATTGGGAACCCTGACCACCCATCGAAGGGACACTGCCGCTCAACAGCTGATTGATCGTATCAAGGTGTTCTTCCTCTTTACATCCATTACTCTGAAATACTGCTTTCAATTGTGGATCAGTTGTGAGACAGCTGTAATTTGCATATTTGCGGATACATTGCTCCTCATGGGATTTAGCATCCTCCAGTAATAGTTTCTCCTTTGTGGTTAATTGAATGTTTGAAATCATATGAAACACCTCCAAGATTATTATGAGCAGATATGATCATAATATCCTCCTCAGGTTTAATTATGGAATTTCATTTTGACATGGCAATCCGGTTTCTAAATTATTTTTGACTTATATTTTATAATCTGGTACTATGAGGAAAAGGTTGCATCGTAGTGATGTGAAAGGTGGAATATCATGTACGAAAGAGAAATAGAAGATCTAATTGAAAAAATGGCTGTTTTTGAAAAAGCCTTTGATAAGAGCAGACTGGTTGATCCCTCTAAAAATATATTTCTGGATTTAAAGGATAATAAGGTAACTGATGCGGGAATTAACTGCTTTGAATTCTGGGGAAAAGAAAGCGTATGTGATAATTGTATTGCCATGAGGGCATACAGGGAAGACGACATCTTTGTTAAAATAGAATATTACAAGGAGGATATCTACATAGTAGCTGCAGTTCCGGTGCAATTGAAAGACAGGGTTGTTGTGGTTGAGCTTCTAAAAAAGGCAACCAACAACATTATATTTGGCCCGGAGCCAAAGAAGCTGAAAGAGGATATCTATAGTTTGATCGATAATCTGAATAATGTAGCACGGAAGGATACCCTGACCGGAATCTATAACAGAAGATATATCAATGAAAGAATACCGGTCGACATTAAGGATGAAGAGCTTTCAGATCAAAGCATTTCTGTGATTATGGCAGATTTAGATTTGTTTAAGAGTATCAATGATTCCTACGGGCACCTAATTGGTGACTGTGTTCTGAAAAGCTTTGCGGATATTCTGCAAAAGGGATTAAGAAGGGAGAATGACTGGGTTGCACGGTACGGAGGAGAGGAATTTCTGATCTGTATGCCCGGAGCAGGTTTGCAGCTTTCTATGGAGACAGCGGAGCAAATGAGAAAGGCTCTGGAAGAAACAGTGATGGAATTCGGTGGATTTCATTTCAAGATTACAGCAAGCTTTGGAGTGTTTTCAACCGTCCCCAATTCAGCTACTACCATGGATGATATTATCAAGAATGCAGACAAGATGCTGTATGAGGCAAAGCATAACGGCAGAAATCGGGTAGAAGGCTATTCTGCATAGAGTGATGTCAGAGAGAAGGACCATTGCACTAAGTTGCGACGGTCCTTCTCGCTATTAACTAATTATTTATTTTTATTCAAATATTCCTTCTCGTAGACGATCTCCAATCCCTCCTGATAACCCTTCTCCATCTTGCGACGGGCTTTTCTGTTGGCTACACTGTCAAAGATAATGGAGAAATCATAATTCTCCGGATACATCTGTTTTGCGGAAACCTTCAACTGAAGTCTTTTATGATTGATCAATTCCTTCTTTTTTTGAATCTGTATTCCGATCTCTCCTTTCTCATTTGCTGTCTGATATACGATACCGATCTTCTTCTGCGGATACACAACCACACTGTCGCCCACTTGAAAACGCTGACTTCTTAAAGAACCCGGTGAGGGTGCTTTCGCCTTCGCAGTCTGTGATTGAAGCGCTGGGGCAGCCATGGAGGGTGTTGCTTCTGAAGCATCTTGAAGAAAATCAGAATCGATGCTGTGCTGTGTAGCCTTGCTGTCCCTGCAGTAAGCCTCATGATAAGCCCGTTCCAGCATATGCTTCGGTAACCCAAGACGTTTTGCAATATAAAGTGCACAGCTTTCACCTGCCTCACCGATTTCAAGACGATACAGGGGCTTAAGACTTTCCCTGTCAAAGGCCATCTTCGCATTTACCAGGCCCTCTGTCTTGCCTGCGTAATCCTTAACCTCAGGATAGTGGGTGGTCGCCACGAAGAGGCAGCCCTTTTGCCTTAACTCCTCCAGGATGGCGATAGCAATACCCATACCTTCTGCCGGGTCTGTTCCGGAACCCAGCTCATCCAGTAGGACCAGACTATCCCTGCTGACATAGTTTAAAATGTTGATAATATTCGTGATATGAGAGGAAAAGGTGGATAAGTTCTCCGTAATGCTCTGTCCATCTCCAATATCACACAGGACAATATTGTTCATACAAAGCTCGGCATGGGTACAAGGTACATGAAGACCGCTCTGTGCCATAAGCTGCAGTAAGCCGACTGTTTTAAGCGCCACAGTCTTTCCACCGGTATTGGGACCTGTGATAATGATACCGTTGATCTGATCTCCGAGTATGAAGTTCAGGGGAACACATTCATCAGGTTTAATCAACGGATGCCTTCCATCCTCGATTCTGATGCGACGTTCTGTATTGATCAGGGCAGGGATGGCTTTCATATCCAGACTGAGTTTAGCCTTGGCAAAGATGATATCCAAAGCTTCCATAGCCTCCATGTTCATTCTTATGACAGGGGCATGTTCCCCTATCATGCCCGATAGGACATAAAGGATTCGGCGTTCTTCATTGCTCTCTGCAATTTCAAGCAGGGATAATTCATCCTTCAGCTTTGATACGACAGTAGGCTCGATGAAATAGGTCGAACCGCTGGAGGAGATATCAAGCACCGACCCGCTGACCATGTTTTTATATTCTCTTTTAACCGGAAGTACAAAATGACCATTTCTGGTGGAGACATAGCCATCGGTAAACCATTCCTTCTTGCTTCGCAGCTGAGCTTCCAGTTTTGCCTTCATCTCCGATTTCAGCTGTTCGATTTTGCGCCTGATATCCTTTAGTTCCTTGGATGCATTATCATCCACGGCATTATTTCTGATTGAGTTGTTCAATTCGTTGTTGAGTGACGTCAGCTCACTGATCGAGCCACCATAACCTGCGATGGCGACATCGAGAGATTCTGCGCGCTTTAAAAAACCCTTTAAACGTCTGCAGCCATTGATGAACAATGCAATCTTGTTCAGCTGTTCCGGGATGAGCATTCCGCCCTTTTCTGCAAGCTCTAAAAGAATATCGATGTCCTTCATGGCAGCCAATGGGGGTGTGCCTATTTGATCCAGAATCTTTCTGGCCTCCGTAGTATCGTTGATTCTGGCGTTTACCTCCCATTCGCTGAGATAGGGTTGCAATGCGAGCAGTTTTTGCTTCGCGGTCTCTGATACTGCATTTTGACTGAGCAGTTCTAATATTTTATTAAATTCCAAAGCGTTCATTGATTTTTCTGTCATTTTTCTACTCCTTAATTCCTAATTAATCTTTTATTTCAATAAAAAGCCCACAGGTGCTCTACCGATACAAAATGGATAGAATACTCCCTGTGGGCATGCTGTCTCTTAATAATACAAGATGATTTGGTAAATCAATTCATTTGTCATGAATAAAAGGCATAACAGGATAACCCTATTATGCCTTGGAATTCTGAAGAATGAATTAACAAGACAGTTTTGAGTATTTCTGTAAAGGTAGAAAGTTAGGCACAACAAAAAGAGGTATACAACCAGCGTACCCAACAAATTCAATTCTGTGCTACTGAGCACAAACCTTATTAACAGATAATACCGACATCAAAACCGTCCTTTCATACATTACATTTTTACATTTGCATTCTATCATAGGTAAATGCGACTGTCAAAGTATTTTTTCAGAAACCTCAACGAAAATTTTCGTAGAGAAAATGATTTTTAAGAAATCCCGATTTATGGGGGATGATAGGAGAATAAAGAGGTTATTTGAAAAGAAAGTATTGAATTATTCCTATAAAGATAATATGATATAAATATAGTCTAATAGTACTATATATAGGATGGGGGCATTTTAGTAACAGACAGGAGGGAATTTGGTTAGGTATTAAAAGCTTGTTTGTTTGACAAAATAAGCTATTAACGATACTATTATTTATATATAATTAAAAAATTTGAAATAAATATATATAGGAGAGACGACTATGCTGGAGAAAGAATTTGAAAAGCTTTATTTTAAATTTCGCAATAATTACTGTAAGAATCTGTTTTCTGGTGTGAACGAGGATGACGAGAGCTTAAGCCCTACCGAGTCCTACTGTGTTGAAGCAATTTTCCTGCTGAACCGTCCTACGGTGCATCAGTTTGCTAACTATGTGAATATATCTCAACCGAACGCAACCTATCGGATCAGCAACCTCATCAGTAAGGGATATGTACGTAAGGTGCTTTCCGAGGATGACCGCAGAGAGTATTTCCTTGAGGTTACAGATAAATTTTCCAGAAATTATGGTATGAATGCTTCCTTTAATGCGCAGCTGATGAGCGGTATTCGTGAGAAGTTTACAGAGGATGAAATTGCGCTTCTTGAAAAGATGATTAAAAGATTAAATACGATCATGTCCTAGAGGATGAAGAATGATCAACGGACACAATAAGAGGCAGTTGCAAAATTCAAAGAAGTGTTATACATTGATTTTGCAGCAGCCTCTTTTTTATTAGATTAAGATCATTATTGCCATACGTGATCAAACTCAAGTTTATGTAAACAGGTTGCATAAGGCATACCTGTCATCGGTTTATATATCTCGATACCTGTAAAATGGCTGTCCTGTACCAAGCCCGGTTTTGGCCTGGCAATGCAGATGAAGCGATATCTCATGCCTGCCTCTTCGCGTTTTGCATAGGCTACAGGATAATAATCGAAGGAGTCGATGTGCCGCTTAAGGACATTATATAAGAGCAGTGCCTCATACGGGGGAATGACCGGATCGTAAACCCAGCTCTTAGGCATGCTAATTCACCTCAGAAAGAGCGTTACTATATCATATGCAGGATCAAAAAAATGTTAATACATGATTCACAAAATGTATGTGAAGCAGACATTTTTGGATACATGATTCACAAAATGCGCACAGAATGTGTGCAAGTATGGGAGGGTTCTATGAGAACAAGAGTATCAAATCCAATATTACCGGGTTTTTACCCGGACCCATCTATTTGCAGAGTGGGAGAGGATTACTATATGGTGACCTCAACCTTTTCTTATTTTCCGGGTGTTCCGATCTTTCACAGCAGGGATCTGGTCCACTGGAAGCAGATCGGAAATGTTCTTGATCGGGAAGAGCAGCTTGATCTGTCCGGAGTAAAGCATTCGGAAGGAATTTTTGCCCCGACGATTCGGTATCATCAGGGCACCTTCTACATGATAACCACGAATGTGACCCGTGGCGGTAATTTTGTCGTGACAGCCAAGAATCCTGCGGGACCCTGGTCGTATCCGTTCTTTCTTGAGGCGGAAGGGATTGACCCCTCCCTGTTCTTTGATGATGACGGAAGATGCTATTATACCGGTACGAGAGCCCGCAGAGAGAGAGAGAACGGAAGTACCAGGATAGCTCCGGATGCAAAGGTGGCCTCCGAGTACTTTGGGGATAATGAGATATTTTTGCAGGAGCTGGATCTCAATACCATGAAGCTGGTTGGAGATACCTATGCCTTATGGTACGGAGCTTTACGCAATGTCGTATGGCCGGAGGGCCCTCATCTGTATAAGAAGGATGGCAGATATTATCTGTTGATTGCAGAAGCGGGTACCGCCCATGAGCATGCAGTCACAGTGGCATCTTCCACCAGCCTGACTGAGCCGTTTGAAGGTTATCGGGGCAATCCGATCCTGACACACCGGAATCTCGGTAAGAATTATCCGATTGTCAATGTGGGCCACGGCGATTTGGTTGAGACTCAGAACGGTGAGTGGTATATGGTGGTGCTAGCTTCCCGCCCCTATGGCGGTTACTATCGAAACCTGGGTAGAGAGACCTTTCTGGTACCGGTTACCTGGGAAGACGGATGGCCGGTGGTTAATGCCGGTGTGGGAAGGCTGGAGGATACGGTTCTGGGACCGGAGCTTGAGCCGGTGCCGGTAGAAAAGGTCCCTGAGCGGGAAGACTTTGATGAAACAGTACTTCCGCATCATTTCCTCTGGCTTCGTAATCCAAAGCCTGAAAATTACAGCCTGTCTGCACGAAAAGGCTATTTGCGGATGAGGCTGGCAGCGGAGAGCATCACGGAGTTAGTCAGCCCAAGCTATGTCGGTATCAGGCAAACGGGGATGAGCTACATACTTGAGACTTGTATGGAATTTAATCCGCAGAGCAGGCAGGAGGAAGCAGGTTTAGTACTTCTGCAGAATAACCTGTATCATTATCGGTTTGTCAGTACAGCGAGAAATGGTATCAGGCTTTTATTGCTAATCCGCTGCTTCGAAGGAAAGGAAGAAGTACTTGCTGAGGTAATCATCGGGAAAGAGGATCAGAAAGAAATAAGGCTTCGTGTAACTGCAAAAGGACAGGAGCTGCAATTTGCATATAGCTATGACGGGAAGAGCTATCATATTGCCAAGTCAGATGTTGACGGCAGGATATTAAGTACGGATGTGGCAGGCGGTTTCGTAGGAACCACCCTGGGACTGTACTGTTCCTCCTGTGGAATGAAAAGTGCAAATTATGCGGATTTTGACTGGTTGGAATATAGGAATCTGGAATAACAGAGAGAAAGCCTGCTTTTTAAGCAGGCTTTCTCTCTAAAAGGAAAGATAATGATACTATGAAAAAAAGAAAGATTTACGCATAGTCAGGGACTAATCATGCCCGTGATTTCTTCTGCGGTATAAGTTTTTAAATTCTGTCGGAGTACATTCCTTTAAGTTCTTGAATACCCGGTTGAAGGTAGCGATACTGGAGAAACCGGAAAGCATAGCAACCTCTGTAATCGTAAGGCGAGGGTCGAGCAGGAGCTTTTCAGCTTCCTTGACCCTTCTTTGATTCAGGTAATCATAGAAGGACATATCCGTAAACTGCTTGAAGAGTCTGGAAAAGTGAAATTTACTGAAGCCTGCCACATCGGCAATGGTGTTCAGGGAAATATCTTCTGTATAATTGTTGCTGATATATTCAAATATGGTATTGAACTTATCGATATATTCCCGCTGCTTATTAAGCTTCACGGCAGGGAACAGATTCTCGGTATTCATATATTTGCGCCCGGTCACAACAAGCATCTGAATAATCAATGCATAGATTGCTTCCTCGCGAAGGGTATTCTTACTTTGATATTCCTTCGTCAGCTCATGGAACAGGTCTGAAAGCTTATCATAAATATCCGGTGTAGTGGTCGGTGTGATTAATCGCGGTTGGCTTAGTATCGTAAGAATATTGGATAATCCCTTCAGGTTGCTTATTAATGAAAAGTCAAACAGCAATATCCGTCTTACGCCCTCCGAGGGAGCAATCAATTCATGAAGCTCACCCGGGGGGATGATCAGAATATCTCCCTCCTGCAGCAGGTAGGTGGTTTTTCCGATGTTAATGGTATATATGTTCTCAATCGGCATGATCATCTCAATTGCCGTATGCCAGTGTACTGGATAATTATCGGTTTCATGGTTGATATGGAGTAAAATCGAGGAGTGATTTTGATAATCCACCTTCTCAAATATACCGTCCATAATCCGCATAAATGTAGTCCTGCCTTTCAGTATTTTTACTCTGTCTATCTCACAAGCAGTCACTATATATATTGTTTGATTATTGCTGTACAGCTACTTATAGACTGAGTAAATATTGCTATTTATATATGGGGTAGATTTACAGTTTGAAAAATAGAAGCCTCAAATCCGTTAAATATGTGTTTTTATTGAATATTTAAGCATTATCTATCATTAAAGCTATTTTAATATATCTTTGACACTTTGTAAATAACATTTGTTAATTGAATGAATTATTTTAACATAATAGCAAAACATGATATTACTATAGCAATAATTGATAGGATAAAAAGCAAATTTTGATATAGACTTATATTATCAATAAAAAAGGTAAACATATAATTGAAACTCAGACTATTTTGTCGGTTTATATAGGGATGAATAAGAATTTTGCAGAATGGTTCAATGAGAAACGAGAGATCTCATTGAACCATTCTCGTAGAAACGATAATTTTTATGATCAATAATACCTGATTAACCCATAAACTATGAATTGATAAGGAGGATAGCTAAGATGCAGGATAATAAGGCTTATATGAATGAGTCCTTAAGCTTTGAAGAGAGAGCAAAGGATCTGGTATCGAAGATGACCTTGGAAGAGAAGATCTTCCAGACCCTGCACACCGCGCCGGCAATCGAAAGACTCGGTGTAAAGGCATATAACTGGTGGAACGAAGCGCTTCACGGAGTGGCCCGTGCCGGTGTAGCTACAGTATTCCCTCAGGCAATCGGCCTGGCAGCAACCTTTGATGAGGATCTGTTGGAGGAAGTAGCGGATATAATCTCTACTGAGGGACGAGCTAAATTCAATATGCAGCAGAAGTACAACGATACGGATATTTATAAGGGTCTGACCTTCTGGTCTCCTAATGTGAATATCTTTCGCGATCCAAGATGGGGAAGAGGCCATGAGACTTATGGAGAAGATCCTTACTTAAGTTCCAGATTGGGCGTCAGATTTATCAACGGTATTCAGGGGCATGACAAGAAATATCTAAAGGCGGCGGCTTGTGCAAAGCATTTTGCGGTACATTCCGGTCCGGAGGATATCAGACATAGCTTTAATGCTGAGGTCAGCCAACAGGATTTATACGAGACTTATCTGCCTGCCTTCAAGGCATGTGTTAAGGAAGCCGGTGTTGAGGCTGTGATGGGAGCCTATAACAGAACCAACGGTGAGCCCTGCTGTGGAAGCAAGACACTACTCCAGGATATCTTGAGAGAGGATTGGGGATTTTCGGGCCATGTAACCTCCGATTGCTGGGCAATCAAGGACTTCCATGAAGGCCATATGGTTACCTCCAATGCTGTGGAGTCGGTTGCACTTGCGATGAATAACGGCTGCGATTTGAACTGCGGCAATATCTACGGAAATCTTTTGTACGCAGTCAGGGATGGCTTAGTCAGTGAAGAGACCATCAATAAGGCGGTGACCAGACTGGTTATGACACGTATGAAGCTTGGTTTATTTGACGATCAGTCAAAGGTGCCCTTCGGCGATATCACCTATGAACAGGTGGATACCAAGGAACATCAGCTTCTGAATCAGAAGGCTGCCAAAAAGAGTGTTGTACTGTTAAAAAATGAGAAGAACCTTCTTCCATTGGATAAAAAGAAGTTAAAGACTATCGGAGTCATCGGACCGAATGCCGATAACCGAAAGGCACTTGTAGGAAATTATGAGGGAACCGCCTCAGAGTATGTAACCATACTGGAAGGAATCAAGGAATACCTTGGCGAGGCTGTCAGAGTTTATTATTCCGAAGGCTGCCATCTGTTCAAGCAGGGTGTCAGCGGACTCTCTGTAGGGAATGACAGAATTTCGGAGGCTCGTGCAGTCTGCGATATGAGTGATGTGGTAATTGCCTGCTTCGGACTGGATCCCGGTCTGGAGGGTGAGGAAGGCGATCAGGGCAATGAATTTGCCAGCGGTGATAAGCCTAACTTAAATCTTCCAGGAATCCAGGAGGATGTGCTGAAGGTGTTGGTGGAAAGCGGAAAACCGGTGGTGCTGGTACTGTTATCCGGCAGTGCATTAAGTGTTCCGTGGGCGGACGAGCATATTCCCGCAATTCTTCAGGGATGGTATCCGGGTGCGCAGGGTGGTCGCGCAATTGCAGAGGTTCTGTTCGGTGAATTTTCACCGGAGGGCAAGCTTCCGGTTACCTTCTACCGTACCTCAGAGGAGTTGCCTGAGTTCACGGATTATAACATGAAGGGAAGAACCTACCGGTATATGACCAATGAGGCATTGTATCCTTTTGGTTATGGATTATCCTATACAAGCTTTGAACTGAGCAATATTACGTTGGACTCAGAGGAAATCGTTCCCGGTAAAGCAATCACCTGCAGTGTGGAGATAAAGAATACCGGTGTGTATACGGGAGCTGAGACAATTCAAGCTTATGTAAGAGTGAAGAAGGACGGTGCACCGAAGCATCAGTTGAAGGGTCTAAAGAAGCTTACCCTAAATCCCGGCGAGAAGAAAACTGTACAGCTGATTCTTCCGGATGAAGCCTTTGGTTTATATGACAACAACGGTAATCTGGTACTTCATGAGGGTGAGGTTGAGCTTTTCATAGGAAGCTGTCAGCCTGATGCAAGAAGTATCAGTCTGACCGGTAACAAACCATACTGTAAGACACTTCTTTCCAAAAAGACTGTTATATTGTAAAGATTTCGGATAATATTATACTAGCAAGAGAATATTGGGAGTGTTATTATTCAGATATTGAATGATATACTCCCAATATATATAATCATAGTTTCATACTAATATGTAAGGAAATGAGGAAATTGAAATGAGTTATAATCAAGGTTGGTTGAATTACCATAAAGTACCTCAGTTCGGAGATGCAAAGCTTTTGAATATCCGACTGTACTGTGAAAATATCGAAGAGGGTTCTAAGATTATCGCAAATGCGAAGAAGGAGCTTAAGCGTGCATTGGCTGGAATGCTTGGAATGGAACTTGACACAGAAATGCTTACAGTGACAAAGCAGGCTGTGTCTGAACTCTCCCATAAGGAAGGCTTCATTCTGAAGGAGGAGAACTCAGAGATCCATATCATCGGAAAGACGGAAGTTGGTATCCTCTATGGCGTATATGAGTTGATTCGAAGAATTGCGGCAGGCAGCTCTCTGCGAGGAATGAAACTGATCGAGTGTCCGAAGAATCCGTTACGTATGCTGAATCACTGGGATAACTCAGATGGCAGTATTGAACGGGGATATTCGGGACAATCCTTTTTCTTTGAGAAGGAGGAGCTTTTGGTGAATGACAGAACCGTGGATTATGCAAGGTTGGTATCCTCTGCAGGGATTAACGGTGTTGTGATCAATAATGTTAACGTACACAGCGGGGTGGCAACGAAGCTGATCACGGAGGAATACCATGAAAAGGTAAAGGCTTTGGCAGATATCTTTGCAGGGTATGGAATCAAGCTTTTTGTAAGCATCAACTTTGCAGCACCCATGGAAATCGGCGGACTACCTACTGCAGATCCATGTGATGACAAAGTAGCAGGATGGTGGGAGCAGTGTGTAGCCAAACTGTATCAGAATATACCCCACTTTGGAGGCTTCCTCGTAAAGGCGGATTCCGAAGGAAGACCCGGACCCTTCACCTATAACAGAACACATGCTGACGGAGCCAATGTCCTGGCGAGAGCACTCAAGCCTTATGGCGGACTGTTGATCTGGCGCTGCTTTGTATATAACTGTCGGCAGGATTGGAGAGACTATAAGACGGATCGTGCGAGGGCAGCCTATGATAATTTTATAGGGCTGGATGGTCTCTTTGAGGAAAATGTTATTCTTCAGATTAAAAACGGACCGATGGATTTTCAGGTAAGAGAACCGGTAACTCCGTTATTCGGAGGTCTGAAGCGGACAAATCAGATTCTGGAGGTTCAGGCTGCACAGGAGTATACCGGGCAGCAGAAGGATGTATGCTATCTGATTCCCATGTGGAAGGAAGTGTTAAGCTTCAATACCTACGGGAAGGAATCAGCAGCAACAGTGGCAGATATCGTATCCGGCAGAACCTATGGACAGGTGAACTGCGGTATGGCAGCGGTAGCGAATACCGGTAATGATTTCAACTGGACAGGTCATGATCTGGCAGCAGCAAATTTATATGGCTTCGGACGCCTCTGCTGGAATACTGAGCTGACAGCCGAAGAGATTGCGAAGGAATGGATCCAGCTTACATACCTGTGGAATGATAAGGTATTGAAGGTACTGCTGGATATCCTGATGAAATCCTGGCTGACTTATGAGAAATATACCGTACCCCTGGGTATCGGCTGGATGGTAAATCCGAATAATCATTATGGCCCGAATGTGGACGGCTATGAATACGACAGATGGGGAACCTATCACAGAGCTGACCGCGACGGTCTTGGTGTGGATCGTACAAAAGCAGGTACAGGCTATGCTTCTCAGTATAATGAACCGAATGCCTCCATGTATGAGAATGTGGCTACCTGTCCTGAGAAGCTGCTGCTATTCTTCCATTACATTCGCTATGACTATGTATTAAAGAGCGGCAAGACCTTAATCCAGCACATTTACGACACTCATTTTGAGGGTGTGGAAGAAGTTGAGGGCATGCTGGCAGCGTTCCGGGAGTTGAGCGGACTGCTTCCCGGGGATGTCTATGACCGGATCACGGAAAGGTTTTCCCTTCAGCTTGAAAATGCTAAGGAATGGCGTGACAGGATTAATACGTATTTTTATCGTAAGTCCGGTGTGGAGGATGATAAGAAGCGCATGATCTATAAATAAAGAGATCAAACAGGGATAAGCTATGTTACAGATAGATTTGGGAAAAACCCCGGAAAGGTTCAGGTGATGTATGAGATTACGGGATTATGATCAGACATGGAAAGCTAAGGGCTATGAACTGCCTGAGTATGACAGAGCGAAGGTAAGAAAGGCTACGATGGAGAAGCCTTCCTGGCTTCATTTTGGGGCAGGCAATATCTTTCGTGGTTTTCCGGCTGCTGATCTGCAGAAGCTGTTGGATAACGGCGATTATGATAAGGGAGTGATCGTTGCAGAGGGCTTCGATTATGAGATCATTGAGAAGGCATATCAGCCCTTTGATGACTTAAGCCTCCTTGTGGTGTTGAAGGCAGACGGCAGTATAGAGAAGAAGGTGATCGGCAGTGTGGTAGAATCGTTGACTGCTGACAGTGGCAGAACGAATCAATGGAACAGGTTAAAGGAGATCTATCGGAATCCGTCTCTTCAGATGGTGAGCTTTACCATTACGGAGAAGGGTTACAGCCTCGTGGATGCCAAGGGTGATCTTCAGGGAGGCGTACTGAAGGATTTCCAGAACGGCCCGGAGAAGCCTGACAATATTATGGGAAAGGTCACAGCTCTCCTATATGAAAGATATCTTGCAGGTAGTACACCGATCGCCATGGTCAGCATGGATAACTGTTCCCACAACGGGGACAAGCTGTTTGCAGCCGTAGAGGCCTATGCGAAGAATTGGATCAGCAATGGTTTTGTGAACGAAGGCTTCCTGTCTTATATTAATGACTCCGGGAAGGTATCCTTCCCCTGGAGTATGATAGATAAGATTACGCCGAGACCGGATGACAAGGTAAAGCAGATGCTGCAGGATGACGACTTCGAAGATACAGATTTAATCATTACAGGTAAGAATACTTATACCGCTGCCTTTGTCAATGCGGAGGAGACAGAGTATCTCGTAATTGAAGACCATTTCCCGAACGGAAGGCCTCCCTTTGAAAAAGCGGGTATCCTCTTCACAGACAGAGAGACGGTAGATAAGGTAGAAAGAATGAAGGTATGTACCTGTTTAAATCCCCTCCATACTGCGCTTGCTATCTATGGCTGCCTTCTGTCCTACACGACGATTTGGCAGGAGATGAGGGACGAGGAGCTGGTGAAGCTTGTGAATAAGATCGGTTATGTTGAGGGTATGCCGGTTGTGGTGAATCCCGGGGTTCTGGATCCTCAGGTATTCATAGGGGCTGTGCTGGAACGGCGTCTGCCGAATCCCTTCATGCCGGATGCTCCCCAGCGTATCGCAACGGATACATCACAAAAGCTGCCGATCCGTTTCGGTGAGACTATCAAGGCTTACCTTGCCCGCAAGGAGCTTAAAGTGACTGACTTGACCTTCATTCCCCTGGTTCTTGCTGGTTGGTGCAGATACCTGATGGGTGTGGATGATAACGGAGTCGAATTTACTCCCAGTCCCGATCCGATGCTTACAGAGGTAAAGGAACATGTGAAGGATATCAGACTTGGTGACACGATGCTTTCTAAGGATGCCTTGAAGCCGATCCTGTCTAACGACAAGATATTTGCTGTTAATCTCTATGAGGCAGGTCTTGGTGAGAAGATTGAAGCAATGTTCCTTGAACTGATTGCAGGAAAAGGTGCTGTAAGAAATACATTAAAGAAATATTTAAGTGAATAAATTTCATAAGCTGCTGCTTACATCGTATCAATTTGTCCTCTATATAACCGGAGGAAAGCGATTAAGCAGCAGCTTTTTATGTAAAAGATTAAAGTGTCAACAGCACCTGCGGTGCATTCCGGCTACAATTGATTGGATGAGCATCGTAGCACGACTGAGAGACACAGAGTAATAATAGAATATCAGGGACTGTTACAAAGCGTTCATTAAAAGTCAAGGTAAGGACAACAGGCATCCCATCATGCACTGTTTGACGGACAGACTGCCAATTTTGTAAGGCAAAAAAGCAAGCAAATTTTTTGTTTGATTATGGCTTACAAAATGGCAGGATGTCCGGGAACCAGTGTATGAGGGATGCCTGTTATCCTTGCCTTATATAATTAATTTCTGCAATGGCCCCTGATATTCTATTTACTGTAACCCGGCAGCTGATTAACAGGAGCCTGGCAGCTGTGATTTTCACATATATAATAGGTGGTACGATCATTGATCATTTTATAATCCTTAAGATATTCCACAACCCTCTGAAGTTCGGGGGAATTTTTTTCGGTCTGCACAAGGACATTGGTATTGGGCTCAAAGTGCTCAGCCAGATAATCATAAAGCTCGCGGCAATCCTCTTTGTCCTGGACAATGCAGACAATTTCCTTGGAGGGATATAAGGAAAGCAAAAAGGCTGCCATAGAGAAGCAATGGCCAATCGGATAGTCCTTCACCTGCCCGGACAGGAAACAAAGCTGTTTGTCAGCATACTCCAGCAGCCAGTCCTTGGTGGTGAGATTAGCCAGACGCTTCAGGGCGTAGCCGGCCACAGAGTTTCCGGAAGGAAGGGCTCCATCATAAATCTCCTTAGGACGGTAGATTAATTGTTCCGAGTCCTTGGCATTCAGGAAGAAGCCACCATATTTATCATCCCAGAACAGCTCTAGCATCTGTCCGGCAAGACGGACTGCGCGTTTGATATACTTCATATCAAACGTAACATCATATAAGGCAAGAAGAGCCATACAGTAATATGCGTAGTCGTCCAGATTACCGTAGTGGGCTGCGTTGCCGTCCCGATACCGTACATAGAGACGGCCTGCTTCGTCTGTCAGGCGGGTATTCAGAAATTCCTCTGCCAACCTTGCTGTATCTGCATACTCTTTCTTGGAAAATACTTTGGCTGCCGTTGCATAGGCTGTAATCATCAGAGCATTCCAGGAGGTAAGGATTTTGTCATCCTTATGAATGCTTCTTCGATTAAGGCGGTAATCATACATGGTGGCACAGAGCCTTACCACCTTCTCGTTATCAGACTTCAGTTCGTGTGCTTTAATCAGATTGGGGATGGAATAGCCTTCGAAATTACCCTCCTTGGTGATATCGAAATACTCGCAGAAGAAGGTGCCATCCTCCGGGCCAAGTACCTCTTTGATCTCCTCCGGGGTAAAGATATAGAATTTTCCCTCCACACCTTCACTGTCTGCATCCTGAGCAGAATAAAAACCGCCCTCTTTATCGGTCATTTCTCTGCTGACATATTCGAGTATCTGCTCGGCAACCGTCCTATAGACGGGATTTTTGGTGATCTGGTATGCCTCGGAATAGGTGATGGCAAGCATTGCATTGTCATAGAGCATCTTCTCGAAGTGAGGGACCAGCCACTTGGCATCAGTAGAATAACGGGCAAAGCCATAGCCGATATGGTCATAGATTCCGCCACGATACATATGCATCAGGGTATTCTCAACCATAAATAGCGCTTTTTCATCCGATTCCAGTGCCGCATAGCGAAGCAGGAACATCAGCTTATGCGGTGTCGGAAACTTTGGCTCATTACCGAAACCGCCATAATCATGGTCAAAGCACTGGTTTAACTGGGTGACTGCAATATCGACGATATCCTTTGTAACAGGAGCACTATCGGAGGAAGCCTCGAATTCCCGCTTCATAATATCTGCAAGCTGATCTCCGGTACGCAGGATGGAGGAGGGATTTTTAGACCACTTCAAGGCAATCTGATCCAACAGTTCCACCAGCCCCAGAATTCCATACTGAGTATGCTTTGGAATATAGGTTGCTGCATAGAATGGCTTCTGCTGCGGTGTCATCAATATAGTCAGCGGCCATCCGCCATGACCTGTCGTAGCCTGGCATGTATTCATATAGACTGTATCAATATCCGGACGTTCTTCCTTATCCACCTTGATGCTGACAAAGGATTCATTCAGAATTGTTGCGACCTCCATGTCCTCAAAGGATTCATGTGCCATCACATGACACCAATGACAGGTCGAATAACCGATGGACAGGAAAATTGGCTTGTTCTCCTTTTTGGCCTTTTCAAAGGCTTCCTCTCCCCAGGGATACCAGTCCACGGGATTGTAGGCGTGCTGGAGCAGGTAGGGAGATTTTTCTTCGGCTAATTTATTCGGGAGCCGGGTAGTGGGATGATCTGTTTTAGAATTTGTAAGCATAGATAGCACTCCTTATGGTTTAATTAAGATCAAATAAACTTACTTAATTATTATGCCAATAAGGAGTGGAGATTATTAGATAATGTTTGTTAAGTTACTTCAATACCTTTATCACTTAACCCAGATTTTTAGAGTAGGCATTTCAAATACTTCAATGTATTTTATATTTTTTTTCCGCCATTTATTCTCTCCCTTACTCTGGTAAAGGTTTCATCTGGATTATATCTGGTATCATCTTGTGCAGCCATTTTATCTGCCTCATCTAATTTGAGCTCAATATCGTCTGTTAATTGGGCATACTTCTCAAGGCTCATAACAACCATAGAACCATAACCATTCTTAGTTAAATAAACAGGCTCTCCCTCACGAACGATATTTTCTATCTCCGGAAATTTATTTCTTAAATCTGACACAGGTCTTATATTTATCATGTTATCTGCTCCTTATCAATATATTATCATAATATTATCATAGTATTATTGTAAGGAAATGTTCAGTTGGTGTCAATATAAATATACATAAACCAGATCAAGGGATTGTAGTTTATGGATCACTAGGTAAGAGGGAAATTTTACGTCCATTAGGCTTAATTGTTTATTTGTAATAATCGAAGGTAACAAAAGGATTTTTATATCGCCCTTTTTTCATTGTATATTTAGAATATTGTATTGCCTGCTTAGGACATAGATTAATGCATGCGGTACACTGTTCACATTGATGTAACCAGACAGGCTTATGATCTGTGATCTCTATATTTTTCACAGGACATACTTTCTCACAGGTGTGACAACCAACACAAGCATCATTAACCCAGAAATTCTTGTCCGCATTTGGGTATGATTTTATGATGCAGTTATGAAGCAATTCGGTCAATAAATATCGTTTTATTATAGATTTGCTTTGAAATTGATTGGTTTGATTATGATTGATAACCGAAGCTATCTCATCTAATTGTGTTCTCATATTTCTGAATTTCAATTGCTGAACATCATCGGCTTCTGTATCGTAATAAATAATGTTATTTCCAGGCATACCTACAATGAAACCGGAAGAAAGACTCAAATTCATGTGTTTCAATCTGGTATGCAATTGATTTAATACAGCTCCGGGTGATACCTTACAGGTTGCGATAGCAAAGATATATTGGTTGGGATTAATATGACCGAACTTCTGTAGGAATCTGTCTACGACAGGTGGAAGCCCCCAAATAAGTACGGGAAATACCAGACCTATTCGATCATTGGATGAAGCTATCTCTTGTTTTTCTGCATCCAATATAGATACCACTTTTGTATTACCGAGTTTATCAGCTAATTGCTGTGCAACATTTAAGGAATTGCCTGTAGCTGAATAATAATAAATAATTGTACTCATATACTCTTACACTACCCTTCAATTTTTTTATTTACTTAAAATAAGAAATACTATATGCTAAATATAACAAAAACTGGAGAATTGAAAAGTAGGCACATGTAAGTAAGATACTATAACAAAGGAGAGTATTGCAGGTATGCTGGTTTATGAAAAAGAATATGGAACATGTCCGATTGAATATACTTTGAGTATTATGGGTGGAAAATGGAAGCTTTTAATTTTGTACCATTTAATGACCGGAAACGTAAAAAGATATGGAGAATTAAAACGGAGTATTACCGGTATTACACATAAAATGTTAAGCGCACACCTAAAGGAGCTTGAAAATGACGGAATAGTTCTTCGTAAGGAGTATCCTCAGGTGCCTCCGAAGGTTGAATATTCTATCACCTATAAAGGAGCGACATTGCTGCCGATATTCGCGAAGATGTATGAATGGGGCAAAGTGAATATGGGAGGGGAAGCATCATGATACGAGAAATAAGAACAGGTAGTGATGAAACAATTCTGGAGAAAGAGGATACGAATGGGCTGGGAAGAGTGATATTAAGTCATCCAATCGGTACATTTTCTTTAACACCGGCAAGCTATATTCTTATGGAGGCTATCGGTAAAAATAAAGATATATTAAATGGTATTGGTATTAAAGGGAGGTTTTGACTACACATTTTTAGCAGATAGAAGCGATGATAATAATGTAATCAATGCGCGCACCGCACTTGACAATTACATGAAAAATGGAGTAAGCCCTTTGACAAAATGGCAGACTCATATGTTTAAATATATAGGATAAATATATTTTCGATACATAAGGGAGAGCGCACCAGGTGACAGGTAAGTATACAAAAAGCAAGGAGAAGCCTTGCTTTTGTTTTAAGAACACTATATCTTTGGTTTAACATTACTGATGATGAAGCCACTTTCCGGTAAGGTTGGGATTCGATCCATAGGATAGCTCAGGGTCTGTTTGGGAACGGTATAGGTGATCTTGTTCACCAGAAAATCGATACTCTTCTTCATGAGCTCCACTGTAATTCCTTCTCCCGGGCAACGGTGTGTCTTGTCTGCAGCTCCTCCGCCCTGTGGTATAAAGGAATATAGATTCCCCTTCCAATTGCGGAACCTCTCTGGCTCGAATTCAAAGGGATCCTCCCAGATTCGGACATCGTGATTGGTTCCGTAAATATCTAATAATACCAGGGTTCCCTTCGAAAAATAGTACTCCTTCCATACAAAATCCTTCTTAACCCTGCCTGCCAACAGAGGAGCAAAGGGGTAGTAGCGGCGGACCTCCTGGGTGAACATATCATAATAATGACTATCTGAAGCTCTGAGCTTATCCAGGCATTCGGGATATTGATGCAGTGCCAGTGCGGCAAAAGTAATAAAGGTCGATATGGCGACAATCGGGCGCAGCAGATTGATCAGTTCAATTGCAGCCATGTTGATTGCGATCGGTGCCCCGTCATATTCCCTGTGAAAAGACATACTGTGAAGGGCTGTCCCGCCCTCGACCGATAAAGTGCCTGAACGAACCTCTTCGATCAGACCTGCAATCCATTGTTCTGCCCGGTTTCTTGCATTCTTTCCTTTAAAATATCTTGTGCCGATCGATCCGAAACCATCCACCATAGCGCAGAAATCCTCTGCCCTGCTTTGCAGCTCAGACTTAGCCAAGGGTACACCGGCCCACTCACAGGCTGTCTCACATAATACCTTAGCCGCTTCGTCGTATAGAACAATCTGATCCATGGATCTCCATTCTCGTAAGGCAGCCTCCCATTTGTTTATAATAAGTTCTGACAAACGTTTCTGATGCTCCGGAGCTGTTAAGGACAGAAAAAGCTGCTTTCTGTGGAGATGTGCCTTTCCGTCCATACATTGAATGGCATTCTCCCCGAATAAGGTCTTCTGAACATGCTTAGGTGCTGCACCGTTTTTCATAAACCGCTCCGGATCATAAAAAACAGCGGCAGCCTCTTCCCCGGTCATACAGACAACCTTTTCGCCGAGCAGACGGGTTTCAAATATATCTGAATGAAATTGTTTCACTCTGTTACGGATAAACAGATATCCTTCTTGCATAAATGCCATGGTGTGGTCAATACCATTTTCCTTAGCTACCTGTTCTTTTACAAGCATTTTATTTTCTCCCTTCGTTTTGTCATAGTTCTATCTGCCAGTATTTTTGCTTAGTTGATGAAAGATTATACTTGAACCGGTCATATTATCTTTTCTATCTCATACTGAGAATTTATTACCAGCCATAATTGTGGGCTATAGACAGTAATATTCCAGATACCGATACCACGTAGCTGATACTTGATTACCAAATCAAGCAGGGCATTGATACTCCGTACATCGATAAACCAGACAATGTGCGTGATATTGATTCCGTTCCTTTCCGCTACGTAGGTATAGAAGGGCGTCTGGGAGATTTCATCAAATTGAATCTCCGAACCTGTGATATATGCAAGATCAACAGCTCTTTCAAGAGTCAGAGAATATACACTCGTTAGGCCCGGGGAAAAAGGGAGCTCCCAGTCGTATCCGATGGTTGCCATACCGATAATCTCTTTCTCGGAGGAGAAATAATTGTTAACATAATCTATAAAGGCATCGATGTTATAAATTGAGCTGATCGGAGATGGGGGATTAATGTTGATTGCCCATTCATAATCCATAAAAATGATATTGGAGGAGAACTGATTTAGCATAGTATAATTTAGCCTTTCAAAGCTTACTTCTGTGCCAGTACTGGTAATATGGGTATTCACCGTAACAAAGACTTTGTAGCCATGCTGGGTCAATTGCTCTGATACTCTGGTAAAGTAACCTTCATAAAGATATAAATTTTCTGCATTGATAGACTCAAAGGATAAATTGACACCAAAGTAACCCTTCGTGTCCAGAATATTTAAGATATTTTCAATCTGTTTGTTCTGAAAATCCTCGTTTAATAAGATATCGTATGTGGTGCCGATATTGGCGATTCCCCGTATGGTTAAGGTTGTCAATATCATCAGCGGCATGACACCGTATTCTTTGGCGGTTTGGATCACATCAGATTCGTCGTAATTGGAGATGATGTTCCCTTCCTTTGTCGCAGTATAATTCAATATGGAAAGATAGGTCAGATAGGGCAAGGTCATTCGCAGTGTTTCAAGATTGATAAAGGGAACGGTATTACCGTGTGTTGTTATTTTACCCTTTCGATTATAATTGATCACAAGTGTTTCACCCGGAAAGATGTATTCTCTGATGGACAGGAAGGGGTTATTCCTATATAACTGCATTACAGTAACATGATTTGCTTCAGCGATTGCTTCCAAAGTATCCCCTTCCTGAACAATATAAACCTGAGTCGGAAATGTGATAACGATACATTGTCCTATGGCTAATTGTGTCGGATTATCTAATCCGTTATCCAGTGCCAATCTGGCAGCTGACACACCATAGTATACTGCAATGGACTCTATGGTATCGCCTTGTTGTACTACATGAATGATCATAGATGCCTCATAAAGTGTTTTTATATAATATATGACCTGTTCGGGTAAATATTTAGTAATAGAAGAAAACATAAAAATAGCATACCCGCAACTCCGAATAGAATGTATGGGTATGCTATCGTTTACTTCAGCTCCGAAAATACGCTTCGGAGTACCTCGATGAATTTTTCTATTGTTATCGAATTATTCTTATCCTTACTATAAATCAGATTGTACGGGTAGCTATAGCTGCAGGTCTTAACGTTCAATTCTGTCAGCAAACCAATCTCAACTTCAGATTTGACGGCACAGTATGGTATGAGTGAAATACCCAGATTTGCCTGAATGGCGTGCTTGATGGCCTCAATACTTCCAAGATACATACTGATATTTTTAGGCAGATGGTTTTCCTCGATGAAGATTTTATAACAGGAGTATAATTGGGAGGTCTTTTCATGTACGATAAATTCTTCGGCAGCAAGATCTTTTATATCCACCTTTTTTTTGGAGCTTAGCTTGTTCGAAGGGGAAGCAATTACTGCCAAACGATCGTCAAATAATTTCTCTACATAGGTTGAATTACTGTAGATGCAATCGCCGCCATTCACTGCAATATCGAGAGTGCCATTCTCAATCAGGGTAGTAATTTCGGATGTATTGGCGATATGCATATTAACTGTAACCGTCGGATATAATTTTTTCATCACACCGATCGCATTGGGAAGAATATAAGTTCCGGGTGTATTGCTGCCTCCGAAGGCAATCGTTCCGCCAATATATTCACTCAGATTGGAAATATTACGCTCCATTTCTTCCACTGTTGCGAAAATCTTACTGGTATAGGAATAAAGGATATTTCCACTGTCACTCAGCATAATCTTGTTACCCACCTTAAAAAACAGCTTGGTATTTATCTGTTGTTCCAGCTTTTTGATCTGGATGGATAGGGCGGGCTGGCTGATGTGCAGATACTCCGAGGCTTTCTTATAACTGGAATATTTAGCGACAGTATGAAAAAGCTCTAGATAATGTAAATCCATATGACACCTCTGGTTATATATGTAAAAACGTTAGTTTTGTTTATCGGTTCTATTTATATAATAAATTGGCTTGTTGCTGCAATTTCATGTACCATATACACTGAGTTAAATTTTTATCAATCTACGGGAGGCGTTAAAATGACGGCAGATATATTATTATCACTCAAGGTTTTTGGTGTTGGATTTGCTATTTCCATGTGTATCGCAATGTTGATTAAATTGTTACTTGATGCTATTAAACACTTTACTCGAAATAGTAATGAAATTCAAGAATAATTTTTCTCGTTTACAATAAAGAACAGGAAGTAGGTATTTAAAATGAATTTATTAGATTTATTTCAGGGAATAGGGACCATGTTTATTCAGGATCCCCAGATAGTAATAGGACGTATAGTACTTATATTGTTTGGTGTTTTACTTGTGTACCTGGGAGCAAAGGAAATATTAGAGCCCTTGATTATGATACCGATGGGACTTGGCATGTCGGCAGTCAATGCCGGAGTACTTTTTACAGGGGCAACCTCAGTAGGTAATCTTTTTATCGATCCTATGGTTTCTCAGACAGATGAATTAATGAATGTATTACAAATTGATTTCCTTCAGCCGATCTATACCTTTACCTTCAGTAATGGTTTGATTGCTTGTCTGGTATTTATGGGTATTGGTGTCATCTGTGATGTCGGCATGGTGCTGGCACATCCTTTTATCGGTATGTTTATCGCTATGTTTGCCGAACTGGGTACTGTAGCAACCTTTCCGATTGCCCGCGCTCTGGGCTTAACCAGCGGTGAAGCTGCAGCGGTTTCTATCATTGGTGGTGCAGATGGACCGATGGTTCTCTTTACCTCATTAACCCTGGCGAAGAATTTATTTGTTCCGATTACGATTGTTGCTTATCTTTACCTAAGCTTAACTTATGGTTTATATCCTTTCCTGGTAAGGTTTATGATACCCAAAAACTTAAGGGGTAAGGTAATTATTCAGAAAAACAAAAAGTCGGACCGAATTACCTCTAAGGAAAAGCTTATTTTTGCAGTAGTTGCAAATACCCTGCTGTGCTTATTGTTCCCTGTGGCAGCACCGTTGTTCTTAAGCTTCTTTATCGGTATTGCCATTCGTGAATCAGGAATAGAAAAATACATAAGATTGATTGAAGAAGTATTCCTTTATGGAGCAACCTTCTTCCTTGGTTTGATGTTAGGTGTACTTTGTGATGCAAAGACCATCCTTGATCCTAAGATTCTGGTTTTATTATTATTAGGCTTACTCGCACTGTTACTTTCCGGAATCGGCGGTATTATCGGTGGTTATCTGGTATACTTCTTCACCAAAGGAAACTTTAATCCGACGGTCGGTATAGCAGGTGTATCCTGTGTTCCGACGACAGCGAAGGTTTCCCAGAAAGAGGTTTCTAAGATTAATAAAATGAGTTTTGTTATGGAATATGCACTTAGTGCCAACATCTGCGGTGTCATCACAACCGCGATTTTAACAGGTATTTATATTACATTTCTTGCTTAAACCTTAGACTTGTAAGAAAGATAAAAGAGGCTGATGCAAATTATTCTTTGAAATTTGCATCAGCCTCTTTTTGGCCTCTTAATATGCAAAGGTAACGGTTACAGATGCTTCAATCCGTTGGGTTCCTGCCTCGATCGGAGTCGTAATAAGGCCCTCCCTAAAGCCAATGGTTTGAAAAGGAACCGGCATGGCTTCGTTCTCGATGATCCGTCTGGGAACCGGAACATATGTAAGACCTAAGGTTTCTGCTATCGACTTTGCCTTATCCCAGGCATTGACGACAGCGAGATTCAGTGCTTGGAGGTAATAGGTGTAGGTGTCCGATACCTCAAAGGAAATCAGGTCAACCACGTTGGCGCCGTTACGGACTGCTGTATCGATGATCAGACCGATCTGTTCTGTTTCATCCGTCCTTATCTCCAGTATATTTCTTACGGAATAGCCTTTATCGACCCGATTGCTGTTCTCATATTCAATCAGTCTGTTAATGGTATATTGAAAGGTCTGAATGTCTTCAATTCCAAGCTGTCGCAGAGCTTGCAGGATGGCTGTACTGAGTCTGGCATTCTCCTCCTGGGCGGTAGTAAGATCACTTCCGATCGTCTCGACTCCCAGACGAAGAATGGCGATGTTCGGTTCGGCAGTCACCAGTCCTTTCCCGATCAAAGTCATGGTGTTCTCTTCACAGCAGGTGCTTGAGTTAGTATATGACATGGCAATAATGCTCCTAATAAAGGATTTATCATATTATATGCCATTATTCTCCTGATATATCCGGTCTGTCATACATCAATTTTAAAACCCAGATTAACCTCATTCGCCGGTTTACCACCGGCAATCCCCCAATTCTCTAACGGTGGTTCATGAATTACTATTATGATATCGGTCCGCGCGATACCAAGCTCCTGCACCAAATGATCTACGATGGATTGATACAGATTTTTCTTTGCTTCATTGCTACGACCCTTGAAGGCTGTAATCTCAATCAGAAGATAATCCTCTGACCTGTTCTCCGGATGTTCAAAGTTTTCCTTATCAATTTCAATAATCCTCTGGTTTCTGTCATAATGCGGGATTTTAAAGCAATCCACCAGTGCCTGATGAACAACATTTAATATGGTTTTTCTATATTCGGGACTTTTTCCTCGTAGCATCTCAATTCTTACAATTGGCATAGGTACCTCCTGATCATGTTATTAGGTGAAAATTTTTAACATTATACCACCCATTAATAACCATGTAAAGAAATAAATGGAAGAAATAGTAGTATTTTATTAGGAATAGGCTATAATAGAAACAGTATTGACCTTATCAACCACATCAATTTATTATCGGAGTTAAGAGGTATGAAAGATAAAAGGTACAAAATATGGAATATGCGGATTCTATCGGCCGTCATTCTTATTATTTTTTGTCTTTGGCAGAATAATGATATCGTAGTCTCAGATTATATCTATAAAACCAAGGAAATTGGAAGGGCACTGGATGGTTTCAGGATTATACAGATTTCAGACCTGCACAATAAGGAATTCGGCAAAAAAAGTAGCAGATTACTGAAGGTTCTGGCAAAAGCGAAGCCGGATATCATAGTGATTACAGGTGATCTGGTAGATCGGCGCAGGACGGACATCAAAGCTGCTTTGGAGTTTATTAAAAGGGCATCTGAGCTTGCCCCGATTTACTATGTCACAGGAAACCATGAATACTCCCTGGATCGCTGGGAATGGGACAGCTTAATGGATGGACTAAAGAAGTATCAGGTAAGAATATTGGATAACCGTATCGTTCACCTGGAGAAGAATAGGGATGGGGGCTTTTATCTCATGGGTCTAAGTGAGGGGAATCAGGCGGATGATACCCTGAAAACCTTGTGCTCCCATGCGGAGGCTGATAAACTTCAGATTGTGCTTACTCACGAACCGCAATATATCGATAGCTACAGGCAATCAGATGCCGATATTATTTTCGCCGGACACGCACATGGGGGTCAATTTCGACTTCCTATCCTCGGTGGTCTCATCGCTCCGGGGCAAGGCATATTTCCAAAGTATACTTCCGGGGCCCACAGGGCCGGGCATACGACTCTGATTATCAGCAGGGGCCTGGGGAACAGCGTCGTGCCGATCAGATTATTTAACAGGCCTGAGGTTGTGACTGTAACACTCAGAAGATCATAATCAGAGTATTTGATTATTGCTCCAGTAATTTTTTCAAATGACCTTCGTTCAGTAAATGAAGGGTCTTAAATTTACCCTGGTAGAAGACCGCCCAGTTGTTAAATACACAGGGAACTGCCTTGGCTTTCTCAAGGCTGTCTACCTTGATTAAATCCACAGGAATATGATTAAGCTCGCAAAAGCTTTCGATCTGCTCAATACAGTTGGGGATGTAGGGACATTGCAATCCATAGTAAATGGTCAGCTTTGGACTGTAGATGGCTTGCTTTTTGGCTGCCTCAGAAAAATGTGGCTGTGTTTGATCAAAGGATAAGGAGAGCAGTTCATACTCATCGCCTATCGTATCGACTGTCTCAAAGCCGTATTTCTGCAAGAACCTTTTATCGGACAGGAAGGGCTTTTTCTTGGTGGAACTGATGGTACACACTCCGGACTTGCCCCTGGATTTTGCATCTGCAATGCAATATTCCAGAAGCTCACTGCCATATCCCAGATTCTTAAAGCTACCGGATACCCACAGACAGTAGATATAGATAAAATTCGCTCCCTCAATCGGAGTCCAGGCAGTCTCCAGAGGGGAATATTCAATAAACACCTTGCCCTTTGCAATCAGTTTACGAAAGACGTGTCCCTCCTCCAACCGATCTGAAAGCCAGGACCTCTTGATATCTACGCCGCATTGATGTTTCTTGTCAGCAATAGCACAGCATAGATGCTCATCTCTAATATTTTCTTCTGTTATATTCAGGAAACTGCTTTCCATCCACTAACCTCCCTGCATGATAATTTCCCTTTCCTCTCAATTATATAGTAAATAATCTGACATAGGTACGTCATATTTCATATCTGAAAATCCATTGAAATCTTTCTTCATTATACATAACAGAGTGTAGCCTCATATAGTTCAAGTGATAATTATTCCTTATTTCTTATTGATCGTTACATTAATTTCATTTCATGTCGAAATAAGTTCATTTTGTGCTGCAAATATTTTTTTGGGAAATTTTATGATAATGTAAGTATAAAGGAATATTCAGTAATGGATATCTGAGGAAAACAGGTAGGCTTCAGATACTATTCAATACAAAAATGATACATAAGAGTTAAGGAGGCAGACAACAAGTGAGAAAGAAAATAATGAGTATACTGCTGGTACTGTGCATAGTACTTAGTGTATGTCCTACCACAGTATTAGCCGCTAACAAGAGTAAAGCAAAGACAACAACGGCCAGTAAGGCAGTGATTGCCGAAGGCTGGTACAAAATCCGTATCATGGACAGCTATGTAAATATCGCATCAAACGGCGGTGCGGAACTTAGGAAAGCTGATATTGTATCAATGTACTATGTAGAACACATCAAGGATAATAAGTACGCGATCATGACTTTGAAGGGCAAATATCTTGGTGTGTCGGGAAAAGTAAAGGACGGTTTAAAGGTAAAAGAAGTAAGCAAGCAATATCCATGGACATTCCGTTTGGAAAATAGTGATACTTTCAGCATACGCCCCGCCAAACACACGAAAATGCTACTCAGTGCGGCAGGGAAGAAAAATAAAGATGGTACTTTGCTGGTTTTACAGACAAATAAGGCCAAGGATGCTCCAAATTATGCTGAATTCGAGTTTGTTTCGCTATTCAAAGACTTAATAAATATGATAACTCAGCCAACTGTAACACCGAAGCCGACTGTGACACCGAAGCCGACTGTAACACCGAAGCCGACTGTAACACCGAAACCGACTGCAGCACCAACTGTAACGCAAACCCCGAATGTAACACCCAGGCCAACTGTAACACCGAAGCCAACCGCAACACCTTGGTCAGCTGTAACACCAATACCAAATACAACACCTCAGCCGAGTAAAGTGTATACTGCTTCTGATCCAAGTATAACGAGTATTAGTAAAGGTTTTTCTTCGTTTGATGCTGCGGGAAACAGGGTTAGCAAATTTACTGAAGGATACGAGCTGGTTATTACCTCGAATATTCAAAAGATAGATGATTATGCCATTTACAATGATTCGATAGGCAGTTTTACTGTGGAGAATAACCCTAATTTTACCACGGTTGACGGAGTATTGTTTAGTAAGGATATGACCAAACTGGTTGCTTACCCGGGAAGTAAAAAGGATAATACATATTATGTTCCCGATAGTGTTACGGAGATCGCAACCGGTGCTTTCGGATATTCTCATTATCTGAAAGAAATACATTTTGGATCAAATCTGAAGGAGATTGGAGTTGATGCTTTCCGAGGATGCCATTTTTCGGAAGTTGTGATTCCGGATAGTGTCACATATATTTTTGGATGTGCATTTAACGATATAAAAGAATTGAGAAAAATAACGATACCTTCGAGTACTTTTATTGTTAATAATATTATAGATGGCTCATCTGGAAATGTTATTATTTACGGTGATTATGGCTCACATGCAGAGAAACTTGCGAAAACCTATGGCTACGAATTTGTTGGCAATGATAACTTAGGAGGGTTCACAAATATTAAATTAAAGCAAACGGAGCTTGAGGCAGGACTTTCAGGTCGCTTCGGGGAATTAGTAACTTCCGAAGGTACGTGGGCGTTCTACGGTAGCTACATTAAATTCCTTGCGGTATTTTATGTAGATGGCAAAGCTTCATTCTTATACACGAACAATGTGTCCACTTACAAAGGGGACGGATTGGTTTACACGGATGCAAACAACGGCAACATGAAATATGCTGCTTCAATTGGTGCACTTCCATTTTTTGCTGAAGCTACCACCGAGCGTCTCATTTTTGAGTTTACCAATGCCTTCCGTGGCTTGAACGGCTTACCCGCGTTAAGATGGAATGATACGCTTGCGACTGCTGCCCGCTCCCACAGTCTTGATATGGCGAACAGGGGCTTTTTCAATCATATTAATCCGGACAGTAAAGATCCAAGTGCCAGAATAACTGACGCAGGATATCATTGGACATCATGCGCAGAAAATATCGCCAAGATGTACCCGGTTTTTGATGCTGTTGAAGTGGTGGACGGTTGGATTAATTCATCCGGTCATCGTAAAAATATGCTTACTACACTTTGTGACGAACTTGGTGTAGGTGTGTCAGGTATTTACGGTACACAAAACTTTGGTAAGCAATAAATTGTTGTAAAGGAGCCCGTCGATTTTCCTGACGGACTCCTTTTACTCTTAACCCCCTGCCGGAGTACCAAAATAATGAAATAACCGAAATGATATTGACATACGTTTCGAAGAATTTTATCATTATTCTATCAGTTACGACTTATTCTGAGTTATATGAATCAGTTTACTTATAGAAAGCAACAGGGGGTCAGGCAAATGGATCATAATACAGAGGAATTGAAATTCTGGTATTATATTGATAATGGGGAGGTCACGGGACCTTTTTCAGAAGAAGAAATGAAGGCACTATATCAGCAGCATATCATAGAGGACAATACCGAGGTGTGGAAGAGTGGTATGTCAGATTGGGTTGAACTCAGCACTACGGAGCTATCAAAGAAGGAGGATTTGAAGCAGCAGCCGAGGAAAAATGAGATTAATCATGCCATGCCCTGGATCCTGACATTCTTGCCGGTGCTTTTTGCAGGTGCGATCAGTAGAAAAAGTCTGCCGTTACTGATTATTTTGCTGATCATTCATTGCGCCATCGGTATCATGGATTCCGGCATTCTGATAAAGGAAGGAAAAGCGAAGAAAACAATCATATTATGGGCTTTGCTATTGCCGCCGGTGTACCTTGTAATCAGAGCCGGATTATTGAAAACCAGAAAAGCAGGTGCTGCCATCTGGTGCCTTTTCTTTGCGTTTGAACTATTTGTCTGTACGACGGTCTTTGATATCCCTGCTTTACTGCAGCCTCAAATGAGTGAAACGGTTACCGAGCCTGAGGTGATGACTGAAGCCGGTGGTATCACGGTGGACGACTTTGTGAAAGCCTATATCAGAAGTCCGAAATATGAGATTCAGGACAAAGAAGAGGGTAAGACCCTCTTTACAATCAGTGGAACGATGGATTATGAAGGTAATGAGGCAGCTGTAACTGTATTCTTTCAGGTTGAAGAGGACGGCTCCGTACATTTTAAGGAAATGAAAGTAAACGGGATAAGCGGGAAGGCTGAGCTATACTATAGTTTGGTGGAGGAATTAAAAGTAAAATAGAATGAATTAATTAGAAAATTTAATTAATTTAATCATTGATTTTCTTCGTCTCCGGTACTATAATTGCGATATTATTGTGATTTTATGTTACCACAATTAATTAGATTAATATATTACCATAGAAAGCTTATTGAGGAGACCGAAAGATGAAGTACATTAAAATTTTACTTCTTTGCATTCCGTTTACGATTGCAGGATATTTCCTGAAGTGGAATGCTACAATTATGTTCTTTTTAACCTGTGCAGCTATCGTACCGTTGGCGGGCTACTTGGGTGAAGCCACAGAAGAAATTGCTACTTATACAGGGCCGAAGCTGGGTGGCTTTTTAAATGCTACCTTTGGAAATGCGACAGAGCTGATCATCAGCTTTTTTGCAATTAAGGCAGGGTTATTTGACGTTGTTAAGGCGTCACTGGCCGGTTCTGTACTTGGAAATATCCTTCTGGTATTAGGCTGTAGTATTTTTGTTGGCGGCTTAAAGCATAAGGAATTAAAATACGATTCACAGCTTGGCACCTTCACGGCAACCATGCTGCTGTTTGCGGTAATCGGATTATCGCTTCCTGCAGTTTTTACCTGGGGAAAGTCAGAAGAGCTGCTTACCTCCGAATATGAGAGTCTGAGTTATATTATTGCGGTAATTCTGTTGGTCATTTATGTAATCGGTATGATATACTCCTTTAAGACACAGAAGGACTTATATGGTGTGGAGCATGCAGAGGATGTGGAAGCAAATTGGTCCCTACCCTTCAGCATCACAGTGCTTGCTGTTGCGACGGTACTGATTGCTATCGAATCTGAGCTTTTAGTTGATAGTATCGAGCCTATGACACAAGCAGCTCATATCCCTGAGATGTTCGTCGGTATTATCTTAATTCCTATTGTCGGTAATGCCGCTGAGCATACCACTGCCATCATCATGGGAATCAAGAACAAGCTGGATATCTCAATAGAGATCGCGGTGGGCTCCAGTCTGCAGATCGCTTTATTTGTTATTCCTGCATCGGTATTAATCAGCTTACTCTATTCACCAATGAGCATTGTGTTTAAACCGATTGAATTATTCCTATTCGGTGCCAGTGTATTAATCGCCAATCAGGTAGTAAAGGCCGGGCGGTCGAACTGGATGGAGGGTTTGAAGCTGATGAGTGTATACCTGATCGCGGCAATCGGCTTCTACATCGTAGGGTAATGCCTGATCGTGCCTTCAGTCCGCTTGGCAGAACGGTTATGTAATGGATCATCCATAAACGAATAAAAGTATAATAGAGACAGCCAGTAATTCTCTGCAACGCTAACAGTCAAGCAGATTAGGAGAGTACGTAATTGGTGTCTGTCTCCATTATACTTTTTTTATTGTACTTTTCTAATTCCAATCCATCCAGAGGGAATATGCAAAGTTCTCTTCGTTCAAACGATATTTCTCCAGAAGCTCCGGACCACAGCTGTTGGAACCTATTCCGCTCATCTTATAGTCAATGCAGAGGATGTGATAAGGGGCCTTCATCAGTTCATAATTATGCTTCTTAACCGTTAATTCCTCTTGGGTGTAAGCGGAAGCATGAAAGGAGAAATCTTTCTCTGAGGTCACTGTAAGGATGGGTAGTGGATCAGCACTGTAAGCACTCAGGTATCTGCAGCCACAATGGGAACCGTTCTCCTGGGGAAAGATATAGTCTTCATACATCTCGTCAACAGTCTGCTCAAACAGACCGACATAGGAGGCTCGGTGCTTATCGATATAGCTCTCTGACGGGCCGTAGCCATAATATTTCACACGGTCATATTCCTTTGGCAGGAATAATCTTAGACCAAAGCGAGGAAGATATGGCATCAGAATATTGCGGTGTACCTTAATATCTACAGAGATACCTCCATTCGGGAATACACTCCATGTCACGGTTAGATCAAGGATATGCTCCCGTTGGATTGCCGCTAGAGCAAGCTTGACCTGAATCTTAAGTCCGTCATCAGGAGTATGCGCTACATCAGTTTCATATACCCGGACCGTGGTTCTGTCATAGCCGGCATGCTCCCAATCCTTGCGGATGTATTGATCGTTATCCGTCGGTGCACGCCAAATATTATACTCCATCGGCTGCATCAGAAGCCTTCGGTTATTCACTGTCATATCATCAAACAGACCGGTCAGCTTATTGAAGGTATAGGAGAAGCGGTTTCCTGACACTTGTAATCGATTCTCGGTCTCCTGATAATGCAGCTCGGTCTTATTTTGGTCGGCAGACGATTCTTTTATCATGAAAGAGCTGTTGATGGCTTCCTTGATCAAAAGCTGGTCAAATCCAAGCTCATGTCCGGGTGCTGTGAAGGGAAGTGCGGATTTCTGAAGATAGCGTAACAGCAGGTAGGTGATTCCCTCCTCAGGGACATTATAATGCAGCTTAAACTCCCGGCTGGTATGGGGGGGTATATCAAGTTCACGGAGGAACCCTTCTGCGATGGTTATTCCGTCCTTTTGAAGCTCATAGGACAGACTCAGGAAATCCTTTGTGTTAGTAAAATCAAGCTTATTTTCAAGCTGAATGATGCCTTCCTCAGCCGAGACCAGATTTGCTCGAACAGGTCGTAAAACATTCTTATATTCCTTAAGGCTTGGACTCACGGTACGGTCAGGATACACCAAACCGTCGATACAGAAATTGCCGTCATGAGGAAATTCTCCGGAGTCTCCTCCGTAGGCGTAGCGCTTCCTGCCATCCTCTGTTTCTCCGAGAAGGATGGCATGGTCACACCATTCCCAGACAAACGCACCGATAAAGCTTTTCTCATGATAGAGCTTGACCATGTAATCCTCCAGATCTCCCGGTCCATTCCCCATTGCGTGGCAGAATTCACAGAGCATATAAGGCTTCTTGAGATCGGGCTGACTGAAATACTGTTCGATACTCTCTATGGAGTCATACATCTTACTGTACACATCGAGAATGGACAGATCGCAGTCATCTCCCTTGGCATGGACGCTTCCTTCGTAATGCAGAAGGCGGGTATCATCATAGCCCTTAATCCATCTGCCTGCTTTCTCAAAGCTGGGACCCCAGCCGCTTTCATTCCCCATGGACCACATCAGGATACAGGGATGATTCTTATCCCTGTGTACATTGCGCTGTTCACGATCCAGAACAATAGCATCTGAGATCTCATTCTTAGCAATATCACAATACGTATGCTCATAAGAACCGGAATAGAAGTTGACGACTCCATGGGTCTCAAGATCTGCCTCTCCAATTACATAGAAGCCGTATTCATCACAGAGCTCTGTAAACCATGGGGCATTTGGATAATGACTGGTACGAATTGCATTGATATTATGCTGCTTCATCAGGGAGAGGTCCTTCAGGGCTTGCTCCCTGCTGATGGTGTAACCGGTAACAGGGTCGCTGTCATGGCGATTCACACCCTTGAGCTTAATGGGTACGTTATTGAGTAAAAGGACATTATCTTTTATCTCTACTTTCCGAATGCCCACCTTTTGCATAATTACCTCTTCCCGGGTACTTAATCTGAGAGTATAAAGGTTAGGCTCTTCGGCATTCCATAGAAGAGGCTTCATTACGGTTAATTCCAAGGAGCAATCTGTTGCGTTAGCTTCCCCTATGAGCTGATTTCCCTGGTAAAGCTGTCCGATCACCGGTATAGGAGCATCCGGGTATTCGAGGCTGACTTGAAGGACTGCCTGAGAGCAATCTTCGTTCAGTTTGGTCTTCACGAAGAAGTCACGAATATGCTCCTTGGCCCTGGTGATCAGGGATACATCGCGAAAGATGCCTGACATGCGGAATTTATCCTGATCCTCATAATAGCTCCCAAGGCACCACTTCATCACCAGAATGGCAAGTACATTTTCACCTGTTTTTAAGTGAGAGGTAACATCAAATTCACTCGGAGAATGGGATACCTGACTGAAGCCGATAAAGGTACCGTTCAGCCAGACATAGAAGCAGGAATCAACACCCTCGAAATACAGGTAATTAAGCTGATTGAGCTGTTCCTCTGTCATCTCGAAACGATGGATATAACATCCGCAAGGGTTGTTCTCCTCGGGAACATAAGGGAGATCGTAAGGGAAGGGATAGTTGACATTCGTGTATTGATGTTTGTCATAACCGTAGTTCTGCCAACAGCCGGGAACAGGGATACTGTCATAGCTGTCTGAGTCAAAGGATGGGAGGAAGAAGTCGTCCTCAATCTCGTAACGGTTAGGATAAAGGCGAAACCTCCATAAGCCGTTCAAAGAACGGATTCTTGTGTTCTTCGGATCGCTTGCATATCTAGGGACATAGTAGGCACGGTTTGGCATCGTACCGACGTGCAGATTCTTTATATCTTCATAATATTTTGGTAATTTCATAGGGTACCGTCACCTTTCCGGAGTATTCATGTATATCCTTCATTTTATCATTGAGATAGGATTTATCTATGACTAATCTTGCTCAATATATGGACAAAATAATATTACTCTGATAACATAATCTTAAAATAAGAGGGAGAAATCGAGTACATACCCATACAAAAATGAACTTGCGGGATGATTTCACCGGGTTTGGTATTAGCTGAAGGGAGGAATACATAGGATGCTGAATTACTCAGGCTATTATAATCAAGGCGATGACGACCTTCCAAATGACTGTCTGGAACTGTTTGTTAAGAGCAGCGGTCATTATAAACTGCTTCAGTTGAAGAAGCTGCGAACCTACCGACCTCAGGGCAGAAGAGACTACCAGCTGCTATATGTAGCTGAGGGAGCAGCACATTTTGTGGTTGGTGATAGGCGATATGATGTGACAAAGGGAGGAGTATTCATCTATCATCCGGAGATACCTCAGGATTATTATTATGTTCTTTCGGAGAAGCCTGATATTTATTGGATTCATTTTACGGGCTGGGGAGTTGAGAGACTTCTGACAGGTCTTGGATTAACATCGGAGCAACCGATTTTACTACAGGCAAGGGAGGAACTCCCGGAATTGTTTGAGAAGATTATTATAGAACTCAGGCTTGACCGTTTTCAGAGAATGGAGATGACAGAAGCTTATTTGCGTCAGTTATTTATTATGATAGCCCGGCTAAACCAGACCTCAGAGCGGGATAGAACGGGGTATCATTCCATGCTTGACCAGGTGATGAATCAATTTCACCATGAATATCAATCAGAAATCAATATTGCAGAATACGCAAAGCGAAATCATATCAGCTGTTCCTGGTTTATAAGAGAATTCAAAAAATATACCGGATACTCTCCAAAACAATATATTACTAATCTTCGTCTGCAGCACGCCAAGGAGCTTTTACACAATCATTCTCTGCCAATCAGTGAAATAGCCACCCTAGTCGGTTACGAGGATCAGCTGTACTTTAGCCGCATCTTCCGCAAATATACAGGCCTCTCCCCAAGAGAATACCGGGCAAAAAGCCCAGACTGACATAGTCGGATCCATCTTTGATAAATAAAATACAATCTAGACTATCTTAACTATCCCTTTCTAGAGAACAGGTGCGAGCGACAGGGAAGTCGCTTCGCACCGTCCCTAGAATGAAAATTTTGTATCCTATTTAATGAGCTTCGAGATCAGCTGATCCACGATTCCTTTGTCGATCCCGAAGGAGGAGAAGGAGCGCAGAGAATGAATTGGCATACTCTTCATCATCTCCAGCATCATTGCCTGACCGGTGGGATCATTATCCGAATCTGAACCCTCCGGGAAGAAGGCACTCATCATCTGATCAATTACAGCCTGCGGATTATCCGCATAGGCCAGAACATCCGCTAAGGTGGTGCGGTCATCCATCAGGAACGGACGCTCTACGGTACTTTCCAACAGTACGGTATCGCTTAAAACAATATCTCGCGAGGATTTACCGATCAGAATCTCGAAATCTCCGCCTTCAGCGTACCAATCCTCAAGCTCTGTATCATAGAATGCAAAGTCACGCTTACTTAATGTAAATTCGACTATCTTTTCTTCTCCGGGAGCAAGACCGATCTTCTCAAAGCCCTTAAGCTCTTTGACGGGACGTATCACGCTGGCTTCCTTATCATGAACATATAGCTGAACAATTTCTTTGCCAAACCGTGTTCCTGTATTCTTTACCTTTACGAATACCTCCAGCTTGTCCGTGTCCTTAATCAAAAGCTTACCGTCTTTACGGGTAGTTGTAACTCCTGCAACCTTGAGCTTTAAGTCGCTGTACTCGAAGGAGGTATAGCTGAGACCATAGCCAAAGGGGAACAGGACCTCCATATCCTTGCTGTCATAATAGCGGTAGCCGATAAATACGCCTTCATGATATTCCACGGTACGATTGGTTCCCGGGAAATTCAAATAGGAGGGGTTGTCCTGAAGTCTTAAGGGGAAGGATTCGGCGAGTTTACCGCTCGGGTTAACATCTCCATATAACAGATCGATGGTAGCATCACCGACAGCCTGGCCGCTCAGATATACTTCGAGAACAGCACGAACCTTATTGATCCAAGGCATTGCTACAGGAGAACCATTATGCAGAACAACGACTGTATTGGGCTGTACCTTAACAATCTCTTCAATCAGTGTATTCTGACAGTCGGGAAGATTGATATGAGTACGGTCATAGCCCTCACTCTCATAAGCATCCGGAAGTCCTGCGAAGATCACGGCAATCTGTGCTTCCGCTGCCAGCTTCTTCGCCTTCTCGAGTTCAGAAGCCTCCAGCGTATCCGCATCTAAATCATAACCCTTAGCATAAGACACATTGCAGCCTCTTGCGCTGGACAGAGCATCGGATATCTTGAAGCAATTAATATGACTGGAGCCACCACCCTGGAAACGGGGCTTCTCAGCAAATTCACCAATGAAGGCAACCTTGTCAGTCTTTTTCAGGGGCAGGAGCTGATTATCATTCTTTAATAGTACAGCACATTCTCCGGCGATTTTTCTGGCAATTTCATGATGTGCTTCTTTATCATAGGCTGCATTAGGCTTTTTACCATCATAATATTTCTGTATCAGCTCAAGAACTCGTGTGACAGCTGTATCCAGCTCCTCCATCGAGATTTGTCCGGCTTTTACAGCATCTACAATAGCCTGATCTGTCGATCCGTCTGAAGCCGGCATCTCAAGATCAAGACCGGCACGCAGTGCTCTCACTCTGTCATTCATAGCGCCCCAGTCAGTCATGACAAGGCCCTTAAAGCCCCATTCCTCCCTAAGAACCTTATTCAATAACCAGTCGTTTTCACAGGAGTAAACTCCATTGATACAGTTATAGGAGCACATGATGGTCCAGGGCTGTGCCTTTTTAACGATTTTTTCAAAGGCGGTGAGATAGATTTCGCGTAGCGTACGCTCGTCAACCTCAGAGCTGATACTCATTCTTCTGGTTTCCTGATTGTTGGCTGCAAAATGCTTCACACTAGTGCCGACATTTTTACTTTGGACGCCATTCACATAGTAAGCAGCCAATTCTCCTGCCACATAAGGGTCCTCAGAGAAATATTCGAAGTTTCTTCCACAAAGAGGAGAACGCTTCATATTTACTGCAGGACCAAGAATCGTAGATATTTCCTCAGCCTGGCATTCCTCGCCTAAAGTGGCACCGAGGGTATAGGCAAGCTCCCGGTCGAAGGAACAGGAGAGTGCACTGGCAGCCGGAAAACATACTGCTTTAATACTGCCAAGCAGACCGACGTGGTCACCTGAATTATCCTGCTTACGTAACCCGTGAGGACCATCACTTACCATAACCTCAGGGAGACCTAAGCGCTCTACGGCTTTTGTATGCCAGAAATCCGCTCCGGAACATAACCCGGCCTTTTCCTCGAGGGTCATTTCAGATAATAGCTTGTTAATATTGATGGAACTCATAAAATCCTCCTTTCAAATCGTACCTATCATATAGCTAACAGGATCATTTTCATTATGCTTCGTAAGGAAAAGCTTTTGAGAATATGAGGGAGTACGATAGCAATGAGGGATTAACCTTACGATGCAATCGTACTCCTAAGTATTGACGATAGCAAAGGTGTCAAAGCACCGAAGGTGCTTTTCGAATATTAGTCCTTGCTATGCAAGCTTGCTTGTGATGGCAAGGACTAATGTCCGGAAAAACGTGCGCAGCACTTTTGACACTTTTGCTTATATTATAACAATAAAAAAATATCTTAACCTACAGTAGATAAATCCCATTCCTCATAAATCTTGGGAACGTCGCTGATCAAACGCTTTGTGTAATCTGCCTTCGGATTGAGAATAACATCATCAGCTGTGCCGCGCTCTACAAACTTACCATGCTCCATGATGTATACGGAGTCTGAGATGTAGTAAGCAAGACCGATATCATGAGTAATGAAGATGATGGTCATTCCGATTTCATTGCGCAGGTTTAATAACATATCCAAAATCGTAGCACGGGAACATGCATCAATCATGGAGGTTGGCTCATCTGCAAGAAGTATCTTCGGCTTGAGCAGGAAGATACGTGCAATCATGAGACGCTGCATCTGTCCGCCGGAAAGCTCGAAAGGATACTTATTGGTAAGCTCTGCAAACTTTAAGTTAACGAAGCTGCAAGCTTCCGTCATCATTTCTATCTTCTTCTCCATCGGGAGGTGTCTGCCACCGCGCATATTGATACAGTCAAGCAGAACGCGGTCTATCTTATTGAATACATTATAGGAGGAGAAGGGATCCTGAAAAATCGCCTGAATTTCCTTCCAGTATTTCTTCTTTTTGTTTCTGGTGCTGATATCAAGCGGTTTATCCTGAAAGAAAATCTGTCCTTCCGTTACGCTGATCAGACCGAGGAGCATCTTGCTGATGGTCGTTTTACCACTACCGGATTCACCTACGATGGAGACAAGCTCACCCTCGTGAAATTCGAAATCGACATGGTCAACAGCAACGGTTTTCTTATCACCAAAGCCGAATACCTTTGTGACGCCCTTCCCGCTTAAACACATGGGTCTTGTATCACTCATTTGCATATTCCTCCTTCAGCTTTTCTACGTCAATAATGCAACGATAGGTGCGTCCGTCTCCGCAGTCTCTGATACCAACCGCATTTACCTTACAATCGCTGGTTGCATACTTACATCTTTCTGCAAATCTACAGCCTGCCGGAGGCTTCTTTAAGTTCGGAGGTGTTCCAGGAATAGCAGCAAGCTTCACGTCACGGGTACCTTCCTCCGGTACGATGATAGAGCCCATCAATCCTTTGGAATAAGGATGGATCGGATTGAATACCATCTCTTTTGCTGTTCCTTTTTCAACGATCTGTCCGGCATACATAACCATGATATCGTCTGTTACATTATAAAGCAGCGGTAATTCGTGTGTGATGAAAATCATGGATTTGATATAGCCCTTTTCCATCAGATTACGAAGCATCTTAATAACCATCTTCTGACTGGTAACGTCGAGAGCACTGGAAGGCTCATCTGCGATCAGTACCTTAGGTGAAAGGATAGTAGAGATTGCTATAACAGTACGCTGCTTCATACCTCCAGAAAGCTCTACGGCGTGCTTATCAAGTACGGAGGCCGGTAAACCGAGCTCTTCAAAACGTTTCTTAGCCAGATCGAGAATTTCTTTCTTTGGCATCTTAGGATCATGTACATGAATGACATCTTCAATAAAACGAATGATCTTTTGTGTAGGATTCAATGCATTCATAGCAGCCTGAGGAATATAAGCAATCTCGGTACCGAGAATATTTTTTCTGATTGTATCAGGGCTTAACTTGGAGATGTTTTTTCCGTCAATGATGATGTCACCGCTCATATAATGGAGCGGAGGGAAGTAATATCCCATCAAGCTAAGGGCAAGCGTTGACTTACCACAGCCGGACTCACCGGCGATACCCAGTGATTTGCCTTCCTCGATAGCTAAGGATACATGGTCAACGGCATATACATCTTCTCTAAATCTTGTTACATATTTTGTGGTGAGGTTATTCACCTCAAGCATAATTTTTCCCATAATGTCCTCCTAGTCTCTCAAAGTAGGGTTGAACACCTGATCGAGGCCGGTATTCATTAAGTTCAATGAGAAAGATATCAGTGCAATCATCAGGATTACGGGGAAATATGCCCACCAGGAACCATTCAGATGTGCAGTGTACAGCATGGACCAGTTCATCATAAGACCAAGGGTAGGAACTTCTGTGGTCTTAGGTCCGAGACCGATCATGGATAACTGTGCTTCAGCAAGAATTGCGGAGGATATCTGTAAAATCAGTGCCATAACAACATAAGAAGCTATGTAGGGAAGAATATCCGTTAGGATAATTCTTATCAGGCTATGACCGGAAAGCTTGCTTAAATTAACGTGATCACGGTTTCGTAAGGAAATAACCTGAGAACGTACAGATCTTGTTGTCCAAACCCAGGAAGTGACTCCGATTACGATAGCAACAGTTGTGGCACCACGCTGCTCCTGTCCGACGCTGTAAGATATCAGTATCAGCAGAACGAAGGAAGGAATGACGGTAAAGATATTGGTAATGAACATGATAATGTCATCTGCCAGACCGCCAAGATATCCGCCTAATAATCCAAGGGTTAATCCGATAAAGGTGGCTACCGCTCCTGCGATCAGACCAATCTTTAAAGAGACTTTGACAGCTGCAACTAATTCCTTCAGGGTATCTCGTCCGAAGTTATCCGTACCAAGTGGAAGTACCTTTACGTTTGCAACATCCTTGACATTCACATAATCGGTTTTGGCGATGGCTTTTGTCTCCTCCAATTCGCCAGTTTCGGCATTTGGAGCGGCGAGAACGACCTCATTCTTGGTTTGTAATGCAACCAGGCCATCATTTAATCTCTTGTAATAATTACGCTGTGCTTTTGTCATACCGGCCGGTTTGGCAGCAGGGTCATATTTCTCACCCCATAGCTGCAAGAGAGCCTCGGTATCATTCATATCGATATCTTCAGCGGCTATGCCTATTGTAGTCAGATAGGTAACCATGGATACACGATCTTCATCAGTGAGCTTTTCAACAAGGCGCTTATCGTCCGCATCTTTTAGCTTCAGTGTCTTCGCTTCAGTATCGACTGCATCATAAACTGATACATAGGTACCCGGCTTAAAGAAGGTTCCGAGACCAATCATCTCAAGTGGATCACCGGGACAGAACAGCGGGTATATAATGGTTGTCAGAAGTATAGCCATCATAATAGAGAAACCAATCACGAATTTGGGAGAATGGAATACCTGACGTAATGTATTTTTCATTTTCTTGTCCTCCCTTAATCAAATTGCGCCGCTTTAACACGCGGATCAATAAAGCCATAAATAATATCGATAGCAAAGGTTGCTACCAATACCATTATGGTAATGATAAGCGTAGTTGCGGATAGCAGCGGATAATCAGCCATGGTAATTCCCTGAAGCATGGTGGATCCGAGACCGGGATAGCTGAAAATAACCTCTGCAACCAAAGCACCACCAACCATGGTTCCTAAAGACATGGCAAGACCTGTTACCTGAGGAAGCATGGCGTTACGAAATACATAACCAACGATCTTTCTATCTTTAATACCGAGAAAACGGCTATATTTTACGTAGTCAGCATTGAGTTCGTAGATTGCCATGGAACGCATTCCGACTGCCTGGCCACCTACTGAGATGATAACGATTGACCAAAACGGCAGCTGATAATGTGCGATAACTGACTTGATGAAGGTCCAGCTAAAGTTGGGGATTAAGTCATAACCATAACCGCCGGCAATAGGTGCAATCTTTAGGTTGATAGCGAAAACTACAAGAAGCATAACTGCCATACCGAAGGCAGGAATACTACTGAAAAACAGGGTAATGGGCATAAGTACCTTATCAAATCCTTTGCGAATATAAGCGGCTAATGCGCCTAGAACGTTCCCGAGCAGCCAGCCAACGATAATAGCAGGCATCTGCAGGGCTAGGGTCCAACCGATCGCATTTGCTATGATTTCTTTTACCGGGCGGGGATATTGGCTGAAGGATAAGCCGAAGTCGCCTTTCAATGCATTACCAAAATATTTTACGAATTGTACATACATCGGTTGGTTTGTACCAAACGCCTTTTGATAGCTTTCATAAATTGCCTTTACCGCAGATGCATCGGAAATACCCTGTGCGGTTCTCGCTGTGATAGCTGCGACAGGATCTCCCGGCATCATTCGAGGGAGTATGAAATTGAGAAGGACGGCAATGATAAACGTGATAACAAACCACAATATCTTTTTGCCAAAATATTTGCGATAACCTTTCATGGATGACCTCCAATAATCTTAAATCAGCCATGTTTCAAGTGCCCCCGAAACATGGCTGAATGTTAGTGTTCAGGTGTTACTGTTTTATGATCTTACTGAACCAATGTGATGTTATAGAGACCAGCGATACCATAACCATCGCAGAGGATCAACGGAGGAATGTTCTTGCCGTCGCCTGATTCAGGATAGTTGGTCCATACAGACTCGTTCACACAGTGGAACATATTAGGTCTATACATAAGTGAGAAGGAAGGAACTTCTGTTAAGTAAATCTTAACAGCTTCTGTATAGTACTGCTTAAGCTTAGCAGCATCTGTCTCAGCAGGGATTGCCTGGATCAGCTTATCAGCATCAGCATTGCTGAAGTGGCCCCAGTTACCTGACCAGTTACCTTCGATACCGTTGTACTCGGAGCTCATTAACTGACGGATACGATCCCAAGGCTGAGCGGGTGAAGAACTGTTTGTCCACATCATGAAGATGTCATATTCACTCTGAGTAGCTGCAGTAACTACTGTCTGATATACAGACCACTCAGGATAATTAGTGGTGATTTCGATACCGATATTCTTACCAGCTGCAGCAACGATTTCCATAGCTGCCTGCCAATCGGACCAGCCGTTAGGACAGCAGGAGTTGAACTTTAAGTTCTGTCCATTAAGTTCACGGATGCCGTCGCCGTCTGTATCAACGATACCAGCATCATCTAATACCTTATTAGCACCAGCAATGTCATTGCCAGCCCACTGAAGATCCTTCACTGCATCATGATCAAATGTAGCCTGCTCACCATCAGTAGGATTCATCATGGAACGAGGAACATCCTTGAAGGAAGGTGACTGACCGGTCATAGCATTCTGGTTGATTGCATCATAGTCAACTGCCATAGCGATAGCTTTACGAACAGCTACGTTATCAAGACCGGGCTTGGAAAGGTTGAACCAAGCGGTAGGCATGTTAACACAAACACCGTAAGGAGCCTGATCCATGTAAGTGGAGATCGGAAGACCATCCTTTAACCACAGATCCTGGATATTAGGAATAAACTGCTGGTCAACATCAACTTCGCCAGCCTTGAAAGCAACTTCTGTTGCTGCGTTATCTGCATAGATTGTATGGCAGATATACTTAGGTGCAGGTAACTTGCCCCACATGGAAGCATCCTGGCCCCAGTAATTCTTATCACGGATTAATACAACCTTCTGATCATCAGCATAATACTTGGTGTAAGGACCGGACCAAACAACATCATCACCAGCATCAGCCTTCATCTTATCAGGATCGCCACCTGTACGTGCCTCTAATGCCTGGATCCAAGCCTTCTGGATTACATAACACTGACCAAGGTAGGTAGTAACCTGGAAAGGATTGAGGGTCTTGCCCTGATCATCTAATTTAGCCTTAATAAGTACTGTAGAAGGATCAACTGCTTCAACAGCTTCGATATAAGGTGAGAAACCGCTACCCTGAGCATTTACAAGCTTAACGTTTGTAGCATAAGTATAAGCAACGTCATCAGCGGTAATCGGAGTACCATCACTCCACTTAGCTGTACTCTTAATCTTTACAGTTACTTCAGTACGAGCATCATTCCATACAGGATCTCCGTCTGCAATCAGGGGAGTCAGGGAATTATCAAGCATGTTGTACATGTAAAGAGATTCGAACATAAGAGTACGGGAACCGCCACCGGCCTGTGTTACAGCCAAAGCGTTGTTATTGTTGTCGGAAAGGGGATTCCAACCATTTACGGAACCCCACTGAAGACCACCGTAATACAGTGTCTCAGTTCTAGGTAACTGATTGGGATCAGCATCTGCTGTCTCCTCAGCTGCAGGTGCTTCCGTAGGTGCTACTGTAGCTTCTGCTGCAGGAGCAGTTGTAGGTGTTGCTGTAGGTTCTGCTTCATTTTTCTTGCCGCAGCCGGTTAAAACGGTTGCGAGTACCATTACTAATACTAGTAAAATGGCCGTAAATCTTTTACCTCTTAACATATTTACCCTCCTTTAGATTTAGGTCTGTGCCTTAACCTATTACCTTTTTTATATAAACATAGTAAACATTATGCCATGCATAAAAAGTTTGGTGGCACCCCCACCTTTTGCTGTGCGGTCAGGCAAAGCATATTCACTATGCATATATCGCTCCTCGTAACTGTTATATTATTATGTATAATGGTTTGAAAATGTTTTTAACTTCTTACTATCATTTTGTACTATGAACCCTCATAAAAAAATCATTTTATTGTTACATTCTAACATCATAAAAAAAAGTTTACCATGCTTTTCTATAGTTTTTGTGTTATAATATACACATGATTTGGTTGTAGTTAAAAAAGGGTTATAGTTAAAACCTGGTGAAAATCAAAAAATATAGCATATTTTATTCACTTTTCGTAAAACATTTTAATTTATTTTTAATTGCTACCAGAAAAAACCGTATATTGTTTAGAAAAAAAACAAATTTCCTGAGGGGAGTGGGAGGTTGTTATGCAGGAAAACATTGAATTTTCAGCGGATATGCCAATAATTATAGGCATTCGCAACATTTCCGAGGAGCCAAGGCATTGGCATAACAGAATTGAAATATTTTTAGTTTTGAGCGGAGACTTAAGGATTGTAGTAGAGACAGAAACGTATCATCTTACAGAGGATGACATCATCCTGATCAACAGTAATCAAGTACACGAGATTACCAGTAATGATAATGTAACGGTGGTGCTTCAGATTAATTATGGATATTTTAAGAAATGGATGGACGAGTCTACCTTTTTCCATTGTAATTCGACGATATTTCATAATAAGACAAAATATGTGGAACTAAAAAGAATGATTGCACAGCTTGTATATATTAACTATAACGAGACCGAGCATAACGACCTGCTTACCATATCCCTGGCTTATCAGATTGTTCTGGAACTGGTCAGAAATTTCAAAAGCTTTGAGCATAATCAGTTCAGTCAGAATCCAAAGCACCTGGTACGGCTTCGTACCATCATACAGTATCTGAACAGCAATTATATGGAAAATATATCTTTGGAGCAGATTGCCGAAAAGGAGTTTTTATCCCCTTCATACTTTTCACACTTTTTTAAGGTTAATATGGGGGTAAGCTTCTTTAACTACCTGACGGGTATCCGTATGAACCATGCTGTGAACGATCTGCTGACAACCAATCTTACCATGGAACAGATTGCGGCCAATAACGGCTTCGCAAACTCCCGGTATTTTGTGGATTGCTTTAAGAAGAAATATGGGATGCTTCCGAGGGAGTATCGTAAAGAGCATAAGCTGGAGTTGAAGGCGCGATCCGCTAATCCCCTCGGTACGGCCTTTTACAAAGGATATCTTGTGATGGAACAGCTGGATTACTTAAATAAGCTCGGAGAATATCTGGATATGAAGAATATTAAGAAACCGGGCAATATTATGACGAGTGTTCCGTGTAGATCCATCGAAATAAATGCTACATCAAATAAGAAAAAACTCAAACACTACTTCAAAACCTTCACCGGTGTCGGACGAGCCAAGGAGCTTTTGATGGAGCAGGTACGGACTGAACTTGCCACCTTACAGAAGGAGGTTGGCTTTCAATATGTCAAATTCCATGGCCTCCTGGATGATTCCATGATGCTTTATAATGAGGATCGTTCGGGAAACCCCTACCTGACCTTTCACTATGTGGATGAAATACTGGATTTTTTGATGTCAATTAATCTGAAACCTTTGATTCAATTTTCCTTTATGCCAAAGCTGTTAGCAAAGAATCCATCCAATACAATTTTTTATCATCCTTCCATTCTAAGCGAACCAAATAGCAGAGATAATTGGAGATTCCTGATTACAGGCTTAACCAGACATTTCATTGAACGCTACGGACTGGAGGAGGTAAGGAGTTGGCTGTTCACCTTCTGGAATGTGCCTTATACCTCCTATTTTTTCGGCTTTGATAATGATGATACGGTTTATGAATTATATAAGATAACCTATGACTGTGTGAAAAGGTGTGACAACCGACTGATGTTTGGCGCCCCTTCCTACGGCTCGATTGACTTTACCTTAAGCGAATACTATGATTTTCTGAAGCGGTGCTTTGACACCGACTGCCCTCCGGACTTCTATAATATTCATTGTTACCCTGTTGAGACCGCCAGTACGATTGAATTGGTTACCTTAGGAAAAAGTACGGTGAAGAACGAGACGAGTGATAAGATGATATTGTCCGAGGATCCGGATTATCTGGCCTCCACGTTGAATTATGTGAAGGAGAGACTGGCAAAATATCCAAAGCTTCCTATTTATATAACAGAATGGGCATCCTCTGCCTCTCATCGAGACTGGTTGAATGATACCTGCTACCGTTCAGCCTATATTGTGAAAAATATTCTTGAAAATTATGATGAGGCCAACAGCTTTGGCAACTGGTGCCTTTCTGACACGCTGGAGGAACTGCCCTATGATAATGAATTGTTCCATGGGGAGCTCGGCTTGTTTGCCTATCATGGGATCAAGAAACCTGCTTATTATGCGTTTACCTTCCTGAACAAGCTTATGGATATACTCATAGACAGCGGTGAGGGTTACTTTATCACTACAAACGGAAGAGGAGATTATGTCATTCTACTGTATAATTATGTCCATATCTCACCGTTGTACAGTCAGGGGGTCCTGTTTAACGTAACCTTCCTGGAAAGATACAATGCCTTTGTGAACTCCGACCCCTGTGATTTTGAATTTACCCTGAACTATACAGAAAACGGGAAATATATCATGACGGAGCAGATCGTGAACCGGGAGCATGGCTCAGCCTTCGATGAATGGGTGCGTATGGGTGCGCTGCCGCTTACTACGAAGGAAGAGATCGATATTCTGAAGGGGCGTTCCATGCCTTTGGTCAACAAGGCCATGATTACTGTTGAAAATAACAACCTCACCTACTATGCAGAGCTAAAGCCGCATGAGATCAGACTGATTACGATTAAGAAACAATATGATCAGGAACTGTAAAGTAGAGCAGCTACATAAGGCAGGGAAAAAGGAGTTGCTTTTTCCCTGCTTTGTATTATTATAGGTAATAAGGCAACAATTTGGATAGATTACTGATTACTATATCAAAAGCACCAAAGGTGCTCAAAAGCACCAAAGGTGGTGCTTTCGTGAAGTAATATATTGCGATGCAAGCTTGCTTGCAAAAGCAATATATTACTTTACGAAAAGTACGAAGTACTTTTTGATATAGTAATCTAAAATAAAACAATTACAAATATTTAAATATAGCTTTTACGAGAGGAATGAATGAACTTGAAGATAGGAATATTAGATTCGGGAATCGGCGGACTCACAGTCCTCCATCAGGCAATGCGTACATTACCCAAGGAGGATTTTATCTATTATGCGGATACCGATAATGTGCCCTATGGAACGAAGAGCAGGGACGAAATTATCGGCTATGTGGATCATGCGGTTAAATTTTTCATCAAACAGGAAGCAAAGGCAATTGTCATCGCCTGTAATACGGCTACCAGTGCAGCCATTGATTATGTACGCGGGAAGTATTCCCTTCCTATTCTGGGAATGGAGCCGGCGGTGAAACCGGCGGTGGAGAGGTGTAACGGTAAAAGGGTTATGGTAATTGCCACACCCCTTACAGTCAAGGAAGAAAAGCTTCATCACCTGATACAGCAGGTGGACGATGAACATATCGTCGATCTTCTGCCGATGCCGGACTTAGTAACCTTTGCGGAAGCCGGCAATTATGACAGTCCCGAGGTATATGAATATCTTAGGAAGCAACTGGCCGGATATGAGCTTGAGAATTATTCTGCATTGATACTCGGTTGTACGCACTTTAACTATTTCAAGGATACCTATCGCAGAATCTTTCCGGAGGATGTGGCTTTTATAGACGGAAGCGTAGGTACGGTCAACCACTTGAAGCACATACTGGAGGAAAAAGGACTTTTGGAGGAGAATCTGGGCACTGTGGAGTATTATACTTCAGGAAGAAAAATCACAGACAGTGAACAGCTTCACCAGATGAAACTTCGCCATGAAAGGCTTGAATTAATGTGGCAATATTAATTCTCCTGCCATATAACCCGGGTTTTAGTCAAAGAAGGGGCTGCAACAACCCCTTCTTTTTAATTCAGTTTTTTCGTCCGGCAGAAGCAAACTCCTGTAGTTCATCCTTCAGAAACCGGGTATGGAAGTGCTGTGCCAGGCGATTGGCAGCATCCTTTCCCGAATAAAGAGCGCCCTGTATCCATCCATGCTTGGCAGAAGCATGCTCTCCGGCCAGATAGACCCGTCCCTGGTATTCCGGTTGCAATAAATCATAAGTAAAAAGCTGTTTCTGTCCGGGGAGGGTATAGGACAGGGCTCCGAGAAAATGAGGAGCAGTGTTCCAATGTGCGGTTACGCTGCGATCTACAATGCTGTTCAAAAAGCCCCGGGGAAGACCGTGTACCTCCTCCACATTTTGACGGATCAGATCGAAGCGTTGTGGTTCCTCTAAACCTCCGACACGAACAGAATTCTGTGTAAGACTATAGGAGGCCGTAAGTACACCGGGTACCTCAGAGGAACAGGAGGAAAAATTGCCCTGTACAGTATTACCGGCTGATTGTGTGGCTGATATACAATAGTTATGATCGCTGGGATAGATGATGGACTGGATTGGCAGATCGGTAAAAGAGATACCGCCGTGCATAGCTCCGTAATCCGTATTTCTTTCCCAGAATCTTTTATTGCACAGAAATAATGTCTTCTGCGCATCGATATAATGATATTCTCGTATCGCCTGCATTTTCCTGTTTGTGAAATAAGGGCGTATCTCTATGGTTCTTAATACTGAGAGCGGCAGAGTACAGATCACATAATCATAAATATCTGCAGCATCCAATCCCACTTCATTCGAATATTTCACAATAACCTTATCCCTGTAATTGGATCGGTAAATTCCCGTGACCCGGTGACCTGCTCTATAATCCACTGTCCCGAGATGACCCTTTGGAATTCCGGAGTATTGCTTGGGTAAAGCTGAGGTCAGGGACTGGTAAAGCGCATAGGGAAGATAGATATTGCCGCCTGCGATACGGTAGGTGTTGCGATAATCCAGGGAGTAATCGTCGCCTGCGATTTCATCATAACTGATATGTAAGGAAGCGCCTGCGGCGGGATCAACGCCGGATATCAATTCTATCGCACCCTGACTTAAGCCTAAGCCCTCATAATTCTGTCGAAGACTCATGTTCATCAGCGGAATAAATTCCGGAGAGTATTCCGGCAGGATTTGGATCAGTTCTGCCCTTACCTCCGGTGTCAGCTGCCGCATCCGGTATTCCATGGCATATTCATTTAGCTCGTTCCAGGGAGTGGCGGCTTCCTGCTCTGTTAAAGCGAATTTGGGATAGATGTACTCCTGAACAGACTGGGCGGTGCGCAATCTGGTCTGATGGACATAAAGAAAGTTATTTCGTTGTGGTGCAGTGAGAGAAAAGGTATCCAGTTGAAAGAGGTTGATATAATGCCAGGTGGTTTCATGGCTGATCGGGATTCTCATAGCACCCAGTTCACCGTATAAGCTTCCCTCCTCATTAAAATAATAGGTGCTTACTCTTCCGCCAATTTCTGTTTCGGAGGCTTCCAACACGGTAATATCCGCACCAAGCTTCCGTAACTCGAAGGCAGAACACATACCCGCCAGTCCGCCACCAAGGATGCCGATTTTGATTCCTTTCATTTCACCCGGTTTCGCAAAGTTTGTGATATCGGGTGGAGGGCTTAAGTATCTTACGATGTAATCATAATCCTTAAGTCTGCCTGCCCGTTCTAAGGCAGTTCGCAGCATTTCATGGCGCTGCTCATCCGTTGGGCTTGCTTCTTGGTTCAATGGAGCATTCATTATGACCTCCGATAACGGTTTGCTGCTTACAGTAGTAATATATTTTTCGAGGCCTCAAAATATTACATAATAAGCCAAGCATATACGATAAATCAACAATTCCGATATTGTTTGTCTATATTGTGACAGGTTGCGTTTTTATATTAACTACAGTAATGCTATTCATTAATTTTGCTAAATTGAAAAAAAGTACATTGTCAGCTAAGATGATTACGGTAACAGTTGGTTCTAAACATAGTTAAAATTTTATTACTTATCGGAGTAATTAAGGAGACAGAGCAGGTATGCAGCTGTTAAAAGAAAGAATTATTAAAGACGGGAAAATACGTTCAGGAAATGTGCTGAAGGTGGACAGCTTTTTAAATCACCAGATGGACATTGAACTTTTTGAAGAAATCGGGAAGGAATTTCAAAGAAGATTTTCTGATCAGAAGATTACGAAGATCCTTACCATTGAAGCTTCCGGTATCGGTATTGCCTGTATTGCGGCACGCTATTTCAAGGTTCCGGTTTTATTTGCCAAGAAGAATCAAACCAAGAATATAGCAGGGGATGTGTTCACAAGTCAGGTAGAATCTTTTACCCATGGAAGGGTTTATGACATCATCGTGGCAAAGGAATTTCTGAAATCAGAGGACAGGGTATTGATCATCGATGATTTTCTCGCGAATGGTGCTGCACTTCTGGGATTGGCAAAACTGGTTCAGGATGCCGGTGCTACCCTGGTTGGAGCGGGAATTGTGATAGAGAAAGGATTTCAGTCCGGCGGAAGACTGATCCGCGAAAAAGGTGTCAGAGTTGAATCGCTGGCGATTATCGATTCTATGAGCGAGGAAGAGGGCATCACCTTTCGGGAATAAGCTCCCGGATGAGGGGACAAATTAGGATTTACTTAGGGCTTATGCCATGTAAATACAGCCGAGGCTGAAAACCCGGACATAATAAGGAGGAGATTAAAACATGATCAAGAAATTATTATCACTCATTGTCGTAGCTTCAATGGTATTATCTTTTACTGCCTGTAGTACAAAGGAAGCAGCGACTGACACTGCAACAAACACTGCTGCAGAAGCAACCACAGCACCGGCTGAGACAGCTGGAGCAGACACTGCAGCTACAGGCCTTTTTGCTCCCATAGCAAAGGAGAATATCAAGGTTGGTGTAATACATATCGGAGACCCTGCTGATGGTGCAGGCTATACCTTCGCACACGATCAGGGTATCGTAGCTATGCAGCAGAACCTCGGACTTGCAGATGCTCAGATCGTTCGTAAGAACAATACAAATGATACAGATGCAGTAGCCATCAGGACAGCAATCGAGGAATGTCTTGAAGAAGGTTGTAATATCATCTTCGGAACAAGCTGGGGCTACATGGATACGATGGAAGAGATGGCTGCAGAATATCCTGAGGTTATCTTCTCCCACTGCTCAGGATACAAGAGCAACGGTAAGAACTTCAATAATTATTTCGGTCGTATTTATCAGGCACGTTATCTTGCAGGTGTTGCTGCAGGTCTTAAGACACAGTCCGATAAGATTGGATTTGTGGCAGCGATGGATAATCAGAACTCTGAGGTTACCGGTGGAGTCAATGCATTTGCTATGGGTGTTGAGTCAGTTAATCCCGATGCAAAGGTTTATGTTAAGGTTACCAATACCTGGTTTGATCCTACTCTGGAGCAGCAGGCAGCAGAAGCATTACTGGATGCAGGTTGTGACGTCATCGCGCAGCATGCGGATACCACAGCTCCTCAGCTGGCAGCAGAAAAAAGAGGAGTATGGGGCTGCGGCTACAACTCAGATATGACAAAGGATGCTCCTGCAGCACACTTAACAGCTCCGGTATGGAACTGGGGTGCATATTACACTAAGGCTGTTCAGTCTGTAATCGAAGGTACCTGGACCGGAGAGAATTACTTTGGCGGTATGGATGACGGACTTGTTGATGTCTCTCCTCTGAGCAACAACTGTGCAGAGGGTACTGCAGAGGCTATAGAAGCAGCAAGACAGAAGATCCTTGGTGGTTTCAAGGTGTTCGAGGGTGATCTCTATGACAATGCAGGAAATCAGGTATGCAAGGCAGGAGAGGCGCTCGCGGATTCAGATATCACCGGTGCTATGAACTGGTACTATAAAACCGTAGTTGTTCAGTAGACAGATTGGTGGTCATTGTGGAGAATATGAAGCGTGAAACAATGGCAATCGAACTCAAACAGATCACTAAGACATTTGGGTCGGTTGTGGCTAACAACAAAATAGACCTGTCCGTTAAGCAGGGCGAGATACTCGCCCTGCTTGGCGAAAACGGATCAGGCAAAACTACCTTGATGAACATGCTATCCGGTATCTACAAGCCCGACAGCGGATCCATTTTCATAAATGGTCAGGCAGTAACCATCAACTCACCGGAGGGCTCCATTCAGCTTGGTGTCGGCATGATTCATCAGCACTTTAAATTAGTGGATGCACTATCCGCAGCCGATAATATTATCCTTGGCTCCAAGGAGAAGGGCATATTCCTGCATAAGAAGAGAACAGAAAAGATAAGGGAAATATCAGAACGTTTTGGTCTTAAGATTGATCCGGAAAAAAAGATTTACCAGATGTCCGTAAGTGAGAAGCAGACTGTTGAAATCATAAAGGTGCTTTATCGCAAGGCGGATATTTTAATTTTGGATGAACCGACAGCCGTACTGACTCCTCAGGAGACGCAGCGTTTGTTTGAGATTTTAAGACAGATGAAGTCCGAGGGCTGCGCGGTGATCATCATTACCCATAAGCTGAATGAGGTTTTGGAGATCAGTGACCGGGTAACGATTCTCAGAAAAGGAGAAAGTGTAGCGACAGTCATAACAGCTGAGACAGATGCACAGGAGCTGACAGAGCTGATGGTAGGAAGACCGGTGGAATTATCCATCGAGCATCCACAGACCTACTTTAGTGAGAATCTGTTGGAAATCCATCATCTGACTATATGCGATGAGGAGGGGTTTGAAGCCATTCGGGATATCAGCTTCGACTTAAACAGAGGCGAAATCCTTGGTGTGGCAGGTGTGGCAGGCAGCGGACAGAAGGAGCTCTGTGAGGCAATTGCGGGTCTGCTTCCGGTCAAAAAAGGAGCCATCCTCTATCATAATGAGAATTTGGCAGGAAAATCACCGAATGAAATCATTAAAATGGGTATCAGCATGAGCTTTATCCCGGAGGATCGTCTCGGTATGGGACTGGCTGCCTCCATGAGCATGGTGGATAATATGCTGCTGAAGAAATACAACGAAGGAAATAGTCCCTTTATCAGCAAAAAGGAGGCCAGGGTCTTGGCAAAGAAACTGGTTCAGCAGCTGGATATCGTGACACCGAGTGTGGATACTCCGGTACGCAGATTGTCCGGTGGTAATGTTCAGAAGGTTCTGCTCGGCAGAGAGATTGAATCCGAACCGAATGTACTGGTGACAGCCTATGCGGTAAGAGGCTTGGACATCAATTCCTCCTATACGATCTATGATGCTTTGAACGAACAGAAGCAGAAGGGCGTAGGAGTACTCTTTATCGGAGAAGATCTCGACGTTATGCTGGAGCTTTGCGACAGAATCATGGTACTCTGCCATGGCAGGGTGACAGGAATCGTCGATACCAGGGAGACGACAAAGGAACAGCTCGGACTTCTGATGACCGATGCTACAAGAAAGAGAGGGGAAACTCATGACACAGCGCACGTTGAAAAATAAAAAAGAACCTCTTTTTCATGTGGTGAAAAAGTCCGAGAGTTCATTCTCCAAGAATCTGCTGTTGACTTTGCTGGCATTGCTGCTCGCTCTGGTGGCTGGCGGGATCTTCATTCTTGCCATTGGTCAGGATCCTGTGAAAATCTATCAGTCTATATTCCAAGGGGCTTGGAGAAGCAAGCTTGCCGTCAGGGGTACGATTAAGATAGCTATTCCTCTGCTGATTGCTTCTCTGGGAATTACACCGGCCTTTAAGATGAAATTCTGGAATATCGGAGCGGAAGGCCAGATTATCATGGGAGGAATTTTTGCTACCTATTTTGCCCTGTTTTTTGATAAGCTGCCCCATGGACTCCTGATTGTATTGATGTTTGCGGCAGGAATTGTCGGCGGTGGCCTGTGGGGTATCATCCCGGCTTATTTTAAGACCAAATTCAATACGAATGAGACACTGTTCACCCTGATGCTGAACTATATCGCATTATATATGATTAAATTCCTGACAGAGGGCCCCTGGAGAGATCCGAAATCCTCCGGCTTTCCCAAGATAGCCACCTTTTCTGAAAATGCCAGACTGGACCAGATACTTGGCGTCCATGCAGGGTGGCTGATCGGACTGATTCTAGTTGTGGTGCTCTATATCTATATCAGATATACCAAGCAGGGCTATGAAATCAGTGTTGTTGGGGAAAGCATCAATACAGCCCGTTACGCCGGTATGAATGTGAAAAGAATCATCATAAGAACTATGTTTATAAGCGGAGCCATCAGCGGTGTGGCAGGGATGGCACAGGTTAGCGGAGCGGCCTTCACCCTGGGCGAGGGGGTTGCAGGAGGCGTGGGCTTTACGGCGATTATTGTAGCCTGGCTCTCCAAGCTCAATCCGATTCTGATCCTGCTTGTATCCGTATTGTTTGCCATGCTGGAAAAGGGCTGCAGCGTTATGCAGAGCACCTTTGGATTATCTGCGGCGGTGTCCAGTATCCTTCAGGGCATCATCCTGTTCTTTATCCTTGCCTTTGACTTCTTTACACAATATCGGATTGTCTTTAAGAAGCACAAATTATAATTATTGGATTCTCAGGTTGTTCTTCTTCACAGGTTTTATAGAATGGGGGATTGTCTATGATCATAAATTTTTTATATGCTGCGATAAAAGCAGGTACTCCGCTTCTGTTCGGCACCACCGGAGAAATCATGACTCAAAAATCCGGTAACATCAACCTGGGTGTGGAGGGTATGATGTTCATGGGGGCCTTTATGAGTTTTTATACGGGCTATTATACAGGAAATCTTACTCTGGCGCTCCTGGCTGCTTTTGCTACCGGAGTATTCGCTGCCTTGATTTATGCGGTGCTGACAGTAAGCTTAAAGGCTAACCAGAATGTAACCGGTCTTACGCTTACCATATTCGGAACAGGCTTTGCCAAATTTTTCGGTGAGATGATGATCAGCAAGTCGGGCGGTTCGCCAAAGCTGCCGGATGGGCTGATTGCTTCCATGGCAGAACGTCCCCTGCCACTGCTCGGTAATATTCCGGTGATCGGAAAGCTTTTCTTTTCCCATAATCCGATTGTCTATCTGGCGGTGCTTGTTGCAATACTTTGTACCGTGTATATGTCAAAGACACGCGCAGGACTGAATATGAAGGCTGTCGGAGAGAATGCGGCTGCAGCGGATGCGGCAGGAATTAATGTCACCAGGGTAAAATATATCCATATCCTGCTAGGCGGTGGTATCTGCGCCCTGGGCGGAGCTTATCTGTCTCTGATCAATGGCGGCGGTATCTGGAATAACAGCAGTGTTGTCAACGGACAGGGATGGATTTCGGTGGCACTTGTTATCTTCGCAAGTTGGAATCCGGCGAAGGCAGTGTTCGGCTCTCTGGTATTCGGTGCCTTCAGTGTGCTTCAGTTCTATGTACCGAAGAATATTATAGAAATACCGAATGCATTTTACGTGATGCTTCCCTTCCTGATTACGACACTAGTGCTGATCGTCACCTCCATGAGAAAATCAAAGGAGGGCTCCCAGCCTGCCGGTTGCGGAATCAATTATTTCAGGGAAGAGCGATAATAGCTGAATTGCGTTAGAAAGCACCGCTCAATATAATTATGAATTAGGATACAGGTATCACATCCTTAGTGTGATGGACTTCTGTATCCTTTTTTGTTACAAAGGGTATTGGGGATAAAATAACCAATACTGTATTTACTATAGCCAAAGAATATTATACTATGATAATAGAGGCTCTTATGACGCATAAATCATAATATATAGTATATCACTTATGATTTCACGTATCAGTCCTGAGAATTTAAGAAACAGTAATGATAAAACTATCAGTGATCAGAGGTGCTTTATGGCAGATACAACCCCCTTATATCCGTGGAAAAGAAATATTATCCTGTTCCTTACGAGCCAGACGATTTCACTTTTTGGCTCCTCACTGGTTCAATATGCGATTATGTGGTATATTACTTTAAATACGAAGTCTGGTGTAATGATGGCAATTTCCATCATATGTGGCTTTCTTCCGACCTTTTTTATCTCCCCGTTTGCCGGGGTATGGGCGGATCGATTCAATAGAAAGCTCTTAATCATCACCGCGGATTCCTTTATCGCAATATCGACCCTAATTCTTGCAATTCTGTTTTTCCTGGGCTATGACGCCCTTTGGCTGTTATTTGCAGTATCGGCTATCCGCTCTGTCGGGACCGGGATTCAAAGTCCTGCAGTCAGCGCGGTCATTCCCCAGGTAGTGCCTGAGGAGCAGCTGACGAAGGTGAATGCAACCAATACGAGCATTCAGTCTCTTGTCACTCTGGTTTCACCGATGGCAAGCGGAGCAATATTGTCGGTTGCTCCGATTGAAATGATTTTTCTGATTGATGTGATTACTGCGGCGATTGCAGTCATAATTATGACAGTTTTCGTGCACATTCCTCTCCATGCAAAGGCATTGGTCGGACAGGTTACCGGATATTTTGAAGATATGCTGGCAGGGCTTCGATACATTCACCGGCATAGATTCATAAAAGAGTTTTTTCTGTTTCTTGCGATGTTTTTCTTTTTAGCCACACCGGTTGCTTTTCTGACTCCGCTGCAGGTCACCAGAACCTTTGGGGAGGATGTCTGGAGGCTGACTGCAATCGAGATAGTCTTTTCTGTCGGAACGATGCTCGGAGGCATCCTCATGGCATACTGGAAGGGCTTTCGCAATAAGGTATATACGATGTTTATGGCCAGTGCCATACTTGGACTGTTTACATTTGCCCTGGGGATCACAGATATATTTGTGATATATCTGATTTTTATGGCAGGATCAGGCATATCGATGCCCTTTTTCAATACACCTGCGACAGTTATGCTGCAAGAAAGGGTGGAAGCAGATTATATGGGCAGGGTATTCGGCGTACTCGGTATGATCGCCAGTATCATGATGCCGCTCGGGATGTTGGTCTTTGGACCCATAGCCGATGTCATCAGAATAGAGTATATGCTGGTGGGAAGCGGTATTTTGATTCTCATCGAGGGTTTTCTGTTGATTCGCAGCAAAGCGATTCTAAAGGAAGGCATCTGAGTCAGACTGTTTTTAAAACTATGCAAATATTAAGAAATAAGGTATAATTTAGTAAGAATAAATACGATAATAGAAGTAATAGAAAAGGGAGGGAGCATAGTGTCAATAACGGGAGAAGATGAAAGCTTCATGAGCGATACGCTCGGATTTTGGAAGGATCTTACCGCCCAACAAAAGCTCATGCTGAAGGAAGCGGTTATCATAAAGAATTTTTCTGTCGGCGAATCGATGCATAGCGGCTCTGAGCAATGCTCCGGATTGTTTTTGCTCCGCTCCGGCCAGGTAAGAGCTTATAGTCTGTCAGAGACGGGGAAGGAGATAACGCTCTATCGGTTGTTTGAAAGAGATGTCTGTATCTTTTCGGCCTCCTGTATCATGAAAAATATTACCTTTGACATCTATGTGGAGGTGGAAAAGGATACGACAGCCTATCTGATTCCGACGGCAGTCTTTCGAAAGCTGTCAGATGAATCCCTGGCAATCCAGATATTCACGAATAATCTGATGGCCTCCCGTTTCTCTGATGTCATGTGGATTATGGAGCAGGCTCTGTTCACCAGCTTTGATAAGAGACTGGCGTCCTTTTTGCAGGAGCAGATGGTGATTGAGGGAAGGACCACCCTGTCCATTACACACGAAAAGATAGCGGCACATCTGGGAACGGCGCGTGAGGTGGTAACAAGGATGTTGAAGTACTTCCAGAACGATGGCATCGTAGTCTTAAGGCGCGGAACGATTGAGATTCTAAGTGAAGAGAAGCTTAGAAAGCAGATTGAGAATTGAAATTAAGGTGGATGCTGATACAAAAAGTATGATTAAAAGTAAGAAAAGATGACGAAATTTCATGGAATAATCGCCTAGTTGACATAGAATCCGCGGAAGCGTAAAATAGTACCAAAGAGTATTTCAAGGTTACATAAGACAAGGAGGATTACGATGAAGTTAACTTTTTTGGGTGCGGCTCATGAAGTGACCGGCAGCTGTTATTATCTGGAAGCCTGCGGTAGAAATATATTAATTGACTGCGGTATGGAACAGGGCAGAGATACCTATGAGAATCAGGAAATACCGGTCTTATCCGCGAATATCGATGCGGTTTTGCTAACCCATGCGCATATGGATCATTCCGGTAAGCTACCCCTTCTTGTCAGTGAGGGCTTCCGCGGAGATATCCATGCAACCGCAGCAACCAGTGCTTTATGTAACATTATGCTTCGTGACAGTGCACATATTCAGTTGGCGGAATCGGAGTGGAAAAACCGGAAGGGAAAACGCTCCGGGGATAAGTCGGCCAGACCGATTTACACCATGGAAGATGCACTTGCCACCATCAGGAAATTCGTATCTCATGAATACTCTGAGCGATTTACTTTATATGACGGAATTGATGTGAGATTCACGGATGTCGGACATCTGTTAGGCTCCGCGAGTATAGAGCTTTGGATCACGGAAAACAAAATTACGAAGAAGCTGGTCTTCTCGGGAGATATCGGAAACTTAAATCAACCGTTGATCAAGGATCCCCAATATATTAAAGAAGCTGATTATGTGGTTATGGAATCTACCTATGGGGACAGAAACCATGGTGAGAATCCGGATTATGTCGGGGAATTGACACAGTTGATCCAGTCCACCTTTGACCGTGGCGGTAATCTGGTGATACCCTCCTTTGCAGTCGGCAGAACGCAGGTTTTATTATATTATATCAGAAAGATTAAGGATGAAGGTCTGGTAAAGGGGCATGGTAATTTCAAAGTATATGTTGACAGCCCTCTGGCGGTGGAAGCCACCCAGATATTTCATGATTATATGCTAGGATATTTTGATGAGGAAGCGATGGAGCTGGTGAAAAAGGGAATCAATCCGCTTTCCTTCCCCGGACTAAAAACCTCGATTACCTCAGATGAATCCAAAGCAATTAACTTTGATGAAGAACCAAAGGTGATTATTTCAGCGGCTGGTATGTGTGACGCAGGAAGAATTCGTCACCATCTAAAGCATAACCTCTGGAGAGAAGACAGTACGATACTTTTTGTCGGACATCAATCTGTAGGAACTCTGGGTCGTATTATTCTGGACGGAGCTTCGGAGGTGAAGCTGTTCGGTGAAACAATTCAGGTGTGTGCCCAGATCAAGCAGCTGACCGGTGTCAGCGGTCATGCTGATAAGAACGGATTGACGAAGTGGTTGACCAGCTTTGAGAAGAAACCGGAACGCGTCTTTGTGATGCACGGAGATGACCAGGTTTGTGAAATCTTCACTGAATATATCAGTAAGGAGCTGGGCTACCAGGCAGTTGCACCTTTTAGCGGTGCAGTTTATGATCTTGCCCGGAACATTTGCGTATCTCAGGGTGTGAAAATTCCGATCGAGGAGAGAGAGGCTGTTGCACAGGGTAAGACGGATAGTGTATTTGACCGCCTGGTACTTGCGGGCAAACGATTGGCAGCGGTCATCCAGCATAACAAAGGTGGCGCAAACAAAGACCTGGCAAAGTTCATGAGCCAGATCAATTCTCTTTGTGACAAGTGGGACCGATAGATAGAATAGTCATTCAAAATACGGGTATTTCCGATGGCCGATGCAAAGTCATGGAAATACCTATATTTAGTCATACTATAGTATAGCCCGGACGTGGAAAAATCCCGCCTGAGGTTTACTTCAAAAATACCGACAACATTCATGATTTCATTATTGGAGGTTATTTTGGACAGACAAAAATTACTGGAATATTCAAATTTATTTTCAACTTCAGAATTTGAAGTGGCGAATTACTATCAGGGGAACGATCTGGGTGCGGTATGGACAAAGAAAGCCACACATTTTAGGGTATGGGCTCCGACGGCTTCCCAGGTAGTGATCAATTTATACAGAACCGGTGAACAGGACGATCTCTTTGACAGTATTCCCATGTTCATGGAAGCAAAGGGAACTTGGGTTACCTCGGTTTCGGGTGATTTAAACGGAATTTATTATACCTATTCGGTAACCGTGAACTGTGAGACCCATACCGCGGTCGATCCTTATGCCAGAGCAGTCGGTGTGAACGGAAACCGGGGGATGGTCATTGACCTTGCTTCAACTGACCCTGAGGGTTTTCGCGACGAACAACGTCCCGAGTTTCATAACGCTACCGACGCGATTATTTATGAACTTCACATCAGGGATTTTTCAACTGATAAAAGCTCGGGGATGAAGAATAAAGGAAAATATCTCGCATTTACAGAGAGCGGGACGAAGAATGACTTCGGAGATACAACAGGGGTGGATTATCTGAAGGAGCTTGGAATTACACATGTTCATCTTCTTCCGGCTTTTGATTACCATACCGTGGATGAGACCAGACTGTCAGAGGAACAATTCAATTGGGGCTACGATCCAAAGAACTATAATGTTCCGGAGGGCTCCTATTCTACCAATCCTTATCACGGAGAGGTTCGGATCAGAGAATTCAAGCAGATGGTTCAGGCCTTGCATCGAAGCGGCATTCGTGTCATCATGGATGTGGTTTATAATCATACGATGGAGGGGGAAGGCTCCAACCTAAACAGGATTGTTCCGGGGTATTATTACAGGCTCACATCGGAGGGCTATTTCTCCAATGCCTCCGGTTGTGGCAATGAGACTGCCTCTGAGCGTGCTATGATGCGTAAATTTATGATAGATTCCCTGGTCTACTGGACGAAAGAGTACCATATTGATGGGTTCCGTTTCGATCTGATGGGGATTCATGATATCCAAACAATGAATGAAATCAGAAGAGTAATCAATGAGATTGACCCGAGCATCCTGATCTATGGAGAAGGTTGGACAGGCGGATTGTCACCGTTACCTGACTGGAAGAGGGCCGTGAAGAATAATATCAAGGATATGAATCATGGAATAGCGGCCTTCAGTGACAACCTCCGTGATACGATTAAGGGAAACGTCTTCAATGGCAGTGAACGCGGATATGTCAATGGCAGGAATGGTCTGGAAGAAGCGATCAAATTCGGAGTAACCGCCGCTACCTGGCACCAAGATGTGGATTACGGACTGGTTCACAATACTCCTTGGGCTGCAGAACCAATTCAGACAGTGAATTATACCTCTGCTCATGATAATTATACCCTGTGGGATAAGCTTGCATTATCCAATCCTGAGGATAGCAGGGAAAGTCGTGTGAAGATGAATATGCTGGCAGCAGCGATCATACTGACCTGCCAGGGGTTGCCGTTCTTTCAGGCGGGAGAAGAATTCTTGCGTAGCAAGCCGCTGAATAAGGAGGCAACAGTATTTGATGATAACAGTTACCGGTCTCCGGATGCAATCAACAGTCTGAAATGGAATCAGCGCTCCGTTAATAAAGAAGTAGTGAATTATTATCGAGGGATGATCGGGTTTAGAAAAAAGCATCCGTCTTTAAGGATGGTAAAGGCGGAGGAAATCAGAGCACGTCTGAAGTTTCTGGAGTGGTCCCAGCCTAATGTCGTATCATTTATTATTGCTGATGAGACGTACGGAGATCTATGCATAATCTATAATGCGAATCAGGATACCAGAACAATTCAGATTCCGGAAGGCAATTGGGGTGCATATGTAAAAGGAATGAGAGCGGGCATAAATGCACTGGAATATCTCCCCGGCGGCCTTGTCAATGTGGAAGCAATCTCTGCACTTATCCTGGTAAAACAGCCTGAGTAAATTCTATTCAGTATATCTTTCCTCAGGCTCACAGATGCAGGGGCGACCCTGATACATGTTACGGAATTCCGTAGGCGTACAGTTCTTGACTATTCGGAACATACGGATAAAGGCTGAAATGTTATTGAAGCCTGACCGGAAAGCAACCTCCGTAATATTGATGTTCGGATCTATCAGCAGTCGCTCCGCATAGGCAATTCTCCTGTTATTTAAGTATTTATAGAAGGAGACGTTCGTAAATTCTTTAAACAGACGGCAAAAATGGAATTTACTGAAGCCTGCAATGCCTGCTACACCCTCCAGGGTCAGATTCTCGGTGCAGTTCTGATTGATATATTCGCATATATTATGAAATTTTTCCAGATACTCCTGCTGCTTGCTGGTCTTTGCTCCGGAGAAGCAATTGGAGGACCGGGAATAGTTTCTGGTAATCAGGACGATGATCTGAAACAGCTTGGCATAGATAGAGATGTTCATCATCTGTACATTTGCGAAATATTCATCGGTGATGTCCTTTAAGATATCGGCAACCTCGGCATGGATCAGCGGAGCTTCCTCAGGGGTGATCAACAGCGCCGGCTGAATCATTGAGATAAAGTGGTCAAATTCCCTGATACTGGTGAAGTTCGAAAGCTCAGCCTGAAAAATGATGCGCCTTCCAACCGGAGGAGCATAAAGACGATGTATGGTACCGGGTGCGATGATTAGGATGTCGCCAACTCTCAGATTAAGCTTTACATCATTACAGACAGCCCGGTATTCGTTTACCGTAGGCATAACGATCTCGAGCGGTGTATGCCAATGATTAGGATAATCTTCAGCCTCGTCATTGTCATACAGTTTAATCGTTGAATTCTCGTTAAAAGCTACGGTTTCGCGGATACCTTCTAAAATACTGATCAAAATAAATTCCTCCCATGAATTTAATCTGAATTATTGCTATTAAATATATAATAAATAGCAGATAAATACAACATGACAGTTACTAATCTATATTTTATACAAAAAACAAAGATAAGTATATAGCAATATTTTATAAAATGCCAGTAATAATCCAAATACCCAATCAAAGGAGGTTGTTTATGGAATATATTGTGCGATATTGTCCGAATTGTAAGGGTGAGCTTCATATCCCGGATAACCTGACCGAATGTATCTGTATGTATTGCGGTGAGAATATCAGCTTCAGACAGGAGTCTGTAGACTTAAGTACCATGTCGGAGGAAGAACTCACGGCAGCATATGAAAAAGCAATTTCTGAACTTGGCTTACTCTTTCATGAGCATGATCGGATTACGCCGCAATTTACGAACGGAATGTATGCCAAAAGCTTTCAGGCATATCTAAAGTTCGGAGAGAAGATCCTACAACCGATTGAGGAGTATGCAGTTGCCTTTGGAAAGAGCGAGGAGGTTGTGGAACGGGTCACCAAAGAGCTGCTATCACTTTTGGTACAAGAAATAAATTCGACAAAGATCGTGTTAGGCGGACCCACAAGGGGAAGGATAGTCGAAGAATACAGACTCTTTTTAACGGTCTATATGGTGCCGATGATCAGATACTTAAAGCTGTCTGTCAGTGAAGCTCTGGCGGATGCATTCATTGCCCAGTGGTGTAAGGAATATCCGAAATTCCGGTTCGGCAAGGGTTCCTACGAAGATTTAAGCACCGGCTTTAAACAGAAGCTTTGTTTTATTACCACCGCTGTCTGCCAGACGATGAATAAACCGGATGATTGCTATGAACTGAACGCATTCCGCAGATTTCGTGACGAATATATGAGCCGTACGGAACAGGGAAAAATCTTGATTGAGGAATATTACACGATTGCTCCTGCCATCGTGGCATATCTCAATCTTTGTACGGACTATCGGCTGAGATATCAGCAGTTATGGACGAGCTACCTGCTGCCTTGCCTTAAGTCAATAGAAGAGGGCAGGTATAAGGAGTGTGAACGCACCTATACGCAGATGGTATGTACTCTGAAGGAGGAGCTGTCCTTTTAGATGATCGATACAACATCCCAGGGAGGATAAGAAGGATGGAGAACAATACGATAATAAGAATAAAAGATGAGGATTACACCTTGATCAAAGACTACAGGGATATAGCGAAGTATAGGGAGGACATAAACCTGCTGACGGAAGCGACCTATGGCTTCAATTTTGAGGAATGGTACCGGCAAGGCTTCTGGGGGGATCGATACAGGCCATACTCTTTATTGTATCATGGGAATATCGTTGCGAATATTTCTGTAAACCCATTGGAGTTTTATGCACAGGGAAAGGTGCAAAAATGTCTTCAGATCGGTACGGTTATGACGGATGTCGCTTTCAGAGGAAAGGGCCTTAGCAAGGCACTGATGAATATCGTACTTGAGGAATATGAGAAGGAATATGAGAAGGAATATGAATGCATCTATCTGTATGCCAATGATACCGTACTGGATTTTTATCCCCGCTTCGGGTTTGAACGGGAGGAGGAATATGTACATATCGGGTATGCCGATGCGGATACAACAAGGTATGAATTTGTCAAGCTGGAGCTCAGGGAGGAAAAGAATAAAGAGCTGCTTCTTTGGCATATTCGACAGGCAAAACCCTGCTATGAGTATGCGATGCTTGATAACCCGGGACTGATTATGTTCTATCTGAATTCTTTCCTTTCTGAGAATGTATACTACTGCGAGGAGCTTTCATTGATGGCGGTTGCGGAGTATGAGGAAAATACACTAAAGCTGACAGATGTATTTTGTAATCATGATTATAACCTAAAAGAGGTAATCAATTCTCTTGCTACCGTGCCCGGGATGAAGGTGGTTCTCGGATTTACGCCACTTGACACAATAGGCTTTGAGGCTAATCCTCTCCGAGAGGAGGGAACCACCTTCTTTACAAAGGGTAAAAGCTTTCTGGGGCAGGGAAGGTTTCCCGAGCTGTCACATGCCTAAAAAGGAGGAAGTATGAATATTCAGATATATGGTTCATCGAAATGCTTTGACACTAAGAAAGCAGAGAGGTATTTCAAGGAGCGGGGTGTGAAGTTCCAGTCCATAGATTTATTAAAGTTCGGGATGAGTAAAGGAGAGTATCATAGTGTACGTCAGGCCGTCGGTGGTATGGAGAAGCTCATCGATACAGACGGTAAGGATAAGGATTTGCTTTCACTCATAAAGTATCTTTCTCCGGAGGACCAGGAGGCGAAGCTTCTTGAGAATCCCAAGCTGTTCAGGACACCGATCGTACGCAACGGCAAGAGGGCTACGGTAGGTTATCAGCCTGATATCTGGAAGCAGTGGGAAGCTGAATGAAAATCTTGCTTAGTGCTAATAATTGGGATATAATATAGTTATACAGTTCAGTGAAATGGTGTTAAGCGTGTAAATATGTTTACGAAGGGGGTAATTCCATGGAAAGCAGAGCTATTAAGATCTTTTCACCTATGAGTAAGACTTTAGCATTGAAAGTAATCCCGGGACATTTTGCCACAAGTAATTCCCATATTAACCAGTATATTGATCTGACTACGATGAAGACAAGACAGAGTGAAGCATGCGAAGCCGCTAAGATTCTTGCAAGACAATATGTAACCACCACCGTGGTGGATACCATTGTATGTCTGGATGGTTGTGAGGTAATCGGTGCTTACCTGGCAAAGGAATTAACCGGTGCGGGAATTCATTCCATGAATATGCATCAGACTATTTATATTATTGCACCTGAAAACAATACGAACGGACAAATGATTTTCCGTGAGAATAACCAACCTGCAGTATACAATAAGCATGTGTTGCTGCTGGCAGCCTCCGCAACCACCGGAGATACCTTAAAGAGAAGCCTTTCCTGCATTCAGTATTACGGAGGAATGATTCAGGGAATTAGTGCTATATTCAGCGCGGTTTCCGTAGTAGACGATGTGCCTGTGAATTCGATCTTCACTGCTAAGGATATTACGGATTATAAGAGCTATGATATCAATGAATGTCCGATGTGTAAGGCTAGCCAGAGATTGGAGGCTATCGTAAACGGACATGGTTATATGAAACTGAGATAAGATATTATTTCTAGTATATAATAAAGGATCTGTGCGATCACTGATGTCTATCCCTCCGGTTAAGAAGGAGGATAGGTCACCGGGAAGCGTACAGATCCTTATTTGTTATGATTACCTCCGCTATTGTAAGGGCGAGGGGCTTACATGAATTTTTTCTTCTTAAAGAAGATGTAGCAGACGATAGCCACGATAATACTTAGTAAGATCACATAGACATAACCGAAGCTCCAGCCCAGCTCCGGCATGGTGGTGAAGTTCATACCATACCAGCCGACAATCAGGGTTAAGGGAAGGAATATCGTCGTTACCACGGTAAACATCTTCATAATCTTGTTCATATCGTTATCCAACTGTGCGTGATAGGATTCTCTGACGTGCATGCTGTATTCCTGAAGCATTCGGGTGTTGCTGCTGAGTCTGGAGGCACGATTCGAGAAGATCCTGAAGTAATGAAGGTTCTCCTCGGCGAAGATATCCAGAGCATTCTCCTCCAACTCTTCACCGACTGCGATAAACTGCTGGTAGTAATTATCCAGGATAATAAGCTTCTTTCTGATTTCAGTTAACTGTTGATTGAAGTCCTTGTCCAGGTTACGCTCATTGATTTTATCCTCATGTTCGCTGAGATCAGCTTCAATATCAGCTAAAAGGCTATTGTCCTCATTGATAAAACGCTCTAAAAAATTATAGATCAGGCGTTCCTGTGAAAGCTTATTCTGGTTAAGATGGGCCAGCAGATCAAGAAGCTTAGTCTTTGTGCTTTGATCCTTATCCTCAATGATCACAATCAGGATCAGATTTTTCCTGATATAAAGTCCGATCCGGTCCTGTACCCTGATAAACTGCCCCGGATTGATTGCGACGATCACACCAAAGAGATAATCATAATAGGAGGCCAGCGTACCATGCAGGTGAGGGGAGGTGTTCTTGCATTCCTCCACGGTCATCGCGGAAACCCAAACTTGCTGTAAGTCTCTTCTAGTTCCTCAAGATTGATTATTCCGATTGTGAGAAAATCAGGATTGAGGTCCTTAAGCTTAATCTCTGTTATTTCATCCCCGATCTGATAGTACATTCTGCTATTCCCCTTTCTCTGCTTCGATATTTTTACGAATTTAGTATTATTATAACTCGATAGCAGTTGAAGTAAAGAAGAATGTAGAATAATTAAAAAATTTGGGGGATAGAAGGTATGAAATAACAGATAAGAAATGATTATATCATGGAAGGGTTTCTTTTATTTTCGTATTCTCAGTACTACTGCAAATTCCCCGTGCATACAATGTAACAACAACGATAATAAGGGGGAATGCGTTCTGCCCCCTAGGTTAGAACGCAGACACTATGAAAGGCTATATAGAGGAACGGGCGGTTGAGATCGCTAATTATATCATTGACAACAATGCGACGGTGCGACAGACCGCAAAGCAGTTCGGTATCTCGAAATCAACCGTACATAAAGACGTAACAGAACGTC
>JAEZKU010000017.1 GCA_023436065.1 Bacillota bacterium
TCTGTAATCGGCAAATACGTGTGGAGCGTAATTTATATTTGCCAATTCATTCATGAATAGTACAGAATCCGCATTCTAAAGAATTATTAGAATAAGGAGCAAGTACCGAATGAAATATATAAATGCATTAAATGTGTTTCCAGATGAGTTACTGGTTGAAATTCGTAAATATATCCCGGAAGGCTTTCTATATATTCCAGGAAGAGGCAAGAGAAAAGATTGGGGAAGCATCTCCGGTCAAAAAATGGAATTAACTAATAGAAACCGAACAATCTTTAAGGATTTTCAAGACGGGAAAACAGTTGCTCAACTTTCAAAAGAGCATTATTTGTCTGAAAGTTCGATTTATCGAATAATTAAAAATTTCAAGTGATACTTAGTAGGGCTTTTACGAAAATGAGTTACCTTACCACAGATATACTCATTTGCGAAAGCCCTATTTTATTGTAATTTATTTAAATGGATTGTGATTATCTGTATTCTGATTTTTATGATAGAATGGTCATAGCAATAGCAATTAACGGAGCCGAATAAAGAATAGGGGGAGCAAATATGTTTCAGATCAGATACTTAGAGGAAAAAGACAAAGAATTTTGGTACACACTCGATAGACACTTGCCAGAGACTGAATTCTCAAAAAAAGTCTCTGATAAAAGAGGATATGTTATTCTGGAGGGTGAGAAACCGATTGGGATATTGCGTTTTAATATGTTTTGGGACAATACACCCTTCTTAACAATGATTTATATTGATTTTTCATATCATAATAAGGGATATGGTCGAAAAGCTATGGAGTTTTGGGAAGCCGAAATGTCTAAACAGGGTTATAAAATGATTATGACATCAACACAAGTTAATGAAGATGCACAACATTTTTATCGTAAGCTTGGTTATAAAGACTGCGGTTGCCTGGTACTTGACATACCAGGTTTTGAACAGCCCCTTGAAATGTTTATGGCAAAAGCCCTTTAAGATCCGGTTTTGCATAAACGCCTTCGAGAAAACACCCCGCACCCGGATGGCAAACGATGGAGCATCGCTTCGGGACAACATCAAAAGGACTCTCTCATATTATTTATTCATGATATGAGAAAGTCCTTTCTATTATGCTGGTTACGATTACTGTTTTGTATTCAGAAAGAAGTCGTTATGTCTTACTTAACTACAACCTTAAACATAACCTTAGTATCTCCTACCTTTGCAACAACATAATCAGTTCCGCGGGATACCGCCTTTGCCTTACCTGTAGACCCATTAATTGTTACAATCGAAGATTTTGTTGTTGTGAAAACTATGTCTTTCGTATCAACACCATAACCTTCTGCTTTGAATGTGAATTTCTCTCCTACCTTCAATGTATCTGTACTCTGAGTCATCTTTATATAGGCCTTCTTTACTGTAACTAATGTACTCCGGCTTATTTTCTTGCCATTTACAGTAAATGTAGTAGTAATAATTGCCTTACCTTTCTTCTTTGCTTTCACTATTCCGGAATCATTGACTGTCGCAATCTTACTATCACTGGAGGTATACGTAATTTGGAAATCACAATAACCGACTGTAACTGCTTTCCTAATTACTTCCGGTATTTCCGCATTGAGGGTAACTTTATTTCCTGTGGTACCGGCAATATAAAGAGTACATTTTGCAGGAGTTACCTTAATTTCATTCAAGACATCCTCAAAAGCAATCGTATCATTGATATTGATAATATAATTTTTGAACTCTGTTACCTCGAACTCAGCATAGCCATTCTCATTAATCCTTCCAAAGGTCTGTAAGCTTAAGTTGTTGGTATCTTTATCGTAATAGAATAAGTTGGCATACTTGTCAGAATAATCTTTCTTTAACGGAAGTCTTACGGTTAGTTTAAAGTTGGCACCGGTTTGCTTGGCTAAAATTAATTGCTGATTATCCAGTCCTCCCAGTTTATTCACCCGATCTTCCGGTAAGTTATTCTTATCTAAACTAGCACTCAGATCAAGATCATTAAGCTTCATTGGCTCAGTATCCTTTGGAATATCCTTTCCATTAACGCTCCATTCAATTCCATTATCAAGGATAAAGGTTAAGGTGACATCTCTTTCCCGAATGACTTCAAAAAGTTTTTTGGGAACTATCACATTTCCGTTTGTGATGATCGTCGTATTCTTCGAATTGTCTGTAACGTATTTAATGATTTGATCCCATCCCCCGGTATTGCTGTCCTTGATTGTCGGAAGCTTAACGATCGGCGAATACGAACCTGCACTGGAACCGGAACTGGAACCGGATCCGGAACTCTTTGATACTGATACCTGAATGGTAACGGCTAAACTTACATTATTCGTATTTTCGACACCTACCGGCAGAGTGATCTTACCATTTACTGTAAAGGTTTGAGCAACTTTGGAGGATTGATCATAGGAGCATGAAGCTACATCCCAAGTTACATTTGCAGTCTTTTTTCCGGCGGAGGTATCAATGGAGATACTGTCCGGTAAACCAAGGGCTGCTACAGTCTTCGCTGTTCCGCTTGCTACTCCGGTAATCGGAGAAATCTCAGGTATACCTTGGAAAATGATTGGAGTGGTTATTAATGAGAATCTGGCTTCCAGTGTAATATCTGTTTCTACCCTGAGACGATATTCCGTTTCTGCTGTAACCAGTTTATTATTGTCATACCAGCCTTCAAATTTACTTCCATCATAAGGTACTGCTTTCACCACCGCATAATTACCAAGCTGGCGGATTCCCTGACCGGTAACGTAGCCATAGTTTTTATTATTAGGGAATGCAGTAACCATATAGTAAGCCTGCGTCGCAGCATCTCCGGAAAGGTCGGTACTTGACGGAATTGGTGTGCCGTCTGCTGAAAGTAAAGCATATGCAGTCGCTGAACCACCTTCTGTACCGTCACTCAGGTCTTCACTGCTATAGGCAGGGATATTACTTGTAAATGTACTTCCCTGTACAATCGGAATATCATTATAGACAATAATGCGTACGATATCTCCTGCATCACAGTTGAATTCATTGATAGAATAAGACATCAGCCCGGCTCCGGTTGCAGTTAAATTGATACTAAAATCGGTATCTGCAGGGAGATAAACTAATTTTTCCCCATCTTCATTGAATGACGCAATGATGCTGCTGCCAGTGACGCTCTGAGGGGTATCTCCTGTTATGGTTGCTACTACAGACCCTGCTGCATCAAGTACTTCTACATCAACGGGACAATTAATTCTGATGATACGATATGCACCATTACTAAATGCTTCTCCTGCATTGGTGGTATAATTTTTATCCATGGACTGTAACCAGGCAAGGCACAATTCCGGATAATGAGCTGCTGCCATACTTTCTAAGTTACTAACCAATGTTACGGTCAAATTTGGATGACTTACAGCAAACTCTACTACTGTAGCTGCCAAGGTAGCGGCAAGTGCATTTATCTGGTTTACATCGTAATTCGTGATCTTTGCTTCGTTTATGCTCTCCACAGCATATTTCTCTATTAATTCAGTGGTACTTCCGGTAAATTGTGCACCAATCGGCGTTGTGGATACGATAATCCATCCAACATTAGATTTTAATTTATCTTCAAAGATTTTCTTGAAATCACTCCACTGTTCATCTTCTGTTCCGTTTAAGACACCGAATATTTCACGAACACCACCCTGGTACTTTTGGACATAGTTGGAACGGCTCTTGATCTGTTCCTTCACCATCTTGGATATGAATGTATCCAGGAAAGCTCCTTGAATTACCTGGTTCTTAGTATCATCTACGATGGTAGGACTGATGGAAAGGCTCGGGAATACGCTGATATCTACCGATATTTTCTTCATTGCAAAGTTATCGATGATGTATCCCTTTGTACTGGGTAGTGCATTATATTTGGATATCATATCATCTCTCTTCGTCGGATAATTTTTATCCAGTAACGGATCCGGCAGTCGCTTATCTACACCATAGCGCCGGAATCCCATGGTTGCCGGAGCTACTTTCGTAACCGGATCGTTGTAATTGACGATATTAAAGATATTCTTGTAAACCGGATTGGATCTTGCATCCGCTGCAATGGCGCCGGCCGGGGTTTCAAAGCAGTATGCATATAAATCACTTAGATTAAGTACGCAGCTACCGAGATTAGCTCCCTCATCGAGAGCTCCTGCAACCAAATTCGTAGTTGCTGCAGCACGGCTGTAACCGGTAATCCATAGTTTGATATCTCCGGTGATTCCGTTCTCAGAAATATAGTTACGGATGAAGTCCAAGACATTATCTCTGGCTTCATTAAAGCCTTGGTGCTGTCCTGTTTCACCAATGGTAAAATTGCTTGCCCATTCGCTTTCATATCCGCCTCCACGAACTGCAACCGCAATTAGGGTATAGGGCTTTTTCTTTACTTCAATTTCTTTCATTGCTGCTACTGCTCCAATGGAATCTCTTGTTGGCTTTACCGTATACCAGTAATTGGTCTTGAAACCCTGGAAGCCAACCTGTTCTAACAGATCCAATACATTTACACTCTTCTGGGTATAAGGTACATCCAAACTAGTTGCAAATGCTGACATTGCAAGGCATAAAGACATAGTAGCAAGACTTTCATTATAGTCGTAGGAATCGTTTAAGAAATATTCGTCGCTGTAATAATATACTGCATCATAATCGCTAACACCGGATTGATAACGGAAGGTTCCTGTCTTCTTTAAGATCTCCTTCGCTATTTCACCGAATACAAATTCCAGGTCAGCTGCATTAACCACATCATAATAGCCGGCATTCTGCAAATCATTCATGAATTTTCTGGCAAAGGCAAGCTCCTCACCATATAAACCATGGAAAAATCCAAGGGTATATAAGAAATATCCTTTATTATGTAATGAAACTGCTGTATCATAAGTTGCATTGGCATATTGATAGTAGTAGTAATCGTCATACGTATAGCGTCCTGAATATATGTAGTTGCCTTCATTGGGCATTCCATCGGATAATAACAGGATATTCTTTATTGTACCTTTTTCGTCCGGAATTTCACTCAGTAATTTATCTGCATACAGCAAGCCTATATTTGTATTGGTCATATTTTGATCGTATAAACCAGTAATGGCGTTCTGCAATGTGGTAAGATTATTGGTAAATTCACAAACCGTATTACCGTAAGTACTGTAAGTAACAATTGCTACCTGATTGTTCCCATCTGCTTTAAGAACCTCTTCGCAGAATTTTGAAGCCGCTGCCTTCATAGTATAAATTGGTGTTCCACTCATACTTCCTGAGATATCAAGCACAAGTACTGTATAACGGTTCGTCGTAGAAGTCGTCTGTAATGTCCTTTTTAAGGATACTACGGACGGAGTAGTAGGTAACGATGGCATTAATCTTGCTTTGATTGCGGATGGTGTAGCTGCTGTAATCGCTGATGGTGTAGTTGCCGTAATTGCTGATGGTGTTGCACTTTCCGCAATCTGTTTTATGTTCTCGTCCGTATTTTCTTTCAGACTTTCCTTATACTTGAGCCACTCCTGCCGTAAGGTTTCTGATCCGTCTACTAATTTAGCCGATACTTCTTCTGCAAAAGCGGAAGATGGTATCATAGATAAAATCATGCAGAGTGTTAAGAAGATGCATAGTATGCGTCTTTTCATTTTCTTTCCCCCTATGATTATTTCAACTATCATCTTCCGTATTTATAAAAGAATAAATCTAGTATGAGATTATGTATCCTTTTTTCCCATCTTGCACATTATCCTTCTCTTTTATATTCGTAGTATTTTTGAAACAAAAAGCCGGCCTTACACCGCTTTCTTCCTCGATTCCCCCTCCTCCCATTTCGCCTTTCGTAAACACTGCCCATGCCATAGTATCATTTAGGGTATATGCTGTCCGCAGCCACCAGCTTCGTGGCATTCCCTCACAATAAGCAATCCGGCTTTGTACATCTTTAAAGTACTTTAACGCCTTACCCTCCTCACCAGTAAATGATGTATCAAATAATCCCACCTCCGTACAAGAAAGTAAAAATATTTTTCTCATAATACTCTCTGTGTCAGTTCCTCCGATACCTATGCTTGATTTTGCAGTGATTGTAATGTCTGTATCATAAATTTTATCTTGTATTTCCTTGTCAAAAGCAGATAAAAAATCACTGTTCAGATATTGATCTATCTGACTGTCCTCATAATAACCGGTATTGTCATCAAATTTCTGATCTTCTTCCAATACCTCTTTTCGAACAACTAAGGTATTTCCATTATAATCAGAGGTTAAAACCAAATAGGGAATGTAGTTGGAATTCTCTTTGATATACACGGAATAACCAGATTTCTTATTTACATCAAATGCAATATCTTTTATTGTGAAATCGTTGTTTAATCTTCTGCCCTTATTCATAGAATTACATCCGCCTGCCAGAATTATTATGATAAATGAGATCATAATGAAGTAAAATGACTTACTTTTGGTCATAACTTTTCTCCTTAATTAAATTGAATCGCCCATATCAATTTAATTCCCATATTTTTCATATTATCATGATTAATTTTAAAAGTATAGATTTTTACGTTGACTACATCCGACAATTCTATGTGAAACAGCACTATCCAGCAAAGTGAAAGCAATTGTCAGGCATAACCTTTATTGGAATATGTTGGCATATTTTCCGAAGAATGTTATAATAGCTTAAGTAATTATTACCCATTGTAAATTAGGGGGTAGGTATTGGGTAGAAAACGCAGGACATTTAACAGATATTGATAACCCTGTTGGGTTTAACCATACTTTATTAGATATTATGAGAGAACTGTATCCGGAAAAATAATTTATAATTGGTGTAGCTAGTAAATTAATATTTTCATATTTTTGGAGGTTAATTTTGAAAAGATTTGGTTTTCGTATAGTGGGATTTATATCGATCATTTTTCTGATCCTTTTAGTCTTTCTTTTTCGAAATAATAATGGTAATATACAAGATTTTTATGGAACATATACATTTGATGAGTTAATCTATTTAACAGGTCTCTCATCTTCCTCTATTGACTATGCAAATAAAGCCAGGGCAGATTTAAAATATACAATTGAAGCAGATTTATTTAAGATTGAAGGTAAAGACATCAATGTCGAAATAACCTCTCCTAGTTATGTAAAATCAGAGCTTCAATTTGATTCATTTCCATCCTTTGATCACCACATCCTAAGGGATAACGGGTTGAAATATCAATATGATATTAAAGATAAAGAGGGAAGTAAAACCATGTGGAGAATATATATTTCCCAAAAAGATATATTTGTTGCTTCCTATCGTAATTCTGCTAATAATACTGAGTTTACGTGGGACATAGCGAAATTATCTAATTAATTCATAAATGGAGGAAAATATGAGATTAATTACCCCGAATTTTAATTTCAATGGTCGTTGTGAAGAAGCAATTAATCTATACCAAAAGGCATTTAATGCCGAATTGATCTCTTGTGAAGTTGTATTCATTGATAAATTTGGGTTCCGTTGGGGATTAATGACTGAGCAAACAGAACGATGAAAGAATTGGCAGCAAATGTCTACCTATAACATTGATCAAAGCATAAGGGGATATATTACGTATGGCTGAAAAGCAAATTGCAATATATATAACAGATAACAGACTTAAAATCAATCACTTTTGGATGGAACTAATTAAGATATTTGCTGTAAAAGGACAAACATTCGAAATCCACTGTTGGAATAAGGAAACGGTTGAAATAGCGTTGGCATTACAATTAGGTAAGCAAAAATCAGCAGATTGGGATTATGGAGTTATCGTTGAGGGAGTCATAGATAACAACTTCACTGATATGCTTTGTAACATTGAAAAGCCTCTGAATGATGATATGCCCAATAAGATGACACCATTTTTTAGTATTTTTTTTGATAACGGATTTTCTTCAGAGCATTATGGTACAGAAATCCACATACTTTCAGAACCTGCGGATAGATCAAAATTACATAAGTTACTTGAGCAAATGCAGGATTATGCACAAATCCATGAATACACCATTTAATGATATTATTGTTTCGTTACCCTCTTGACTCTTCCTTTGGGGAAGCCATTATACTAAACTCATCACAAATAAATCAGAAATGAGGTAGAAAGATATGGAAAACCTAATCAAAATCAAAGATGTGTCAAGTAAGTATAACATTACCGCCCGTACACTGCGCTATTATGAGGATATGGGGTTGATCAACAGCTCCCGAAGCGATGATTACACCTACAGGATGTATGACGAAAATGCCATCAAGCGGCTTGAGCAAATACTCATTTTACGCAAACTGAACATTAGTATTAAAGACATTCAGCGTATCTTTAATACCTCCAGTTCAGAAATAGTATTAGAAGTCCTGGAAAAGAAGGTGCAAAACATTGATGATGAGGTTGCTCTTCTGCATGAATTGAAGGATATTGTTCTGGACTTCATACGTGAAATAGAGCGAGTAGATTTTGCAGACAATTCCGACATAAAACTGCTTTATGACAAAGCGAAAGAAATAGAGACACAGTTGATAAGCGTTGACTATATTGGCAAGCCCTCCAATATAAACCGCCTGATTGAAATAACAGAGAAATTAGATAAGAAAATTCCTGATATCATGGTCGTAAAAATACCGGGCTTTAAAGCAGTATCGACCGGCGTCCAACCATGGGAGGAAATGTTCAAAGAAGGCGGATATATGAACCAATTGTGGCAGCATTGTGATTTATATAAGAATGTGATATTCGATTGTTTTGATTTTCTGATGTTAAAAAATGAAAACGCCGAATGGATATGCGCTGTGAAGGATGATGTTACCGAAGCCGATGTAAGCCCTTTGAAATTAATCGATTTCCCGGGAGGCTTATACGCTATGGCGGTAAGTATTGATGAAGATGACGAGAGCTTACAAAAAGTTGAAGAAAAAGTCCGTCGATGGATTGAAGGCACAAATTTTGAATTTGACGAAAGTAACAGTGTGATGTTCAATATGCCTTACCTATATGAAGATGGTAGAGATAATGACTATAAAGACATAGAAAAGGGGCTTGGATATAAACAAATGCAACGATATTTTCCGATCAGGTTAAAAGATGCTTTTAGATAATACACAGGGGGTTCTTATGCAAATTGGAGATAAAATCGTATTTGGCAATTATGAATGGCGAGTGCTTGACCTTCAGGACGATATGGCCTTGATTATAACAGAATATATCATAGAACAGCGTCCTTACCATGATGCGTACAAAGATATTACATGGGCTGACTGCTCGTTAAGGAATTATCTGAATGGCGAATTTTACGACAAATTCACCGCAGCTGAGCAATCAAGGATAATTCCGGTTACTAATAAAAATCTTGATAATCAATGGTATGGTACAAATGGCGGTGTAGATACGAAGGACAGTATATTTATATTAAGCCTTGAGGAAGTAACGTGTCACTATTTCGGAGACAGTAGTTCAAAGCTGTATAACCCTAAGAAAAATCAAAGATATTGGTTTGAACGAAAAGACGAAAACAACAGCAAACGTATCTCAAGACTTGAGGGTAAAGAATGGACTACTTGGTGGTGGATTCGGACGCCGGGCCGGGTTAATGTGAAGGCCGTGTACATCCATGGTGATGGTAATATTGGTATTCAAGGCAACAACATATTGAAAGGCAACCTCAGTGATGGCAAATGCTTAGGCGGTGTACGTCCTACTTTGTGGTTGAAGCTGCTTCCTGCCCAATAATCCGACTTTAATTGACTTCCTTATTCAGGAAATATATAATATGCACATGGATAAATTTGCTTATACTCACTTGGAGGGCAGAATATGTTTAAGCTCAAATGGTCTCATTTAGAAAGAGAAATCAAAGACAGTGAACTACTTTCCGATCAAGATGAAAAATCTCTCCGTATACAGCTCATAGATAATATCATAGATAGTGTGAATGAATATAACAGTCATATTTTGAATTATGAATATGAGCAAAAACAGCAGGAAATCAGGAAGCGCGGAGTGGTATTTGTTCCAAGGCAAGACAAGCCTTTAACCGATGCAAAAAGGGAAAGGTCTATCTCTTCTATCAGCATAAGGAGGAAGCCTTTTTAGTGGAGAATTCTCATTTACTTAAGTCTTCTGATTTTGATATGGATCCTGATGTCTATGTATTTGATCCCTTCAATCGATGGACTTATGTGCATACCCACGAAGCACAGTGCGGTCCATATTTCTATAAGATAAAATAAGTCAATTACAGCACAATTACGACAAACCGGATAGTGTTATAATACAGGGGGGACAAGAAATGAAGGTTACAATGATCAAGGACAATCTCGCAAAAAAATTGTCCAAGAATGATAAAATCAAGGGGATCGGTCAAACCGGGGATATCAATGCAGAATTAGTCCGCGGAAACAGTGACATTGATCTGTTTGTTTTATGTACTGCTATTCCATCTGAGGAAGAAAGAATGCAGGTATATCAAAACTATTCCGAATATTATTCCGAATGCAGGATGAATGTATGCAACGGCGGAATGTGGGGATATGGAGACATATTATTGATTGATGAAATCGATGTTATGTTCATGTACTTTACGCTTGAGGAGATGGAGCAATATCTGGAAGAGGTTATGTTGGGAAAGCATCTTGACCGGGATGGCGGCTTCTATCCAACCGGAAGGTTAAGCAGTGTGGAAGGAATCCACATCTTATATGAAAGTAATGATGCATGGACCGCTTTAAAGGAAAAGGTGAAAAAGCATCCCAAGGATTTATTTGAGAAATTATTTCATTATCATATCTCCTGCGTTCTGGATGATGAGGATTTAGGAAGAGCAACGCTTAGAAAGGAAGTGCTGTTTTACCACAATGTATTGGAGAAGTCTTTGGATCACTTACTGCAGGCATTGTTTGCAGTGAACCTTACATGCTTTCCAAGTCGAAAAAGAAGCGAGAAGTATATCAATGCTTTTGCCTACAAGCCTGAGGATTGCAGCAACAGATTGCTTCAACTCGTGAAGAATTCTGTCCTGAGTGAAACAATAGAGGATTCAGTTCAGGAGTTAAGAAAGATTACTGCAGAGACAGCAGAGATCGGTAAACAAATCTTCAGATAAATTATGGTCTTAATTAAGTATAGGATTTATGCAACCAAATCAAGCAAGGTGAAGTCTTCCCTTTTCCGAACAAGGAATAAATTAAAAGACCTATCTGATGGTGGAAGGATACGATCTATGACCGGAAAACAATTATTTAAAGAAATGAATCAGCTTGGGGATGACCTCATCGAGGAATCGATCAACACAAAACGTTCCCATATTATATGGATAAAGAGGCTGGCAGCTGTGGCATGTATCGCATTATTCCTGAGTTGCTTAATGCTATATTTTACAGGGAATAAGGCGGTGACTCCATTATCCGGCAATACCCCGATCACGGTAGATGATATTCTCACACAGAGCAAAGGCTTAGTCGGTGGTACCGGGACGAAGGCTTACTTTACGATGGCAGCCGGGGAACTCTCTGACCTAATGCACTCACCGGTTAAGGACAATTCCGAGTTTCCTGCTCTTAAGGTTTATCAGACAGTACCGATTGAGCATCCTGAAACATTTTTTAATGATAAAGTAAATAAGATCATCAAGAATGTGAATGATAATTTTGACATTCCTCTTTCCCAAGAGAATAATCAGGTCCATCAGTCCGACTATTATTACTACAATGTTGACTTGATTTCGAAAAATTATATGATTAACGTGGGAACCTCGGATTCTCATGGAGTAGCTGCCACAACATATCGTATATGGAACCCGACCCCTCCTATCCAACAATTAGAATTATTCGGAGAAAAAATCACGATCACACCTGATGAATCCGACGAGTCGATTGAGAACAAGCTTACACAGGCACTTGATTTTGCCAATAAGGTCTTTGGAACCAATTGCGAATTTCAATATATAACCCGTGATCTGGGCTACTATGAGGAAGGACACATGTCTGTAGGAGTCGAGGCCTTTGAGAATTCAGATCTAGATCAGGCTATGTATAACAGATATCTAGGCTCCATCCATTTCCTGTTCATGGATGACTACACTACGGAGGAGCTGCCACTAATCGGAATATATTATACGGAATATGAGCTTAAGGATGCATTTTCGGAGGATACCAGACTGTTATCTGTTAAGGAAGCCGAATACTATCTTGAACAGGGCTATATCTTTGCAGGCCATGTATGCCCGGTCTGTATGAGCCGCAATACGGAGGTTGACTTCTCGGATTATGACGATGTCGAAATTGTCTATCGAAGAGACCTCTTCGGCAAATATATCATCCCGTTCTATGCATTTTATAAAACCACCGGAGAGCATTTGTATACCGTTGCATATGTCCCTGCAGTTGAGGTAGACGGACTAAAGGAATACTTCACATCACAGGAATCCTGGCATAATGGTGAACAACAGATTGAGTAACAGAATTAAGACTAAGTAATTGATAGGTAAAATAGCTACATTGGTTATGTAAGAGTATTCGCAGGATTGTAGTAATCTATTGACATTAATTTGGGAGGGTTGTATGAAAACAGAAGTTGCTTTAGGTAATGTTATGGTTGATTGTGAAGATGAAAAAGCATTACAGAATTTTTATAGTGAATTATTAGGGTGGGAAAAATGTGAATTATTTTGTCGCCCTGCTGTTCGAAGTTCCACCGGAGTTGTATTTCTATTTATTGAAGAACCTAATTACATTCGACCAATATGGCCTGAAGTAGAAGGAAAACAGCAAAAGCAAATGCATTTTGACTTTCAAGTTACTGATGTTCCTCAAATGGTTGAAAAAGCAATCGCTTTAGGGGCTGCTAAAGCTGTCAATCAATATGGTGAGGACGATTTTGTTACGATGATCGACCCCTCAGGACATCCTTTTTGCTTATGTAAGCAATAGCTCGGATTCTATCCATTCAGAAAAAAGGGATCAATAATATTAAGGAGGATTAGCAAATGAGTAAGTTCGAAGAAGGATTACAAATAATTGAAGAAAGGTGTGGCAATGGAAAAGACAATCTGATCTCCCTCGCAACCATTGCAATGGAACCGAATGCTGATGGAAAACCCAGACCTTATGTCCGTGATGTGGACGCTTTTTATGAAGACGGAGCATTTTATATTATTACATGGGGAAAATCAGCTAAAATGCGGCAAATAGAGCTAAACCCGGAGGTTGCGTTTACAGTTTGCTCCGAGTGGGTTTCCGGTAATGGAATTGGAGAAAATCTTGGTTGGGTTTTAGACCCGAAAAACGCCGAAATTAGAACGAAGCTCCGTGCGGCTTTTGCTAATTGGTACGACTTTGCGAATAATGAAAACGATGAGAACTGCTGTCTTATGGCTATCCGCTTCACAAGATGCACGGTATTAAAAGACCATGGTGCTGTACGTTACCATATGGACTTTGTAAATAAAATAGAGACCAGTGAAGGGTGCATTATATAAGACACAATTGTGATGTAAGAATTGTTGACAGGGATAATAGGGGAAACTTATAGCATGATTATTTATCAAACAAATGGGATTAATTTCGAGATTTCGAACGAATTTAAGAGCGAGTATCTTGCACCAATCATAAAAAATATGCTGTTTAAAGCGGAAAATGATTGGGATGACTATAATGAAGTATATCATTGTTGTAAATTGATTGAAAATGTTAAAAACAATGAAAATATGAATATGGACTTTCATATCATGAAAAAAGACGATAAGTGTATTGGCATTGCTCTTGTTAGTAGTGGAATTCTTGACTATAGCTTGTTCTTTCATGAACCGATACAGATAGCTGAAGAGGATAAGGACGTTTTGATATTCAACTATTTTCATATCGCGCAAGAAGGACGAGGAAATGGAGAAACGTGGTTTAAGAGCATTATCCAATACTATAAATCTAAGCATTATAATGCAATTTATCTAAAATCAAGTCATCCGAAGGTATTTTCCTTGTATAACCGTCTGGGTACAGAAATCGGAGAATATTCAAGCAGTAGTGATAACAATTTATTTCATAGAAAAGGGAAAATATTTAGGATTGCTCTTTAACGGTTCACATATAAAAGCGAGTAAACCTTATGGGTCGTACTCGCTTTAATTCTGTCCCGGCATATTTATTACTACAGGGATAACTCAACCCCCAAATCCTCCAGCCATATCCTTATCTTCTCCTTTACTCCTTCTTCATCTGTTAACTCACCTTCTGTTAGCGTAAGCCCTTTTTGTACCTCGGCGTCAGGGATGGTAGCTTCGAACTGAGTGAAAAAATCACCCGCAACACTCCCACAGGTACAAAACGGGGCAACCTTTTTCCCTGCAAGATCATATTGAGTAAGAAAAGACATGACCGGTGGAGTTACCGAATACCACCATACCGGAGACCCAATGATAATTAGATCATAGGAATCAATATCGACTACTGAGTTCTTTAACCCGGGCTTAAAGCCTTCCTCGACCTGTTTCAAGGTAAGATCCTCCATTTCTTTTCTGCTTTGAACCTTAAAATAATCAAAGTCCGGCTTTATCTCAAATACTTCCCCATTCGTAAGATCCTTCATGATATTGGTTACCTCATGCGTATTTCCGGTTAAAGAAAAGTATACGATCAAGATCTTATCTGCCTTTATACTTCCATCCACTGCTGCTACTTGTGATAATTCAGACGATACTGCTTTACTACCCTCTTGACCTTCTGCATTACCCTGGGCAGGACCGCCCCGCTGATTTTTACTCCATATGACACCAAATAATAAAATAATTACGAAAATTAATAGTAATGTTATAACACTTTCCACTTTTTTCATATTATCTCCCCTCAACATTCATCCCATTCCCAACTATTCCTTGACCAATGAAACAGAATGAATTATAATTTACATACATGATGTATGAATTTCATATACAGCCTTAGATATCCTATCACAACAAGGAAGAAACTGTCAATATCTTATATGAATTTCATACATATTTCTCGAGGATAGTTCCAATATTCATCTGAAAAAGGAGTACCTTATGTCCAGAGTAAATAACAGCTATTATGCGATCCTTGGTATTCTAAGCACTGGTCCCATGTCAGGTTATCAAATGAAGTCCTGGGTGGATGAAGGTGTCGGTTACTTTTGTGATCTTGATTATAAACAAATCTATCCAACATTGACGAAACTGGTCGCTTCCAACCTTGCTACTTTCGAGATAACAAAGTCAGGGGGTAGGCCGGAAAGTAAGGTATACGGGCTTACTGATCAGGGAATGAAGGAATTAAAAGACTGGCTGGCCAAACCGGTCCAGGAAGGAAAACAGAGTACCTTCGAGCTTACGTTAAAGCTATTCTTTGGCCATCTTATACCGATTGAGACGAACATCGAACATCTTGAAAGGTTTCGATCTTCCACTATTGCTGCTATTCAAAAGTTTGAGCAAATCAGTGATTGCCTGGAAGGTGAACCGGAGAAGGATGCTTTTTGGCATTATCGCATGATGACTGTGAACAAGGGGAAGCTGCTACGCAAGTCGGAATTGGAATGGTGTAATCAGACGTTGACTTACCTTCAAACACACGGAATTAGTGCAGACCAGTGAATCCACCCTATCTAAATTATGTTTGATTATTCCATATACATGGTATAATTTATATGTAGCGTAAATTATTATATTTGTGGGAGAAAGAATAAAATGTCATTTTCAGAGGTTAAATTATTTCAGGTAAAGCCCGATAAGCTCGCTGAATTCGAAATCCTTGTAAAAGAAATGTTACCGTTACAAAAGGAACTTGCCGGGAATATGGATATCAAGTATATGAAAAGATTCTATATCTTTGATAAAATCGGCGAAATGCCAAGACCACTAACGAAAATAGTTAAGTGTGTGAAGTATTACTCCTATTGGCAGTTTGATACCGTTGAACGTTATTCCGATGCGACTGCCTGGTTTTTTAGTCAATTTGAGAAACGCCTGAGCAAGCTGCTCATCATGCCCTTTGATATTATGTGTGGAGAAAGTATTGAGGCTAATTGAGCCAACCTACATTTATAGTATCGCGATCCTTCATCAAGGATCGCGATACCTTTTTACTATTAATTATTATAAATATACTCAATTTATGAGCTTATCATAATACTCCATCGCCTTACCGACAAACACCGATGAACCCTCGCCATAGATTTGATCCATCGCTTTGATTATCTCTTCAGACTTGGCGTAGCCATGATAGATATTACGAAACAGTTCCGAGATATCCTCCATCTGACATATTTTTGAAAAGACACACTTCCATTCTGTGATCAGTCCATGTAACTCCGGTAGACTCACATCGTTCGACTCTTTATAGGAGGCAATCCTTCGAAAGAGGTCATCCAATTTTAACTGTAGTTTTCCCATACCCTCACTCGTGTGAGGCGGTGTCTTCTTAAGCTCTTCGATATACTTCCTGATGCTCCCGTAATACTTTACAGCAGATTCCTTAATCCTATCCTCATGCTCCATAGTCATCCTAATATACTCTTCAAGGCTTCCGTATTGATTGATTAATGCCTGCTGGTAATCTTCGTCTAACTGCATCAGTCTGTTTCTGAACACTTCTTCCAATTCATTATGTTCAAATACGCTGAAATCCAAGGTATTCTCTCCTTCCAGGATTTGATCCATCTGTTCAATCAGCCTGGTCAGGCGGTTTCTCTTGGCCAGAAGCATTTCCTTCTGTTCCTTGATTACCTCCTTATGATCAAAATCCGGCTGATCCAATATATTTTTTATTGCTTTCAGAGGCAAATCCATCTCTTTATAAAACATAATCTGTTGCATACGCAAAAGCGAATCCTCGTTGTACTTCCGATATCCGTTTGCTTCTTTACCGCTTGGTTTTAACAACCCAATCTTATCATAATAATGTAGGGTTCTGATACTGCTACCTGTGAATTTGGCCAATTCATGAATAGTCATCTGATTTTCCTCCTTCCTCTTTAGAGTACACTATGACCTAAGGTCATAGTCAATAGTTTTATCAGGTAATTGGTAAAATAAATAATTAATGTTATCAGATTACCTGGTTATCAGATTAATTCAGACGAATTCGTGATCCGATTAATTGCCTAATTTCAGTTAATGATAAGTTACCTTCTTGAGCTGAGAATTACTTCTTGTTATTCAGGGTCAATTCGTTATAATAAAGTTAAATCGAACAGGAAAAGTGGGCACTATTTTGATCAGGATTTTAGTGTGAAGATTTTCAGACAATAAATCAGTACTTACACCCGGATTTACAGGTGTACGAAAGAATGGGGATTGTATGTTAAGAATAGGGGAATTCGGAGCTCTGACCGGAATCAGTATTCATATGCTCCGTAATTATGATAAGATTGGACTGTTAAAACCGGAGCTGACAGATAAGACTAATGGTTATCGCTATTATAGCGAGCGTCAGATTGTATTTGCCAACCAGCTACAGGTCTTAAAAGGACTGGGATTTGGATTAAAGGAAATTGCAGCACTTCATATCCTGCATGAATCGAATGCTGATATTATTGAATTTGTACAGAGGAAGAGGGACGAGAAGCTTGAAGAGTTAAGTACGATTAAGGAACAGATTACCCGTATGGATCAGGCAATACGTGATCTGAAAAAGCAGGATGCCTATGCCCTATCTGTTGTAATCAAGAAAATACCCTCCAGAAAGGTAGCAAGCCGCAGAGGTTTTCTACAGAAATTTTCCGACGAAGGCTTACTTTGGGAAGAATTAACGAACGTCTGCAGGCTCATGGGTGTCCGTTTTGCTGATACAGATTATGCATTTGCAATAACTCATGGATATGATTCCGAAAAAACAAGGATTGATACGGAAGTGCAGCGTGTGGTCGAAAAACTGTATCCCGATACGGACCAAGTACGATTTTTCAAGGTAGATGAATGTATTGCTGCAACCGTAGCATTTGAAGGAGTATATAATCAGATTGGTGACGTGATGCAATATATGAAGGATTGGCTGAGAGAGAACCATTACATATGTACGGATAAGCCTTTCTCCACTTATTATATTTCGCCGGATAATGAGACAAATCCTGAAAAATTCATTACCGAGATATGCTTCCCGATAAAAAAAGTGTAAAACCCTATTGACCCTCGCATAATGCGAGGGTTTATGCTTACTTTATTCTAAATAAAGGAGTGAACGATGAATGGGAAGTAAACTTTTATCAATAGGGCATCATGTGGATGATTATGAGTGTATGTGGAATGGCATCGAGGACTTATATGTGCAAAAGAGTGGTGAATGGATACCTAAGCAGTTCTTCTTCACCTTAAGCGGAAAAGGTAATTTCACATACTTAAAGTCAAATACGGATGCTGTTAAGAGACGTGTAGCGTGGGGTGACGGCAGAGTCAAACAGATTTATAAGGAGATCTCCGATATTGTCGGCTTTCAATACAGACATATCGAAGGCAAAAGCTTTGAATCCGCCTTACAGGCAGCAAGAAAACAGATTGATATGGGCTGCCCGGTGATACTTGGCTGCCTGGATATGTATTACCTGCACTATTATCCGAAATTCTATCATAAGATGCATATACCGATTCATTATATCATGATGATTGGATATGATGATGACAAACAGCTCGCCTACGTGCTGGATTGCGGGATGGAAGACGTTCAGAGTATCCCCTTCGATGCACTGGCAGAGGCCATGAACGTGGAGATAAAGGGGCTGTCTCATAGGAATACCATCTGTACCATCGCATTTCAACAAGAGCTAAAAAGCACAATAGACATAGCCAAGGAAGGATTTCATCGGAAGGTAATAAAGATGCTGGAATCCCCTGTAGGTTTTGCAGGAATCAGAGGGATGTACAAGTTTGCCAAGGAATTTCCCCGTTGGCAGGAGGAACTGACGAAGGAAGACTATATGGCAGTCCTACAGAATATCATCGAGTATTCGGGAACCGTTCCGAAGATGCCCAATCGTCTTCTGGGTATAAAGGAACCCGAAGACATTCGATATATGTGTGGAAGAGAACAGATTTCGGCTGTGTTAGCTGAACTGGGACAGGATTATCAGATTGATGCCTGGCGCGAGGCCGCAGTGCTTTTCCTCGAAAGCGGTACTATCTTGGAGCGCATGATTGATCAAATGACAGGATATCTTTTAAAGGCAGTAACTGATCTTAATGATTTGCCAAAAATGATTGAAACTGTGGCACAAATTGAAGAGAAGGCATATAGGAAGGTATTGTCAGGTCTTTGATTCAAAGTATCACTAAGGAAAACGAGATGGAGATTATGTATATATACTGTGAATTTAGGTACACTAAATTTATGACAATGCAGAGGGAGTGAAATCATGAGTAAACAGGCTAATCAAAAGTACAGAAAAGAGAAGGAAAAGGAACATCTAAGCAAGGCAGGTATCGACTTTAGTGCACCTCGTTCAGATAGAGAAAAATTAATTGATGATAAGCTTCACATTGAATACAACTCTCCATCCAATCGTGCTGATGAATAAGAACTAAAAAATCGCAGGTCTCACATCATAGTGGGATTTGCGATTTTTTAGTTAATAACGGTCAGACCTTTGTTCCTGTATTGACATCCAAAAATGATAAAACTATAATAAATCAAACAAGATAAAATGAATAGAACACAGGAGGGACCTCATGACGATCAATGAATATCAAAAACTGGCCATGTCTTCTTTAAACCCTGATTTATCCGAAAAGGATGTGCTGATTAACGGTGTCATGGGGATCTGCGGTGAAGCTGGTGAGGCGATCGATATTGTGAAGAGACATTTAGCTCAAGGACATGAACTGGATAAAGAACATCTGGCGAAAGAATTAGGGGATATCGCCTGGTACCTCGCGGAAACAGCAACTGTTCTGGGTTATACACTGGAGGAAATCCTACAAATGAATATTGATAAGCTGAAGAAACGTTATCCTGACGGCTTTGATACAGAAAAATCAATAAACAGACATACAAACGATATCTAGAAAGGAGTTGGGCAATGATTTTTATAAATAAAGTAAATCTTGATGACGTTGTTAAGGAATACCTTTTCATAACTGATTTACCCGTAAATGAAAATGGCTTCACCAACAGCTATTATGGTATCTCCAAGGAGGAATTCTGTACAAAGACAATCTATCAGATCATAAATTATTCAGAAGGAAAGGATTTGCCAGCAGGCTATGTCCCGGAAACCTATTTTTTCTTGTGGGATGATGACTGTATTGTTGGTTTATTTCGCATCAGACACTTTCTGAATGATTTTCTCAAAAACGGTGCCGGACATATCGGTTATGGAATACATAAAGACTACAGAGGAAGAGGCTATGCGACAAAGGGATTGGCACTGGCTATTGAAGAGGCCAAAAAGATCATACCCGAGGATGAAATCTATATGTCAGTAAACATTAATAATATTGCCTCCCTCAGAGTGCAGGAGAAAAATGGCGCATACATCCATCACTCCGACGAGCGAGAGCATTATACACGGATCAAGATCAGATAGTATTTACCATAGATGAGAAGATGGTTCCTTTGACTGTGATCGAGATAAAATAGAGTAAGGGGTGTGCCACTTTATCAGAAGTTGCACACCCCTTACTCTATTTATCTTATACTGTTGAAAAGCTTTACCCTTCCTAAATAATCTATAATTAACGGATGGGGCTTTTCATATGTTGAACTTAATTGCGGTTGAAATAATGTTGCGACAAAGAAGTCATTGTTCTCGATAACCATGATACGCGCTTCATTCTCTTCATCAGTCCCCACGACTCTAAATCCATTACTGTTTAGTAAGACCTGAAAACTTTGATTTAGTCCGAAACTACAGTTATATTTCTCAATGATTACTTCCTCTCCATAAATATCATAAAGATAAGAAGTCCGGTCAAGTGTAATCTGCCTTGTCTGTCCGATTAAGGAACAGGATAGTGCTGTAATATAATCATTTGGTTGATAGAGATCAAAGCTTAAATCCTGTAATTTTTCGATAAGTAATACATTTCTCCCGTACTCGATTACCGCATGCTGAAAGCCACCGCAGGTACCAATAAAGGGATAATTATGCTCTCTGGCAAATTGAATTGCATTTATAGCACCATTCATACTTCTATAAGGACTACCGGGAGCACACCATAGACCGTCATAACGAGTTAGCTTATCATCCGCTCCATTTTCAAGGCTGTCTGTCGGAATCCAGTCCCATTCTGCAACCAAATCTAATCTTGCAGCACAATGCTTCACCGCTTCTTCTGTAGCTAGGTGGGATGGTCTTCCATCATAATCTCCTATGATACCAAGCTTAATCGCTAAACACATAACTTACCCTCCATTCAAATTAAATAAAAATTTATTATATCACCATAATGATAAAATTCAACGAAATCTTTACAAAATATGTTATAATATTTACAAACATATAACTATATCTTAAACGAAGTAAAAGTCTGAACAGCAGCCAGACCGGTACAGTTATGTTCAGACAATATATACATTACTAAAGCAACATTAAAAAAGAAAGGAAAGTATACTTATGAATAAGTATGAACATATCATATCAAGTTATTTTCAGTCCTGGGTAAAAGGAGATCATACTCTTCTGAGAAAAATCTTTGCTATGGATGCCATATATAGTGAATGCTATGGACCTGAGTATCACGGGGTCGATACAATAGAGAAATGGTTTATCGACTGGCAGAAGCACGGTACTGTACTTGCCTGGGACATTAAGCAGTATATCCACCAGGATAGAAGAATTGCTGTGGAATGGTATTTTCAATGTAAGTATGATGGAGAGGTCAGCGAATTTGACGGAATGACCCTGATCGAATTCGATGCCGAAGATCGTATCACCAGTCTAAAGGAGTTTCAATCAAAGCTTCCGCATTACTTTCCTTATGAGGAGGATGCAAATTAACTACTTAATTAGGACCAAAAAAAGAGTGACAACAGAATTGTCACCCTTTTTATTCCCCAAACGCCTGTTGCTGAAGTACAGCAAATGCTATAGTAAATTACATATGAATGATGCGGACTGTTTACAGCTACTAAATCAAAAGCTTTCCAAGCTGTTCTGAATTGATAGGCTTGCATAGTAAAAAGCCCTGTCCGCGCTCGCAGGATATCTTTTTCAAGAAATCCAGCTGTTCCTGTGTCTCTATCCCTTCCGCTACGACTCGATAATTCAGATCGTGAGCCAGGGAAATCAAATTCTGAGTTATTGCTGTCTCTTCATTTCCATGTGGTATTGATTTAATGAAGCTCTTATCTATTTTTATGATATCTATCGGTAATTTCATGATATGTGTCAGCGATGAATAACCTGTACCGAAATCGTCAAGGGCAATCCTTATGCCATAGCTTCTTAGACGGTTCAATCTCTCTATCGCCATATTCACCTGAGATAATATCACTGTTTCCGTTATTTCAAAAACAACCTGCGAATAATTAACATTGTAGGAGGCTATGATTTCTTCGATTTTCTGAAAATTGCTTTCACTTTCCAATGTCTTGCTCGAAAGATTAATCGATAGCTCTATATGCCCAAATCCCTCTCTCTCCCACTGTTCCTTCTGTTGCAGAGCTTTATTGACAATCCATCTTTCCAGCAGGTAGATCTGTTTAGACTGTTCGGCAATCGGAATGAAGATATCAGGAGATATAAAACCACTCATCGGCTGAGGCCATCTAACCAGTGCCTCAACACCTATGATTTCATTGGTCTTCAGATTATACTCCGGTTGATAGAACAGTATAAATTCTTCCTTCTCAATCCCTTTTTGGAGCCTGTTGATCATCTGAATCTGTTCCACAATATTCTTCTGGAGTTCATCATTATATATATTAATATCTCTTTCCGTCTTCTTAGCAAAGTAGTTAGCTACCTCGGCCTTCTTAATCAGTGTGGCGATATCCATGCCATGCTCAGGATAAAAAGCAACCCCCACACTCATTGTGATATAAAACATGTGCTCGTAAATATTGACATTACAGCCGTCACTAATGATATCACTGATGATATCATACAATGCATCCTCCGAAGTTATGGCTGTAAATAAAATAACAAACTTATCACTATTAATTCTGGATACAAAATTCGGTTTTAGAATCTTACTTTTCAGATAATCAGAAACACATTTTATTACCTCGTCACATATTTTGTAACCATAGGTCTCATTCATGTATGAAAATTGATTAATGTCCAGATATGCAAGCGCAAACTTCTCCTCTCCTGCCAACTTGCCGCAGGAATTGTTCAGGATATATTCCGCTAAAATACCTTGCAGTAAATTCAAATGAGGTAAACCAGTAAGCTCATCAAAAAATGTAGTCCTCATATTCATTTTTCCCATATCAATTCTCTCTTGTTATAATTTATACATTAGTAATTGACCAAGCTTATCTTAACTGATTCAAAAAGTTAAAACCATGTCGTCTTTGGAAAACTTATAAATTTTCCAAAGACGACATGGTTTTCTTACAATTTCAGCCATATAATTTGCATATACAAAAATTAAAAACACGTTTCAACGTGTTTTTAATTCAAAAAACAATAAAAAGAAAATTTTTCCAAACGCCAAAAAAATTCAGGAGGTAAGAAAATGAAAACTAAAAAAAGTATTTTTGTAGCAGCTGCTCTTGTTATGGTTATGGTATTAACACTTGTATTAGTTAAGTTACAGGTAATTGGTGATGGACAAGCTTATGCCAGTGATGCTCCCTGGATTTTTACCGCATCTGCTGAAGATGATCTAGAAGTTTCTTGTGATGTTCCTTGGGTTTGGTCCGCTTCTGCTGTAGATGGTTTAGAGGTTGCCAGTGATGCTCCTTGGATCTTCACCGCTTCTGCTGAAGATGGTTTAGAGGTTGCCAGTGATGCTCCTTGGATCTTCACCGCTTAATCAATAAAAGATGCATCAATCATTCCGAAGTTTTCCATAATATGTTCTCTGATAAAATGGACCATATGAGTCATTTGCATAGCTGAGGCTATGTAATAAGCTCGCTTTAAATATAAAATAGCTTCACTTTTATTATTAGGTGATAAAACTCCCATTTCGATCTGCTTTTCCTTATTCCACGCAATATTATAGATTAGATATGGGAGCGCATTACCTAATTTGAATTTTCTACAAATTTCAATTCCTTCATCTGCTATTTCGATTGCTTTTTCATGATTGTGAGTTATTCCATACACCTTTGATAAATTAAAGGTAACTATCACCTGCAAAATAGCTCTCTGTTGTTCTTCCATATAGCTTTGCTTAAGCGCACTATGTGCCTCTTCCATTAGGGAAATGGAGTTTTGAAAATCTTCTTTCTCTGCATAGGCTATAGCAATATTAGTTAATAAAATAGCTTCACTTGAACTTAACGGCCAATTAGATAACGAAATCTCTCCATATTTAGGTATAGTCAATTTTATTGCTTTTAGCGACTCTTTCAGGTAATCATCTAAGCTAATCCTCTTGAGATTATAATCAACCGAACTTTTTACTCTTATCTTGAACTGTTGATCCAAAATAGATTCCCCAATTTTCTCTTCTATTTCATTCAACATTGTCTCTGCCTTAATAAAGTCATAGAGTTTAATATAGTCTTCAATTTGCTTCATTTTTTCAAGAATTTGAAAATCCGAAACTGACAGCATGGAATAAGCCCTTGATCGGATGCGTCCCATACGCACCATGAGCAGTTCATAGGTGTCCCTGGTCGGATTCTGACTGCCATTCTCAATTCTGGATAAAGTCTCAACCGAGCAAATCGATTCACTCAATTGTTCCTGCGTGATAGACAAAGACTTTCTTGTCATTCTGACAATATCGCCTAATCGATATCTTCCCATTGATACTCCTCCTTCAGATGCTCCCGAATTTCTTTTGCCTTATCACTTTCTTCACAAAAGCTCAATACATAATAAGCTTGCAGATACAGTTTAAGGCAATTCTTTTTCTTCTCTTGCCAATCGATTTCTAACTTTAATAAGCCCTCCGTTGCCCGAGCTTTGAGAAAAGTTAATTCACCAAGAAAGTCCATTTTCCGGTTGCCTTTACTTTTTTCGTAGCCCTTATTGCATATCTCAAGTGCCTTCTTTAGATTATTCTCCTTTATGTAGAGCCGGCTGGCAATAATAGCAACCCTGGAATACAGGTTATTATTCTCTTCTACTGAGGTATGTAACTCCAGATAATCCATTACCTGCTTCAATATCTGCTTAGCATTTACATTCATGCCAGCAGCAGCCATCCGTTGAAGGATGTCTACTATGATATTCAGTTCGATGTTACTCAGATAATAATCTTTTATTTCATTAGTCTTAAAGTCAGGTACGGTACAGGTAATCGCCTGCATCAGCAGATCTATGGTAGTTTCAATCGTACCCCCGTCCAATTCATTCAGTAATGCCTTATATGCTTTTACAAACTGTACATGTACATTTCCCTTGGTAGTCGCTATCTGCTCATACTCCTGCAGCAAAGCAGATGCTGACGTATATTCCTTAGCCGCTACTTGTTTCTTGATTTCTTCCCGCTTCTGATATAAATCGTAATCCGATTCGGTCAAAATCAACTCGAACTGATTCGGCATTCTTCCCAGACGCTCCAAGAGAGTTTCCAGCAGCAAGGAATCGACATCTCTCTCTCCCGCTTCTATTCTTGATAAAGTTGCTACTGAGCATAAGCCCATGCATAATTTCCCTTGTGATATCTGATACGACTCACGGAAATATTGAATCGCGGATCCAATCTTATTGTTCTCCATCTCAAGCTCATTCGCCATTTGTTATCCCGCCTACGTATATAATATTAAATTATCTAAATATTTTACCAAATCTAAGTAATTTTACTAATAGCTTATCACATAGCTATTCTTTGTTCAATTATAATTCGTATAAAAATACACAAATCTAGAATAATATCCCGATTTATGTAACTTATGTCAAAGCATAAACTTTGGAATTACCAACATATTATGTTGATTTCAGGCCTCGCTGCAGCAAAATACGACCAATATAGGGTAGCATAAAACACAGGGTTGTGTTACAATTAAGCATATCAACATCGAAGAAATACATTAAAGAAGGTAATTGTTATGCTCAGATTTTACTATGTAATTATAACGGCAGTTATATTTAATCTATATTTTATACCACAAATGTATTACATGGCCAACCATCCCGAAAAGTATTCGGAAAAGGACTGCTATAAAGCGGGCCTAAAGCTGGTCAATATGATAAAAAGACGAGGCCGTATTTCCACTCATGTTACCGGACAGGAGCATCTTCCGGATCAGGGCGGTTATATTATGTATGCCAATCATCAGGGTAAATATGATGCCCTGGGTATTCTGTCCTCTCATGCTGAGCCTTGTACCATCGTCATGGATAAGGAGACTTCAGAAAGTCTGATCAATAATCTTTTCATCAACCTGATCAAAGGTAAACGCCTTGATAAAAAGGATCCCAGACAGCAGGTCAGAATTATCCAGGAGATATCAGAGGAGATCAATCAGGGAAGGAAATATCTCTTATTTCCGGAAGGTGGATATACAGATAATCAGAATAATTTGCAGACTTTTCATAACGGTTCCTTTAAAATCCCTCTGATGACAAAGTGTCCTATTATACCTGTAGTTATCTTTGATTCTTATCGTGCATTTTCAATAAATTCACTGCGTCGCGTTAAGACACAGGTACATTACCTCGAACCTATATATTATGAAGAATATAGTAATATGAAGACAAAAGAACTCTGTGACCTTATCTATAACAGGATCAGCCATAAGCTCAATGATATTCAAAACTTGAATGAAAGTGAGACAGAGCTTGAGGAAGAGGATCTGGAAGAATTGATATCCTAGCAAAATATCCCCAAAGGAGAAGCTCATGAACCTCAAGGACCGATCCCGGAAGCTAATAACAGATATTCCTGCTATTTTTATTGCCCTGCGAAAGAAGCAAACTCCTTTGCCTGCAAAAATCTTTGCAGGCTTAACTATTATTTATGCACTGTCACCTATTGATCTAATTCCTGATTTCATACCTGTTCTCGGATATCTCGATGATGTTATACTACTACCCGCGATGGTTATGTTAACTTTGAAATTCATTCCTGCGCAAATCCTTCAAGAATGCCGATCAGAAGCTGAAACCCTCTGGAAAGATGGAAAACCAAAAAAGTGGTACTATGCTGCCCCTATTCTTTTCTTATGGGCATTGATCATCTTCTTTATTCTTCGTGCATTATTTTAGTAATAAATCTGATCCTTACCAACGATTGCATCCTTTAGTGTCTTCTCTGACCAGTTGATCGCTCCCTCAATATCTCTCTGTTCTATAAATCTGCATAAGACGTCTGTGTTCGTGTAAAGTTTCTCGACACCATGAAGAGCGCAGAATCTCTCCCATAGCATCAGAACCGCATCCTTAAAGGAATAGTATATTAACGGCATCAGCATATTGCCGGATAATACCGCCAGTTCATGATGGAATTCAAAAGCCTTTTCACTTGCTTCCTTATGACTGGATGCCTTCGCAATACCATCTGCATATTTTCTTAATGTCTCCAAATCTTTATCTGTTAATTGTGGAATGGCCAATTGCAATGCCAGTGTGTTGAGTGCCTTCCTAATCTCTAATATGGAGCGTATCTCACTTGCTCTCAGCATCCCTCCATTATAATGAAGAATCGATATTAAAGTCTCTAAGGTTCCTGTCCTGCGATAATCAGAGATAAAGGTTCCGACACGTGGTCTAATTGTTAAGAAGCCCTTTCTGGCCAGCTCCAGAATTCCGCTATTCACCACTCCTCTGCTAACCTGCATGGTCTTAGCAATCTCACGCTCCGGCGGCAATTTCTCTCCTACAGCCAACTTTCCCGAGAGAATCATACCTTCCAGTTCCTTAATGAATAATTCCTTCAGTGATGGTGCCATCAGTTTATTGAACTCCATAAAAGTCCTCCCTTCTGTCACTGGTACAACCAGATACCACAACCTTATTATATTGTATTATCTGCTGAATTTCAAGTAATATATCCTATTAAAAACGCTGAATAATACCCAGTATTATTGACTTTTACCATATTAAGCCGATAATAGTAATCAGAGTATGCATTTTGATAAACGCACGTGACTCTATCTTCTGGTCTGACCAGTGAGAGTTACGTGAACCTGTTATATTATCAGTAAAGCACTCGATTATTCCAAAAGGGGAAAGGATGTTTATCATGTTTACATTCAATTACGAAGCCGGAGCGAATGCACTGAGTGTCTGGCTGGTCTGGATTATGGTTTTTGCAATACTGTTTATCGCAAATGAATTATCTAGGAGATTTATCACGATTGGATTTATCTGTTTTATTGTACTACCGACTGTTTTATCCATACTCTGGTTCACAGTGCTGAGAGATACTACATACACAGATTGGTTTCATCTCGCCAAGGTTTACTCTTCCACCGCCGGCTGTATTGGTTTCTGGTGCATCAGGCATGTTCACGGAACTAATAAGAAGACAGGCAAGAGCTGGCATCTGTCCGCTAATAAGATTGCCCTGTGCTTCCCTCCGCTTATTCTGGCTGTGAATATTCTTGAAGCAGTAGCCAGAGATATCGAGGTCGGCATCAAATATTCTCAGGGCGGTATATTGGCAGATGAAGCTATGTATGTACTCGGTGGTCCCTGGAATTTTATGAATGCAGCAGCAGGTCTCATAAATATCATCACTATAACCGGATGGTTCGGCATCTGCGTACGCAAGGTCACTAAGAAGGATGGCAGCAAGGATATGTTATGGCCTGATATGCTTTGGTTCTGGATTATCGCATACGATTTGTGGAACTTCGCTTATACCTATAATTGTCTTCCCGGACATTCCTGGTATTGCGGTTTTGCTTTGCTTCTTGCACCGACTGTATGTGCTTTCACTCTCGGTAAGGGGGCCTGGCTCCAGCATCGTGCCCAGACGCTCGCCCTGTGGTGTATGTTTGCACAGACATTCCCTTCCTTTATAGACCTTGGCGCCTTTGCAGTAGCCTCAACCTATAACAAGGGAGCACTTTTCTTCTGGAGCTGTGCTGCTCTGGTTGCAAATATTGCTGTAGCTGTCTATATGCTATATAAAGTAGGAAAGACAAAGAGAAACCCTTATACACAGGAGTTATATACGGACATAAAATCGTATCAGGAAATCAAGGCTCTTGCTGAATAGTTCAGCTTTTATCCACATAAATAACTTAACCCGTATGATTTCTTGAGAAAGGATGAGCAAATGAATACTTTTAGGGTTCTTGAGATTAAGCAAAATGTATTTGATGACAATAACCGGCAGGCTGACGAACTCAGGAAGGAATTGAAGAAGGAACAGACCTTTCTGTTGAATCTGATGTCCTCCCCCGGTGCCGGAAAGACCACTACGTTAAAAAGGACCATTGATCTGCTGAAGGCTGACTTAAAGATCGGAATCATGGAAGCAGATATCGACTCTGATGTTGATGCCCGAACCATATCCGAGACCGGAGTGAGTGTAATTCAGCTTCATACAGGCGGTATGTGCCACTTGGATGCAGACATGACAAAACAGGGGTTGGAGGGACTTGGTTATAAAGGACTTGATTTAGCCATCCTGGAGAATGTCGGCAACCTTGTATGTCCCGCAGAATTCGATACCGGTTCCGTCAGGAATGCCATGATTCTAAGCATACCTGAGGGAGATGATAAACCCTTGAAATATCCCCTGATGTTTTCCATTTCAGATGTGTTGTTAATTAATAAGATTGATGTGCTTCCTTATTTCGATTTTAATCTGGAGTTATGCAAAGAGCGTGCTAAACAGCTCAATCCCAATATCAAGATCATAACCATCTGCGCTAAGACCGGTGAAGGTGTACAGGACTTTGCAGACTGGTTGAGACAAGAGGTAATGCTGTGGAAGACCGAATAGATGTTTAAAATTGAAAGGGACAAAAGGTCCAGCTTTTTAAAAGCAGCTGGATATTATTAACAATATTGGAGGATTACTATGGCTGTAAACCAGAAAGCATTAGAGCTTGCGAACCATATCAGCAGGAAAAAGCTTGGTTCCAAGAATGAGATCAAAATAACAGATCCCGAATACCTGATCCTGGAGCCGGTCATCACCGACGGAATGGCCGAGGTTGCGCTTCATATGGAGATCAGAAAGCATTATACCCCAGCAGAGCTTGCTCCTCTATGCGGTAAGTCCGAGGCAGAGACCGAGAAATACCTGTGGGAGCTCGCTATGGCAGGAGTGTGCTTCGTGAATAAGATAGACGGTGTTGATACCTATTGGTATGACACCTGGGTACCGGGCATCATGGAAATGATGGTGAATAACAAAGAAAATGTAGCAAAATATCCGCAGATTGCACGTGCCTTCGAAGCTTATGGAAGAGTCCGTGGGCCCAAAACAACCGGTGCTTTTCCTGTCGGTGTCGGTCTCATGCGTGTAATTCCTATTGAACAGGCGATTGATGGCGAGACAAGACGTGCCACCTATGAAGAGGTTTCCAGATATCTAAATGAAAATGATATCTTTACCGTATCCGACTGTTCCTGTCGTACTGCAAGAGAGGAAATGGGAGAAGGTTGCGGACATTTAAAGGAGGATATGTGTATTCAGATGGGGCATGCCGCCGAGTATTATATCCGTACCGGCAGAGGACGCCAAATCACGCGTGAGGAAGCCTTCGAAATCATTAAGAGAGCAGAAGAAAATGGATTGATGCATCAGATTCCGAACCTCGATGGATCAGGAAAGACTCATGCGATCTGTAACTGCTGCGGCTGCTCCTGCCTGTCTCTTCGAACCGCCTCCATGTTCAAGAATGTGGATATGGTGCGCTCAAATTATGTATCAAAAGTCGATAAGGACAAATGTGTTGCCTGCGGTGAATGCGTGGAGACCTGCCCTGTGAATGCGTTACAGCTCGGTCAGAAGCTTTGCACCGTTACACCTCTTCCTAAAAAGAAGATAGAGACTCCTCGAGATACGGAATGGGGTCCGGAGAAATGGAACCCGGAGTACCGTACGAATCGTCAGGATGTTACTGAAACCGGAACCAGTCCCTGCAAGACCGAATGTCCTGCACATATCGCTATTCAGGGCTACATAAAACTGGCCTCCCAGGGAAGATATACAGAAGCCCTGGAGCTGATTAAGCATGAGAATCCTTTCCCTGCAGTATGCGGAAGAATCTGTCCCAGAAAATGCGAATCGGCTTGTACCAGAGGTGACATCGACGAGCCGATCGCCATTGATGAAATCAAAAAGTTCATAGCAGAACAGGATCTGAATCAGGAGCACCGCTTTCTGCCGAAAAAACGCCATGATTATGGGAAAAAGATCGCTGTCATCGGTGCAGGTCCAGCCGGACTCTCCTGTGCGTATTTCCTCTCGATTGACGGCTATGAAGTGACTGTCTTCGAGAAGGAACAAGCATTAGGTGGAATGCTTACCTTAGGTATCCCCTCCTTCCGACTTGAAAAAGAGGTTGTAAACGCAGAGATCGACATATTAAAGGAATTAGGAGTCAAGTTCCGGACCGGAATCGAGGTAGGAAAGGACATCACCTTGAAGGATCTTAGAAGTCAGGGTTATCAGGCCTTTTACCTTGCCATCGGTGCGCAGGCAGGACGTCAGCTCGGCATTGAGGGAGAAGATGCAGAAGGTGTGATAACAGGTGTTGATTTCATCCGTGCGGTAAACCTCGGTAAGGAATCCAGCTTAAAGGGTAATGTTATCGTCATAGGAGGCGGAAATGTAGCCATTGACGTTGCACGAAGCGCTGCCCGTGTCGGAGCCGATCAGGTAAAGATGTTCTGTCTGGAGACACAGGCAGAGATGCCCGCTCTGGAGGAGGAAGTGGAAGAAGCCATATCAGAAGGAATCGAATTGAATAACAGCTGGGGACCCAAGAGAATACTCACCCAGAACGGACATGTCATAGGTGTGGAATTCAAGAGATGTATCTCCGTATTCGATGCAGACGGTAGATTCCATCCTGTCTACGACGAAAATGATATCATCAGTGTGCAAGCCGATACAGTTCTTCTATCCATCGGTCAGTCTATAGAATGGGGAAATCTTCTGGAAGGCAGTAAGGTTGAACTTAATCCGAATAAAACTGTGAAGGCTGACTCTCTTACCTACCAGACAGCCGAACCGGATGTCTTCGTCGGAGGAGATGTCTATACCGGTCCCCGCTTCGCTATCGATGCAATCGCAGCCGGTAAGCAGGGTGCCATCTCCATCCACCGTTATGTACAGCCGGGTCAAAGCCTTGTCATCGGCAGAGACAGACGGGAATATCATTCCCTGGATAAAGGGAATCTCGCACTGGACAGCTATGACCGCCAGCCAAGACAGCATGCCAGCCATAAACAGATAAGAAATGCTGCAGAAGCTTTCTCAGATCCCAGACTCACCTTTACAGAGGAGCAGATACGAAAGGAAACGGAACGCTGCTTAAGCTGTGGTGCCACAGTTGTGAATGAATACCTGTGTGTTGGCTGCGGCGCCTGTACGACAAGATGCCGTTTTGATGCAATATCCCTGATCAGAAAATATGATGGTGAGGGTGTTGCGTTTGAGAATCTGAAGCCGGTAGTTGTAAAACAGATACTGAAACGCAAAGGTAAGATTGCGATCAAGAAAGCTGTGAAGGCCTTTGCAAAATAATCATTTAGAAGGCCGATAAGGTTTTCAACCAAGCATTTCTTCAAGGAGGCGAGCCATATGCACGAACTGGGTGTAATAATTGAGGTTGTCAATCAAGTGGAACAGTTTGCCAGGAATAATGCAGTAGAAAAGATCGATACCCTTGTTCTGCAGATCGGCGAACTCTCATCTATGATACCGGAATATTTGCAGAAGCTATATCCTGCTGCCGTAGATGGAACAATACTGCAGGATTCCAGACTGGAGATTGAAATCATTCCGGGTAATGGCCTATGTAAAAGCTGTCAGCAGGTATTCAACCTGCTGAAGGAGAAAGGGAGCTGCCCCAAATGCGGGGGTAATAGCTTTGAGCTGTTATCCGGTAAGGAGTTCTATATTAAAGAAATTCAATGCTATTGATGCGGTAAGATTTTGAGCCACCGGCACGAAAGGCTTCATGAGATATGTAATACAACACAGATAAAAGGGCTGTAATGAATTCATCCGATATGATGAAATCATTACAGCCCTGATCATATTATGTAATACCTTTACTTATTTCACTGCCTTTACAAGGAAACGGTTTCCACCGCACAGAACCAGTTTCTGTCCATTCGGAGCATTTGCGATCCACTCCGCTTCTTCGTTGCTTAAGCTGTACATAGGACGAAGCTCTTCGATCACCTTGGAGCTGTGCTTAAATATTTCATAATAACTGGATACATTACGGAAGGTGCCTCTTTTGCTGAGGAAATTCATAGTATCCTCGATTACGGAGGTTATAACAAATCCCTGTGCCTTAGCCACCTTATACATCATGAGCAGATACTTATCATAGGTTGCGAAGATACTGTCAGCTTTATCAATTAATAATCTGGCGCCTGTAATCGGTGCTTTTCCGTTCAGTCTGGTCCAGACATCTTCAATAGCCATTAAGCAATATTTATCAACATCTTCCTTCGCTACATTCTGAACATCATAGATTACCAGACGATGACTTCCAATTGAAATCAATTCCTTCCCGCCCGCCAATTTACCTACTTCTTCCACTGCTGCTGCAAGCTCTTTCAATTCCTCAAGGAAAGTATCCTTCAGTAAGATGTTGTCCGAGTTCACCGAACCGAGATTCAGCTCTGCTCCAACCTTACTCAGACTGGCCTTAATGTCATCCAATTTCTTGGCAATCTTCTTTGTCTTATAGCTTTCGATCATTTCTGCGAAGGCTTGTGCGTATTTCGTCCAGTCTAAGTCCCCGCATTCTACACACATCTTCAGCATTACCTGCTCAATCAGGTACTTCTGAAGGTTGGTCAGCTTTGGTATCCTGCTTTCAATCAACAGCTTAGCCAGACCAAATTTAATCTTGCTTAAGAATACTACGTCCTGTTCGCTGATTTCGCAGGCATCTAATATAACCAATGGATTAAGGGATTCCTTTGATAAATCAATAATAATTCCGTCATACTTTTCAGCTAGTTCATTGAACTCTCCGCTCTTACTGATGACAAATGCAGTTCCTTCAGTATTCTCTAAAACATGCTCGATCTCACGTTTCAAAGCATACGTCTTTCCGGTTCCTGCGGGTCCAAAGTAGAAGCCGCTTCCCCCCGACATCATATCTCTGCGTTGTTGAAAAATCTGTACTGCCATGTTCTATTCCTCCTTATTAATTGTAATCATACCTTCATCATCATACCGAGATATACTCCCCCTGGATTCATATCCTTGGTATTATAGTATAAGTATGCCAGAATTTTTGCCATCTGTATAGTATTTAAATAGCACAAAATACAACTTTTTGTTTTATTTTTTATTAACAAAATAAATGCAACGTAATTTTCTGATTATATATATTGATGTGAAGGTAAGTAAATGCTATTTTTATCACTAGTATTAATTAATCTTGAATACCTTAACTGACTCCTCCAGATTAACGGCATCGTCATTCAGCTGCTGTACTACAGCGTTCAGCCTATTCACCTCTGCAAGCTGATTCTCGGCCGTCACACTTAATTCCTCGGTGGCTGCAGCCGTCTCCTGCGCAGTTGCTGATATACTTTCGATTGCTCTTAAGGTATCATCCTTCGCATGCTCGATTCCTTCCACACCAAACGCAATTTGATTTAAGTTATCTGTCAGGTCCTCAACATGCTGGTTAATATTTTTGAATACACTTACTGTGCTCTCCAAAGCCTCCTCCTGTGACAGGACGATGCTCTGTGCGTACTGGGCTGTATTTACCGTCTTCCTGGTCTGTACTTCTATCTTCTGAATGATTTTTGCTATCTCATTGGAAGCCTTGAGGGATTGATCCGCAAGCTTTCGAATCTCAGCTGCAACTACAGAAAAGCCCTTTCCGAACTCTCCTGCTCTGGCTGCCTCAATGGAAGCATTCAGGGAAAGCAGATTGGTCTGTTCGGCTATACCATTGATCGTCTCAATGATACCGGCAATGGCCTGAGATTCCGACTCCAGATTCTGAATATCACTAATGACGGTCTTGGTCACATCAGAGGTATCCTTGGCTTTCGCACTCAGATTATCCACAATTCCCATACCACTACCGACGATTGTTTTAGTATTACCTGCGATTTGTTCAATGCTATGAGTACCGGAATACAGTTCATTAATCTTATCAGCCAAGTCTGACATCTGATGAAGACAGCTCTCTGCATCCTCTGCCTGCTGGGTTACTCCCTTTTCGATATCATTGACCGCGTCCGAGATACTTCTTGTCGCATTTACCAGGTTCTCCGAACTTTCAGAAACAACTGCCGCAGACTTTGATACTGTAGCACTGGTACCGGTCATCTTCCTAATGAGCTTCTGCATGCTGTCAATCACATCATTGATACACTTACCGAGGATGTGGAATTCATCCTTTCTCTTAATTGAAGTGTAATGAGTGAGATCACCCTGCTCTGTCAGATTAAGTACGTTATTCACCTTGCGAATGGAGGTGCTGTAACCATTGGCTATGTATGTTCCGAGCGCAATTGCTACGATGCTGGCCAGAATGACTACCACCAAGGTTATCTTCCTTACTTCATTCGCCTTCTTCACAATCATCTTCTCCGGAATGACTGAGCAAAGCATACTGCCGTTGTTCTGTATCTTTGAATAAGTAAATAGATAATTTCCACCATTGAAGGACACGTACTTGCTGCCCTCTTTGGATCTTGATTCTTCTACAGCTTTCTGATAATAGGTCTGTTCGGTGAAGCGAAATCCTTCCGGTACTACACCGGAGACAATCTCTCTCCCATCACCACTAATAAAGGCTACAACGCTTCCCGTAGGGAGACCGCTCGCTGCAACTGTATCAATCACATAATTATCATCAACATCCAGAACGATACTTCCAATCGGTTTGCCGTCCGTACCTTTCAGATTACTAATATAACTGAATGCATATGTAGTGTCATCCATACCGGACAGACCATCCAGATAGGGATGTGAGCCTACCCAAACACCGTCCGTTCCGCTTGACTTAAGAACGGCCCCATCACCGGTCGTCATGAAATCATCATACACAATCTTGCTGGCTGCAGTGCCATTACCCGAGATAGCAGTTCCATAATCAGCCATAATATATACATTAGCGATATAATCCTGGGATAGGATCTCCTTTGTTATGGAGGATCTCATCTCTTTGAAGCGTTTTGACTCTTCCTCCTGATCGCTCTGATACTCGCCGGAGTAATATTTTACAAGAATATCATTGGTATTCAGGGTTTTTGCCTTACTGGCAACTGTTTCTGCACCAAAATCCAGATATCTTGCCATATTATTCATGGTAGAAAGCGTAGAGCTCTCATAGCTTTCAATTAGGCCCTTAGAGGATTTTGAATAAGAAAGCACACCCAAAACTATGATAAGAACTACCGGAACCAGGAAAGCCATAATCAGCTTTGTTCTGATACTATTCACTTTTCCGATCACACTTTTCAGCTTCAATCCTTCTTTGTGATCACTCAGATTATCATTTATCATTCTACTTTCTGAGAGATTTCCCTTTTTCGAAGCACTTCGCTTTTGTCTTATCTTAGCTTCCATAGCCTGAACTTCTTCGCCCTTCTCCTTTACTGATTTCTTCTTCATGTTCATATCCTTATCCTGCATATTCTCCCCCTATGAATACGCATCTCCTTTCCTTAGGTATAATGCTGTCCCCTTTTTATACCCACCAGTTACATTTATCTAAGACCCCACTTCCCACATTTCTCTAGTAAAAAATGATAAAAATGACCAACATTTCATCTGTTGGGTAATACAAATTATACAACATTTCTTATTTATTATCAATCTAAACCTACAAAAAACTTTGTAATTTTATGTAAATTGGCGCAAACACCGTAATTATCTTATAATATTCCAGCTAAATTTTATTGTTAAAATATGTTAACTCCTCATATTTAACTAAATAATAGCATTTATAACTTTTTTCTTCGGATTTCTGCCTCATCCCGAGTAGTTTTCCTTCAGCAAGGACATAAAATTTTCATACAAATAGTTATTCCTTTTTTGTCTATGATTCGGTATACTTAATAGGAATAAATTCTACATAAAAAATATTTCATAGGAATAATTATGATAAACTGAAAGGACTAAGAAGATGAAGAACGAACTGCTTACAATAGGACCCATTACAATCTATGGTTACGGCCTGATGATTGCAATCGGGATCATAGCGGCATACACCGTTGCTGAATTCAGGGCAAAAAGAAAAGGCATGAATCACGAGTTGATCTTTAATCTTACCATCTGGTGTCTGGTAGGAGGAATCCTCGGTGCTAAGCTGTTATTTTTTATTACGGAGCTAAAGGATATTATCGCTGATCCGAGCCTTCTGCTGGATTTCTCTCGCGGCTTTGTAGTTTTCGGTGGAATCATTGGAGGTATTTTCTCAGGATACCTGTATACACGAATTAAAAAACTGAATTTTCTTCAATATTTCGATCTTGTCATGCCCTCCATCGCTCTTGCACAGGGCTTCGGACGGATGGGCTGCCTGCTTGCCGGCTGCTGTTACGGTGAAGAAACCACAAGTGCCTTCCATCTGATTTTTGAGACATCTGACTTCGCACCAAATGGAGTGGCATTAATTCCTACCCAGCCGATTTCAAGCCTTTTAGATTTCCTAAACTTCTTTGCCTTAATTACGATATCTAAACGCACGAAGGCAGACGGACAGGTTGCAGGCTTCTACCTGGTATTTTACAGTGCAGGAAGATTTGTACTTGAATTCTTCCGAGGAGATCTGGAGCGTGGACAGATCGGTCCTTTATCCACTTCACAGTTTATTGCCATCTTCGTGGTCCTGATTGGACTGGCACTTATTATTGTCTGCGGTCTTCAGCCTCGAAGAAATGCAGTTTTGGAAGATATCGAAGCTGTGCCTTCCGAAGAGCCTTTCTCTGAGGAAAATCATAATGAAGCCGGATCAACAAAGGTTGTCACAGAGATAGCAGAGGATGGTCACGAAGTTATCATTGAAGAATATGATCCTGAGGGTAAGAACTGATAAGAAAATATAGAGTTTCAGCAGATTTAAATGTAGGATACAACAACGGGGTGAGAGTTTGATATGCTCTCACCCCGTATATTTCGCTTGGGCTTAAAAGTGTCAGCTTGCTGACACTTTGTTCTTATTATTATTTACTTTCTCTTAAAAGCAACGGAAGAAGATAATTCTTCGAATGAAGATTCGATCAAAGACCCAACGGTTTCTTCTCCAACGGAAACCCCTGACAAAAACATTATCCACATCAACCGGATAGAACCAGAAGCTTTCACCGCTAAACAGCCAGATAAAGGTAAAACGCCTTAAACATCTTCTTAATTCTCTGCGCTTACGGTTGAAATCTTCTCTTCCAAATCCTCCTTGTCCGGGACGTCCACCAAATTGACTTCTGCCGTCCGGTCCCTGACCATTCGGACCGAATCTCTCTATTCCGGGGGCTTCCGGAATAAAATTAGGTGGTGCTGTCCTTGGTTCATCCCTTCTAAACATCTGAGGTGTTCCTTCCGAGGGCATTTCCGGAGAAGGAACGAACGGCGGAACATTTCTGACCGGTCCGTCCTGAGGACGTCTGAAGGGAGGAGGACCTCCACCCATATTCTGCATTTTCACATATTTATTCTTATGTTCGCATGCTCTATCGAAACTTTTATCGTTTTCCAAGCTTTAACCCCTTTCTGCGCATCAATCATACTTTATTCTATGATTGATGCACGAAAAGGTTAAAGCTGCTATTTATCAATGCTCAGATGTGTCAGGTTCTAGAAATCTTTCTTACGATATATTCCGACAGAAATTCGGAAAGAAAGATATAAGGCGATCAAAGCTGTGATCGGCAGTACAAGACCGGAATAATGAGATATGAAATCCAACAGCGTTACCAACCCCTCCGGGATTTCAGAATTAACACCCTTCATGAATGCATTGACAGAGGATACCACAACAAAAGGTATGATTATGGCTATGAAAAATATAATTCTTGCTTTCTCCACACCAAGCTTTATGAGGAAGGGAAGTACAAAGCTATAAAGTACAATCACTACAAAAGCACCAATCAATGAATTTGTTACTGAAGTAAAGAGGCTATCTGATTTTAATACAAAATTGATGCCTATCGTAACAATGCTGCTGAAGACAGTACCAAACAGAGTCAAAATTATCAGCATAATGTATTTGCTACTTACCATATCTTCTTTAGAGACCGGCATGGTCAGAGCATAAATATCCCATTTTGCCAGATCGTCATAGGAAAACAGACTGATCGTCAGGATTGCGAACAGCATTGTAATGACACTGCTAAAAAAGCCCGTATCCTTTGAGGTTATCGCTAGTATAATATACAGAACAGACAGCAATCCAAAAATCTTAAAGTTCTTTTTAAGATTAATAATATCCTTAAGTATCAAACCCTTCATTTTAATTCCTCCCCCTTCCCCGTGCAGTTGCATAGGTAGATGCCTGCACTGATTTCCCCTTACTGATAAACAGCATGATCTCTTCAATCGTGGTTTTATCTATCGTATATTGATGATATCGTCTTAGGAATTCATCCTTTTTATGGATCATCACATCTGTACCGAAGCTACTCTCTCTGATTCCAACCACATAGCTGCGATCAATGGCAGCTGCTTCCTCCTTACGGCAATGAATAATCCCATGCTGATAGATCAACTCATCCTTGCTTTTACAGAATATGATCTTCCCCTGATGAATGAACGTAACATAATCCGCAATCTTCTCTATATCACTGATGATGTGGGAGGATAGCAGGATGGTATGTTCCTCATCCTGAATAAATTCCAGAAAAATATCCAGGATCTCATCTCTAACCAGCGGATCCAGACCACTCGTTGCTTCATCAAGGATCAGTAGCTTGGAATGATGGGATAGTGCAGCTGCGATGGAAAGCTTCATCTTCATACCTCTGGAGAATTCCTTGATAATTTTGCTCTTCGGCAGATTAAATCTGCTGATGTAGTCTTGGAACATCGCCTCATCCCAGTTTGAATAGATATTTTTCATGATCAGACTGATATTCTCTATCGTTAATGTGTCATGAAAGTTACTGCCGTCAAAGACAACACCCAGTTCGGATTTCACTTTCATCGTCAAGTTCTTTGAAGGACAGCCTAAAAGGTAGGTTTCACCACCGTCTGTATTGATCAAATCCAACATAGCTTTAATTGTGGTTGTTTTTCCTGCCCCATTCTCCCCGACAAAGCCCATGATAGTGCCCTTGGGTATACGAAAGCTGACATTGTCCAACGTAAAATCCTTATAACGTTTGGTCAGACCTTGAATTACTACTGCATCTGTATCCACGAATTACCCCTCCTCATAAATTAACTTAATAATATCAATTAACTCATCGACTCCAATTCCTCCAGCTTTAGCACCTTCAACCGCTTTGCCCAAATGCTCTTCCACAATGCGAAGCTGTTCTTCCCGGACAAACTCCATATTTTTCTCTGCGACAAAGCTTCCCTTACCGATGACTGTATAGATGAACCCGTCGCGCTCCAGATCCTCATAAGCCCTCTTGGTAGTAATTACACTGATGCGGAGCTCCTTGGCCAAGGTTCTCATGGACGGCAGTAAGCTTCCTGCCTCCAGCTCTCCGCTGATGATCATTTGCTTCATCTGGGAAGTAATCTGCTCATAGATTGGTTTATCACTCGAATTACTGATCAGTATGTTCATTCTTTCCCTCCGGGATGTTATAGTGTATATATTCGATATGCACAATATAACACCTCTTACATCATCTGTCAACCATAATTTTTATCATCAAGCGATACGTGGATTGAGTTTTCATATGAATCAAAAAAGGCTCTCCCGCTGTTACGGGAAAGCCTTTTCTTATTATGTTTATAATTCCGGGTTATCAGACAATAAACTTTTCAACTTCCTGAACCAGATGACCTGCATTCTTATTCAGCTTGCCGGCCGATTCATTCAGAGACTCAACAGAGGAAAGCTGATCTGTGGAGGTCTGATTTACATTATTGGTAGAAGCAGCAATTTCCTCCAATACTGCCGAGATATTTTCAATGGCTGCCAGAGTGCTGACTCTTGCCTCTTCAATATTACCGACATTCTCAGTGATGTATTTTAAGAATACAACCAGCTTCTCTACACTTTCATCGATATTCTGATAGGAATCTGTCGTGTTCTTAACTGCATTCTCCTGAAGCTTCATTACCTGTTCCGCTTTCTTTGCTATCTCAACCGCGTTTTCGGTATCCTCCTGTATGCTTCCAATAATCTTCTTAATATCGTTAACCGAATTCTTGGACTGCTCAGCCAGTGTTCTGATCTCACTCGCTACTACCGCAAAGCCCTTTCCATGCTCTCCTGCCCTTGCCGCCTCGATGGAAGCATTCAGGGACAGCAGGTTGGTCTGATTAGCAATATCATTGATTACATTGATGATCTTATTAATTGAGGAGGATTTTTCAGCCAGCTTCTCAATCTCCGTAATAATTTGAGTTGTTGTTTCTATCGTAGATTTCGTCTGCTGATTCAATTCCTCGGTAATGACAGTTCCCTGCTGGATACTGTTCTTGGTATTGTCAGCAATCTGACCGATTTCCTTGGTATTCTCACTAACAAGTTCAATCTTCTTTGACAGATTATCCATCTGAAGCAGACATTCCTCAGCATCCTTCGCCTGCTGGTTAATACCCTGCTCAATCTCATTCATAGCTGATGAGATATCCCCGGTAGTCCTAAGGAACAGGGCAGAGGTCTTTGATACATTCTCTGAGGATACGGATACCTCACCGCTCAATTCCTTCACCTGTTGGATCAATTCTTTCATCTTACTGAAGGTAACCTGTATTTCTTGAATCAGTATATTGAATTCATTCTTACTCCTCGAATTGAACTGAACAGTAAGATCACCGGTCGCTGCCTTCTGTAAGGATTGATTAATACCTCTTATCGTTCTGCTGATTGTGGTAGAAAGCAGGAAAGATGTGGCAACTGCCACGATAATCGCCAGTATTACAATGATGTATGTAACTCCCTTAATGCTATCTGCCTGGCTATTGATTGTAGCCTTAGGCATTAATGCACAGAGGATCGATCCTGTCTCCCCAATCTTGGAGTACATGAACAGATAAGATGCTCCCTTATAATCCACAAACTTGGAGCCACTCGTATCTTCACTGGCCAAAGCCTCCTGATAGAAGGGTTCATTTACGAATACCGGTTCTGCTGTGGTTCCTTCCTGGACAGAAGCATCGTCACCCTTTTTGGACAGATCCATGATTTCTCGATTATCAGGAGTAATAAGTCCCAGATATCCTGATTTATCAAAATTCAGATCCTCCAGGATGTTATTTACCGTCTCCGTTTTCAGTTCGATAATTAAGAATGCATAAGGGTTAACTCTTCTCATAATACGCAGGGAGTAATCGCTTGTACTGTCCTCGAATAAGGCGTCAAAACTCTCATCCTGTCCATCCCATACGCATTGATATTTATTCTCTATCAAAAACTTGCCTATATCCGTCTCCTTGGCTTGTGCAAATACACCTTCATCGAAAAGCTGGCCTGAGGTAGTAATAGAATAGGTTTTATCAGTGAGCAGATAAATATCTTTAATAAATTCATCCGTGGACTGCTTCGCCATGAACGTATTGGTAATAGAATTACGTCTCTTACTTTGTTCCAACATATCATCATTGTTCATCAGATATTTCGATATTGTATCGTCACTGATATATTGGATGCTGGCAGCTTCTACAGCCTCAAAGCCAAAACGCATATATTCGGCCGCCATGTTAATTGCTTCTGCGGTAGCATTCTTATAATTGTTTTGAATACCCGTAGATGCTTTTTGAAAAGATACGACACCAAGAATAATGATAAACACAATCGGAACCATAAAAGCAGCATTCAATGCAAACCTTATACTGGAAAAGAAATTGACCTTTGTCATGTTCTCCACAAGTTCCCGTCTATCCTTTTGTAGCTTAGCTTTATTCTTCTCTGCTGCTTCCTTCAGCTTCTTTTCCTTTACCACCTTCTCTTTCTTTAGCTTCTTAAAGAATTGCTGTAACTTTTCCTTTGTACTCCCGTCAGTAGACTTCATGCGGCATACCTCCAAAATATCGTATGTATTTTACTCGCACCCACGTAATAGCTTCGCAATACTAATTAGTATTGTTAATTAATTATATCATTCTTTTCATAAAAGTGCCAGTAGTATTCAGTTTCAAATATGACGATTTTATCTTTTCCCAATGTGTAAAATAAGGTCACTTTCCGTCATTTTCTACAATGGTCCACTCACGAAATTCATCACTTTTACCTGTTATTGGTGTAAATTTCATGCACTGAAAAATCAAGTGGTACTTATCCCGATTTCGGTGTATAATACCATTAGTTTACAACAGGAGGAGCAGTTAATGATGAAATATCTGCCACAGCTGTTAGCCATGGTTATCGCAGGCCTTATTTCCATGAGTCTTTCCATCCGATTTGGCTGGAGCAAAAAACTCTGGTCTTTGATTAACAAAAGACTTAATCCGATTTATGATGCCTCTGTCTGGATTATATTTGCCGGATTTTTGCATATCGCAACTCAATGGATCTGTGCTTCGATCGGTATCACCAATACCGGATTGATTACAGGTGCTGTCATCGGTTTATATTTGGGTTTGATTCCAAACCTCAGAAAACCATGGAAGAAAAATCCCCGGTAGAAATACCGGCCCCAAACGATAAAATAGCCTCCCGGACGGACTTACCGTCTGGCAGACTATTTTATCAGTTATATAGGGACGGAATTTAAGTAATAAGCGAGCTTCAAAACCTCAGGTATCAGATTAATTCTCACTACCTGATTAATCTGGATATCAGTATAAACCTTTCAGGTAAATACTTCAAGTTGTTTTGACCGTTTTCCATACTATTCCGTATATTTACTAAAAATTTTACTTAAAAATAACACTCCTATTCACTCATACCCCTACATATGCCTTCAGAAGCTTCAGGGTATTCAATAATCCGGACTCATGCGTACGCTCCATACCATGGGAAGCATGAACACCCTGCCCGATCAACGCACCTCGTATGTCATTCCCCGCCCGCAAAGCTGCAGATGCATCCGAGCTGTAATGAGGGAAGATATCGACTACATAATCAATTTGATTCTCGTTCGCCAGTGTAATCAGCCGACTGGTCATATCATAATCGTAGGGACCGGAGGAATCCTTGGCACAGATGGAGACGGTATACTCGCTTCCACTCAGATCATCCCCAACCGCACCCATATCGATAGCCAGAAATTCATTGATCTGGGTTGGGATGCAGGCTGACCCGAATCCAACCTCCTCATAATTGCTGATATAGATAAGCAAATTCTTCTCCGGCTGTTTCCCTTCCAGGGACAATTCCCGCAGAAAACCCAACAGTAGTCCAACAGAAGCCTTGTCATCCAGATGTCTGGATTTGATAAAACCTGATTCCGTACGCGCAAATTGTGCATCGAAGCTGATATAATCTCCGTTTTGTATTCCGAGTGCCAGCACGTCCTCCTTGCTCTTCACAGGTTCATCAATACGAACCAGCATCGTCCGGTCTGTGCGCTCCAGCGTTCTTGCATCGTCATAGCTGTGAACAGAAGGGCTCTTAATCAGGATGGTCCCTGTATAAGTACGCCCGTCCCTGGTATGAATCTTACAATAGCTGCCCTCAACACTATGCAGTGTATAGCCGCCTACCATAGTAAATTTCACAGTTCCCTCACTGTCAATGGAGCGTACCATTGCCCCCAGAGTATCTACATGAGCAGAGAGTCCAAGGGTTTCCTCCCTCTTTCCCTGCACTTTGATGATTAAGCCGCCCTTCTGATTGAACTCGCTATCATAACCGAAGGCTTCAGTCTCTTTTCTTACAAACTCCATTACCTTATGGGTATAGCCGGAGGGACTTGGTATATTGACCAGTGTTTCTATTGTTTTTATGATATATTCCATAGTATCCATCGTTATGCTCCTGTTCTATCCATAAATATCTGACTTGTAGATATTTACGAATCATGCATTCAAAGTTATCAGATTTACAGATATTTATGAATCATGGATTCAAGAATATCAGTTTCGCAGATATATTATGAATCATGTATTGTGATTGTATCCTCATTATATAGCTCAGACAGGCAGATCACAAGAGCATTTCTTCTATATTTATGGCTGCCACATCTGATAAGTTTAGTTTGAATCAGAAATAACATAAAAAATGTTGAAGATATCTGAAGGCTTTCTTCGTTCTAATCAATGAGCAGGTAAACGGGCAAGGCTCATAGATGATACACGCAAAGATGCGTTGAAATGGAGGAACCATGAAAAAAGTATTCAAATTTATCGCTATCATAATCGCGTTTTTGCTTTCCTTCACCTTATTTCGTAAGGTGGCAGCAAAGCTTAAACTTAAGTGTTCCAAAAGGCGAATGGCTAAGTTGGTATAATTTTTCAATTGAAATTTGAAGACATTTTGATTTGACATTCGTTATAATGATTGAAGGGTGAAGGGAGGCGGAAAAGATCAATACCGAACAGTATTATGAATATCTGATTGATACGTATCAAAACTTAATATTCTCGATCTGTTACAAAATTGTAAAGGATTACTTTGATGCTGAGGACCTTGCCCAAGAGACCTTCCTTTCCGCCTATAAACATCTGTCCACCTTCGACCGACAATACGAGAAAGCCTGGCTGTGTCGCATAGCCACCAATAAATGTCTTGACTTCATCAAACGGGCAGATCGTCAGAGTATACCGACAGAGGAGGAATATTTCCTGACACAAAAGGATAAGGTGCCCTCCCCGGAGGACAATGTATTGGAGCACGAGGTAAAACGGCAGCTTTCCGAAAGATGCAACAACCTCAAATCACCCTATCGAGAAATAGCATTGGATTTTTTCTACCGAGAACTGACTGCAGCTGAGATTGCTGAAAACACCGGTAAAAATCTGAAGACAGTTCAAACCCAGATTTACAGGGCAAGGGCTATGTTACAGAAAACCTATAGGAAGGGGGCTATTTTAAATGAATGATAACAAACATATCTGCAAAGACGAATTTGATTTATTCCTTCAGGACCGCATGGATCAGGACCAAACAATTGCTTTCTTAGAACATATCGGAGCGTGTAATTACTGTGCGGACCAATTTGAGGTCCATATGGCTTCGGATATGCTTCCTGCCCCCAGAAATTTTAAGGATGATTTGCTTACAGCAACCAAACGTCCTGAGATACAGCTCGCAAGAAAGGCACAGGAAACCTCAAAGAAGATGCAACTCTTTTTCTACAGCCTGAAAGTCGGAACCGCAGCTGTAGGTGCTATTCTGCTTCTGTTCCTTACAATGAATTTACCGGGAATACAGGATTTGCCGAAGGAACAACCCCCAAATAAATGGAACGATAGTAGCTTTTCTCTGACCGATACATTAAGGGATAACATGTATAAAATGAGTGATAATATGTTGGATTTTTCAAACAACATCATCAATATGGAGGTAATTAATAATGATAAGAAAGAAAAGTAGTTTTCTAACCTTTTGTTTTTCCCTGTTACCCGGAGCAGGTCAGATGTATATGGGTTTCATGAGACGGGGAGTCAGCTTGATGGGAATCTTCTTCCTGCTGATATTTGCTACAACCTGGTTAAATATCGGGCCTCTGATGGCAATCGCACCAATTGTTTGGTTCTATGCCTTCTTTGATACACATAACCTGCGCGCCATGCCTGATGACGAATTCTATGCTATGGAGGATAACTATATAGCCATTCCCGAATTCTTTAAGGAGAAAGCCGGAAAGCTTCAGGATAAGTATCGCAGTGTTGTTGCGGCTATATTGATCATTATCGGTGTATGCAGCCTGTGGAATAACTTATATGATTTAATCGAGGGTTCAGTACCGTGGTTTATCGCAAATGCCATATATAAATTCGGACGCTTCATCCCTCAGTTATTTGTCAGTGTATTAATTATCGCTCTGGGCGTATACCTGATCCGAGGTAAGAAGAAGGATCTGGATAATATCGAGAAGGATAAATTCCTTGAAGACAAAGGAGGTCTGTCGTAATGGAAAAGACACATAAAGTGGGCACCATTACCCTTGGCGGTATGCTGATTACCTTTGGTATCCTGTTCCTGCTTCGAATTTTTATCGAGACCATCAGCTATCAATTCATCTTCCATCTGTGGCCGGTTATCTTTATCTTCCTTGGGATCGAGATACTGGTTGCCAACTTTAGAACAAAGGAAACCAAGCTTGTTTATGATACAACTGCAATTGTCCTGATCGTAATCCTTTCCGTGTTTGCGATGGGCATGGCAGCCGTGGATTACTGTATGGATGTGACACAATCACATCTGTCAATCCGCTTTTAACATAGATCAGAAGGATACTCTAATCTGATCCTGCAACATAAGCTTACCCCATGTCGGTTTCACCGACATTCTCCCACTTTGAATATAGCCCTATCGGGCGCCCCTCGAAGGTTTTCGAGGGGTTTTTTATTGGAGCTACAAAGATTTAGGTTATGTTTTAGGTGAAGTGAAGTACTCTACGATGTAGTTCCAAGTATGTTTTTGGGCGGGGGATGGTATACTATGCGAAAAGAGAATAAAAATACAGATCAGTTTGACGGAGGTGGGCATATGGGTGTGTCTCATAAGGGTGCTATTTCTTTGGGTTTACTATACATTCCGGTAGGTTTGTATACAACAACAAGGGATAATGATGTGAAATTCAACCAGCTTTGCAAGGATACAAAGGAGCGTGTCAGGTATAAGAAAGTCTGTCCCAGCTGCAACAAAGAGGTAAAATCTGAGGATATCATAAAGGGTTATGAGTATGAGGAGGACAAGTATGTCATCATGACCGAGGAGGAGCTGGAGAAAATCAAGACAAAGAAGGATAAGACCATTCACATCCTTCAGTTCGTCAATCTCTCTGAAATTGATTCCATCTACTATGAAAGAAATTATTATACCATTCCGGAGACAGGGGCCGAAAAAGCCTTTGAACTCCTGCGCTCAGCGATGTTAGGAGAACAGAAGGTGGCATTGGCCAAGACTGTAATCGGTACAAAGGAGAACCTGATCGTATTATACCCGACCGAGGAAGGCATTATCGCTAAGACTCTGTTCTATCAGGATGAAATTGTTGGCGTACCAAAACAGCTTCCTCCTGTCGAGCTTACAGATGCAGAGCTCATGATGGCCAAGACTCTGATTACTTCCATGACCGCTCCCTTTGAGGCAGAAAAATTCAAGGATGAATATCAGGAGCGGCTTCGGGATGCTATCTTACAGAAGATCCATGGTGAGGATATCGTAGCTGTCGATACATCAGCTCCGGGTAATATCATTGACCTGATGGAAGCCCTTCAGAAGACTCTGGCTATGTCGCAAAAACAAGGAACTTCAGGCCAAGGGAATTCCTATGACACCTCGGACCGTAAGCTGAGTGGTACGGCATGATGGATTTATTCGAGGAAAAGAACATCAAACCAATGCTGATTTCGGAAATGACACAGCCCTTTAATGATCCAGAATGGATCTACGAGCTGAAACTGGACGGTATTCGCTGTATTGCATATCTGGATGACAGCACGGAGCTGCGTAATAAAAGAAATGACAGACTGCTCCCAAAGGTACCCGAGCTTAGTTCTATCCATGAATATGCCAAAGACCGTTGTATCCTGGACGGCGAGCTTGTCATTCTTCGTAACGGAGTACCTGATTTCTTTGAACTTCAGCGAAGAACCCTGACCACCAACCGGTTGAAGCTTCAACTATCCTATGAAAGCTATCCTGCAAGCTTCGTCGCGTATGACATTCTGTATCTGAAGGATACCTCTCTGCTTGAACTTCCTCTGTTAGAACGAAAAAGTCTGCTGAGTGATACGATTACCGAAACTCCCTCTCTCGCTGTCAGCAGATATCTTCCCGAGAAAGGGATTGAACTTTTTGAGGTTGCTAAAGCACAGGGGCTTGAGGGTGTGGTTGCCAAAAAGAGCAACAGTAAATATTACCTTGATAAGCGGACTAAGGATTGGATTAAATTCAAGTATCTTGCCGACCAGGACTTTGTCGTATGCGGCTATATAGTGAAAGAGAAAGGTATTACCAGTATTATTCTCGGTCAATATGAAGGGAACGAGCTGATTTATAAGGGTCATGTGACCCTTGGTGTGAAATACGGAGATTTAAAGAAATTAGAGACTACTGCCACTCCTCCTTTTACATCAGTCCCGCCCGGCAACGAGAATGCGATATGGCTAAAGCCCACCATAGTCTGTACCGTCCAGTATATGCCAAACGATAAGGGAATGCTTCGCCAGCCTGTATTGAAAGGCTTTCGGGAGGATAAGACTCCTTCGGAGTGTCTGATCACAGTATAACTCCAGAACAAAAGAAAGTATCTCAGAAGAATTTCAAAGTAAAGCAATCTATCGAAAATGATTGTAACAAAAGAACGCCGAAAGCTTGCCGTCTTTCAGCGTTCTTTCCAAATATATGAAGTGAAGGAGTAAGCGCTTCTTATCTAAAATAGGATACACCTGACTCAAAGATATGCTGGTTCTTTTCACCGACAATATTAATTGCCACAGAAGAACCTCTACGCTCTGAATGTGCCATCTTACCAAGCACCCTGCCGTCCGGACTGATGATACTCTCAATAGCAGAGTAAGAACCGTTCGGGTTGTAATCCCCATCCATGGTCGGATTACCCTCCAGATCGACATACTGGGTGGCTACCTGTCCATTCGCAAAAAGTTTACTGATCCATTCCTCGCTGGCAACAAATCTTCCTTCTCCATGGGACGTCGGAATGGAGTAAACACCACCAAGCTCAGCCTTCATCAACCAGGGAGACTTATTTGATACAACCTTTGTATATGCGTACTTGGACACATGACGTCCAATATTATTGGTGGCCAGTGTAGGGGAATCCTCCTTCTGGGGTGTAATCTCGCCGTACGGCAGCAGACCAAGCTTAATCAGCGCCTGGAAGCCGTTGCAGATACCAAGAGCCAAGCCATCCCGGTTATTAAGGAGATCGCTTACGGCATCCTTAATCCAATCATTACGAAAAGCCGTCGCAATAAACTTTCCTGAACCGTCGGGTTCATCCCCGGCAGAAAAACCACCCGGAAACATCAGTATCTGCGCCCTCTGAATTGCCTCGGTAAAGGCCCTCACTGAATCCCTGATATGCTCCTCCGACATATTTCTAAATACGATCGTCTCAACCTCAGCACCTGCCTTCTCGAAGGCAGCCAATGAATCATATTCGCAGTTGGTTCCCGGGAACACCGGAATAAATACCTTCGGCTTTGCTATCTTATTTTTCGCAGTATAAATCTGTTTTGCATCATAAAGCTTAGCCTGGGGCTTAACCTCAGGAACCTGGGAGTGGGTAGGATATACCTTCTCCAGTGTTCCGGTCCAGGCTGCCAAAGCATCCTCGAGTTGAATGATTTCTTTCTGATAACTGATTTCCTGTGCTTCGGTTACTGTTCCGAGAATAGTATATTCTCCGTCCGCAAAGCCGGCTTTTTGTAGAAGATTGGCTGCTTCCTTCGGCAGCTCTGCCACCACCTCGCCATAGCCGGGAAGGAATAAATCTTTCCTGGAAAGCTCCTCGGATAATTTCACACCCAGCTTGTTACCGAAGGCCATCTTGCTGACAGCTTCGGCAATTCCTCCAAAACCGAGAGCAAAGGCAGACTTGATGCTACCGCCTCTCATCAGCCTCGTAATATTGGTATAGAGTTTCATAACCTGCGCGTAATCCGGCAGCTCAAACTCATCCTTTTTCATATTAAACTTAACGATCACATTCCCGGCCTGTTTTAACTCTGTAGAAATGATATCCTTAGCCTTTGCGATATCTACCGCAAAGGACACCAGAGTCGGGGGAACATCAATATCATTGAAGCTGCCGGACATACTGTCCTTACCTCCAATGGAGGGCAGCCCCAGCTTAACCTGAGCATCATACGCCCCCAACAGAGCTACCAGAGGCTCACCCCAACGCTTCGGATCATTACCGAGCTTACGGAAGAACTCCTGGAAGGTGAACCTGATCTTCGTATGGTCACCACCCGCCGCAACAATCTTGGCAACGGAGGATAAAACCGCATAAACAGAGCCATGGAAGGGTGACCAACTGGAAAGATACGGATCAAAACCGTAGCTCATCATGGATACCGTATCACAGCTTCCCGAAAGTACCGGTAGCTTTGAAGTCATTGTCTGAATCGGGGAGAGCTGATATTTTCCACCATAAGGCATCGTCACGGTTGCAGCCCCGATAGAGCTGTCGAACATCTCCACCAGACCCTTCTTGGAACATACATTTAGTTCAGCTAAGGACTTCAACCAGGTATCCTTGACCGAACCCTCCATGCTGATCGTACCGCTCTTCAGATAGTTATCTTCCTTCACAGGTAGTGTCACACAGGCTGTTGCCTCCTGATGGGCACCATTGGTATCCAAAAATGCTCTGGAGATATTTACGATTTCATTCCCTCTCCAGGTCATGACAAGCCTGGGTTCCTCAGTAACCCTCGCTACCACAACAGCTTCGAGATTCTCCTCCTGTGCAAATGCAAGCATCTGATCTACGTTTTTCGGGTCTACCACGATAGCCATTCTTTCCTGGGATTCGGAAATCGCCAGTTCTGTACCATCAAGTCCGGCATATTTCTTCGGAACCTGATCAAGCTCAATTCTAAGACCTGCTGCCAGCTCTCCGATTGCTACAGATACTCCACCGGCACCAAAGTCATTACACTTCTTTATCAGTTTGCTTACTTCCTCTCTGCGGAACAGCCTCTGCAGCTTACGCTCCGTAGGAGGATTTCCCTTCTGCACCTCGGCTCCGCAGGTCTCAATTGACTCGGTGGTATGGCTCTTGGAGGAGCCGGTTGCTCCACCGCAGCCGTCACGTCCGGTTCTTCCGCCCATCAGGATAATGACATCTCCGGGATCCGAATTCTCGCGGATGACATTTTTTCTAGGCGCAGCACCCATAACAGCACCGATTTCCATTCTTTTAGCCACGTAATTCGGATGATATACTTCATCCACCAGACCGGTAGCAAGGCCAATCTGGTTACCGTAGGAGCTGTAGCCGGCAGCCGCACCGGTACAAATCTTTCTCTGTGCCAGCTTACCCTTTAAGGTCTCCTTTAAGGATACGGTGGGATCTGCTGCACCTGTCACACGCATAGCCTGATATACATAGCCTCTGCCTGACAACGGATCACGGATAGCACCGCCGAGGCAGGTTGCCGCACCGCCGAAGGGCTCTATCTCCGTCGGATGGTTGTGAGTCTCATTTTTAAAGAAAACAAGCCATTCTTCTGTCTTTCCGTCTATCTCTACAGGAACGATAATGGAGCAGGCATTAATCTCATCCGATTCCTCCATATCCTCCAATTTACCTTCTGCCTTCAGCTTCTTCATTGCCAACAGTGCGATATCCATCAGGGAGACATACTTATCCTTCCTGCCTGCATAAAGCTTACTGCGCTCCTTCAGATAGCTTTCATAAGCTTCCTTGATTGGCTTCGCATAATAGCCCTCTTCAATACTGATCTCCTTTAATTCCGTCAGGAAGGTGGTATGTCTGCAATGATCGGACCAATAGGTATCCAGAACCCTGATCTCGGTCATGGAAGGGTCACGCTGCTCTTCGGATTGATAATACTTTTGTATATGCAAAAAGTCCTGAAAAGTCATTGCCAGATTTAGAGAAGAATACAGCTCCATAAGCTTCTGCTCAGACATAACCCGAAAATCAGTCAGGATTATAACATCCTCAGGATCTTCAAACTCTGTAATTAAGGTCTTCGGTTTATCTTCCTCCGCCTCTCTGGAATCCACCGGATTGATGCAATAGCCTTTGATGCGTTCGAACTCTTCCTCTGTAATGGATCCGGACAGTATATAGGTGGTAGCGGAACGTATTACCGGTTCTTCCTTCTCATTTAAAAGCTTTACACACTGTTCTGCGGAATCAGCACGCATATCGAACTGCCCCGGAAGATATTCCACGGTAAAGATTCTGTCCTCACTGCCAGCTTCGAACTTCTCTTCGTATAAGTAATCCAACGGCGGTTCGGAGAATACGGTTCCAAGTGCCTTACGATAGGTCTCCTCACTGAGATTCTCTATATCATATCGGATTAAAACCCGTACTGCTTCCAATCCCTTCATGCCCAGATAACTGCGTAGCTCGGACATTAACTCCTTCTCTCTGACAGCATATGGCTTTTTCTTTTCCACATAGATCCTTTTTACGTCCTTCATTCGATATTCTCCCTTCCATAAGGAGGTCCAAGCCCCATATTTGTGTATTTTGCTTTGAATTTGCCTACTACATGGCTAATCATTACTTGCATTATAGCATAACATGTCTTATAATCATAATTAATATATGTAAAGCTTTTTATTAGGTTTACTAATAGATATTGGGTATGATTTTATTCATCTGAGAAAGCATACTTAGGAGGTACTTATGGATATAAACTATGAACTATATAAGGTCTTTTACCATGTAGCTAAAAGCCTAAGCTTCAGTGATGCAGCAGATACCCTGTTCATCTCTCAGTCGGCTGTCAGCCAGTCTATCAAAACCCTGGAAAAGCGTCTCAATCAGACATTGTTTATCCGCAGTACCAAGCGGGTGGCTCTGACCAAGGAGGGTGAGCTTTTATTAAAGCATATCGAACCTGCCATCAACCTGATCAGCCGTGGTGAGAATCAGCTATGTGCCGATCCTCAAAGCGGTGTACAATTAAGAATCGGGGCTAGTGATACCATTTGCCGCTATTATCTTGTCCCTTATCTGAATAAATTTCACAAGAAATATCCGAATATCCATATCAAGGTTACCAATGCTACCTCCATGCAGTGTGCGAAGCTTCTGGAACGGAACGATGTCGATGTGATTGTAACCAATTCGCCAAACTCCGCCTTGAATAATATGATGCAGATACTTCCGGTGAAGGAGTTTCGGGATATCTTTATCGCCAGCCAGGAGGCTTTTCCTTTGCAGAATCGCCCGATCTCCCTGCAAGAGCTTCAGCAGCATCCGATCCTGATGCTGGATAAGCGCTCCACCACAAGCATGTTCCTCCATAACCTGTTCTTAGAGAACTCCCTGGACCTTGTTCCTGCTATAGAGCTCAGCAGCAACGATCTGTTGATTGATCTGGCAAAGATCGGCCTCGGCATCGCATTTATTCCCGATTACTGCGTAAAGGAGCTGGAGGATCTGGCAGTCATCAACATTGACAAGGAAATCCCCTCCCGAATGCTGGTGGCGGCACATAATACGGATATTCCTCTATCAGATGCGGCTAAATACTTCATCGACAGCCTGACGGAGGACATTGTAATTGAAACGAAATAACTGAGATAAATACAAAAGAGGCTAATACATTTTCTCAAACCATGATCCCCTTGAGAAATATGTATTAGCCTCTTTTGATATTAATCTATTCCTATTCATCAGTAGGTTTTGAATTTATGCTTCTCAGTAGTCAGCTCCAGATTCTGTGTCTCCCAGTCATCAATTTCAATTGTCACCTTAATTACATCATCCTCTGACGGGGTAGCACCGCTTCCACCGCCTGTGAGTTTAAATACCTTGGAATTAATGTGTTCTTCCTCGCCATATTCCGCCTTCAGGTTTCCGCCCCCAGAAGAACTTTCATAGGCAATCTTCACATTTCTGATACCCTGTAAATCCTGAAGCTTACCCTTATAAGCGACAATCAAGGCATCGTCGAAATGACTGTCTACCTCCAGAGCTCCCTTGTCGTTCGTATAAAAGGTAGTAGAACCCTCCAGCTTATACTCTGCTTCCCAGAGATCATTCTCATCGCGGAAGGTATAGTTATAGTTTATGACATCCTTATCCTTGCTGCAGCCGGCAAACAACAGCATACTGATTACACATATGCAGCTTAGCATGATGAACCTATGCATGAATCTTTTCAAGCCTCTGCCCCTTTCTGCAAATCATGATTACAAATACAACTGATTACTGCTTCCAAGATCATTATATACCAATTCCTGTAAGAATACTATTCTTTCTTATATAACTACTAATGATTTCGAATTACTGTAATCGAATATGATCTACTATTATGCGGAACCTAAAAAGCTCTTTCCCGGCCTCCTGAGCAATGATATGTTAACACTTCAGGAAGCTTAGAAAAGAGCTTAAGATTATTTATTCACTGTTGAATAAACTCTAACCTGTTTGATTATTACTTAATAACTTAATTACTTATTTACTTATTTCCCTATTTACTGAATTCCTTAATCCGTTTCTGAATAATTGCATTGTAATTCAGAACCTGTCTTTCATACTCCTCATTCATGAATTTGGAGGTAATCAGAAAATCAGCTGTCGCTTTATTATTCGCTACCGGAATATCATAAACCGCACAGATACGAAGGAGTGCCTTCACATCCGGGTCATGGGGCTGTGACTCCAACGGATCCCAGAAGAAGATGACAAAATCGATGTTACCTTCCACAATTCTTGATCCGATCTGCTGATCTCCACCAAGAGGACCGCTATTATATGCCTTGACCGGCAGCTCTGTCTGATCTGCAATCATTCTTGCTGTCGTTCCTGTGCCGCATAAAAAGTGGTTCTTTAATATATCCTTATTCGACTCAACCCATTCCACAAGTTCTTTCTTCTTGCTGTCATGAGCAATCAACGCAATATGCTTTTGTTTTTCAATCGTAAATTTTATATATTCATCCTGAAGCATTGTCTTATCCTCTCTTCCAACCATGTTTTTCACAAGTAAGCTTGTAATACAATCATAGCCGAAAATTCAAGCAGATGCAAGCGGCATTCTAGATAATTTCCTGTTTCAGTGCGTCGATTATATTCTCCTTCTTCACCTTAGAGCTTGAATAAAGCATCGCTGTACCGACAATGACAAATACGGCAACCACCACCGTCAGCATACTCTTAACCGGAAGCTCAAAGGGGAAGCGGAAGCTGATCATCAAAGCCCGATGGGTCATATACATCACGGCAATACTAACAGGCAGTCCATAGCACAGGGCCTTAATCCCGTAGAATATACTCTCAAAATTCAGCATCTTATTGAAGCCCTTTGGTGTAATCCCGACTGATTTTAGCATTGCAAATTCTCTCTTTCGTAAAGCGATACTTGTCGAGATGGTATTAATGATATTGGCAACGCAGATCGCTGTAATCAGAATAAGAAAAGCATAGGTAAACACGTTCATCATAAGCACCATCTGTTTCTCACTCTGGCGGAAGGAATACAGATTCCTGATATACATACTTTCCACACCCACGGTATTCTGAACAGTCTCCAGCTCCTCCTGAAGTGCTTCAGGATTTTCACTGTTATAAAATACATAGGTTCTGGTCCAGGACGAAGCCTCTTTTTCCTTCCCTTTAAGGAGAGCGTCCGCAGTTTTCCTTGAGATTATGATATTCACCAATGCTTCTTTTCCGCTTGAATGTACTCCCATAGGAAGCGTATCCGTCAGCTGCTCAAGCTTAACAGAGCCCAATATTGTCGGTTTCTCTGTGATGGTATCACCAAGCTTCATGGTCATACTTTTCCCTGCCTTGGTCTTCAGTGCCTTCGACTTTACATATTTATCTGAGCCTTCATCCTTAAAGGTGATCCCATCGATCAGGATAACAGAGGGTTCTGAGGGATTTGTCAGAGCTTTCATATCAGCCCCAATCTCTGCAGCATAGTTTTGCAGAGCAGTATCTTCTAAAATAATCATATAGACGGTATAGGGATACTTACCCTCCCGAATGAATTCGCTTTTGTTATCCTTCAGAAAATCGGCAATATCTGCTTCTTCAACCCAGGTTGAAGCGATCACTCTGTCAATTCTGGAATATTCCGTTACATTTTTCAGCGAGGTGATCTGATCGAGGATGCTCTCCTTTTCCTTGTCACTCTCAGCACTTACGATGGTATAAACATCAAAATTAATTCCATCCTGGGTCATAATCATGGATTTCTTCACACTGTCTGTAAAATCCGTCACGACCAGGAACAGCATCATACTGATGATCAGGGAGAATACCGTTGCCTGATATCTCTTATGGTTTCTTTTTAAATTCTTCAGCCCAAGATCTCCCTCAATACCGAAGATTTTACGCGTAATTTTTAAAGTACGTACCTGTTTCTTCTTAATTCTGATATCCGTGGATTGACGAATGGCATCGATTGCCGTAACATTGGATGCCCGTCTGGCCGGAATATAGGTGGAAATCAAGATTGTCAAACCGGAAACCAGTACCGCAAGCAGTATTGTAGCCGGATAAAGCTTCAGTCGCAGACCGACTTCTACATACATGGCATTCATCACGATAGGATTAATGCACAGATAGGTAATCCCGAGTCCAAGATATCCTGCTGCTATACCTAGGGGAATACTGATCGCACCTATGACAGCTCCTTCAAAGAAGACCGAGTTTCTCTTCTGTCTCTTAGTTGCCCCCACGCTGGACAGCATTCCAAGATACCTGGAGCGCTCCGATACGGATATGGCAAAGGCATTATAGATCAGGGAGATTGATCCGATCATAATGATACAGATAATAATACCCGACAGGATGAAAAGCATGTTCCGAACCTTGTCATCCTTAACCACTCCGTAATATCTCAATAACATATTATTAAATTCGATACTGCTCTCCGGTAAAATCTTCTGTGCGTGATCAAAAAGACGATTTGCAACCTTCCTATAGATGACAGACGCATCAAAGGTCCCCTCTCCGGCCGCAGATTGTTCATCCATATAGGTCAACGCAGTATAGCCCGGTGCCCAGGAATACTCATCATACGGTGTCTTAATAAAACCGACTATTGTATAGCTCTTTTCCGTATTACCTACCAGATGCTCTGACAGCTTTCCTTCTTCCCACAATAGCGACATGCTCTGATTTAACTCCTGCTGCTCCTGACCCTTTAAAGCTCCCTGTCTTTCGCCAAGCGTCAGAGAGATCCTGTCTCCTAGCTGATAATTCACCCCTGCATTGGTTATGACTTCTTCCGAGACTACCAATTCCTCCGTATTCTCAGGAAATCTGCCCTGTGTAAGCTCAATCGGGAAATTCTCATAGCCTTCTCTGCTGAATTCCTTCAAATAAAGATAAGGTTTATTCTTATTCTGGCTCCCGGGAAGAATACTATAACCCAATTCCTTGCTCAGAATAATCGTTTTTGCCTCTCTGTCCTCCTGAACCTTTTGAAGCTGGTTCACATCAATGTCAAGGTATTTTGCATGCCATTCTCCGCTTCTTTTGATCTCTCCTCGCTGCATCAGATCTACGAAGGAAAGCGCCAGAACAGCCACAGCTGTAATCATCGCTGCAGAGATCACCGTCCCGATGATGGTGACAAGCGTACGCTTCTTGTTCAACCTCAGCTGGCGAAGGGTTAATTTATTGACTATGTTCATGGACGGATCACCTCATTCCTGGTGATATGACCATCCTCAATTGCTATGATACGGTCCGCCTGAAGAGCAATCCTCTCATCATGGGTTATCACCAGCAGCGTCTGCTGATAGGTCTTATTGAACATTTTCAGCAACTCTATGATTTCACCGCTGTTCTTACTATCCAAATTACCGGTAGGCTCATCCGCCAGCATAATGGCCGGATTGTTAATCAGGGCTCTTCCGATTGAAACTCTCTGCTGCTGACCTCCTGACAGCTGGTTTGGCAGATGTCTCAGACGATTCTCCAGATTCAGTGCCTTTACGATACCCGCGAACTGCTTTTGATTAACCTTCTGATCATCCAAAAGTAAGGGCAGCATAATATTCTCCTCCACCGTAAGTACGGGAATTAGATTATAGAACTGATAAACCAGACCAATCTGGCGTCGTCTGAAGATGGCAAGCTGAGTCTCGTTCAGACTATAGATATCAGCAGAATCCACATAAACCTTACCCGAGGTGGGACGATCGACCCCACCGAGAAGGTGAAGCAGTGTGGATTTTCCGGATCCTGAAGGACCGATGATTGCTACAAATTCTCCTTTGTTTATCGTAAAATTAATATCATCAATTGCCTTTACGGCAGTTTCCCCTGTCCCATATTGTTTAGACAGATGTTCTACTCTTAATATTTCCATAACAGACCTCCTGATATAGTCGGCTTACCAAGCCATACTAGATTGAAGTGTCAAAATGTGCATCGCACATTTTACGGATACATATCCTTGCTATTACAAGCGAGCTTACATAGCAAGGACAAGTATCAGTAAATCACCTACGGTGTTTCCAGCTATAACATATTGCTCTGCAAGCCAGCTTGCAATGGCAATATGCTGTAGCTGGAAAGCACCATAGGTGCTTTTGACACTTTAATCCTTACTATAAATTTAACCTGTGCATATTACTATCTCATGACTGCAATGTTACAGTTTAGTCACAAACTATGAGATCTGATGATAGAACTTTATGCTGAAGCTCGTACCTTCATCCTTCTTACTGGTAACGCTGATACTCCCATTCTGTCCGTCGATGATCTCCTGAGCCATCGCAAGGCCAATCCCAACGCTATCCGGGGATGCATTTTTCCCTTTATAAAAACGTTGAAAGAGGAATGGCAGATCCTCTTTGTCAATCCCGCTGCCATTATCGGAGATGATAATCTCTGTATATATGGGATTCTGCGAATAATGAATTGTGATTGTGCCACCGTTCTGTGTATGTTCAATACAGTTTTTCAATATATTAATTAAGGCCTCATAGGTCCAGTCCGCGTCCCCACAAAAGGAAGCCCCGGCTTCTCCCTCCTCCAACAGAGTTTGTTCCTTGAGCTCCATCGGAATAAGCAAAGGCTTCGTGACTTTTTCGATCAGCTTCTTTACCGAAACCTCCTCTTGCTTGAATCGGATCGTACCGGCATCCATCTTTGCAAGCTTTAGGAGCGAAGACAGCAGCCAATCCATTCTGGATAGCTGAGCCTCAAGATTCCTGGAAAATTCCCTTCTCTTCTCTGCTCCAAGCTGCTCACTCTGCAGAAGCTCTGCCATCACCGACATGGAAGTCAAAGGCGTCTTCAACTGATGGGAGATATCCGATATGGCATCGGCTAGCGCCTTCTTCTCATTTTCTAATAGCTGTGCCTGGCTTGACAGAATTAACGTGACCTTATAGATCTCATTTTTGAGAATACTGAGTTCTCCCTCCTGGTTATCACGCAGATCCAGTGTATAGTCCCCGCTGTATATTTTGCGAAGATAATCGGACAACTGACCGATGTCCCGGTATCTGCTTCGGGTATATAGTACAGCCGTCAGGATCAGCAGAGCACTTAGGATCAGCATCAGGTAACCCGCAGCCGGAAGCAGGAGATATGCCGCTATACATCCTACCACCGCCATTCCTGACATCAGGATCAGCATTTGCCGAAATCTTTTATTGCGAAGCATACTAACCTCCTATCTGCCTACCTTGTATCCCAGGCCACGGACAGTCTTTATGATGGTAGGATTCTGGGGGTCCTCCTCCAACTTATCCCGAAGGCGTTTGATGTATACCGTCAGAGTATTATCATTGACGAAATCTCCTGCCACATCCCAGATTCCTTCGAGTAACTGATTGCGGGACAGAAGCCGCCCTTCGTTTTGGGCAAATGTGAGTAAAAGCCTATATTCCAGGGCAGTCAATAGAATCTCCTGCCCATTTTTAAATACCTTTGCATCCAATATATTGATTCTGATGTAATCCAGCTCTATGATGTGCTGACCTGTACTTCCTTTCTGATACCTGCGAAGGACTGTCTTAATCCTTGCTGTCAGCTCCCGTACCCGGAAGGGCTTAGTGATATAATCATCCGCTCCCAGCTCAAGTCCCATTACGACATTCACCTCTTCGTCACAGGCTGTCAGTATAATGACAGGGATATCCCATTTCTCCCTGGCTAACCTGCATAGCTCGTATCCGCTGCCATCCGGCAAGGTCAGATCAAAAATACATAAATCAAAGGCATGCTCAGTAAGGGCCCTCTTTCCGGTCGCGACATCGGAACCCAGAATCACGGTATAGCCCTCCAACTGTAAAGAATACTCCAGTCCCTGCGCTATTGTCTTATCATCTTCCACAACAAGAAGTTTCATCGTCGCCTCCAATCCGGCATATCACTGCCTGTGTCTATGTAGTATGCGCTTATGATTCTGTCATAATTATACAGCAAAATAAGACTGCTGCAAATCATAACTTATCCAATTTAAAGGTTTCTCCAACAAATTGATAATAGTTTGTGATTTACATCAGTCTTATTTGATTTCCTTATAAAATGTCAAAATGTGCTTCGCACTTTTCCAACTACAATAGATTGCCATTGCAAGCTAGCTTGCAGATCAATCTATTGTAGCTGGAAAGCACCGTAGGTGTTTTGACACTTTCATCGTATTATACAATAACTAATTACCTTGGTTCGGATCACTTATGTAGTCCTTATTGAAGCATTTTCTTTAGCTCATCTGCGACAAATTGAACCTGAGTACCAACGACAACCTGAACACTGGTCTTGCTGGGACGAATGACACCGGCAACACCTGCCGATTTGATCTTCTTCTCATCAACAACGGTATAGTCCTTGATTTCCAAACGAAGTCTGGTAATACAGTTATCACAGCTCACAACATTGGCCTTGCCGCCAAGTCCTTCTAAGATCGTCTTTGCTACTGTTGTGTAATCATTATTGGAAAGGACTGCTTTTAATTCCTCCTCATTGCCTTCCTCATCCTCACGACCGATCGTCTTATAGTTGAACACGGTAATCAGGGCACGGAATACAACATAATAGATTACGAAGAATACCAGACCAATCGGTATAATCAACCAGGGATTCTGTACCATGGGAGCCTGTAAGCTCAGTATAAAGTCAATTAAACCGGCACTGAAGTTAAATCCTACTCTGATCGGAAGCAGTGCTACGATGAAGCAGGAAATACCTGTTAATAATGCATGAACAAGATATAACACGGGAGCCAGGAACATAAAGGAGAATTCCAGAGGCTCGGTAACACCTGTTAAGAAGGAACAAAGAGCTGCTGACATCAATAAGCTGGCTGCAATCTTCTTTCTCTTGGTTTTAGCAGTATGGTACATAGCAAGAGCAGCACCGGGAAGGCCGAACATCATTACCGGGAAATAACCGGCCATATACATACCGGTCTCACCCAGGGTTCCTTTACCGGACCAGAAGTTACCTAAGTCATTAATACCTGCCAGATCAAACCAGAATACATTATTCAGAGCATGGTGAAGACCGGTAGGGATTAAGAGTCTGTTAGCAAAACCGTAAATACCTGCGCCGATTGCTCCGGTGCTGATGATACCCTTACCAAAGGCAACAAGTGCGCCGTACAGAACCGGCCAAACGAAGAAAAGGATAACACTTGCTACAATCGTAACACCTGCTGTTACAATTGCTACACAGCGCTTTCCACTAAAGAATGCCAATGCATCCGGAAGCTTGGCATTCTTGAAACGGTTATAGCAATTAGCACCAATCAAACCTGCAAGAATTCCGATAAACACATTCTGAATCTTACCGAAAGCCATATCTGCTTCAGCTCCGGTAAACATCGCAACTGAACTGCTGGATAATAGTGTCGTGAACATTAACCAGGATACAAGACCTGCCACTGCTGCTGTACCATCATTGTCCTTTGACATACCGATGGATACGCCAATTGCAAAGAGAATGGCCATGTTATTTAAGATTGCCCCACCGGCAGTAATCAAAAATGCTGCAATTACATTGTTTGCTCCCCAACCACTTGGGTCAATCCAATATCCGATACCCATCATAATACCGGCAACCGGCAAAGTTGCTACCGGGAGCATTAAAGATTTACCAAGTCTTTGCATAAACTTCATCATATAATTTTTCTCCTCCTTTTATTATGCTGTTCTACAGCGGTTTCTTTATTATAAATTCTCTTTCAAGAAAACCCGAAGTGTTTCTGAAGCCTCTGCTTCATCTGCGCCATCCACAAGAAATGTAACCTCATCTCCTTGCTTAATCCCAAGGGTCATGATACTGATAATACTTTTGGCATTCCCCTCCTGTTCTCCTTTTTTTATCGCGACATTACAGTCATATTGGTTGACTACCTTTACCAGCAGTCCGGCCGGTCTTGCGTGTATGCCAAGCTCATCTGTAATGATGTATTTCACTTCCTTCACGCACTTTCCTCCTTTCATCATCCTTAGGGCATTTCATTATTTCTTCACTGTGATAAGCTGTTCCAGCTCATTTATCATCATTCCTGTATCAGGAATAATTCCCGAATAATCTGACATATTACAAATCACAACAGGAGTCATCAGTTCGTATCCGGCTTCCCTGATACCGGCCATATCAAACTCCACCAGCAGATCACCGGCCTTTACCATATCCCCTGTGCTGACGTGGGCGGTAAAAAACTGACCCTTTAGATTAACCGTATCAATACCAATATGAATCAGAAGCTCCACCCCCTGTTCTGTCCTAATACTGACGGCATGCTTTGTCTCAAACAGCATAGTGACTGTACCGTCAGCAGGTGCTACGACTCTTCCCTTGGATGGCAGTATTGCAACTCCATCTCCTACAATCTTATCCCGAAATACCGGGTCATTGACCTGGCTCAGCGGAAATACCTTCCCTTCGACCGGTGAAGCAATCAATATTTTTTTGTCCTTCTTTAATCCAAACATGCTGCCCTCCTAATCCTTTGCATGGGTTCCTAAAACTACTCTCCTGATGTGAACTGTAAGCATTGCCAGTTCTTCTGCAACGATGATCTCCTGAAAGCTTTCCTTCAGATACTCACCTATCTTCTCACTGCAGGTAAATTCAGCAGGATAAAGCTTCTTTACCATCTCACAGAATTCCATATCTATATTGTCCAACTGCTCTCTGCTTAATATCCGCTGAATCATAAATCGCAGATGACTGACCAAACGTTCAAACTGCAGGGACCCTTCTTCTAAAATAATACCGAAATCTTCTTTCACAATCTGAAGCACCTTCGGGAGCAATTTCGTTATGCTCATCGTCTGGCTCATCACGGTATTGTACTCCGCATTCACTATATGAAGTGCAATGGATGCTGCCTCATCTACCGGAAGGCGAAGTCCCAGACGTTTTTCAATTAACGCAATCGCATACTCTCCGATCAGATATTCCTGACGATACATTCTCTGCACATCCCATAAAAGCGGATTGTCAAAAATCATATCCTGCTTAAAACGCTCAATGGCAAAACTGATGTGGTCTGTCAGGGTTATATAAATATTCGGATTCAGTCTCCGATTCAATATTTTATCTGCATACGTGATGATTTCATTGGATACCTGAATATGCTCCAAAGGCAGATTCTCTATCAATTCCTTGAATTTGTTCACTGCCGTCTGACTCTCCAGGTAGAATATCTTCTCAATCAGGCTCTGGTTTATTTCTTTTCCCTGCTTTGCCTGAAATCCGACACCCTTTCCCATAACGATTACTTCCTTACCCTTGGGATCGAAGGCACTTACCACGTTATTATTGATAACCCGTTCCACTTGCATCTTACTTTCTCCTCAACAATACGAATTGAATAAAAAAGACCAAACCCTATGGAATTAGTATTCCATAAAATTTGGTCTTGCCTGCTTTCCAGTAACAATCCGTCGATATTAAATATCTGATATAAGTCTATCAACAAAATAGCTATATGTCAATATCTATTTTTCACATATATTATATAAAATCACTATTAATAACATCCAGAGCACAGATCATATGGTTGTTTTATACAAATCAAGCAAGCTGATTGTAACAATTATTTACTCAAATGCGCCAGACGGTCGGTGACCTGATTCATCATGTCGGTATATTTATCAAGCTTTGCACGCTCTTCCGCAAGCTTACTTTCCGGTGCTTTATTAACGAAGTTCGGATTCGCAAGCATACCGTTTACACGCTTCAACTCACCCTCAAGGCGCTCCTTTTCCTTGGTCAGACGCTCGATTTCCTTGTCGATGTCAACCAGGTCTGCAAAAGGAATGTAGATGACTGCACCGGGTACGACTGTAGATACAGCATCCTCTGAAATTCCGGACTTATCAGCCTGTACCAATACCTCATTGGCATATCCGAGTGTTGCAAAGAACACCTTACTGTCAGTAAAGATATTACGTACCTTCTCGCTGTCGGATACTACGATCACTGTAGCCTTCCTGCTCGGGGGAACATTCATCTCCGAACGTACATTACGGATTCCCTTTACTGCTTCCTTGATCAGTTCCACAGCTTCTGCTTCCTTCTCATACCCGAAGCTCTGATTGTATACGGGCCACCGGGAAATCATGATGGAATCTGCTTCCTTCTGTCCTGACATTTCCTGCAGGGTACAGAAGATTTCCTCTGTTACAAAGGGCATATACGGATGCAACAGCTTTAAGGAGGTAGTCAAAACATATTTTAAAGTCCAGAGTGCTGCCGCTTTTGTCTCGTCAGTCTCGCTGTATAACCTGGGCTTAACCATTTCCACGTACCAGTCGCAGAATTCCTCCCAGATGAAGTCATTTACCTTCTGTGCAGAAATTCCGAGGTCATAGTTCTCTAAGCCCTCTGTTACTTCGGCAACCAGAGTATTCACTCTGGAAAGTATCCATTTATCAGCGATCGTAAGAAGCTTCTCATCAAGCTTCTCTCCGATGGTTGCCTTTTCGAGATTCATCATGATGAAACGGGAAGCGTTCCATACCTTATTCGCAAAGTTACGGCTGGCTTCTACTCTCTCCCAATAGAAACGCATGTCATTACCGGGCGCGTTACCGGTAATCAGGGAGAAGCGGAGTGCGTCTGCACCGTATTTATCAATCACCTCAAGCGGGTCAATACCGTTGCCGAGGGATTTACTCATCTTACGACCCTGGGAATCTCTGACCAGACCATGGATCAGCACCTTACTGAAGGGCTTTCTTCCCATTTGCGCATAGCCTGAGAATACCATACGAAGCACCCAGAAGAAGATAATATCATATCCGGTAACAAGTACATCCGTAGGATAGAAATAATCCAAATCCTCTGTCTTTTCCGGCCAGCCAAGAGTTGAGAAGGGCCATAAAGCTGAGCTGAACCAGGTATCCAGCGTATCCTCGTCCTGTCTTAAATGAGTCGAACCGCACTTAGGGCATCTGGAGGGTTCTTCCTTGGCAACGATGATTTCACCACAGCCATCGCAATAATATGCAGGGATTCTATGTCCCCACCAGAGCTGTCTGGAGATGCACCAGTCTCTGATGTTCTCTGCCCAGTTGAAATAAATTTTATCAAAACGTTCCGGAACAAACTGGATGTCACCCGTCTTCACTCCGTAGATAGCAGGTTTGATCAATTCCTCCATCTTAACAAACCATTGCTGTTTGATCAGTGGCTCGACGGTGGTATGACAACGGTCATGCGTACCTACATTATGGCTATGATCCTCTACCTTAACCAGAAGCCCAAGCTCCTTCAATTCATTTACGATCAACTTACGTGCTTCATAACGATCCATACCCTGATACTTGCCGCCATTGCTATTAATGGTGGCATCATCGTTCATGACGTTGATTTCGGGAAGGTTATGTCTCTTACCAACCTCAAAGTCGTTGGGATCATGGGCAGGTGTAATCTTTACAACACCGGTACCGAATTCCTTATCTACATAGTAATCCCCAACTACGGGAATCTCTCTGTTCATCAGAGGCAACAGAACAGTCTTTCCGATGAGATGCTGATACCTCTCATCCTCAGGGTGAACCGCTACTGCTGTATCTCCGAGCATTGTCTCGGGTCTGGTGGTGGCAACCTCTACAAAGCCTTCCTCACCTACGATCGGATATTTGATATGCCAGAAATGTCCGGCCTGTTCCTCATGCTCAACCTCAGCATCAGAGATGGAGGTCTGACAAACCGGGCACCAGTTAATAATCCTGGAGCCTTTATAGATATAGCCTTCATTATAAAGCTTGATAAATACCTCATTTACTGCATGATTACAGCCTTCATCCATCGTGAAGCGCTCTCTGTCCCAATCACAGGAGGAGCCCAATTTCTTCAGCTGGGAGATAATCCTGCCGCCATATTCCTCTTTCCATTTCCATGCTCTCTCTAGGAAGGCTTCTCTACCGATATCCTCTTTGTTTGCAATTCCTTCCTTACGCATCTGCTCAATGATCTTGACCTCGGTCGCAATACTTGCATGATCGGTTCCCGGCTGCCAAAGAGCATTATATCCCTGCATCCTCTTGAAACGAATCAGGATGTCCTGCATCGTATTATCTAACGCATGTCCCATATGAAGCTGTCCCGTGATGTTCGGCGGGGGTATCACAATTGTGAAGGGCTTCTTGCTGCGGTCTACCTCAGCATGGAAGTACTTCTTCTCCTCCCATTTATGATACAGTCTTTCTTCAATGTCCTTGGGGTCATAGGTTTTCGCAAGTTCTTTTTCCATGGTTCTCTTCCTTTCAGGGTGTAATTATGATTTCATATTGAATATTTCTAGGGACGGTACTGGTTCTAGGGACGGTACTTTGCTATGGATGATATATTTTCCTTCCGATGAACGCTTTCAAGAAAGCAATCTAGTCATACAAATATATCATCCATAACAAAGTACCTGTTTCTATAAGGTTTACCATAAAAGCATAAATAGATGATAAAGGTTATCACATTGCTTATTTCAGTATTTTATCCTGATTCTGATAATTCGAATAACTTACTTTATCATTATCCTAATTACTTTTCGTGTTATTATACTTATTGTTATCTTTACTATTTTTGCAATTATCCTTATCGTTTGCCTTTCTTTAATTATCAACTGACATGTTAAGTATATTTCTTTGCTAATTTTTTCACTTGATATTAACCCTGCTTTTGAAGGGGGTATAATATATCTTAGCCTTCATGAAATTAAAAAAGGTTCCTCGTCTGAAAGGACGAAGAACCGTGGTACCACCTTTATTCCAGACAAGCGAAATATGATGTTTCGCGGAAGCGGGTAAACGCTATACTCTGTCTGCTCTGCTGCCTGTAACGGGACAACCCGGCATCTCTTACACACCCTCTGGCTTCAGAGCTGCTGTTCCGGAGCTACCTTCAATAAGCTTGCTTTGAACCACCTTTCAGCCGGTGGATGGTTCTCTCTGATAAGCTTCTCTTATCTAATCCTCTCCATCACTACATTTTTTGATATAGTATTTATATAATATAAGTCAAAACCCAATATAATGTCAAGCTGTTTTTGTTTTGAAGTAATTTCACAGTCTACACTTCTATAGGTCCTCCAACATTTCTGATGAGATGTCATTATCCAGATCTATTTCATATCCTCTAACATCTCATTACTCCACTCAGCATACAACCTTGCCTGGCGGAGTCCCAGGTCAAGTACCTTAAGGAGCTGTCTGTGATTGCTGTGTTCATCGGCAATTGCCTGTAATTCCTTCTGAAACATAGTGAACAACATGAGCTTCTGATGTGCCTGCTGCTGAAATTCTGTCAGATGCCTGCGCATCTCCTCCCGGTTATCGTCGGTGGCAAGGTACATCTTAAGCAGGAATTCACTGCGGGTAGTGTCCTTTTCATTCTCAGCTTCCATCCATCTTTTTAGAGCTTCCTGCCCTTCCCGGGTAATTCGGTATTTGATCTTCTCAGGTCTGGCGGTTACCTTCTTCTGCTCTGACTTTTCGATGATATCTGCCAGTACTTCCTCCCAGGGTCCCTCCGGCATACTATCATAATCATGCTTTCTCTCCTCATCAGCAGCAACATTAATCTGCTCAATGAGCCCCTCCTTCTTAAGCTTAGCAAGCTCGGGATAGATCTGTCCGTAGCTCTCCTGCCAGAAGAAAGACATCCTGATATCAATTATTTTCTTTATATCATAACCGCTTAGCGGCTCCTCATTTAATAAACCGAGGATTACGAACCTTGTCTTCTTCATAAACACTCCTTGGATTACAGTTTATATGTAATTACCTTTTTCGGACAGGCGTCAATGCATTCCCCACAGAGAATACATTCCGGATCGTACATTTTTCCTGTTTGCACCTTCTCAGATACCTTCAGAGCCATGGGACATTTCCTGTCACAAGCATGACACTGCGTACAGGCATTCTTCTCGGAGATCAGTCGGAGCTGTCTGATATGCAGGAGCCGTCCAAGCTTATTTCCAAGTACCATAAAGGGTGCCATCCAGCAAAGATAATGGCAAATTGCCCGCTTGCCTGAGATTATGACAGGTACAAAAAACAGAAGAACGATCCCATAGTAAATTATGTAACCGTATATATTCGCAATGGATATTCCATGATCCGTCAAGTAGAAGAAGTCAACCGTGATATCCTTCTTGCCAAGCAGAAAGCTTGCAATCACTCCAATGACCCAAAGGGACCAGGTAACATACTTGATATTATTTCTCCATCCCTGCTTTGGGCTATTATTATTAATCAGTGTCGCGCATTCCATTATACCACCGGCAGGACACAGGTAAGCGCAAAAGATTCTTCCGAAGAAGATTCCTCCCACAAGCATTGCCATAAATACGATGAAGCTTCCGTTGATGATGCCCTCCATAGCTCCCATGATGATGACATAAGGGGAAAGATAATAAATTGTGATTGGGAAGAGCAACATGGAACTGATGATAAATAGTTTTCTGATATTCTGCCTTTTCATAGAAACCTCCTGATCATATATCTCTCATATATTTACTTTCATATCTACTTATTTATCTACTTATATGTCTTCATACAAGTCTTCATGTAAGTCTTATATATCTTTTAGATATATATTTTAATGACATCATACTCCGGTTTCATGATTTCGTCAATAGCGAATCTCACATTTTTCAATTATATACGAGCTATTCCGGTAATTCGGGCAAAAAAAGACCTCAACCCGCATATAATCAGCGTATTGAGGTCCATTCTATTCTTCCTTACTCTTTCTGCTCTCTATCTTCGGAACATTCTTAACAGCCTTAGATAATGACTGGCTTCTCTGAGCGTATGATCTCCCAACAACGGGATGATGATCGATTTAATCTTGCAATTGATCAGCCCCTGTGTTCCCTGCTCTTTGAAATCCCTGATTGCTTTTGTCGCTGCGAAACTATCCGCAGTAACCTTTGCAGCCGGCACCGTATTATCCATTGCTTCCCTGGCTTCTCTTGTCAGATCATCAAATTCGTCACCAAAATGATCGGCCATGTTGAACAGATCCTCTTCCTGTGGATCGAGCAATCCACGGATAAACTTCGAATGCTCAGCCATAATCCGGTTCCAGAACATTTCCTGCTCCAGTGCCTCATTTTCGATATGATAATCTTCCCCTCTCTGAATTCGCTGAATGGTATCCCGATACAATCTGGCTTCCCGAAGAATATGGTCGATCAACAGCGGATAGTTCACGGTAAACATCTTGCAGGCAAGCACATCTGCCAGTATGGTCTCCTTAAACCGGATCAAAGCGGATACCAATTCGATAGCCCTTCTGTTAATCTCAAAAACAGCCTCATCCAGTCTTCTGTTCACAGGATAATTTCTGCTTCCCACCAAATCCATCTCTGCTTTTGTGATATCAATCGGTATATCAACACCTGTATAATACTCGGAAGCTTTCTCTGCATTCATCGTATATTGTGTAACTACCTCTCCCGACTGTAGTACATCCCTTCCTACTACTCCGCCGGAGATAGCAACCACATCCCATAACAGCTTATCAAACTCCTTACGAAACTCATCAGCCCTTTTGGTAAAGCTTGAATCCCTTGGTGTAAAACCTATCTCAAGAAAAAATGAATGCTCTTTCATAATTCTTAAAAAGAATAAGTGTAACTCCAGGGACAGCCTGGCAAAATCTCTGTTCAGGTACATGAATTGTTCCTCCTGATAGAATATATACATTACATTATTCTATGAAAGTATCTTATTTTCTGTGAAACAAACATGCCTTATTCTTCAAGCTCCAGCTGATACCTGCGAACCAGTTTCTCAGCCTCCTCCTTACTGTCGGGATAATTGGTGATAATTCCCTTGATGGCTGAGATTGCTTCCTTTCTCTGCTTTTGGTTAAGGTCAATCCTTTCTCTCAGCTTCTGTCTCCTCACATTTAATCTATGGCGAACCTCAACCATCTCCTTGTTATCCAGAATCGCCGTAGGCTGATAAATCCATATCTCAGAATCCACAACCCCATGCTTTTTCAATTCATGGATGAGTTCATTATGAAAGAATTCCAGTAATTCCGTATTACTTTGATATCTTCTTGCTTCATCCTTCATTCTTACGTATTCTTCCCAGGAGGCACGAAGCTGCTCATAGCTTTCTACCATATACTTGCTGTATGCATAATCCAGATAACTCCGGTTATTCACGGCTTTGATCTTTACCTTGTTCATCAGCATAATCTGACGATTTTGCTTTGCCTGAACAAGTCGCACATTGCTTTCATTCTTCCTGGCTTCCAGAAAAATATATAAGGTCGAGATCATCCCCATCAGCACTGTCAACAGGAAAGGTATTGTAAAGCTTGCTTCCGTATAAAATGACAAAAGCGCAAACAGCAGAAATAATAGCACTATCACTACACTAGTAGTTACTGCTATTCCTTTCAGGAAGGATTGCTTGCTTACAATCTCCTCCTCCTGGTCATCCAGCGCCTCACGCTCCTTCTCCAGATGCATCATATCCTGATCTATCATCATCTGATATTGTTCGCTGTCTTTGATCGCAGGCAGTTCCTTAGGTAACATAAGCTCATAGCGTTCGAACAGACGATATTGCATGTCCGATAATATGGAACTCTTTCTTTGCAGCTTTTCTCTGTCCTTAGACAGGCTGATGATCTTTCTTGCAGCTTCCTCCAGATTCTCTCTTTGATCCTCCGGGATCATATCAATCCTTTGCATATCTGCGAGATAGGAAGTAACCGCCTGATATTCAACCTTGGCTTCCTCTGTCTGTCTGTCGCTTTCAAGAATGATCTCACAATTGTCCTTCACATAGCTGATACGCTCGGTATTGGTATTCAGCCTGAGGGCCCGCTTACCCTCCTTCTTTTTCTCGGAACGGGACTTCTTATCAGACAGACCCGTCTCCTCCACATCCGAATCCTGAAGGATTTGTTCTATATCATTACTCTGTCGTTTTCTCTTAAATAGATTTAAAATGCCCATACTTTCCACCTCACTGCGAGCCATCGTTCAAACGCCTTTATTATTTGCGGCGGATTTCCATCTTCCAAGCCTCCAGTAATTCCTCCGTCTTTTGATAATATTCCAGTATTTGTCCCTTTTCTTTCATTTGCCTTAGAGCTATGATATCAGCCATACCCTGAGACTGTTCTGCTTCTTCCTGAATTTGATCCATATAGTGATCAAGGGAAGTCCGTACCTCATCACTTACCTCATATTCCTCAAGCTTTTCGCGATACAGTATATCATGACGCAACAGCCGTAAAGCACTTAAATATTGTATCAGGCTTTCGCTCCTATGATTTCTTTCATACGCTTCGAGCATAAGCTGTGCTGCCTCTTTTAAGCCTGCAGTATGTACCTTGGCAACTGCAAGGTTATGAAGAATATTACCGTAATCCTCCGGTGTCAGATCCTTCGCCTCATCAGTGCTTAGAATTTTCTCATACTCCGCTGCCGCCTCACGGTAAAGTCCTTCCGATAAGCTGTTATCTGCTTTGATACAGCTTCTTTTTATCTTCGGCATGCCGGAGATATCATCCAATTTCTTAAGCAGTCCCTTGATCTCACCTTCACTATAATAGTCTGCACTGCAGAGGATGAAGGTTACCATGGTTTTTACATCTGCCTTCTGCTGTTTCAACTGCCTTAGCCTCTCAGCTCGTCCGGGTAATTTCAGTTCTGTCTGTATCCAGTCAATCAGGGCATCCGAATAAATATCCTCCTCAATCATGTAGATATGGTGAAAGATATAGTAGCAGAGCTCCTCTATCGAATATACCTTGATACCGGTAGATACGAAGCAATATGGAATTCTCGTTCTGGCACCGCTGCACAGAATCAGCTTGCTCATCATCGTAACCCCCACTTTTATAGTTCTATCGAAATCTCTGTAACCAGTCCTGTCGCAGGATAGAATTCTCCGAAGCCCAGATCCTGAACTGAAATGATACCGCAGGTTCTATTCACGCAAGTAAAACTGATCAAAAGTCTTGTCATACGATCCGGTCTTTCAGGTAGCTTCAGTCGTACGTTTTCCCTGACTACTTCCCCGTTCACCACATTTTTCAGTATAATCTCAAGCTCAGGTTCCCCCTCAGGAATCACTTCAATGCTTTGATCTACTTCATACCAGTTCATACCTGCTTCTGCAAGAATGGCATCTATATATTTTGTATCCCGATATACCCTGACTCCGACAGTGCTGGTAATCATATCATCATTCAACAGGAGTATGTCCGTAAGCTTGGCATCTCCGGATAGTTCCTTCGCAGCATAGCAAGCTCCTTTGGTAAACAGATTCTGTCCAAGAAATACTCTGCGTCCTGCACAGAGCTTCTGCATAGCTTCCTCAGCCCAGTCTCCCTCAAATCCTCGTCCCGTAAAATAAAGCGTTGTTACGATTTGTTTATAGAGCGCAGTATTGGCTATGTTCTCAAAGATAAATGAATGGTTATGCCCATTTTCTTTAAGCATCGGATAACTCAGGGTCTCGGTGTAATCTGTCTTACTTAAGCTTGCAATCATAGGCTTTCCTCTGCGGTTCAATCGAATCTGATAATAAAGCAAGGCTTCTTCATTGAACTCAAAGAGACCGACATCATTCATCCAAAGAGCTTTATCCTGGCTTAGGGCATAATACAGATAAGCACCGGCATGGCTTAGGATCAGTACCCTGTCTTTCTCCAGTCCGAGAGAGGACAATGCCGCATAGATACCCTCCACAAGACCCGGCTCGGTATTACGGACTGTCACTACCAGCTTTGTAATCTGCTCCGTAGGAAAATACTGCTTCACCAAAGTCAATGTCTTTCGAAGAAATTTCTCCAGAAGTGAAACACCGTCAAAGCTTTCTCCAAACAATTCGATTTTCTCTCCTGTTACCAGCCTTTCCAACAGATGATTGATTAATACTCCTGCTCCTGAGTCGTAACAGCTAATTGCATCCTCACCAAACAGCCATTGCTTTGAATCAATTCTGATACCCAGAACGGTAGGGATGAGGTTCACTTCATCCTCCTCCCGAATTCCAATAGAAATCGGTTCAAAGGTCTTATAGCTATAACAGCTTATCTGGGTAAAATCCTCACACAGATCATACCCAACAATCAATTTTCTCGGTGCATCCATCGAACCGCTCCTTGCTAGTTGATTTGTTTAAAGCATGCATCTATCATGTACTTGTTCCTTAAATAATTCTCCATAAGGACAAGAAGGGTATTCTCATCCTTTACTTCCTTCGCCATCAGCATCAAATTAATCTGATTATAATTACTATCATCTTCCTCCGGGGTCTCACATTCATACTGGGTATGCAGGCTTTCCGTGATGTTAGAACCATCCGAGGTCTCCTCCGTGATATAATACTGGAGTGCTTCATGATAGAATAGTACGAACTCCTTCACGTGAATACCCATGAATGCATTATTCATCCTCTGAGTCGTATACTCCCGATCCTGCTCACTAAGCAGCCGATAATGGATATAGACCTGCTTTCTCGGATCGGTGATATAAGTGATATAACACTTATCAACTACACGCTCCGGCAATTTCACCTGTTTCCGATACAACAGAAAGAAAGGAAGTATGATGTCCTTTTTCACAAAACGGTCTATCTGATACTCTATGAAATTCAATTCATTCTCAGTAAGCTTCCTATCCTCGCTGTAATATTTCAGCCAGGCAAGCAGGCAGATATCGTTTTCTTCATAGTTCAGCTCCCTCTTCATAATCGGGAAAAGCTCCGTATTTATGACATGCAGATGAACCAGATAATTATATGCATAGAAGGATAGAAAAGCGCGAACCAGCTTATGATTGGTGACATCCCTGTAATAATCACTAAATACCAGGAAGCTCTCCTCCAGATACCCTTCCGTATAAAGCATTTGCATTAGGAGACGTTCCTCCAGAAGGTGGGTGTTAATCTCAAACCCCTTCGCTGCTTTCCAGAGCCCATACATCTCCCGGGTTGCACCATTATAATAGTTAACCAGATAGCGAAGTATTGCTTCGTCATACTTATTATGGGAGAAAACATAATAACACAGATCCACCATAAGTTCATTTCTGTTTTCTGCCTCCGGTGTTAGCATCCAACCGGAGCACATCTTCACCAGCCTGTTGATCGTCACTCCTTCAAAGCCAAAACTCTTAATCGCTTCCATTGCCTTATGATATAGAGAACGGATTACCATATACTCAAGATACCTAATGCGATCCATAGGTCTTAAAGCATTCAATTCCAGCTTGCTCAGATAATACTCCAATTGTTCATCCTGATAATTTTCATAGTAGTACTCAATAAGCGTCTGACAGCACTCCGTCGCATATTCCTTCGTAAGTCCCTCGAGCTGTAATACCTGCTTACGAAGTGCGATGGCTCCCTCATTGATAATGCGATAGCTCTGATAACGATCGAATAAATGCAACAACAACATAGGATGGTTACTGTATTCCAGACAGTGGTTTTCATATTCTTCTGCTGTCAAAAATGCTGTTACCGTATAATCCACTGATTCAACATAACGATTTCCAAAGCTGTCTGATAAGAAGATTTCCGCATTACTTGTAAAAAGATCAATCTGAGCACAGCCCTGAAGCAGCATCTGCGTCTCTTCCATTCCAAGCTCCTTATGGATCACAGTGACAGAGATCATATTGGGATTATCACAGACAAACTCCTGACGAAAAAGCACATAAGGCAAATGTCTTGATAGCTCTGCGTTTAGTAAGTTTTTGTTCAAAAACTCCTTATAAAGAACTGCCAGGTCCCGACTGATCTGGTGCTGTTCCAGCATCTTTGTCGCAAAGATCTCCATGCGCTTCCAATACGTACGGTAGATGGACTCATGTTTATCCTTATTCTTAACGATATTGGCATATAAAAATGCTTTCTTCGTATCACTCAAATTACTGTTATAAATGAAATACAGCAATACCGGCACTGCCAGAGGTTCTTCCATCGCAGAGCTTGCAGAATACATGTAGTATTCATAAAGCTCCGTGATACGAAGTTGTGCGTCCACTCCGAGCCGATACCACTCGAAGTATTTCTCTTCCTTCTTCATTCCTTTAATCAGAAGACAGCAGATGGCGGAAAGTATCTCCGGATCATCATATTCATCATACAGCCTGACCAAGCCTTGAAAGATGACAGGATGGAAGCCCTTTCTTTTGTTTGCCAGATAAGTGTATTGGCCGGCTAGCTCCTTAGATATGATCCAGTTCTTGATTCCATAATTCATAACCTGTATCTCAAAATCACTCAGTTCCCGCAGTAATACAGGTTCCTGATTAAAGATGCAAACTGCTTCATAATACAGGATGGGGCTGTGACAACCCGCCTCAAATTGTTCCTTGATATCACTCAGCTTCTTACCGGAAGCTTTTGTATAACCACTGTCCAGATTTAGCAGAAACCAGAGAATTCTCCAATCTGTATTCCCATTCTCATAATAATAACGGATTGCTTCTGTTGCATTCTTTATGGTCTCCTCATCTTTCAGTAATAGAGCCTTCAGATACAGATATGCACAATATTCATAGACCGATCTGCGTTTCAGCATTGCTTCACTCAAGGCAAAGTCCCCAATCAACTCTTCTGCGAGTTTCGTCTTGCCTGAGATAATAGCCAGATGCGTCTTTAACAGCTCATTCAGTATGCTGTTAGGAGTTTCTGATAAATCATTTAGAATCGACTCAGCCTCTTCAATATAATGATTTAAGTCTATCCGGTCCAGTCGAAGGTTCAGATAATTGGCCATCATTCCGAATTCCAGCTTCTGCTGTAATCGATGATCTGACATCCTCTTAGACTCTTTTTGGCATTTACATCTGACTTCAATCGTTATCGTCTGATGGGCAGTCTTAATCCAAATGTGTCCGAAATTATTACCGGCCCTTAAGAGTCCGGGATCAATAGTGAAGGATACCTGATTGGTATTACCGATAAAGCGGTCCGCCCATAGAAACTTCTGCTCTAATTGAATAAATGCAGCATCCGTACTGACTCTGATTTCCGCATAGCCCCAATGATCCTTGGTCAGTGTGATCCGATCGCTAATTGCTTCATCAGATACCACATAATCCACCTGTGTCTTATCCACCACCAGTTGGATCATTGCCTTCTTATGTATCGCAATCAAAAACTCTTCCAAAGCCTGACTGGTTGAAAGACTTTTTATCAAATATCGGTAAATGTATCGAAAACGTTCTTCATTCGCAAGAAAGACTGCCTCAAAATCCTCCTGCTTGAACACTTTCTTAGCTTCCGACCAATCCATTCTGGCAAGATTGGTAAATTGGAATAAATCCTTAATCTTTCCCAATGAGGTCGTTACACTTGCTATCTCTATCTGCACATAATAAGGAAGCGTCTTTTCACCGCAATCACTTACAATGCAGACGTCTCCCTGTAAAGTCTCCCCGGCCTTCAAAAATGATGCATCGAAGGAATAATAAATTGTATTTGCTACATCGCAAAAGTAAGGTGTCTTTATCTGCAACAAACGACTGGAGGAATAGACTCTTCCCTCCATCCCGCGCTCTGCACTGTTGCTGATGGTAAAGCTACCTTCATAAAGCTTGCCTGCTTCTACTGTGATTCTGATTTCCTCGTCGGTCAGGCATATAAAAGGAAGCTCATATTCAAAATTCCCTTTTGAAAACTGCTCGATCTTCTCCTTCAATCTATCACCCCAAGCTGTTATTTTACCGGTTCAGAAACATAGTCCTCTTAACATATATTTGCATTTTAAAAAATATTAGCTATAATAATAATGATTATAATTCAACAGTGAAAAAAAATCCAGTATTTATCATAAATCGGGAGGGTATTACATGATTAAGCATTCAGATCATTTTCACGGAAGCGACTTGGAGACTATCGAGAAGGTTTATGGCATAAAAAAAGAGGATATCGTCAGCTTTTCTGCCAATGTCAACCCCCTTGGAATCTCACCAAAGCTTAAGACTACGCTGTCTGAACAGGTCGATGCAATTATGAGCTATCCCGATCGGGAATATACCTCTCTTCGTAAAAAGATAGCCGACTATGTGCATACAGATATCGAGAATATTCTTGTGGGAAACGGCTCCACGGAATTGATCTCACTGTTTATCCAGATTAAGCATCCGAAGAAGGCTTTAATTATAGGTCCCACGTACTCTGAATATGAACGTGAGGTATCTCTCGGCGGCGGAACCACCCGTTACTACCGCCTGGAAGAGGAGAATAATTTTACACTGGATATCCCTTCTCTGGAGGAAGAGTTAACCTCGGATGTGGATCTTCTAGTCATCTGCAATCCGAATAATCCAACCTCCTCAGCCATTTCCCGCAATGATATGCGCAAAATCCTGGACATCTGCAAGCAGAAGGGCATCTTTGTCATGATCGACGAAACCTATGTGGAGTTTGTTGAGGATATTGCCAAGATAACCTCCGCTCCTCTTACCGGCTATTATAATAACGTGATCATCCTGCGCGGTATCTCCAAATTCTTTGCTGCTCCGGGACTTCGTCTCGGTTATGCCATCTGCGGAAATGCTGATTTGATCAAGGAGATTGATCAACGTAAAAATCCCTGGACGATCAATAGTCTGGCTGCTATTGCAGGTGAGATCATGTTCACGGATGAGGACTATATAAAAGCAACCCGCTCCCTGATTGCCAAGGAACGGGCTCGTATCTGCAAATTACTGGATAACTGCAGTAATGTACAATATTATCCTCCGACAGCTAATTTCATCCTTGTGAAGATCCTAAAGGAGGAGGTCACCTCCATGGATTTATTTGAAGCTGCTATCCGCAAGGGCTTGATGATTCGGGATTGTTCCACATTTCCCTTCCTGAATAATAAATTCATCCGTTTCTGCTTCATGACACCGGAGAAAAATGATGCACTGCTGAATATCCTGCTGGAAGTGCTAAGATAACTTATTGTTTGCCTAAAGTTTTCCTATCCCTGTCAGCGATATTAAGAACATGATGAACAGAAAGAAGATCATTCCCAAGGAGGTTAATGCATGTTTCAGGCCAAAGGCCTTGTTTTCCCTGAAATATGCAGCGATCTCCTTCCGTTTTATCACAAAAATCACCACTGTACACAACCCGAAAAATCCCTCAATGGACATAAATAAAATCGTCTGTGTCGTGTCATTTAACCCGGATACAGCATAGGACATCAAATCATTGAATAGGCAATTATTGATCAGGTGAAGTGCGATTGCCCATTTGAGTGAGTATTCCATAGCAACATATCCCAGAACAACTCCCACCAGAAAAGCAAAGAATCCTTGCACCAGATTCCCGTGATAAGCCCCAAAGATAATCGAAGAAACTATGATTGCAAACTGTTTTCCATATCTCTCCAAACCTCTCATCACGAGCCCCCTGAAGATGATTTCTTCCACAATCGGTCCAAAGACAGAAGCATAAAGAAACATGGAAATCGTCGCACTCGCCGAACTTGCACTCTCAATCGCTTTGCTTAGCGTATAGCCAAACTGATTAAAAAGCTTTTCTGCACCGGTGCTGATTAGTATATTAATCAGCTGTACACTCATAAAACAGCAGAGCAGCATGAAAAAATCCGATCGTCTCATAGCTTTATTGACTACCGTCAGCTTTCTTCTTACCACTCCCTTACACAATAAAAATAAAATCGGAAGGCCAAAACAAATATTGATTAGATATGGAATTCCTGTCTTTGTCGCATCGGTATTTATAGTAGTCATCATTGCGTCAATGGTTTTCCCATCTATGATTGCTCCCTTTGCCAAATAACCGAAGATATAGATGATAAAGCCGATGAAACCGATCAACAGATATAATAGAAGCCCCCCGGTAAACGTATTGACATCCTTCTTTATTAGTTTTCTGTCGTCCAACATGAGCACTTCCCCCTTCATAGGATCCCCCTTTTTCAGCATATACGAATATCCAAAAATGTCTGCCAATTTAGTATAATCATTTCCTTATATTACCACATTCACTTAGGATCTGCAATCTGATAGATGATGATTTCATTTTGTGTTTTTTCAATCTTATGAAAAACTTAAGAATTATAGTAATTGACATCCATCACTCATATGCTATAATACATTCTATTCATTAATTAGGTGCCTAATTAATTTTAGTTTAATATAAGTATCATAATTCGGCCCTTTTGCAGGAAATTGAATTAAGGAGGAGATATCGGAAATAATGAAAGTTGAGGTAAAACAGATCCTGGGAACCTTCATGGAAATCATGAAGCTGCTACATCAGCAAACTCATCATAAAGTAGGGGATAGGCATATCTATCCCGGTCAACCGAAATTACTTTCTCTGATCAGAGCGAATGAGGGAATAACCCAGAAGGAATTATCGCACAAAAACTGTGTGAAACCTGCTACAATCACAGGCATGCTGAGCAAACTGGAAGCCCAACATTTAGTTTATCGGGTACCTGATGAAGCAGATAAACGTATCATGCGTGTCTATCTGACTAAGGAAGGGCACCATTTTGCCGAGCATTCCGATCATTTGATTGAGAAACTGGCAGATCAGCTCTTCCAAGGCTTTAGCGAGGAGGATTTGCATACCCTGCTTAGGCTGATAGAAAAGGCTCGCAACAATCTGAAATAAGTTACCCTGTCAATCCTACATTAAGAAAGGAAATCTTATGTTTAAGCTACTTAAATTCTTGAGAAAGTCGAACACAGTGCTGATGTTTGTTGTGTTCCTTTTGATATTACAGGCAGCCTGTGACCTATCGCTGCCTACTTATACTTCCGATATCATCAATGTCGGTATCGCCAAGAATGGTATCGATGATACTGTCCCAACCGTAATCCGTCAATCTGAGATGGATCGATTGTCCTTGTTTATGACCGAGGAAGAGAAAAACACCGTCTCTCCTCATTATACTCTCATTACTCAGGATAACACAACCAATCAGGAATGGAAGGATTATCTGGACAAATATCCTGTACTAAGCACCGAACCTCTTCTCCTATGGGACGGAGCTGAGGAAACTGCGGTAGCGGACGCTCTGTCCGTTCCGATGATCCTGGTGCTGGGCTTTGAGGGAGACAACACTACTTCAACATCTATGAAGGATCAGCTGCTGGCTAATCTTCCGGAGCAACTGACTCAGGGTAATACCGATCTCTTTGCCATTCTGACCATGTTACCGGCTGAAAGCAAAACAGCACTGGTGACAGAAATTCGAAAGCAGACCGAAGCCTTGCCCTCGATGATTACGACTGCCAGTGCCGGAACCTTTATTAAAGGGGAATATCAGGCAGTCGGTATGAATATTAACCACATCCAGACGAATTACCTGCTGATTGTTGGTTTAAAGATGATAGGAATCGCTCTTGCTGCAATGGTAGCCTCCATCCTGGTAACCTTCTTTGCTTCCAAGGTGGCCGCTAATATGGGAAGGGACTTACGAAGCGATGTATTTAACAAGGTGCTAGCCTTCTCCAACAGGGAAATGGATCAATTTTCCACTGCTTCCCTGATCACCAGAAGTACCAATGACATCCAACAGGTGCAGAACCTGATTGTAATGCTGATCCGTATTGTGATCTATGCTCCGATCCTGGCAATCGGCGGTATCCTTAAGATTGTCAACACGAATGTATCCATGTCCTGGATCTTAATCCTTGGTGTAGCTGCTATCTTCCTTCTGCTCGGCGTTCTCCTAATCGTAGCAATGCCGAAATTCAAGCTGATGCAGAAGCTGATCGATCGCATCAACCTGGTAATGCGTGAGATCATCACCGGTCTTCCGGTCATTCGTGCGTTCAGTACCGTGAAACATGAAGAGAAGAGATTTGACAAAGCGAATGTTGACTTAACAAAGAATATCCTTTTTGTCAGCCGTGTTATGACCTTCCTCTTCCCGCTTCTTTTTCTCCTGATGAATTTGATCTCCATCCTAATCATCTGGGTCGGTGCGCATAAAATAGATGCGGGCTTGATGCAGGTCGGGGATATGATCGCATTTATCCAATACACGATGCAAATCATCATGTCCTTCCTGATGCTGACCATGATCTCTATCATCTATCCCCGTGCCGCAGTTGCAGCCGGTCGAATTGATGAGGTATTAACGACAAAGACGACGATTTCAGATCCCGACACAGAGCAGCCGATGAACTCCTCCTACCGCGGATTGCTGGAATTTAAGAATGTTTCCTTCCGATATCCGAATGCTGAGGAGGATGTGCTGTCCGATATCAGTTTTACTGCAAAACCCGGTGAGACAACAGCCATCATCGGCAGTACAGGAAGCGGTAAAACAACCTTGATCAACCTAATTCCCAGATTTTATGACGCAACCGGCGGAACCATACTGCTGAATGGGACGGACATTACCAAGATGAAACAGCATACCCTCAGAGAAAGGCTCGGTTTTATCCCTCAGAAGGGTACACTCTTCACCGGGACGATAGGATCGAACATCAAGTTTGGTGCTCCGAAGGCTACTACTGAGGAGATAAAGCTTGCCGCCAGAATTGCACAAGCCGAGGAATTTATCGATGACAAACCGGAGGGCTACGAGGCTCCGATTTCCCAAGGTGGTACCAATGTATCCGGTGGTCAGAAGCAGAGACTTTCCATTGCCAGGGCAATAGCAAAGAAACCGGAGCTCTATATATTTGATGACAGCTTTTCGGCTTTGGATTATTCGACAGACGCAAAGCTTCGGAAGACTCTGAAGGAGGAGCTTTCAGACAGCACCATCCTGATTGTAGCACAGAGGATCAGCACCATCATGAATGCAGAGCAAATCCTTGTACTGGATGATGGACGTATCGTAGGAAAAGGAACCCATAAAGAGCTATTAAGAAATTGCGAAGTATATCAACAGATTGCTTCTTCCCAATTATCAGAGGAGGAATTGAATTATGAGTAGAGATGATAACAAGCAACGAACTCCGATGACGCCTGCTCCAGAAAGAAAACGATCAGGACGCGGTGAGCATGGAGGTCCTCCGGGAATGATGCCCGTGGAAAAAGCCAAGGATTTTAAAGGCACCATGAAGAAACTGGTTTCCACTCTGTCCAGATACCGAATCGGCTTTCTGTTCATGATGATTTTTGCTATCGGCAGTACGATTTTCTCCATCATAGGACCGACTATCATGGGTGATGCGACCACGGAAATCTTCAACGGTCTCTTTAATAAGCTGAGTGGCGGAGAAGGTATTCAATTTGACAAGGTTACAAGCATCCTGATTACCCTGATTACTCTATACGTTGTCAGTGCCCTGTTCTCATTTATTCAGGGCTGGATCATGAACGGGATAGCACAGAAGGTGACTTATAAGTTCCGTAAGGATATCTCGGAGAAGATACATCGGATACCGATGAATTACTTTGATACCACCTCCCACGGTGAAATCCTGTCCAGAGTGACCAATGATATCGATACTCTGGGAACCAGCTTAAACCAAAGCTTATCCCAGCTGATCACTTCCGTAGTACAGGTGATCGGTGTTCTCATCATGATGCTTCGTATCAGCATCCCGATGACCCTGATGGCTTTGATCATCCTTCCGCTCTCCGGCCTGGTAGTCGGCGGTGTCGTGAAGAAGTCCCAGAAATACTTTAAACAGCAACAGGAGTATCTCGGTCATGTCAACGGACAGGTGGAAGAGGTCTATGGCGGACACAGCATCGTAAAGGTATTTAATAAAGAGGACGAAGTCAAAGAGGAATTTGCAAAAAAGAATGAGAAGCTTTATGAATCCGCTTGGAAATCGCAGTTTTTATCCGGTCTCATGATGCCCATCATGCAATTCATCGGTAACATTGGATATGTTGGTGTTGCAATCCTCGGTGGTTACCTTGCGATTAAGGGACGTATCGAGGTAGGGCAGATTCAATCCTTCTTCCAGTATATCCGTCTCTTTACACAACCGATCAATCAGCTGATGCAGGTCGCAAATATGTTTCAGTCAACCGCAGCCGCAGCTGAACGAGTATTTGAATTCCTAGCGGTAGAGGAAGAGGTACAGACAGTAGAAAATCCCGTATCCATCGAAGGGATTGAAGGAAATGTGGAATTTAAGAATGTTCATTTCGGGTATTATCCGGATAAGATTATCATCAATGACTTCAGCACTAAGGTAGACAATGGTCAGAAGATCGCTATCGTAGGTCCTACCGGAGCCGGTAAGACTACTATGGTTAAGCTACTGATGCGTTTCTATGACATCAACAGCGGTGCAATTCTGATTGATGGCCACAATATTCAGGATTTTGACCGGAGCGATCTGAGAAAGCTCTTCGGTATGGTATTGCAGGATACCTGGCTGTTTAACGGAACCATTATGGAGAACATCCGTTATTCCAAGCTGGATGCAACCGATGATGAGGTAATTAAGGCTGCAAAGGCCGCCCATGTCCACCATTTTATCTCAACCCTTCCGGACGGTTACCAGATGATACTGAACGAGGAAGCAAGCAATGTCTCTCAGGGGCAGAAGCAGCTGTTGACGATCGCCAGAGCAATCCTGGCAGATCCGAAGATTCTGATCCTGGACGAAGCCACAAGCTCGGTAGATACCAGAACTGAGATTATGATACAGAAGGCGATGGACAGCCTGATGAAGGGAAGAACCAGCTTCATCATCGCTCACCGTCTTTCTACCATCCGCGATGCAGACTTGATTCTTGTCATGAACGAAGGAGATATCGTAGAACAGGGTACCCATACAGAGCTGCTTGCGAAGGGTGGTTTCTATGCCAATCTGTATAACTCACAGTTTGAGCAGACAGCATAAGGATCTCTATACCTTCAGTAATCATGGATGTGCGCTTATTTCCAATTACAAATTAAGGGTGTGTTTCAAACTATTGATCAGTTTGAGACACACCCTTTTCTTCCTAAACGATATATTCTCTACTATTGCTCCGTTTTCTAATCGTGATTAGAGCTTCCTCTCCTCCAAGCTTTTGGAATGGATCCTACTCTCACAAGCTAGTAACCTATTTCCCTAATGCCTTCATATAGCGCATCAAATTATCCACTGTCAGATACATATCCTCTCTGGCACGCTTTTTGGCATCCTTATATTCTACTGCGACACGGTTGATGCTGAAGATGCCGCTGACACCAAGATTGTAGGCTTCTTCGATATCATCTCCGATATCTCCGACAAACGCTATTAGAGGAACATTTGCTTTCTTCGTTCGTTTCGCTATTCCGATGACCACTTTACCGCGAATGCTCTGGGTATCAATCTTTCCCTCGCCGCTGAAGACATAATCCGCATCCTTTAGCAGTTCATCGAATTTGACGGTATCAAGTACTGTCTCAATTCCCATTTGAAGGGCTGATCCAAAAAATGCTACCATTCCGCAGCCCATGCCTCCGGCTGCTCCTGCCCCCTTGATTTCTGCCAGTGAAAGATTTAAGTCCTTCTGAAGAATTTGATCCAGATGTCGTAAGCCTTCGTCCAAATCCTTTACGACCTCGGGAGTAGCACCCTTTTGTGGTGCAAAAACATAGGCAGCTCCTTTTTCGCCATACAGCGGATTATCAATGTCACACATGGTAATTAGCTCTATTTCTTTTAAGGAGGGCAAAAGCTTCGACTTATCAATATGGGCAATATCCTTTAAGGTTCCTCCGGTTGGGATAAAGGCATCCCCACGATCATTTGTAAAGACTACACCAAGCGCTGCTGCTGCACCGGCTCCGGCATCATTTGTACAACTGCCACCGAGACCCATAATTATCTTCTTACAGCCTCGACTTATTGCATCTTCTATTAGCTGTCCCACACCATAGGTAGTCGTCTTTGTCGGATCAGGATTGTTTTCAACAAGCGGCAAACCCGCACAAGCTGCCATCTCGATTATAGCTGTCTTTCCCTCCTCGACGATACCGTAAAAAGCCTCCATATCTTGAAAAAATGGACCTTTTACTGTAATCTTAACTTTTTCGCCACCCATTGCCTTTAGGAAGGCTTCCACACTGCCTTCCCCACCGTCTGCAACAGGTATTGATATGATCTGGGCATCGTGATAATTGTGTCTCACTGCTTTTTCCATAATTGAGCAGATCTCATCTGAGCTCATGGTTCCTTTGAAGGAATCCGGAATTAGTAAAAACTTGCTCATAAGCTATCCTCCTTACGGTGAAGGGCTGTCGCTTTATGAACCGATTGCCGACAGCCCCTCCGATGGGTCAAATATTATACTTCTATTTATTAATGTAAAAATAATGTCATCAGGAATATTTGCAGAATAGCCGCAATACCCATAACCAGTGTCATAATAGTCTGCGTCTTATATCCCTTATCCGGTGTCATTTCGCCAAAATTAGTTACAACCCAGAAATAGCTGTCATTTGCATGGGATACAACCATGGATCCTGCACCGATTGCCATAACTGTAAGCACTGCCAATACCGGTGTGTCCAGTCCAAGTACCGGAAGCATCGGAGCCAAAATACCTGCCGTCGTCGTGATTGCTACAGTGGAAGAACCCTGTGCTGTCTTTAAAATAGCAGAAAGCAGGAACGGGAAGAAGATACCGATTGCCTGGAATACCGTTGCATTCTCTGTGATAAAGCTTACAAGACCGGATACGGAGATCACTTTACCGAGTACGCCACCGGCTGCTGTCACAAACAGAATCGGTCCAACAACCTTCAGCGTTTCATTGGTCAATTCATAGAACTCGTTCATCTTCTTTGCAGAAGCAAGTGTAATAACACCAAAGATAGTTCCTACAGCTAACGCAATGATCGGTGTCCCCAAGAAGTTCAGTATATCAGCAAATAGTCCTGTCATTTTTGCCATTGCAGCAACTGATGAAACTCCCATTAAAAGGATAGGTACGATGATCGGTGCCAGGGACATAAATCCGCTAGGAAGCTTACCGTAGCTTTTCACAAGTTCGTCATAGGATTGAACTATTTCTCCGTTATCGAGGCCTGCCTCATCATTCGACTGAACCTTTTTACCTATGAATTTTGCATAGATATAACCTGCGATCAGAGGGAAAATTGAACAAAGCGCACCCATTCCAATTACCAATAAAAGATTATCTCCGATACCCAGTGTATTGGCTGCCGCAATCGGACCGGGTGTGGGGGGGATTAGTACATGGGATACATATAAACCGCCTGACAGTGCTATCGTCATAGCTACACTTGAAGTCATAGTTTTCTTTACTAATGCTTTACGAATCGGATTAAGGATTACAAAACCGCTGTCGCAAAAAACCGGAATGGAAACAATCCAGCCCATGATTAGCATAGCAAGTTCAGGTCTCTTTTTGCCGACTAACCTTACCGTCATATCAGCAAGCTTCAACGCTGCTCCTGTCTTCTCCAAAATCGTTCCAATCAATGCACCAAGAATGATGACGATACCAATACTGGTAAAGGTTCCACTAAAGCCGGTACCGATTACCGTTGCCAAGCCTTGTTTCTGTACCACCCCATCTACCTTTACATCCACAAGCGGAATTCCTGCCACAAGTCCTAACAACAGAGATACACTCATGATTGAAAGGAAAGGATGTATCTTTAGTTTCGAAATTGCCAGAATCATAACTATGATCGCAATAACAAAAGCAATAATTAAAGCAACACCTGACATAATAACTACCTCCGTTTTGTTTACTACGACGTCGTTCGTGTAATTGTATTATAATTCGACCAAGAGATCTCGTCTATGTTATAGAACACAAAATACACCGCATATTATTGTCTGTTTGGTACAGCAAATCAAAAAATCCATAATATCTTTTGTTACTTTTCACTAAATAATTATGTTGTCATGAAGATCCTGATAAAAATGGATGGCATTATAGAATAGAGAGGAGTAGCGAATTGACCGCGGATCATATCCGGTTCTTTCCTTTATTTTGTTTAATTTATACTGTAATGTGTTTTTATGCATAAACAGCCTTTGAGCTGTTGCATTAACAGATCCCTCTTCCTCATAAAAAGCATTTAGAAGCTGTATCCATCGGTCAATCTCCTCCATGCTGCTGTCTTTAAAAATCCGATTAATGTACTCTCTCTTAATATTTTCTGACAGCTCACTTTGGAATATTTCCATTGTAATGCTTGCATACAGTCTTATTCTTTTCTGAGGAGACCGCATCGAGGTTTTTAACGCTTTGCTTGCTCTTAATACATTGTTGTGAATAAATATATAACCTTCATAACCGGAATCAATACCGCAGCAATATATCAACGGATAACGGATTTCCACCTCCTGCTTCATTTGCTCGGCAAGCTTCAGTATATCATCATCTGAGCAATCAGGAACTGCACAGATCAATTCTGTACCGCTCTTCAGAAAGCAGCTGTTCTTTTTGTCCTTAAGCATATCTCTTATGATTTTTTCCGCTGAATCTATCATTCTCTGCTCTTCGGCCGCTTCAAGATTCTTTGTGGTCATAAATGAAATCACCATAATTCTTCTTGGTAAGGTGATATCAATCTGCATAGAACTGCCTTGCTTAACAAACTGAGGTGTGATGTTCTTGGATTCTCCAAGCATCCATTCATCCAGATAACGCTCTCTGATCCTTTTATCAATATCCTTCTGCTCCTTATAGTATTGGTCAAGAAGCAGAATTTCAGTCATTTTCTTAATGATGTGTCCGTATTTTGAGACCTCTTCATACGGACCTGTTACACCGATTACTCCGACGATCTCATCTTGAAAATTAATCGCCAGATTAAGTCCCGGGCGCGCTCCCTCATATTCACTGTCATTTTTCACGACCACTTCCTGAAGCTTCTGATCAATCAATTCCTTTGCGGCAGCATGAAAGCTGCCAATCCTGCTTATATCGCTGCTGGCGATGATTACGCCGTCCCCATTCATTATATTAAGCTTCTCACCGATAATTTTACTGATTTCCTGCACGATATAATTCGCATTTCTTTTCGATATGTTCATCAGAATTGCCCTCCTTCTCCAACCCGGGTGTCACTTATCATTATAAGCAATTAATCACTTAGTTCAAGGGGTTTCGCTTTACAAACCAATGTAATTAGTATATAACAGGATTAAAGGTTCGATAATTTATGAAAGGATGAGTGATCAATGAATAAAAAAAAGACCTCTCTGGGAATAGATTTAACGGATGAAGAAAGAAAAAAGCTTCGGGAAGAAATTATTTATTACTTTGAAACCGAGCGTGACGAAAAGCTGGGTATCATAGCCTCTGAGAGCATTCTTGACTTTTTTCTTGATAATCTGGGCAAATCTATCTACAATAAAGCCCTTGAGGATGCCAAACGATGGTTTGGTAAACGCATGGAGGATGTTGAAGCAGATTATTATACTCTGTTCAAAGAAGAAAATTAGCTTTCAGATAATAAAAGACCTTCCTGTTCGGAATACTTGATTCCATACAGGAAGGTATTCTTATTTATTCTCAAGCTTTGCTGCCTCAATCTGTTCAGCCAGATCATTCAGGTAGACCCAGCGTTCCATCTTGTCCTCGAGTGCTTTTGCCAGCTCATCCTTTTTCGTCATCAGCTCCTGGAGCTTTGCATAGTTCGTGGATTCCTTAGAAATCGCCTGCTCTGTCTCTTCAAGCTGAGCTTCCAGCTTTGCGATATCCTCATCGATGGTATCAAACTCCCTCTGCTCCTGATAGGTGAATTTCAGTTTATTGCTCTTCTGCTTCCAGGTAGCCATGCTCGCTGACTTCAGCTCCTCAGAGGGTGCTGCAGCAGCTTTTCCCAAACGTGCTTCAGTACCTGTGCCTTGCTCCTCCAGAGCACTTCTCGCCAGCTTATAATCTGTGAAGTTTCCCTCGTATTGTTTAATGACTCCATCTTCAAAGGAGAAGATCCTTGTAGCGATCCTGTCCAGGAAATACCGATCATGGGATACTGTAACAACGATCCCCGGATAGGTATCCAGATAATCCTCAAGGATTGTCAGAGTCTTAATATCCAGATCATTGGTCGGCTCATCCAGAATCAGAATATTGGGTGCTTCCATTAGGACCTTCAGCAAATACAGTCTGCGTTTCTCACCGCCTGAAAGCTTCGCAATCTGCGTATACTGCATTGAACCCAGAAAAAGAAAACGGTCACACATCTGGGAAGCAGTCGCGGTTCCCTCCGTGGTCTGGATATATTCCGCAGTTTCTTTGATATAATCAATCACCTTAAGGCTTTCATCCATATATTCATTTTCCTGAGAGAAGTACCCTAACTTTATGGTTGTCCCCGTCTCGACGCTTCCCCTGTCCGGTGGCAGCATCCCCGTCAGGATATTCAGCAGGGTCGATTTTCCGCAGCCATTGGGACCGATGATCCCAATCCTATCCCCCGGTAGCAGGATATAGGTGAAATCTTGAAACAGCTTCTTATCGCCGTAAGATTTCTCAATACCGTTCAGCTCAATCGTCTTTTTGCCCATTCTGGCAGAAAGGGCATTGATCTCTACCTTGCCCTCCTCCTCGATTACTTTCCTGTCACGCAGCTCTTCGAAGCGTTGAATATGTGCCTTCTGCTTCGTAGACCTTGCTCTGGCCCCGCGTTGCATCCATTCCAGCTCCACACGATACAGGCTCTTTGCCTTACGCTCGGTTGCTGCTAACATCTCCTCACGCTCCGCCTTCAATTCGAGAAATTTGGAGTAATTGGCCTGATAGGAGTAGATATTTCCTTTATCCAGTTCCAATATTTTATTGGTAACCTTATCGAGAAAATATCTGTCATGGGTAACCATGATGAAGGCACCCCTGAATTTATTTAAGTAATCCTCCAACCACTCTGCCATCTCATTATCCAGATGGTTGGTCGGTTCGTCCAGTACCAGAATCTCAGCGGGAGTGAGTAAGGTGCGAACCAAAGCCACCCGTTTCTTCTGCCCTCCGGACAGCTTTTCCGGAGAAATCGAGGTATCAGAAATCCCAAGCTTGTATAGCATAGCATTGGCTTCTCCCTCAAGATTGCGGTACTCTTCCTCCGCCTTTTGACCTTGCACCACATTCTGCAATATTGTTTGTGTATAATCAAACTCCGGTGTCTGGGACAGATATCCGATCCTGACCTTCTTGCCCTTAATGACCGTTCCCTCATCCGGCTCCTCTAATCCTGCTATTATTTTTAGAAGAGTGGATTTACCGGTGCCATTAATCCCGATGATCCCGATCTTTTCACCCTCTCCAATTCCAAAAGTAACATGATCGAAAAGCATACGCTCTGTATAGCTTTTGCTCATATTTTCTACTGTTAACAAATTCATGCCGTATACCTTTCCTTCTTAACTTTAATGCACGTCTATCGTATCATAGGATTAAACTGTTGTCCATATTCGCATTTCAATTCATAGGTGCATTATACTATGAAGGATTCATGTTTAAATGGTGCTTTTAATCCAATGAATTAAAAATCTCCCGTCTTTTGCAACGGGAGATATTCATATCATCATGCTATTTCTATCTTCTTATAATATCATTTCTGCCCGGTCCATTAGAAATCATCGTAATCGGAACCTCAAGCTCCTTCTCGATGAATTCGATATACTTCCTGCAGTTCTCCGGCAGATCCTTGTATTCCTTAATTCCTCTGATTTCTGTCTTCCAGCCCGGCAGATACTCATATACAGGCTTTGCTTTGGCAAGCTTCACGGTGGTCGGGAAATCCTTCGTCACGACACCGTCAATCTCATAACCCACACAGACAGGCAAGGTGTCAAGATAACCCAGCACATCAAGTACCGTAAGTGCTACCTCAGTTGCTCCCTGCATTCTGCAGCCGTAACGGGATGCAACAGCGTCAAACCATCCCATACGTCTCGGTCTTCCGGTGGTTGCACCATATTCGCCACCGTCACCGCCTCGTCTTCTGAGCTCATCAGCCTCTTCACCGAAGATTTCGCTTACGAATTCACCGGCACCGACAGCTGAGGAGTAAGCCTTAACCACGGTAATAATACTTTTAATCTCATAAGGCGGGATGCCTGCGCCGATCGCGCCGTATGCTGCCAATGTGGAGGAAGAGGTAACCATCGGATAGATTCCGAAATCAGGATCCTTTAAGGCACCCAGCTGTCCCTCCAGCAATATATTCTTTCCTGCCTTGATTGCTTCATGCAGATAGGCTGCAACATCACATACATAAGGCTCAACCATGGTTTTGTATTCTAATAAGGTTGTATATAATTCCTCAGGATTGATGGCCGGTTTGTGATACATATGTTCAAGAAGGATATTCTTCATCTCACATACTCTGTCCACCTTTTCTCTCAGCGCTTCCTCATCAAAAAGCTCCGATACCTGAAAACCAATCTTAGCGTATTTATCTGAATAGAAAGGAGCAATGCCTGACTTGGTGGAACCGAAGGATTTTCCTCCGAGACGTTCCTCTTCGTACTGATCAAATAATATATGGTAAGGCATCATGATCTGCGCTCTATCTGAAACCAGGATCTTCGGAGCCGGTACACCGCGATCTACTAAAGACTGAATTTCCTTTACCAGATACGGAATATTCAGAGCGACACCATTACCGATGATGCTTGTTGTGTGCTTATAGAAAACACCGGATGGAAGTAAATGAAGAGCGAATTTACCGTATTCATTGATAATGGTGTGGCCTGCATTGCTACCACCCTGATAACGGATTACAATGTCCACTTCCTGTCCGAGCATGTCTGTAATCTTACCTTTTCCTTCGTCGCCCCAATTGGCGCCTACGATTGCTTTAACCATAGTTGATTCCTCCTTGGCTTATTATTCCCAAATCCTCTACCAGTATAAGCCCAGTATTCGCATAAGTAAAATCAATATTTATTATGTTAGATATAAGGGAGAGTTATGCAAATCATAGCATCAAACCGAGATCAACTATTCGAATAGCATCCGGATCGGACTTTCGAATTCTGTCAGCTTACTAATGACATACTCTGCTGCCTCCTGTATGAAGCTTAGTGTTCTCTGATAGCTAATATAAAGCGGCTGCTCCGACTTATGTTCTTCAAAAAAATGTCTTTTCATCATCCAGTCCATGCAGATCTGCATCTCCTGAAAGCTGATATAATTCTCCACAGGATAGATTGCTACCTTTAGAAGCTTCTCCTTTACTTCCTCGATATCCTCATAATACCTGACCAGCAGTAAATCGTTGCGGTTCATATCCCCGACGATAATATCGAAAAAGTCACGATCCGTCTGAGCGATCCCCCGGCCTTCCATCATCTCGCAAAATTCCCTCCTGACGGTCAGCATAAACAGCTCATCGGTGAGGACATGTGCAGCATACCCAAGATACAGATCGAAAAGCTCATCTGTACGGTCTTTATACTTAGCGACAAATTCAGCTAATCTGTCATGAAACAGCTGCCTGTTCTCAGGCATTTCAAAGTCAGCATCGAGAATATCGTCCCTAAAATGAGTATGTTTCTTAAATGCCCTGACATAGCCTTCTCTCGCATGGATTGCATCGGGGGCAAGATTTCCAAGGTAAAATAGGCTTTCTTCCCTGATGGTATCCTTCGGAAGCCTCTTGATGATTTCCCTGGCAATCACCATATGCGTAATCACACCGGCCATAATTAACCTCCAATAATCCTTTACTGCTTACCGGTACTTCCGTGTCCACCCCGGTCTGTATTCTTCAGTTCTGATACCTCTATAAAATTGATCTGCGGTTGGTGTTCCATAATGCGGAATTGGCAGATACGATCATTCACATGAATTTCTGTATCGCGCATGGCAAGTGCCGGAAAAAACCACTGGTCATTATCACCGCAATAGCTTTCATCCACAATTCCCATGGAATTCGTCTGTAGAATCCCGAAATTCTTAAAGGTGCTGCTTCTTGGAACAATATGCGCCTCATAACCCTGAGGCAGCTCCATGGCAATTCCTAACGGGATCAACTTAAACTCACCCGCTTTCAGCTTAACCTCCTCCGCAGCCCGCAAGTCAATCCAATCTGACTTATCTTCTATATACTTCAGCTTTTCTATCTGGTTACTTAGGTACTTAATTTTGATTTGTTTCATGGATCTTAGTTCTCCTTAATGGTAATTTGATTTATCGACGATATGTTTTGTGTGGCGCTTAAAAGTATTTATTTCATCGGTCATAAGGTCCTGTTGATCCATACGACAATCCGATCCAAATGACAGTCTGACCTATATGATTTAGTCTATAAGACAAAAGGTCCGGCTGATCAATCAGCCGGATTACTTGCATAAGAAGGTCTCCGGAAAGCTAGCTTTCCGAGAACCTTCTTGTGCAAGTTTATCATGTCACCTTCGGTGACATGACCTTTTGTCTCATTACACTTTATCCCTTACTCATAGCGACAAGTCCTTTTGTCTCATTACACTCTATCCCATACTCATAGTGACTAGCCCTTCGTCACACTATACTCTATCCCTAACTCTCCGGTTGGCCTAACATGGTAAGCAGTTCCTTCGCAGCTGTTGATATCGGATTATTGTTTCCCGTTATGATGCAGAAATATCTTTTGGGAAATTCCTGATGGAATTTCAATTCAAACAGCTCTCCGGATGCGATCGCTTCTTTTGCAAAATCCCGGACCACACAGCCAACACCCAGGTTTCGTCCGGCGAATTTTACGATGATATCACTCATCGCTAATTCGAATTCCGGTTTTAACACAACACCGTTTGCCTGAAGAAATTCATCGATAAAGCGCCGCGAGCTAGTGTTATGCTCCAGGCTGATAATCGGCAGCTCCTCTAAAGCTTTGAAGTCCAGTATCTTTTCCTTAAGACCGGCGAATCTGCTGCCTGCGACAAAGATATCCTGTATCTCCCTGACACGAACTGCTTCGATCTCCGGTTTTGCATCAAACGGTTCGCTCACGATTCCGAAATCAATCTTTCCGGCATACAGATACTCGATAGTCTCCGGTGTCGGAGCATTGGTTACTGTCACCTTTATCCTCGGAAATTTCTCATGAAATTTCTCGAGATACGGAAGCAGGTAGAACTCCAGCGTCATATCACTGGCGCCAATCCGTATTTCACCGTTCTCTAAGTCCAGCATTTTCTGGAATTTCTCTTCACCCATGAGAATATATTCGTAACCCCTTTGGACATAGCCATACAGCACTTCGCCCTCCGGTGTCAATCTGACACCCTTAGGTATTCTGATAAACAGCTTACTTCCCAGACTATTCTCCAACAGCTTCATCGCCTGGCTGACCGCCGGTTGGGAAATGCAGAGTTCTTCACCTGCCTGTGTGAAGCTTCCTGCCTTCGCCACATGGTAAAATATTCGATAATATTCCAGATCGATATTCATATAATATCTCCTTATGGGATTTCGGTTCAATATATGCAATAATTATATCATATAACAAAATGAAAGACAATTCCGATATTCCCCTGAAATATTTTCGTGAAATCTATTATGGATAATGTTGTTCCTGTATGAACTATTTTGCACAGACTGTATCAAATTCAGACTGAACCTTCTTCAAATCCTCACGAATGCTTAGTTTCTGGGGGCAAGCATCTTCACATTGTCCACACTCCACACAATTCTTTGCCTTAGCTTCATCCTTAATACCATTTGCCCAGAACCAGCGTACTTCCCCTTCATTCTGATACATCCCGAATTCATTCCAAGCTCTGAAATTACCCGGAATATCAACTCCGAAAGGACACGGCATACAATAGGCACAACCGGTACATCCATTCTTCACTCTGCTCTTCAATGCCTCTGCAGCATTCACTACCGCATTTTGCTCTATTTCGTTCAACGCCTTAAAATCCCCAAAGGTATCCAGATTATCAGCAACCTGTTTCTCATTGGACATACCGCTTAAGACAACCTTCACGTTAGGAAGGGAAGCCACCCAGCGCAAAGCCCAGGATGCCGCAGATTTGGACGGATGAATGGCACTAAAGTACTTCGATGCACTTTCCGGAAGATTTGCTAAGGAACCACCCTTGATCGGCTCCATGATGATCAACGGAATATTGCGTTTCTCAGTCAGCTCATACCCCTTCATGCCCGCCTGTGTATCTGTATCCATATAATTTAATTGGATCTGGCAGAAATCCCAATCCCTGTATCCAAGAATATGTTCAAAAGCATCATATCCGTCATGGAAGGAGAAGCCCAGGTATCTGATCTTTCCTTCCTCCTTTAACTTGTCCATCAGCTCCAGTACGCCCTGGCTTACCAGCTTATCAAACCGACTGCGATCCAAAGCATGAAGCAGATAAAAGTCAATATAATCCTTGTTCAGCTTCTTCAACTGCTCATAGAACAGTCTCTCGGCATCCTCGACTGATTCTACCATCCAGACAGGGAGCTTTGTTGCCAGATAGTAGGAGGCTCTGTCATATCGATCAAGCGCTTTCCCGGTGAAAATCTCACTCTTGCCGTTATGATATACATAAGCCGTATCAAAATAATTAACACCGGCTTTATATGCGTTATCAATCATCTGCATTGCCTCAGTCTCGTTGATGTTTCCATCCTTATCACAAGGGAAACGCATACATCCAAAGCCCAATAATGAGGTCTCAATTCCAAGTTTTTCAATCTTTTTGTACTCCATATCCTTATCCTCCTAAAAATCTTTTCTTTGTGATTAGTTGATTTAATCTATTTCTTCCTTCTGAATATAACCAAAAGAACCATAGTAAGCCCTATGACAAAAATAGCAGCGGTGCAGATAACGATACAGGAATTACCGTCACTCACGATAATACTTGTCGGCCCATCTGCCGAACCAATCACTGCAGCTGTTAATATCTTAGTTCGATAATTCATCACACTGATCCATGCCAGAATGATTAGGATAATTCCTACCGAACCCAATACCAAAAGAGTTATAGTACGTTTAAATTTCATTTTTCTCCCATTCCAACGCATGACGTTTTGCTTAGTGAAAGTCCTTATATGATATCAAAATCTTCAGATTTGAAATTGCAGTAATATCTTCCCTTCACGGCAGTAAACTTCAATACACAATAATCCGGGTCTGTTACTCCCTCAGGATAATACATCGTATCACCCGGTAACCACAGCATCTCTTTGCTGTCAGCATCAGTAAGCACCTCCATGCTCCCGATCAGCATGACACCGCGGTAAAACCGCTTATCGCAAAAATAAATACATGCCTTAGGGTTCTTCATAAACTGCCTTGTTCGTAAAGATGAGGTGTTCGTGGAGAAATAAAACTCCCGTATACCTACTCTTTTTCGTGGTGAATACATCACTTTAATATTCGGAAAACCTTCATCGTCTACCGAACTGATATAGGCATTCCCCTGTTTATCTATCAGATTCCCAATGGTCTTCTCAGCATCTCTCATCATATCTTCTCCTCCTATAGCATGCGAACATATGTGCCCTTTCCATAATAATACATTCCAACGAATTAATCAATGTACAATATTATACTTAACAACATTTCCTGTGGAAGTCTAAATATCAGTGCAAATAAATTTCAATATACAGTTGACTGAATCAGTCAAACGTGTTAATCTGTATTTGACCAAATCAGTCAATACCAAGTACTTAGGAGTGATTATTATTTCGTACGAGAGCTTTGAAAATTTAGAGGAGTCCAAAAAACAAAAGATCATCAATGCCGGATTTCAGGTATTTGCTGAGCATGGCTATGCCAAGGCTTCGGTTGATGAGATTGTAAAGGCGGCAGATATTTCGAAGGGCAGTCTGTTCTATTATTTCGAATCCAAGAAGAATTTCTACCTATACCTTTATAACTACTGCGGAGAACAGATGGAGAGGTTGATCGATCATCCCGGGGAGGATGGCAAGCCAGGCTATATGCAGTATACAGATTTTTTTGAACGCCTGAACCGTATTCAGGAGTTGAAGACAAAACACTCCGCAGATTATCCGCATATGTCCAATTTCATGAGAAAGGTTCTTCTTGATTCATCACCCGCGATACGGGGTGAAATTTCTAAGGTCAATGCTAAATATATCAAGGAAAGAGCAATGGCTTTTTATCAGGGGCTGGATTATTCCAAATTCAAAGATGGCATTGATCCTTTGATGGTTGTACAACTGCTGACATGGATCTCGGAGGGCTGCGCCAATGCTGTCGTCATGAAATACAAGCTAACCGGTGATTCTAATCGTAATGAAACGGATTTTAATGAAATACTGGTCATGTACCGAGCTTATGTTGATATGCTACGCAAGAATTTTTACAAGGAAGAGTATCTTTAATACGGTTAAATAAGAACTGAAAGGGGTGTATTAGTATGTCCATCATTGAAATCAATGGATTAACCAAGGATTACGGTAATCATAAGGGGATTTTCGATTTAACCTTTCATGTAGGGGATGGTGAGATATTCGGTTATCTTGGTCCGAATGGAGCAGGAAAGACTACTACGGTCAGGCATTTGATGGGGTTTTTGACACCGGATCACGGAAGCTGTCGTATTCTTTCCAAGGATTGCCGCAAGGATACGGCTGCAATTATGAAGGAGCTGGGCTACCTTCCTGCCGAGATGTCTTTCTTTGAAGGCTTAAGCGGTCTTGACTTCCTGAAATTCATGGGTGAAATGAGGGGCTTGCCCGATACGACTTACCGTGACAGATTGATTGAGCTGTTTGAGCTTGATACCAGAGGTCGCATCCGTAAAATGTCAAAGGGTATGAAACAGAAGCTGGCTCTGATTTGTGCCTTCATGCACGATCCAAAGGTATTAATACTGGATGAGCCCACCAGTGGTCTTGATCCGCTGATGCAAAAGCTGTTCGCTGAGCTGATCCTGGAGGAGAAGGCAAAGGGTAAAACCATCCTTATGTCCTCCCATAGCTTCGAGGAAATAGAACGTACCTGCGACCGGGTCGGCATTATCCGTCAGGGTAATCTGGTGACGATTGAGGATATCCATGTACTGAAGGAAAAACGACGCAAGACTTATATTGTCACCTTTAACAGCCCTGAAGCAGCCACTGAATTCCGGAAAAAAGACTGTTTTGACAGCATCGTCCTGAACGGAGCCACTGCTAAGGTAAGCATCCTTGGTAATGTGAACAGCTTCGTCCGTGAAATCAGTCAATATCCCGTAGTGGATCTGGATACCGAAAAGAGTAGCCTCGAGGACGTATTTATGCAATATTACGGAGATTCTGCAAAGAATTCTTCGATTAATTAATAGGAGGATGCGGATATGATCAGTAAACCTTTATGGAAAGCAAGCTTAAAGCAAAACTATATCGTATTTCTTATCATTGTCGGTGTAATGATGATTTACCTGCCTACGATAGCAAGCATGTACAATCCAGAGACTCAGAAAAGCCTGAATGATATGCTTAAGATGATGCCCCAGCAGCTGATATCGGCCATGGGCTTTACAGGGGAAATGGGAACCCTGCTCAAGTTTATCGGAACCTATTTTTATGGTTTTCTCATTCTTCTGCTGCCGATGATCTATTCCATCATCGTGGCGAACCGCAGCATCTCCTCCCATGTGGATAAAGGTTCCATGGCTTATCTTTTAGCCACTCCCAATAAGAGGTCCAAGATTGCAGTCACACAGGCATTGTTTGTGTTGATTACAACGGCACTTCTGATTGTTATTGTAACGCTCGTAGGAATATCCCTTTGTGAGATGATGTTTCCGGGTGAACTGGATATCAAGGGCTTTATAGTCCTAAATTGCGGTGCCCTGTTATTGTACTGTGCGCTTACTGGAATCGGCTTCTTCGCCTCCTGCATCTTTAATGACACAAAGAATTCTCTCGCACTTGGGGCAGGACTCCCTGTCGGTTTTCTTCTGTTACAGATGATCTCGGATACCGGTGAGAAGTTCGAGTTCCTACAGTACTTCTCCCTTTACTCCTTGTTCGATCCTGCAAAAATCACTTCGGGCGAGGGCTACCTGCCTTCCTTCATTGCCCTGGCTTTCATAGCTCTGCTTACTTATTCTGCGGGAATCTATGCCTTTACGAAAAGGGATCTTCCATTGTAATACTGCATAAAGAAATATAGCTTCCAGTAACAGGGCTGCTGCACGAAAATTAGTGCAGCAGCCCTGTCTCACTGTATCGTATATATCTCATTGTAGTAATATAAGTCACCTTCGGTCCAAATTTCATCTTCCAGATTTATCGCTTTTTACTACCTACTGAAAGAATTTCGTCTCCTTTAGAACAGGATAGAAGATATCCTCCTGCGTTCCGTTCCATACCTGATAGAACCACTCATAGTAATGCTTAAAGCCCATTGCTCCCCACTCAGTATAGTAAGTAAGACCATATTTCTTTTCATGGGAATCAAACTTCGCTATCTCCTCCTCAATCTCTTCCTCCGTCATATGGTGATAAGCTCCATAATGAACCACACCCTTTGTCACTCTTCCCTTGTAATGCTTTTCCTCCGGCTTCGCACTATAACCGAGGAGAACAGCAATCATCGGAAAGCAATACTCCTTCGGCAGCTTTAGTAATTCATATAACACCTGGAAATCCTGTCGGTGTACTCCGTTGGTAATCAGCGAATCGATCCCCAATGAGGTTGCGGCAATCACTGCCGTCTGTGCTGCCAGGACGGCATCGGTACCTGCAGTGATAAAATCTATCGTCGTACTTTTCTTATAGTCCTGCTGTAAGTATCCCGCGATATCGATCAATCTGTTCTGATCCGCACAGAATACCAATAATGCTTCTCCTGTATAGCCGCAGGCTGCCTTAATCTTCTCTTTTTCCTTCAGTACGACAACTGAATATGCCTGTCTCGACGAAGAATTCGCTGTTCTGACTGCTGCCTCCAGGATTGCCTCCAAGTCCTCCGGTGCGATGGGTTTGTCACTGAACTGTCTCTCACTTCGTAGTTTGAAAATGGTATTCATTGTCTCATTCATACTGATACTCCTCCCAATCATTAAGTTAGCTAAAGTAATAAACCGACATTTTTCACTTTAGCATGAATAAAAGCGTTCTTTTACTGCCGTAAAATGCTTTTAATTAATAAGTCTTATTATAATTAGAATTCTAACTATGAGATTATAAAAAACTCAGCCTAAGGTCTTCACGTGATTGTGCAACTTGATCAAAAGCTCCTCCAGCGTCTGCCTCTCTTCCTCCGTAAAGCAGGACAGGGGATCAAAATTGGTCAGCTTCTCCATGTCCTCTTCCGCTTCCTCCACCTGCTTCCTCCCTTTCTCCGTGATCCTGACCTGAATACGTTTCCCATCCTCAGCATCCTTTTCCTTACTGATATAATCGTATTTCTTCAGATTATCGATCACTACCGTCGCCGTAGGTCGGTCACAGAAGAGCATCTCAGCAATCTCTGAGGGATTAAGATACTCTCTGCGCTTTAGCTGTCTCAGGAGATAATACTGGTTCAGTGTAAGAGAATGGCTTTTCGTAATCTTCTCCAGATATCTTCTATAAGTGAGATGGATTACACCCAGTCTTGACATCAACGGTAATCTTTTCTTTCCTTCTGTCATACCAGCCCTCCTCTTAATTAGAATTCTAACTATAAAATACTACAACGCTATGCCTATGTCAACTACCTATTAAGCTATTTTTTTCTACCGTTTATTTATTTATAAGGCAATACTTGGTAGATGTTAATCTTTATCTGTTATATAATAGAGTATATCCTTAGCAACTATGGACAGAGTGGATACAAAGAAAATATGATTATTAGCTGTATTAGATATCGCTTTTTATGCAAGAAAATCATTAGAAAGGATAAAGGAATGAACATATTTAACCGTAGAGAGCTATTTGTTACTATGGATTTAATGAAATTGAATGAAGTCATTAACCTGCTCACGAAAGAAAACATCCCGTTTACCTATAAAACTCAGAATAGTACTAATCTGCGCAGAAGATCGGATGCGATCGGTTTGAACAGTAACGGATTGATTATATATTATATCTACGTACATAAGGATCGTTTCGCAGAGGCGCAAGCCCTTTTAAAGTAAAATAAATAACCGGGAATGAATTGAAAAGAATAAATACATACGGCGTCAGTAGTTCTAATATTCCAATGAACTTCCGACGCCTATTTTATTAGTTATTCTTTTTAGTCATCCCATCAGACCTTAATGTCTGCCTTCAGACCAAGCAGTTCCTTATTCTCGTCAAGGATCGGCTGTATCACATCACGGATGAACTCCTCCGTCTGTTCCTTCGCACGTCCGGTATAAAGTGCCGGGTCCATGGCAGCCTTCAATTCCTCCAGCGTCATATTGAAGGAAGGATCAGCTGCAATCAGCTCCAGAAGATTATTCTCCAGTCCCTTCTCCTTCACATTCCGGCCTGCCTCCATGGATAAGGTACGGATTCTTTCATGAAGCTCCTGTCTGTCGCCGCCGGCCTTGACTGCTGCCATCATGATATTCTCTGTCGCCATGAAAGGAAGCTCCTGCATCAGACGGCGCTCGATTACCTTAGGATAAACTACAAGCCCGTCCACGACATTTAGGTAAAGGTCCAGAATACCATCCACTGCAAGGAAGGCTTCCGGTACACTGATTCTCTTGTTCGCAGAATCATCCAGCGTGCGCTCAAACCATTGGGTCGCAGTTGTAATCGCAGGGTTCATCGCATCCACCATAACATAATTTGCTAAGGAAGCGATACGCTCACTTCTCATGGGATTTCTCTTATACGCCATTGCGGAGGAACCGATCTGATTCTTCTCAAAGGGCTCTTCGATTTCCTTTAGGTGTTGTAATAATCGGATGTCATTGGAGAACTTATGGGCACTTGCAGCGATTCCGGATAAGATATTCAATACCCTTAAATCAACTTTTCTGGAATAGGTCTGTCCGGATACGGGATAACAGCCTCTAAAGCCCATCTTCTCTGCAATTCTCGCATCCAGCTGCTTTATCTTCTCATGATCTCCGTCAAATAACTCCATGAAGCTTGCCTGGGTTCCTGTTGTTCCCTTAGATCCAAGCAGCTGCATACTATCAATCATATAGCATATATCATCATAATCCATTTTCAGTTCCATGAGCCAGAGAGCAGCTCTCTTGCCTACGGTAGTTGGCTGCGCAGGCTGAAAATGAGTAAATGCGAGTGTCGGTAGTGCACGATACTCCATAGCAAACTTGCCAAGCTCTGCCATAACATTAACGAGCTTCTTCTTCACCAGCTTCAGAGCCTCTGTCATAATGATGATATCAGTATTATCACCGACATAGCAGGAGGTCGCTCCAAGATGGATAATTCCCTTAGCTTTCGGACACTGCTCGCCGTAAGCATAGACATGGCTCATGACATCGTGACGAACTACCGCTTCCCGTTCCTTCGCCACCTCATAATTGATGTCCTCGCTAAATGCCTTCAGTTCATCAATCTGTTCCTGTGTAATATTTAAGCCGAGCTCCTTCTCCGTCTCTGCCAGTGCAATCCAGAGCCTTCTCCAGGTCTTAAACTTCATGTCCGGTGAGAAGATGTACTGCATTTCCTTACCGGCATACCGCTCGGATAAGGGGGACATGTATTTATCATTACTCATCTCATTTACTCCTTTCGTATTCCATTCCCATCTATGTTAAGTATTATCTATTCTTTCATCACTACCCGAAGGTTAACACTAATTAATCCTGCCAGTTCATGATCTCTCTTATCTTATCCTCCAGCTTTGCCGCCACCTTCTGATGAGTAAGCTTGCTGGGATGCACATCCGTCCCAATTCCGTCCTCAGGCTTCTGTTCCTCGTAAGTAAGATAATGAAGCCTGTGATCTCCTTTGGCAGTCAGTCTTTCAACCTGTTCCCTGATGGCCATACACAGCTCCTGTCCCATCACTCCCAGAGTGCAAAGTATCTCTGAATTCGGATTGCTGCTTCTAACCTGACACAGAAATTCATAATACTGCGACGCAAATACAGCAACCCTTTCGGGGATGCTCTTAGTGTAGCTGTTATCATTGGTTCCAAGATTGATCACAATTATATCCGGGACGAAGCTGCTAAAATCCCAGAGCTCCGGCTCATTCCCAAGTGCAAGGTCACAGGCCTTGTCCGTATACGGATAAAGCACCGGCATCAGCCATTCCTCATTTGGCTCATCCTGTTCTGTATAATTCGATATGATACCGATACCGCTCCAGCAGACCATCTGATAATCTGCCTTTAAGTTTCTTGCTGTAATCGCGGCATAAGCCTCCCAGGGATTCTCCTGTGCGGTGGAAAAGATATCTGTCTCCCATACCCCTTCATTCCCATAACCGCAGGTAATCGAATCTCCGATAAACTCAATCCGGCGGGGCATTGCTTTAGCAGGCTTTGGCTGAGTATCACCGTCAAAACAGAGGCTCTTAATACCCACCTTACCAAAAGCCGCCTCTGAATATTTCACCAGGCGGAGCTTTACCTCCTTACAGGTATCGGCTTCATATAATACATAGCTGTCTTCCTCTTGATGCAAAGGGAAACGTCTGCTTGGTTCCAATTCGTCATTGACGAATACGGCAACCCAGGCTTTATGGATATCAGGAAATGCGGGCGAGTCCGACCATAGTATCGCCTCCGCTCGTTTCCCTACAAAAGTAAACTCTATAGATGAACAGGAATACCCCAGATAAAGCACACCATCCCTCTTCAGGGTTCTACCCATGATTTTCACATATTTTTCCTCAGCCGGAAAATGCATTATATCCCTTCTTCCTATGCTTCGTACTCTCCGCGGATATCCTCCTTCGGAGGGTCTATCGGATATTTTCCGGTAAAGCAAGCATCACAGAAGCCTTTATCTCCGCCGATCATATCACTTAAACGCTCAACCTCCAGGTATCCGAGGGAATCCGCCCCAATCATCTCGCAGATCTGTTCCACCGTATTATTGTGAGCAATCAGCTGATCTCCGGTTGGCACATCTGTACCGAAATAACAGGGGTACAGGAAGGGTGGTGAGCTGATTCTCACATGTACTTCCGTTGCTCCTGCTTTTTTGAGCATTCTGACTATCTTAGCACTGGTCGTTCCGCGGACGATGGAGTCATCGATCATGACCACCCTCTTACCGCGTACCACCTCAGGAAGGACATTCAGTTTAATCCTTACACTGGATACACGCATGGATTGTTTGGGTTTGATAAATGTTCTGCCAACATAGCTGTTCTTTACGAATGCCATTCCAAAGGGAATTCTTGATTCAAAGGAATAGCCCATAGCAGCAGCATTTCCGGAATCCGGAACTCCGACCACTACATCCGCATCTACGGGATGGGACTGGGCAAGGATCCTGCCGGCCATAATTCTTGAATTGTATACGCTGACTCCGTCAAAATAGGTATCAGGTCTTGCAAAATAGATATATTCAAAGATACATTTCGCAATCTTATTACCGCACATGGAGGTATCGGAATGGATTCCGTCCTCATTGATCATTACCACCTCACCCGGCAGTACATCACGTATGAACTCCGCATCAGCAGCATAAAGAGCAGCAGTCTCCGATGCCAGAATATAAGCATTGTTCTTCTTACCGATACAGAGCGGATGAAAGCCAAGGGGATCTCTGGCCCCGATCAGCTTTCTGGGGCTCATGATGACCAGCGAATAAGCACCACTTAATTTCTTCATCGCTCTCGCCACTGCTTCTTCAACGGTTGCACTGTTCAACCGTTCTCTGGCAATATGATATGCAATAACCTCCGAATCTATCGTGGTCTGAAAAATCGCACCGGTATATTCCAATTCCTCACGCAGTTCGGGAGTATTGACAAGATTACCATTGTGAGCAAGTGCCAGAGTGCCCTTTACATAGTTTAGTACAAGCGGCTGGGTATTATTGATATTGCTGCCGCCGGCTGTGGAATAACGTACATGGCCAATACCGATATTACCACCGATTAAGCCTTCCAGATGTTCCTGCGTAAACACCTCACTGACCAGGCCCATACCCTTCCAGGCCTTGACCCTTCCCTTCGGTCCCTGGGTATCACTGACTGCGATACCGCAGCTCTCCTGTCCTCTATGCTGCAGAGCAAAGAGTCCGTAATATATCGTGGAAACCACATCATTGCCGTCCAGATCATAGACGCCGAACACACCGCATTCCTCATGCAATCCATCGGGACTATAGTTCTCAAACTCCGTGTTCATAAGTGTCCATCCTCTCAAAGAATATCAAAATCAGGTACGCCTCCACCGGAGGCTTAATCTCAATCAGAGATTAAAGACAACAAGAGGCTGTCACATGCCGGCATCATCTCCAGGATGATTAATATCTGCTAATGTATCATTTCTCTGAAGCAGGTAAGTCGGTCTATAACAGCCTGTTATATTAATTATTGAATTCCAAGACGCTTAAATACTTCCTGATATGCATCCTCAACATTACCCAGATCCCTGCGGAAGCGGTCCTTATCCAGTTTCTCATGAGTATTGATATCCCAAAGTCTGCAGGTATCCGGTGAAATCTCATCAGCAAGTATAATCTGGCCTTTGTATCTTCCGAATTCGATCTTAAAGTCTATCAGTTCGATTCCAATGCTTTCAAAATACTTACAAAGTACCTCATTCACCTTGAAAGCATATTTGGAAATTAATTCTATCTCTTCTCTGGTAGCAATTCCGATTGCGATCGCATAGTAATCATTGATCATTGGATCACCCAAAGCATCATCCTTATAGGAGAATTCCAGGGTGGGACTGATGAAACGGATTCCTTCCTCCATGCCCATCTTCTTCGCAAAGCTGCCTGCAGAAACATTTCTGACGATAACCTCAAGCGGAACGATATCGACTTTTTTTACAGAAGTCTCGCGGTCACTTAATTCCTCAATGTAGTGGGTCGGAACGCCTTCCTTCTCAAGCAGGCGGAATACATGGTTGGACATCCTGTTATTGATTACACCTTTACCGACAATCGTACCCTTCTTCAATCCGTTAAATGCTGTAGCATCGTCTTTGTAGTCTACGATTAAAACATCTTCCACATCGGTCTTAAAAACCTTCTTTGCTTTTCCTTCGTAAAGCATGTCTAATTTCTTCATCGCAACTGCCACCTATCCTTTAATTTTATTTTTCTTCAGTTACCCCGACCATTACATTTTTTATTATAATGGAAGAGTAAAATTAAGCAATAGTTTTTTATCTCTAAAGCTGCATAAAAATTCAAATTCGACTTAATGCACAAAGGAAGGTAAGGCAAAAACACCTTTTAATATCATAATGTTTATGCGTATCCTGCATATTTATAAGTATATCTAATGATAAAGATTATTATTTATCATCTGTCAATCCAAATACTCGTTTTACAATATTTTCCGACGCATGACCATCCTCAAGACTGCAGAAACGCTCATAGAATTCCTCGTACCTCTTACTGTAATCAGCTGTGATCTCATCGATATTCAGAATAGCCTCTGCTACCTCCTCCGTGGTGAACAGAAGCGGGCCCGGAACATCCTTTTCTATATCCATATAGAAACCACGGAGCATGTCGCGATACTTATCCAGGTCATAGGTATAGAACAGGATCGGACGCTTCAAATTCGCATAATCAAAGAACACTGAGGAATAATCCGTAATCAGGATATCTGAGATCAGGTAAAGTTCGGATATATCATTATACTTACTTACATTGACTGCAAAATCTTCAATACCGGTCACATCGATGGAATCCGCAATAAAATAATGGGTTCGCAGCAGAACGACATAGTCAGGTCCAAGCTGTTCCCGCAGCATTCTTAAATCCAGCTTCAAGGCGAATTTGTAAGCACCATGGCCATAGTACTCGTCATCTCTCCAGGTAGGTGCATAAAGAATCGTCTTCTTATTCTCCGGAATTTTCAGCTTTCTTCTAATCTCGGAAGCAATCCTGTCTCGCTCCGGACTATGTAAGATATCGTTTCTCGGATAACCGAATTCCAGCATCTCATTGTTGAACAGAAAGGCACTGCGGAAGGTCTCCGAGGAGAAATAATTCGCTGCCACCAGATAATCCCACTGTTGTGAATGGCGGTAGAACTGTGCTTTATATAATGGAGAGGCTGCCATTACCTCTTCCTGGTCAAACACCAGCCTCTTGAGAGGCGTTCCGTGCCAGGTCTCTAAGAATACCATGCCCTCTCTCTTTTTAAACCATTCCGGCTGTCTGACATTGAATACAAAATATTTACTTCTTGCCATATAGTAGCAATAGCGTAAGGTGTTACGCTTCACCTTGATATGAGGTCCCGGAATCTCCGTCTTACGTGAGGTACTGGACCAGATGATACGGTATTTACCGGGAGCATTCTTCAAAAGATATTCATAGATATATTTTGGACTGTCCGAATAGCTCTTACCAAAGAAGGTCTCGAATACGATCCAATTCTCCTTGATCGCAAGCTTCCGAAACAGCTTATTGTAAAGATAATAAGCCAATACCCTCTTGTTCTTCTTAATTTTCTTGAATTTCTTCAAACCCAGATGTCTGGTTACAACTCTCGTGGCACACTTGACATCATTTTTCAGTAATGCCTTCACGATTCTCTTCTTATATCTTTTTAGGTTGGCAATCTTCTCCTGATCAACCTCCAGCATTGCAGCTCTCATCGCCTGGAAGCGCTCTGTCCGCCAGACATCCTTCTCACTTCTCCGAAGTCTGGGTGCATAGGTGTTAGCATAATAAGCAATCAGCTTATCCTCCAGGTAACTGCGCAGAGGGGTCACTTCCTCTGTATAGTCTCTGGACTGCTGATATGCCATAAGATACTCTTCAAATTTATCCTCTGTCTTGGATTGGGATAAGGCAGGGTAATGGATCGGGTCATTGTGCTTTCTTTTTATATAAATAGCCTCAGGAACGTAGGAACACATCTTTACATTCTTTAATGCCTGCACCATAAAGGTACTGTCAGAGAAGAAGATATAATCCTCGTTAAAGGTGATATCATTCTCCCTAAGAAAGCTTCTTCTGAATAAAACCCCGAGTATGGATACATTGCGAAGTCCTTTTCTGGTGACAAACAGGGTATGATATGCCTCTGCAATCTTCGCCAATGCTTCCTCATCAGCTTCACTGACTGCTGCCAGTCTCTGCTGTACCTTTAGGATCTTTCTCTGTCTGCGGGTCAGCTTCACAGGTGTATCATTTTCCTCCTGGGTTGTATGCTGCTCCTGCTCGGACATCTCTTGATCAGACTGCTCCTGATCATTCGGATCCTGATCGTCCGCCTCTTCCTCCTGCTCAGTTTCCGCGATCGATGCAAGATATACCTTTCTGCTGAACCAGGTTGAGGACTTTTTGCCATAAGTGAAATCCGCAAGCTGTTCCTCTGCTTCCTTTAATAGCAGCTGAAGGGTTCCATTTAATATGTAATCATCACTGTCCAGGAAATATACATATTCACCGCTTGCCGCCTCCAGACCTTTATTTCTGGCAGAGGCTACACCACTGAAATTCTTAAATTGATCCTCAGCCTTCTGTTTGCCGAATTTGCGATTCGCCAAATGTGTCTCACTTAATTCTATCACATTCAAATTCAAATCCTGATATGCATTGATCAGTTCGGAAACATCCTCCTGCACATGATCCAGCACAAGAATGGTCTCAAAATTCGTCAGTCCCTGATCTCTGATGCTCTCCAAACAATCTTCCAGAAAATGTATCCCCTTATGAAAAGGAACTATGATACTCAGTTTCACTTTTACACCTTACCTTTCTCGGTTCAAGAATATTTTATTATTGATCAAAGTGTCAAAAGGTGCTTCTGACACTTTAATCAACATTCCTTCAGCATAAATCCGGCCAGCTTATCCATGACAGCATCATAGGCCTGTTTCACAAAACCCCGTGTAAACAGGAAGACAAGCGCAGCTGTCATAATCACCGAATAAATCAGATATAGATACGATCGGTTTTTAAAAAGTTCAAGTTTCTCCAATATCGGTATCACAAATAGATGAAGTACATATACCGTCATCGTATTTCTGCCCACATAGGACAGGAAAGTCTTTTTCGCGGTCACGAGATTAATCAATGCGAACAGCATACATAGTGCAATCACATAAAGGATGATACGCACCAGCATACTCTCTATCCGACTTTCATCCGGATAGGGTGACCGAAAGTACAGAGCCTCCGTATCAAAAAGCTTCCTATAAGAAGCATAGACCGAAACGGCGGCAACTGCAACAAGGATAATACAGGATAAAATCTTCGGTAGCTTACGTACCCTTACGATATGCCTGGTTCTGCAATAATTGCCCAGCACAAAAAATGGCAGAAAGCAAGCTACTCTGGCCAATGCCATATACTCGTTGAATTCCCCGCTGAAACCGCTGAGAATAGCAAATATAAAGCTGAAAAGAAGCACATGTCTAAGCTTTAACAAATCCTTTAAGAAGAATTTCCAGAAAAATAATGCCAGCAAATACCACAATCCCCAGCTTGGCCTAAATACATGGAAGGGATAAAATTCTTCCTGAATTACCAGCAATTTATAAATGTAGTTGATAATACTCAAAATCAAATAGGGGATAAAAATAGTTACGAAGGCATTTCTTCTGATTTTCTCAAGGTTCTTGGAAAAATACCCTGATACAAAAACCATTGCAGGCATATGAAACGTGTATATAAAAATATAGATACTATTGATTATTTCATTTTTACTTTTCATTGAAGCCAGGAGATGTCCCAACACTACCAATATAATTAATATCGCACGAAGATTATCCATCAGATAATCTCTAGGGTTCTCTTTTGCAATCACAGGACCGATTGCTTTTATTTGTTCCATTGTTACTAATAACTCCTTATATATCTCTGATTGACAAGTTGATTTTAACAAAGAATACTATATCATGCAATAAATTTATTCTTACGATTGCCTTAAGACATTTTTTGATGTAAAATTGCTTCGTATTCCGAGGAACCTTATGTATTGTAGCACTTTATCGGGAAAATGCAAGAATAAAGGAAGAATCCCATGCTAAAAATCGTAAATTATATAAAGCAATTCATAAAGGCAGAAACCGTGCTAATGATTTCCGGTCTCCTGGCAGCTCTCAGCATGATATTAGTACCTCCAACAGCCACTTATCTCTCCTATATCGATTTTCGTGTACTTGCTCTCCTGTTCTGCCTAATGGCGGTGGTTGCAGGCTTCGATGAGACTGGTATCTTCGTATTATTGTCAGAGAAGCTTTTGATGAAAGTAGCGAATACCCGCTCGATCAGCTTTGTTTTGGTAATGCTCTGCTTTCTGTCTTCCATGTGGATTACCAATGACGTGGCTTTAATCACCTTTGTTCCTTTTGCCATCCTGATTCTGACAATGGCTGATAAGATGAATTACCTGATACCGGTCATCGTCCTGCAGACCATAGCTGCTAACCTTGGCAGCATGCTGACTCCGGTAGGTAATCCGCAGAATCTGTACCTCTACTCCTATTTTAATGTTCCGATTGGCGAGTTTCTTGGTATTACCTTTCCCTTTGTAGCATTATCGGCATTGCTGCTATGTATCTGCACCAGATTCATTCCCAAGGAACATATCAGCTTTACATTACACAATGATAAAAAGACAAACCGTAACCAGCCTTCCCGTATTCTTCTTTATGGAATGCTTTTTCTGGTTTGCCTTGCCTGTGTATTGAGATTCCTTGATTATCGTATCACATTTCTTCTGGTTTTGATCTTTATACTGCTGCTTGACCGAAAAGTCCTAAGGAGGGTGGATTATTTCCTTCTGCTGACCTTTGTCTTTTTCTTCATCTTGATCGGTAATATCGGCAGTATCCCTATTGTCCGGGAGTTACTTGCTTCCCTTTTAAAAGGCCGTGAGCTGCTGGTATCCGTTCTGGCAAGCCAGCTGATCAGTAATGTTCCCGCCGCTGTATTATTGTCCGCATTCTCAAGTGAGTACAAATCGTTGATCCTGGGGGCGGATCTTGGGGGACTTGGCACTCTGGTTGCTTCCCTGGCGAGTCTGATCAGCTACAAATTCTACTGTCGGACAGAGCAGGCCGAAAAAGGCCGTTACCTTAAGGTTTTCACTCTTTATAACCTAATCTTTCTGGCTGTATTAGGTCTTCTCTATCTGTTGTTGTAGGCTCAGCTGATCCAGGTACTTTCCCTTGTTACCTTCCATTCTCCGTTATTAAGCTGTGCAGTCACGGCATCTGAGCCAATCGCTCCGAGACCACTTCTCCATTTACTGATGGCACAGGTAATCTTATGCTTTTTAGCTAGGTATTGCATATTCGATATCTTGATCAGAATTCCTTTGGGAAAGTATAATTGATCCTTTTCTATCAGCCCCTGCTCTACCAGCGCGTCATAGGTTCCTTCTATGACCTCATAGCCGTAGGTGTTCTTTACCTTTTCAAAAATGATAGATTTCCGCACCTGACCGGCTTCAATCCAATCGGTAGTATCGAGAGCTATCATCTCTATGTCCGCATTCAAGCCACTATCCTCCAGATGGATATCATCTATCAGCTTAAGATATCCATCGGTAAGCTCATCATGGTCGATCACCTCAACTTTTAAAGCAGTAATCTGTGCCGGGTAGGATTCTGCAATGGTTCCGCCATAGCTGATCAATACAATATCACCGAATAACAGTTGTTCCCCGGTGATAGCTGTGCCATCCCTGCCAACCAATTCGGCATTCGAGATATTCACAAGCATACGGTCGGAGGATAGGAACTCATTACTATCTTCATCCGGGGCAATCAGAAGTCCCTGCTCCGTATCAAGAACCTCTGCGCGAAAGGTAACTCCCTGCGGCGGTTCCGTGCTTATCTTCGCATCTATACTCACCTTCGGCTCACTGCCTTCTGTAAGCCTCTGCTGCGGACTGCATCCCAGTGCTATGATTGCAATTAGCAGGATAATCCTGATTACGCTCCATCTTCTTTTCATCATTTACTCCTTTCCTGCGCAGCTGTCAGCGCATTGAGAAAGGCTGCATAACCTTTACTCCATTGTTTCTCTTTTTTCATCAAGATATAGACGACAGATCAATGTCAGTAGTTCCCACAAAATTAAAATTTCTATCAAATACTTATTGACCGCCATAAATGAATTCATAGATCTGCTTCCTGGTGTCCTCCCAACTCTTTGGAACGAGGACATCCTTCACATACCGGCCTGAGTAGGATTCATTCGTATAACTGTTATCCGATGGTATCCTCAGGGTATTGATTTTACTTTTCTTTAAATTAGCAGCCTGTTGCAGGTACTCATTATATTTGCTTTTTGTGATATCTGTCTTGATGTCGATATTGGAAAGAATATTATTCATGATGATTCCTAATTGTATGAGGTTCTTTGACTTCATCTTTTCAAAGATCTTCTCAAGAACAATCCTCTGTCTCTGTGTTCGGCCAAAATCGTCGTGTTCTGTCTCCGTGGGCACCTTTCTTATCCTGCAGTAACCCAGGACCTGGTTTCCGTTCATATGCTGGGTTCCGGCTACAACATTGCGATAGGCGGGGTTAGATATATAATTGGTTGTTCTTAAGTAATTCGCTTCCTTCTGTGTTAGTGCCAAATCAATTCCACCGATATAATCAATGACCTGTTCAAAATCCTTAAAATCCACTAAGACATATCCCTCCATGGTTATTCCGAAGTTCTTCTCAATGGTTGCATAGAGCTCACTTATTCCTCCTCTGGAATAAGCTGAGTTCAATTTGCCATTGCTATGTCCGGGAATCTCAACATACAAATCCCTCATGAGGGAGGTCAGCTTAATGATATTGTTATCAGAATCAATAGATGCAATGATCATTGTATCTGTATTTTCCGCACCGTTAAAGGTCTCCATCCCAAGCAGCAGAATATTGGATATATTTTTTGCCTCGATGACATCAGTTTCCCGGTTATCCTGTTCCGGTCGGCCGGTGTCCTCAGAAATTGCGGTTTCCTGATCCGGCTCCACATACTCCAGCTTGCCATAGCTGTAATTACCGATTAATCTGATGATAAGGCTTCTTCCGTAATCCGTATTAATCAGTATCACAAAAGCAGTCAATAAGAGAAGAAGTGGCAGGACTACATACTTAATTACCCTTCCCACCCGCTTTTTCTCTCCGGCCTCCTTCTCCTTATCCAACGTTTCAGTATTCTCCTGTTCCAGGGTATCCTGTACCTGTTCGCTTAAGGATTTACTGACGTCCTTCAATAATTCATGAGTCTGATAATCATAGGAATCCCCCGGCTTATTTTGATTTCTATCTGAATTGGTTTTATCCTTATCTCTCATACTCTCTTCCTTTTCTAAGATTTACACATTGATCGTTCACTATAATGCCAGAGACGAGCTACAATATATTCTTCCTAAAACCAATGCCTTGATATACCTGATTTTAGAATTTTTGGAATATACAATTTATACCAGATAAAATATTAAAAAACAGCGTATCGCATTTCCATCTCATCATGACAGGAATACGATACGCTTATTAGTCTTCCATTATGTTTTAGTCCTTGTAAGTTTATAGTTACAAATGCCCGTTTCACTTACCTTCCCGCTTGCTATACCAAAATTACCATGTACGCAGGTCCAACACTCCTTACGTTGCAAAAAGGTATCAGGGTGCTTTTCATAATAACTGCAATAATCCGTGGATACTACACTTACCTCATTCTGGCCGCCATCTACTTCCGCTGTGTGATCAATGCTCGAAAACGCCAAACAGAAACCTCCAATTCCTATCAGAATATAAGTTGATTATAGGTTAATACAATTCTATATTACTGCACTGGCTGATATTTTCAATGCCTATGGCATAATTGATCGGTATTTTGCATAAACGGTTAAAACCCTTCCAGGGAATACGCGGTATAGCGGTCCAAAAGCTCACGATACTGCCTGCGCAGTACCGGTATTGTCTGTCCGTTATCAAACAGAATCTGCTTATTTGATACTTCTGTGATTCTTCCCAGGTTGATGATATAAGTGCTGCCACATTTAAAAAACCGGGTATCGATCGAAAGCATCGTATATAGCTCACTGCTGCTGATCCTGACCTGAATTCGCTCATTCTCAACAAGATAGATATTTTGAATGTGCTTGTCTGTCTCACTGTATACGATATCAGTAATATCTATCTTTCGTAATCCCGATGAAGTCTTCAAGATAATGTTCCTCTGTTGGTTCTTTTGAACTGCTGCTACTGCTTTTGATAAAGCATCCTCCAGCTGACCCCTGGTATAAGGCTTGAGCAGATAATGTGCAGCATGCAGAGAAAATGCTTCTATTGCATGATTCGCTGAGGACGTCAGGAAAATCAGCTGACAATCATCATTCAATTCCCGAACTTTATGAGCCAGCTGTACTCCGGTCAACTCCGGCATATAGATATCCAGAAGCAGGATATCAAAAGCATCCTGCCGATCTCGGAAAACCTCCAACAATTCATTAGGATCCTGAAAAGTTGACAATTGAATTTCCAATTCGGGATTCGCAACCGCATAAACATTGGTCATAACCTTCGTCCTGCTTAATTCCGTCTCATTATCATCACAAATTGCTATTCGTATCATAGTTCCCCCACCCCACCATCATATTTCTATATATTAAGAATAAATCTGGCAGTAAAAATGCCATTCTTTGCTTCGAAGAATTTCGTTCCCGAAAAACGTTGAACCGTATAAGCTATGCTTCTGGTACCGACACCTCCACCCACTTTGGAGGAAACCGGCATATCATTCTCAAAGACCACTTCATTGCTACAGGAATTGGTTACACTGATTGCAAGACGCCTGCCGTTATAGCGCGCTTCTACTTTAATGAATTTTTTCGTATCGTCACTCAGCTTTATACAGGCTTCGTATGCATTTTCCACTGCATTTGAGAATAATGCGGAAAGCTCCATGGGTTCGATGGACAGCTTCTCCGGCACGTCCGTCAATACCTCTATCTCAATGCCGGCCTTCATGGAACGCTCTACCCATAGACAGAGGATACTGTTCACTGCAGTGTGCATACAATATACCTTTTTCGGAATCTGCTCCATGCCGATCTGTTCCTTCAGATAATCAAGTGCGCGATCCACATTACCGGATTCTATCAACTCAATCAGCTGCCGTGTATTGTGTCTGAGATCATGCCATCTGCGGTTTGATATTTCTGCTGCCTCCCTTTGACGTTCAAACTGCTCCAGCTGTGCTTTATTCTGCAGGGCGAGAATTCGCTGCTGCTCCTGCATCAGATACTTATCATGCAGTTGATTTAAGACATAATTGAACACGAAAAAGATGGCCACCATCATCAGAAGAATTAAAAAGCCAATCATAGCGATATGAATGTAATCGCCGGTATTGGTAAAAATCATATATTGATAACCTAAAATGATTAAACCGATAATCGGCAGAATACAAAACATGCCCCATCCCTGTTTCAGCTCATCCTGTATCTGAAGGTAACGCTTTCTGACACGGAAATGAATTAGAATGATCAATACGGAAAAGATAACCACTCTGATCAGATTATACCAGAAATACCCCCCTCCAATAAAATGAGACATCCATATGGAAGGAAGAGAAATTGCAAAGCTTATAAATATTGTGACGAGAAGTGTAAAAAGATCCCTGAAGTCACGCCTTGCTGACAGCCAATAAAAGGTAAGAAAGGCCGGAACATCCATAAATAAAAAGAAATACTTAGCATATGCCGCCAAGCCGTAGTTCTCTAAAACTGCTCCGCATATGACCGTCTGAACGATCAATTCGATCAACAGAATCAGATATAAATTCTTAATCTTCCTAAGCCGGCTCAATTCCAGTATAGTGATCTGCCCAGTTACGAGAGTAATAACAGGCGTTAATATCGTAAAAATATCCATAGTCGAGACCTTCCGTCAATCAGGTATAATCATTTCATTTTTATGGATAATTATAATCCATTATTAAACATTTTTCAACAAAAAAAGCCGACCTTGCATTACTGCAGAAGTCGACTTTCGATTATCCTACTACATTACTAAAAGGATATCATTCTCATCCTTCATCATAGCTTCGGGCAGGTAGTTCTTCTCCTGTCTGACACCATTCACATAAAATTCCTGATATCCGCTCTCAGCACCATTCGGATTCTGAACCGTGATATTCAGCTTCTTCCCACGGAAGTTCTTGTTGATGGTAAACTCCTTCCAGTCACTCGGGATACTCGGAGCAATGAGCAGACCGTTCAAATCAGGTCTCATTCCGAGGATACCCTCCACACATCCAACCATGACTGTGGATGCAGTTCCTGTCAACCAGTGAGTATGAGAACGTCCATGGTAAGGGCTCTCATCTGCCTCTGTAAACTGTCCGTGAACATAGGGTTCCATAACACGAATCTCCGCATAATCGTTCTGGGTAGCAGGACAGGTTTCCGTAAAGTATTCAAATGCCCTGTTACCATGTCCCATTAAGGCTTCCGCCAGGATGATCCAACCCTGCGGCTGAGAGAAAATTCCTCCATTCTCCTTGGTGGAAGGATTGAACAGAATAGCCAGCGCACCATCAAAAGCATGATCTACATAGGAGGGAGCCATGGTTCTTACTCCAAACTTCGTATTTAATTCTCTATGCACACTTTCCAATGCCAATTCAGCCTGCTCTTTGGAAGCATGTCCGCTGATGACAGACCAGGACTGCGGATTCACCCACATGCTTGCCTCAGGATCCTTCTTTGAGCCAATTACCTGACCATCCTCCTTAAAGCCTCGGATGAAACGGTCATCTTCCCAGCAATACTTATTCAGTGTATCTCCCAGTTCCTTCTGTACCTTATCCAGATATGCGATATACTCAGAGTCGTTTCTATCCTCGGCAATATTACGAATTACACTCATGGCATAATAAAGCTGGAAGGCAACGAAGGTGGATTCACCCTTCTTACCAAGTCTCAGACAATCATTCCAGTCGGCATGTAATCCTGCTGGCATATTGTGTACGCTGAGGCGTTCCATAGAGAACATGATGGCTCTCTTTAAGTGATCATAGACGTCTCCCTGATCCTTATTGGCATAGGGAATAACTTCGTCGAGGAAATCCTTGTCCCCGGTCTCTGCCATATATTTATATACCGTAGGGAATAACCAGAGAGCATCATCGGCACGATAAGCCGGATGTCCGGTTGCCTGTACGTAGGATGCATCATCCGGTGTATCCTCATGTCCCGCATTATGATCAAATTTCACCAGAGGAAGACCGCCGCCGTTATCCACCTGAGCGGAGAGCATGAAACGGATCTTGTCCTTAGCCATCGTCGGATCCAGATGAATGATACCCTGGATATCCTGCACGGTATCACGGTATCCATAGCCGTTACGCAGACCTGCATAGATAAAGGAAGCTGCTCTGGACCAGATAAAGGTAATGAAGCACTGGTATGCATTCCAGGTATTCAGCATTGCGTTAAAATTCTCATCAGGGGTCTGAACCTGGAAATTAGCAAGCTTGCCGTGCCAATATTCCTTAAGCTCTGCGAGCTCTGCATCCACTGTCTTTATATCGGCATAGGTATCAAGGATTACCTTTGATTCTTTATCATTCTTTTGACCCAGCAGGAAAACAAATTCCTTACTCTCTCCAGGCTGCAGGGTCATCCGGGTATGTAGAGCGCCACAGGCATTGGAGTTATAGTTCAAAGCATTATCACATGCTCCGTTTTCAACAGCAATCGGGTTATGAAAACTTCTGTATGCACCGATGAAATGCGACTTGTCACCATTATAAGAAGCAACCTGGGCACCTGCAATTCCGAAGAAGCGTTCCTTATGATTGGAGCCCTCTGCATCCTTCAGCTCATTTTCGTTGATGGTCTGCAGGATCTTGTTATTTCCCTTGAAGTAGGTCTTGGTAATGAACAGGGTATATTGCAGGTTCACCTGGTCATTTTCATAGTTGCTTTCGTTAGTAAATTCAACAAAACCAAAAGAAGAGATATTACGCGGCTTGTCACCTGCATTCTTTATGGTTACCTTCCACACCTCATGTGTTTTATTCAGAGGCACATAATAAAGCACCTCGGATTCAATCCCTTTGTACTGAGCCTTAATTGTTGTGTACGCTGTTCCATGATGGCATTGGCTTTGGTATTCTCCCAGAGGTTTTCCAACCGGCTGCCAGGAAGCAGACCAGTAATCCTTCGTATCATCATCACGAAGATAAACATACCTTCCCGGCTTATCCTCCTGATTGAAGATATAACGGATGATTCGACCGTTTGCACCACTCTTAACAAAGCTGTATCCCCCCGCATTGTTGGAAATAATGGCGCCGTACTCGGGTGAACCAAGGTAGTTTGCCCAGGGTGCCGGTGTGTCCGGTCTCGTAATGACATACTCCTTGTTCTTCTCGTCAAAATAACCGTAATTCATATAACCTTCCTCCTTAATTATTCAGTAGCACGACAGAAAACACATCATGCTTTACTCCCACTATAAAGTACTTGAAGAATCTCCCTTTTTCCATATTCTATAATTGCCGCTTAAAGCAAGTAACGCAAAAAGATAAAGACAATTATCATAATACCGCCGTTCTCCCTTACGTAGCGGTGTGTTCCAGAAAAGCTCGACGCATTCCCTGCTGTATTTTCCCTCTCCGGCCAACGCACTTTGCGCATTGGTTGCAATGATTGCAACAGGATGCAACGCCTTCTCCTTAATGATGGTACCGTCTATCTTATAAACCAAATCATTTTGTCCCTTTACTGTCTCACAGAAAAAGGTCTGGATTCTATCCGCACAATCACATTCCCATTCATCCGCGGCAAACCAGGCATAATCAAGTCCAATATTGGCAGGAACACGATACGCATCACTGTAATAGCGCTCTCTATGGTCCTTCTTATAAGGGCTTCCGTCATAATGGGCATATTCCGGCGAAAGTCCGGTTACCGGATGGCACGCCTTCTTCAGATATTCCCTGCTTGCTTTCGCTGCTTCCTTCCAAAAATCCCTGTCCTCTTCATTTGCCCATAATGAAAACAATTCATAAAAATGCGGCAGATGGTAGGACGGATCTGAAAAATCACAATTTGGTATAAACTTGATCAGCTTATTGCTCGGTTCCCACATGGGGCATCCCGGAGTACCATTCTCACCCTTATGAACACATTCATGCAGGATTGCTTTCGCTTCCCCTGAGTAATTATAAATACCTTCTCCATCTCCCCAACGATTGGAGGCAAAGAAAAGCGCCATAGCAAAATACTCTTCTCCATCGGGCGCCGGACCATGGGAATTCTTCTTCCCGTCCGGTTGAACTGACCAGGCAAAATAACCGCTATTTAAACCGTAATCCATCCACATATATGTCTTCGAGAATTTCCAGAGCTTGTCGAACTCCTTCTTCCAATTCCTCTGTACACACATCATCATGGCATAGGACATACCTTCGGTTCTGGCATCAAAGTTACCGGTATCCTCAAAATAAGCCATATCGTCCCCTATCTCATGATAGAAGCGCTCTCCCTCGGGTCCGTAGAAGATGGTCTGATAAGTCTGCTCCACCTTTTGCTCGATTTCTTTCTCATCATAACCATATTCTTTAAAAAGATTTCTGTATTCCTCGGTATAAAATGAACCTTTCATATATCCTCCGATTTCTGTGCCAATAAATTAATGCTTCACAAACGCACATCAGAACTATTCTATATTGGGTTATCTGATATAACAATGGAATTCTTTATCTACTTTTTGTGATAATTTATCAAATTCTTTTCATCAGTTCTTTTAATTCCTCGACACTGAACTTATAATGTGTGTTGCAGAAATGGCAATTTACTTCGATCGGCTTGTTCTCCTCAATCATCTCATTGATTTCCTTCCGGCCTATTGAAAGGATGGCTTTCTCCACGCGATGCTTCGTACAGTTGCAGGCAAAGCTTGTAGGAAGCTTATCGAGAAGCTCTAAGCCAAAGTCACCGAGGATATACTCCAGAATCATCTCGGGAGTCATGTCCTGATCCAAGAGTTTTGTGATACTGCTGATTTCGCTTACCTTCTTTTCCAGTCTGTCTATGACACTATCCTCAGCAAAGGGCATCAATTGAATAATAAAGCCTCCTGCACGTCTGACCGTATTCTCCTTGTTCATCAACACACCCAGTGCCACAACGGAGGGGACCTGTTCACTTGCGGCATAATAGTAGGCGATATCCTCTGCAATCTCTCCGGATACCAGATGGGTCTGTCCGGTATACGGCTCCTTCAGCCCCAAATCCTTGATTACACTTAAGATCCCTTCTCCGACTGCTCCTCCGACATCCAGCTTTCCCTTCTCGTTGGCATGTAGTAAAACCTCAGGATTGTAAGCATACCCCTTTACCGTTCCTTTGGAATCTGCTGTTACCGTCAAGCCCTCAATGGGTCCGTTTCCTTTAATCAGAAGGGTCAGAATGTCATCCTCCCCCTTCATCATGCTACCCATAATAGCACCTGCCGTCAGTAATCTTCCGAGAGCAGCCGTTGCTACCGGGCTTGTATTATGAATGCTTCTCGCATGTTCCACCAATTCTCTGGTCGTAGCTGCAAAAGCCCTGATCTGGCTATCCGCAGCGCTTGCCCTAATGATATAATCTGTCATGATAATCTCCCTTTTCTATAAATACAGTTTACCTTCCTGCTTTTTCTCTCGTGCAATGATATACACTCTCTCGCTGTCTGCCTTCGGCTTCTTCTCAGTCAGCATATCATATACTGACACAAATTCCATTCCGGCTTCCTCAAGTAATTGCTTTACCTTCTCCAGGGAATAAGCTCGACGGTAATGGGTCTCCTCGTATCTGCGATACAGTTCCTCAGTCTCCGGTATATAGATGGTAAGGGTCACTTCATTCATCTGTTCCTCTTCATAGTAAGAGTTCTCCCAGATGAAGCTACCTTCCTCCCTATTCTCGGCAATGGTCTGATCGCCGAGCACTTCTTCATACATATATTGTGTATCCAAATCGAAGATAAATAATCCGCCGGGGTCCAGATAATTATTAACAAGCCGGAACACCTGCAGCAGCTCCTCTTCTGTCAGGATATAGTTCATGCTGTCACAGACACTGACTGCCGCTGCTACCGTACCATACAGTTCAAACTCCCTCATATCCTGGCACAGGTATAGGATATCATAGCCCTCAGAGCTTTTGTCTCTTGCAATTGACAGCATTTCCTCGGAATTATCGATCCCAATCATATCAAAGCCCCTGTCCGCAAGCCGTCTGGTCATACTTCCTGTACCACAGCCCAGCTCCAACAGGAGTCCCTCTTCTATGTTAAATTTCTTTAATAATTTCTGTACGTAGCCTGCCCATTCATCATATGGAACATTATCCATGAAAAGGTCATAGACCGATGCAAAACCTGAATATGGCTGCATGCTAAGCAGCTCCTTTCATAACTTGATTCATTACAGTGTCAAAAACACCGCAGGTGCTTTCCTGATGGAATAGATTGATATGCAAGCTAGCTTGCTATAGCAATCTATTCCATCAGGAAATATGCACAACATTTTGATACTGTCATCCTACCGGTATATCGATCCAGTCGGTATACATAAAACAGCAGGCTGCTTTCTCCCGCTCTGCTGTTATAATTATCATTATTTGTGATATTTAACCGTAATTTATTCTAACATACCTAACCCGGGTTAGCAAATATAAAATACATAGGAAAAAGCTGCTGCCCAAAGTGATTCTTCTTAGGCAGCAGCTCTATTACTCATTTCTTATTCCATTCTTTAAGTCTCATGGTTATGAGCAATCGCTGGAAAGCTTAAACCATCTTATTATACATCTCTTTCAGACTAGGATAAATCTGTCTGAAGATCTCATACTTCTTATTGTAAAGCTCAACTTCCTTCGGATCCTGCTCAGTCGTCTTAACAACCTTAACCAGAGTATTGCATGCTTCCTCTACGGATGCATACTTGCCACATCCAACTGCTGCAAGGATCGCAGCACCAAATGCGGGACCTTCAGAGGAATTGATCTTATCAACTTTAACATCCAGCACATCAGCGATAATCTTACACCACAGCGGGCTCTTAGCTCCTCCTCCGTTGATGCGGATTCTGTCAAGGCTGACACCGAGGGACTTCACGATTTCAAAGGAATCTCTAAGTGCAAATGCAACACCTTCAAGCATTGCCTGTGTCATATCAGCACGGGTAGTGTCCATTGTCATACCGATAAAGGTTCCTCTTGCATTCGGATTGTTATGAGGAGTTCTTTCACCCATCAGATAAGGCAGGAAGAATACATTATTCTCACCAAGCTTAGTTACAGCGCCTTCCTCGGTCTTGTAATCCTTAGTTGCAAGGATTTCTTCCACCCACCATTTACTGGAGGCAGCCGCAGAAAGCATTACGCCCATGAAATGATATTTTCCGTCTGCATGAGCAAAAGCATGCAGTGCGTTGTCAGGATCAACAGCGAATTTATCGGTAGAGATAAATACAACGCCTGAGGTTCCTAAGGATACATTGCACTTACCATTACCAACGGTTCCCGTACCGACAGCTGCTACTGCCTGATCTCCACCACCTGCAATTACCTTTACGCTGGTAGGAAGACCTGTTTCACCGGATGCCTTCTCAGTCACGTTACCGACGATCTGATAGGACTCATGAATCTTTGCCATCTGCTCTTCCTTCAGACCACAGATTTCAAGCATTTCCTTAGACCAGCATTTATTCTTCACATCCAGTAAAATCATACCGGAAGCATCGGATACGTCTGTGCAGTGGATGCCGGAAAGCTTATATGCAATATAATCCTTCGGCAACATTACCTTCTTAATCTTTGCAAAATTCTCAGGCTCATGCTTCTTTACCCAAAGGATCTTAGGTGCTGTAAAGCCTGTCAATGCCATGTTAGCTACATAGCTTGATATCTTCTCACGTCCGATCTCGTTATTTAAGTAATCACACTCATCCTGGGTACGACCATCGTTCCAAAGAATCGCAGGACGAATCACATTATCATTTTCATCCAGGATAACCAACCCATGCATCTGTCCACTAAAGCTGATACCATCAATCTGTGACTTGTCAAAATCCTTCGTAAGCTCTTTTATACCGTCAACTACAGCCGAATACCAATCCTCCGGATTCTGTTCGGACCAACCGGGCTTCGGAAAATACAGCGGATACTCCCTCATAGCGATATTCTTAATGTCGCCAGCCTCATCCATCAACAGCAACTTAACAGAAGAGGTTCCTAAATCCACACCTACATATAACATAGCATTATCTCCTTTATTTAAAGTCTTTTGGTAATTGATTTGGTGAATAAACTATATCTAAAATTACTATAGCAATTTGTTCCTTTACTGTCAAGAGACAAGGATTAATAAATATTATTTAGATTAGTTAACTTATAACTTAGAATCCTTAATTCGTAGCTAATGATGGCCACCACGTAATTTTAACAATAGTTAATAAGTGAATCCGACAAAAGGTCCGGCTGTATACAGCCGGATAACTTGTACGAGAAAGTCCTCGGAAAGTCGTCTTTCCGGAGACTTTCTTGCACAAGTTTAACCATGTCACCTTTGGTGACATGGCCTTTTGTCGTCGAGTCATTAAAACCCTCCCTATGTCCAGTTACTAAACAAAGTCAATATTTTCTCTTCCCAAAAAAAACAATTTATGTTAACATTAAATCAATTAATTTTTTACGAAGGGTGACTGTGATGGTAACAGGCAGTAAGGAACTCATACGGGATATCAACACGAATCTTGTATTAGAGACAATCATAAATAATACAGCGATATCAAGAGCAGCAATTGCGAAGCATCTTGGATTAACCAAAGCAACCATTTCTGCAATTGTTCAGGAATTAATCAATAAAAAGCTGGTCATCGAAATAGGAAGTGATGATACGAGTCTCGGCAGGAAGCCCATCCTACTCAGTCTTCATAAAAAAGCAGGCTATGTCATCTGTATCGATATGGGTGTAGATACCATCTCCGCATTAGTTTCGGACCTGCTCGGAGAGGACTGCAGCCTAAAGCAAATCAAGACTCCAAAGAATACCAACAACATTGTCAATGTTTTGATAGAACTGATTGAATCCATGAAGCTGCCTGAGGATACTCCATATAATCTGGTAGGGATCACATTGGGCATCCATGGTGTAATCGCTAATAATCAGGTGTCTTTTGCACCTTATTATAACCTGTCCGGAATTAATATAGCAGATGGTCTGGAACAGCATTTCAATACACCCGTTTACTTGGAGAACGAGGCAAATCTATCCGTAATCGGTGAGAAAACGTTCCAATATGATTATACTAATATAGCCAATATCAGTGTACATTCCGGTATCGGTCTCGGAATCATCGTAAACCATCAGCTTTATACCGGATATAACGGACGAGCAGGTGAGTTTGGTCATACCATTATCGAGATTGATGGCAGACAATGTCCCTGCGGGAATAAGGGCTGTTTTGAGCAGTACGCATCAGAGCGTTCCCTATTACGCGAGTTTGCGGCATTGAAGGGAACCGAGGAGATGAGTATTGAGGATTTCAGGGTTGCATTCGAAGCAAATGATCCAGATGCCGAAAAGATCATGAATGACTTTATCAAATATATGTCCATTGGTATCAACAATATCCTGAATGCCTACAACCCGGATATCGTTGTGATCAACAGCTCCTTCACGATATTTTTCCCTCACATCACAGAGAAAATCGAGGCAGCTTTGACCAGCCGTATGAACAGCTATATTCGCATCGTACCCTCCGTTCTTCAGGATACCTCGATATTACTCGGTGGTATCTGTGTAGCGATCAAAGGTTTCCTGGGCGTCGAGATGCTAAAGCTCAATCATATCGACTTAAGATCATAATAGCATGATCTAAGTAATATCTCCTGTGCAGTGTTACAGGAATATACATAATATCAGACAGCTGTCATAACGATTACTGAGAGCAATCGACATGACAGCTGTTTTTCTTCTATTCTTTATCTTTATTTAGGCAATTATTCTATATCTCTATACAATATCCATACTATATCCATACTATATCTATACTGAAATCTTTTCTCACAAACTCTGCTAAATCTTTACTCAATCATGTTATTTATAATCTCTGCGCTCTCAAGATACTCGATTAAATCCTTCCAGTCATTTATTGTCAGGCAATCTGATTTCGGCTGCTTCTTATTACCGGCTTCTACTGCCCCACGATACCATACCGGGAAGATTCCTGCCCTTGCGGCTCCATCCACATCAAAATAAGCGTAGTCTCCGCAATACCATACCTCACCGGCAGGAAGACCTGCCTTTCTAAGCCCAAGTTCAAATATCCTTCTATGCGGCTTTCTAAACACATATTCGCTGGAAGCAAGGATGAACTCAAATTCGTGCTCCGGAAAGAGACTTCTAATTCTTTCCTCCAATGCCCTGCCACTGAAGGAGATGTTACTGATGATTGCCGTTCTGATCTGATGATCATGCAGATATTGTAACAGTTCCTTACAATTCTTAGTAGGCTTACCCTTGGCTGCATGATCCCAGTAAAGCTTTTCAACCTCAGCCGGTGTCAAATCAAACTCTATTCCATAATAATCAAAGACATAATTATGAAATAAGTGGCTATGTACCTCAATTGAGTTTGCTTCCTCTATCCCCGGCTGATATCTTCCGATATCCTTATTCAATCCTTTGGTAAACTGCTCAAGCTCCTTCGAGGAAACCTGATATGGGTTTTTCACGGCATGTTTCAACACTGCCTTATATCCGTCGATTCCGCGAAATGCTCCGTCAAGTTCAACTAAGGTCTGTCCGTAATCAAACAGAATCATCTTTGGTTTATTCATCATTCCCTCTCTTGCTGTTTTTGAATTTCTCTTCTTCGTTTGGTCATCAGACCGCCAATCCGTCCCGATTCTTTTGCGGTAAGAGATTTCCAGCCGGTGTCCATGACCTTCTCTAAATATCCGAGTTCCTCAGCAATTTCATATTTCAACTGCTCCTCCGGCTTAATATTATTTAGGTCAATCTCTTTCGGCTTCTTGCTCATCTAAGTTCACCCTTTCATAAAGGAAGGTAATCCTTCTCTTTTACAAAGAGTGTAACCAACTTATCCCTCTGCTATTCTGTCTCTGTGAGAGGAATTTCTTTCGCAAAGGGCAGGGAGTAGATAATCATCTCTTTCACTCTCCTGTTCAACATCTGTTCCAAAGCCCTTTTATAATAGTTTAGCTGGACACGATACCGTCTGATCAATTCTTCCTCCTCCGATACTAGGTCCGACTTATAATCCAGGAGCACCAGGCCGTCCTCCTCTTCAAAATATACATCAATGATTCCCTGTATGAGGATTAACTCATCGCTGTTTACTTCCTTCATGACCTCAGAGGCATTCATCCCCATCACGAATTGCTGTTCCTTATGTAATACTCCTGCTATCTGAGCCTTTCTCATTCGTTCCGCAACACTCGAGGAAACGAAATTATAAATATAATCCTGTTTTAACTTTTTAACATCCTCCTCGTTCAGCCTTCTACTGTTCACCAGTCGGCTAAGCTCAGTCCGCAGATCCTCCCGTGAATATACTGTGGTTAAGTCAATCAACTCCAGTACTCTATGATACAGGGTACCACGATCAGTCCCTGTGGTTACCTCCTCATCCTCCTTAAGGAAGGATGGAAGGGTTACCTTTCTCTCCGAGGGCTCTGTATGATAAAGTTTCTGGCTCAGCTCCTCATCCTGGTTCTGTCCCAGCTTCTTCAGCTCCGATACCGTCATCTTCACCTTGATATTAGCAGAATACTGATGAGGATACATGAAGTTAAATCTTGTTTTAATCTCCTCCTTTAAATTGCTATCATAAACCTTCTCCGGATTAATCGCTAATAGTTCTTCTTTATCCTTATATAAAAAGAGTTGTTTTGTCAGTTCCTGTTTAAGCAGTTCATCCTTGTTTCTTACTGCGATCATCATTCCTTTTCCGGTTATGCAAGAAGCAGTTGAAGACTGAGAAGGACTTTCTCCAATTCGATTTAGCATGGCAGGCAGCACCCAGTCAAGATAGCTTTTCGCAGAAAGAAGTTCAAAAAAGGAGAATTCCTTCTGCTTCATTTCCTCTGTGCTTTTCAAATAGCCTGATAAGATCAGCTTCTCCCTGGCTCTTGTCATTGCTACATATAAAACACGCAGTTCCTCACCCAGACTCTCTGTCTGAACCTTTTTTTGAATCACCTTCTTCAGCAGAGTAGGAACCTTTGTCCTTAGTTCGCTGTTAATGTATTCAGGTCCGATACCAAGCTGGCTATGGAGTACGATACTGCTTCTTAAATCCTGCGTATTGAACTGCTTACTCATCCCTCCGACAAAGACAATCGGAAATTCCAAGCCTTTACTTTTATGGATACTCATAATCCTTACGGTATCCTCCTGCTCCCCGGAGGTAGATGCCTCTCCGAAATCCACCTCGTATTTATGCAGCTTCTCTATATAGCGGATAAAGTGGAACAAACCACTGTAGCTGCTCTTTTCAAAACGGATCGCTTGTGAGAGAAGCATATCGAGATTTGCCTTTCTTTTCTCTCCTCCGGGCATCGCACTCACATAATGGCCGTAGCCGGTCCGTTCAAGGACAATCTGAAGGAGTTCATGGATCGGCACATGATTCACCATGGAACGAAGCTCCTTCAGCTGTTCCAGAAAGCTTCCGGCTTTTTTCAGGAGGGCTTCGTACGCACTGTCCGTCTCTTCACAGCCTTCTCTTCCCACTAACGCGCCTTCTTGATTGTCTCCTTCTTGTTTGTCCCCTTCTTTATTGCCCCCTTCTTTAGTGCTTCTAGCTTCCGTCTTGACAAAGCTCTGCAGGGCCGTATATAAGCTTGTATTTCTATCGGTCGCCCGAATTAAGGCTAACTCGGTCGTCGTCATTCCAACCATTGGTGAATATAACACTCCGGCCAGAGGGATATCCTGTCTGGGATTATCAATGATCCGAAGCATATTCAATACTGTCATAATCTCAAGTGTCTGAAAATATCCCGTACCGGTATCTGCGTAAGCAGAAATCCCCTCCTGCATCAAAGTATTTACAAACACCTCGGACCAGCCTGTCATGCTTCGAAGCAGTATGACAATATCACGATAAGCAGCCGGACGATATCTCTTTTCTTTTTGATCAAACACAAGCATCCCGGAGTCCGGATCGGTAAGCTCCTTGATCCTGGCTGCGATAGTCCTTGCCTCCAGCTCTTTTTTGGTATATACAGCCTCCTCCTGCTCATCGGCTGTCTCTTCCAGCTCTTCCACAGAACTCTCCGAAGATTTATCTTCCTCCTGACCCTCTGTGGTGGATGCCTCCGTGGTTAATAAAAGCTCCACATCCTGCGCGATTCTCGCGGTATCTAATGCTTCTCCCATATCCTGTACTTGGTCATAAAGACCTCCGTACTTAAGTGCAGCTGCCTCATCGTAGAGGATGCCACCCACAGATTGCTGCATCAGCTGTTCAAAGATGATGTTCACGTAGTCCAGTACTGTATGTCTGCTTCTGAAGTTCCTGTCAAGATCAATTCTCTGATAGTAGTTAACAGTACCGTCTTTCTCCTCTGCTTCACAGGAATAGGTATTATACTTTTCCATAAAGATTTCAGGCATGGCAAGGCGGAATTTATAGATACTTTGCTTCACATCCCCTACCATAAAGCGGTTCGGACTTCCCATATCCTCTCTGCTGATACTGCTGAGGATGGTCTCCTGGACCATATTACTATCCTGATACTCATCGATCAGAATCTCCTCAAACTGTTCGCTAAGTTCCCTTGCAGCCTCTGTAGGAACAATCCTTCCCTGCTCTTTAGTAGCCTGTTCATCTATGAGAATTTTCAGCGCAAAATGTTCCAGGTCACCAAAATCAATCAGATTCTTCTCTTCCTTTTTGCCTGCAAATTCATCCATGAAGTCCAACACCAAATCAAATAATACCTGCAGAATTTTTCCTGCTGCCAAATGATCTGCAAGCATCTCCTCAGGAGTCTGGAAGAAATACTGTTCACACAGATCCTTCAGTCCCTTTTTTATCTCCTCGCGAAGTCCTTTCACATGTTCCTTCAATTCGGGAAGAACGCCTTCTTCCCTCTTTGAGGAAAGACGTTCGAAGGTAAGCGAAGAAAAAATCTCAGCATATGCCACATAGGAGTCAGCATTTCTCAGCCCCATCAGAGTGGAGCGATCGGACAATAATGCAGGCTCGTAGGCAGACGGACCTCCGGCTTCCCTACAGATATCCAGAGCCTTCTTGTTCTTCTTCAACAGATCTCCTATGACCGTATCAATATATATTACCAATTCCTTCATCCAGGAGGTCTCACACAGCTCGCTTACGGATGTTATATCAAATTTCTCACGCATTCTGGCAAGCCATGCTTTTGGCCAGGGATCGCTCATTGAGAAATTATATAGCTGAAGGATTAGCTCCTCTATCGGCAGATCGGATTTGGAATAGGAGTAGCTTTCCACAAATGCATGGAAGTCTTCCCTGCCCTCCTCATACCACCGTTCCAGAATATCTGCAATGACATCACTTTTCATCAGTGTGATCTCTGACTCCTCAGCAATCTTAAACGAGGGATCCAAATCAATCCGGTGAAAATAGTTACGCAGTACATTCAGACAGAAGCTGTGGATTGTTGTAATCTGAGCACTTTGTAGCAGCGAAAGCTGCTTTTGCAGATGACAATTCTCCGGTTCGGCCAATAGTTTCGCCTCCAATGCTTTTCCGATACGTTCCCGCATCTCCGTAGCTGCTGCATTCGTAAAGGTTACAACCAAAAGCTGATCGATGTCCAGCGGTCTTTCACCTTCGGAAATCATACAGATAATACGCTCAACCAATACGGCCGTCTTACCTGAGCCTGCCGCTGCTGAGACCAGTAAATTCTTATTTCTTGTATCGATTACCTTCTGCTGGGCTTCTGTCCAAGCCATACTTCGTTTCCTCCTTTACTACCTCTCACTGCTGTTCTCTGTAAAAAACTAATCTATTTCTTAAGCTACCTCTGAATTAACCGTCATGTATGCTGCAAACCAGTACGGATGAACCGCTTTAACTCTCTCCCCAGATTTCAGACTTAATCTCCTCAACGGATTTCTTGGCCAGATTACGATAGCCGTGTCCCGGGAGTTTAGAGTCAAAGCCACAGGCAGATCTGTATTCACAGTAATCACAGGCTGTTGCTTTTTCTGTCCGGTAAGGATTCAGCCTCGTATCGCCGGCTAATATATCCTTTCCATCCTCTCTGAGCTTTCGATTCACATAATCCACCAAAGCATCCAGCTGCTTTGCACTGGCCACTGAGGAACGTTTTGTCAGTGTCCCCTCCTTATTGGTCTCAATCGGTATAATCTCAGATTTAGCAGAGGTTCTCAAGCTGTTATCAGCCCCTGCAAGCTTTTGATCCATCAATGCAATTACCTTGGGATCTCCATTCACAAGACCGTTCATCCTTAGACTCTTATAGATTTCTTCCTCCGCCTGTTCCGATTTCGCAACGATGGGATCATCAATATGGTAATAGAAGATACCGGCAGGTATGATCTGTTTTCCCTGATATCTGTCAGACAGATAATCCATGGCGGCACTTAAATAAACGGAAAGCTGCTGTTGAAGTCCGTAATAAACATTTCCTATATCGAAGAAGGTATGGCCGGACTTATAATCCACCACCCTGACATAAACCTTATCCTCCTCCTCATATAAATCCAGACGGTCAATGCGTCCCCGTAAGGTCAGCGAGGTATCCGGTATATGATAAAAGGGCATCTCGTAGCCGGAGGGTTCGAAGGCCCCCTGCTTGATCTGGTTGCACAAAGCCCATAGGGTCCTTACAGTAATACGTTCCATCCTGGTGATCAGATATTCATTGCGCTTCGTACTGCGCAGAAATGAATTCTCATACTCCTCCACCGAGGCCTGTACGCTCTCCTTCGCCCACTGCTCCCTGACCTCCTCCGGTATGCTATGCCAGTTATATTCAGAGCCGTCAAGGCGTTTTGAGAAACGGTCAATTGCATTATGAAAAATATTTCCGATATCCGGAATAGCGAGCTTATACTCCTTTCTTTCCTCCAGGGACAAACCATAATTCATAAAATGGGAAAAGGCACAGCCTGCGTATCTCTCCAGTCTGGTGACACTGCCCTTAAGCTCCGTACCATATAAGAGTCTCGCGGCCTCCTTTGAAATCCCCTGTTCCCGATTATCATAGAACGCCCCTTGCACAAGCTTGTCGAGAATGGGTTCCTTCTCCTGACTGGACCTGTAATAGAGATACAGCTCCTTCCACAAATCCGAGGGTAAGCTTTGGTGATAATTCCGAAGCCCTCTGGCGAGATACTCCAAACCGTCATCCCCCAGTATGTACTCGATTTTCTCTGCCTCTTCCTCTTCCTCTGTGCAGATCAGCTTAGGGAACAACGCTTTCAGCTTTCCGATCAGGAACGAAGGCTTCACTGACTTCCCTTCCTCATTCACCTTGTGATAAGTGAGATAAAGCTTCTCCTTTGGCTTTGTCATATTCAGATAAAGATAAAATTGTTCCGTAAATGCCTGCTGACGCTTCGTCGGTGCAAGCTCAATCTCGTTGTTTATCAACAGTTCACGCTCAATATCGGAAAGAATTCCACCGCTTCCGATGGCCTTGGGGATAATTCCTTCATTAACTCCGATAAAAAATAAAACCTTGATATCCTTAAGTCTGGTTCGTTCCGTATCACCGACCACGATTTCGTCCACACCGGGAGGGATCAAACCGACCTTAACTTCAAGAAAGCCCGTATCAAGTATTTCAGTAAACTCCTTCAGACTGCATTGCTCGGTTCCGAGAAGCAGTACCATCTGATCATACAGATCCAGGACGATCTGATATACCTGCTCGAACTCCTTCGCAACTAACGGTTGTCGGTTATCTGTAAAAAATTCACGATATTGCTCCAGCTTCTCCTCTATTCGAAGTCGGACCCCAAGCTCATATAGTGCAGTGGTATACTCCCTCAGTGTTCTGTCTTTATCCTTAAGTACTTTATGCAGAGGTTCTATATCCTCAATGAATTTTATTCTTGCTTCGTTAATTCTCTCAAGGTCAAGTGGTTCCCTGCTCTTATAACTTTTGGTAAAGGGCTCCGACCATCGTCTGTAACCGCGGATTCCAAGAGCAAGGACATAGTTCTCCAGCAGGTCTATCTCTTCTGTGGACAAATCCGTCAGGCCTGTCCTTAGGTATCTGAATACCCCTTCATAACTGAAGTCCTCACTGATTACTGTAACAGCTGCACGCAACAGTTCCACAAAGGGATTGTTCAGAATATCCTTCTTATAATCGATAAAACAAGGGATTTCTGCAATGTTAAATCCTCTTTTAATAATTTGCGAATAACCCTCAACATCTCCCGTTACCACTGCAATATCCTGATATCGATAGCCCTCTTCACGAATCAATCGCTTGATCTCCCGGATGAGAAATGCAACCTCTCCATTCCTGTCTCGTAAGATGTTGACTTTGATATCCTGCAGCTCATCCTCATAGATCTGGTAAGGATAACGAAAAATATTATGCTCCAACGCAGCCAAAGCCTGCGAATTCCGATATCGGTAAGGTACCTTTAGCTTAGTCTCAGCTTCATAAAGCCCCGCATAAGCCGGAGGTTCAATCTTGATATTCGCATCTTCAGCCAACCGGTACAGCTTCTGGATCGTCTTCTTGCTTAGACCAAACAACCTATGTTCTTCCGGATCCCCTGCAAGCTCCTCGGAAGGATCAATCGTAACGGTTACCATGACCTTTCTCGCGTACTTCAGCATCTTGGAAAGCACCTGGTACTGACAAGGGGTAAATCCGGTAAAGCCATCCAGACAGATAACCGTGTCCTTGATCCATTCAGACCGATCGATTGCATCATTGAGTACCACCATCAGCTCCTCGGCTGTGATATAATGCTCCTTCATGAAATCCCGAAAGCCATTGTAAATCGTCAGAAGGTCCTTCAGCTTTGCCTGCAATACCGGTTTCTTAGCCGCTATCTCCTGCATCCTGTCGAAATCCTCAGGAAGGATGTTATATTGGTAAAGCTCCGACAGAAGGGATTTCAGTTCCCCGATAAAGCCCGGTTTTTTGACGTTGGTACCGAATAGCTTCAGCTCCTTCCTCTTCTGTGCAACCACCTTGCGAAGAACCATGCTCTTTCCTGTATCCTCGAGTACAGGATAATCCTTTGCCCCTATTTCTTCAAATATCCTGTATGCAAAGCGTAAAAAACTAAGGATATCAACATTCATAACACCGTGGTCCGGGTGCATGGTTACGATATCCTTTTGTGTCTGCAAGGTAAATTGCTCCGGTACGATCACAAGATAATTAGTACCGGGGTTGATCTTCGATAATTCAATTACTTCACGGTATAACTGATAGGATTTACCTGAACCGGCACTTCCGAGAAACAGCTGCAGGGACATAACGCTTCCTCCATAATGTATTTGTGAACCCCATCCTAAAGTTGAACAAAATGTATGTTTGACCTGCATAAAACAGGAACAGGTCTAATAATATATACTAAGATTAAGACATGAAGCAAATCATGCTCGGAGGTTAGAGATGGCAAAGACAAAAATAGTCGTTATCCAGTTAAAAGAAATTATATATACGGTGATTTTTGCCGCATTGGGCATTCTTCTGATCCTGCTTCTCATATTTATGTTCAGACGTGATGATAATGATGAAGCGGCATCAGCCAAGGCCGATTTGTATACGGCAGGGAAATACTCCTCCTCCATTACATTAAACGATACCACACTCAACCTGGAGGTTGTGGTGGATAAAAACCACATTAGTTCTGTAACCATCAAGAATATTGATGAATCCGTCACCACATTGTTTCCGCTGGTTAAGCCCTCCCTGGAATCGATCACAAAGCAGTTATATAATGATGTCCCCATCGATGAGGTCACAATCGAGGAGGACAGCAAATATACCGAACAGCTTCTGATTGATGCCATCAGGTCGGCTCTGGATAAAGCAAAAGTATCTGAATAACCTAAGTTCATGTCCGGATGCTGTTATCAATATAACACGGCATCCGGTCATTTTACGTCAATCATTTAAATATTTTTCATAAGGAGATCTTTCATTTAAGAAAATAATTCCGATAATACCCGGACCTGTATGTGCTCCAATGGCACAGCCCACGTAATTATCCAGGAATTTTCTGCAACCATATGTATTTTGAAGTATATTCTTGATCTCTTCCATCGTGGAGGCATCATCCCCATGCACAATTCCCACAGACTGATTCTCCAGATTTACGCCTCGTTCTCCGACGATCTCCACCAGACGCCTCAGCGATTTATGCCTGCCTCTGATTTTTTCAATCGATTCCAGTGCTCCAATATCATTGACATGTATGATCGGCTTGATATCCAGGAGCCCTCCTGCTAAGGCAGAGGTTCTGCTGAGCCTTCCTCCCTTAAAGAGATATTCCAGTGTGCTGACTGTGAATACCTGCTCCGCGTGCTCACAATGCCAAACGATTCCGTCGATGATCTCCTGTTTTGAAGCTCCGTTCTTCTGCATCAAAAGGGCATAATAAGTCGCCACTCCGAAACCGAGGGAAGCGCATTTTGAGTCTATAATCGTCAGATCAAAGTCCGGATATTTTTCTAAAAGCTCCGTTTTTGCCAGGTTAGCGGCATTAAAGGTTCCTGCTATTCCGGTAGAAAAGCAGATATAGATCACCTCATCCCCGTTGCTAGCATATGGCTCGAAATGGTCCATAAACATCTGGGTATTGATATGATAAGTCTTAATATCTTTACCACTGCGTAAAATATCATAAAATTCTTCCGGCTGAATGGTCTCACCGTCAAAATAATCCTTCTCATCAATTACGACCGGTGTCGGAATCACATGAAGCTCGAATTGGTCAATCACCCATCTTGGTGTGTCAGATGCAGAATCAGTAATAATTTTCAGTGCCATACATTATCCTCCTCATCTTACGCGTATTATTCATGCTATAGTTGGTCAAGCTCCTTCATCCAGAGTGCAGCAGAGGCATCGCTCGGCATTCTTAAATCTCCTCTGGGTGATACCGATACACTTCCGACCTTCGGTCCGTCCGGCAGGCAGGAACGTTTGAACTGTTGGGTAAAGAATCTTCTGTAGAAGACCTTCAACCACTTTAATATTGTCTGATCATCGTAGGCTTCCGAAAAAGCTTCCTTTGCCAGACGGTAAACCTTCCCCGGTTCAAATCCGAACCTAAGGATATAATACAGGAAGAAATCATGAAGCTCATAAGGGCCAACGATGTCTTCTGTCTTCTGAGATATTTCCCCATTCTGCGGCGGAAGCAGCTCAGGACTCACCGGCGTATCCAGTATATCCTTGAGTACCTCTCGAAGCTTCCCATCCTCGGCAGTATCCGCAAAATAATCCACCAGATATCTGACCAGGGTCTTTGGTACGGAAGCATTGACTCCGTACATTGACATATGATCACCATTATAGGTTGCCCATCCCAGCGCCAGCTCCGACATATCCCCTGTACCCACTACAAAGCCATTGTTTTTTCCTGCTATATCCATCAGCACCTGGGTTCTTTCCCTGGCCTGACTATTCTCAAAGGTCAGATCGTGTTGAAGTTTATCATGTCCGATATCTCTGAAATGCTGCTCTACCGCGTCTCTAATCGGAATTTCGAGTAAGGTAACACCAAGACATTTTGACAGTTCAACCGCATTCTGGTAGGTTCTGTCCGTTGTTCCAAAACACGGCATCGTCACCGCGATAATTCCCTTTTTATCCAGCTGCAACAGCTCAAATGCCCGGTTGGTCACCAGTAGAGCAAGGGTTGAGTCAAGTCCGCCGGAGATACCCAAAACTGCACAACTGCATCCAATGTGTGCCAGTCTTGTCTTAAGTCCCATGGCCTGAATACTGATAATATCCCTGCAGCGTTTTTCCCGTTCTGCTTGATTGGAAGGCACAAAAGGTGCGGGGTCGATTGTTCTGCTAAGCGTAATCTCCGGAAGCCCTTCACCCTGATTGTTTCCTTCGCTCAGGCTGCCAAAGGAAAAGTGCGTAATCCGGTGGGGAACAGAATTCTGCCCCAGATAAGTATGCATTCTGCGGCGCTCACTCCTAAGCTTACCCAAATCCAGCTCAGTTGAGATGAAACCATTCTCAAAAGGCTCTGATTCTGCCAGTATTGTACCATTCTCGGCAATCAGGTTATGTCCTGCAAACACCAGGTCAGTAGTGGATTCTCCTTCGCCTGCATCAGCATAGAGATAACCGCATACCAGCTTAGCTGATTGACTTTTTATCAGCTCTCTACGATAGGCATCCTTCCCTGTCAGCTCATCACTGGCAGACAGGTTCGCCATAACTGTCGCACCCGCAATACAATGTTCTATACTGGGAGACTGCGGGATCCACAGGTCCTCGCAGATTTCCACACCCAGGATGAACTCCGGAAGGCTCTTACACTGGAATAATTGTCTTGAACCGAAATAAATCTCTTCTCCCATAAAATTGACTGGAAAAACATCCGCTATACCGGAGGTAAAATGCCTTGCCTCATAAAATTCCGTATAGTTGGGAATACTCATTTTCGGGATCAGTCCTAACACCTTCCCGTTCTGGATAACAGCAGCCGTGTTATAAAGCTTACCCTTTACGATATATGGAAACCCGACCACTACCACCGGATCCATTCCTTTGGTATGTTCGGCAATTCTTTTCACATTCTCCTCTGCGCCACGCAGCAAGGTATCCTGCATAAACAGATCACCGCAGGTATATCCTGTGACTCCAAGCTCCGGAAACACAATCAGTTTGATTTCCTTCTGCTGTGCTAAATCTATCAATTTCATTATTTGTTCGGCATTGTGTTTACAGTCCGCAACCCTGATGACCGGAGTTGCTGCCGCAACCTTTATAAATCCGTGCTTCATTCTAATACTCCTTCATATAAAAATAGTTGTCGAACCAGAAGGAGGTTTTCCTCCTGTGAGAATATACTCTTGCGAGTATGTCTGCATTGTATGTACTTAACTTTTATTATAAGTTATTCTGACCAAAAAAGACAAGCTTTATATACAGAAGTATAGAATAGTTTTAGGAATTAAAAAAGCGGCTCAAGGCCGCCTTCATCATTAGTGTTATACCCAAAATGCCGTTTCCTGTATTTTGACTCCTAGCTAGGCTAGGTGGGTAACCGCACATAAGCTTCTGCCTTCCGCTGCAAACGGCGGCCTGACATCCACTTACGAATAATAGGAATCCCTTTTTATTCATGTAGGTTCAAAATTACAAGAGTGTCGAACATCTC
>JAEZKU010000046.1 GCA_023436065.1 Bacillota bacterium
TGCCGAAGTGCCGCCCAAGGGCTGGAAGCGCCTGGTGCCGGGCGGCGAGATCCGCCTGCGCGGCGCCGGCATCGCCCGCGTCGACGAGGTGATCAAGGACGAGGCCGGCAACGTGGTCGAGCTGCGCGGCTGGCTGGATCCGGAATCGCGCCCGGGCATGGAAGGCGCCAACCGCAAGGTCAAGGGCACCATCCACTGGGTCAGCGCCGCGCATGCGGTGGAAGCCGAGATCCGCCTGTACGACCGCCTGTTCTCGGTGGAGAACCCGGACGACGAATCCGAAGGCAAGACCTACCGCGATTACCTGAACCCGGAATCGCGCAGGGTCGTGACCGGTTATGTCGAGCCGGCCGCGGCCATCGCCACGCCGGAGACCTCGTTCCAGTCCGAGCGCACCGGCTACTTCGTCGCCGACCGCCGCGACCACGGCGCCGGCAAGCCGGTGTTCAACCGCTCGGTTACCCTGCGCGACACCTGGGCCAAGTAAGCCACACCGCTGCCCCGGGCCACGGCCGGGGCGAGCCATTCAAGAGCGGACCGGCCCAGACCGGTCCGTTTCCACGTCCGGCCGCTGTCGGGCCGTACGAGAAAGGAGTTCCCATGCTGCAAGCGCAAGTCCATATCACCCTGCCGGTGTGGGTCCACGACGCCGTGGACCTGTCGGCCAGCTACCCCGGCGACGAGGCCAAGGTCGCCCTGGCCATCGCGCTGTCGCGGCAGAACGTGGAGCACGCCAGCGGCGGCCCGTTCGGGGCGGTGCTGTTCGATGCCAGTGACCGCGTGATCGCTGCCGGCGTCAACCGCGTGGTGCCGCAGGCCACCTCGCTGGCACACGCCGAGAACATGGCCTACATGCTCGCCCAGCAGAAGCTGCAGTGCCCGCGCATCAACGACGTGCTGGATGGCCCCGTCACCCTGGCCACCTCCTCGCAACCGTGCTGCCAGTGCTACGGTGCCACCGTCTGGGCGGGCATCGACCGCCTGCTGATCGGGGCACGCGCCGAGGACGTGATGGAACTGACCGAATTCGACGAAGGCCCGCTGCCGGCGGACTGGATCGGCGAGCTCGGCAAGCGCGGCATCGAGGTGATGCGCGACGTGCTGCGCGACGAGGCGCGCGACGTGCTGCGCCAGTACGGGGAAACCGGTGGCGAGCGTTATTGATATGTCCGCCACTGCCCGCCGCGCGGTTCGCGCATGAGCGGCCTGCTCTGCCTGTGCCGACAGGGCTTCGAGCCGGAACTGGCCGGTGAACTGTCCACCCGTGCCGGCGCGGCGGGGTTCTACGGCTATGCGCGCACCCAGCGCAACGACGGCTACGTCGTGTTCGCCTGGGACCAGGCCGCGGCGCTGGACCGCGCCCTGCCCTGGCGCGGGCGGATCTTCGCCCGGCAAAAGCTGCGCGTGCTGGCCGAGCTGCCGCAGCTGGACCCGGTCGACCGCATCAGCCCGATCCTGGCCGCACTCGAAGGCCAGCCCCGCTTCGGCGACGTGTGGGTGGAACATCCCGACTCCGATGCCGGCAAGCCGCTGGCCGGACTGGCGCGCAGCTTCGCCAACGCACTGCGCCCTGCCCTGCGCAAGGCCGGGCGGCTTACCGACAAGCCCAACGAGCGCCTGCCGCGGCTGCACGTGGTGTTCATCGCCGGCACCCATGCCTTCGTGGCAGTGGCCGACACCCGTGACAGCGCGCCCTGGCCACTGGGCATCCCGCGCCTGAAGCTGCTGCCCGAGGCGCCCTCGCGTTCGGCGCTGAAGCTGGACGAGGCACTGCTGACCCTGCTGACCCCGGAGGAGCGGCAAGCCCTGGTCCAGCCGGGCATGCGCGCGGCCGACCTGGGCGCCGCCCCCGGCGGCTGGACCTGGGTGCTGACCCGCCAGCACCTCCACGTCACCAGCGTCGACAACGGCCCTTTGCGGCAGCACGTGCTCGATACCGGTCTGGTCGAACACCTGCGCGCGGACGGCTTCCACTGGAAACCCGAGCAGCCGCTGGACTGGATGGGCTGCGACATGGTCGAGCAGCCGCGGCGGGTCGCCGAGCGCATGGCCACCTGGATCCGCGAAGGCTGGTGCCGGCACACCATCTTCAACCTCAAACTGCCGATGAAGAAGCGCTGGGACGAGACCGCGCTGTGCCTGGACCTGTTCGCCGAACAGGCCGGCAGGCCGCTGGAAATCCGCGCCAAGCAGCTCTACCACGACCGCGAGGAAATCACGGTCCTGGCCACGCCGCGCCAGCGCTGAGCCCTGCCTCCCCGGCCCACCGCGGCCGGGGCTTCCCAACGCGTTCACCCTGCCGCGCAGGGCTTCGCAGCCAATGCGACACTGCGGTCGCACGCTGTCCGTCCATCAGGGAGGCGAGATGCAGACCATCCAACTCAAGGACCCCGCCAGCTTTGGCGAGGAGTTCCTCCGACTGACCCTGCTCCAGGGCTTCCAGTCGCTGACCAAACGCGACCTGGAGCTTTTGATCTTCGTGCTGCTCGAGCGCGACGGGGCGATTTCCCGCAGCGATTCCAACGCCGCCGTGGCCCTGCAGTTGCGGGTGACCCCGGCCAAGGTGAAGGG
>JAEZKU010000071.1 GCA_023436065.1 Bacillota bacterium
GAGGGCAGTCCGCGAGGACGAAGGAGTCACGCAGTGCGAATCCACAAGAGGCGGTCCCTCGGGATCGCTGCAGGAGTCGTGTCGCTGGCGCTCATCGCCACCGCCTGCTCGTCGGGCAGCGGTGACGAGGACGCGACGGCGGCGCCCACCGAGGGCGAGACCACGTCGAACGAGCCCGTCACCCTGACGGTCAACGTGTTCGGCCAGGGCGGTTACGAGGGCGAAGTCGCGACCAACCTGTTCGACAAGTACGAGGAAGAGTTCCCGTACGTCACCATCGAGGCCACCAACCTCGGTACGGGCGGCGACGCCCAGACGGCCGTCCTCAACATGATCGGCGCCGGCGGTGCCGGCCTGCCGGACGTCCAGATGATCGAGGAGGGCTGGCGCGGCTGGATGTCCGACCTCGCGGCCGACAACTTCGTCGACCTGCGCGACTTCGGCGCCGACGACCTCAAGGACCGCTGGGTCGACTGGAAGGTCGGCCAGGCCACCAACCCCGACGGCCAGGTCTGGGGCTACGGCACCGACATCGGCCCGCAGGGTCTCTGCTTCAACCAGACCCAGGTCGCCGCTGCCGGCATCGCCAACGACCGCGACGAGCTCGTCGAGGCCCTCGGCGGCACCGACGCGACGTGGGACAAGTTCTGGGAGGTCGGCGAGCAGTACACCGCGAAGACCGGCAAGCCGTGGGTCGGCGTCCCGGCCTTCGTGTGGAACTCGGCCGTCAACCAGCAGGAAGAGGGCTACTACAAGGCCGACGGCGTGACGCTGAACGTCGAGGACAACCAGTTCCTCAAGGACCTCATGACGACCATCGTCGAGCAGTCCAACGCGGGCGTGGTGGGCAAGCTCAACGCCTGGGCCTGGCAGCCTGAGGACTTCCACGGCAACTTCGCCGTGCACATCTGCCCGGGCTGGATGCTCGGCTCCATCCGTGACGCCGTGACCACCGGTGGCTCGGACCAGTGGGACTTCGCCGACGTGTTCCCCGGCGGGGCCACCAACTGGGGCGGCTCGTTCTTCGCGGTGCCGAAGGTCTCGAAGAACCAGGAGGAGGCTGCCAAGCTCGCTGCGTGGCTGACCGCTCCTGAGCAGCAGATCGTCGCGTTCCAGAACGCCGGCGCCTTCCCGAGCCAGGTCGAGGCCCAGAGCGACCCGGCCGTGACGGCGTTCACGGACGCGGACTTCAACGACGCTCCGGTCGGCGAGATCCTCGCCCACCGGGCCGAGGGTGTCGTCCCGCAGATCAAGGGCCCGCAGGACGCGACGATCCAGGACATCGTGATCGGCGGCGTCATGCAGCAGATCAACTCCGGCCAGATCACCACGCCGGAAGCCGCATGGCAGGCGGTCCTCGACGGACTCGTCGCCAACCAGGTCGGCTGAGCCTCACCGCAGGTACGCACCGGTGGCGCAGGCACCTCAAGTGCCAGCGCCACCGGGCGCTTCGGAGAAGGATGGACTCCTGATGACGAACACCTCGCGGGTGGCGACGGCGACACTCCCGGTCGAGTCGACCGTGCGTGCGCCCCGGTCAGGGCGAGTGAGGTGGACCCGCTTCTCGAACAGGGCGGTGCCGTACCTCTACATCTCGCCCTTCTTCATCGTGTTCGCGGCGGTCGGTCTCTTCCCGCTGCTGTTCACGCTCTTCATCTCGTTGTTCGACTGGAAGCTCACCACCACCAGCGTCAGTGGTGCGACGTTCATCGGCCTCGACAACTACGTGTGGGAGCTGACGAAGGACCCGTACTTCTGGCCCTCGCTCTTCAACACGTTCTCGATCTTCATCATCTCGACGGTGCCCCAGCTCGTGGTCGCCATGTTCATCGCGGTGCTGCTGGACCGGCACCTGCGCGCCAAGGCTCTCTGGCGCATGGGCGTCCTGCTCCCCTACGTCGTGGCCCCGGTGGCGATCGCGCTGATCTTCGGTGCGGTGTTCCGCGACCCGATCCAGGGTGGCCTGGCCAACTCGCTGCTGGAGGTGGTGGGGCTCGACCCCGTCTCCTGGCGTTCCAACCGCCTCCTGTCGCACATCGCGATCGCGACGATGGTGAACTTCCGCTGGACGGGCTACAACGCGCTGATCCTGCTCGCCGCCATGCAGGCGGTTCCGCGTGACCAGTACGAGGCCGCCGCGATCGACGGTGCGGGCGCGTGGCGCCGGTTCTGGTCGGTCACCCTGCCGTCGATCCGCGGGACTGTGATCTTCGTCGTCCTGACGGCGACGATGGCCGGCCTGCGCATCTTCGACGAGCCTCGCATGTACGACCCGACGCCTGGCGCCATCGGAGGCCCGGGTGGCGTGTTCCGCACCGTGGCCCTCCAGCTGTGGGCGATCGGGTTCTCCGCGCAGGGTCAGCTCGGCCGAGCGTCCGCGATCGCGTGGCTCCTGTTCATCGTCATCATGCTCGTCACCGGTCTGAACTGGTGGCTGTCCAAGCGGATATCCGACGACGAGACGATCGAGCCGCGCAGTCGTCGTGCCCGGCGAAAGGCGGTGGCCCGATGACCGCACTGATGCAGCGAACCCCGACGCGGGGGAAGCGGCGTGACACCGCGAAGCTCGTCGAGCGCCCGGCATGGTGGGTCTACGCGATCCTTGCGGCGTTCATCGCCGGCTCGCTCTTCCCGCTCTACTGGTCCTACGTCATCGCCTCGACCACGTCGGGGAACGCCCAGCGCAGGGTGCCCGTGCTCAAGCCCGGCGAGAACTTCATGGAGAACGCGCGCCGCGTGTTCGACACCATCCCGTTCTGGGGCTCGCTCGGCAACTCCCTGCTGGTCGCGACGATCGTCACGGCGT
>JAEZKU010000030.1 GCA_023436065.1 Bacillota bacterium
GCAGATTGGCGTTAAGATACGCCGGGAAAGAAGGGAGAGGTACGGTAATGACAGATAAAGTATTTGATAACAATCAAGTAAGTATTGCAGGAGAGGTAATCAGTGATTTTACGTTCAGCCATGATGTATTTGGAGAAGGATTTTATGTTCTTGAGGTGGTAGTTAGCAGGTTAAGTAATTCTTATGACATGATTCCGGTCATGGTTTCGGAACGGCTGATTGATGTGAAGCAGGATTATAAGGGTAAGTTTGTAGAGGTTATTGGGCAATTCCGATCCTATAATCGTCATGAGGAAAGTAAGAATAAGCTAGTGTTGTCGGTCTTCGCAAGGGAGATTAAAATGGTTGATGAATTATCAGAGACTGCGAAGCCAAATCACATATTCCTGGATGGTTTTGTATGTAAACCGCCGATTTATCGTAAGACTCCCCTTGGAAGGGAGATTGCGGATGTGCTTCTTGCAGTTAACCGTCCTTATGGTAAGTCTGATTATATTCCTTGTATCTGTTGGGGGCGTAATGCAAGATTTGCAGAAGGTTTTACTGTCGGAGGTCATGTTCAGATCTGGGGAAGAATCCAGAGCAGGGAATATCAGAAGAAGGTGAATGACGTGGATTTTGAGAAGCGTGTTGCCTATGAGGTATCCGTAAGTAAGCTGGAATATCTGGAGGAGTATTAATCATACATGTTACGGGTTTATGGTTCTGGTATGGAGCCATGAACCCGTTTTTTTGCGGTGTGATTCTTTTCCTGATATTATATCTGATGTCCAAGTAAGTTTGTCTATCTATGTACTATATCAGGAGAGAGCCTACGATGGTTAATGAATAAATAGTGTCAAAAGGTGCTGCGCACTTCTTTTCCTGATATAATACACCGATATCCAAGCAAGCTTGTCTATCTATGTACTATATCAGGAGAGAGCCTACGATGGTTAATGAATAAATAGTGTCAAAAGGTGCTGCGCACTTCTTTTCCTGATATAGTACACCGATATCCAAGCAAGCTTGTCTATCGATGTACTATATCAGGAAAGCACCTGCGGTGCTTTTGACACTATATTAAGACTAAAATATGTAGGTCAAAACATGAAGTATTAATCCTAAAACCTAAAATAAAAAACAAAAAATATAACACAAAAATAAAAACCATGAATATAGACTATAACAGGAATGCTAATCATAATGACAAAGATTGATTATCTCAGCTTCACTTATGACTCACATTACGAAAATATTGTCAATTTTCTTGTTGACAATATTATGGATATAGTGCTAATATGTGCTTACAAATCAAAATTGCATATTGCTTATGGTAGAGGTGCATTGTTTATGAGTATTCTGCGGGATATGTCAGGGATAGAGGAACGCAGAGAAAGGAAGCAATGCCGAAGTGGTAATAACCTGAATTATTACTGCTGGGCATATGGTTAAGAGCCATATGACTGTCATCAATAACTTGATGGAGCGCTGCCTAAAGAATATTTTATACTTATCAGTGAGGATAGGTGCATCCTACCGATCATGATAACTGTATCCTGATAATTTATCAGCATGCAGCAAAGAATTCTTTAGTGTCGACTCTCTGGGTCGATTTTTTTTCGCTAAAAATCATGGTTACCGGACAATACCTTTTAAGCATGCCAAAAAACAGGAGGAATGAATAATGGCAGTATTTAAAGGAGCAGGTGTAGCAATTGTAACACCATTCACAAAGAACAATGAGGTGGATTTTGATAAGCTCGGAGAGCTGATCGAATACCAGATCGCCGGGGGCACGGATGCGATCATTATCTGTGGAACGACAGGAGAGGCCTCGACTCTGACACATGAAGAACATCTCGAATGCATCCGTTATACGGTGAACAAGGTTGCGAAGAGAGTTCCTGTTATTGCAGGAACAGGTTCCAACGCTACCGATACCGCAATTTATCTTTCTCAGGAAGCTGAGAGCTATGGCGCAGATGCTTTACTTTTAGTGACACCCTATTATAATAAGGCAACGCAAAAGGGATTGATTGCACACTTCACGGAGGTCGCTAATTCTGTGAAGATCCCTATTATCCTATATAATGTGCCCGGACGTACCGGCTGCAATATTACTCCACAGACCGTGGCTACGTTGGTTAATAATGTGGATAATATCGTCGGAATTAAAGAAGCCAGTGGAAATATCGCTCAGGTTGCAGAAGTAATGCAACTCACTGGAGGTAAGATTGATCTGTATTCCGGATGTGACGAGATGGTAGTGCCGATCATGAGCCTTGGCGGTATCGGAGTAATCTCTGTATTATCTAACATAGCACCCAGAGAAACCCATGACATGGTTATGAAGTATCTGGAGGGTGATGTGGCTGGAAGCCGGGAGCTTCAGTTGAAATACCTGCCGCTGATCAATGCACTGTTCTGTGAGGTAAATCCGATCCCTGTGAAGAAGGCTGTCAATCTGATGGGCATGAATGTAGGACACCTGAGAATGCCGTTGACCGAGATGGAACCGGCTAACGCAGAACGTTTACTGAAGGAAATGCAGGCAGTAGGGATTAAGACTGTCTAATCAATAATAGAAAGTGTCAAAAGATGCTGCACACTTCTTTTACCTGATTTAATATACCGATAGACAAGCAAGCTTGTTTATCGGTATACTATATATAAGGAAAGCACCTGAAGAAGTCACCTGAATTATTTAGCGAATAGAAAGTGTCAAATGGTGCTGCGCACTTCTTTTCCTAATATAATATACCGATATCCAAGTAAGCTTGTCTATCGGCATATTATATCAGGAAAGCACCTGCGGTGCTTTTGACACTTTCTATATAAAAAGGATATGCGCTTTAGGTTGGCTTCTAGATACTTTATAAAATAGAAACATATCATAATAGTGAGAATATTATCATTTTTTAGGAGGAAGCGTATGACGAATATCATATTGCGGGGTTGCAACGGTAAAATGGGGCAGGTTATTACAGATATGATTGATGCGGACGAGAATGCGGTGATTATAGCCGGCATTGATGTGACTCAGGGCCGCAATAATAAATATCCTGTATATCAGAGCTTTTCCCAATGTAATGTAAAAGCAGATGTAATAATTGATTTTTCAGCTCCGGTAAATCTGGAAGAAATGCTTGCTTATGCCATCAGCCGTAATATCGGAATTGTATTGTGCACTACCGGCTTAACCAAGGAGCAGCTTATCCTTATTGACGATGCTTCCCATCAGATACCAATCTTCCGATCAGCCAATATGTCCATGGGAATTAATCTGATCACCAAGCTCCTTCAGGAAGCTGCAGGCATACTCACAGAAGCCGGCTTTGATATAGAAATTGTGGAGCGTCATCATAATAAGAAGGTAGATGCACCATCGGGTACAGCACTTTTATTGGCTGATGCCATGAATGAAGTATTGAACAACGAATATCAATATAAATACGACCGTTCTGAAGAACGTGTTGCCAGAAGCCGAAAAGAGATTGGAATATCAGCAGTTCGCGGAGGCACCATTGTAGGTGAACATGAGGTGATTTTTGCCGGAACGGATGAAGTGATTGAGATCAAGCATACAGCTTATTCAAAGGCGATCTTTGCCAAGGGTGCAGTACAGGCGGCAAAATATCTTGTCGGAAAACCTGCCGGCAAGTACAGAATGAGTGACCTGATGGAGTAAGCTTCGGGATGTGATTGGTTTGTTGCACATTTTTCAGTATAAAGAAAGAATAATATCCCCCAGGAATAAGGCGATTAAAGCTTTTCCCGGGGGATTTTCTTTGCAGGAATGGAGAAGCTAAGAAAAGCCATAATTATGAAAATTCATTGTAGTTGTTCACAAAATTTTCGTAATCTTATTGTATCATTATTGGTATTGAGAACAAGGTTTGACCGAAAAGGCAAGCATAGAATGATAGGAGGAAGAGATTTTGATTGAGGTTAAAAATTTAGTAAAGCGTTACGGAAATCATACCGCAGTAGATCATTTGTCCTTTACTGTTGACAAAGGACAGATCCTGGGCTTTTTGGGACCCAACGGTGCCGGTAAGACAACGACCATGAACATCATTACCGGATATATTTCCGCAACGGAGGGGACGGTAACCGTGAATGGTCTGGATGTATATGAGGAGCCGGAGGCTGTAAAGAAAATGATTGGCTACCTGCCGGAATTTCCGCCTCTTTATCCGGATATGACGGTCCGAGAATATTTAAATTTTGTAGCTGATTTAAAGAAGGTTGCTAAGAGCGAAAGAAAGCAAATGATTGAAGAAATCATGGACTCCACCATGATTACACCTATGGCTGACCGCCTGATCAAGCATCTGTCCAAAGGCTATAAGCAGAGAGTAGGTCTTGCGCAGGCTATCATGGGATATCCTGAGTTGATCATCCTGGATGAGCCTACCGTAGGCTTGGATCCAAAGCAGATTATTGAGATCAGAGAGCTGATCAAAGAATTAAGCAAGAAGCATACCATCATCCTGAGCTCCCATATTATGCAGGAGGTAAGTGCGGTATGTGATACCATCATGATTATCGATCGTGGAAAACTGATTCTCAGTGATAGGCCGGAGAACTTAAGCACACGTATGGGTGCTACGGGAGGTATAAAGCTTTCGATAAAGGGTAATAAGGCTGATATCATTGAAGCCCTGAAGAAGGTGAACCGAATCCGTAAAATCAAAGAGAATCCTCCGGTTGAGGAAGGTGTGGTTGAGCTTTCAGTGTTCTGCAATGAGAAGGAGGATATCCGTGAGGAAGTATTTCGTGTTCTGGTAAATGCAGGGACAACGATTCTAGAGATGCAGTCCCTTCGCATGAGTCTGGAAGATATCTTCCTTAAGGTTACCAATAAAGCAACACCAACACCAATAGCCCAGAATGCAGAACCTGCTTATGAGGATGAGGAGTCTGGTGCGTCAAATATTCAGGAAGAGACAAAGGCTGAAGAGGGAATGAGAAATCAGGAAGAGGAGGTAAGCTCTGATGCTGGCAATATATAAAAAAGAGTTAAGAACCTATTTCACATCGATGATCGGATATGTCTTTCTGGCTGTATTTCTGATTATCGTTGGATTATTTTTCGGAGTGTATAATTTGCTCCAGACTTCTACAAAGATTGAATATACCTTATCCTCCATTACCTTCTTGTTCATCGTATCCGTACCGTTACTGACGATGAGAGTAATGGCCGAGGAGAACAAGCAGAAGACGGACCAGCTGTTATATACCGCACCGGTTACCGCCGGTTCCATCGTTATGGGTAAATTCCTTGCCCTGTTTTCTATCTTAGCAATGGGTATGTTAGTGGTATGTACCTTCCCCTTGATCCTCAGCTTGTACGGTAAGGTAAATATGGCTTCCGGTTATGCGGGTATTCTGGCCTTCACACTCCTTGGGGCATCCTATCTGGCAATCGGATTGTTCATCTCCTCGCTGACGGAGAGTCAGGTCGTGGCAGCAGTCATTACCTATATTACCTTTGTCCTTACCTTATTCATGGATTCAATCGGAAATATCGTTCCGAAGGACAATAAGACAGCCCTTTTCGTATTCGCGGCAATCATCGTAATCCTGTGTGTGGTTCTGTATCAGATGATTAAGAATTATGTACTCACTGTCATTACCGGGATCATAGGAGAAGCAGCATTGATCGCTCTTTATCTTTTAAAACCGACCATATTTGATGGTTCTCTGGTCAAGGTACTGAACTGGTTCTCAGTAATCGGACGATATGACTCCTTTTACTATGGTGCGTTTAATGTGGCAGCAATCGTTTATTATGTGAGTGTGATCGTGCTGTTCATATTCCTGACGACGCAGGTAATCAAAAAGAAGAGATGGAGCTAATGGAAAGGAGAGCGAAAAAGTGGATAATATGAATAGAAATGAAGAAGAGAAGATGAGCTTTCTCGGGAGAATAAAAGCATCCTTTTCCGGAAGAAATTTAAGAAGCGGAGCCTATGTGTCTCTGATCTCAGTTGTAGTGGTTGTCATTCTCCTGGTGGCAAATATGCTGGTTTCCTCACTGAAAATTGAAATAGACTTAAGCAGTCAGAATATGTATACATTGACAGAGGACACCAAAGATCTGGTTAAGAATTTGAAGGATGATATTACGGTATATTATATGGCGTCAACAGGCAGTGAACTGGATTTGTTCCAGAAGATCATCACAAAGTATGATACCCTGTCCGATAAGATTACAGTGGAGTATAAGGATCCGGTACTGTATCCGACCTTTGCCAAGGATTATACGGACAAAGAGGTCAGCAATAACAGTCTGATTGTGGTCAACAATACCAATGGCAGATCAAAATATATTCCTTATAATGATATGATCGTTCAGGAAGTGGATTACCAGACCTATAGCACTAATACTACAGGTGTGGATGTGGAGGGTGAGCTTACTTCAGCCATCCTGTACGTAACAACCGAGGATTTGCCGGTCATGTATGTGGTTGAGGGTCATGGAGAAACAGCACCCGGAACCTTATTTGAAGAAACGGTTTCTAAGATGAATATGAAGCTGGAAACCTTGGATTTGCAAAAAAGTAGCAGCATTCCAGAGGAATGTGAGCTGTTATATATTAATGCTCCCACATTGGACTTTTCTGTTGAGCAAGCACAGCTCATCAAGGATTATCTGAACAATGGTGGAAATGTGATTGCCACGGTCAATGATAAGACCAATTCACTTAAGAATTACAGAGACATCATTAATTACTACGGAATTGAAGTACAGGATGGAATGATAGTTGAAGGAAATACAAGTAATCGCGTCTCAGGCAATCCGATTCTGATCATACCGAACCTTGGATCCAGTGATATTGTCAGCAGTGCGCGTTCTTCCAACATTCCTGTGGTTATGTACCAGGCAATGGGATTAACACAGGCTGAGACAAAGAGAAGTACGTTGCAACTGGAAGCCATCATGACCACCTCAGACGATGCATATTCCAAATTGAATGTGAATTCCACTGTAGAAAAGGAAAATGGTGATGTGGAAGGACCGTTCGACTTAGGTATTCTTGCCACAGATACCTATAATGGAGTAGATTCCAACCTTGTGGTATATTCAACCTTATATACTTTTGACGAGACAGCTTTATCCTATGAGAATACCAGCTTACTCAGCGGTACTGTAAGCAAGCTTGTAGGGGAAGGAAAAACCTTATCTATTCCTACTAAGACTTTAGGAGAGGAAAACATCTATCCTACAGCCAAGGAAGTAATCATCTGGGTAATCGTGATCTTATTCCTGATACCCGGCGCTATCCTGGCTTCCGGTATTGCGGTTACCTTGAAGAGGAGGAAGAAATAATGGCTAAAAGAAAGAAAAGAAATTCGGTCACGCTGATTTCACTTCTTTTGGTATTAGTTGCCTTGATTGGTGTATATGTTTGGTATTCTAACCGGGAAGCAAAGCCGGAGGATGATAGTGAAACTAAGACGGATAGTATCGAGCTTGCTAAAATAGAAGATACCTCGAAGCTGACCAGTCTTCATTACCGTACAAAGGATACGGAAATGACCCTGATTAAGGAGGGTGAGGTATGGAAGCTTGAGACAGAGCCGGAACGACCAATCAATCAGGATAAGGTGAGTGGTCTGATTGGCCTGATTAGTGATATCACGGCAAAACGTTTGGTGACCGAGAAGCCGGATAATCTGGCGGAATATGGTCTTGCTGAGCCCACCGGATACCTTCAGGGAACGCTGTCTGACGGAACAACAGTCACACTGGAGATTGGGACCATGGTACCCTCAAAGGATGGCTACTATGCCAATGTGAATGAGGACGACAAGGTTTATCTGCTGGCGACCAATTATGGTTCCGGATTTAAGTATACCATTACGGGTATCACCGCTGTAGCGGAGGCACCCTCCATTACAGCAGATACGATCTATCATATTGCAATAGATAACCGTGAGGGAGACGATTTTGAGATTATCAAGGATAACGATCTGGGGCTTGGTAATATTGGTTCCGATGTTTACCCCTGGCATATCTTAAAGCCCTATAAAGAGGGGTATTCAGCAGAATCCTCCAAGGTTGCCACGGTTCAGGAAAATTATACAAGTATTTCCTATGAAAGCTGTGTAGAATATAATGCAGCGGATTTAAGCCCATATGGATTGGATAACCCGTTCGCAACCCTTGAGCTGGGCTATACGGAAGAACGTACCGAAAAATTATCCAAGCCCGAAAAGAATCCTGAGACAGGAGAAGAGATAACTGAGAAGACCTATCAGGATCCAAAGGTGTATAAGCTACTGATCGGCAATCAGGATGAGACAGGCAATTACTATTATGTCATGGAAGCCGGCACCAAGGTGGTTTATACCATGGAAGAAGATACCGTCAACAAGATGCTGACGGTGGAGCCCTTCAGTGTTCTAAACTCATTTATCAACATTCCAAATGTAAATACAGTAGATCGGATTGATATCACTGTCGATGGCAAGGCTTATCAATTTAAGATTGATCATCAGACGAGTCAGGATGAGAACGGCAAGGAGACCGTACAGAATACCATCTTCTTCAATGGGAAGCAGGCGAATGAAGCGGGCTTCACCGACCTCTATCAGGTTTTGGTCGGAACAAAGTACGATGCTGAAATTAAGGAAGAGGTGAATACTGCGGTGGCACCTCATCTGACCATCAAATACCAGCTGAATGATCCCGCCAAAACAGTAATCGGTGCATCCTTCCTGCCGTATAATCAAAGCTTTTATCTGATTGATACGAACGGTGAGATTAAGTTCTTTGCTGATAAGAGAAGAATTGATGACATCGTAAAGAAGATTGTGGAATATGATCCCACGGTGGAACCCGCCGAGTAATGAAAGGCAACAGAATAGATTTTATGAAGTTTAATTGATCGAGAGAGCGCAGTCCTGCGCTCTCTCTTTTCTGTTTTCATGGAAAGATATACCATCTTGTACGAATATTACTTACATTGACATAATATATTAGCATATGGGATAATAAATTTATATCAATAGGTTAATCTGAGCCTGGAATAGGAGCAACGATGAGCGTAAAGAGAAAGCTTATATTGATAGGAATATGTGTCATTATAGTAATTGCTGTTTTTGCAGTTAATGTCATACGTGGTGTGAATGAAGATAAAGAGATTCAGGATACGACAGTCAAAGAGAAGGTCATTACCAGGGCTGAGGCATATCGGTTGTTGAGCTATCTGGAGTACGATAAGGGAGAAAGAGAAAATCTTGAGAAGGGGATTACCTATTCGGGAGACGCAGAATCCGGCTGGTACGATCCCTATGTGAATGCGGTGTGCAAGATGGGCCTCATAGAGAGCAGCATAACAGTTGCCCCGACAGAGGCTCTGTCTTATGGTACCTGCAAGGAATATATTGATAAGCTTATTACGAAAAAGCCGGAGCTTCAGAAGGTATATGAAGGTTTAGCTTTTGATTTTGGAAAAGCTGACGAGAAGATGGACACAGAGGACTTTATTGAGTTATATGAGGCTATGATTGCCCTGCTGCCACAGGAGGAGCAGAAGATCACGGACGAGACCCTGTTTGTTCTCGGTACGGAAGCGGATGAGCATGGAACAGACCGACTGGTCACTGATGTGGGAAAATTTTATTATGAGCATGCCTTGGATCAGGTTGCTTCCTATATGGACAAGGGTATCAAGGCTTTTGTCTGCAAACAGGAGATTATCCTTCTATCTGATGTAACGACAGAACCGATCGTCTTACAGAATATTTGGCTAAAGCTTGGCGAGGGAACAAAGTTAAGTACCTTTATCAATGGAATTGATAAGGAGTTTGAGACAAAATACGACCTGTTACAAAAGGTTGAAAGTACGGTTTGCGATATCACGATCGAGGATCAGAAGGTTGTGAAAATTCTACGGAAGCCGGAGGCAATCAGGGGAAAGGTGCTCAGGACCGGACAGGACTATATAGAAATCGAAGGTTATGGTAAGATCCCCCTGGAGAAGAATTATAAGATTTACAAGCTCTATGGAAAGCTTTCAGTTGAACCTACCAACAGCATCCTGGTAGGCTATGAGAATACAGAATTTGTAGTTTCACTCGGTAAAATCAGTGCGGCATTAATCAGGGAGAGCATAAAAGCTCAAAATATTCGTGTGCTGCTTTCCACCAGCGGTTATCAGAGTTACTATCATGATAAGCTTGAGCTTACAGCAACCAGTGATTTCATCCTGAGCTATAAGGACACGGAGAAGGAATATAAAAAAGGGGATACAGTAACGCTTGAGCCGGGTAATGCATTGCTGAGCCAGGGGAGAATAAAGGTTTCGACGAAGGATGAGGGTGGACGGATACAGCTTCGCTCAATCCAACGTTCAGACGGTATCCCGAGCTATCGGGGGAGCATCGAGATCGCTGAGGGAGAACGTGGGTTGTTGGTAGTAAATGAACTTCCTCTGGAGGAATACCTCTATGCGGTGATCCCCAGTGAGATGCCAACTTATTACGGGCTGGAAGCACTGAAGGTACAGGCGGTGTGTGCAAGAAGCTATGCTTATAAGCATCTGCTGGCGAACAGCTTGAGCCAGTATGGAGCACATGTGGATGACAGTGTTGCCTTCCAGGTTTATAACAATATTTCAGAAAATGAAGACTCCATCCTTGCAGTCAAGGATACCTACGGAAAAGTGATTGAATATCAGAATGAAGTCATTACGGCATATTATTTTTCAACCTCCTGCGGGCATACCGCGGATGCCGGCAGTGTATGGGCTAACGGTCAGAATTACCCGTATCTTAAGGGAAAGCTCCTATATGAAGGCAAGGATGACAAAGAAGATAACGAGGATGGTGCAGCCGAAAGCGGTGCGAGCGATACAGCAAGCTATCTGGAACAGCAGTATAGTGATTTGTCCGTAGAAGAGAATTTCAGAAGCTTTATAGAGGCTAAGGATGTCTCCACGTATGACTCCGGGTTTAACTGGTATCGCTGGAGAGTAACCATGAAGGTGAACGACATCAAGAAAGTGATCAATCAGAATCTGTCCAACCGTTATCAGGCGAATCCTGAACTAATTCTGACTAAGACAGGCCAGAATGAAAAAAGGGAGGATGTTTTTGAGAGCGTTCCTGTTGACAGCGTCGGTAATATTGTGGATATTTCAGTCGGAAAAAGAGAGGCCAGTGGAATTATATCAGAATTAATCATCGTTGGAAGCAACAAAACAGTTAAGATAAAGACAGAATATAATATACGTGCACTTCTGGCTCCTGTCTATGATACGGTCATTCGCCAGGATGATAGTGAAGTAAATGGACTTACCCTGCTTCCCAGTGCCTTCTTCTTGATCGACAAGAACAAGAAGGAGGGAAAACTAAACTCGATTACCCTGGTCGGAGGCGGATACGGGCACGGTGTCGGAATGAGCCAGAACGGAGTAAAAGCACTGGCAGACGCAGGCTCGGATTATGAGAGGATCCTGCAATATTTCTATACAGGCACAAGCTTGGATGTTATCTATGAATAACTACTTTCTTGGAGTTCTTGCGGTACAGGATTTTAATCTTCTGCAGAAAGGCTTTATTTTCGAACAGCAGATTAAATTCCGCTCCAAGAAAGAGAATATACATACAGAAATAAAGCCATAGCATAAAGAGTACAACAGCTGTCAGACTACCGTAGGTGGATGCGTAATTGGAATAATTGTCAATATAGAAGGAAAATGCATAGGAAAAACCCATCCATCCTCCGGCGCACAGCATTGCACCTGGCATCTGGCCCATGAGCTTTGTCTTTCGGTTCGGAATAACTGTATAGATGATCAGGAAGAAAACGATCAGGACAATCAGTCCGACAATGGTTCTTAAGCTGATGATGACAAGGGCGGTATCCACAAATACCGGCAGCTTACGCTCAATCCAGAAATAAAGGCGGTTACCGAACACGAACAGAGTCATGGTGATCAAAACCATAACCGCAAAGATTAAGGTATATAAAGCAGCAATGGCGCGAAGCAGCAGACTGTTTCGTGTTTCGTTGATTTCATAGACAGAATTCAAACCTCTCATGACAGCCAGAAAGCCTTTGCCCGCAGACCATAAGATGGTAATAACCGTTACTGAGATGATGGTGGTAGAGGCAGCAGAATCATAGATTTCCGTAATGATGGAGATGATCAGAGAATGAATGGCTGTTGGGAATATCTCCGTAAAGATACGCAGCATGCTGCTCTCCTCGATTGGGAAGAACTGAATGATGCTTAAGAGCAGCATGATAAAAGGAAAAAATGAGATGATGATAAAGAATGCAGCCTGCGCAGAGAATGCTGCAACATGATCATCATCTATTTTTTTGGATAATAATCCGATTAGCTTCAGGGTTGATTTAATCATGCAAATACTCCTTTCTGCTACTTTTCTTCAAGTTAACATGATATGGCGAATTTGTCAATTTATACTCTTATGTAAGCTGTACATCAGCTGCATTCATATCATTTTATGCGGATTACTTCTCTTATATCCATTTAAAAAAAGAAACCGGTAATATATACAGTGATTATGGCACCCAGGGCAACTATTACAAGGCTTCTTTCAAAATAAGCCAAAATCAAGGCGGCAGCAGTACCGCAGAGGGCCGTGGCCAGAGTCCCGGTGGAATAGAAGATATCCGGGAAGGTAAGTGCACCGAGAACCGCAAAGGGTACATATTTTAAGAAAGATTTGATAAACCGGGAGCGCAGGGGCTTTCGAAAAATTGCCAGGGGCAGCATTCTGGGTAGATAGGTCACCAATGCCATAAGCAATACGGCATAAAATGCAGTTTGCAGTTTCATATACAACTCCTCCCTTCTGCTGCTATCTCAGCCGGCTCCTCCTTTGTGGGGAACAGGCATGCTCCAATTCCGGAGCCTAAGAAGGTTGCTATGATGACGCGGAAGCCGGAGGAGATAAAGGAAAATAGGGAAACGTATTTCAGGATACATACTGTGGTGACTGAAATCAGCAGGATCACAATGACAGCAATGGATTTTTTCGCCGGAGGAATGATGATGGCAATGAACATACCATATAATGCAATTCCCATTGCGGCGTTTAATGCGGCCGGCAAAGCATTGCAGATGAGTGCTCCAAGCGCTGTGCCCACACTCCAGCCAATAAAAGGACCGGTCATCAGTCCCAATAGGAATGGGAAGGACAGACTACCCTGTTCCATGGAGGCCATAGTAAAGGTCTCATCCGTGACACCAAAAGCGATCAGAAGACGCTCGGAAAGCTTCATATCCCGGTCCAGGCGCTGGGTCAGGGATAAAGACATCAGCATATAACGGAGATTGATGATGAAAGTAGTCAGTGTAATTTCTAAAAACCCGGAACCGGACAGAATGAGGTTGGTTCCTGCGAATTGTCCTGCCGAGGTGAGATTTGACATGGATATGAATACAGCCATCCAGGGCGGAAGTCCGCCGGAAACAGCCATCAGTCCGAAGGTAAAGGATACGGGCAGATAACCGAGTGCAATCGGATATCCCCGTTTCAGTCCATATGTAAAGTCGTTCTTCATTGATATCCCTCCGAAGTAATTCCTAAATTCTTAAAAAAGATCATACTAATTATAACCCAATGAAATGGAAATGCAAGCCATATGTCGAATGGTAAAGGTGAAATGTATTTGATAAATAATGGACAATACGGTATAATGTTATTGGTGTTTTCCAGTAAAAATGCGATAAATACTTGATTTTTCCTACTTTTATAGTATGATGATAATTAGATTGATTCTAGATGCTGCAAAGTAAAAATAGCGGAGGGTTTATGATTAATTTTGACGAGGAATTAGAAAAATTTGAGCCTAGCTTAGAGATTGAACAGGCAGAGGATGTCATTAATAATAATGATTTGACAGACGTTACGGATATCTTAAAGGAAATTTTAAAGGGAACAAAAGACAAATAATCATTTGATGAATGGACAGGTGGGGATGATATGATTTGCCCGAATTGCGGAAGTAATATGTCGGACAAGAAAAAAAGGTGCGAACGTTGTGGCACAGACATGACAATTTATCAAAAAATATATAGAGCTTCCAATCAACATTATAATATCGGCCTTGCCAGAGCGAGAGTGCGGGATTTATCCGGTGCGATCATCTCCTTAAAGAGCAGCCTTGAACTGAATAAAAAGAATGTAAATGCCAGAAATCTTCTGGGTTTGATTTATTATGAGATGGGTGAGACAGTTGCAGCACTCAGTGAATGGGTGATCAGTAAACACTTCCAACCATCAGATAATGATGCGGATGAATACATCAATAAGGTTCAGTCCAATCCGACGAAACTGGATGCGCTGAATCAGGCGATTAAGAGATATAATACATCGCTTTCCCTGGCAAAGCAGGGTAGTGATGATCTTGCTATCATACAACTGAAGAAAGTTGTCAGCTTAAATCCTCATTTTATCAGAGCATACCATCTGCTTGCCCTGTTGCACATGAAGGCAGGGGAGAAAGAAAAGGCAAGGAAGTATTTGGCCAAAGCGATCAAGATTGATGTTTCTAATACAACTACCTTGCGTTATATAAAGGAAATCACACCGCAGGAAGGTCTTAAGGATGCGGAAGGTAATCCGGAAGCAGAGACCTCAGGCGTAGCTGCGATCATGCCGATTTCCTCTTACCGTGAGGATAAACCGAATATTATGGCTTTTGTCAATCTGGTCATCGGCGTCATCATCGGATTGGCTGTTATGGCTATTCTGGTAGTTCCGACCTTATCGAAGAATAAGAACACAGGCGGTGATGCGGATGTTGCCGACTATGGAACAGCCCTTGCCCGTATGGAGGAGCAGGACAACACGATTGCTACCCTCAAGAATGAAAACGAGGGACTCAAATCGCAGGTTGAAGAACTGCAGGAGACAATTGACAATCTGGTAATTCCCGAAGATAAGTCCAAGCAGTATCAGCCATTGGTACAGGCGACTGCTCTGTATCTGGCAGAGCTTGAGAAAAGAGAAAGCGAAAGAAGCTTTTTAGAGGTAGCTGAGCTACTGGCAGGAATAGATGATAACAAGTTGGAGCTTAAGGATGCTAAGAAATTAGTGACGACCCTTCGTACAGCAGTGTATCCGGGTGTCGCAGAGGCACAGTATGAAAAAGGCCATAGCTTATACAGTGATGGCAAATATGAAAAGGCGATTGAAGAGCTTGCTAAGGCTATGGCCTATGATCCAAAGGATGTAGATCCGATTTATTTTACAGCCAGAGCATATCATCGTCTTGATGATAAAGAGAATGCAGCCATTTATTATAACATAGTACTGAAGGATTTCCCGGATTCCAACAGAGTCAAGGATGCACAGAATTTCCTGGAGCAGGTTCAGGAATAGGAAAGATTTGATAAACTTAAGATAAGAACATCGAAAAAAAGACGTTTCATGGAGAATAGCGTTCAGAGCTATTCCATTAAAGGTCTTTTTTTCGTCGGCAAAATCAAATGTAAATAATTGTATATTTCATGTAGCTAATAGAATGAATTAGATCATAGAAGCAGGAGGAATTGGTTCATGCAGGAGAGAAATGCGATAAGCGGTAAGACCAATAAGTTCGGAGAGGAGGGGACAACCTATGATATCAGCGGCAGATGTCTGATTATTCGTCTGCAGGAAGAATTGGATCATCATAATGCAATCCGGATTAAAGATACTGCAGATCGTCTGATCGACCGGAATAATATCAAGCATATTATTTTCGATTTTTCCGGAGCGGGTTTTATGGACAGTGCCGGTATCGGTGTGATTATGGGAAGATATCGAAAAGTGATATTCATTGGGGGTAAGACGGCAGTTGCGAATGTGAATTCAGCCGTTGACCGGATATTCCGGATATCAGGGCTTTATAAGATAATTGAGAAATATGATACGGTAGAAGCAGCGCTGAGTATCATCAAGGAAAGGGGATAAGAAGAGGCAATGAAGGATAAGATTGAGAGGAACGAAATGACATTGGAGTTTGAGAGCAGATCGCAGAATGAGAGCTTTGCCAGAACTGTCGTAGCTGCTTTTGCCACACAGCTGGACCCTACGATAGAGGAATTGGCAGATATAAAGACAGCTGTATCAGAGGCAGTGACCAACTGTATCATCCATGGATATTACAACTCAATGGGGACAATAAAGATGCATTGTGTCATCAACAGGAATGAGCTTTTGGTGGAGATTCAGGACTACGGTATCGGCATAGACAATATTGAGAAGGCTATGGAGCCTCTCTATACCACACGACCTGAATTGGAGCGTTCAGGTATGGGCTTTTCCTTTATGGAAGCTTTTATGGACGAGCTGGAGGTTGTATCCGAACCGGGGAATGGAACTTTGGTACGAATGATAAAAAGAGTCGGTAGACAGGAGAAACTCAAGGAGCTTGCACAGGAAGCCGGACAGAAGATCGATCTAGGGATATAGCAGAGCAAAGGAGACAGCTGCAAGGAAGGAGTGGGAATGAATGTGGATACACTTGAGCTGATCAGACTTTCTAAGACGGGTGACAGAGAAGCCCGAGACAGACTTGTAACCGAAAATGTAGGATTGGTCTGGAGCATCGTCAGAAGGTTCGCTAATCGTGGGCATGAGATGGAAGATTTATTCCAGATCGGTAGTATCGGACTAATCAAGGCAATCGATAAATTTGATATGAGCTATGAGGTTAAATTTTCAACCTATGCCGTTCCGATGATTACGGGCGAAATTAAGCGTTTCCTGCGGGATGACGGTATGATAAAGGTCAGCAGATCTCTAAAGGAGACGGCTACCAGAATCAGAGCGGTCAGGGAGCGGTATGGAAACCAATTCGGCCGTGAACCGCTATTGGATGAAATTGAAGAAGAATTGAATATACCGAAGGATGAGATTATTATGGCATTGGAAACCGGTGCTGAAGTAGAATCCTTATACAAAACCATTTATCAGGGGGACGGAAGTCCGATCTATTTGATCGATAAATTGACAGAAACCAAGGATGAAAGTGAAAATTTAGTGGACAGGCTTGCCCTGCGTGAGATCATTGCTTCACTGGATGAGAAGGAGCAGGAGATTATCAGGCTTAGATACTTTAAAGATAGAACACAGACAGATATCGCTAAGGAGCTGGGAATTTCCCAGGTACAGGTATCCCGGATGGAAAGAAGAATTTTAAGAATTATGAGAGAAAAGCTGGGAGCATAATTGGCTTGGCATAAGCAAGAATTTCCAGTATAGAGAATTGGGAAATTCATATAATATCATTATGAAAAAGAAGGCATCAGAGGTTAATTCTGATGCTTTTTTATGTAATATGAAATTCCTGCAGATTTCTTATTACATAAAATCCCGCCGGGCAGGATGCACACGCGCGTTATGTAATGTGCCAGAAAAGCTGGCCGCGTCTCGTAAAAGCTTGTTATGCAAGCTTCGAGAGTTTCGTAAGCGAAACTCTTTCTTAATTTACCTGTCATGGACGGGTTCTGAACGGAGTGAGAAAGATATGACTGTAAGAAAAAAGTTTCTACTTATAGCAGCATGCATTGTTATTATGGCAATTATCGTCGTAATATTCGTAGAGTGCTTTCAGAATGGACAGCCGTCAGAGTTTGACGGAACACTTGTTGATTCATTGGTGGAAAGAATGAAGGAGGGTTGATATGGCTAATCAAAAGAAAAGCGCTGTCTCCGGAATTGTCAGGGAACAGGACACTCAGAAGAGAAATGAAAAATATAATCAGTATGTGAAAGAACAGACACCGAAGTTCAGTGTTGCAAAAAATGCCTGTAAGGCATTTCTGATCGGAGGAATCATTTGTGTCATTGGACAAGCCTTTATCACATTTTATGGTGCCATGGGGGCGGACAAAGAGACAGCCAAATTATATAATACCGTAACTCTGGTTTTTCTATCCATACTGTTAACCGGTCTGGGCTATTATCAAAAGTTGGCGAAGTTCGGAGGAGCAGGTACCCTGGTTCCGATTACCGGATTTGCGAATTCTGTGGTAGCTCCTGTGGTGGAATATAAGAAGGAAGGACAGGTCTATGGAATCGGATGTAAGGTCTTTACGATAGCCGGTCCGGTTATCCTATATGGTATTTTTACCTCATGGGTTCTCGGGTTGATTTATTATATTCTGAAGCAGTTAAAGGTGGTATAAGGAATAGAGAAAGTCATCAGGAAAAGAGGAGTTATTATGGCACAACAGGAAAATCAAACAAAAATGTTGGGAAAGCAAAGCCTTCGGTTTTGTAACCCTCCGGTCATACTGGCAGGATCCTCAATTGCCGGTAAGAAAGAGGGCGAGGGTCCGTTAGGGAAACTATTTGATTATATTGAGCAGGATCCGCTCTTTGGGAAAAAGACCTGGGAGGAGGCCGAAAGTGAGCTCATGCGGCTTACAGCCCAAAAGGTCCTGGAAAAGGCGGGACTGCAAAATACAGATATTAGATATCTGATCGGCGGCGATCTGCTCGGTCAGTTGATTGCGACCTCCTTCGGTATTGCGGAATTAAAGATACCAATGCTTGGAATATACGGAGCCTGTTCTACGATGGGAGAAGCAATGACAATTGGCTCTATTATGGTAGACGGCGGATTTGCGGACAGGGTACTTGCAATCACCTCCAGTCATTTTGCCGGGGCTGAGAAGCAGTTTCGTTTCCCTCTGGATTACGGGAATCAGAGACCTTATTCCGCATCTTGGACAATCACAGGTAGCGGAGCTGTAGTTTTGGCTGATTCTGAAAGTGCAAAGGTTCCTGAGGGACAACCCAAATTAGTAATCAGTGGGGTGACAATCGGAAAGATTGTAGACTATGGCTTGAAGGATTCCATGAATATGGGAGCATGTATGGCACCTGCAGCGTATGAGACGATACGACAGAATTTCGAGGATTTTGGTGTAGAGCCTTCCTATTATGATAAAATCATTACCGGCGATCTCGGTTATGTGGGGAAAAACATTCTGATTGATCTGTTAAAGGAGAGAAATTGCGATATCACTGCAAACCATATGGATTGCGGTATCGAGATCTTTGATCAGAACAGTCAGGATACGCATGCCGGTGGTAGCGGTTGTGGTTGCTCTGCAATCACATTTACGGGATATATCATGAAACAGCTTATGGAAGGGACATGGAAAAGAATTCTGTTTATCCCGACCGGAGCGTTGCTGTCCCAGGTAAGCTTTAACGAAGGAAAAAGTGTACCTGGTATCGCGCATGCAGTCGTCGTCGAAAGGAGCTGAACAGAATGGAATATTTGAAGGCATTTTTAGTGGGTGGAGCAATCTGTGCGGTTGTGCAGATTTTACTGGATAATACGAAGCTTATGCCCGGCAGAGTTATGGTAATACTGGTATGCCTGGGTGCAATCCTGGGAGCTGTCGGAGTATATGAGCCCTTTGCCAAATGGGCAGGTGCAGGTGCGGGAGTTCCTCTGACCGGATTTGGAAGTATCCTGTTCAAGGGAGTGAAGGAAGCAGTGGATAAGGATGGTTTGATCGGAATCTTTAAAGGAGGATTTACTGCATCTGCTGTAGGGGTTTCTGCGGCATTGATTTTTGCATATATCGCCTCCTGGTTCTTCGGGCCGAAGATGAAGTCCTAGAGTAGCATGGAAATTATCATTCTAGGAACGGTAGGATGATGTCATCCTACCTGTATTTCTGTAAGCAATATTATACCAAAATACTTTTCTAAATTTTCATGAGAAGTAAAAAGTGTTTCTTTGGTATAATGATTCTCCGAAAGAAAGTTATCAGGTGAAGAAATGCTTCTTTGATGTAATGCTTCTCCTATGGAAAATTATCAGAAGAAGCGATACATGCTTTATTGGTCGTAAGGTTTCAGGAGAAGCAATAAATAAAATCCCCCCAGATTTACTGTAGGGCAAGTGTTCAACTTAGCCTTACTGCATTTCTGGGGGATTTTATATTAAGACGTAATATTTTTATTCTTTAATGTGCAAGGGATTCGTCCTCGTATAGAGGGTCGGTGGTGTCGGTTCCGTCTGTCGGAGGTATCTCTGTCTGAGGATCCTGATAGTAGGGTTCGTCTTCATAATAGTCATCCTCATTATAGGGGTCTTCCGATTCTGGTTCTTGTGGTAATTGTGTTGGTGTTTGTCGCGGCGGTTGATAAGAACTTGACTGGGTGTGTAACTTGCAGTTATTGCTTGGGTATAGATAAGGGGTATCTGCTGTTTTACCGGTCTCGGTTTTTATCAGGAAAACTCCTTCCTTTACAATCGGGCAATACTCTGTGGATAAATCCTTGGATTCGTCACATATAGTTGCCTTTACATGGATATCGCAATACGCTGTGGGCTGTGTACCCTTCGCAAAGTACTCTACCTTTGTGGTATTACCGCCCAGATATTCATTACAAACTCCATCCACCGCCAGCTTACCTGATTTGGTACATATCTTTGCTGTGACAATAGAATCAGGTATTTTAAAATCTTTGGTTTCAAGATTTTTTTCTGTATGGATGCGTTCCATGATGGTCTTCCAAATCTTACGGTTATAGGTCTTATCTGTTTGGCTTCTGTTATTATCGAACCCTGACCATACGGTTGCAGTATAGTAAGGTGAAAAACCTGAGAACCAAAGATCATTGTAATCAGAGGTGGAACCTGTCTTTCCGGCAATTGGCATATCAATCGAAAGCCTTAGGTTCTTACCGGTTCCTTTCTTAACCACATCCTCCATAGCGTTGGTTAGCAGGAAGGCAGTGGATTCTTTCATTACCTGATCATGCTCCGGTTCTGTGGTAAGGAGAACCTTACCGTCATGATCCAGTATCTTGGTATAAAACCGCGGTTTTGTATAGACACCGCCATTCGCTATTGCCGCATATGCAGCAGTTAATTCCAGATTGCTGACACCATCTGTCAGGCCGCCGAGTGCCATAGGATGGTTAATATCAGATACAACACGTCCGTCCGGTTCCTTTCTGGAATCTACCAGAGAGGTAAAGCCTAACTTTAATAAATAATCATAGCCGAGTTGGGGTGTTACTTCCACGAAAGTCTTTACAGTGACGATATTCATGGAATTATAGATACCTTGTCTTAAAGTACTGAGACCATCATATTTTTTGGTGGAAGTCCAGTTGTTTACTTCCTTCTTTGTGCCGGGATAATAGTAGGGACCCGAGTCATCCTGAACGGTGGCAAGTGTCATGCCCAGACTGTCCAGCGCCGGAAGGTAGGTGGATAATACCTTAAAGGTAGAACCGGGCTGTCTGACTCTGTTAGTGGCACGGTTTAATGTACGGTTACCGGTCTTTTCACCGCGTCCGCCTTCAATAGCAACTACCTCACCGGTATATTGATCCATCACTACGAACGAGGTCTGAGGCTGGATCGTCATGGTTATATTCTCACCGACAATCGTGTCACCATCTTCAACCATAGCATCCCTAAACTCAGCAATTTTCTTTCTCATATCCTCCTTATCCAGGAACAGAAGGGAGAATCTGCTACCGTTATCATCTACATAGAGGTGGTCAGGGTCCTTGTAATCCTTGAAGTATTCCAGCAGATCGTTACCATGGTAATGAACAGTGGTCTTCTTCTCATCATTCTTCTGAACGGACAGTGCATAGGTCAACTCCCAGAAGGAGGTGCCCATCTCAGGGAAATTCTTTTCATCAGCAAATACATCATCACAGATACTCTGGATCGTTGAGTCCTGGGTCGTATAGATGCTTAAGCCACCGCTGAATAATAAATTGGAAGCCTGCACCTGGGTATAACCAAGCTTGGTCTGGAGATCCTCCATAACCTGTTCAATCAGCTCATCGGTAAAATAACTGTAGTAGGAAGTGGAATCCTGCTCTTCATTGATGGACTGAACTCTGGAGTAGACATCATCCGCTACGGCATCATTGTATTCTTCCTGCGAGCAATAGCCCTGCTTCAGCATTTCATCCAGGATCTCCTGCCTTCTTACCATATTTCGCTCCGGGTGGGTAATCGGGTTATGATATACGGGAAGCTGCGCAATCGCTGCAATCGTAGCCGCTTCTGAAAGAGACAGATCCTTTGCATCCTTGTTGAAGTACTTTCTGGAGGCGGTCTGTATTCCTAAGGTTCCGGAACCAAGGTTGATTGTGTTTAAGTAATATTCCAGGATTGTATCTTTATTCAGGTGGTTCTCCAACTGGATCGCAAGGTACTGCTCCTGAATCTTTCGTTTTAAACGTTCCACAAAGGTTGCCTCGCGGCCACCATTAAATACCTGGTTCTTTAGAAGCTGCTGGGTAATCGTGCTGCCACCCTGATTAAAGCTACCGGAGGTCAGTCCCAGAACACCCGCACGCAGGATACCTCTGACGTCAATACCGTTATGTTCGTAGAAACGTTCATCTTCAATAGCGATAAAGCTGTATCGTACCCAATCGGGTAACTCGGACAAAGACACATATACACGATTTGCCTCGGCACCGATTAAATTCTCTATGGCATTGCCATCTTTATCATAAATGGTAGTAGTATAGCCGGTAGGAACAACATTAATCTTAGAGATATCAGGTGCGCTGTCTATCAGACCCTTTAAAAGACCGAAGCCTGCAAAGGTACCTACTATCCCGACAGATACAACCAGAACGATAAACAAACGGAATAAAGTAATCCTTGTCTTAGAAATCAATCGTCTGGATGTGGATTTTATATAATGTTGTTTCTGTTCAATGCCTCTCTTACTGTAGTCCATAAAAACCTCCAATCGCAATAAGCATATATAAACAGTATAAATCCTGCGATAAGCAAAGCTGGTACTTTGTTCACTCGCGTCCATTATAACAAATTTGACCTGTGAAATAAAGCATAATTTCTCCCGGGGTATTTTGCTGACCTATCGTATATGCAAAACACCTAATTTGTATGCTACACAGTATAAAAGTACTATTTTTTATAAGTAATTATGCAAAAATTCATGAAAACGCAAGAAGCTAATCGGCTTTCCTCGATATGTACACACAAAATGTGAAGATGTGTCGAAAAATAAGGAAGAGGATAGTTTGGTGCGTTAAAAACGACTTTCGCTCCCTAAATATACTGTGTATAATGGGATTTGTCAGCAAATTTTCTTTCTATAGTGGGGGTAATGTATTATGAAACAGGCAAAGCTTCTTTTCAGCAGCCAGGTAAAACTTGAGGATGAACGAGAATTGGCACTGGATTATTTCCTCACCGAGATGATCTCGGAGATGGATATGGTTACTCCTTATTTTGGGGTAGGGATTACCAAGCGATCCGGTGCCATAACTGAGACAGACGAAATATGTGGGGTATCATCATCAAAGGAGACGGCAATCGGGATTCTCGAGAATTTATATCGGAATCAAGTCACACCGATATCACTGGCAGAGGTTGTGGATGAACTGGTGACATTGGCTGAGGGATAATTCAATAGGGGTGTGGAGTTATCCTGAAAGAGCCCATAATAATAGAAAAGAATTTTCTATTATTATGGGCTCTTTCTCATATAATAGGATCGTTATTATCAGATCATTCAAATAACAGAAGCTTACCCTCCAGTGTGGTAAAGTATACCTGCCCGAATTCATTCAGAATTGCCGTTCCGTTCGTCAACTCAGCAACCTTTTTCACAAAAGCCTGATATCTGCTTGGGGGAACTAAAACCTCCAGAAGGACCAGATCTGTATATTCAGAGGATAATATGGTAAGCTGTTCCTGAGCGATATAATATTGAAGCTTACCGATCAGGTTATAATCTGTGGTGATCGCTACCCTGATTCCCAGCTCCTTTTGTATGACTTTACTATTCTGCAGACCTTCCAGTACCGCAGATTGATATGCCTTGACAAGTCCGCCTGTCCCAAGCAGGGTACCGCCAAAGTAACGGGTTACCACGACTACAACATTGACAAGCTCATGTGCAAGCAAGATATCCAGCATGGGCCTACCAGCGGTCTTACTGGGTTCGCCGTCGTCGGAGCATCGCATCAGAGGTTGTTCGGTTCCTATCACATAGGCGGAGCAATTGTGAGAGGCATCCCAATACTTTTTCTTCAGGGCTTCAATCGTTTCAAGGGCAGCAGCTTCTGTCAGGGCAGGGCAGACTGTCGCGATAAATCTGGATTTTTTCACTGTGATTTCTCCGACACCGCCTTCATAGATGGTCTTAAAGACTTCCTTCATTACAAAAACTCCCTTCTGCCGGAATGCAATTCTTGCCAGGGTTTCCCGGATATGATATGATAAATAAGCTTATATGGGTGAAAATACAAGACATCGATCTTGTTTAAGGAGACAACATGAAACTAAAATATTTTTCCTGGCTGCCTGCGATAGGAATTATGGGAGCAATCTTCTGGTTTTCCTCAAAGACAGCGGTGCTGTCCCAGGAAGGCAGCCTGAGTATCTCAATCGTGATATATAATCTATATGATAAGTTGGAGAGCGTTTCGCTGCAGGGTCCTGAAAAACTTGATCTGCTAGCGGTAATTGACCATTTTGTACGCAAGTCGGCACATTTTACGGAGTACGCATTCCTTAGCTTGGCAATTGCCTTTCATTTTACGGTGTGGAAGAAAAGCATCAGTTACAGAACATGGCTTCCGGTCTTAATCGCCGGACTATATGCAGCGACCGATGAATTTCATCAGACCTTTGTCGCGGGAAGAAGCGGACAGGTATCGGATGTGCTCCTGGATACTGCAGGTGCTGCCGCCGGTGTATTGGTTTATAGCATTCTGCATCTGCTTATTTCACGACACAGAAAAAAAAGAGCAAAAATTACAGAATAGGCATGAAACGGTTGACTTCTCCTGTATAATGATAATCAATGGAGGACAGTAGCTTTTCCAGTTCATTACGGTCTATGGAAAGACATTTACATAAATCCTCCAAACTATGATATTCATCCCTCAGCTTGGTGTTGATAAAGCTCAGCAGGATGTATGGATCCTTTGGTATATTCATATATTAACTCCTTCATTAGATATAGGATACCTTTATAATTATGCACATTATTATATTATTTTCAAGATGTAAATGCTTTGAAAGGCTAGGCGGACGATATGGATTTATTTGATTACATGAGGGATAATACGATGAAGAAGGAAGCTCCTCTGGCTTCCAGACTTCGTCCGGTCACTTTGGATGAGGTGGTAGGGCAGCAGCATATTATCGGAAAGGACAAGCTGTTGTATAGAGCGATCAAGGCCGATAAGCTCAGCTCCATCATTTTCTATGGTCCTCCCGGAACGGGCAAGACAACGCTGGCCAAGGTCATAGCCAATACCACTAGCTCCTTGTTTACCCAGATTAATGCTACCTCCGCCGGTAAGAAGGATATGGAGGCAGTGGTTGAGGAAGCGAAGACGAATCTGGGCAGCTACGGAAAACGTACAATCCTTTTCATCGACGAGATACACCGGTTTAATAAGGGACAGCAGGATTATCTCCTGCCTTTTGTGGAGGACGGAACGGTAATCCTGATTGGAGCGACGACTGAGAATCCCTATTTTGAAGTGAATTCTGCGTTACTTTCCCGTTCTATCATATTTGAACTGAAGCCTCTGGATAAGGAGGACATCAAGACACTGCTGAATCGGGCAGTCTATGACCGTGATCGTGGTATGGGAGTGTATGATGCTGTCATTGAAGAGGAAGCACTGGACTTTCTGGCGGATATCGCCAACGGTGATGCCAGGGCGGCATTGAATGCCATAGAGATAGGTATCCTGACGACGGAACGGTCTGAGGATGGGAAAATCCACATTACACTTTCTGTGGCATCTGAGTGTATCCAGAGACGTGTCCTGAAGTATGATAAGGACGGAGATAACCATTATGACACGATATCGGCTTTCATCAAGAGTATGCGCGGCTCCGATCCGGATGCAGCGGTGTATTACCTGGCCCGGATGCTGTATGCGGGAGAGGAGGTAGCCTTTATCGCAAGGAGAATTATGATCTGTGCCGCAGAGGACGTATCCAATGCTGATCCCAATGCATTGGTAGTCGCAACCTCCGCTGCTCTGGCAGTGGAACGTCTCGGTATGCCGGAGGCAAGGATTGTCCTTGCACAGGCGGCTATATATGTAGCTTGTGCACCGAAGAGTAATTCCGCTATCTGCGCTATCGATGAGGCTACGAAGGTTGTGGAGAATGAGAAGACCGCAACCATCCCCTCCTATCTGATGGATGCTCATTATAAAGGTGCGGTGAAGCTGGGTCACGGTTTGGGCTATCAATATGCCCATAACTTTAAGAATCATTATGTAAAGCAGCAATATCTGCCGGATGAGCTTAAGGACAGAGTATTCTACATCCCTTCCGACAACGGATATGAGAAACAGATACAGGAATACTTTAAAAGAATCAAGGAAGAAGAATAAAAGTGGGCTGCATATGTAATGCAGCCCCACTTATTTAATTATTATCCTCTGAGGAGTCGTCTTCCTCTGTTTCATCTAATGCTTCGGTATCGTCTGTTGAATCCGGAGACTCAGAAGCTGCATCTTCCGTCGGATCGTTTCGGTGAACCAAGCGATAAACCACCATAAAGCCCCAGATCATAATCGGAATGACGATGGCACTGAACAGACTTGCAAAGAACAACCCGGGTGCCTTCTCTGATGCGAAGAATGCTGATATTAAAGTTACCAGAAATAATGAAGCAAACAATACCAGACCGATGATTGCTGCGATTCGTTTCACTTTTTTCTCCATATTATTTCCTTTCTGCTATTGAAAAATATCCGTTCTATTTTTTTGAACCAGTCATAAACATTATATCGGCTCGGTATAGAAAAAGCAAGCATCGTAGCATGTGGCGATACTCTATTGACAGCATACTGAAAGTGAATGATAATAATGTAAATTAATAGAAGAGCTGTAAATATTAGAAAGAGGCCACAATTCGTGGATATCACAGGACTGTAGTCAGAAGGAGCGAGAGGTTTTATGAAGAAGTTTGGATTTATTGGTTATGGGAGCATGGCAAAGATGCTGATCTCCGGATTGATCAGGTATGGTAATATCAGTCAGGAGCAGATTATCGTTACCCGCAAGGATAAAAACCGTCTGGAGGAAATCAGGACAGAATGGGAACAGATAAGGATTGCGAAGGAGTTATCCGATGTGGTTAAAGAATCAGACTATCTGTTTATCTGTGTAAAACCAATGGAATATATAGATGTCCTTAAGGAAATGAAGGCATGGCTGCAGCCAAGTCAGCATATTATCTCAATCGCCGGTTCAGTCATGATTGAAGATATGGAGCGGTTGATTGACTGTAAAATATCAAAGCTTTTACCGACAGTCGTCTCTGAGGTTCAAGGAGGGATCGCACTTATTTGCCATAACTCCGGAGTTGATGAGGCTGACAAAAGACAGCTTGAGGACATTCTGGGCTGCCTTTCCAGGCTGCGCCATATCAAAGAAGAGGATTTTGGCTTTGCCTCCGAATTCACAAGCTGTGGACCCGGGTTATATGCCGCAATCTTTCAGGAGTTTGTCGAAGCAGGACTGCGTCATGGCACCAGCTTCACTAAGGAAGAGATCAATGATCTGGTACTGCATACCATGATTGGAACATCAAAATTGATGTTGGAGAAGAATATGAATTTTAATGAGGTGATTAACCGCGTATCGACCAAGGGAGGGATTACCGAAGTTGGTGTCAGGATCATCCATGAGGAACTGCCACAGACATTTGACGAAGCCTTCAATGGCATGCTTGGAAAGAGAAAGTTGGTATACGAAAAATTACATAAGGAGTTTGAGACACTATAACCAATATCATTGACATATTACTGTGAAGAAGGTATAATTCAATTACAGACAGATTGGATTGTGACTGTTCGATCAGGCAAGACCGACTTAATAATAAGTAATTTATTATTAAGAATGGTCTTTTTTTACATCCTTTAAAGAAGACCGTGAATATAAAGAGGCAGAGAAAGGAGTGATAAAATGATAGTATTGGAAGGCAAAAGTGTATATAAGGGAATTGCCATAGGAACGATGAATTATTATAGAAAAACGGAAATAGCCGGGAAGGTCTATCAGGTATCTGATACAGAGGAGGAGCAATGCCGCTTTGAAGCCGGGAGGCAGAAAGCGATTGAACAGCTTGAGGAATTATATAATAAGGCTCTTGAGGAGATCGGCTCCGAGGAGGCATTGATTCTGCAGGCTCATCAGCTGCTTCTTGAGGATGCGGAATATCTGAAACACATTAAAAAGATAATCACGGAGCAAAAATATAATGCAGAGTATGCTGTGCTCAGCGCCTCTGACTACTTTGCCGAGATATTTTCCAGTATGGAGGATGAATATCTGAAGGAGAGAGCAGCTGATATCAGGGATGTCTCTGAGCGGCTGCTTCGTGCACTTGGCGAAGAGGAGACAGAATTCAAGCTTGCGGAGCCTGCCATTATAGCGGCGGAGGATCTGGCACCAAGCGAGACGGTACAGCTTGACAGAAGCAAAATACTTTCTCTCATCACGCAGAAGGGCTCTGTGAATTCTCATACCGCGATACTGGCCAGAACCATGAATATCCCTGCAATCATCGGAGTTGGTGAATATCTGAAGCCGGAGTTTGATGGCTGTCAGGTGATTGTTGATGGGTTCTTGGGCAAGGTCTATGTTGATCCGGAGGAGGATTTGTTGCAAGAGTATAAGGAAAAGCAGCGGACAGAGGAGGAAAGAAGGGCAGCACTGAATGAGCTTATCGGAAAGGAAAACAGGACGAAGGACGGGAAGCAGATCGATATCTTTGCCAATATCGGTGATCTGCAGGATGTCAATGAAGCACTGAAGAATGATGCCGGTGGGGTCGGCCTGATGAGAAGTGAATTCCTATATCTGAATAAGATGAGCTTTCCCTCAGAAGAGGAGCAGCTTGCAGTCTATAGGGAGGTCCTGAAAGGAATGGAAGGACGTAAGGTAATTATCCGTACCTTGGACATCGGGGCAGACAAACAGGCAGAATATTTTCAGCTGCCGAAGGAAGAGAACCCTGCACTGGGATACCGTGCCATCCGTATTTGCTTAACCAGGAAGGAAATATTTAAGACACAGCTTCGCGCTCTTTACCGGGCTTCTGTCTACGGCAATTTGGGAATCATGTTCCCGATGATCATATCCGTGGAAGAGATCAGAGCGATTAAACAGATTCTTTTGGAGGTAAAGCAGGAGCTTACCCGGGAGGCGCTCGCTTATAGTGACAAGATAGAACTCGGCATTATGATAGAAACCCCTGCTGCAGCGGTCATAAGTGATCTACTGGCTGAGGAAGTGGATTTCTTCAGTATCGGTACCAATGATCTGACCCAGTATACGACGGCTATTGACCGGCAGAATCCGATACTGGCTTCTTTCCAGGATCCGCATCATCCGGCAGTGTTAAGACTGATTAAGCTGACAGTGGAGAATGCCCATAAAAAAGGCATCTGGGTAGGCATCTGCGGTGAACTGGCAGCAGATACTGCGATGACGGAGACCTTTTTAGAGTTTGGGGTAGATGAGCTGTCCGTGGCACCAGGAATGATACTTGAGTTGAGAAAAGCAGTGCGGGAATTGTGATAATAAACAGAAGTCCCTTCATTATATAGGGTAACATTCCGATATATATAGTTAGAAACGAATGAAACAGGGGGATCATTATGTCATCTACCGGGAAGATACTTTTGTTAGGAATCCTGTGTTTTATCATATTATATGGATTTTCTCCTTGCCCTGCCTATGCTTCTGAACTGGGAGCACAGGAGTCAGCTGATGTTACGGGGTCTACAACCTGTGTTGTCAGCTTTGATGGCAACGGGGCGAATGCAAGCCTCGCAACAATCACAGTTTCCTCGGATGGTTACTATGGGACCTTACCGGAGCTGACCAGACCGAACTATGTATTTAAGGGATGGTATTCTTTTAGAAGCGGCGGAGTAAAGATTACAGAGACAACGAAGGTAATAAAACCCACCAATCATACACTCTATGCTCAGTGGAGGGGAAATCCGGTGGAGATTGAACTGGATGCAACCGGAGGGAGCCTAAGTAAAACGAAGGTTATTGTATATTACGGAAGCAAATATCTGGGGCAGCTCCCGACACCAACCAGAGCCGGTTATCAGTTCGATGGCTGGTATACCGCTGAAACAGACGGTGATAAGGTTACAGTAAGAAGTATTTACGGTGAAGACGGGCCGGAGACTCTCTATGCGCATTGGACTGAGAAGCCTGTGAAGGTCATCTTCATTGCATTTAATGGTGAGGTTTATGAGAGAATTGTATCCTACCAAAGAGAATACGGCGAATTGCCCGTACCGGAGAAGGAGGGCTATTCCTTTGGGGGCTGGTATAAGTATAAGGACTATAAGGACCGGGATGACGGACAGAAGCAGATTACGGAAAGCACGATAGTGACAGAGACTGCCCTGGTTAAGCTTTATGCCAGATGGTATCCGGTTCCTGATAATGGAAACTCACTTTATTAAAGGAAAATAAGACAGGATTGAAGGGAACAGCCGAACTGGGGCTGTTCCTTTTTGTATATTTTCATCATAGTTTTACGTCCATAAAAAAACAATTAGAAAATTATCTAACATTAGCATTGACATACATAAAACAATATGTTAGATTAATGTCTAACAGGGAATACATACCAATTTAATAACAGGGTGTGAATGACTTATGATAAGTCATTCACAGAAGTGGAGGAAATATGGAAGAAAATAAAATTGGGTATCGTGATATTGTGAAACAAAAGGAATATATGAAAACAGTCATTGCCGCTGTCATCAACAGGTTTGGTGATTCCATCGATACCATCGCCTTTGCCTGGCTCGTATATCAGATTACCCAGAGCGCTGCATGGTCAGCAATCATATTCGGTTTCAATCGATTACCTACAATATTTCTGCAGCCCTTTGCAGGTGCTGCAGTAGAGGGAAAAAATAAGAAGGCAATTATGATCATTACAGATGTGATCAGAGGAATCACCGTCGGTTTCGTTGCGACCGCTTTTCTTGCAGGATTTCTAAATCAATGGATCATGCTTGGCTGTACGATTGTAATATCCTGCGCAGAAGCCTTTCGTAATCCGGCATCCAGTGCTTTGCTGCCCAAACTGCTGGATAAAAAATATTATAGCTTCGGGATTTCCTTTAATACCAGCCTGTGCAGTCTCATGGAGCTGATCGGTCTCGGGTTGGCCGGAGCTATCATCTCCCTGTTCTCCATGTCAACCGCGATTTACATTGATATGATCACGTTCTTCTTATCTGCCCTGATCATACTCATGGTAAGAGTTAAGGAAGAGCAGTTGACAAAAGCTAAAATAAATGCTAAGGAATATATAGATAGTTTAAAGGGCGGATTTCTTTACCTGAAGGAGAATGCATTTTTACGATACATGGTAACGATAGCAGTCTTTCTGAATGCAATTTTAGTTCCGATGAACAGCCTTCAGGCTCCTCTGGTAAGCGAAGTATTGCATTCAAACGAAATCATGCTTTCTGTATTAAGTCTGGGCCTTACGCTCGGAATGATCCTGGGAGCTGTGATTTATCCTTATATCAGTACTGTGATCAGCAGCTATGCCATCGTGTGTATTGGTGGATATTCCATTGGTGTATACTTTATCAGCCTTGTAATCATTGGAGAGTTCATACATGTGGCGATTCTGAATTACATGATGGTTGCTTTCGCTTCCTTCGTGTTAGGTGTGGTGATTGCAACGGTAAATACTTATGCAGGTATAGAATTCATGAAGTCGATAGAAGAAGGCTATATAGCGAGAGTAAGTGCGATCATGAATGCCGGCTGTGTTGCGGCTACGCCGGTTGTATCCTTCATCATCAGCGGTGTGACAGGATTTACATCCACCGGAAAAATATTTCTTGCCGTAGGTTTACTGGATTTCCTTGTATGCCTGGTTCTATTCGGGAAGAAGAGATTTACCGCTATTGTGAATGAACAGAATGAGAGGTCAGAGAATGAAAGACAAATTTCAGATAGCGAAGCATGCTAATCTGGTGGATGAAGCGATGTTAATCTTATATCAATGGATTAACAAAGATGAATTGGAACAGCAAAAGGCGGAGTATCGGGATAATTATTCGGAGGTTTCCGAGTGGTATGAAGGCACCTGGGAAGTTCTTCTTGAGATTTACAATACTGTGAAACAGGAGCTAAGACAGAAAAAGGACCTGATCGAGTATTATTTTAAATCAAAAAATTTAAACTTCTTTTTTAATGCAGCCTTTGCTTTTCTATGGGATTTTCAGAACTATGACAATCAACTGCTGCCCTATGAAGAACGGATTGCGAATCTGAAAGAAGAGGACCGAATTAAGTATTATGCACAAATCATCAATATTGATGAGGAGTGCGGTGCGCCTGTTGAAGGCTTGGTAACCTATGACGATTTTATAAGCTTCCTGGATACGGCTTCCTGTGATAAGGCGGATAAATGGGAGGTATTAAAAATATTTCACTCTCAGAAGGAGTCTTATAATGAAGTCACCGCAATCCTGAAGGAAGTGGTTGATATTATTACAAGATTTCAGAAGCGAATTGAAAAATTGGAACAACAGTATTATGAGTATTGGACGGGAATACAGAAAAAGCAGGATATTATAGAACTGCTGCAGAATAATCTCAAACTGGTCTTTGAGGCCAACAAGAATGGAACCGTATTACTGCCGATGATATTCCAGCCCATCAGCGTTTCACTATCCTTCAGTCCCGAGACTAATTTGGCGGATGTGATTCGATTTGGTATCCTGATGGACAGCCGGTTTAATATTTCCAGAGAGAATATTACAGCTCAAGATATCGTAAACTTCGGTAAGCTGCTCTGTGATAAGAGTAAAGTAGATATTTTGGAGCTTACCGCCAAAAAGCCCTGCTACGGGAAAGAAATTGCCAATGAGCTTAAGCTTTCTACAGCAACCATATCCTATCATGTCAATGCATTGATAAAAGAGGGACTGCTAAAGACAGTAATAGACTCTAACCGTGTATATTACAGTCTGAATAACGAAAGATTTTCACTGTATCTGGATGGAATCAAAAAGTACTTTCAAAAAAAGTAATTGGATCATTCATAGAATAATTAGTTTTACTGCGAGGAACATGGCATATTGTTGTCATGTTCCTTACTTTATGATGGGGGTATGGAGGTGGATATGAATGAATCAAAAATTACAGGAAGCAAATTACAGAATGGGTGTGGCTACAATCACTGTAAGTGATATGGCAAATTCCCGGGCATTTTATGAGGACATAATTGGAATGACAGTCCATTCCTATTATGAACCGACAAATTGGATTACCTATCTTACGGAGGACATGGTGCTATTCGCTATCCAGGAGATGAAGGGCTTTCAAAGGCAGCGTTCCGTTGACATGCTGGATTTTTATGTAGAAGATGTTGAACTGCTATGGGAACGTATCAAGGATAGATGTACGGTAATCAATCCCTTAGCACGGACTCCCTGGGGGTCTTATAAATTCGTAATTCAAGATCCGGACGGGTTTATGCTGGGGTTTGTGAAAAAAGAAGCCTAAAATGTAAAACAGTATTTAATTTCTATTATTTCCCTTGACAAATTGTGGATGCCGATGTAAATTTGTATATCAAACAGGGTTGCTGTTATCACAGTAACCCTGATATTTTCATAGGCAGGGGGAGTTTGAATGAGGCACTTTTTATCACTATTGGATTATTCAAGTGAGGAATTAACAGGAATTCTGGACCGGGCTGATTATATGGCGAAGGCTTGGCAGGAGAATCGTATGCCTGCAAATCTAATGAATGAACAGGTGGGCTTATGGTTTTACGGCAATGGCTTTCGTAACAGAGTGGCTTTTGATATCGGATTGCAGGCTATGGGTGCCAAAGTATCCTATATTCCCGGAGAATTGGGGAACCATGAACCGCTTGAGGATATTGGGCAATATCTCAGCAATTGGTTCACCCTTCTGGTTATCAGGGCGAAAAGACAGGAGGATCTGCTGTATCTGGCAAAAACCTCAACCATCCCTGTGATTAATGCAAGAACAAACCTCAGCCATCCCTGTGAGATCATGGGTGATCTGCAGTTCCTCCGTCAATATCGCGGATCACTGAAAGAGTTGAAGCTGGTCTTTGTGGGAGAAGTTACAAATATATGCATGAGTTGGTTTGAGGCGGCTGTCAAATTTCCAATCAGTGTGGTACAGGTAGCACCTGAGGGTTATGAGGCGGATCAGGCACTCCTGGAAAAACTGAATCAGAATGCAGTCGGCAGTATATCGACAAGCAATGCTCTGGATGAAGTAATCCATCAAGCGGATGTCATCTATACAGATTGTTGGCCGAGTACGGACAACGCGGAAGATAAGGAGCATATCAGAAAGGAATTTCTTCCTTATCAAATCACGAAGAACCATCTAAAAAGTTTATCAAAGCAAGGTGTATTTCTGCCCTGTCCTCCGGTGACCAGAGGTCAGGAGGTATCCTATGATGCTATGGAATCTGAGCGGTGTAAGAATTTTCAGGCAAAGAATTATCTCCTGCATAGTCAGAATGCCATCGCTGAGATGATAGTTCATTTCAATAAATAGAAAAACAACATTTAATTATGTCTGTCGTACTCGGTACAATCATTGGACTTACCGGACATTTGCTAAACCTTTCTTTATAGTTGTGGAAGACAATGGATACTGCAGATTGAGCAGATAAGACAACTTTTGTTGTAAATAGACCATGTACAAAGACTCCCCATTTGAGTAAGATATTCCCATACAGGGTTATCAATCATGAGGGGAGTTTTTATATGTCTAAAAAGGCTTTATTAATTTTGGATATGCAGAAGGGTTGCCGGGAAGCAACATCCTGCAAGCCTATCTTTGACAAAGCAGTACAAAGCATTAACGGCATCAGCCAGACCTTCCGTAAGGAGAACCTGCCTGTTGTAGTGATACAGCATATTGAAATGGGCGCTTTGAAGGCAGATGGCTTTGATAATGTTGAGGATCTGTTAGTAGCTGAGTCAGATTATAGGATCGAAAAGAACTTTTATAATTCCTTCTGGAAGACAGACTTAGAGGATATATTGAAGAAGGAAGAGGTTGACACGGTGATAGTCAGCGGTTTTGCTGCTGAATTCTGCGTGGCGGCTACCTGTAACGGAGCATTGGAGAGGGGATTCAATGCATATTTATTACAGGGTGCGGTTGCGGGATTTACAGAAGAAGGTGTTGACCTGCTGCAGAAGTGGAGACCGCTGATGTCAGCAGCAGCTTTAAAGAATGCTTTATAATAAGGTGTATCACCATAGCGTTTCGATAGGGGAAAGAAAGTTATAATAGGAGGCAGTCTTGCCGGCAGAGTCATTGCTCGTAGCAATGACTCTGTTTTTTCGTTTTTTCATTTTATTCTGGTGCGGGAAAAGCATATATGGTACAATTTCCCTGAAGCAGACAATAAATGAAAAAGCTTCTAATCATAAATCAACGGATAATAGGGAGGATACTATGATAAAACCGGCATTTTTAATTGTGGATATGCAAAAAAACTGTAAGGCAGGAACTTCCTGCAAGGCAGCCTTTGAAAAGGCGGTGGAATACATCAATGAGATCAGTCAGCATTTTCGGGCTAAAAAGCTGCCTGTTGTCATTATTCAGGACTGTGAGGACGGTGGACCTGAGACTGAGGGCTTTGCCTGTGTCGATGAGCTGGTGGTTTCCGATCAGGATTATAGAGTTATGAAAAGCTTCTGTAACTCTTTTTGGCAGACTGATTTGGACGAGTTTCTCAAAAAAGAGGGTGTGGATTGTGTCATCATCAGCGGTTTTGCGGCTGAATACTGTGTGCTCTTTACTTATAACGGCGCGGTGGAGAGAGGATATCAGACCTTTTTACTTCAGAATGGTATTGCAGGTTTTTCGGAGGAGGAGATCAAGCGTATCCAACAACTCAGACCGGTGATCTCATACAATGCTGTGGAATATTTTATATAACGGGGTTTGAAAAGAAATATGAATTACTACATTGGGGTAATCAATGATACGGTGGATTATATTGAGGAGAATATAACAGAAAAGCTTACTCTGGGCACTTTGGCTAAGCAATTCGGAATATCAGACTTTCATTTTAACAGGATCTTCAAGGCCGTTACGGGAACATCCTTGAAGCAGTATGTCCTTGGACGGAAGCTTACGATGGCAGCTGATCTGATTATGGAAACGGATTCTTCTATTCTGGATATTTCTTTACATCTGGGATTTGAATATCCTGAGGTATTCAGCCGGGCTTTTAAGAAACAGTTCGGCATTGCCCCCACGAAGCTTAGAGAAGAGGCAGTGACGGTGGAAGGTGTGCCAAAGGCCGGTATCGTAGACAGGGATATCATCAATTATAAAGGAATTCTCTCTGTTAAGGGCAGCAAGGTGTATCTGGAGGAATATGTGTTGGCAGGAATTAAACTTGAGCTGAATGTGTACCAGGAGGATTTCAGACACTCTCTGAAGTCACAGTCAGAGAATTATTTTATGAAATCCTCCAAAGACAGCACATTACAGCAGGATAGGTTCTTTACGGTGGTTAGCTGCCATGGGGATGACAGCGGAGATTACAGCATATTTTGCGCGAGAGAGCTTATGAAGGGTTCTAAGCCGGCGAACTATTCTACCATAACAATACCAAAGGGGTGGTATGCCAAGTTCGAATACCAGGGTAATATGTTTGATATCCAGGGCCCCCTGATGGATGACTTGTACCGCTGGATTATGGTAAATGATGCAAAGCTTAATAATATCGGCATTGGCATGATTGATATTTACCACAAGGATTACCCGACCAATGACAGTGTCACCATTCTTTTTCCGATTCAGGAATAATCAGCAAGATTAATCATGCAGAAGGACGATTCTTCCCATACAATATGCTTACGGCGAAAGCCGAAAGGATGAAAGGATGGGAATAAGAATGAGTAGTATGCAAAGTGAATATGTAAGAAATATGATAAAGGAATCAGGCATGTGGAACCTGTCGCTTCCTGAGATAAGAAAGAACATGGAGGAAATGCAGTCCTCCGGTATTCAGGAAGGAATTAGAAATACCAGAGAGAATGTCGGTGGGGTGGAATGTGAGGTATTCTATTATGAGGAGGCAGAGAGAGATAAAGTCATTCTGTATTATCACGGTGGTGGCTTCTGTCTTGGAATTTATCCTTCCAACAGGGACTTTGTTGCAGGATTAGCACATCGATGCAAAGCTGATATCTATATGCCGGACTACAGGCTTGCCCCGGAGAACCCGTATCCTGCAGCACTGGAGGATGCGACTCTGGTGTATCGGGGGATACTTGATCGGGGCATTCAACCTGAGAATATCGTAATCATGGGAGATTCCTCGGGAGGAGCTCTGTCTGTATCGGCACTTCTCGAACTGAAGGAGATGGGAATACCGATGCCAAAGGCATTAGCCTATATCACCCCTGTATTTGATCTGACCGGTGAATGTGAAACCATTCATACCAGAAGGGAGAAGGATCCCTTTGGACAGGAGGATCCTTTGTCGATTGCAAAGATTTATGTTGGGGAAAATGATCCATCCTCACCTAAGCTGTCTCCTCTGTTCGGAAAATTGGAGGGCTTGCCGCCTGCATTGATCCATTCAGCTGAATATGACGTTTTCGCAGGTGATACAGAGCGTTTTGCCAAGACAGTCTGTCTGGCCGGAGGTAAGGCAGAATATAAGGAATGGGAAGAGATGTGGCATATCTTCCATATGCAGGCTGCATTCGTTCCTGAGGCTGAGGTTGCCTTGGAGGAAATGTGCAGTTACATACGGAAAGCCTTGAATGAATAACTACGACTCTGTTCTAAATCATAATCGAAAAAGCGAAAGGACTAGCGCTCCCTGGCCTGATATATCCGTAACCCCGATATCAGGTTCACAGGTGTGAGGAAAGCTGGTCCTTTCGCTTTCTATATATTACGACAGATTCATATTACAGCAATTCTAAAGAAACTTCTGATACACTCATGCATATCTGTGGAAGATTTCACCCAGTCTGCGGATTCCCTCCTCAATCGTATCGGGATCAGAATTGGTATAGTTTAACCGAAGGGTATTTACCTTCTCCTTATATGCATAGAAGGGATCGCCCGGTACAAACATAACCTTTGCTCTTTGTGCCTCCTCAATCAGATCCATAGCCGCTTTCCCGTTATGAAGGGTTGCCCATAGGAACATGCCGCCCCGGGGTTTGGTATAGGACACATAAGCCGGAAAATGTCTTTTGATCGCTGCAATCATGGCGTCACTCTGCTCTTTATACAGTGTTCTGATTTTTGAGATGTGCTGCTCATAATCATTATGGATCAGATAATCGTAAATCATATACTGAGCAAAGACATTGGTGTGCAGGTCAGAGCCCTGTTTGGCAACATTGACGTAGTTCATCAGCTCTTTATTCTTCGTGCAGAAGAAGCCAAGCCGCATACCCGGAGTAATTGTCTTTGAGAAGGAACCAAACAGAACACTGTACTCCAGCTTGCCGGCTCCGATATAGGGAAGTGTTTCTCCTGAAAAATTCAATTCTCCATAGGGATCATCCTCTACCAGTACTACTTTATATTTGGCAAGAAGCATGCATACTGCTTCTCTTTTCGCTTCGGAATAGGTAAGACCGGTAGGATTTTGATAATTCGGTACGCTGTAAAACAGCTTAACAGGATTATTTTGCAGTGCCTTCTCCAATTCCTCCAGATTGATGCCGTCCTCTTCCAGGGATACAGGGATGAATCTTGGCTCATAAAGGGAGAAGGACTGAATCGCTCCCAGATATCCCGGTTCTTCTATGATGATACAGTCGCCCTTGTTAATCAGTGCTTTACCGATCAGATCCAGGCCCTGCTGTGAGCCGGTAGTGATCATAATATCCTCCGGTGAAAATTCAAGATCAAATCTCCTCTTGTATCGCTTGGCAATATATGTTCTTAGGGGGAGGTAACCTTCTGTGGTGGAATACTGGAATACCTTCTCTCCGCTATTTTCAATGATTCGCTGGGAGGCTTCGGAAAGTTCCCGTAAAGGGAAAGATATCGGGTTCGGTAAACCGCCGGCGAAGGAGATGAAGTCATCTGATTCTGTTACCTTTAGGATCTGTCTGGTAAAAGAAGGCTTGGTATTCAGAATCCTATCGGAATATAATCCGCTCATATTTGCTCCTTTCTCATTGGAAACAAATGTCTCCTTTGGTAAAATTTTTATCATTATATCATTGCATTAATATGCAAACAATATCTAAATTGTCTGCAAAACAATAATCTTGTTATTGAAAGTAGTCAGAAACAATTGTATAATTGTGTGCAAAAGAAATTCAAGTTTACATGAGATAAGCTACGATGCGGAAATGGAGGAGTTATGCCGGTAAATTCATTTGAAAACTATCCCATGAGCTGGAAGCCGGATCTATCGAAAGCGACAGGGCCACTTTATAAGGCTTTGGCTGCAATGCTGGAAGAGGATATCAAAAACGGTACCCTGATGCCCGGGACCAAGCTTCCTCCGCAGCGGGAGCTGGCGGATTATCTGGACGTCAATTTAAGTACCATCTCCAGAGCCTTTAAGCTTTGTGAACAAAGTGGCCTGGTCAGTGCCGCGGTAGGGAACGGAACTTATATCTCCTCCGATGTGGGCACGAGCGGTATACTGAGCCCCAGCCCGGAGCAGCTGATTGAGATGGGAGCAATCCTTCCTCATGCAGAGCCGAATAAAATCATGGTAGAATATATGCAGAAAATGCTTTTAGAGCCTGATTCGGATAAATTATTCCAATATGGCCCCATAGGAGGTACTACCTGGCAGAGAGAAGCTGCCGCCAAGTGGATTGGTAAGACAGGTTATTCGGTGGAGGCGGAGAAAATTCTTTTCGCTGCCGGAGGACAAAATGCTATTGCAGCGGTCCTCGCCTCCTTATTCAAAGCAGGGGACCGGATTGGCACGGATCCGTTGACCTATCCCGGATTTAAAACAGTAGCTAAGATGCTTGGAATTCAGCTGGTACCGCTGGAATGGAAGGACAACGAAATCACGGAGGAAGGCTTAATGAACGCCTGTAAAACCGACAGGCTAAAGGGGTTATATGTTATTCCGGACTATCATAATCCGACAACACATACCATGAGCCTAAATACCAGAAAGATGATAGCGGAAGTAGCAATGAAACAGAATATCATTGTGATTGAGGATGCAATCAACAGTATGCTGAAGACGGATCCTCTGCCACCGGTGGCAGCCTTTGCTCCGGAACAGGTCATTCATATCATCAGCCTGTCTAAGGTGATTTCACCGGGACTTCGGCTTGCCTATGTCACAGCACCGGAGGCTTATCGCACGGAGATCAATACCGGAATATATAATCAGAACATTACAGTTGCACCCTTCCTTCTGGAGTTGTCTGCCAGACTCATTCACACGAGAAAAGCAGACAATATCGCAGCACAGCGCAGGGATTATACAAGACAACAGAATCAAATAGTGAGTCGTTATCTAGAAAAATTCGAAGTACTTGGAGAGGACACCTGCCCGTTTCATTGGATATTGCTTCCCGAAGCTTTTACGGGGAAGAGCTTTGAGATCTGTGCCAGGAATGAAGGGGTACAGGTATACTCAGGGGAACGTTTTCTGGTAGGAAACTCCAGGACTCCGGCTGCCGTCAGAATATCTGTGACTGCTGCCAGAAATTCTGCAGAATTCGAGGAAGGGATCAGGATATTACGAAGAATCCTGGATAGTGAAGATAAGACGGAGCTGCTGCTGTAGGTATCAAACATTAAGAAAAGGAAGTGTTAAGAACGAAAGACTATAGTTTTCTATCTAATACAAAACAGATGAAATGGAGGATAGCATTCAAAGGTATTCTTGTGGGAGTAATTTCAGGTTTACTGACGGTCCTGTACCGCATTGCTATTGAATATGGCACTGAGGCTGCAGGAAGAATATATGGCTATCTTAGGATACATCCGACCTATATATTAGTTTGGCTAGTGATAATCCTTGTGGCGGGTACATTCATCGGATGGATGGTAAAAGCTGAACCCATGGCAGGAGGCAGCGGTATACCACAGACAGAGGGTGTGGTTATTTACGGGCTGAAGATGAAATGGTATACTATTTTGGCTGTCCGTTATATTGGAGGAACGATCTGTTCTTTCTTTGGTTTATCTGTCGGTCGTGAAGGGCCATCAATCCAGATTGGAGCCGCAGGTGGTCAAATAGCGTCTAAGGGCCTTAGAAGCGATCGGATGGAGGAAAACAGCCTGATTACAGGTGGTGCCGCGGCAGGACTTTCAGCGGCATTTAATGCACCGCTTTCGGGAATTATTTTTGCCCTGGAGGAGGTACATCGCAGCTTTTCCCCTCTGATTTTGTTGGCAGCTGCGACAGCATCGCTTACCGCTGATTTCATCTCAAAGAATTTTTTCGGGTTGAAGCCGGTATTGCAGTTTGCAAAGACTCCCCAATTACCGATTAATCTATATTTTTTGATTATTCCGATCGGGATGATATCAGGGATAGTGGGTGTAGTGATGAATAAGTTATTACTGGGTTTTCAATCTCTATATACTAAGCTTCCTATGATCATCAGACCGTGTATCGCTTTACTGATAGCTCTTCCCTGTGGAATCTTTCTTCCTGAAGTTTTGGGAGGAGGCCAGAATCTGGTACAGATATCTGAGAACGCCAAGGAGGGTATATTGCTTCTAAGTATCTTTCTGCTTGCAAAGTTAATTTTTACAGGTATCAGCTTTGGAAGCGGTGTTCCCGGTGGAATATTTTTGCCGATTCTGTCGGTAGGTGCCTTAACTGGCGGTATTGCAGGTCAAGTTGCAGTTTTCCTTGGGATGCCGACTGCATATATACCGGATTTTGCAGTATGTGCCATGGCAGGAGTATTATCAGCCACGGTCAAAGCACCGATTACCAGTATTTTGTTAATTGCAGAGATGTCCGGCTCACTGGTTCATCTATTGCCTGTTGCTGCTTGTTCCTTTCTGGCTCTACTAATATCCGATCTTCTAAAGACAGAGCCGATCTATGAAGCACTTTTGGAGCGTTTCGTTGAGAAGAACGGCAAGAAACTGCCGGTCGAAGAGAAGGGTGATTTGCAAGAATTTTCAGTGGTGCATGGCAGCAGCCTCTGCGGCAAGATGATCAAGCACATCAAATGGCCGAAGGGAGTACTGATTGTTAATATTCGAAGAGGTGCCAAAGAGATTATTCCTCAGGGAGATACGATGATTCTTCCCGGAGATTATCTGATCGTCCTTACCGCTGATGAAGCTGATCATGAGATACAAAGTTATATGAAGAAGTGCAATCATGGTGTTTCATAGGTTGTCGGTAACCAAAGAATTCTGAAATTATGAAATGTTTTCCGAAAATAGTTCTTGACAAACATTCTGTCCTGAATATATAATAAGCCCTAATTAAAAGGTGTATGACTAAGGCGTCTTAGATAATTCTAAGGCGCCATTTATGATTTAGGCGCTTAAACATGTCGTTACAGCTATATCAATAAAAATAAGAGGGAGGAATACGATGAGGAATAAGTATCTGCACCCATTCGATCATAATTTCATCAGTACCGCACGATCAAAGAGGAGAATAGCTAACATTCTCCTCTTTCTGATTCTGGGAGGTATTCTCTTATCGGGCTGCAGTAAAAAAGAAGATACAGAGTTACTCATCGGTGCAGCCGCCAGTCTCGAGCCGGCCATGAAGGAGCTGCGGCCCTTATTCGAGAAACAGTATACGGGGACACGATTAACCTTTACCTTCGCAAGTTCCGGAACGATTGAGCAACAGATCCGGGAAGGTGCTCCGGTGGATGTCTTCCTCTCAGCGTCTAAAAAACAGATAGATTCCATGGAGAAGGATGAACTGCTTCTGCCTGACAGCAGGGTGGATTTGTACCGGAATGAAGTGGTTCTGATCGTACCGGTGGACAGTAAATTGGAGATTGCTGATTTCATGGATATTACAAAGGCAGAGATCATTGCAATCGGTGATCCGGAATCGGTACCGGCGGGACAGTATGCCAAAGTGATCTTCGAGCGGTTGGGAATCTGGGAGGCTGTTTATAGTAAGGCTACTCTGGGTAAGTCAGTGACAGAGGTATCTGCCTGGGTAAGCTCAGGAGAAGCGGAAGCAGGAGTTGTATATAAGACCGATGCAAAACGAAACGCGAGGGTTAAGATAGCAGCCTCGGCACCTGAGGGAGAAGGTAGCATTGCAATATACCCGGGGGCCATTCTGAAGAATACGGAGTCAAAAGTACAGGCAAAGGAGTTCCTTGCTTTTCTGGATACGAAGGAAGCAGAGGAGATTATGGTAAATTACGGCTTTGATATGATTGACTAAGGAGTAAGTAGGCAGAAAGGAGACTGAGAATGGAATGGACACCCCTGTGGATATCGCTCAATACTGCAGTTCCTGCAACAATCATTACATTTTTTCTGGGAATCTATACTGCTCATAAGATCAGGCAGCTGAATGCCAGACTGGCACATATCCTGGATGTACTGCTTACGTTGCCACTCGTCTTACCTCCCACGGTAATGGGGTTTTTATTGTTGCAGCTGCTGGGCAAGCATGGTCTGTTGGGAAGAACGTTTGAAGTAACCGGAATCCAGATCATATTCACCAGATCGGCAGCAGTCATCGCCGCTGTCGTAGTCTCCTTTCCCCTGATGTACCGTTCGGCTAAGGCCGCCTTCGAGCAGGTGGATCCCAATCTGATCTATGCTGCACGTACTGTGAAGCTTTCTGAACTACAGATATTCTGGAAGGTGTTGCTTCCGATTGCCCTGCCGGGGGTGGTGTCCGGTGCGATATTGGCCTTTGCCAGGGCACTTGGTGAATTTGGTGCTACACTGATGGTAGCCGGAAATATTCCGGGGAAGACCCAGACGATGCCGATTGCGATCTATATGGCCATCCAAAGCGGGGACGAAGAGCGGTCGGCGGTATGGGCAGTGCTTTTGCTGACCTTGTCTTTCTTTATGATCCTGTTAATGAATCAATTTACCAAAAAGGGTAAAAGCAGCAAAAGCAAAAGGGAGGAATGGCATGGAATTGATGGTTGATATCAGCAAGCAATATAAGAATTTCCTTCTTAAGGTAAAGCTGTCCTACTCAGGAAGAGCTCTTGGGTTGTTAGGTGCTTCGGGCTGTGGAAAGAGTCTGACCCTTAAATGCATCTCCGGTATCGAGACCCCGGACAGCGGAAGGATCCTTTTAAACGGAAGGATACTATATGATTCGGAGCTGGGAATAAACTTGCCGGTACAGCAAAGAAACATAGGCATGCTTTTTCAAAATTATGCGCTCTTTCCCCATATGACCGTGAAGAAGAACATTGAGATTGGAAGAAGTCATCATAAGGCAGGTGGGAGGAGTCTCGAGGAGTTGGTTACACTGTTTCGGCTGGAAGGAATGTTAAGTAAATATCCCAGCCAGTTGTCAGGCGGAGAACAGCAGCGGGTTGCACTTGCCCGAAGTATAGCCATGGAACCGGAGCTGCTGATGCTGGATGAACCCTTTTATGCATTGGATGCATATCTGAAGGATCAGGTGCAGGAGGAGCTATATGAGTATTTGAAGGGATATCAGGGAGCTATTCTCATGGTCTCGCACAGCAGAGAGGAGATGTATCGCTTCTGTGATGCCGTAACGGTACTTTATCGTGGTCATGTGATTGAGAGCGGCAGCAAGGAGGAGATTTTCTGCCATCCCTCGGATATCGTCACAGCGCAGTTGACAGGTTGCAGGAATATCTCCAGAGCTGTTCCCATGAATGAATATATGGTCAGGGCTTTGGATTGGAAGCTGGATCTGTATACGGATGGCAAGGTACCGGAGGATGTGAGATATGTAGGGATTCGTGCCCATAATATCAGAGCTGACAACGAAGGTTCTACTGAAAATAGAATCCCTGTAGATCTTCTTGAGGTATCGGAAGGCCCACATGAATATAAGCTCCTTCTTGCTAATCGTTTGGATGAGGAACGCCAGGGCAGCTTTTGGTGGATTGTGAACAAACAGGAATGGAACCAGAAGTGGGACAGCAGTCCGTCAAGGTTTATACACCTGCCAAAGGATAAAATTTTGCTTTTAAAAAGTAAGATAATATAGATTGCTCTGCAAGCAAGCTTGCAATGACAATCTATTGTGGTTGGAAAGCACCGTAGATGCTTTTGACACCTTTATCCATAGTATAAATTGTGCAAAAATAATTTAAAATGCATAATGATATTTGACAAAACGATGTATTGAAACAGAAAATTCCAAATGATAGAATTGCAACATGGAAATTGCAAGATCCAGAAAGTCTATTCAGACAAAGACGTCATTGCCCGTAAAAGGGGATGACGTCTTTTTTTAAATCAAAAAGGAGGCAAAGCTTATGAGACAGGTTGCAATTTATGGAAAAGGTGGTATCGGTAAGTCGACTACCACACAAAATCTGACAGCAGGGTTGGGCGAAATGGGAAAAAGGATCATGATCGTCGGTTGTGATCCAAAGGCAGATTCCACCAGACTAATCCTCGGCGGTCTGGCACAGAAGACAGTTCTGGATACCTTAAGGGAAGAGGGAGAGGACATTGATCTGGAGTTTATCATGAAGCAGGGATTTGCCGGTATCCGTTGCGTGGAGTCGGGCGGTCCGGAGCCGGGAGTCGGTTGTGCCGGAAGAGGTATCATCACCTCCATCAATCTTCTGGAACAGCTGGGAGCATATACGGATGATCTGGATTATGTATTTTATGATGTACTTGGTGACGTTGTATGTGGTGGTTTCGCAATGCCAATCCGTGAAGGCAAAGCACAGGAGATCTATATCGTGGCTTCCGGTGAGATGATGGCGTTATATGCGGCAAATAACATCTCCAAGGGTATACAGAAATATGCCAGCACCGGCGGTGTCAGACTGGGAGGAATTATCTGTAATTCCAGAAAGGTAGACGGTGAAGCTGATCTGGTATCAGCCTTTGCTAAGGAACTGGGTTCCCAAATGATCCATTTTGTTCCCAGAGATAACATGGTTCAGAGAGCTGAAATCAATAAGAAGACTGTTATTGATTATGATGCGGGGGCTAATCAGGCAGATGAATATCGTGAACTGGCTCGAAAGATTGATGGTAACGATATGTTCGTAATCCCGAAGCCGATGAAGCAGGAGCGTCTGGAGGAACTCCTGATGGAACATGGTATCTTGGATCTGTAAATAATCTAAAATCGGAGGTGTACTTATGTTATTAGTGAGAGCAATAATCCGTCCCGAAAAGGTCGGTATCGTGTTATCTGAGCTATTGTCTGCAGGCTTTCCTGCAGTAACGAAGATGGATGTATATGGCCGTGGAAAGCAGAAGGGTGTCAAGGTTGGTGAAGTGCATTACGATGAGATCCCCAAGGAAATGCTTCTGATGGTTGTGGAGGATTCAGATAAGGATGATGTGGTAAAGATCATCATGAAATATGCGAGAACCGGAGAAGAGGGACATTTCGGTGACGGTAGAATCTTCGTCAGCCCCGTGGAGGAAGCATATACCATCAGTACCAGGAAGAAGGGCTTATAGTTATGGACGATACTGCAACCGTATACCGGTAGCAGGAAAGGAGGTTTATCATGAAGGAAGTAATGGCGATTGTCAGACAAAACAAGGTCAATGCAACCAAGGAAGCGTTGGCTGAAGCCGGAATACCTGCTTTTACCTGTAGAAAGGTGCTTGGCAGGGGAAAGAAGCTGATCGATATGACCTTGCTCAGGGATATCGTTGAAGCCGGAGAAGTCCCTGCTACACCGACGGGGGAATACCTTTCGGAGACAAACCGGCTGATCTCAAAAAGGGTATTTACCTTTATCGTGGATGACCAGGAGGTCGAGCGGGTTGTCAATACCATCATGGATACGAACTCAACCGGGAATCCGGGGGATGGCAAGATATTTATTCTGCCGATCAATGAAAGCTACCGTGTACGTAATGGGGAGCTGACGACAGAGGCATATTAGAAAAGCGTTGTGGCATATGCTGACCGCTGAAGGCGGCAGACTTTGCCTCATCCGCTAGGAAGGGAAGGAAGAATATGAGTACTATGAATAGGGTATTGGACCAGTATAGTTCCAAGGTATATAAAAACCGGAAGGAACATTTGGTGGAGGTCAATCGGAATGAGAATAACAATGAGATTGCTGCCAATGTACGTACCATTCCCGGTATCATTACCCAGAGAGGTTGTTGTTATGCAGGCTGTAAGGGCGTCGTATTGGGACCGATCAAGGATGCCTTCATCATTACCCATGGACCGATCGGCTGTGCGTATTATTCCTGGGGAACCAGAAGACATAAGGCAAAAAAAGAGGAGGGAATCGATAATTTCCTGCAATATTGCTTTTCCACAGATCTTCAGGAGTCGGATATCGTATTCGGAGGCGAGAAAAAGTTGAAGAAAGCAATTGAAGAAGCAATGGAAATTTTTCAGCCCAAGATTATTTTTATCTGTTCTACCTGTCCGGTCGGTCTGATCGGAGATGATATTCATGCGGTTGCGAAGTGGGCCGAGAAGGAATACAAAATCAAATGTATTGCTTTTTCCTGTGAGGGCTATAAAGGCGTCAGCCAGTCAGCCGGTCATCATATCGCCAACAATCAGCTGGTTCGCTATGTGATTGGCGAAGGAGACAGAGAAGTAAAAAATAAATACAGCATCAATATCCTGGGAGAATATAATATCGGAGGTGACGGTTGGGAGACAGAGCGACTGCTAAAGAGAATCGGATATGAGGTGGTTGCTACCTTTACCGGTGACAGCAGTATCGAGGATTTACAAAATGCTCATAAGGCCAATTTAAGTATTGTCCAGTGCCACCGTTCCATTAATTATATTGCTGAACTGATTGAGACGAAGTACGGTATTCCCTGGATGAAGGTTAACTTCATTGGGGTGGAGGGAACCATTGAAACGCTGCGTAATATCGCCCGTTATTTCAATGATCCCGAGCTGTCTGCCAGGACAGAAGCTGTCATCGCAGACGAACTGGAGCAGATTTCAGAGGATATGGATTATTACAAAGCAAGACTGAAGGGAAAAACAGCTGCAATCTATGTGGGAGGCTCCAGAGCACATCACTATCAGGCGTTACTGAATGACCTGGGAGTGCATACCGTACTGGCAGGATATGAATTTGCCCATAGGGAGGAATATGAAGGCAGAGAGGTAATACCCTTTATCAAACCCGATGCGGACAGTAAGAATATCGAAAATATCACTGTTGAGCCGGATCCCGCTAAGTATCATGTATATCTGACAGAAGAGGATTTGAATAAGCTAAGAGAAGAGAAGCTGTTGGATTATTATGGTGGTATGGTAAAGGATATGGCGGACGGCACCTATATGGTGGATGATTTGAATCATTATGAGACAGAGGAGTTCCTAAAACTGCTAAAGCCGGATATCTTTTTCTCCGGCATTAAGGATAAATTTGTGGCCCAGAAAAGCGGTATCCTGTCCAGACAGCTGCATTCCTATGATTACAGCGGACCCTATTCCTGTTTCCGCGGTGCTGTGAATTTTGCAAGAGACATTACCATGGGTATCTATACCCCGGCCTGGAGTTATATCAAGGCACCCTGGAAGACGACTCCTCTTCTGGAGGGAACCTTAGGAGGTGAAACAGCATGTTAGATTATACGAAGAAAGAAATGACTGGGAGAGAGGCTCTCAGAGTCAATCCCGCTAAGACCTGCCAGCCAGTAGGTGCTATGTATGCGGCTTTGGGCGTACACGAATGCATGCCTCACAGTCATGGCTCTCAAGGGTGTTGTGCATTTCACAGAATGTTTTTAACCAGACATTTTAAAGATCCGGCAATGGCGTCCTCCAGTTCCTTTACAGAGGGCGCTTCTGTTTTTGGTGGAGGTACGAACTTAAAGACGGCAGCAAAGAATATCTTTGATCTCTACAAACCTAAGATTATTGCCGTGCATACTACCTGCCTGTCAGAAACCATCGGTGATGACTTAAATGCCTTGATCCAGGGTATTGATATCCCGGAAGGAAAATATATGGTGCATACCAATACCCCCAGTTATAAGGGCTCCCATATCACAGGCTTTTCCAATATGGTTGCCAGCTTCATCAGCTATCTGTCGGTAGCCTCAGGAAAGAAAAATGGTAAGCTGGTTCTCATGCCGGGCTTCGTCAATCCGGGGGATATGCGGGAGTTGAAGCGGATCGCTGACAGCATGGAAATTAAGTACACGATGCTGCCCGATACCAGTGGTGTGATGGACAGTCCCATGACCGGAAAATTTGAATTGTACCCCAAAGGAGGTACCCGGGTAGAGGATATCATCGAGCTAGGAGACGCTTCCCTGACTCTGGCTATGGGCAAGATCACAAGTGAAGCCCCTGCCGAGACCTTATCCAGAAAATGTGGAGTACCATATAAGCTGTTACCTCTGCCGATCGGTGTTGGCAGGACCGATGAGTACCTTCTGGCACTGCAAGCCTATTCCAAAAAGGAAATTCCATATAGCCTTGAGGAGGAAAGAGGTCAGCTGGTGGATATCCTGATTGATATTCATCCCTATACCTTTAATAAAAAGGTTGCAATCTTTGGTGACCCCGATACCGTACTTGGTCTGGCGGAGTTTGCTCTCGAGATGGGTATGCTGCCGATGTATCTGGTTACCGGCACTCCGGGTGAAAGCTTCGAGAAAGCCGCAGATGAGTTATTCATAAAATTCGGTATTGAAGACGGAAAGGCAAAATCCAGCGGAGATCTGTTCGAGCTGCACCAGTGGATCAAGGAGGAAGGTGTAGATTTATTGATTGGCGGTACCCATGGAAAGTATATTGCCCGTGCAGAGGATATCCCGTTTGTGAGGGCAGGTTTCCCGATTATCGACCGTTATATCCATTCCTATCAGCCATTGGTGGGTTACAAGGGTGCGATACGGTTGGCGGAACTCATCACAAATGCATTGATGGATCGTCAGGACAGGGATGCTGCCGAGGAAGATTTTGAAATGGTACTGTAAAAAGGAGGTTATGATGGAAAACATCAGTGTATTAGAGGCGAGAGCAGATTTTATCTTACAGAAACAGAGCGGCTGCAAGGGAGATGGCCTGCAGTGCGACAGTAACAGCGTGTCCGGCTCGGTCAGCCAGAGAGCTTGCGTCTATTGCGGTGCGAGAGTGGTCCTGAATCCGATCACTGATGCTTTTCATATCGTGCATGGTCCGATCGGATGTGCCAGTTATACCTGGGACATCCGGGGGAGCCTGAGCAGTGGTTCGGATTTATACCGCAACAGCTTCTCAACAGACCTGCAGGAAAAGGACGTCATCTTTGGCGGAGAGAAGAAATTATCGGCTGCAATTGAAGAAATCATGGAGAAATACCACCCTAAGCTTATATTTGTCTATTCTACCTGTATCGTCGGAGTGATCGGGGATGATGTGGAAGCAATTTGTAAAAAGATGTCTCTCAAATATGGGGCAAGGATCATCCCGGTCAAATCCCCCGGCTTTTCGGGGACGAAGTCCGATGGTTATAAAATGGCCTGTAACGCAATCATGGAGCTGATCGCACCGCATAAGCAGGCAAAGGGAAAAGGGATCAATATCCTGGGAGATTTTAACCTTGCCGGTGAGCTTTGGATCGTAAAGGATTATCTTAAGAAGATTGGGATCCGGGTTATTTCAACAATCACCGGGGATTCCGATTATGAAACTCTGCTGAAGGCTCCCTCCGCAGAACTGAATATCGTCCAATGTGCCGGCTCCAGCACCTATCTGGCGAACAGGATGGAGGAGGACCTAGGGATTCCCTATATCAAGGTCAGCTTTTACGGGATAGAGGATACCATGAGTTCATTAATCAGAATTGCAGAGGCATTAGGGGATCCTGCGGCACGACAGAAGGCAGTTGATTTTGCCGAGACGGAAAGCAGCAGGTTACAGGAGTTTCTGGCCAAATACAGGAAAAATCTTGAGGGAAAGAAAGCTGCAATCTATGTCGGTGGAGGGTTTAAAGCAATTTCACTCATCAGGCAGTTCCGTTCTTTGGGAATGGAGACTGTGGTAGTGGGGACCCAGACAGGAAAGAAAGAGGATTATGAAATTATAGAAAGTCTGGTGGATGACAATACCGTGATTATCGACGATGCTAACCCGGCAGAGCTGGAGAAGTTCATTAAGGAAAAGAAAGCTGATGTTTTAGTCGGAGGAGTCAAGGAAAGACCATTGGCCTATAAGCTGGGAGTGGCTTTCTGTGATCATAACCATGAAAGGAAGCATCCGCTGTGCGGCTTTGATGGAGTTGTTAATTTTACGAAGGAGATTAACTTAAGCATTAATCATCCCGTATGGAATTATATAGAGAGGAGGCCGTCCTATGAAAGGAACCTTACAGAATTTGAATGTCAACCCCTGTAAAATGTGTATGCCCATGGGTGCAGTGACTGCTCTCTATGGCATCAGACGATGTATGTCCATCCTCCACGGTTCTCAGGGCTGCAGCACCTATATCCGCAGACATATGGCGACTCATTATAATGAGCCGGTGGACATCGCTTCCTCCTCCCTCACGGAGGAGGGGACAGTCTACGGAGGAGAAAAGAATCTGACCCAGGGACTGTTGAATTTAATCAAGGTCTACCGGCCTGAGGTCATCGGAGTGGCTACCACCTGTCTGGCTGAAACGATCGGGGAAGACATTAAGAGAATCATCCAGAATTTTTATGAGCGGTATCCGGAATATCGTGATATTACAATCATACCGGTATCTTCACCGGGATACGGCGGAACACAGTACGAGGGATATCTGGAAGCGATCTGTCAGATTGTGAAGACTGTTCCTATGGTGTCCACTCCCAATGGCAGAATCAATGTGATCACCGGTCAGCTCTCGCCTGCAGATACCAGATATTTAAAGGAGCTTCTGGAGGAGTTTGATATCAATGCTATTCTACTGCCCGATTTATCCGGTAACCTGGATGGGATTTATCAGGAGCAATACAACAGACTCCCGGAATCCGGTACGAAGCTGGAGGATATCTGTCAGATGGCCGGAGCAAAGGCTACCATAGAGATAGGTGCCGTATTGTCTGACACGAGATCAGCGGGAGGATATCTTCAGGAAACATACGGAGTTCCGGTATATCGTTGCCCTCTTCCAATCAGTTTGCGGGACAATGATGAGCTGTTATCCATTCTGCATAAGGTGTCGGGGAAGCCTGTACCTGAGAGGATTGCTTCGGAACGCGGGAGATTTCTGGATGCCATGATTGACGGACATAAGTATAACGGAGAAGCGAAAGCGGCGATTTTCGGTGAACCGGACTTTGTATATAGCGCGGTCAGACTTTGCTTGGAAAACGGGGTTATGCCTTTGATTACAGCGACAGGTACAAAATGTGCGAAGCTGAAGGAGTTGCTAATTGAGGAAATTGAAACACTTGCCAGCAGGTACTTTATCGATCGCTTCGAGATACTTGACGAGATTGATTTTCAGACCATCGAGCAATATGCCAGAGAACTTCAGGTAAATCTTCTGATCGGTAACTCGGATGGAAGAAGGATTGCCGAAAAGCTGGGGATCAAGCTGGTTCGGCGGGGCTTCCCGATTCATGACAGGGTTGGCGGGCAGAGACTCCGCTCAATCGGGTATGAGGGTGCATTGACCTTTTTGGATGAGATCTCGAATTCAGTATTAGAGGTGAAAGAGGAGAGCTTCCGAGACTATCTGTATCATAAGTATTTTAAAGATGAGAATAAGGACGAAACGGCGAGCGATCTACCAAGTGTCATTACAAGCTTTGACAACCGGGAAACAGAGAAAACGATAGAAGAGAAGACGGCTACTCACCCCTGCTATAATTGCAAGGCACATCAGTATTCCCGGATTCATTTACCCGTTGCCCCGCGCTGTAATATCAGCTGTAATTATTGCGTACGAAAGTACGACTGCCCCAACGAAAGCAGGCCCGGAGTAACGACCGGCGTCCTGTTACCGGAGGAAGCACTTCAGAGATTCCTGACTGCCAAAGAAAAGCTTCCCAACCTTACCGTGGTCGGAATTGCCGGACCCGGAGACGCCCTTGCCAACTTTGAAGAGACAAGACGAACCTTGCAGCTGATCAGAGCCACGGATAAGGATATTACCTTCTGTCTGTCTACAAATGGTCTGATGTTGCCCAAGTATGCACAGGAGCTTGCCGCTCTGGGAGTATCACATGTAACAGTAACAATGAATGCGGTAGATCCTGCTGTCGGTGCAAGGATATACCGCCATATTGATTATCTGGGGGTACGGTATCATGGAGAAGCGGCAGCAGCGATCCTTATGACCAATCAGTTCAATGGAATACAGATGCTGGCAGCAAATGGAATAATCTGCAAGGTCAATATCGTGATGATCAAGGGGGTAAATGATCAGCACATACCTGAGGTTGTGAAGAAGGTGAAAGAGCTGGGAGGAACAGTCACGAACATCATGCCGATGATTCCTGTCAAGGGAGCTGTCTTCGAGGATGTTGAGACCGTAAGCGATCAGGAGCTGCGGGATATGAGAAATAGCTGTAGCACAATCATGAATCAGATGTATCACTGTCGGCAATGCAGGGCCGATGCAGCAGGGTTGCTTGGTGAAGATCGTTCCGGAGAGCTTACCAAACAATCGGAGAAAAAGCTTCAGGTAGCGGTGGCCACCAAAAGTGGAATGATGGTAGACCAACATTTCGGTCATGTCACAGAATTTTACGTATATGAATATGTGAATGGCAATACAGTATTTAAAGAGAAGAGAAGTGTAAGCCAATATTGCAGCGGAGCATTGGAATGTGATGCCAGGGAGGAGAGCATGGAAACAATCTTCCGCGCAATTTCCGACTGCAATGCAGTGATAGCCATGAGAATCGGAGAGGCTCCGAAGCAAAAGCTGAAACAGAGAGGAATTATGGTATTCACCACGGTGGACAGAATTGAGAATTCTGTAAAAAAAGCAGTCACAGAATTATTACAATAATGCAATCGACAGGAGGGAAGTAATTATGGTTAAAATCAATAAGCACGTTTTCATCTGTACCAGCTGCAGAGTGAATGGACAGCAGAAGGGATTATGCTTTTCCAAGGATTCCGTGGATCTGGTCACAAAGTTCATGGAGGTGATAGAAGATTTGGACCTGTCATCCGAGGTGATGATTACGAATACGGGATGCTTCGGAATCTGCGATAAAGGACCTATTGCGGTGATTTATCCGGATGGAGTCTGGTATGGCAATCTGACTGAGGACGATGTGGAGAAGATCGTCTGTCAGCATATTATCAATGGAATTCCGGTGGAAGAGCTGCAGATATAGAAAAGCCGTCGATATCGATAGGGAGGTTTCTATGTTACAGATTATAGATAATACATTGATGACTCCTCTGGTAGCTATCTATGACAGGAATGCCTTATACCGCTTTTGTGAACTGCTTTTTGTCATAGGTGTTGATGCGATAGAGCTGCCGGTTGGGGCAGTTGAGTTCATAGGGAAGCTGCCGGAGGGAAAATATATTCTTCATGTAACCGGGGCCGAACAAGTACGGCATTATCCGGGTTTTTATCGTTATGTCAGTAATCAGCCACTGAATATGGAAAACGGGGTTCTGGAAATCCAGCTAAATGATGTCAGGGAGATTCACCGCCTGATCAATTACCGGGATCAGAAGGAGGTTAGAATTCATGGCCTGGATGATCTGCTATGCCATTCTTATGAAAAGCTGATACCGGAAATGCTTCATTGCCTGCCAAGAACAAGGATCATATTCTGCCCGGAGAATACCTATGGATGTGCCGGTGCACTGGCCTATCAATGGTTGACGGAATACGGAAAGGATATTACGACCAGCTTTGCCGGTATCATGAATAATGCAGCTACGGAAGAGCTTTTGATGATTCTCCGATTGAATATCAGACATAAACCGAACCGGGATCTGTCAGTCTTACCGGAGCTTGTCGGGATATATGAGAAAATGACAGGCAAGAAGATTGATAACCGGAAGCCGATTCTGGGCAGCAATATTTTTAAGGTTGAGGCAGGAATCCATGCTGACGGTATCCATAAGAATCCTGTAACCTATGAAGCCTATGTACCGGGCTCAGTCGGAGGCAGATTCGAGCTTGTCATTGGAAAACATTCCGGTTCAAGGGCTGTCAGGATGAAGCTGGAACAGCTTAATATAACAATTCCTAAGGAAGAGATAATAGAGGAGCTTCTAAATCAGGTAAAGAGCATTTGTACCCAGAACAGAAAAAGCTTAAGTGATGAAGAATTCAGAAACCTTCTGAGGGAGGTGATGACAGATGAAAGTAATGAAGCATATCGTTGATACTACCTTAAGGGATGGAGAGCAAAGTCCCGGAATTGCGCTGGGGGTAGAAGATAAATTATTGATCGCGGGGCTGTTGGATCAAATCGGAGTTTATGAGATCGAGGCGGGGGTTCCGGTCATAAGCCGGTCTGAAGAGGAAGGAATACGTAGGATCATAGAAATGAAAAGAAATGCCAAAATCTCTGTCTGGTGCCGGATGAATGTACAGGATGTGAAGCGTTCTCTGGACTGCCGCCCCGATATCCTTCATATCGGTGTACCGGTTTCTTACGTACAAATCTACAGTAAGCTGAAGAAGAACAAGGGATGGGTGGTGCGCAGCACCCTGGAATGTATTGATATCGTGAAGAGCCATAATACTGATGTCACGGTTGGCTTAGAGGATGCCTCCCGATCTGACATCGGTTTTCTTCTTTCTCTGATCAAGGAGCTGCAGAATGCAGGTGTTACTATGGTTCGGATTGCCGATACCGTCGGTGTTCTTACCCCTGTCCGTACAAAGGAACTGGTAAGGGCAATCAAAGAATACTCGGATATCAAGATTGAGATGCATGTGCACAATGACCTTGGTATGGCAGTAGCCAATTCCATTGTAGGTGCGAAGGAGGGAGCGGATTATATAGACTGCACCTTGTTCGGCATCGGTGAAAGATCAGGTAACTGCAATTTTCGTGATTTCGTAAGCTCCGCGGAAGGAATCTTTCAATTTGCCATGAATAAGAAACAGATCAGGTCGGTAGAACAGCAGGTCATTGATCGGTTACGCGGAACCTTATGATTCTACCGGCTAAAATATCGGAAGCTATTGGAGGCAGGATCGGACGAATATCCATTAATTTAATAATGAAAATAGTTAATTAAAATATTACAATTATAATCCTAAGGAGCAACCGTATCACTATTCATAAAAGCTACTATAGCAAGGAGGATACCCCTGAAACGCAAATTTGGATTATTTATTGTCATATTTCTTTTTACCATATTACTAATTGGAGAGCTACATAAAGTAAGAGCAGCAACCCTACGTCTCAGCAGCAAATCCTTTGCACTTGCTGTGAACCACTATAAGACCTTACATGTCTATGGAACAACAAAAACAGTCAAATGGACCTCAAGCAATAGGTCTATTGCAGTCGTGTCCTCCGGTGGGAGGGTAACAGCGAAGGCACCCGGAACAGTGACGATTACTGCCTCGGTCTCGGGAAAGAGATTAACCGCTAAAGTAACCGTAATTAAGCTAAATGCATCATCTGCTACATTAGTTGCAGGTTCCACCAAGACGTTGAAGGTATACGGAACGTCAAGTACGGTCAAATGGTCCTCCAGCAACAAAGCAGTTGCAACGGTTTCTTCCTCCGGGAAGGTGACTGCGAAGGCGCCCGGAACAGTGACGATTACTGCCTCGGTCTTAGAAAAGAAGTTAACCGCTAAAGTAACCGTGATTAAGCTAAATGCAGCCTCTGCTACATTAGCAGTAGGCTCCGGTAAGACGCTGAAGGTTTATGGAACCTCTAGTACGATTAAATGGTCTTCAAGTAATAAAGCAATCGCAACGGTCTCTTCCACCGGAAGGGTTACTGCGAAGGCTCCCGGAAAGGCTACCATCTACGCTGCGGTCTTAGGTAAGCAATTAGAGAGCAGGATCACCGTCACAAAACCTGCTGAGCCAAAGGAGGAGATTCAAATTCAGGTACTGACACCCTTAAGAAAGATTGTCGGGTATTATGCTGCCTGGTCAAGATATTCCGGATATACTCCGCTGAAGCTGGATGCAAGCAAGCTGACCCACATCAATTATGCCTTTGCCAATATCGGAAGTGACTTAAGAATTACGCTGGGCTATCCTGATATTGATTCGGCAAATATAAAGGAGTTGAATCAACTCAAAGCTGCGAATCCGAATTTAAAGACCTTGATCTCGGTTGGAGGTTGGTCTTGGTCAGGCAGATTCTCGGATGTAGCCTTAACAGAAGAGACTAGAAGCAGCTTCGCGGACAGCATTGTGGATTTCTTATTACAATACGGCTTCGACGGAGTGGATATCGACTGGGAATACCCGGTCAGCGGCGGACTGAGTACTAATTCAAGAAGACCCGAGGATAGGGCTAATTTTACATTATTACTTCAGACCATAAGAAACAAGCTGGACGAAAGAGGGAAGAAGGATGGGAAGAAATATCTTCTTACCTTTGCCGGAGCAGCGGGTACCTGGTATATCAAGAATACGGAGATGAGTAAAATAAGTCAATTGGTGGACTATGCCAATATCATGACCTATGATATCCATGGAACCTGGGAGCCGTATACGAATTTCAATGCTCCGCTGTTCCACAGCGATACGGAACAGTCATACCATATCAGTGTGGCTTCCTCTGTACAGGAGTGGCTGAAGGCAGGCTTTTCAAGGGATAAGCTTGTGATGGGGGTACCTTTTTATGGGTTTATCTACAAATTGGTTCCCTCAATAAACAATGGGCTATTTCAGACCTATTCCGGAGGGGCATCCATCAGCTATGCCAATATCGCAGCAAATTATCTGAATCAGGAAGGCTTTACGCGATACTTTGATCCTTTGGCAAGGGTACCATGGTTGTTCGATGGTTCTACCTTCATAACCTATGAGGATGAGCAATCAATAGCTGAGAAGGCCAGATACGTCAAGGATAACAGTTTAGGCGGTGCGATGATCTGGGAACTAAGCCAGGATCCAAATAAGGTTTTACTAAACTCCTTATATCAAGAATTGAAATAATAAAACAGAAGGGGCTTTTGATATCTGCATATCAAAAGCCCCTTCTGTCAATGTAGGTATGTTGTGGGTTTATACGACAAACTTCTGGATAGCATGCATTAGGTTGTCTGCATTCACACTGAGCTTGCCTACCGAATCATTTAAGGTGCCTACGGATACCAGCTGGTCACTGGACACCTGATTGACATTATTAGAGGAAGCTGCGATCTCCTCCAGTACCGCAGAGATGCTCTCAATCGCGGCAAGGGTGCTGACCCTTGCTTCATTAATTGTAGTGACATTCTCTGTAATGTATTTTAGGAATACCACAAGCTTTTCCACACTTTCATTGATGTCCTGATAGGAAGCAGTGGTATTCTTAACTGCACTATCCTGAAGAACCAATACCTGCTCCGCACTGCGTGCTGTCTCAACAACCTTTATGGTATCCTCCTGAATACTCTGAATGATCTTCTTGATATCATTGACAGATGACTTGGACATCTCGGCCAGGGTTCTGATCTCACCTGCTACTACAGCAAAGCCCTTGCCGTATTCCCCTGCACGTGCTGCCTCAATGGATGCATTCAGTGACAATAGGTTGGTCTGATTAGCTATGTCGTTGATTACATTTACGATTTTATTGATGGAGGAGGATTTCTCCGCCAATTTCTCAATATCGTGAATAATGTTGGTGGTGATTTCTATCGTAGCTATGGTCTGCTGGTTCAGTTCATCTGTCGTTGCAGTCCCTTCCTTTACACGCAGCTTTGTATTATCCGCAATATTGCCTATTTCCTTGGTATTCTCGCTTACAAGCTCGATTTTCTGAGACAGGCTATCCATCTGAATCAGACATTCCTCGGCATTTTTTGCCTGCTGGTTCACACCTAATTCAATCTCGTTCATGGCAGTTGCGATATCCTCGGCAGATTTTAAGAACAGCTCCGAGGTTTTGGATAGATTGGAGGAGGAGTCCATGACTTCGCTACTGGACTGCTTCACCTTTGTGACTAATTCGCTTACATTAGAGAAGGTTTGCTGCAGCTCCTCTGTAAGGATGTGGAATTCATCCTTGCGCTTGGAGGAAAACTTAACCGTGAAATCTCCTTTGGCAGCTTGGCGTAACCGTTTATTTATACCCCGAATGGTCCTGTCGATATCCAGGGAAAGAAGTGCAGCTGTAATCATTGCAAGGATGCAGGCAATCACTACGATAATAACGGTAAGCTGTTTTATGCTGTCTGCCTGTTTTTCTATAGTGGACTGGGGCATTAATACACAGATCATAGCACCGGTATCTCCAATTTTTGAATACAGGAACAGATGGGGTACACCCTTATAATCAACCTCTTTTGTGCCGTTATCAGCCTCTGAAGCCAGCGCTTCCTGATAGAAGGTCTCACCTGTAAACTGTGGTTCGATCGATGCAGCAGCTTCGGTGACAGGCTCTTTATCAGTAGCTTCTTCCATGGAGCGGTTGATGATCTCCCTGCCATCAGGGGTAATGAAAGCAAGAATACCGGATTGATCAATAGAAAGATCGGCAAGGATCCGGTTCACTGCTTCGGACTTGATATCAATGATCAGGACGGAATCTAATTTTCCGAAACCTCGGATCAGTCGCATGGAATAATCCTCAGGTCCTGTCTGCAGCTTCTCATCAAGATACTCATCCTGACCGTCCCACACAGTTTTCAGCGGATTGGCAATCAGAAACTTGCCATTCTCCGTCTCTGAAAAGCCTGCATAAAAATCATTTTTGAATCTCACCTGTGTGGTTGTGATTGAAATTGCAGTATCTGAAATAATATATATATTTGATATAAACTCGTCCGAGGTCTTTTTGGAGGAGAGTGATTTTGAGATAGAGGTATTGGTAGCGACTAAATCCATTTTTTTGCCGGTATTCCGAAGATAATCATTCAGCGCGGTGTCGCTCACGTATTGGTTGCTGGCTGCCACGACACTCTGAAAACCGAAGCGCATATATTCTGCAGCCATATTAATTGAATCTGCAGTGGAGGTCTCATAATTCTCCTTGATTCCGGAGGAAGCCTTCTCAAAGGAGGCAACTCCCAGTACAATAATACACACAATCGGTATGAAAAAGGAAGCGATCAACCGAAATTTCAGAGTTGAAAATAACCTTACCTTTGGAAGTGCTTTCAGAAGCTCATCCTTCTCATCCTGTAGCTTCTCCCTCCCGGCTTTCAACTTAATATTTCCTAACAGTTTTATCTTTTCCTTTGCTTTGTTCCATTTAAAAATATTGTTCAACTTAGGGCTCATACCTTCACCTTTCTGTTATCCTTTGTACGACGTCGTTGTCGTCATTTGTGTATCAATCAATAACTTTTCTTAAGTGTCGATTCCATTATAACATTAGGAAAATTCCAATAGAATGTATAAAACACCTAAATTTTGTGATAAGTAAGTATTATCATACTAATATACAACCGCGTAGGGCACAGACTATACACCGATTTAGGAAAACGGACAGGAATTGCTGATTTTATAAAGTGGAATTGAAAAAAATTCCACTTTATTGTAATATAAATTATACCGGGAGCTTGCGAAGGGTTTATGATAGGGAGGGGTATTAACGTGAATGAAGAATTTAGAAAGCCATTTGAATATGAAGAGGAGAAGCGGGGCCTGCTATTATTGTTTATTATTATGATCGTAGTGATTGATATTCTGCCGACGCTGTCCTTTATGGCGAGATTTTATGAGGTTTTTGGAGATAACCGGTTTTTAAGTACGTTTCTGATTGCAGTTTGCATTCTTTTCGTACTTTATACAGTATTTACGGCATTTATCTGCTTTACGCTGAATAAGAAACTGGTGGCCATGTCAAAGCTTTATCTGATTATACAAGCGATATTTTCTGCGGCCTGCTATGTGTTATTGTTTTTCTCAATTGCAGACTATGATAGTTTGATCGGAATCGGAACCACACAGTATGAAACCTTCGGAGAAATGCTGTCCTGGGAATTGCTATTACCATTAGCCTATATAGCGGTATTTACTGTTGCATGGTATCTGTATTTCATTAAGTCGAAGAGATGTAAAGAGCTTTTAAGGAGTAAGGCAGTATAATACCTTTGTTTTATTCGAGATTTGCTGACATATAAATACCCCTGACGGAAGAGAAATGTTCCCTTAGGTTAGATAAGTCTAATCATAGGTGTACTTTCGCCCGACAGGGGTATTTTATTGATCAAGGATTACGATGTTATTTCGCAATCGTAATACGAGTAAGCTTTAAGTTTTCATTGCCGTACAGCTTGATATATTCTTTGTCCGGATAAAAGCCCATAGTTAATTTATCACCGCTAAGATCAAACCGATATGTGTTTTTTGCAGTACAGGTGAGAACGGCATCCTTTAGGTGAGGTATGGTAAAGGGCTTTGATGTATTCTTCCATTCTGTAAAGAGCTTAACCAGATCTTGAATGCACATACCCTCTAATTCCCTGTTTCCTGCTTTCACAGAAAAAGCAATCGCAGCATTTTTGTCATCATAGAGGTTATATGTGCCATATTTGCCGGCACTATTCTTTTCATCGAGTACTTCTCTCAGGAGTGCTGCTTCGGCAACGTGAAATTCTATATTTGCACCGTAATGAACTAATTTCATGACAGGAGCTGCAATCTTGATTCGGACATCCTTTACTGTGGAGTCAAGATTAACCTGCTCGATCTGCACATCATAGATGGTGTAAACATCAGACTTTTGATTGATGAAGGTTACGGTGGAAGGGTAATTCCTATTCCCGGTCAGATGAAAATATTTGCCTGCTGCCTGGTTGATCGTTGCGGTACCTATATAACTTTTTACAAGTTCAAGTCTGATTGCCGCTTTGCAGGTGCAATCTACGAGTAAATCTCCTTGATAAGAGGAAATGGTGATATGATATTCTCCGTCTTCCCAAGGTGCTATAGATAAGTTGCCCATCCCATCAGCTTCTGCCGTATCAAAGTTACATGCAGCTCCTAATATCACATCCTTAACAACGGTGCCCTTACGGATGAACAGACTGGCTTTCGGCATATTAATGGAAGGTTTTTGACCATTACCCGGATTCACGACGCAGATGGTAGCTACCTTAGTAGCTGTCACTTCGATATTATACTTTGCACCGGCCTCAACTGTCAGAGTACCGTTGATCGTGCACTTATCAAATTTTATGTTAATATTACCGATTGAATTAGACAGATATACATTCTCAAAGGTTTGGTTTACAACCAGAAGATAATTATTAACCGAATTAACATCCCTTGAAGTATATACCTTCGTCTTTTCATCTTCTACTATTACAGTAAAAGAATCCCTGGCACCGCTTAAGGTCACTGCTTTGATGAGGACTTCGCCGGGCTGCTTTGCAGACAGTTTTCCGTCCGCATCAACAGATACAACAGCCTCATGATCAGAGGTCCAGGATACTTTATCATTAGATGAAGCAGGAGACATACTGTATTTTAAATCAATGGTCTGCCCAACAGACATCTTTTCACACTTATTCTCTATCGTAACAGCCTTTGCACCCGAAAAGACCGTAACATTGGCAATTAGGGTATACTTCCTTCCACCCGACATAAGCGTCAGAGTAATCTTGGCAGTCCCCTCAGCAATGCCATGGATCCGTCCCTTCTGATCCACTGTGGCAACCGCAATATTGCCGGAGCTATAGGTTCCGGTTGCATCCTTGGTTATATGCTTAACCACTAAATCATAGGTCTGACCGACAGCAAGGTTGACAGAGTTCTCTTGAAAGGACGGTTTACCTGAGCCTTGGGCAACGGAGAATGGAAGCAGCATAAGAAGAACGATAGCTGCGGATAATAATACTTTATATCTTCTGCATTTCATTATGAACATACCCCCTGATTGATTTCATCATTCATATAAGCATGTAAAATAATGCTAAAGCGTCCAATCAAATCATAGGATAGTTTGTCAGCATAGTCAAGTTTCTTTTTACTCTGAGTAATGAGAGGTTATTTAATCTTTTGAAAGTATTCACGGATCACGGAGGCAGAGTTTTGGAACTTCTTTAGCTCCTCCTCAGTCATGTGAATCTCCAGGACATCTGCAGCACCGCTACGGTTAAGGATGGTAGGGACACCCGCAAACACATCATACTGACCATATTCTCCCTCTAATAAAGTAGAAACCGGAATAATTTTATTCTCGTCATATAGAATTGACTTGATAACACCCACGCAGGCAGAGGCGATACCGTAGGAGGTGGTTCCTTTTCTGTTTAAGATTTCCCAACCCTCCTGGGTGGTCTTTCTCACGATTTCATCCAGATCCACTTCCCCTACCATTTCCTTGTTATCCTGAATAATATCGAAGAAAGGCTTTCCTGCGATGGTTACCGTAGACCAGGGGACCATCTGGGAATCTCCGTGCTCGCCCATGGAATATGCGTATACGCTTCTGGGATCTACATTGACCAGCTCGGCTATGAAATTCTGGAGTCTTGAGCTATCCAAGGCGGTGCCGGTACCAATGACCTGGTTTTTAGGAAGACCGGATAGCTTGTAAATATAATGTGCGATTATATCAACCGGGTTGGAGACAACGATGAAAATACCGTCAAAACCGCTGGCCATAACCGGTTCGACAATGGATTTGGTTATCTTTGCACTGGCTTCAAGCGTATCTAATCTGGATTGACCGGATTTCGGCGGTGCTCCGGCTGTAATAATGATAATATCAACATCACCGCAATCAGCATAGGTGGCTTTTCTGATTTTGACATTGCGATCCAGATATTTGATGGTATCGCGCAGGTCCAGGACCTCCCCCAGCGCTCTTTCTTCATTTATATCAATCATCAGGATCTCATCGCATATTCCCTGTGTCACAAGGCTGAAGGCTGTGGAGGAACCAACCATCCCGCAGCCGACTACTGCTATCTTTGATTTCTTAATTACCATAGGCTCATTCCTTTCATAAGTTTATTTATCATAATGGTAAATAGTGTTAGTTTTGATCTTTCTGCACTCATTGTAGCATGTCCTGAAGGAAAGGAACAGATATTATTTTGGTATCCTACAAGTGTGTGCAATCTCGGTGGGGATATTCAGGCTCTGAAAGAAATTTTCAATGGGTTATGTACAATATCGGTACAATGTTTCATTGTAATTATTTGGACAATATGGTAATATTATATAGTGTTTTAGTACTCTATTATTACATAGTGATTGAGAGGAGAAACAGTATGAAATGGTATAACAGGTTTGCAAAGAAGACATTAGCAGTACTCGTATCCGTATTAATGCTCGGTGTATCCTGGACACCTGCACAGGTTGGCTTGGCAGCAGAGACGACTGCACCGACAGCTACGACAGTAAGTCCTGCAGATGACGTATCACTTGGTGATATTGTCATACTCTATGATAATGATGCGCACTGTGCCGTAGACGGATATGCAAGCATGTCCGCTTTGAAAAAGGACATGCAGGGAAAAACGGATTATGTAACCCTGGTTTCCAGCGGTGACTTTGCACAGGGTGCTACAATCGGAGCCTTATCCAAGGGGGCTAATATCGTTGATATTATGAATAAGGTTGGTTATGATGTCATTACCCTGGGTAATCATGAGTTTGATTATCAGATCGATCAGCTGAAATTCCTGACTAAATTATTAAAAGGCAAGGTAGTCAGCAGTAATTTTATGGACTTAACAAAAAATAAACCGGTTTTTAATTCCTATACAATGAAAAAATATGGTAACAAAAAAGTGGCTTTTGTAGGTATTTCAACCCCGGAAACAATCACAACCTCAACACCTACCTATTTCCAGAATAAGAAGGGTGAATTTATCTATGGTTTTAGTGGAGATGCAACCGGAAAAGCATTATATGATCGCGTTCAGAAATCAGTCAATGCAGCTAAAAAGGCCGGAGCAGACTACGTTGTAGCTCTTGCGCATCTCGGTACGGACGGTATTACAAAGCATTGGACCTCTACCAGTGTAATCGCAAATACAACAGGAATTGATGTAATGTTAGATGGTCATTCTCATAGCACCTATGCAGGAACTGTTGTAAAGAATAAGGATGGCAAGGATGTTATTGTATCCTCTACCGGTACAAAATTTGCTAACATCGGTAAGCTTCTGATCACGAAGAAGGGTAAGATTTCTGCTCAGCTGGTATCCTTAAAGGATTATACAAAGACAGATGATACCGTGAAAAACTATATTGAAGAAGTGAAGGAAAGCTATTCCGCAGAGATATCCAGAGTAATTGGCAAGACCGGTGTTGACCTTACAACCTTAAATCCGACTACCAAGAAGCGTGCAGTCCGCAGTGCAGAAACGAACCTCGGTGATTTCTGTGCCGATGCTTTACGTACCGTACTTGGTGCTGATGTTGCCATCATGAATGGCGGCGGTATCAGAGATAATATTGCCAAAGGCGACGTTACCTATAACAGCCTTCTGTCCGTATTCCCCTTCAACAATATGGGATGTGTGATGGAAGTAACAGGTCAGCAGATTTTAGATGCACTTGAGCATGGTGCAAAGAATTATCCGGCAGAAAGCGGGGGCTTCTTACAGGTATCCGGTATGACTTACGAGATTAATTCTGAAATTCCTACTTCGGTAGTTGTAGATGCTACCGGAATGTTCCAGTCTGTCAGCGGAGCATACCGTGTTCAGAATGTAAAGGTATTAAACAGCAAGACCGGTAAGTATGAGAAGCTGGATCTTAAGAAGAAATATTCCTTAGCAGGTATCAACTACACCTTAAAGAGCTCCGGTGACGGTTATACCATGTTTAAGGACAGTAAGGTCTTAAAGGATGAGATCGCTGTCGATAACGAAATCCTGATCAGATATCTGACAGAGAATCTGAAGGGTGTCGTAGGAGAAGAGTATTCCAATCCTGCAGGTCAGGGAAGAATCGTGATTAAATAATATAGTAACTTTTCTACTAAACATATTAATTGACTAATTAATAGAAATCTTCAGAGCTGTAGTATCAGGTTTCGTAATAGGAAACATGATACTGCAGCTTTTTTATGGGCTTTTGCAGGCTTGGTATGAATTAGAACCATTGGAATTTTTTATACATGATATTGTGCTTGAATTCTTGACAATTACTATATTTTGTATTATAGTTATAGTTCCAGACACCATTACGTGATGCGGATTATAGTAAAAGAGGAGAACAAAGGTATGAAGATCATTAAAAGAGACGGATCAGAAGAAATATTTGACCTTAAAAAGATTATTGCGGCTGTAACGAAGGCGAATGATGCTTCTGAAAAAAAGCTTCTAAATCAGGAGCAAATCAAGGATATTGCAGAATATGTAGAATATAAATGCAATAAATTGAGCAGGGCAATCTCTGTCGAAGAGATTCAGGATATGGTAGAGGACCAGATTATGGCAACCGGAGCCTTCGATCTGGCAAAGAGCTATGTCAGATATCGTTATCAGCGATCCCTGGTCCGGAAAGCCAATACTACAGATAATCGGATCCTTTCTCTCATTGAATGCAACAACGAAGACGTTAAGCAGGAAAATTCCAATAAAAACCCGACAGTTAACAGTGTCCAGCGCGATTATATGGCCGGTGAGGTGAGCAAAGATATCACGACCAGACTTCTTCTGACACCGGATATCGTGGAAGCCGATAAGCAGGGCATCATCCACTTCCATGATTCGGACTACTTTGCCCAGCATATGCATAATTGTGATCTGGTCAACTTAGAGGATATGCTTCAGAATGGCACAGTCATCAGCGAGACACTCATAGAAAAACCTCATAGCTTTTCTACAGCCTGCAATATCGCCACCCAGATTATTGCACAGGTAGCCAGCAATCAATATGGCGGTCAGAGCATCAGTCTTGCGCATCTGGCTCCTTTCGTACATATTTCACGTGAGAAGATTCGTGTAGAGGTACAGGAAGAATTAAAGATACTTGGCTGTACCGTGACGGAGCAACAGATCGGAGAGATCGTTGAGAAAAGGCTCCGTAAGGAAATCATAAAGGGTGTTCAGACAATTCAGTATCAGGTAATCACGCTGATGACTACGAACGGACAGGCACCTTTCCTGACCGTGTTCATGTATTTGAATGAAGCAAAGAGCGAGCAGGAGAAGAAGGACCTGGCCATCATCATAGAGGAGACCCTAAGACAACGTCTGCAGGGAGTGAAGAATGAAGCAGGTGTTTGGGTAACGCCTGCATTTCCGAAATTGATCTATGTACTGGAAGAGGATAATGTCAAGGAAGATACAGAGTACTATTATCTGACGGAGCTGGCAGCGAAGTGTACCGCGAAAAGACTGGTTCCTGATTACATCTCTGAGAAGAAGATGATGGAGCTAAAGGAGGGTAACTGCTTCCCTGTCATGGGTTGCCGCAGTGCCTTAAGCCCTTGGAAGGATGAGCAGGGAAATTATAAGTTCTACGGACGCTTTAATCAGGGAGTTGTCACTTTGAATCTTGTCGATATCGCGTTGTCCTCCGGGGGAGATATGGATAAGTTCTGGAAAATATTTGATGAACGCCTTGACCTTTGTTACCACGCCCTGATGCAGCGTCATAACCGATTGAAGGGAACTTTATCCGATGCCGCACCGATCCTGTGGCAGAACGGTGCCTTAGCACGTCTGCAAAAGGGAGAGACCATAGATAAGCTGCTTTACGGAGGTTATTCTACGATTTCACTTGGTTATGCGGGATTATACGAATGTGTGAAGTATATGACAGGGAAATCTCATACTGATGCTGAGACAGAGGATTTTGCGCTTTCTATTATGAGATATATGAATGATGCCTGTGACCGTTGGAAGGTTCAGACGAATATCGGTTTCAGCATCTACGGATCTCCGATTGAGAGTACGACTTATAAATTTGCAAAATGCCTGCAGAAGCGTTTTGGAGTAATCAAAGGGATCACTGATAAGAGCTATATTACGAACAGCTATCATGTTCATGTATCAGAAAAAATAGATGCTTTTACAAAGCTGGCCTTTGAGTCAAAGTTCCAGGCTCTATCGCAAGGAGGAGCCATCAGCTATGTTGAGGTTCCGAATATGCAGGACAACATCCCTGCGGTAATGCAGGTGATTAAGTTTATCTATGAGAATATCATGTATGCCGAGCTGAATACGAAAAGCGATTATTGTCAGGAGTGCGGCTTTGACGGTGAGATAAAGATCGTCAAGGACGAGGACGGTAAGCTAGTCTGGGAATGCCCCAAATGTGGTAACCGCAACCAGGATAAGATGAATGTTGCACGAAGAACCTGCGGCTATATCGGAACTCAATTCTGGAATCAGGGACGGACACAGGAAATCGGTGAAAGAGTACTTCACCTGTAAGGCGATTGATTTAGGCTTAAGAACAACAGTATTCCTGTTTTTATATACCGGAGTTTTATTAAGAAAGGAAGTCTATTCATTTAATTGATATGAATTACGGAGAGATTAAGAAATTTGATATTGCGAATGGAGAAGGGGTAAGAGTTTCCTTGTTTGTATCAGGCTGTACCCATCACTGTAAGGGCTGCTTCAATGAGGAGACCTGGGATTTCTGCTATGGAAGACCCTTTACAGAGAAGACTGAGCAGGAGATTCTATCAGCGCTGGGACAGGACTTTATCGATGGTTTGTCCTTACTGGGAGGAGAACCCTTCGAGAGACAAAACCAACGCGTACTCCTGCCTTTCCTGAAGAAAGTTAGGAGTCTCTATCCAAAAAAGAACATCTGGTGCTATACCGGCTATCTGTACGATGAAGAATTGCTGAAGGACAGCCGGGCAAGATGCGAGTGTACGGAGGGAATGTTAGGTATGATAGACGTCCTGGTGGACGGAGAATTCGTGGAGGAATTAAAGGATATCAGCCTGCCCTTCCGTGGGTCGAGCAATCAACGCATCATTGATGTAAAAGCTTCTTTGGAAAGCGGTAAAATTCAGATTTATCAGTTGAGAAGCGAACAGATCTAAATACAGGAGCATTCGTGGGGCAACCCATACGCGGTCCATACAGGTTCTGACAGAAGTACCAATTAATTGGAATTGGTCTCTGTCAGAACTTTTTTTTATAAATATCGAGGTTAAGCGTAAAGGGTCAAAATAGCAGAGCAGCCTGTTAAATTAATCATAGAAATAGAGGAAATATTATGCTATGCTGAAGGGGTCAGGGATTAAGACGAGTCAAGGGAAAAGACAGATCAAGAGAGGGAGAAGGAATGATGAATTATCAGTGTCTTATCGTGGATGATGAGAAGGTACTTGCGGAGAGTACCAGTGAATATTTTAATCTATTTGATGTAAAGACGGCTTACGTTCAGTCCTATGAGGAATGTCTTCAATTTCTGAAAGAAAATTCTGTGGAATTGCTGCTGTTGGATATTAATCTAAACAACAGATCGGGCTTTGAGTTATGTAAGCAGCTGAGACAAACGATGAACATACCTATCTTATTTATCAGCGCCAGAACCAGCGACGAGGATATCCTGATCGCACTAAACATCGGCGGGGACGATTATATTAAGAAACCGTATAACCTCAGCGTACTTCTCGCAAAGGTGAAAATCGCCCTCAAACGGATTGGGTCCAAGGATTCTCAGGAGGAAGTCATTCGCAATTCTGATCAGATCTATCTTGATGAGGTCACCGGAAAGGTCTATGTCCGGGATAGAGAAGTCAGTATGAAGGCAATGGAATTCAAGCTTTTGTCCTATCTGCTTCAGAACAAAGGACGAATTATTCCTAAGGAGGAGCTGTTTGCGCACGTCTGGGAGGATGCCATTACAGGGGACAGTACCTTAAATGTACATATCAGACATCTGCGTGAGAAGATAGAGGATGATCCGAATGAGCCGGTCCATATTAAAACGGTATGGGGACGAGGTTACTGCTATGAAGATTAAAAAGACAATTTTATTAACGCTTGTTGTATTCCTGATTATACTGGTACCTTCCCTTTTGACACTCTGGAGTCTGGAGCCGGGAAAGGTTGATAAGGTTAATACCAATGATCTTCTGAAAACAGTTGAAGAAACGGGGGCCGATTCCCCGGAGGTGAAGCAGAAGATGGAGGAATACCGACTGGAGCTTGAGTATGTCAATGGTACACCTGTCTTATACTATAACAATGCATACCGTTTTAATCAGATCAAGAAAATACTTACTTTCATCCTGTTTATCATAATAGTTGTCTGTGTTCTTGCGATGCTGACATCTTATCTGTATCTGGAACGCAGAGTACTCAGACCTTTTCGCAGACTGAAGGATTTTGCGGGGAATATAGCAGCCGGTAATCTTGACCTTTCACTTCGAATGGATGAGGATAACATATTCGGAGCATTTACTGAAAGCTTTGACCTCATGCGTGAACAGCTGAAGGAAGCCAGAGAGAGCGAGAGAAGAGCCAGTCAGAGCAAAAAGGAGTTGGTTGCTTCGCTTAGCCATGATATCAAAACACCATTAGCTTCCATAATGACAATCTCCGAACTGTTGACAGTGACAGTTGCTGAGGAGGCTGTGAAGCAGAAGCTGGGTAACATACATGGAAAGGCTGAGCAGATAGAAGTGCTAGTGAATAATTTGTTCCATTCCGCTTTGGAGGAATTGCAGGAGCTGAAGGTGAAGGGAGAAGAATTTGCCAGTACTAATCTGCATCAGATTATTCTGACAGCTGATTATGAACATAAAATCATGGAATTCACATTGGAGGCCTGCCTGATTTACTGCGATCCCCTACGAATTCAACAGGTCTTTGATAATATTCTCAGTAACTCCTATAAATATGCCGGAACTCCGATTGCTGTTGACTCATGGATTGATCATGACAGGCTGTGTATCCGGCTAAGGGATTGGGGGACCGGTATCGATCCGGAAGAATTGCCTTTATTGAAGAAAAAATTTTATCGGGGAAAGAACAGTGAAGGAAAGAGTGGCACGGGAATCGGATTATATGTATCGGATTATTTTATGGAGAAGATGGGAGGAAGCCTTGAACTGGAGGATTGCAGGGATGGTTTTTCGGTCATCCTTTCCTTTCGCATAGTATGATAATCATCTTTGAGGGTCATTTGAGAAAGGCTGTGCAGTTTATCATATGGGAAGAGAAATTAAGAAATAAATAAGAATTTTACAAGAAACAGACAAAGAAAAAAATTCTGATATCCAGTAAGCTTAAGCTACGATAAACAGATGCGGCTGCCAGGGTGAGCATCACACAGTGGATAGCAGCGAAAGAAAATGGAGGATATTATGAATAGTATACTTACGACCAGAAAGCTCTGCAAGACCTATTCCAATGGAGGAGTGCAGCAGCATATTCTGAAAAACCTGGACCTGGAGATATTTGATCAGGATTTTACAATTATTATGGGACCTTCGGGTGCAGGAAAATCAACATTGCTTTATTCTTTGTCCGGAATGGATAAACCGTCACTCGGTGAAATAATTTATAAGAACACAAACATATCCAATCTTTCAGATGATAGACTTGCCGCATTCCGCAAAGAGAGCTGTGGGTTTGTATTCCAACAGATTTACCTCATTGATAAGATGAGTGTCATGGATAATGTGCTTGCCTGCGGACTTCTTAAGGACAATAATCGAAAGAGGGTTGTTGAGAGAGCAAAGGAGCTATTTGCCAAGGTAAATATATCGGAGGAATTGTACCGTAAATTTCCTTCACAGCTGTCGGGAGGAGAGCAACAGAGGGTTGCAATCGTAAGGGGTTTGATTAATCAACCTGATATCTTATTTGCAGATGAGCCCACCGGAGCCCTGAACTCCAGCAATGCAGATGCAGTTCTGGATGTCCTGTCCGAGTTCAACAGGGAGGGACAGAGCATTATTTTGGTTACACATGATATCAAGACTGCCTTGCGGGGAAACAGAATTATCTATATCAAGGATGGCATTATTTTTGGTGAATGCAGACCGGGTGATTATCAGGAACAGGGAGGGAATTCTGACCGGAGACAGAAGCTGGATGCATTTCTGAAGGAAATGGGGTGGTAGGATGAAGAAGTACATCGTATTGACCTCACATAATATACGAAAATACAAAGGCCAGTTTATCTCCTTTCTGTTGGTGGTAGTTTTGGCTTCAGGTTTGTTGAATATCGGTCTTGTCACATTGCTGAATAACAAGAAAAATTATATTGAGAAGCTTGCTCAGTATCACTGTGCTGATTTGTTCTTTACCATGAATGATTTGGAGCTGTCAGAGCAAGCTGTTGATATTGCGCAGGGAATGAATGGTGTCAGTAAGATGGAGACCAGAAGAAGCATCATGATGTCAGGAGAAGCCACCTACGGTGATGGCGGCAGTTCACTCCCACATATTTTCTTTGACCTGGATGAGGAGCACTCCTTCAACCGATTAGAACCGATTGGTGAAACACTTGATATGGACAGTGTCAGTCATCCGGCATATGTATCCTATTGGATTAAGGCTAACGGCTGTGATATTGGAGATAAGTATATCTACGAAAGCAACGGAAGGACCTATACCTTCACGATAGCCGGCTTTGTAGAGGACATGATGTATGGCAATAACAGTTGCGGCAATTTGGCTGTCTATCTGCCCCAGAAGGAATTTGAAACGCTGTATTCCGGAATAGCTGACACAGAGAAGGCCTTTACCTTATCCTTAGCCATAGAAGACAGAACGACTAGTAAAAAGCTTCATACGCAGTTTATGGATCAGATATCCGGATATCTGACACATCAATCAGTGATCAGGGACGGATATTTTGAAAAAAGCATGCACTTTCGAACCTTTACGGCAAGTTTAACAGCCATTATGATCGTATTTTTTGCTTTGCTGTTGACTCTGGTTACGTTGATTCTGATTAATTTCAGAATCAAGAGTAATATTCATGAAGAGATGCAGAATATGGGAATCCTGAAGTCGATGGGGTATTCTTCAAAGCAGGTGGTAATTTCTATCACGTTCCCTTACCTTCTATTAACTGCATTTTCTGTGGTATTAGGGATAGGCTTATCTTATCCTATTCTGCCCTACATGAATATGGTCTTTGAAAAGCTTACCGGATTAATCTTTGAAGTGGGTTTTGACTTACCATCAGGTATCCTTGTGGTTTCATCGATCATCGCATTAGTTGGCTTCACTTCATTCCTATCCGCCAGAAGAATTAAGAAGCTCCACCCGGTTGTGGCATTACGCAGCGGCATCAGGCATCATAGTTTTAAGAGGAATTTCTTTCCCTTGCAGAAGCTGAATTGTAATATCCAGCTGGGAATGGCGTTAAAAAATTTCTGCCATTATTATAAGCAGAATATCTTTCTTACTTTCATCCTATTACTGATGACCTACATAGGGGTTTTTGCAGGAAGCGGTCTGTACAATACTGTTGTGAAGGGCGAAAACTTTATCAATGCCTTCAGTGAAGAAAATCCATCTGTCAGCTTAACTGCCAATTCACATGAGGCATCGGAGCATATCCGCAACAGCGTGTCCACAGATGAAAGGGTTCAGAAGGTCATCTATTATGAAAAAGCCAGTGTGAAATTAAATGGAGAGAATATTGATATTTTTGTTGTTGATGAATATGATAAGCTAGACAATAATCTCTGCTATGCCGGAAGAAATCCTATTCATGATAATGAAATCGCGATTGGAAACGGTATGTCAGAGCAACAAGGACTCGGCATCGGAGATGAGATTACCCTAAGTTATCAGGAGGAAAGCTGTTCCTATCTGATTGTCGGATTGATTCAGGCGATCGATTATAGTGGCATAGCTTGCGAGATGACAAAGGACGGCTTCTCCCGATTAAACAAAGATTTTGAACCGACCACTCTGTTCATCTATCTGCAGGACGATATAAAATCAGATGAATTTCTGAAGGATATTCAGAAAAGCCAGGAAGGTCTGATTAACTCCTTCCTGGATTATGATAAACTGTTGGAGCAGGTCTTTGGAGGCTTCGCCACGTTGAATAGTATGATGGTTGGTATTATTACTATTATCGTTGTTTTTATCATCACAATAGTTTTATATATGCTTCTTAAGACTATGATATTCAACAGGCGCCAGGAGCTTGGCATTATGAAAGCAGTTGGTTATTCCAACAGACAATTAATCCTTCAGCAGGCATATAGTATCCTGCCATCCGCCATGATTGGTGCTGCCACCGGAGGGATCATCGGGAAGCTTCTGATCAAACAGACCTGGCTCGTATGTTTTTATTATCTTGGAATAAGAAAGGCAGACTTACAGATACCGGTCCTCTGGGTTATAGTAATTGGAACCGCCATCGCCCTGTTGACCTTTGCCTTAGCAGTGCTTATGTCAGGAAAAATTAGAAGAATAAATGCGATAGAATTGATAAAAGAATAAAATTGACAAATAATGAATTATTTGTTAAAATCTCACTATTCATAACGAAAGGCAAAGAAGAGAGAAAGTAGATATCGGAAACGTTACAGAGAGTCTCGGTTGGTGGAATGAGATACGATGGAGGATATTGAATAAAGACTTGGAGCCGCGTACCGACTGCCATAAGGCTGAGACTACGATGGGAACGCCCATTACAGCGTAAGAGTATCGATGAATATCCGTACTTGTTGTCTGTTTTAAGCAAGCGGTATATTGATCCGTACTTGCTGAGGTCTGTATCGTGAGATACAGATGAAAAAAGGTGGTAACACGGTGATTATAACCGTCCTTTTCATTAAGGGCGGTTCTTTTTATGTCCTAGATGCAAGAAGCCGCCCTAACAATTACTCAAGTGTAGTGCAACTTAAGTAGGTTTGCATGAAGTTTGTATTATAAGAAGGGAGAATTCTATGAACGAGAATTTGTTGGATGAAGTAAGGTTGAGCAAGCTGGAGCTTGTCAGGGAACACACAAATCCTTATCCGGAGCGGTTTGAAAGGACACATGATTTAAAGGATATCATTGCTCTTGAGGATGGTACTACCGGAGTGAGAGCAGCAGGTCGTATCATTCTGATGCGGAAGATGGGAAAGCTGTCCTTTATCACTGTAGCCGATGTAAACGGAAAGGTTCAAATTGCAGTGAAGAAGGATTTGGTTGGGGATGAGGAATATGAATTCTTTAAAAAGGCTTTTGATATCGGAGATTTCATCGGAGCCGACGGGGACATCTTTACAACACAGACAGGAGAGAAAACCCTAAGAGCGGAAAAGATATATTTTCTGGGAAAAGCATTGAGGACACTTCCCGAGAAATTTCACGGAATAACGAATACGGACAGCTGTTATCGGCAGAGATATTTGGATCTGATTATGAACAGTGAGACAAGAGAACGCTTCCTGTTGAAGTACAGCTTTATGAAGGAGATCAGGAGATTCCTGGAGGATAACGGATATATGGAAATAGAGACGCCTGTCTTGATCGATCATCCATCCGGTGCCTTAGCAAGACCATTTATCTCTCATCATAATGCTCTGGATATGGATGTGTATTTACGGATTGCTCCGGAAACCTATCTGAAAAGAGCGATTGTCGGAGGCTTTACAAAGGTGTTTGAATTTGCCAGATGTTTTCGCAACGAAGGAATGGATACAAGCCATTTGCAGGATTTCACCATGATTGAAGGATACTGTGCTTACTATAATTATCGGGATAATATGGTGTTTTTGCAGAAGATGTTAACAGAGGTCATAACCGGAATATTTGGGAAGGCACAGATCACCATCGGAGACAGGGTGATCGATTTCTCCGGAGAATGGCCCGTTGTGACATTTCGGGATCTGATTATGCGGGACTGCGGAATTGACATTAATTTGTATCCTACGGCGGAGACACTGCTTGCGGAGATAGAGCGCAGGGAAATCAAGATTGAGGCAGAGACAGAGCTTCATAAGCTGGGAAGGGGAAACCTGATTGATCAATTATATAAGAAGGTCAGTCGTCCTGCAGTCATCGATCCAACCTTCCTGATTGAACACCCGATATCCTTATCTCCACTTGCCCGCGCAAACGATGAGAATTCTGAGGTGGTTGACCGCTTCCAGCTGATCATCAACGGAGCAGAGATCATCAATGCGTATTCGGAACTGGTTGACCCTGTGGAACAGAAGAACAGATTAATGGAGCAGGCGAGATTTAGAGCCGGCGGCGATGAAGAGGCAATGATTATGGATCATGATTATATCACGGCAATGGAATATGGAATGCCACCGATTTCAGGCTGGGGCATGGGAGTGGACAGAGTGCTCCAGGTGCTCACGGGCCAGGATAATATCAAGAATATGATTATGTTCCCGTTGATGAGACCGTTGGAATCATAATTTTCCCTGAGTAGTTTTTACAATCTGTTTGCATATATTGGAATATGTGTTATAATAAACAAAAATAAGTCAGAAAGGAATAATCCTGTGAAACCAACAAAGAAATTTTTTGCTGTGAAACTTATCTCCGCGCAAAGACCACAATTAAACAAAGTCGGCTATGCTTTGCTCGGAGGTTGCATTTCTTAAAATAGTTGATGCCAAATAATTTTCGAGAATTCTCTTGATTTTTCATGAGGATTATTTCGTGTTACTTATTTTGGTGTCCTAGTTAAGAAATCGTGATCAGGATTGATTCATTATACTATAACTGCAGCAGCATTGGCCTGTCTGCAGTTTTTTATATGCTTCATAAATATCTGCGATGTTGATATATATGAGTTATGTAATCTTATGAATCCATAAGAAGACGAACGACTGCCGGACAGGTTTGCTGCTGCTGAACCTGATCCGGCAGTTTATTGATTCATAGGAAAATGCATTCGATGAGCAAAAAGACATTTTAAGTGTTCAATGAAATATAAAGTTTGAACCAGAAGAATGAGGGTTTATAGGAAAGGAATGGTGTACCGATGATTTATCAAATCAATAACGGGCTTGTGAAATATGCAGCAGATACGATATTGGATCATATTAATTTTGAAATCAGAAATACGGAGAAAATCGCTGTTGTCGGAAGAAATGGATGTGGGAAGACCACCTTGTTCAAGCTGATTGCCGGGATGCTTTCGTTAGATAACCCGGACAGTGATGAAGAAAGCTGGATCAGTAAGGCACCCAATGCAACCATTGGGTTCTTACAACAGATCAGCTTTGAGAATGAAAATATTTCAGCAGAAGAGGAGCTAATGAAAGCTTTTTCTGTATTACTTGAAAAGAAGGAGAGACTGGAACAGCTCTGTATCCGGATGGAAACAGATCACTCCAAGGAAGTATTGGAGAGCTACTCCAAATTATTGGAGCAGTTCGAGTTCTTGGGGGGATATACTTATCAATCTGAAATGAATACCCTTGTAACCAAGTTTGGATTTGCGCTTACGGATCTGAAGAGACCGATCAACAGCTTTTCCGGAGGGCAGAGAACGAAGTTTGCGTTCATTCGACTACTCCTTAGTAAGCCTGATGTATTGCTGCTGGATGAACCCACCAATCATCTTGATCTGCCCACCATTGAATGGCTTGAGGAATATCTGAAGAAGTATCCCAAGGCAGCGGTGATTATTTCCCATGATCGATTGTTTTTAGATAGGATAGCGGATGTTACCTATGAAATAGAATATAGGAAGATGACCAGGTATCAAGGAAATTATTCAACATTTGTAAGGCAGAAACGATTAAATTGGGATAAACAGCAAAAGGATTATCAATTGCAGCAGAAGGAAATCGCAAGGCTCACGACACTAATTGAAAAGTATAAGCATCATCCAACCAAGGTAGCTATGACCAAATCCAAACTAAAGCAGATAGAACACATGGACCTTGTTGCAGCACCGGATAAGTATGACCTAAAGTCTTTTCATGCAGAGTTTAAGCCACTAAGAGCAGGTGGAGAGACAGTTCTAAAAGTTAACAAGCTTGTGATTGGCTATGATAAGCCCCTCTGTGAGGTAAGCTTTGAACTGAAGAAAGGGCAGAGACTGGCAGTGATCGGTGAAAATGGGATCGGGAAATCGACGCTTCTTAAAACACTGGTAAGACAGGTTCCTCAGCTGGATGGAACATTTTCCTACGGATTTCAAATTGATCCGGGCTATTTTGACCAACAACTTGCTCAGAATGAGAAGGACAGGACTGTGTTGGAGAATTTTTGCGAGGCATTCCCTGATATGCTTATTTCAGAGGCACGCTCCGCTCTTGGATGCTTTATGTTTACTCAGGATACGGTATATAAAAAGGTATGTCAGTTGTCAGGAGGGGAAAAGGTTCGACTGAGCCTTGCAAAAATTCTAAAGAAGAGACCCAATCTTCTTATCCTGGATGAGCCGACCAATCACATGGACATCGTGGGAAAAGAGGGACTGGAGACCATGCTCATGAATTATGAAGGCACAGTCTTATTCGTATCCCATGACCGGTATTTCGTGCAAAAAATTGCAGATTCGCTGCTGATATTTGAAAATGGGCAGGCAAATTATTATCCTTTTGGTTATCAGAAATATATAGAAAGAAGGCTCACCCAGGCGGTGGAGGAAGAACCCACTTCGCCAGCAGTTCAGACAAACGCTCCCAAAGCTGTTCCGACCGGAAAGAAGCCGGATAGAAAGGCTCAGAGCAGAAAGGAGCAGGAGATAAGAAAGCTGGAGCTTCTGTTAGAAGAGACAGAACGAGAGATCGGCAGAATAAAAGCCTTGATGGAAGATCCGGAAAACGCCTGTGATTATGTTAAGCTGGGCGAAATGAATGATCAACTGAAGCAGGAAGAACGTAAGCATGAAGAGTATCTTGAGAATTACGTGAAGTATTGTGAGGAATTAGGGGAATAATCGAAAAACGTCTGATCTTGAACCTTTCTGGCGAAAAATCATATGATATTCTATCAAGATGATTAAGGAGGTTCAGCTATGAATCTAAGTAGTTATAAATTGTATTTTAGTACTAAAAGGAACATGCGTAGTATTAAGGATAAAATACAAACGAAAAAAACAGAAAAGATGTCTGGACAGCCAACAACCAAACTAGACCCTGCCACAATAGAAAAGTACGTGAATCAGCTGGTAATTCCACCGGTTTATGTACCCTTCACCTTAAAGAAACACGTTCAGAGGAAAAAGAAAGTCGTCTGTAAAGAACAACATCTCTACTATATCGACATCAGTGAATTTGAACAACAGATACTCCCTGAGGGATTACCGAAGACAAAGGTTTGGGGTTATGGTGGCCTGATCAAGGATCCGAAGAGTGGAAGAATCAAATATTTCAGAAGTTCACCGGGAGCCACATTTGAGGCGATTCGCGGGATACCTGTAAAAGTAAAATGGATAAACCGATTGAAGGGAAAACATCTCTTTGCTGTTGACCCTACCATACACTGGGCAAATCCAAATAATATTTCCATGGATCCACCCAAGCCTTGGCCACCCTTTCCACCTGGATTTAAGAAGGCCCAGAAACCGGTTCCGATCGTAACACATTTGCATGGTGGGGAAGTACCCTCTGCTTCTGATGGTAATCCCGATGCTTGGTTTACCTATAACAATATATTCGGACCCGCCTATACGACCTCCCTTTATACCTATCCCAATCAGCAGGAGCCTACTACTCTTTGGTATCATGACCATGCTCTGGGTATTACAAGACTCAATGTTTATGCAGGACTGGCCGGATTCTATCTGCTGCGGGAGGGTAAAAAAGGAAGAAATCACTGCTTATGTCCTGAAAGTGAATTAAAATTACCAAGAGGCAAATATGAAATTCCTATTGTAATACAGGATAGAATGTTTAACACAGATGGCTCATTATTATTCAATCAAGTCGGAGTAAATCAGGATATTCATCCTTATTGGGTGCCTGAATTCTTTGGAGATACCATTATGGTGAATGGCAAGGTGTGGCCAAATCTGGATGTAGACAGGCATCAATACAGATTTAGGGTTTTGAATGGATCGAATGCCAGGTTTTATAACCTGAAGCTGTCAAATGGTATGGAGTTTATTCAAATTGGTACAGATGGTGGATTTCTGCCTAAGCCTGTTACGTTAACGTCCCTATTATTAGCACCTGCTGAACGGGCAGATATTCTCATCGATTTCTCGGATATTGCACCCGGAACATCAATCATTCTTCAAAATGATGCCAAAGCACCTTTCCCTGGCGGTGAGGATCCGGACCCGAATACAGTGGGGCAAATTATGCGCTTTAGAGTTCCGGAGAATGCTCCGAAGCCGATCAAACCACCAAAGCTACCTGTACGACTGAACTGTTTACCTGATTTGATTCCGAATGCACCGGAGAGAATTCTTACCTTGAATGAAGTAATGGGGCCGAATGGTCCGACCGAAGTACTCCTGAATGGCCAAAAATGGTCAGCTCCGATATCTGAGTTGCCGAAAGTCGGGTCTACAGAAGAGTGGACGATTGTGAATTTAACAGCGGATACACACCCGATACACCTGCATCTGGTACAATTCCAAATCCTAAACCGGCAGGATATCGATACCATCGCATATCAGAATGAGTGGGAAGCACTAAATGGGATGCCACCACTGAATCATCCTACGATAACCGTTCCGGTTGAGCCATTTCTAGTTGGTAATCCGATCGATCCAAGTGAAAATGAAGTTGGTTGGAAGGATACCATACAAATGAATCCCGGCCAGGTAACACGGATAAGAGTGCGTTTTGCTCCTCAAGATGTACCGACGGGTTGTGTAAAACCCGGTGAAAACTTATACCCGTTCAATCCGGAAGCCGGCCCCGGCTATGTATGGCATTGCCATATCTTAGACCACGAGGATAATGAGATGATGAGACCATATAAGGTAATAGATAAGAAAAATTAATACTGCTACATGGTATATCCAACCTGTGGGGATCATTTCTGTCTCAGTTACGCACAAGACCCTCCGTTACTCTTTGGTAACGGGGGTCTTGATCTTTTATACTGTTTCTTCGCATAACGGATTACTATGGAAACAAGTATCATTACAGTCCAGATTCCAAATACGATTAACATATTACTGTAGTTTTCTGAATTGTCTGCCATGAAGTTCCAAACCATATGAAATACGATCAATGGCAGAATGCTATCTATCATCTCATAGGTTATGGCAAATATGACTCCATACAGGAATATCAGAAGGAAGAAAGTGATCGAAAGCTGTTCACTGCTAATAAAGTGAATGGCTGAAAAAGCAGTTGCCGAAATGATAATCCAATATTTCTTATTCAGACTATGTAGCTTGAATCTGATATAAGCACGAAAGAAAAGTTCTTCTGCTACAGCTACCAGAGAATAATATCCCAACCAGCCAAAGTTTATATTTCCTCCCATGAGGTTTTGAAGGAAACACTGGTCAAATACAGCCGGTATTATAGCGATTACGAAAAATAATAATGAAATTAAAATATTTTGATTATTTATTCTCCAATTCAAACGGTTCTTATCGATAGCAAAGAAGGAAAAACTAAGGCATATTAAAATTGAAAGAAAGGGTATTAATCTTGAAATGATTCCGCCTTGGATGCCAAACACCTTCAGGAAAAACATGATTGCGAACATTAGGATGATCATCATAATTTCCAGTAAAGCGATGAAAGTAATTTTTTTGAGGATGATTCTATTATCCATAAAATAAGCTCCTTTTCGAGAGATTTACTAATATTTGTAACGAGATAGAAGGAAAAAATCTTCAATAATTACGAACAAGGCACATCAAGAAACCCCCGTTACTCTATAGCAACGGGGGTTTTACTAAATGTAGGGGGATTGTTGTTTATATTTAAGAAATTAATTAATACTCTTTAGGATCTTATCGATTTCCATTAGCTGCTCTTGTGTCAGAGGGCCAAATTCTATGGATTTAGCATTTTCCTTAATCTGTTCTATGTTTTTGAAGCCCGGAATCGGGATGGTAACCTCACTCTTTGCCCAAAGATAAGCGAGGGAGCCCTGAACCAGAGTCCTTCCTCCGCTCGTTAAGATATCACGGATTGCATCCAGTTTATCGAGAGCTACGGAATTTGGTTTGCCATCCTTGAATACGGCTTCAGTCCAAGCATGACCGGCTCCGCGGACATCTTCTTTACCTATAACAGTATCTTTCTTAAACTTACCACTTAAGAAGCCCATCGCTAAGGGACTACGATTGATGCTGGCAAGTCCTTTCTCCTCGCATAGCTTAAGAATCTTCTCATTACCCCCAAGAATATTCAACTCATGCTGGATGGCACTACAGTATTGCTGCTCTGCAAATAATTTTGCACCGCCTGTCAGATCTGTACTCCAGCCATAGGTTCTGATTTTTCCTTTGGAAACAAGGTTATCCAAGGTTTGGATTACGGACTCAATTTCTGAGAGTCCGATTTCCCATACATGAAGCTGATAGAGGTCGATATAGTCAGTCTGAAGACGTCTCAGGGAAGCCTCGCAGGCCCTCTCTATATAGGCCGGAGTTATATTGTAGCCCTGCAGAGTCTTTGTTGCTTCATTACCGAGGTAACCAAACTTGGTGGCGAGTACGACTTGAGATCTGCGGCCCTTGATAGCTTCTCCGACCAGCTGTTCGCTATGCCCGATACCATAGGCGTCTGAGGTATCAATAAAATTAATTCCTAAATCCAGTGCAGTTTGGATTGCTGCTATTGACACAGTATCATCAGTCTCGCCGTAACCATCGATTTTACCGTCCAAGTAAAATTGACCGCCGATTGCCCAACTGCCCAATCCCATAGGGCTTACTTTAATCCCTGATCTCCCTAAAAGTCTTTGTTCCATAATAAATCCTCCTTAATAAATAATATTGTTAACTACCTACCATTTGGTAGAATATTAAGTTTAAAATAAAAGGTATTTACATACCTTTTATCCCGTTCCATAAAACCTCAAAGCTGTTATCCATATCCAGGAGAGCCTGCTCCATGTCCATTAGTCCTGACGATAAATCGATACAGGTTAATATATAATAATAAGTATTTGCCATATGACTTGGATCCATTGGTCGAAGTTCCTTATGCTTTATGCCATTCTCCATGATTTCGGTCAGATCAGCGACGAATTCTTTCTTACTTTCTGAAGTTATTGCAATAATTTCTTCTCTTAGATTAGAAGGTGGTAAGTAATAGATCCGGTTCCAGAAATCCATTTCCGGATTATCCAGATTATATTCCAGATATTCTTTATAAATAGCTTTTAGTCGCTCTTTGCATGATAAATCCTTGTATCCCGTTACGATCGCTTTCATCTTATCCGTGTATTTTTGTATAATATCATGAAACAGCTCCCGAAAGATTTCTTCCTTACTCTTAAAATGAAAGTAAAGAGAGGCTTTATTAATACCAACTTCAGCAGCGATCTTATCCATACGTGCACCTTCAAATCCATGTACAGCAAAGATCTTTAATGCGGCTTGAAAGATTCTTTCCCTAGTAATGATACCTTGACCCATATAATAGCCTCCAAAAGAGAAGTATAAACCAAACGGTTGGTAGATAAATCTTAACAGAATCTTTTTACTATGTCAATAGTGTTAATGAAAAATGTCCCAAAATCCGTTTTCTGCAGGTTCATTTGGTAACACAGAGGAATAAACTTTAGCTCCTACAGCTCCATTCAGGCGAAAGGTTCTCCAGGGATTCACGTTAGGCGAACCAAAGCATATTTCGGCGGATGTATCCATTGGATCAAATACTAACGACCATAAGGTTCCCATGCCATCTGCATAATGATGACAGCAGATACCATCCGGGATCTTTGCTGACAATATCTTTTTGAGTTCTTCCTTTGTTACCTTTGGTAATGAAGCTTCTATCCAGGATTTAATAGCATCATATCTTGTGATGGAGTGCTTCGTTACAGGGAATCCAAGCATCTTCATATAAGGAATAGTATAGTGATTGGTTGAAAATAAGTATTTTTCAACCTTCGCTTTCCCTGCAAATTTGGTTGCTTTTTTTGAAGCGGCGGTTTCGATTAATACAGAATCACCAAAACGATCGGATATCATAAAATTTCTGTAGTCTGCTATTTTTAAAGCATCTATGTAAGTAACTGCTTCTTTTATGGTCTGGCATCGGTTTAGGATAGAGCGAACAATGAATGGAAAAACAAAGCCTTCTTCTCTATAATCGGGATTGATCACACCGGCAGATGTAGTAACACAAAGTCCGTGTTCATTCATTCCATCAAAACGGCCAAAGATTTGACAACCGAAGCCTATTTGCTTATACTGTCCTTTAATATGAGTTTCTATCAACATCGGTTTATCATACCAACCAAAGTCATAATTCCTGCCCAGATAGGAATGACCGTTATCAGTTACCTGCGGGGTTAATGATATATGACTGCAAGTACAGGAGACATTTTGTAAATAGACAAAATAATATACCACATCCTTTACATTTACTTTTACAGCATCAGCAAAGCCCTTCATTTCTTCATTCAGTCCCGGGCTCAACTCATCAAATAGTCTATACACCTTTGACAGCTGTTGTTCTGTGAGCTTATTGCCAACAAAAGGCTCTGACATAAACTGAATGAATTCCTTATCCTGCTTGAACATTTCACCGAGCTGCCTTCCCGCTTCATACGGGGAGCCTTCTACGACACAATGCTTAAACTCCATTACCTTATGATCCATAGATTACCTCCGAATAATTGATGAATGAAGTATACATAAAACAGGAACTGTTTTTTTGATGTTCTTTACCAAGTTGATATGAAAGGTCCTTCAAAAAATGGTAAAAGACATCAAAACTCAATCCTATAAATGGGTGTATAATAGATGTGGATATGCATAGGAGAATCAGGACTTACCATGTTGGAGGTTTATGTAGATGAATTACTGCGAAAATATTCAGAAATCAATTGATTATATTGAAGATAATATCAAAGAGGATATCGATATCAATAGGGTGGTTCAGCAATCAGGGTATTCGACTACTCATTTTTATCGTATCTTTCAGGCTTTGATGGGAGAAGCCATTAAAGAATACATCATAAAGAGAAAATTGAGCAATGCAGCGATCGAATTGGCGGTTACGAAAAAACGTCTAATAGAAATTGCGATCGATTATGGATTTAATTCGCAGGAGGTATTCACCAGGGCCTTCACGAAGTTGTTTCATATTACTCCGGGAAGATATAGAAAAATAAAAAGTAGTATTGTATTATATGAAAAAATCAATGCATACCAGAAATTAATGGATCATATAGGGGATGTGTTAATCCCTAAAATCGTTCTTGAAAAGGAATTTAAGATAGTAGGAATGAAGAAGACCGTCAAGCCCGGGAGTGCGTCAATACGAAGTCTTTGGGATGATTTTAGTACTAGAAAATGTGAGATAGCAAATACCATGACGAAGGAAGATATCTTGGGGATCTGTGAATACATGCCGGACATCACGGATGAAAGCGAATTTGAATACTTAGCCGGAGTAGAGGTTGCAGACTTTACTCATATTCCGGAGGGTATGATAACGAAGACGATCCCTCTCTCAAAATATGCTGTATTTACTCACAAGGGAAAGATGAGTGAACTAAAAGCAACCTATGAAAATATCTATGGCAGGTGGCTGCCCTTATCAGGAATTAAATTGGCAGAAGCGGATACGATTGAAATATACTCACTTAAGAATAATCAAGAGAGTACATTGGATATTTATATACCTTTACAACTATAATGAGCAATACGAAGCTACTCCTTGTAAATGATCACAGGAGTTCCTTCCTCAATATTCTCAAAAACAGTCCTTGCCAAATATAAAGGGGCATTTACACATCCATGGGTTCCGTTTCTTAAATAGATCTCTCCGCCAAAACGGTATCTCCAGGAGGCATCATGTAAACCTATGTTGCCGAAAAAGGGCATCCAATAGGTGACCTTAGCTTCGTATCCAGGACCCTTTAAAGTTGCTTCCTTTTGCTTGTAATTAACCATGAAGACGCCAAGAACGGTAGCATTGCCTCTGTTTGGATTCCCGGTAACTACAGCTCCCTGGACTAACATTTTTCCGTCCTTATAGAACCATAATCTCTGCTTGGTGATATTGATTTCTACATAGGTATTCCCTATTTCGTTGCCTTCTCTGGAAAAAGCCTTTTGTAAATAGGCCGGCTCTTTTGTCATGACATGTTCTTTTCTTATATGACTGACTAATGCCTTTGTTTCAGCATCACGGTCAATTTTCCAACCATAAAGTCCACCCTGCAATTCAACCTTCTTACCGGTTGACGATTGAAATTCTCTGATAATCCCAACAGTGTCGTATTTTTTGCTCAATTCTTTGATATAAGCTGCAACCTCTTTGTTACTGATCTCAACCTCTAACTCATCATTGACACTTAGCCATTGATGAATGGTGGCTCCATCTAATTGCTCAGTAACAGTTCCAAATTGATAGGTTATTTTAGTTGATACATATTTATTTAACCGATTGATTGTATTTGTGGTTTTTTTCGAGCTTACGGTATACTTTGGGTTCTCGTAACAAGACATGAAGTTTAAGTCTAAGGTACGTCTTCCCTCGGCTATGTATTGAATGATTATTTTTTCAAAGCGTACTCTGTTGATTTTATTACCGTACCTCTCCGGTACGATTATATAGGAGCCCTCCATGTATTTGAAATCCACATTACGGGGTTCTTCAATCTGTTCGTTTAGGCATCTTAAGCTGTTAATCTTGTTACCTAACAGAGTATCGTCATAATCATACAGGTCATCAATATAATACCTTCTGCTTCTACATAATGAGCTGATCCATGTAAATGGGTTTTGCATGCGATAAACCCGGGACAGGGAATTGGTCTTGTGATGACTCATTTTGATATCCTGACCGGTGATTACTTCAGTTGATTCATTTCGTTCAATTAAAAGCAGCTCATACTTCTTAATATAATCATTTATGATATTTGACAGATCCCGGTGAGCCCTCAAGGATACATTGATACCGTTTATTTCAGTATGAAAAAGGAAATGGCTTGAAAAATATAAGGACATCAGAAGATAGATACCGAGGAAGGAGCCTGATATTATTAAAAGGTTTCTTTTAATTTTTCTTTTACTATACAACATGATTCTGACTTGCTTCATAACAATGTACCTTCTAAGAATTAATGATAACCACAGCATCCTATGCCAGTACTTCGATTTATATAACCGGTTATCACATGTTATTTCAGTCGATATAATATTACTACGAAGAGGTGAATCAAACATGAATAATTACAGAGGCTTCTGGATCGCAATCGATGTGGAGGAATGATAGCTTGCTCGAATATGCGAGCATTGTACCACAAACATGATATGCAAGGAGAAAACGGACCTGTCATACTGATATGACAGATCCGTTTTCTAATGGATTCATTCTATTTACCAGGCATCCGGTATTTAGCCATAGGCCATTCATCATTATTTTTACTGCAGCCAGCTCTTTATATCATTAAACAGCTGGTCGCTTTGCTCTTTACTTTCGGGTCCATGGCCCATAGTAGGATATTCAATATATTTCAGATTGGCTTTGCCTGCTGTTTGGAACTCAGACTCGACAGCTCTTGCAGTTTCAACCGGACTGCTGGTATCTTCTGCACCATGCAGCAATAGAAACGGTATATTGATAGTTCGGTAATCCTCCATAGGATTATATTTTAGAAAGCCATACCACATTTTATATGGAAATCCAAAATACTGCATTTCCACTGAATCGGGGTTCTGTATAATATCCGGATATACCTCTTCGATGGCAGCATAGCCTTCTTTAAATCCTGGCTCCATAGGAAGCTTCGAGTCTTTTAAAATCATGAATTCCTCATATTGCGACAAGCCTCCTGAACCCAGTGCGATCAGTCTTGTAACAGCATCCTTATTCTTTAGCTGTGAATATACCCTTGGCAGTATATGTCCGCCTTGCGATATACCGAATATTATGATTTCTTTATAGTCTTTATTGCTGTTATCTAAAAAGGTATCAATTACAGATACACTACTGCTTACCCGGTTGTCAAAGGTATAATTATTGATTACTGCCGGATCATTGAAGTGATCTCCTCCCATTGTAATATTCACATTATCTAAGGTTAGGAAGTCATAATTCGGAAAATGCTTTTTGGCAAAACTGTAGGGATTTCCACCTCTGATCCACTTACCTCCTTCTTTCACTCCCATTACAGATTGACAACCGCTTCCTTCAAGATAAATCATAAGGGTATCTGAGTCTTCTCTGACCAGTGAATAGTAATTTACAAAGTTATTATCCCCCAGTTTGATCTGCTCCTGGTTCCAGGCTTGATAAAACTCATCCATTTCCTTGCTTTTATCAGGAGACGCTTCAGCACCGTTACTCTGATCTGCAGTACTTTGTGGGGCTTCACTGCTTGAAGTCTCTTGTGCATGATCCGTCGCAGTATTACTGTTATCAGGAGATGTAGTATAATTGCTTTCTATGGTATCTGTGTTTATACATCCGACTAATGTTACAAGTAAAACAATGAGCAGCAAAATTATTCTTATATTCTTAAATCGCTTATTCTTCAATTCATTACTTTTCCTTTCGTCCTAGTTTCCATTGATAATAATTTGCTCTTCGTCAACATGTTGCTGCATACTTCCGTTGCTGTCAAGGATTGTGGATTCGCTTCTTGTTATGGATTTGATGATCACTCCATGCCTGTTGTTATTGTCCGTAGCAGTTACACTTTCAGTAAATAATGAACTTACAGTCATGGTGACAAATACCACTAAACTGAGCAATAAGACCCCGGTTTTTTTTCTTCCGGTATCCATAATAGAAAAAATTCTCTTCTTAAGATCTTTCTTACCTCCATAAAAATAACTGGAGAATACTGTTTGCTTTCTTGATTGATTTTTGATCACACCGATAACAGCATTACTGTACTGTTGCCGTGCCATGACATGTTTGTCCTTTATAACCTCAGCATCGCAGGAAATTTCACAAAGGGCTGCAATTTCTTTTGCCATGATATAAACCAAAGGATTGAACCAATGGATCGCTGTCGCAAACAACACCAGGCTTTTATACCACAAATCCTTGCGTTTATAATGCACCAGCTCATGCCCAAGTATAAAATCCAGTTCATATGCAGGCATAGCTACAGAAGGCAGAAGAATCACAGGATGAATAAACCCAAGCATCATTGGGCTTGAGATAAATGGGCAGATTTTAACTATTGCTTGCCCGGATATTTTAAGCTTACCCTGTAACTGCTTTATCAGATCAAGCGTTAGTGGATCTGTGACCTCTTCACCCCACCGATTTACCAAGATAAGAAAGCGGTAATGCCTGATTACGTGATAAGCAATAAATACAATAACACCGATAAGCCAGATAGTGCCTGCGATCTGATACAATGAGATGTCAGACCAGGCCTGAGGCATAATTTCATGTTGAGAGCCGGAGGTGATAACCGATCCAAAGCTGCCAAGTATATTATTCTGTAGATAGGACAGGATGGAGGATGGTAGCTTCATGTAAGGAAACTTAAAATGAGGTCTGACAGGGATAGTAAATCCGAGAACTATAATGAGCCACGTATAATAACACCATTTTGCAGCGTATCGTTTCGCCAGTAATGGAGTCGCAAAAATATAAGCAAGTGCAATAATCGACATGCTGAAAGAGCATTGAAGCAATGAAGTTAAAATATATTGCATATGAATAATTCTACCTTCCTTTTCATATTCTCACTGATTCTTAAATTCCTTAAGCCATTTTTCTACCTCTGCTATATCCTGGTCACTGATCCGCTTTCCGCCATACAATGTATTCATGAAGCTGAGAAATGAATTCTCATGGTAATTTTTCAGAAAATCACCTGTCTCAAAGCGAAGATAATCTTCTTTGGATACCAGTGGAAAGTAGATGCGTTCTTTTCCATTTTTCTCTGTTGTTAAAAATCCTCTCTCTACCAGGCGTAGCATAAGAGAAATGACGGTAGGTGCTTTCCAACCCCGCATATTTCCCAGCTGCTCCATAATCATGTTGGTTGTAATCGGTGGTTCGTTTGCCCATACCACTTTCATAATCTCGAATTCTGTGTCGGGTAGTTTTTTTATTTTACTCATAAGTTGGTTCTCCTTAATTTGACAATTGTCTATTTGATATTTTACACTTGTCTAAAATAAATGTCAATAGGGTTTTTACCAAAAAGCGGAAGAATACAGAAAACCCCCGTTACGTCTGTGTAACGGGGGTTTGTGGTTATTCATATGTAATTATTTTGACTCGGTTTCAATATTATTTTAGCTTATTCTTACGCATCAGGATATCTTAAACAGATCAATTTCGTCTTTCAACCGGTCTGCACTTTCCTTTGTCTTTATCACGATTCCACGTACTGCATTCGCCATATCTCTGGTATCAGAGATCTGGTCAGCGATATCCGCTGTACCCTTTGCACCTTCATTGGATGCCTGTGCGATACCCTCCACAGCGATCAGGACATTGCTTATGGATTTTTTACATACAAACTACTTTGAGTCAATATAGTAATTTCATTCGGTGTTCAAAGTCTATATCTTCTTTCGGCTCTTCTCCGGCAATATAACCTAAACCAACTGCAGAAATAGGGGTAAACCCTTCAGGTATACCTAATTTCGATAATATACGTTTTTGCTTATTTAATTTTAATAAAAAATAAGTTAAGTAGATAGAACCTATATTTAAATTAGTTGCCGCTAATAACATGTTTTCTATCATACATGCCACATTTAGATATTCCACATTTTTTACACTTGCCTTGGTGGTAGAGACTATAATTAGTGTGGGCACACCGTATAAAGGATCAGTATTCGAATTTGCAGTGGAAGATATTTGTTGTAATAGGTCCTTATTCTGTACTACTGTTATCCTTATGCTGGCGTAATCTTTTCTGCTGATAGGAGCTACGTAGCCTGCTAATAATATTTGCTTTAGTTCCTCCTCACTAATCTGAGTATCATTGTACTTACGGATTGATTTTCTTTTCATGATAACTTGCATAAATTCCATATGAACGCTCCTTATATATATAGATTGTTTTAAGTTTAGATGTTGTTATAATTATAGTAGGTGATTGTACAATAACAAGTATGCAGTTTTTTATGACTAAGACAGTTTTTTATTACTTGTTGAGTTTATAGAGATCAATAAAAGATAAGGAGAGGAACAATGAATTTTAGAGATATTTATGGCAACAATTGCCCGACTCTGTTCACATTAAAACTGATTAGTGGTAAATGGCGTATTCCAATTATATGGAAAATTAATGAATTTGAAACAATCCGCTATAATGAATTAAAAAGAGAGGTTATTGGAATAACCAGCATGGTATTGACACAATGCTTGCAGGAGTTAGAAGCATCACATATTATCCTACGTAAGTAATACCACGAGATACCACCACGAGTAGAGTATAGTCTTACTGATGAGGGTAGACAATTAGTCCGCAATCTGGATATGATTAAAGATTGGGGAACCATGATGTTCGAAAACCATCCGGATCTATTAACAGGTCAAGAATAGAATAACACACCACCGGATGGGGTTGTGGGGAATTTCAGCACTTAATTATAGACAATTGTTATAAAATTATAGACGATAGTTAATAGAGTTATCTGCCATATTATGTTATAATTCTTCCATTCAATTAATCAAATTATAGGTGGGAGAATTATGGAAAGAACGGGAGAAGATAAGAAAATTATAAATTTAGATGTTAAAAAGGCAAGAAGCGAAATATCTCATGATAATGTAACGAAAGTAAACTTTCTTGCGACAATTAAATTTAAAGTAATAGCTTCCTTTATAGTTCCTATTATGTTTATCATCCTCTTGGGAAGCGTAGCCTATTTAAAAGCTTCAGAAGTTATTGAGAGTAAATACGAAAAGACGGCAGAAGATACCATTAATCTGGCAGGCGAAGGTATGAAGATTGGGTTTAAATCTGTTCAGGCTAGTGCGAAATTGTATACGAATGATAGTTTATTCCAAAAGTATTCACTAAGCTACGATGATAAGGCAAAAGCATGGCAATATAGAGATTCCATTGGTAATGTCTTAAGTTCTAGGAAGTTAGCGGATGAACTCATCAGAAATATGTATTTAATCAATGAGAAGGTTGAGGCTGTTTCATCCGGCGAAGGCATTGATGATGGACTTTATATAAGCTTTATGGAAACAGACTTAGGCAAAATACTGGATGATAATCAAACAGAAAATGTATGGGATGGTGAAGATGCGTTTCTTGATAAACAATTGAAAGCAAGTGCAGATGATTATTCCATGAGACTGATCAGAAAAGTATCCAGTGTGAATGCAGTCTTGATGATCGATGTCGAGGCAGATTTTGTGAAAAATATTCTTTCTGATATGCAATTTGACAAAAACGGTTTTCTGGGATTGGTAACCCCTGATGGAAAAGAAATTATTGATCCCGGTATTGATAATAAGGCACTCGAAACTGAAAAGATCTTTGTAGATCAAGCTTTCTATCAGGAAGCAATGGCAGGGGAAGAAGTAAGTGGTTCAAACTATGTTGACTATAAGGGCGATGCCTACTTATTCCTGTATACTAAAGTTAGCGACACCGGAGCTGCACTTTGTGCTTTAATACCAAAAGCTTCTATCACCAGCCAAGCTGATAGCGTAAGGAATGTCATAATTATTATTGCCGGTATAGCATGTATGATAGCAGTGTTAATCGTAACAATATTATCTTCCCGAATTGATAAACAATTACGAAGACCATAGCATAGAGAAATTCGTGATACAAAAGGCAGAGCGCAGGCTCTGCCTTTTATGATGTATGATATTTAGCCGGTGGGGATAGGAGACACCTTGGCTAATTTTTTAGTAATATACAATCCATGTCGAAAACAATACATTTCATGCTGTAGAAGGTTTTTTGTAACAGATTAGTATTATCATAATCATTGGAAATAAAAATAAAGGAGGAATATTACGGATGAAATTAATGAAAAAGATGATGGTCAGTTTTTTAGCTATCTGTATCATGCTATCCATGCTACCCCTACTTCCGGTGAAAACGACAATGACAGCGAAGGCAGCATCAGGTACTTGGGGTAAACTTAGCATTAAGGGCACTTATCTCAATGTTGATTCCGATGGTAATGCAGAGATACGAAGAGAAGGCTCAAACAGAAGAATTTATATGGTGAAGAAGGAGAATAATCAAGTAACTCTAAAATTATCAGATGGTAAATACTTGGGAATTAGCGACGAAATTAAAGATGGTACACGGGTAAAAGCTGTGAGTGAACCTTATGTATGGAGTTACAAAGACGGTGCCTTACGCCCACCCACAAATATGGATATGGTAGTAAATGCATCGGGTCAGAAATACGGAGATGGAACTCATATTATCCTATGGACACATCCCAATTCCACCCCCGCCAATGCCAATTTTACTTTTGAAAAAGAATACTCGATTATTTTCAAAGCCAACGGCGGAACAGGTAAAATAAAAAATGGTATTCTTAGTAGTGAATATACTCTTCCGAAAAGCGGATTTAAGAGGTCGGGCTACAAATTTGTAGGCTGGAGTACGAAAAAAACCGCAGATAGCTCAAGCTTTTACGCAGCAGGAGATCCGGCTTCCTATATACCAAACAAAAATAAAAATGTGACCCTTTATGCTCAATGGGTTAACCCAAAAGCATACAAAATAACCTATACCAATGTAAAAGGTGTGAAAATCCCTTCGAAGGCGATTAAAAAGTATACTGCAGGAAAAACCACAGAATTACCCTACCCACAGATAACAAATGATTATCCAAGCAAAACGGAGGTAGGTACGATGTTCGTTGGATGGAAAATTACCGTTAACGGGAAAAACCTTGGTACATTTTATGAAATCCCTCCTTACCTATCAGGAGATTTAAAACTAACACCTGTGGTGGCTGATTTACAGGGATAACCAAATAAAAACCTCAAGATAACGGTGACATGATGCTCAAAGTGGGTGCGGGAAACCGTGCCCACTTTACTTTGAACATGATACAGTGGGATTGACATTAGGAAAGAATTGACAGGGTGAAATGAATGAAAAGGCATCTAAGGTCGTTTATAATCGCACAATTGTTAGTATATATGATTTTTATATCGTTAGCAGACCCATTGATGGTGTCAGCTGGCAATATGGAGACAGGTACTGCTGAGCTTCCTTTTAATAGTGTGACTGTAGAGCCTACAGAAGAAGTGAACAACATAGAGGTTACTGATGGAGTTGAGCCTATAGAATTGCCAGAACCAACAACCAAAGCAGAGCCCACAGTAATTCCTGAGCCTGCTGAGAATGCAGAAGTTACAGATAATACGGACATAGGAGAACAAGGGTCTATAGATACAACTGGACCGATGGAGGTCCCTAAACCGACAGAGGTGCCTTCGGTTACACCTGAGATTACTACTGCACCCTTTGTACCAAAGACGTTGCAGGTAATGGCTAAGTATGATTATGTGGGTAGCAGTGTAACAGACGTATCCACTAAAAAACTATCTATAAAAGATTTACAAAAGCAAGTAAAAGAGTTTGGAACATTAGTTAGAGATGGAATGCCCTATCGGGAATATGTAGCAGCTATGTCGTATCAGTGGAAAGACTGTACGGACTATCAATCGAAGCCTACAAAAATAACAATAGATATTACAAAGACGATGGATTACAAATCATACGTTGATACTTTGAAAAAGTTATCGAGATATGATGGCGTATATTTATATAAAATTGGAAAGTCCACTGAAGGCAGAGACTTATATGCTATCGAAATCGATGTTAAATCAAATAAAAAGAAGAATGTGCTGATGTTTACAGGAGCAGTTCATGCAAGGGAATTTGCAGGAGGAACTTTCTTAGTAAAGAGCTTAGTAGACCTAGTGCAAAAAGCACAGACAGATCAGAATACTATGAAGCTGCTTCAGAGCAACAAATATGTTGCAGTTCCAATTGTGAATGTAGATGTAAGAGAAGCAATTATTAAGAATCAGAGTAAGTGGACAACCTATAGTGGAGAGATTTGGAAGGCATATATCAATGGTGCCGATGGCAATAGAAACTTTCCCGGATTATCCTGGGGAGAGTTAACAAAAGGTAATAAACTATCAAAGGATTTCCTGAGAAAGCCTGCATATGCTTTTTATCCGGGGAACTATGCAGGGTCGAATAATGAGACAAAAGCGTTAATGAAGTTCTTATACCATTATATTGTTGTAGAAAATGCGAAATGTTTATTGGATATGCATCAACAAGGCTCTGTAATATATGCCGGCAAGGAGTGGGCACCGAAGGAGCAGAATCAGAAGGGTATTAATCTCCGTAAGAAGGTTCTTGACTTATTAAATCAAGGTGTGAGTGGACGTACATATAAGGTGATTTACGAATACAGTTCCGGATTAAGTGGTAATGGATCAACTATTACAGATTATTCGTGTGCTTTAGCTTATGGGGCCAAGTTCTCTCCGGCCTTTGGATTTTTAACATTCACGAATGGTAAGAAAGAAACAACTCTTATGGAGATTGGCAGTATGACAAAGCTTAAGTATAAAGTGGATATGCCAAATCCGGACTTTGTGACACTTACTGTAGAGATTGGCTATGGGCAGAATTATCTTGGTAACTCAGTATCTACAAGGAAATTGCTTGCAGCTGAGTATAAGAAATATAACTTTGATAAGCTACTAACATCATTACCCAATTTGGTCAGAAACTAAGTATCGTACATAAGTTATGTTATACTATTCGACTATATGAGCTAGGCATACGGGGGTTCAATCACTAATAAACCAAATAAAATTGACATTAATGTTTCCAGCGTGAATGCAGTCCTGATTATCGATGTCGAGGCAGACTTTGTGAAAAATATTCTTTCTGGTATGCAATTTGACAAAAAGCAAATAACCTACTACGCCTTTGTATGTAAGCAAACAGCCCATCACGCCATTGTGATCGGGCCAAACAACCCACTACATACACAGCAAACAACCCACTACGCCTTTGTAGTGGGTTGTTGCTAAAAAGGGGAGGTTTTGCATTCGAAGTTTCATGTGGCTTCATCAAGTGTTATATGGTGTTTCAATAGGGGATATATGGAGACTGAAAAATTCGTCTTGTGTTGTCTGGTGATATATAAGTTGCGTATAAAGTTGCTTATAAACAAGGTGTAATAATATCCTTGGTAACAAAAGTTAAAATATCTACTACGCAAATCAATAAGTAAAACATTTGTAACATTATGTCGAATTATACATAAAATATAGTGCAGTACAAAATAAGGAGGGTTCTTATGTATATGTATAATTCATACTACGACAAAGATAATTACAAAGATGAGAAAAAAGAACGGAAATACAATTTTGACGAAAGTTGTGTTATCGTAAATATTTTTTGCGATGATAAAAAAAAGGAACACAAGTCAGAAGGCGATTGTAAAGATTACTACAAAAAAGAAAATGAACACAAGGATGAAAAAAGTTGTGTTATCGTAAATATTTTTTGCGATGATAAGAAAAAGGAACACAAGTCAGAAGATGATTGTAAAGATGACTACAAAAAAGAAAATGAACGCAAGGATGAAAAAACTTGTGTCATTATAAATATCTTTTGTGATAAATGCAAATAAGATTAGTTTGGTAATTATAATATGTAATAAGATATAAAATAGCATAGCCCGTGCGCTTTTCCAGCCTACGCATGGGCTTTGTTATACATATTTAATAAAAGTCTAGAAGTCCTTATAAACAAGGATATAAGCAAAAACCCCATCACGCCATTGTGATGGGCTGTTTACTAAAAAAGGGGAGGCTGTGAAGTTGAGATTTCATATAGGTTCATCTTGTGATATAGGGTATTCCGAGAGGGGATATGTGGAGATTTAAAATTCATCTGGTTTCATCTTGTTATATCTAAATTGCGTATAAAATTGAGTATAGGTTGGTGACTTAAAAAGAAGATAGATAAAGAATTTAATAACATGTTCGATTGCTCTAATAGGGGATGGGAATAGACAGAGTACTTCAGGTAATTACGAGGCAGGATAATGTTTCTGTCGAACAAGCCATGACAATGAATGCTGTTCTTAAAGAATATGATAAGGATGTAGAATTAAAACTCTATGAGGGGGACATGCTGTCACGAAGGAAGGTCATGATTATATGGTTGATTGGCTACTTTCCCATTAATTGTTTACTTGTTTGTGCGTACCGCGAGAGCGTTTATTTTCCTTTTGCTTGACACCAAGGTGAAGGATTGCTATAATGCTAACTATTACATGTGTAATAATTATTTATATAAGACATAGATCAGAGGGACGTTTATGAACAGTTTACCAGCAATTTCACAAGCAGAATATGAAGTAATGAAAATTATATGGAAATATGCACCGATCAGTACAAATGATGTAGTCGAAAAAATAACAAGAAGTAGCAATTGGACTCCCCAGACGGTTCAGACATTACTATCCAGATTGGTAAAAAAGGGGGTTTTGAATTACAGAAAGAGTAGCCGTGTTTTTATATATACTCCTTTGGTTCAGGAAGAACAGTACCTGGAGAAGGAGAGTAATATGTTCCTTAATAAGTATTATGGGGGCAAATTAAACTCCATGCTCCTTAATTTTCTAGAAACGGACAAGCTGACAGAGGGTGATATTGTGGAGTTACGCAACCTCTTAAATGAGAAACTGGGTAAATGAAAGGAGCCGTGTGATGCTTCTATTTATACTGCAATTTATCATAAGCTCCATTCTCTCATCTGTACTACTGCTAGGGATATTGTTTTCGAAGAGAATGCTTCAGAATAAGATTGGAGTAAAATGGCATTATTATATTGACCTGTTTAGCATTGGAGTAATGCTGATTCCCTTTATTCCGCGGCAGTTATTTCAATATGGCCGATTATTTAGAATGCACCTGGGGATGAAAAAGCTTCAGGATCTGGCAGCTTCCGGAGTTAAGCATTATTACGATACAGGAAGTAATCTATCGGAGGGTAGTAATTGGATGCAGGATTTTTCGCAATCCGTGAGCAGGACCTTGCCCCTCAACATGATATGGATTATTTTTACGATTTGGGTTATCGGAGTAATCGTATTTTCTATAATAACAGTTATTAACAATCGTGGAATCAAGATGTTGAAAAGAAGTATCGTAACAATTAACGATAATGAAATCCTTTCCTTGTTTCATAGCTGCATAAACCTGATTGGAATAAAAAAGAACATTATATTGGGGGAAACCCCGCTTATATCTTCACCAATGGTGATTGGTATATTGAAAACATATATTATTCTGCCATCAGAGGTTATGAAGAGTCTCTCAGTACAGGAAACGGAATATATCCTACAGCACGAGCTGATTCATGTGAAGAAGAAGGATATCCTGTGGAATTATGTCTTTTGTATATTCAATATCCTGTATTGGTTTAATCCTTGTGTGTGTCTGTTCCTCAAGGCAATAAAGAGTGACAGGGAAATGGCCTGCGATGCTGTGGTTTTGGAGATGCTTGATAGAAGCTGCTACGTCGATTACGGTAAGACAATCATTCATTTCATCGAAGCAGTACAAAAAGTGCGCTATTTTGCTGCTACTCAGATGGGAGGCAGCAAGAAACTGATCAGGAGGAGAATTGAAGGGATAGCAAAGTATTCAGAGGAAACAAAGAAGACCAGAAGAATCGGAAAGGCCATATGCCTGATGATCGTAACGATAAGCATTATTCAAGCCACAGTGGTATCGACCTTGACCTATGCTTCGGAATACAATGATTTTAACCCGAGGCAGGTTGTATACGAGGATATGAGCGAGTATTTTCAGGGGACTGACGGTAGCTTTGTATTATATGATCTGAAGAAAGATCGTTATACCATATACAATAGAGAAAAAAGCCTAACCAGAGTATCTCCGGATTCAACCTACAAGATCTATAGTGCATTGATTGCTTTGGAGACCGGTATTATTCAAGCTGAGGATACGTCGCAGGCATGGGATCAAACCAGGTACCCTTATCCGGAGTGGAATCAGACACAGGACCTCTCCCAGGCAATGAGATATTCTGTCAGTTGGTATTTTCAGAGGTTGGATGAAACGGTTGGGGTTAGGCAACTGAAGGATTATTTTGATGGTATGAACTACGGTAATTGTGATCTTTCCGGAGGAATTGACGATTATTGGATGGAATCTTCGCTGCTTATATCACCGGTTGAGCAGGTTGAATTGTTGAAGAAGCTTTATACCGGTCAGCTTAATTTCCGACCGGAGCATATGAATATGGTTAAAAATGCAATAATCTTAAGCAAGGAGGAGGGAAGAACACTGTTCGGTAAAACGGGCACCGGAACTGTGAATGGTAAGGACAGGAGCGGCTGGTTTATCGGCTATATCGAAACAAGTAAGGATACTTACATATTTGCAATTTATATAAACGATGAAGATCGTGCAAGCGGAAGCATTGCGGCAAAGATAGCGATGTCCATATTGAAGGCTGACAATATATATTGATCTGAAGGTATGGATGGTAGATTGTATGTGATCTGATACCTTTAAATATTACACATGTAATATTTAAAAGGTCATAAAATGAAGGGAGAAGTAAATATTATGATAAGAAAGAAGTACTTATATGTAGTGATTATTCTTGTGATTGCTCTAATAAGCGGATGCTCAGCGCATCAAATTATCAGCGACAGTAAAACCAAGGAAAATGATATAACCACACCCGCAAATGAGGTGACGAAAGCAGCGATAGTAAACGAAGCTGTAATTGAGACCGACTACAGCGACTTTTTTAATGCTGTCGAAGGAACGGCAGTTATTTATAATAGCAAAGAGAGTAGGTACTACATATATAATCCGGAGCTGGCTAAGAAGCAATCCTCTCCGTGTTCAAGCTTTAAGATAATCTCCTGTCTGATGGGATTGGAAAGTAGTGTGATAAAGCCGGAGAGTTCGATTTTGAAGTGGAATGGGACAATTTATTCCGTGAGCGATTGGAATAAGGATATCAATTATATTGAGGCTTTTCGTACCTCCTGTATCTGGTACTTCAGACAAGTCATTGAATTGCTGGGTACGAAATATGTACAGAATACTCTGGATCAATTAGAGTATGGAAATTGCGATATCAGTGAATGGGAAGGAAGTCTTCACAACCTTATTTTTCCGGAGCAGCAGGATCTAAAAGAATTGAATGGTTTCTGGCAGGAATCCTCCTTACAGATATCACCGATCGAACAAGTAAATGTATTAAGAAGAATATTTGAAGAGAAGGATGTTTTTAGCCAGAATAGTCTTGAGCAGATAAAAAGCGTAATGCTTACAGATAATAGTGCTTCGGATATCAAGATATATGGGAAAACTGGCAGCGGTATCAAGGATGACACTTGGAATGATGGTTGGTTTGTTGGAATGTTTGAAGTCGGTGATGAGGCATACTATTTTGCGTTTCGACTAAATCAGCCCGGCAAGAGAGGAAATGACGCTAAGGCAATAGCACTTAATATCATTAACGAAGAGTTTGGCAAATAGTATACTAAAAATGAAATGGGAGGCATTAATATCAATACTTATTAACCATCTGAATTATCAAAGCTATTTGGTATACATACAAATACGATAAAATTTTATGAAGGACTTGGATTTATACAAGAAGTGAAGCGAAAAGAGAATGGATATCGTATATTAACCGATAATCATTTGATTCAGATTAAAATATGCAGGCTTGTTTTTAATCACCCGTATACCAATCAACAGATACGTCATTTGGACTACAGCATGTCAGCTATCCATCGTTGTTTAGCTATGCATGATGCTGGGTATAAAGCAGGTTTTACTTTCACTAAATCAAACAGAAAATGATGATGATGTTGTAGGGGAAGAATGATATGCAGGTGATCATGCTATTTTTGCCTTTAATAAAATTCCATGCCTTGCCGCTACATCATCCAACTTATTTGAAACTGTTTTAGAAATGCATGAGCAAAAAGCCCATCACACCATTGTGATCGGGCCAAACAACCCACTATATACACAGCAAACAACCCACTACGCCTTTGTAGTGGGTTGCTGCTAAAAAAGGGGAGGATAAGTATTTAACTTCTCTTTGGTGATCATAATTGGAGGGGGAGTCCAATTATGAAAGAGCATACGCATTTATCCCTACTATGGAACTTTGTTCCTTATCAGGATATCATTATTATGATACAGTTTCTTCGGCTTTATACATAAAATAAAAAAATTTCTTCATAGTAATTCCAAGAATTCCATGATATAATCATAAATACAGAGATAAACAACAGTGACTGTATAGTACAGGCACTTATATTATCACAGGAAGCTCGGCTTAGCCGGGCTTATTCTTAGGTGTATTGCTAATGGAGGCAGGCACCTGTAAAATCTATGATTTATACCAGGAAGGATGAAAACCATGAGCTTATTACAAGAGTGGAGAGATTATGCATATGCCAATGACATGAATAGTCGCTCCGGCCAGCTGTTCTGGGCAAACTATTTCAACATTGAGAAGGAAATCTATAAGGTGCTGCTTGCGAATGCAGAGAAAGTATGGGAAGGAAGTGTTGCTTCTCTTGCGAAGGAATTTGATACGGAGTTAAAGTACTTTGTAGGCTTCCTGGACGGTATCAATGACAGCCTTGTGACACCGAACCCGATTGAAGAAATGAACGAAGAGACAAAGGTAAGCTTAGCCTTTGATAAGGAAAAATTATATTATAACATGGTGGGTGCCAGAGCGGACTGGCTTTACGAGCTTGAGGAGTGGGATTCTCTTCTCACACCTGAGCGTAGAAAAGAGTTATACCGTGAACAGAAGAATTCCACTACCGTTGTAAAGGATAAGAAAATCGGAAGAAACGATCCATGCCCCTGTGGTAGCGGAAAGAAGTATAAGCATTGTTGCGGAGCGAACGCATAATAATGTGAATTATATAGGACTTTAGAAAGCTCCGCCTTAGCTGAAGTATTTCCAGTAAGGGGGAGCTTTTGTGAAAGGACTATAAAGATTGCTTATAGATCAGATATTTTGCATAGTTTTTGAGTTCAGTAACATGATCTGATTGCAATTGTTGATACAAATCAAATAATTCCACGATGTCCTTATCCAGAACCTCTCCTCCGACAGGCAGATACGAATCGGTTACACCGAGCAGATAGTCGCAGGACACATCGAAGTATTTTGATAAAGCAATTAATTTATCGAAAGAGGGCTCATTTCTCTCTGATTCATAGTTGGATATTGCAGTAGGCTTCAGACCCAGAATATCAGCCAATTCTCCTTGTGTGAGCTTATACTTCAGCCTTAATTGTTTTAGACGCTGATTAAAATTCATATGGCTTTCCTCCTGATAATCTATACAATTTGTGTAAATTTTACTAAAAATATTATATATCTAGAAAAATAACGATGTCAATAATAAAAAGGGTTAATAATTAGCATATTTTAGTAAATATAAATAAAAATTGACAAATTATTAAATTGAAAATATGATATTAATGTATTTTACATAACGACGAGATTTCTAAGTTTGATGTATACTGAAAAGAGGAATGCGGATGCTAAAATCCCATGATCGGGAATTTATGTACAGGATGATATCGGAACGGTCCCAGGAGATGGTGATTTTCTTTGACAAAGAGGGGAAAATTATCTCATGCAATTTAAAAGCATTGCAAGAACTGGGATATGGTAAGGAGATCTATCGATACAGGGTGAATGAGATATTTCAGAACTCCTTTCAATATGTGGGGAAAAAAATTGTTGTTTTGCAGAATGAGAGAGATGATTTTGTAGAAACGATAGCTTATCGGAAGAACCAGACTTGTCTTCCGGTCAAATTGAATGTCTTAGTTCGGTATCGAAAAAAGCGATATTATGGATTGTGTATTGCCGTCAGTATAGAGAATATCAGGGAGTCGAACAGGAGAGCAGAGCAGCTACAGAATAAGTTTGATATGCTGAGCAAAAAGCGAAGTGAGATTGTTACTACTGTATCTCATGAGCTGCGTACCCCCGTCAATGGCATTATGGGACTCAGCGACAATCTGCTTGAAATGGAGCTGACTTCTGAGCAGACTGAGGTAGTCCGATTAATTAAGCACTGCTGTAATAACATGAATGCCATGATTAATAACTTCCTGGATTATGCTAAGATCACCAGTGATAAGATGGTATTGGAGCAACGGGAGTTTGATCTGCGCGCATGTATCAATACAATTATTGAATCAAATAAGCCTCAAATGAATGAAAAAGGGTTACGGCTGCTTGTCTGTATATCCGATGATATTCCGAAAAGAGTCGTCGGGGATGAGCTCCGATTAACACAGATCTTGAATAATCTTCTGTCAAATGCCGCGAAGTTTACTATGGCAGGGCAGGTAGCCTTGGAGCTTGTGAAATTATCAGAAACAGAGAGACATGTGGAACTTTTTTTCATGGTTATGGACAACGGGATTGGTATCAGTAAAGAAGACAAGGATAGATTATTCCAAAACTTTTCGCAGGTGGATGGTTCCATTACCCGAAGATTCGGAGGTACCGGATTGGGTCTGGCTATCAGCAAGAAGTTGGTGGAGGCCATGGGTGGAAGCATAGGTCTGGAAAGTGAGAAGGGGAAAGGAAGTACCTTTTCTTTCACGGTACGGTTTGCGCTACCTACCGGTGATGTCGAACATTACAGCAGAAAAGATCGACAGCCAAAGAATAAATGGTCCGAAGACGACTTCAAAAAGCAGTTTGAACTGTTACTTGAGAAGCTGTCACTCTGCATTGAGATGGATAGCTGGTATAAAGCGGAGGAGCTGGCGTATCAATTGAAGAATCAGATACCTTCGGAACAAAGTGAACTGCAAAAGAAGGTATTTCGTTTGCTTCTTACAGTAAGAAAAGAGAAGCATGATATTGCTTTCTCAATCATTAATGAACTAAAGGAATATATTGATGAAAGGTGAAGCTATGGACAACATATCGTATTCTCCGCCCAATATCCTGATTGTTGATGATGTTAATGCGAATCTTACTGTGCTGACAGAAATCATTCGTAAAGAAGGCTATATCGCGAGACCGGTTACCAGTATAAAGCAGGCATGGAGTGCAATTGAAGCATTGGCACCGAATCTGATTCTGCTTGATATATCGATGCCGGAGACCAATTGCTTGGAATTCTGTTCTATGTTGAAGAAGAATTCTACTACCAGGGATATACCCGTTATATTCATTACGGATCTTAATTCCATTCATGACAAGATTAAGGGCTTTCAGCTGGGAGCAGTAGATTATATATCCAAGCCCTTTGAGGTGGAAGAGGTTACGATACGAATCAATACGCATCTGAAAATGCATAAAACACAGAAGGAGCTGGAAGTATATAATAAGAAGCTATATAAAATCATCAATGAGCAGATACGCAAGATCTATGAGGGACAAAAACAGGTAGTGGAGGCAATGGTTAAGATTGCTACCATAAATAATCCACTTCGGGCTGCCCATTTGAAAAGGGTGGGAGATAATGCCCGTATTCTTGCTATCAGCCTTCAGCTGTCCAACAAATTCAAAGAGCAGGTTACCAACAGCTTTATTGATGCCATCGACCTGGCAGCTCAGCTGCATGATATCGGGACACTTGGTATCGGAGATGCTTTGCTGGAGAAAGAGGTACCAACAGATGAGGAGATAAACCTGATTAAAAGACATCCACAGATGGGTGCTGATGCGCTGGAAGAGGTTTTAGCTCTGGCCGGCAACAACGAGTTTGTAAGAATGGCGATCAATATTGCCAGATATCATCATGAGAATTGGGATGGCAGCGGTTATCCAACACAGCTCGCGGGAAATGAGATACCCCTATGTGCCAGAATTGTTTCGGTAATTGAGACCTATGATTCGTTGGTATGCTTAAGCAATAGTGGGAATACCGTCTCGCATGAGGAGGCCATGAGGATTATTAACAGAGGTGCCGGGAGTGTTTTTGATCCTGATATCATACAGGTATTTAATAAAATTCAGAACCAGTTGAAGAAAAATTGATCAATTCAACTATTATCTATAAAAACAGCTTATATTTACATAGAGGATAACTTACAGTATAACAGCATAAGAAAAGCAGGGTACAAGATGAAAAGAAAAAAAGATATGTACATCAACTATGAACGCTCTACCAGAAATCGCGGAAGGAAGAAAGCAAACTGGTTGCTGATTACACTGACAGTAGTTTTAGCAATCGGTCTTGCTGGTATCGCTATTTTTATTGTGAAGGATTATATACTTGCCAATCAACAGGTTTCCTTTGCAGAAGTTAAGATGGATACGAATTCTGCTCCGAGGAGTGAACCGTCACCGGAGCCTACTGCAGCACCAACTATAACACCTACCCCGTCACCGACACCGTCACCTACCCCGACACCCACGCCGATCCCATCGCCTGTTCCGACTGAAGTGCCTGAGATAACTGATAACCGCTCTGCGGTTAAGGTCAAAGGCATCTATGTGACCGCCTCGACTGCAGGGTCTGATAGGATGGTTTCTCTAAGGGAGATGACTGCAGCGACAGAGATTAATGCGATGGTAATTGATGTGAAGGATGACACCGGGAAGATAACCTATGCCATGGACAGCCCGATTGCACAGGATATTGATGCAGTTACCAATACAGTCAGGAATATGGAGGAACTGATTTCCTCCTTGAAAGAGGATAAGGTTTATACAATCGCACGTATTGTAGCCTTTAAAGACCCCTATCTAGCCAAGATGCGTCCGGAACTGGCCATCCGGAATCAAGATGGAACAGTTTATAAGGATAATAACGGTGACAGCTGGGTAAATCCTTATAATGAGAAGGTATGGGAGTATCTTGTTGAAGTGGCTAAGATGGCAGCAGAGACAGGATTTGACGAGATTCAATTTGATTACATCCGCTTTTCCACCGGTACAGGCATAGAACAGGCTGACTTTGGGAAGGCTGCGAAGGACAAAACGAAAGAAGAGATCATCACGGAATTCACTCAATATGCCTATGAGCACCTGAAGCCTCTTGGTGTATTTGTATCTGCTGATGTTTACGGAACTATCATCAACAGTAAGATAGATGCGGCACGGGTTGGTCAAAATTATGTCGATATGGCAAAGTATCTGGACTATATCTGTCCGATGATTTATCCCTCCCATTTTGGAGAAGGCAATTACGGTGTAAAATATCCGGATCTTGAACCTCAGGAGATTATACGTAAATCTTTACTTGCATCAAAAGAAAAGCTTGATGCCATTCCTGAGGGAGAACATAGAGCAATCGTAAGACCCTGGTTGCAGGATTTTACAGCCTCCTGGATCAAGCATTATCAAAAATACGGGAAAAAGCAGATCAGGGAACAGATCAATGGCGTCTATGATGCCGGTTATGAGGAGTGGATCCTATGGAACGCCGGCTGTAATTATACAGAGGAAGGATTGTTAGCGGAGCAGTAGGACTTTGTCTTACTATTTGGCATATTTTGCAGGCATGGATAATATACATATATTATAAATGCTTTGGAGGTGTCCAATGGATAAGACCATCCGTCAAAATACAAAGTTGTTTGCGGTACTTACAGGTTTACTTTTTTCCTATCTTATCACTGCATTCATCCTGCTGTTGCTTTCCTTCCTGATGTTAAAAATAAACCTGCCGGGAGCAGGAATCAGTGCGGGAATTATCGCAGCTTACATAATATCGAATCTGCTGGGAGGCTTTTTGGTCGGAAGGAAGGCGGAACAACGAAAATTCATCTGGGGCTTAATCCTGGGCGTATTTTACTTTATTATATTGATGCTGGTATCTCTGCTGATGAATAGAGCAGAGCCGTTACCTTTAGGCAATCTGTTCACTGCGCTCATTATCTGCAGTATGAGTGGTATGGTTGGGGGAATGCTCAGCTGATCGTCATAAAGAGGAATGTTATAAGGGGCTATTGCAAAAGCTATGCATCGTTCACGGATCCGGATCACATTACCGTGATAGATATATTAGGTGTTTTGCAACAGCCCCTCTCCGCTGTGGACTCACTAATGAAAAAGGATTGCTATTTACTACCGGATTGATTATACTATACTTGGATTTGCTGAAAAAGACCGAATTAAGCTGGGTTAAGGATAATAGATGGGAAAGAAGGACAGACGCGGATGAAAAGAATTATGATTACCGGTGCATCGGGACAGCTTGGACTGGCGCTGTATAGTCTGCTGAAGGACAAGCCTGAATATGAATTACTGCGTACCGATGCAGTCTCTGGCGAGGATGGAGCGATACAGGCTCTGGATATAACAAAGGAAGACGAAGTAAAAGCTTACGTGAAACAGTTGGCTCCTGAGATCATCATTAATTGCGCTGCCTTCACGGCGGTGGATCTTTGTGAGACAGAAGAGGACAAGGCATTTCGTATCAATGCACTTGGTCCAGGATATCTGGCTGAGGCAGCAGAGTTGTCAGGTGCTAAGCTGGTCCATGTATCTACGGATTATGTATTTGACGGACAGGCTTCCAGTCCCTATACGGAGGATGCCCCGACACATCCGGCCAGTGCTTACGGCAGGACAAAGCAGGCAGGAGATGAACTGGTGCAGAAGAAATGTTCCAGATTTTTTATTCTCCGTACCGCCTGGGTGTACGGAGACGGAAAGAACTTTGTGAAAACCATGCTGCGGCTTGCACAAAACGGCAACAAGATCCGTGTTGTTTCCGACCAATTTGGTACTCCTACCAGTGCACTGGAGCTGGCAAGAGCAATCATCTTTCTGATGGAGACGGAGAGCTATGGTATCTACCATGCAACCTGCGAAGGAAGCACGAATTGGTATGAATTTGCCTGTACCATCTTTCAAGCAGTCGGTATGGAGGTCGAGGTGGAGGCAATCTCCTCAAGCGAATATGCAGCTCCTGCTCCAAGACCGATGTATTCAATTCTTGATAATAAGGCTCTGAGAGAGCGCCATAATTATTATATGAAGAACTGGAAAGAAGCATTTTATGAGTATCTGAGAGATAACTAATTGTGCAAGTAGAAAAGATTAACACTTTGAAAGAGGAAACACTATGAGAACATATTTAGTAACCGGAGGAGCCGGATTTATCGGTTCCAACTTTATTCTTTATCTTTTGGACAAGTATCAGAAGGAGGTCAGAGTACTGAATCTTGATGCGCTGACCTACGCCGGTAATCTTGAGAACCTCAAGTCGGTGGAACAGCTTGATAATTATGAATTCCTTAAGGTGGATATCACCGATAAGGAAGCGGTGCTGAAGGTATTCGAGCAGTATGATATCGACAGAGTGATACATTTTGCTGCGGAAAGCCATGTGGATCGCAGTATCCGTAACCCTGAGATATTTGTCAACACCAATGTCCTGGGAACCCTGAACCTACTCAATGCAGCGAAGCTTGCCTGGGAGACTCCCAATGGTTATCAACCCGACAAAAAATACGTTCAGGTATCCACGGACGAGGTTTATGGTTCACTGGAGGGAGATGAGGGTTATTTCTATGAGACCACACCGCTTGACCCGCATAGCCCCTATTCGGCAAGTAAAGCATCTGCAGATTTTATTGTGAAGTCCTACATTGATACCTTCCATTTTCCGGCAAATATCACAAGATGCAGCAACAATTATGGGCCCTACCAGTTCCCGGAGAAGCTGATACCGCTCATGATCAACAATGCTCTTGCAGGAAAGAAGCTGCCGGTCTACGGTACAGGAAAGAATGTCAGAGACTGGCTGTATGTACTGGATCATGCGAAGGCAATCGATCTGGTAGCGGAGAAGGGTAGAACCGGAGAGGTTTATAATGTAGGAGGTCATAACGAGAAGAGAAATATTGAGATTGTCACAACCATAATTGACACGCTGCTCGAGATACTTCCGGAGAATGATGATAGAAGAAAGAATGTCAGCAGAGAGTTAATTACCTATGTAGAGGATCGTAAGGGTCACGACTTCCGTTATGCGATCGCTCCCGATAAGATAAAAGCGGAGCTTGGTTGGGAGCCAGAGACACCTTTTGCGAAGGGAATTAAGCTCACCATCGAATGGTACTTGCAGAACATGGATTGGATGGAGCATGTTACCAGAGGTGATTATCAAAAGTATTACAATGAAATGTATCACAATTAAGATTTATAGAGATACCGCATGTACGCGGTGAAAGGCTAGGTTTATTCATGAGATATGAAGAGTTTACAATAGAAGGACGCAATGCTGTGATGGAAGCTTTTCGAGCTGGCAAGACCATTGACCGTCTGTTTGTATTGGATGGTTGTCAGGACGGTCCGATTAAATCAATCGTACGGGAAGCAAAAAAGACGGATGCGATCGTCACTTATGTGAAGAAGGAGCGGCTGGATCAGCTATCCTCTACGGAGAAGCATCAAGGGGTGATTGCTTACGCGGCAGCTTATGAGTATGCTGAGGTTGAGGATATCTTGAAAGCAGCTGAGGAGAAGAACGAACCACCGTTTATCGTACTTCTGGACAGCATTGAAGATCCGCACAACCTTGGAGCGATTATCAGAACGGCGCATCAGGCAGGAGCGCATGGGGTCATCATCCCGAAGCGTCGTGCTGTAGGACTCACTGCAACTGTAGCGAAGACCTCTGCAGGCGCAATCAATTACCTTCCGGTAGCCAAGGTAACAAATCTGTCGACGACAATTGAAGAACTGAAGGAAAAGGGTCTGTGGTTTGTTTGTGCTGATATGGACGGTGAACTGATGTACCGCGTGAACCTAAAGGGAGCCATTGGACTTGTCATCGGCAGCGAGGGAGAAGGTGTCGGCAGACTGGTGAAGGAGAAATGTGATTTCACCGCTAAGATACCGATGTTTGGAAAGGTAGATTCTCTCAATGCTTCCGTGGCGATGGGAATCATGGCATATGAGATTGTTCGCCAGAGAATGAGTTAACTGTGCCGGTATTGCATAGGGAAATAAGATGTATGATATAGGAAGAGGTTCATCATGAATGCTGCTGTAAAGTATGACGTACTGAAAGATGAAGAGATTGTGGAAAGAATAAAGAACGGAGACCAGCCTGCTGTCGATTATCTCATGGAAAAATATAAGTATCTGGTAAGAAGCAAGGCGAAAGCCTTGTTCCTGATCGGCGGAGATAAGGATGACCTGATTCAGGAGGGTATGATCGGTCTTTATAAAGCAATTCGGGATTATCAACCGGAGAAGGAGAACTCCTTCTTCAATTTTGCAGACCTTTGTGTGTCCCGACAGATCTACAGCGCCATCAAAGCATCAAACCGCAAGAAAAATATTCCTCTAAACACCTATATTTCCCTTTATACTCCTGCATATGGAGAAAATGGCGACGCAGAAGATAAAGAAACATTAGTTGACATAATATACCAGAAATATGTGTCAAATCCAGAAGAATTAGTTATTGACAAAGAGAATACCAGTATGATAGAATATGAACTTGTAAGGCGTCTGAGCGACCTGGAGAAACAGGTTTTAGCCCTCTATATGCAGGATCTGAAGTATGTCCAGATTGCAGAGGTTCTTGGGAAAGAACCGAAGACAATCGACAATGCATTGACCAGGATTAAGACGAAATTAAATCAGGTACTCAAGGTGATTTAATCATCATGTATGAGCGAACGCTTTACGGTTCATCATCCTATGCTGTTGTAGCTCAGCTGGTAGAGCACCTCATTGGTAATGAGGAGGTCAGCAGTTCAAGTCTGCCCAACAGCTTTTTAGAAAAGAAGGTACTCGATTGTGTACCTTCTTTTTTCTTAACACTGCTTAAGAATCTTCATAAAAACTTCACTTTACATTTTTTGGATTTGGTGATATTATACAATTACCCCAAACAGCCAATATAAATTCAGGCTAAGAACCCCGCGTAGATTTATGTTACGCGGGGATTTTTATGCCTGTATACATCTGTTCTACATAAACGACTTTCATGTTATCATTCAAGATTAGGAAAGGGCAGGAAGTCTATATAATAATCTACATGGATTTATGGCAAATAGAGGTATATAATATACCCATATCACGATCCCTGTCTGGGGAGATGCGGAGAGTGGATTGCTAATTAGCAGAATGGAGGGTGTATATGGGTTATATTTATCTTTACGGTCAGATTATGACAACGGAGCATTTTTTGCTGGAAGGGGATTATCCAAAGGCAGATACCAATGTAGAGATTAAGGAGAGACATTATCTGCTCGGCGGTGAAACAGGAACTGCAGCGGCAGTTCTTACTTCTCTTGGATGTAATGTGGTTTTAGGGGGAACACATCTTGGGGATGAGAATGTCAATGTGATTCGTGATTACTTTAAGGACAAGTCCGCAGATACCGGTAAGCTGTATTATGAGAAAGGCTTTCAGGGTGTTGTAGATTATATGATTATCGCAGGGGGTACACGTACAGGGCTTGGAAGATGGCGTTATCTGTACAGTCTGAAGGAGCCCTGGTATGAGCAGCCGGACGAAGAGGCGGTAAAGAATTGTACAGTCGTGGGAGCAGATCCGTACTTTGGAGACAAAATTGTTGAGTATTGCAGGAAGTATCAAAAGAAATATGCAACCATAGACTGCACCTATGACAGTGATATGAACAGATATTGTGAGGTAAATGTCCTCTCTCATGAACATCTGGAACTGACCTATCCGGGACAGGATTACAAAGAACTGTTCCGCCACTATACAGAGAACACAGAGGGACTGATCATATTTACCTTTGGTGAGAAGGAGATTATGTTCGGACGAAAGGGACAGGAACCTAAATTCTTTAAGCCCTATCCCATTCGGGTGGTTAGTACGCTGGGAGCAGGCGACAGCTTTAAGGCAGGAACGATATATGCCTTGGATCAGGGCATGAGTGATGAAGATCTGGTTGGATTTGCATGTGCTACTGCAGGTGTTGCTTGTGAGAATTATCCGATACCGCTGAATCCACCTACACTGGAGAAGATTCAAGAGGTTCAGGGCCGAAAGAGATAAGGATAGAATGGCAGGTGGATGTGAATAATTTACCTAGGAAGGAGATGAACCAATGGAGAAGTTTGCGGATTACTTTGTGTATTTTGTGATCATCATCGTTGCACTGGCGTTGAGGTACCTTTATAAAGAGAATCAAAAATCGAAGGAGAAGGAGAATCCGGAAGAGCAACAGCAGCTTCAGCAACAGCTTTATTCCGGTCAATCAATTCATGATTATGCCAATATCATGAGTAACAATACTACGGAGACTTCTGATTCTGATACTGCTGAGGAACTTACATCTAATTCAGATCAGGACAATAACACCGGGCAAGCCGAAGCAGACAACAGAGACTAAACAGGAACAATACTCCGGACACGATGGATTTGGATGGTTCTGGAAGCTGATTAGGTTCAGATCATAATTGAGAAAATATTCTTGAAAATTATGAAATCTTTTTGTTGACAAACGGTATGCTGACATAATATAATAACTTTGCTGTCCGAAAAGGCAGCACAATCGAGGCGTGGCTCAGCTTGGCTAGAGCGCTGCGTTAGGGACGCAGAGGTCGCAAGTTCAAATCTTGTCGCCTCGATTTTTTATTAAGGCAGTCAGATTTGATCAGATCAAATCTGACTGTTTTTTTTGTTTATTCTCAGCAAAACAAATATTTACTAGTTGCCCCGGAATATGCTAAACTTATCTATAATATATCGATATACAATTTAGCTTATAGAGGAGCCCGATGTGGTAATGGGCGACGGTACGCACCACGGTTAAGGAGTGAAGTGACATGATTTTGTCTGCATCTCGCAGGACGGATATTCCCGGTTATTATTCCGAATGGATGATGAACCGATTGAGAGAGGGTTTTGCATATTACCGAAATCCGATGAATCATGCGCAGCTCTGTAAGGTACTCCTGACCCCTGAGAATATAGATTGTATTGTATTCTGGACGAAGGATCCTACACCCATGTTAGGTAAGCTGAAGGAGTTGGATACACTTGGATTTCAGTATTATTTCCAGTTCACCATCACTCCCTACGGTCTGCCATACCAAGGAACCGCTTTTGGAAAATACCTGGAACCAAATCTCAGGGAGAAAAGTGAGATTATTCAGACCTTTCAGGAATTATCAAGACGTCTTGGCAAGGACAGGGTCTTATGGAGATATGATCCGATCATTCTGAATGAAACGTTGACTTTAGACTATCATCTGGAACAGTTTACGGCTCTCTGTAAGGAGCTTACAGGATATACCGGGCTTTGTACGATTAGCTTTGCTGATGTTTACCGTAAGCTGAACAATACAGTAAAGGAACAGGTACTACGGGAGATCTGTGAGGAACAGATGCACAGTCTTTCGGCAGCATTTTCAGATATTGCGGCGCCGAGGGGCATCACCTTACGGGCTTGTTGTGAGGCTGTTGACTTAGCGGGAGATGGAGTATTGCCTGCCTCCTGTATTGACAGGGAGACTGTGGAAAGAGTCTGCGGACACGCTGTCGCAGCAGGGAAGGATAAAAGCCAAAGGACTAATTGCGGTTGTATGAAGAGCATTGATATCGGCGCATACAATACCTGCCGGAATGGCTGTGTCTATTGCTACGCCAATCATAGCAGAGCTTCTATTGACAGGAACTGCAGCAGACACGACCCCAACTCACCCATCATGATAGAGTGATTATACCATTACAGTATAGATAAGGAACCGAGGTTAGAAGATGAAGATAGACCGTTTGCTTGGAATTGTCATGATATTACTTCAGAAGGATAAGGTTACTGCACCCTATCTGGCTGAGAAATTTGAGGTATCCAAAAGGACCATTAACCGGGATATTGATGCTTTATGCATGGCGGGGATACCGATTGTAACGACACAGGGCGGTAACGGCGGTATCTCGATTGCGGATGGGTATCGGGTCGATAAGAGCGTCCTGACCTATGATGAGATGCAGAAGATCGTCACTGCACTCAAAGGGATGGACAGTATTTCCTCCAAAGCTGGAACGGAACAACTGTTGAATAAATTCTTTATTAAGAAGGATCAGGCACTTTCGATCAAAGACAGCATCATTATCAATCTGGCCTCTCATTATAAAAGCAGCCTGGCGGATAAGATTACTGTGATCCGGGAAGCAATTATGGATAACAGGTTAATTCACTTCCAATATTACAGCAGCAGGGGAGATACTGAGCGAACCATTGAGCCTTATTATCTTGCGTTCCAGTGGTCTTCCTGGTATGTATTCGGTTATTGCAGGGAGCGGAGAGATTTCCGTTTATTTAAATTGAATCGGTTATGGGAGCTTAAGAATACAGGAATACAATTCGAACCAAGGGAGATTACGGATAGTCATAAGGACTTCAACCGACATTTTATCGACGAATATCAGATCACTGTACTTTTTGATCCGGAGGTAAAATACCGACTGATTGATGAATATGGCATGGAAAGCTTTGAAGTCAATGAGGAGGGGAAGCTTTTATTCCGCATGGGCTTTACGAATAAGAATTATATGCTCAGCTGGATATTGAGCTTTGGTGATAAGGCAGAGGTGCTATATCCTAAGGGGTTGAAACAGGAAATCAAAGCAATTGCTGAAAATATATTGAAGCACTATCAATGAACATGACATGCATCAGTCATGTTCGTTTTGTATAATGAATTACAGAGAGGAGCCGGTATATGAAGTATGATGAGATAAAAGAGTATTGTATGGCAAAGCCGGGAGCCTATCAGGATACACCCTTTGGTCCGTTTCCAATCTGCTTTAAGGTGGGTGAACGTATATTTCTGGAGTGGTACCTGGAGGAGAAGATTACACTGCGGTGTGAGCCGATGCTGGCGGACTATTATCGCAGAACCTATCCTGAGCAGATCGTAGTGGGGTATCATTGCCCGGACCGGCAGAAGCCATATAAGAATACCATCTATCTGAATCAGGGCCTTGAGGATGCTTTGATCTATGACATGATAGATCATTCTTATCAGGAGGCTGTCAGACGACTGAAAAGGAAGAGAGAAGTATGATACCCATCACTGGTATGTACCCGGTGTATCCTTCAAAATGTTACCGGTAGGATAATTAAGAAGGGATGGATTGATCAGTTATGAAAGAGAGTTCGTTATATCAGCAGGTGCAAAACTGGATCTACCGGAATGCGCGTCCGTTGGATCTGGCCAGGTGGCAATATCATTTTGGACAGGGAAAGCAAGAGGCAGTAATTGTTGTACTTTCTGCATATCAAAACCGGGATGGAGGCTTTGGTCATGCATTGGAGGCGGATGCCTGGAATCCGAATTCTGCTCCGATACAGGTGTTCAATGCAATCGAGCTGCTGAATGAGATTGGTTTTGAGGAGAAAGAGCATCCTTTGATACAGGGGATCGTTCATTATCTGGACAGCGGACAGGATTATGAGGAGGGACTTTGGTTAACCACGATCAAGTCGAACAATGACTACCCTCATGCTCCCTGGTGGAATAAGAACGGGCAAAGCTCGAGTCATGACAGATTTAATCCGAGCGCCGGCTTGGCTGGATTCGGTCTCTATTACAGCGAGAGAGGAAGCAGCTTATATGAGAAATGTGCTTCCGTAGCAAAGGGTGCAGCAGAATATGTCTTGACCTCTGATAAACTTGATATGCATGTCCTAAAATGCTTTATCGCAATGACAGATTTCTGCAAAAAGGCAGGCATTACTGACTTATTTGATATTGATCGTGTGGAGGAAAAGCTGAAGGTATTGGTTAATAATACGGTTACCAGGGACACTTCTGTCTGGGCTACCAGCTATATCTGTAAACCCTCCTTTTTCATTCATAGCCGTAATAGCAGCTTTTATCAGGCAAATAAGGATATTGCTGACTATGAGGTTGAATTCATTCGTAAGAACCGTAACCGGGAAGGTGTATGGGATGTGACCTGGGGCTGGGGAACATATCCGGAGCAATGGGCGATATCTGAGCTTTGGTGGAAGGCAGACATTGCGATTAAGAATATGCTGTTCCTTAAGAATATCGGATGTGAAGCTGAATAGAACGTCGTAGGGCTGTTTCAAAACAGCCCTTTTCGATTCTTAGGAAAACTCACCCTATGAACTAGATTTCATGCTTTCTTAGGTACAAAATGGCATAAAGATGAAAATAGATCTGCTTTAGATTGAAGGAAATATCTGCATTGCATACATAATATCAGAAACATTTTTAATAATATGAAATAGATGCGTTTACAGACAGATCCGGGAGAACAGGATCATTTTTTTATGAAACAGGCTTGGAGGAGACTGCATGAAGACCGAACAACGACTGACCAAAGCTTATAAGAGGGCTAAGATTGAGTATTTTGATAACCAATCGAAATTTATTTTCTTCAGCGATGTGCATAGGGGTGATGATAGTGTTTCGGACGAGTTTGCCAGAAATCAGAATATTTATCTGCATGCACTCAACTATTACTATAAAGAAGGTTATGTCTATATAGAAGCCGGGGATGGGGATGAATTATGGGAATATAAGAATTTCAGAGTCATCAGACTGGCTCATACGGATGTATTTACCGTGATAAAAAAATTCTTCGATGAGAAGCGCTTCATCATGCTTTACGGTAATCACAATATCTACCTGAAGTCTAAGAGATTCGTGAAAAAGAATTATTATCAGTACTACGACGAGTATAATCAAATAAGGGTTGAGCTGTTCAAAGGCCTGGCACCAAGGGAGGCAGTCGTTCTCAAGCATAAGGAAAGCGGACAAAAGATATTGGTACTCCATGGGCATCAGGGAGATTTTATGAATGATCAGTTTTGGTTCCTTGGAATGGTGTTACTCAGGTATTTTTGGCGCTATCTGCATATTGTCGGCTTCGATAATCCGACGAGTCCTGCCCGTAATCTGTATAAGCGTCATAAGATTGAAAAAATGTATGATAGATGGATCGTAAAACATAAGATGATGCTGATCTGTGGGCATACCCACCGGCCGAAATTTCCGAAGTCCGATGAAGTTCCGTATTTTAATTCGGGATGCTGCATTCGTACCAGGGGACTGACCGGGTTGGAAATCGTTGATGGCAAGATACTGATGGTGGATTGGAGAATAGCAGCCGATGAAGAGGGTGGATTATGTATCCGCCGTACGGTAGTCAGGGGGCCGGAGGATATCGAAAAATATGACTGCAAGAATAACCCCTTTTCAGGTCATTGCAAACAATATGACGATGATTAAAATTAGGTATTGACTATATCGTAAAAATACGATATAGTGATTTTATCATAGACAGTGACGTAAAATACTTGCATGAATAAACTGATATAAAGACACAGTTATTAATACACAAATATAAGGACACAGAAGCAAAGATACAGAGATAATGCTATAGAAGAAGATACAGGAAGGAGGAGGGAAGCATGGACGTAGAACAGATTTGTGCAGCGCTTGGTAATAAGACCAGATATCAATTAATCAAAGCCTTGAAGGAAAAAGCAATCGGCACCTGCTGTGACAGGATTGAATTCTTTGAGAACGGGGTCAGTGTAGGTGATGTAGTAAAGTTCACAGGTCTTGCCCAATCTACGGTATCCCAGCATCTTGCAGTGCTTGAGAAGGCGAATCTGATCCGCAAGGAGAAAAGAGAACTTTGGAGCTGCTATTTCGTGAATGAGTCGGTACTGGAGGAATTCCTAAAGCAAATGCAGCAGGATTTACTTTAGGCATAGTGCTATTTTTTTACGGTTTTATATCGTAAATCTACGATATACGATATAAAATCTCAGATTACATAGGAACCTATGACAAATCATATCGGGAGGATAAGTCCTCCTGGAAAGGCGTTATTATTTTAATAATAAAGGAGGATTTTTATGAACGAAATAATCAATTATATATGGGAACTGCTTGTGAAGACAGGAAAGGAGGTAGTGATATCCTTCCAGCATAATTGGAATATACTTCTGATCTCAATTGTAATTGCTGTTGGATTATCTACCTACGTAAATTCTGACAAGATGACAAAGTTCCTTTTCAGAAAGAAGAATGTATCTATCATAGCAAGCGTACTATTTGGTAGCTTTACACCACTTTGTGCCTGCGGAACCACAGCTGTTCTGATCGGCATGCTTACTACGACCTTACCCTGGGGACCGATCATGGCTTTTCTGACTTCATCACCGTTGATGAGTCCGGATGGATTTGTATATATCTCCGGAGTAATCGGTCTTCGATTTGCGATTGCATTAACAGTAGCTTCCCTGGTAATCGGAGTGGCATCCGGATTGATAACAAACCTGATTCAGAAGAAGACAAAGTATCTTGAGGGGCAATCACGATTTCTCGGAACCCAGGTTGGTACTGCCGCTACCTGTGGATGTGGAGTTGAAGCTGCAACAACTGACTGCTCGTGTCAAACGGCAGTGGCAGTGCCTGCCTGTAGTTGTTCTTCCTCAAAGGATGCAGTAGGAGATGGAAACAGTACAATCGGAATAGAAGGTGACGGGCAGCTTTGCTGCGGCCAAACCTCCGGCAGTACTCCTGTTCATAATGATCTTATGAAAAAGCTGAAGCTGAAGGAACTGGCAACCAACTTCTTTACGCTGGGAATCAAGCAAATTCTGTTCTTTTACGCTGTATTTATTGCCATTGGTTCACTGATTAACACCTTTATCCCTACCTCAATCATAGAAGTGCTGTTCGGTAATTCTTCCTTCTATGCAGTACCGTTGGCCTCTCTAATCGGATTACCTTTATATATCACTACGAATTCAGGAGTTCCGATCATTCAGTCACTCATACAGAGCGGTGCAAGCGAGGGAGCAATGCTGGCATTTATAATCACCGGATCAGCAACCAGTGCCTGGGTTATCGCAGGACTTGCAACATTCATGAAGAAACGTGCTGTTGCTCTTTATGTAGGTTTTGTATTGGTTGGCGGAATCATCTCCGGTTATGTATTGGATCTGGTCAGACTTATTTTTTAAATTTCATAAAAAACATTGACAACGTTACTTCCGTACGGTATACTTACCCCAATCAAATAATCTGATTACTACATCGGATTAATAGGAATGAAGGCGGAGGATAAGTAATGAGAACATCAACCTTTACTATGTGCTCTAATATGTGTGGCATGTGTATGCCAATTGTGACATATTTGCAGGATAAGTGAATGTGATGTTTCATTATGCTCGGAAGTAGAAAGTCTTCTTCCATATCATATGAATAGCTGAACAGGATGCTTATCTAAGGCATCCTGTTTTTTATGTAATTGGAAAGTGCGTCCAATTACATAAAACTCATGGAAAATCTTTGTATTCAGCAGAGTTCAGAATAGTAACAGGTTAGGTATCATTTTGTAATTCATAATTGGAGGTGCGGGTTTGATGGATCAGAAACCGATCATAGAACTGGTTGGTCTGGGGAAGGTATTTCAAAGTAAGAATAGTGAGGAAGTGAAGGCTCTGGAGGATATCAACCTGACGATTTACGAGGGTGAGATATTCGGCATCATAGGATTAAGCGGGGCGGGTAAGAGTACATTGGTACGATGTATCAATTTCCTTGAACGTCCGACGAGCGGAGCGGTTGTGTTTGACGGCTATGATTTAGGAAGCTTAAGTAAAGGGGAATTGAACCGGGCAAGACAATCCATGGGGATGATTTTCCAGCAGTTTAATTTATTGATGCAAAGAACTGCCTTACAGAATATCTGCTTCCCCTTGGAGATAGCCGGAGTACCCAGAAAGGAAGCAAAAGAACGGGCTAAGGAGCTGCTGGAGATTGTTGGTTTGGCTGATAAAGCAAAAGCCTATCCGGCTCAGCTTTCCGGAGGGCAGAAGCAGAGAATTGCGATTGCCAGGGCATTGGCGACGAACCCGAAGGTGCTGCTCTGTGATGAAGCAACCAGCGCACTTGATCCGACCACAACACGCTCCATCCTTAATCTGCTGAAGGAAATCAATCAGAAGCTGGGTATTACGGTTGTTGTCATAACGCATGAGATGAGTGTCATTGAAGAGATCTGTCACCGCGTTGCCATCATTGACCAAAGCCATATCGCAGAAATCGGAGAAGTAGAGGAGGTCTTTGTGAGACCTCAGTCCAAGATCGCAAAGCAGCTGGTATTCTCAAGTGATACCCATATCGATAACTTTGTCGGAGAACATAAATGTCGAATCATATTTGACGGCAGAACTTCCTTTGAACCTGTCATTGCCAATATGGTTATGGAATGTAAGACACCTGTCAACATTCTGTTTGCTGATACCAAGGATATTGACGGCAAGGCTTACGGACAAATGGTGCTACAGCTGCCGGAGGACGAGAACGGCCAGAAGAAAATAATCAATTATCTGAGGACCCATCAGATACCCTATGAGGAGGTGAAGTAGTATGTGGAGTGAAGAAGTAATTAAAATGATAGGCTTCGGAATTCTGGAAACCCTATATATGACAGTGTTTTCTTCACTGATTGCTTATCTCCTTGGATTACCGCTTGGCGTATTGCTTGTAGTGACGGACAAGGAGGGAATTGCCCCTTTAGTACCCCTGAATAAGCTTCTTGGGGTTATCGTTAACCTGGTTCGCTCGGTACCGTTCATCATACTGCTGATTACAGTGATCCCTTTTACCAGATTTCTGATCGGTACCACCATTGGTCCCAATGCTGTTGTAGTACCGCTCATTATTGGCTCTGCACCCTATATCGCCCGACTTGTGGAATCCTCTTTGAAGGAAGTGGATAAAGGAGTCATTGAGGCGGCCCAGTCCATGGGGGCAACCCCATTCCAGATCGTATACAAAGTATTGATTCCTGAAGCGAAGCCCTCCTTAGTCATTGGAGGAGCCATCGCTGTAACTACAATATTAAGCTATTCCGCTATGGCAGGCTTTGTTGGCGGAGGAGGTCTGGGTGACATAGCCATCCGCTATGGATATTACCGATATCAGACGGACATCATGCTGGTTACTGTAGCCCTTTTGGTTATCATCGTACAGATCATCCAGGAACTTGGTTCCGCATGGATGAAACATACGGATAAAAGACTGTAGGAAACTTCGCAGACCTGATCAGCTGATTGAGAGCTTTTAGAACCATCAAAAAAATAAGTATATTAGGAGGAAAAGCCTCCTATATAAATTATAATAGAATAACTTACAATAGGAGGTTTAAGCTATGAAGAAATTTTTATCAGTAATTTTAGTACTTACCTTAGTAACAGCAGGTTTGGTCGGCTGTGCTAAGAAGGATGGGGCAGACAAGGAGATTGTTGTAGGCGCAAGCGCTACCCCTCATGCAGAGATTTTGGAGCAGGCAAGAGCTGCTCTGGAAGCAGACGGCTATACACTGAAGGTTGTTGTGTACAATGATTATGTTCAGCCGAACGTTGCACTTTCAAGCGGTGATCTGGATGCGAACTTTTTCCAGCATCAGCCTTATCTGGATCAGTACAATCAGGAGAATAAGACAGATCTGGTATCTGCCGGTATCATCCACTATGAGCCGATCGGAGTATATCCCGGCAAGACAGCTTCCTTTGATGCCTTACAGGACGGCGCAAAGATCGCAGTTCCCAACGATGCAACCAACGAAGCAAGAGCACTTCTGTTGCTGGAAGCGAACGGACTCATCAAGGTAAAAGAGGGAGCGGGTTTGAATGCAACCAAAACCGATATCGTGGAGAATCCCAAGAATATAGAGATCGTAGAAATAGAATCAGCCCAGCTCGCACGTTCCTTAGCTGATGTTGACCTGGCTGTCATTAACGGTAATTATGCAATCGAAGCAGGTCTGAACGTGGCTAAGGATGCCATTGCCTTTGAGGAGAAGGATTCCGCGGCTGCCGAGACCTATGGTAATATCATTGCGGTTCAGAAGGGGAACGAAGGCAGAGAAGATATCAAAGCATTGGTTAAGGCTCTGCAAAGCGATACTGTAAAGAAATATATTGAAGATACTTATCAGGGAGCAGTTGTTCCTAAATTCTAATTTGTGATACAGACCAGAAAAATGATAAAGAAGACTGTTCCGGTTCACTTCCGGAATGGCCTTCTTTTTTTGTTCAAATAGCTGAATTGGTAACGATTATCTGGGTTTTTGACTATGCAAAATGTTGCAGGAATACCGATTTCGTGCTACTATAATAACATGTCATACATACATTTGCCTTTACCTACAACCCTGTGATGACAGATACGCTCGCTCACCTATATAGACGGGGGTCCCCTTCATGAAAAAGATTTTATTATATAAAAGAGTTTATCTTATAGGGCTTCTGCCTGTTTCTTACCTGCTTATCGTTCTGGCAAAAAATAATAGCTATTTTGCAGAGGAGATTTATGCCAAACATATCTACAGATGGATCGCTCAGATCATATCTGCCGTTACCGGTCTGTTCCCGTTCTCCGTTGCCGAACTTATTGTAATCGCACTACCTGTCTTTGTATTGGTGGTCCTGCTTCGTTTTGTACTTGGAATGCTTCTGAATAAGACGAATCGGGGAATCAGGCTGGGAAAGGGTTTGTTGAATATTTTGTGTACCGGAAGTGTAGTCCTGTTTCTGTTTGTCATTCTCGGAGGTATGAACTATTATCGGAGTAATTTCAGTACCTATTCTAATCTGGTCATTCAGGAGTCCTCTATTGAGGAGCTCTATGCTCTTACAAGAAGTCTGGCTTTGGAGGCTAACGAGCTGCGGACTCTGACAACAGCGGTCGATGACAATGGTGTTTTTCAGCTTTCGATGAATCATACGGAGCTGGCGAAGGAAGCAAATAAGGCATTTCGGTTACTTGCAGAGGAGTATCCGGTACTCGGGGGTCATTATTCATCTCCCAAGCCCATTCTGCTGTCGGAGCATATGTCCAGTACCGAGATTACGGGAATCTTCTTTCCTTTTACCATGGAGGCAAATGTAAACGTGGATGTTCCCGACTACTCGATTCCTGCTACTATGCTTCATGAGCTGGCACACTTACGAGGATTTATGAGAGAGGACGAAGCTAATTTCCTGGCTTACCTGGCGGGTATGAAATCGGAGCAGCCGGATATCCGATACAGCAGTACCATGCTTGCACTGATTACCTCCGGTAATGCGCTTTACGACCAAAACCCTGAGTATTACTTCGAGATCAGAGAGCTGTATTCCGATGGTATACTGAGAGATATTCGGGCCAATTCCGAGTACTGGCAAAAGTATGAGGATACAGCGGTCAGTACCATATCGAATAAGGTCAATGATACCTATCTGAAGGTAAATGCGCAGGCAGACGGAGTTCAGAGCTACGGAAGAATGCTGGATTTGCTGCTGGCGAAGTATCGTAAAGAGCATCCGTAAGCCGTGCAAGACTTTACTGAATTACCAACCCCATAGATACCCCTCTCCCATGCTCCTGAGCGAGTATGGAGGCTGAGGTAAATATGGGGTTGATTTTTTAAATATTTGTGTTATAATTATTAAGTAATTGTTAACAGAAATTAACGATTATACCAAAATTGTAATATTTAAGGAGAACATTATGACGATAACCAAAAAACTTCTGGTTACTATGATTACGACAATCCTGCTTTCTTTCTGTTTTGGAGCTACGGCATTTGCCTCCGCTTCAGACATTACTAAGGATAATTCAGCAGAGGTTACCAGTGATACATCAGGAGCAATAGTGGTGTCGGGATCTGCTATAGATGCTGATATAGAGGAAGAACTCGGTAAGAACAGGGTGAATAATCCGGCCCTTTCCGATAATGATATCGAAGCGCTGCTTTTACAGGAAGGTTATTATCTGGATGCTGAAGGTGAACTTTGTTTCATCGCTCCGGAGAAAGAGACAGCTGCTGAAGCGGATAATGATAAGGAAGCTTCTGAGGAAGAGAAGGACGATGAAGAGGTTACAGTTTCTGCGAAGGATCTGCGTCTTCTAGCCTGCCTGGTTTATTCTGAAGCCGGCAATCAGAATTATGAAGGTATGCTAGCTGTAGCAAATGTTGTACTGAACAGAGTGAAGAGCGATGCTTACTGGCATGTCAATACGGTAGAACAGGTTATCTACGATCGTAAGTGGTCCGTACAGTTCGGCGTAACTATCAAGAATTCCAAAACAGGCACCAGTATGATAGATAAGGCATTGAAGCTGTATGATACCCGCAAATTTACGGGAGCTAATCCGGAGGCCCAGAAGAAGGCGTTGAACAAGGCAATCAAGGCAGCAAAGGCTGCACTGAGCGGTAAGAATAACATTGGCAGTTATCTGTGTTTCCAGAATAAATACAGTGCTAAGAGTATTAAGAGAAGATATTCTGATTATAGAATAATCGACGATCATATCTTCTATCGCACAAAATAAAGAGAACCAATCAATGAGTGGGGGCTGATCGAATACGATCCGCCTCCTTTTTATGTAATAGGTAGTTATTGCTTAATAATTTATACTTTTAAGTTAGACTTACTTGTGGTATTATATAACATATATTTTTACTTAATACATTATTATGAGCATATGAATGCAAATAAATAATAAAACGACATATGTCTGCACAATATAACAAATCGATAGATAAATTACCAGGAGGTTTTTCATGGAAAATAGAGAAGCGACAGAAGGAAAAGCATCGGAGGCAACAGAGAAAGAGACTGTTTCCAAGAATTTTATCGAATTGATTATTGATAAAGACCTGGAGGAAGGTAAGGTTAAGAGTATCGTAACCAGATTTCCCCCGGAACCTAACGGCTACCTTCATATCGGACATGCGAAGTCCATCCTTTTAAATTATGGTTTGGCTAAGAAATACGGCGGTAAATTCAACCTTCGTTTTGATGATACTAATCCTACAAAGGAGAAGACGGAATTTGTTGATTCCATCATTGAGGATGTGAAATGGGTCGGAGGTAATTTTGAAGATCGTCTGTTTTTTGCATCTGATTACTTTGAACAGATGTATGAAGCCGCTGTTAAGCTGATTAAGAAGGGAAAAGCATTTGTATGTGACCTGACAGCGGACGAGATCAGAGAATACAGAGGAACCTTGACAGAACCCGGAAAGAACAGTCCGTACCGTGATCGCAGTATTGAAGAGAACCTGAGGCTGTTTGAAGAGATGAGGGAAGGTAAATATCCCGACGGCTCCAAGGTACTTCGCGCGAAAATCGATATGACTTCTCCGAATATTAATATGAGAGATCCAGTAATCTACCGTGTGGCAAGGATGACGCATCATAATACGGGAGATAAATGGTGCATTTATCCGATGTATGATTTTGCCCATCCGATTGAGGATGCGATTGAGGGAGTTACCCATTCAATCTGTACACTGGAATTTGAGGATCATCGTCCTCTGTATGACTGGGTGGTACGCGAACTGGAATATGAGTGCCCGCCGAAGCAGATTGAATTTGCTAAGATGTATCTGACCAACGTTATCACAGGAAAGAGATATATCAAGAGACTTGTTGAGGATGGAATCGTGGATGGCTGGGATGATCCCAGACTGGTATCCATCAGCGCCTTGAGAAGACGCGGATTTACTCCTGAGTCCCTCCAGATGTTTATGGAGCTGTGCGGTGTATCGAAGAGTCAGAGCTCTGTAGATTACAGCATGCTGGAATACTGTATCAGAGAGGATTTGAAGCTGAAGCGTCCCAGAATTATGGCCGTGCTTGATCCGATCAAACTGATTATCACGAATTATCCCGAGGGACAGATTGAGTATCTGGAGGCACAGAATAATCAGGAGAACGAAGAGATGGGTGTCAGACAGGTTCCATTCGGAAGGGAATTATATATCGAGAGAGACGATTTTATGATTGAACCGCCGAAGAAATACTTCCGTCTTTTCCCCGGCAATGAAGTTCGCCTGATGAATGCTTATTTTGTAACCTGTCAGGATTATGTCACCGATGAGAACGGCAATGTTACCGAGGTCCATTGTACCTATGATCCGGAGACCAAGAGCGGTTCCGGTTTCAATGCCCGTAAGGTAAAGGGGACCATTCACTGGGTGGCTGCACAGACAGCCATCAAGGCAGAGGTTAGGCTGTATGAGAACATCGTCGATGAGGGAAAGGGTATCTACAATGAAGATGGTAGTCTGAACTTGAACCCGAATTCCATTACGGTATTAAAGGAATGCTATATAGAGCCTGGTATCCGTGGAGCAAAAGCACCGGATAGCTTCCAATTCTTAAGACAGGGCTTTTTCTGTTTGGACAGCAAGGATTCGACTGAGGAGATGCCTGTATTTAACCGGATCGTATCACTGAAGAGCTCTTACAAACCGGAATAAATCAAGAATCGATTAACTTATGGAAAAACATTATGAAATGAGGTATAACAGTGGCTAATTTATTTTCAGGATTAGAGGCCTTCGGATTAGGTAATCTGTCCGAGATGAGTGTTTATGAAGAAAAAGAAAAAGAGGCAGCCGGAAAAGCAGAGGATAAAGATAAGCCGTCTTTTCAGGAAGAAGATATCATATTTGACAAAACCTTTACCTGTCCCGTATGTGACGGGGAGTTTAAAACCAAGCAGGTGAAGTCGGGAAAAGTAAAGCTGCTCAATTTGGACCCGGATTTACGTCCGGTCTATCAATTCATGGATCCGCTCAAGTATGACGCGATTGTATGCCCTTTATGTGGATTTTCCGCCTTAAACCGTTTCTTCAAGTATGTGACGGGAGGCCAGGCACAATTAATCAAGAAGAATATATCGGCTAATTTCAAGGGAATGAATGAAACCGGCACGGTCTTTACCTATGATGATGCACTTGCCAGACACAAGCTTGCATTGGTGAATGCAATCGTAAAGAAATCCAAGACCTCGGAAAGAGCCTATACCTGTCTGAAAACTGCATGGATCCTAAGAGGGAAAGCTGAGAATCTTCCGAAGAATACTCCTGATTATCAGAAGCAGATTGAAGCATTGGAGAAGGAGGAACTGGATTTTATCGCGAAGGCTTATATCGGCTTTGATGAAGCCTTCAGTACTGAGAGTTTTCCGTTATGCGGCATGGACGAAAGTACTATGACTCTGCTTATGGCTGAGCTGTCAAGAAGACTTGGTAAATACGATGAAGCAAGCAGATGGATTTCCAGAGTTCTGATCTCTAAGGAAGCCAGCGAACGTATTAAGGAGAAAGCAAGAGATATCAAGGAGAAGATCAAGGACCAAAAAAACGCATAAAGGCAGGATAACGTTTTGAAGGAAAAATTATATACCATTCCGGTGAATGATGCATTCAATACAGATTGTGAATGCCCGGTCTGCGCGATGGCTCAGAAGCTGGAAGCGGGTGCAATCGAATTTACAATGGGACCGAGCTATATGGAGGATGATGTCAGGGAAATGACATCACGGCTTGGTTTTTGCGAAAAGCATCTTGGTATGCTGTATCAGAACCAGAATCGGCTTGGCCTGGCATTGATATTACAATCTCAGATGGACAAGCTGATGAAGGATGTTGAAAAGCTGACAAAAACAGAAGAGGTATCTGCCTCTCCATCCCTGTTTCGTAAGAAAACTGCTCCTACAAAGCTTACAGAACATCTGCATGAGCTTCAGGATAGCTGCTTTATTTGCGACAAGATCAATAGAACACTGGAACGGTATATCGCGACTATATTTCATCTATACCATACAAGTGAAGAGTTTCGCGGTAAGTTTTCTGAATGCAAGGGATTTTGTACAAGCCATTATACAGCCCTTTATGAGGCAGCTCCTAAATATTTAAGCGGTGAAGAGCTTTCAGTTTTTGTGAAGCTTCTGAATAAGCTTTATCTGGAGAACATGAAACGGGTCAGAGAGGATCTGGAATGGTTCATTAATAAGTTTGATTATCGCTACCAGGAGGAGCCCTGGAAGAATGCAAAGGATGCTCTTCCCCGTACAATCCAAAAGCTATCGTAGGTATATAATTCCTGTCTTGGAATATACTATTTATATGGATTATGCCCGTATTCGTGCATAACTATGGATAAAGGTTTCATATGAGGCTGCTGCATTTGCAGTAGCCCCATTTTATGTATTAGTATTATGGTTTCAAAAGCACCTTTTGACTCTCTAATCGTAATAGGCAAGTGTTAAAATTAAGAAAAAATGAGAAAACGAGAGAAAACAAGAGATAATACGAGAAATTATTAAATTTGCTAGAGATTTTGAATGGATATGAGGTTGCACTTTAAAAGCAAATTTACTAATATATAACCAGGTTAGCACTCAACAGCAAAGAGTGCTAATAATCACTAAATGATACAATCTATTGTAAGAATGAATTTTGAAGGAGGAATTACGTAATGAAGTTAGTACCATTAGGAGATAAGGTAGTATTAAAGCAATTAGTTGCCGAAGAAACAACAAAATCAGGTATTGTATTACCTGGTCAGGCTAAGGAGAAACCTCAGCAGGCTTCTGTTGTTGCGGTTGGCCCGGGGGGAATGGTTGATGGCAAGGAAGTTGTGATGCAGGTAAAGGTCGGCGATAAGGTGATTTATTCAAAATATGCCGGAACCGAAGTAAAGCTTGAGGATGAGGAATTCATTATCGTAAAACAAAATGATATTGTTGCAGTAGTAGAAGACTAATAAAAGGAGAGATATTACCATGGCAAAAGAAATCAAATATGGCGCAGAAGCAAGAGCAGCCCTTGAGGTTGGCGCAAATAAATTGGCGAATACAGTTAAGGTAACCCTTGGACCTAAGGGTAGAAATGTAGTTCTTGATAAATCCTTCGGAGCTCCGCTCATTACCAATGACGGTGTTACCATTGCTAAGGAAATTGAGTTAGAAGATCCTTTTGAGAATATGGGTGCACAGCTTGTAAAAGAAGTTGCTACAAAGACCAACGATGTAGCCGGTGATGGTACCACAACCGCTACTGTTCTTGCACAGGCAATGATCTCTGAGGGTATTAAGAACCTGGCAGCAGGTGCAAACCCGATCATTTTAAGAAAAGGTATGAAAAAAGCTACCGATGTAGCTGTAGATTCTATCTTAAAGATGAGCTCCACCTTAAAGGGTAAAGAGCAGATTGCAAGAGTAGCTGCTATTTCCGCAGGTGACGATGAAGTAGGTCAGCTGGTAGCTGATGCTATGGAGAAGGTATCCAATGACGGTGTCATCACCATTGAAGAGTCCAAGACCATGAAGACTGAGCTTGACTTAGTAGAAGGTATGCAGTTCGACCGTGGTTACGTGTCTGCTTATATGTGCACCGATATGGATAAGATGGAAGCAAACCTTGAGAATCCATATATCCTGATTACCGATAAGAAAATCTCCAATATTCAGGAAATCTTACCTGTTCTGGAGCAGATTGTTCAGACCGGATCAAGATTACTGATCATTGCAGAGGACGTGGAGGGAGAAGCTCTTACAACCTTAGTACTTAATAAATTAAGAGGCACCTTTATCGCAGTAGCTGTTAAGGCTCCGGGTTATGGTGACAGAAGAAAGGCTATGCTTCAGGACATTGCTATTTTGACCGGTGGTACAGTGATCTCCGATGAGTTGGGTCTTGATCTTAAGGAAGCAACCTTAGAGCAGTTAGGCCGTGCTAAATCCGTTAAGGTACAGAAGGAAAATACCATTATTGTTGACGGTGAAGGCAATAAGGATGAGATTGCTCAGAGAATCGGCCAGATAAAGGCTCAGATCGAAGAGACTACCTCTGAATTCGATAAAGAGAAATTACAGGAAAGACTTGCTAAGCTTGCAGGTGGTGTTGCAGTAATTAGAGTAGGTGCTGCTACCGAAACCGAGATGAAAGAGAATAAGCTTCGTATGGAAGATGCTCTTGCAGCTACCAGAGCAGCAGTTGAGGAAGGTATCGTAGCAGGTGGTGGCTCTGCATATATTCATGCATCCAAAGAAGTTGCTAAATTTGCAGAAAACTTACACGGAGATGAGAAGACCGGTGCCAATATCATATTAAAGGCTCTGGAAGCTCCTTTGAACTGCATCGTAAATAATGCAGGTATGGAAGGTGCAGTTGTAATCAGCAAGGTTAAGGAAAACAAGACAGGAGTCGGTTTCGATGTACTGGCTGAGGATTATGTGGATATGGTTCAGGCAGGTATTCTTGATCCTACCAAGGTTACAAGAAGTGCACTCCAGAACGCAACCAGCGTTGCTTCCACCTTATTGACTACAGAATCCGTTGTAGCTTCCATTAAGTCCAACGAACCTGCAATGCCTGCAGGTGCCGGCGGAATGGGCATGATGTAATTCGATTTTATTTAATATGAAATAATTAAAATAGGCGTATTACTACGAACAGCTTCATGTTCGTATGTAATACGCCTTTCTCTTTATAGGTTTAACTATTATTCTTAATGTAAATCCTATTGAGGTTTATTCCTACATAAAAATTGGTAATGACACAAATGAATTAAGTATTGTAAGAGAGATGAAACAACGGACAGAAAAGTATTTTAAGGAAATGTTAATGTTCGGGTATACAGAATAAGCCTGCATCCAAGTGGGGTAATAGGTAAAGGATGCAGGCTGTATTCTATAATAATTATGACATATTAATTCATACTGTTCAGCAAATGTATGATTTCCTCAGGTATCTCGATTGTGTATGCTTTCATATTTTCAAGATATTGCTCAATTCGGCTGAAACCGAGAAGCGGAATGATTTTCGGCTGACATTGCAGCATCCATGCCAGAACCAGCTGATTACCTGTGATATTCAGCTTATTGGCCTGTTCTTCTACCAGAGCCAGCTTTTTAACATTCTGTTCCGTGTTATATTGCGCCCAATTGTAATATAGATTTCTTTTATCACGGTTGGTATAGATGCCCTTAAGGAGAGGGGAATATGCCATAAAGGCCATATTGCTGCTCTTGATATAATCAAACATCTCTTGATCACCATGATTGGTTATTCCCATGTCGGCATCCTGCTTCGGATGGATATAGGAATATTCCTGTTGAAGAACGGTATAAGGAGTCCATCCTCTGCGTTGACAGATGTTGTTTGCTTCCTTCAGTTGTGCAGTAGTCAGATTGCTGGCACCGATATAACGGATCTTTCCTTCCTTTACCAACTCATGCATTGCTTCCAGGGTCTCCTCGATTGGAGTATTTGGATCATAAACATGAGTGAAATACAGATCGATAAAGTCTGTTTTTAATCTTCTCAGGCTGTTATCAATCTCTCTTTTGATAGTCTTCCTGGATAAACCTTCGTATTCCTTGCGAGCCCTGTCCCAATCCGGAACGCCATTCGCATCCCGGATATGGTAAGGATCCTTTAGCCCACTGCCTACCTTGGTGGATAGAAATACATCGTTGCGGTTTTTTCGCTCCTTCATCCATAGACCCAGATAGCTTTCACTTTCACCGCCGATATACTCCCCTGTTCCTATCCACCAGCTATAGCAGTTGGCTGTATCTATAAAATTACCACCCTCACCCATAAAGTGATCCAGAATCTGATACGTAGTCTTCTTGTCGATTACAGTACCCATCATCATAGCGCCCAGACTGAATTCACTGACTTTTTCCCCAGTTGATCCTAAGTTTATTAGCTTCATAATCGCCTCCATTCATAAAGGTGTATTACTTCACAAATCAACGTATATGTTTTTGCTCCCTGCGAATTAATTAACCTCAGCACAAATATTGTCAAAGGTATCCTGTACTGATTTTAAATCGTCACGGATCTTCAGCTTCTGAGGACAGGCGTCTTCACATTGGCCACATTCAACACAGTTTTTTGCTTTCTTTCCTTCTTCAAAATTAAAGGTCCATTGCCACTTCATTTCAGGCTTGTTACCATAACGGCCATAATCGTTCCATAAAGCAAAGGTTCTCGGTATGTCTACACCTGCAGGGCAGGGCATACAATAACTGCAACCTGTACAGCCGTTTTTCACCAAACCACGGAAAATTTCAGCGACAATCTTCACAGCCTTCTGTTCCTCATCGTTTAGGGGAAGAAAAGACTGAAATGTTTCCAGATTATCCGCAACCTGTGCTTCGTCGGACATTCCGCTTAAGATTACCTTGACATTGGGCAGAGAACCTACCCAGCGTAAAGCCCAGGAAGCAGGCGATTTGCCGGGATTGAGTGTCTCGAAGTACGCTGCTGCGTTGGTAGGAAGCTTCGCTATGGAACCCCCCTTAACCGGTTCCATAATAATGACCGGTACATTAAGCTTCTCGGTGAGAGCATAACCCTTCAGTCCGGCCTGATTCTCTGTATCCATATAGTTCAGCTGAATCTGGCAGAAATCCCAATCCCTGAATTTCAGAATATGTTCCAGAACTTCATACTCGTCATGGAAGGAGAAGCCTAAGTATTTAATCTTTCCCTCAGCCTTTAATCCATCCAGGTAATCGATGATCCCAAGCTTCACCATGTTTTCAAACATTTCACGATTAAAGGAATGCAGCAGATAGAAGTCAATATAGTCCTTATGCAGCTTCTCTAACTGCTCCTTAAAAATCCGCTCAGCATCCGCAACAGAATGAACTTCCCAGATTGGAAGCTTGGTAGCAAGGTAATAGGAGCTCCGTTCATACTTGTCAAGCACTTTACCGGTAAAAATCTCGCTTTTCCCTTCATGGTAGACATATGCGGTATCAAAGTAATTGACACCCTTTGCATAAGCCTCATCAATCATCTTCTCTGAACGGACTTCGTCAATGTTCCCATTCTTGTCCAAGGGGAAACGCATGCAACCGAAGCCGAGTAATGATGTTGATATCCCCAGTTTATCAATTTTACGATATTCCATAACCATACCTCCTCAAGATTGTGAAAGATATCAAATATTAAATCCATAAAATGGATTGAAAACCTGATAATGCTATTATATAATTTAAATTGATACTTAGAAGAGCCAATAAATGATAGATTTATAGGAACCAATTTCAATGACTACCCGACAAAAGGTCCGGCTGCATGGAAGCCGGATCACCTGCGCAAAAAGTCTCTGGAAAGTGCACTTTCCGAGGACTTTTCTGCGCAGGTATATCAGGTCATGAAGGTGACCTGACCTTTTGTCTATGATACCAGAATCCGGACTATCATTAAGGAGGAATTTACATGTTCGGTTTTGAGATTGATCGTGCTTCGGTGCAGTCCATTGCACTGCAGTTGGAAAACCAGATTAGGGATACAATATTGCGGGGTGAACTTAAGTCGGGAGACAGTCTGCCGCCGACCAGAGCTATGGCTAAGGATTTACAGATTGCCCGTAACACGGTAATACAGGTTTATGAGCAGCTGATTGCAGAAGGGTATCTGATCAGTAAAGGGGGAGCAGGAACCTATGTGGCGGAGATCGGAAAGCTGCCTTTACAAAAGTTCATACCGTATCGTCTGAAAAAAGATGCTCCAAGGAAACAGGATAGGATTGCATTTGATGCCGGCAGCCCGGATATGAGTGCATTTCCCAGAATAGCTTGGGCGAAGCTCCTAAAGGAAGCTTGTCTGGAAGCAGAGGATGAGGCCTTTGTCTACCATTATTATTCAGGGTATCCGAAGCTGAAGCAAGCACTTCGTGATTATGTTTATCGTATGAAGGGGATACGGTGTGAGGAGGAGCAGATCATCATTGTTCCGGGAGCTGCAGGAGGACTGGAGCTGCTGGCAAAGATATTTGAGAGAAAGAAGAATAGGATCGCCATAGAGGATCCCTGTATCCATTTCGTAAAAAAAATATTTAGTGATCATAAATATGAGCTATGTCCGATTAAAGTGGACAGACAGGGAATGGATATGGAAAGCCTGCACAGACTTGATGCAGTGAACTTAATTTATGTGGTTCCCTCCCATCAGTACCCGCTCGGAGGGGTGTTTCCGGCTCCCAGGCGAATCTCCTTGCTGCAGTATGCTTGCGAGAAAAATGCCTATATCATAGAGGATGATTACGACAGTGAATTCCGATATAAGGTTGAGGCACTTCAGGCACTTCGGAACCTGAATCAGGAATGTGTGATTTATATTGGGAGCTTCAGCAAGATCTTTTCTCCTGCGCTAAGAATGGGGTATATGATATTACCCGCACATTTATGTGAGCCGGCGGCTTATGAGCTCCAGGAATCAAATCTCTGGGTGAACCCGATTGAACAGCACGCCATGGCAGAATTTATAAATCAAAGACTAATGGACAGGCACATCTATAAGATGCGTAAGCTCTATGAGCACAAACGCCTTCATCTGATCCAATGCCTGGAGGAGACTTTTGGGGAAAGCATCCGCATATCAGGAGAATATGCCGGACTCCATCTGCTGGTCAGCTTTGAACGCGAGCTGACTGAAACAGATTATCGGAACATAGATGAGCAGGATGTTGATGTGGATTATGTGGAGAATTATACCTTGGTCAAGGGAAGGCATACCAACCAGATCGTACTTGGATATGGCGGACTGAGTCTTGCACAAATTACGGAAGGGATACGAAGGCTCAAGAAAGCACTGAGGTGATTATTGAAAGTACTCATCGATACCATCGCAGATACCCTGAACCAGCTTATTCTGGTACTTTTTAGTCTGCATCAGCTTATCTTCTGTCTTATTGGTCATATAGCCCATTTCTATGATGGTTACCGGAAGCTTACTCCAGTTGATCCCACTCATGTCATCTCTTGCTATGGCACCCCGGTTTTTTGCACCGGTAGAATGACACATCGCATTGACAACGGCTTCCGCCAAGGACTGACTGTCCTTGCTTAATTCGGATACATAAGGATTATCCTTCGAGGGATAGAGAGTACTTGTCCCATGAACATCAGGATCTGTGGACCCGTCCGCATGAATACGAATAAAGATATCGGCACCGCTTTTATTGGCAAGCTCTGCTCGTTCTTTATTACTTAAGTTGACCTTATCTTTATCACGGATCATATATACCTCATAACCGCGCTTTAATAATTCTTTCTTTACCTTCTTGGCTATGACAAGAGTTAGTTTATATTCAGGGACCTTTGTATAGGAACCCTGAGTTCCGGAGGATACCTTAGCTTTTTTTATCTTAGCACCGGGTCCGATCGGCTCGGTATCATAATTCCCCTTGCTTTGGTGCCCGGCATCGATAGCGACCATGATTTTCCCGGATTGCTTCTTGCTTTCGGCAGCCTTTGCTGCGGGTTGGGAGTAGGACGTCAACGATAACAGGATGACTTGAAGTATGATTAATAGGGCTAACATTTTCTTTCTCATAAGGGCCTCCGGGAAAAAGTATAATTATTACATTTTTATCACTAACATTTATTATAAGGAGGTATCATGATAAAAGCAAGGTGATTTGGGTAGTAAGTTTGATAATTCTATTGACATGATCGCAGTAATTGGATATGATTATGCCGTAAATACATATATATAATTATTAATGCTAGGGGAGCCCTGTGCTGAGAGGCGTGCGAAGGCATGCTGACCCTCACTACTTGATCCGGATAATACCGGCGGAAGGAAGCTATCAAGTGGCCCCCTCCGATGTAATGAAAGGAGGATTTTTTTATGTTTCAAAAGGTTTTGGATTTTTTATTCACTAAGGAGGTTTATTCTGAGGTTGAGACGTATTATACGCCGACTTTGGCTGCCAATATCCTCTTGTTTCTGCTGACCGTGATACTTCTGATCGCGTTGGCTGCATTTTCGGGTGTTCAAAGAAAATTGCATGTAAAGCAGCTGACTTTTTGTGCGATGGCTATCGCAATCGGAGTTGTGACATCCTTTATCAAATTTGCCCATTTACCCTTCGGCGGTTCGATCACCTTATTCAGCATGTTTTTTGTCTGCCTGATCGGTTATATGTATGGGGCTAAAGTAGGGATCACGACGGGTATTGCCTATGGCTTGCTGCAGCTGATCATTGATCCGATGATTATGCATCCGGTTCAGGTGCTTCTTGATTATCCGTTAGCCTTTGGGTTCCTCGGAATTACCGGGGCTTTCTCAAAAGCAAAGAACGGCTTGCTAAAAGGTTATGTCCTTGGTGTAGCCGGCAGATATCTATGCCATGTGTTCAGTGGCTTTCTCTTCTTCTGGATGTATGCACCGGAGGGGATGAACACCGTTGTATATTCCTTTGGCTATAATGCAACCTACATTCTTCCGGAAGCAATTGCTACCATTGCTCTGCTTCTGGTTCCGACAATCCAAAAGGGACTCTTGGAAGTAAAAAGAATGGCAGTACTAAATTAATACAGAAAGCTCAGGCACCGATCATCATGAAGCCTGAGCTTTTTTGGTATAGTTGTTTTTTGTCATAGTTCTGCGATGCGAGAGACAGCAACGTAGATTGCTGAGATGCGATACCAGGTAGCGAAATCTACAATACCTGTCTGGGGCAGGTCAAAGATCCTTTGAAATGCCTTTACTGCGTCCGCGGTCTGCTGATTGTATTGTCCGGTCACTGCTACCTTAGGGATAGCAGTATAGGTATCTGAGATCTGGTTCAGCTGCTCCTGTATCATACGGACATTATTACCGCTGGCTCCGATATTCAGATTTGCTCCCGGCCAGGAAGCGGGAACTCCGGAGACCTGCGGCGCGGTATTGATGAAAATGGATTCACCGTAGAAATGTCTTAAGATGGAGATGGCATCCTGCCCTTGTTCTCCTAAATCCCTCGACCCCCATTGCGTCATCCAGTTCGGGCACTGTACCCTATAACCGTCGCAATATTGAGTCAGGATGGGCTGCTTCACGTTCGGCCGTGAAAGATAATTGTTAAACATCTGATCGACAACTAATCCAATCGTATTGAAAACATTTCGCCCGTTGACCCACTTGTGGTCAAAGGCTGTGGATGAGGTGACGGTGAAGTTAAACCCCTGATTGCGGTACCATTCTGTAAACACTCTGTTCAGCGTAAAGGAAAGGATCGCAAGAACATTTGCTATTATGGTCTGCTCCGGCCAGGTAGCATAGATTTCACTGGAGGCAACATTTTTGATATAGTCACGGAACCGGACATAATGATTGGCTGCTGAAGCGTCTGTCGGAGGACCGTCATGGACGATTACGAATTCCGGGATCACAACATTTGCGAGTACGATTTCTCCTGTTTCCGCAGTAGGCTTTATCTCTGCTTCGGCGATCTTCGGGGGAAAATCTCCGAAGAGAGTATGGGGAGGGATGACATAAAGCCTCGGCTGTGGGACTTCTGTCAGGGCAGTTTCCTGAAGGGCTGTAATCTGAGGTAGAATCTGCGCACCCTGAACGGTGATCGGAGAATAGTTGGGCGCACTAATGTTGATGGTATATTCGGCATAGGGCTGTTCCGAGGAAGGCGCCTGACTGTAATCGGGGGAAGGGGCGGGAAGCTCAACTTCCGGGGTGAGTCCTGAAGCATCCGTTGTAATCTCTTCGATTATGGTATCCGGTAGAGAGGCTAAGCTGACTCGCACAGTTGCATCCGGAATTGGAGCGATATTCGGTGTTGTAGCTCTGACCCTTAATCTGCCGAAGGACTGGGTCCCCATCTGAGCAGGATATACACGGCTGGGTGCATATTTATTCGTAAGGTGAGTATTAATTCTCTCCATGCTTATAAACCTCGGTTTCTTTTACTAATATCATTTTTATTAGATGTAACCTCGGTTTCATTCTCCAATTCTGGTTACACCGACATAAATATTTGAGATACGATACCAGGTTGGCTGATCCACAATGCCTGTCACGGGCAGATCAAAAATCCGCTGGAAGGCCCGGACTGCATTCGCTGTCTGCTGACCATAAACTCCATCCACGGCAATCCGTGGTATAGCCGTATATACCTGGGCAATCCGGTTCAGCTGATTCTGTATGGTACGTACATTATTACCGCTGGCCCCGATGCCAAGATTGTAGCCCGGCCAGGAGACCGGAACACCGGATACACCGATGGCGGTATTGATATAGATGGATTCCCCATAAAAATGCCTTAGAATTTCTATCGGTGTATATCCCTGATCCCCAAGGGTCTTTGATCCCCATTGGGTCATCCAGCCGGGACATTGCACCCGATTCCCGTCACAATATTGGGTCAGAATCGGCTGGGTTACATTCGGTCTGGAGAGATAATTCGTAAAGATAGAATCTACGATGAGACCGATGTTGGAAAATATATTCCGTCCGTTGATCCATTTATGATCATATGCCGTTGACGAGGTAATCGTGAAATTATATCCCTGTCCGCGATACCATTCGGTGTAGACCCGGTTTAACGTGAAAGAAAGGATTGCGAACACATTTGCGTAGATTGATTCCTCAGGCCAGGTGGCATAGATTTCGCTGGAAGCGACATTCTTGATATAGTCCCGGAAGGGGACATAATGATTGGTTGCATTGGAGGCCGGAGGCCCATCATGTACAATGACAAATTCAGGCACGACTACTCTGCTGAGTACAATTTCTCCCGTCTCAGAGGTTGGCTTGATTTCGGCTTCAGGTATTTTCGGCGGGTATTCATAGTAAAGAGTATGCGGCAGGATGACGAATACCTCTTCCGAGGGAGAGGCAGCAGTCTGCGGTTCAAGGAGGACATTTTGATTTGCGGTAACGGTAGGTAGAATCTCAACTCCAGAAAATACCGCACCCTCAAAATTGGGGGCGGATACCTGCAGGTTATACTCCGAATAGGGTTGTTCGGCGTTCGGCTCCAGGCTTAAGTTCAAGGGTGGTGCAGGTAATTCAACGATCGGTGCCAGACCGGAGTCATCTGTGGTAAGCTGTTCGATCACGGTATCAGGATCGCTGGGTAAGGTGATTGAAATGGTGGCATTATCGATGGGTACCTCACCGCGAGTACGGCACTGGATTCTAAGGCGGCCGAAGGCCTGTGTCTCTGTCTGTGTGGGGTATACACGGACACCCTGCCCAGGGCTTTTTATAGGTTGGCTGGTTTGCTCCATATATTCCGCCAGTTCTTTCTGTTTTATTACCAAGTTATGATAGGAGTAAAAAGAATGTGAGAATCATTTGAAACAATTTATTACAATATTAAAAATTATACAAAGCTTCCATATAGAATGATCTGGGTATATTTAGGTAAAAAATATGTTATATAATATTTAAAAAAAAGACTTGTAATTTCAAAACAGGTATGATAAAATCATAAAAATAAATAAAAAATTTGCATAAATATTCACTGCAAATTCATAATAATTCGTGACAACACTTTCTCACTAACCTGGGATTTGTTGAAGAAAGAAAAAGAAGAAATTGGAGAATATACAAGGGGGTATATGTCCAGTATGGATTTATATTCTTTTTTTTTGCAAACTTTTATGTTAACGCAGCCGATGGCAGCAGAATGGAGGATTTGATGAAAGCGTTCTTAATTCTTGAGGATGGCAATGTTTTTACAGGAGAAAGCATTGGGGCAAAGAAGGAAATCATCAGTGAGATAGTGTTCAATACGGGTATGACAGGCTATCTTGAAGTTCTGACAGATCCCTCATATGCAGGTCAAAGTGTGGTCATGACCTATCCGTTGATCGGTAATTACGGAATTTGCTATGAGGATATGGAATCCCATAAACCCTGGTTGGATGCGTTTTTAGTCAGAGAACTGTCCAGGATACCAAGTAACTTCCGGAATGAGGAAAGCATCCAAAGCTTTCTGGAACGAAATGATATTCCGGGTATCGCAGGCATCGATACCAGAGCACTTGTGAAGCTGCTGAGAAACAAAGGCACAATGAACGGCATGATTACAACGAATGAGAATTATGACCTGGAGGAGGTGCTGAATAAAATCCATCAATACCAGGTATCCGGAGTGGTAGAGAAGACCAGCTGCAAAGAAAAATATGTAGTTCCTGCAGCAGGAGAAGTGAAATATAAGGTTGCACTAATGGATTACGGCCTGAAGAACAATATTCCCAGATCTTTAGCGAAAAGAGGCTGTGAGGTTACGGTTTATCCCTGCTTTACTAAGGCTGAGGAGGTGCTGATGGGGCAGCCGGACGGCATCATGCTTTCCAACGGTCCTGGAGATCCGAAGGAGTGCAAAGATGTGATAAAAGAGGTCAAGAACATGTTTGACAGCAGCGTACCGATCTTTGCAATCTGTCTTGGACATCAGCTCCTGGCGCTGGCCAACGGCGGTGATACGACGAAGATGAAATACGGACATCGCGGTGCGAACCATCCGGTAAAGGATTTAAAGACAGGAAGAGTATATATCTCAACTCAAAATCACGGATATATGGTAAAGGAAGAAAGCATTGAACCTGGTCTTGCAGAGGTCAGCTTTATCAATGTCAATGATAAAACTGTAGAGGGACTGCATTATCTCGGTAAAAATGTATTTTCTGTACAATTCCATCCCGAGGCTTGTGCCGGACCGATGGACAGTGAGTTTCTGTTCGATGAATTTATTAACATGATGGAGGTGCAGAGATAATGCCAAGAATAGAAGATATCAAAAAAGTATTGGTTATCGGTTCTGGTCCGATTATCATCGGTCAGGCAGCAGAATTTGATTATGCAGGAACTCAGGCCTGTCGCTCCCTGAAGGAAGAGGGCATCTGCGTGGTATTGGTAAATTCTAATCCTGCAACCATTATGACGGATAAAGAAATTGCAGACTTCGTATATATAGAACCACTGACACCTGACTTCGTAAAGAGAATTATTCTGAAGGAGAAGCCCGACAGCGTGCTGCCGACCCTCGGAGGTCAGGCAGCCCTGAATATCGCTATGGAGCTTGAGGAGTCCGGATTTCTTCGGGAGAATGATGTCAGACTGATCGGTACTACCTCTGAGACGATTAAGAAAGCGGAGGATCGTCTGGAATTTAAGACAACGATGGAGAAGATCGGGGAACCCTGTGCTCCCAGTGAAGTAGTGACAAGTGTGGAGCACGCGGTGGCATTTGCAGATTCCATAGGCTATCCGGTGGTAGTACGTCCCGCTTATACGCTGGGTGGCAGCGGTGGCGGTATTGCAGCTACAAAGGATGAATTAATTGATATCTGTACGAATGGCCTTCGTCTATCCCGAGTCGGGCAATGTCTGATCGAGCGTTCCATTGCCGGATGGAAAGAAATTGAATACGAGGTAATGCGTGACAGTGCAGGCAACTGCATCACCGTATGTAATATGGAGAATATTGATCCGGTCGGAGTACATACCGGTGACAGTATCGTTGTAGCACCCTCCCAGACCCTGGGGGATAAAGAATATCAGATGCTGAGAAGCTCCTCTTTAAATATCATCACCGAGCTTGGCATCACCGGCGGCTGCAATGTGCAGTACGCACTCCATCCGGAAACCTTTGAATATTGTGTAATTGAGGTAAATCCCCGTGTGAGCCGTTCCTCAGCGCTTGCATCCAAGGCTACAGGCTATCCGATTGCCAAGGTTGCAGCTAAGATTGCGCTCGGCTACCACTTGGATGAAATCCAGAATGCTGTTACCAAGAAGACCTATGCCAGCTTTGAGCCGACGCTGGATTATGTGGTTGTCAAAATACCGAAATGGCCCTTTGATAAATTTATTACTGCCAAGCGTCTCTTAACTACACAGATGAAAGCTACCGGTGAGGTTATGGCAATCAGCACGAACTTTGAGGCGGCGTTGATGAAAGCACTCAGGTCCTTAGAGCAGAACATTTACAGCTTGAAATACGGTGATTATGGCTCTATGACCCTGGAGGAGATCATGGTCGATCTTCACAAGGTAGATGACAGAAGATTATTTGTGATTGCAGAAGCAATCAGAAGGAATGTCTCCTATGAAGTAATTCATGAAATCACAAAAATTGATTTCTGGTTTATAGATAAAATCGCATGCCTGGTTGAGATGGAGAAACAGCTTGTCAATCAGCCACTGACTACGGAGCTTTTGGCAGAAGCGAAGAGAATCGGCTATCCTGATCGTGTCATCTCTGAGCTTACAGGTAAGAGTGTGGCTGAGATTAAGGCAACCCGTAAGCAAAACGGTATTATAGCAGCCTATAAGATGGTAGATACCTGTGCAGCTGAATTTGATGCGGAGACGCCCTACTATTATTCCTCCTTCGGCAGCTTCAACGAAGTGGAGAAGACCAGCGGGAAGAAGAAAATCATGGTTCTTGGCTCCGGTCCGATCCGTATCGGACAGGGTATCGAGTTCGATTATTGCTCCGTGCATAGTGTATGGGCCTTATCGAACAGCGGCTGCGAGACCATCATAGTCAATAATAATCCTGAGACGGTCAGCACGGATTTTGATATTGCGGATAAGCTTTACTTTGAACCTTTGACTCCTGAGGATGTAGAAAATATCGTGGACATCGAACAGCCGGACGGTGCGGTAGTTCAATTCGGCGGGCAGACAGCAATCAAGCTGACAGATGCGCTCTTGAAGATGGGTGTTCCGATCCTCGGAACCTCCGCAGCCGATGTGGATGCTGCCGAGGATAGGGAGCTATTCGATAAGATCCTGGAGGATTGCGGTATCCCGCGACCTGCAGGAAAGACTGTATTTACCACGGAGGAAGCACTGGCTGCAGCGAATGAGCTGGGCTATCCGGTGCTGGTTCGTCCCTCCTATGTTCTCGGTGGTCAGGGTATGCAGATTGCGATCTGTGACGACGATATCATAGAGTTCATGAAAATCATCAATATGACGGTACAGGAGCACCCGATCCTGGTGGATAAATACCTGATGGGCAAGGAAGTGGAAGTGGATGCCGTATGTGATGGAGAGGACATTCTGATCCCCGGTATCATGGAGCATATCGAGAGAGCCGGAATCCATTCCGGTGACAGTATCTCGGTCTACCCTTCACAAAGTGTCAGCCGTAAGGTAAAGGTAGATATCGTAAATTATACAAAGAAGCTTGCCAACTCACTGCATGTCATCGGACTGATTAACATACAGTTTATCGTCTACAATGAGAAGGTATATGTCATCGAAGTAAATCCCCGTTCCAGCCGTACCGTGCCATATATCAGCAAGGTTACCTCCCTGCCGATAGTGGATATCGCAACCAAGGTTATTCTCGGGGAAAAGATCAAGAGTCTCGGATATACACCCGGTCTATGGCCCGAATCGGAATATATCGCTATTAAAATGCCGGTATTCTCTTTTGAAAAGTTGCGGGGAGCGGAGATCAGCTTAGGTCCCGAGATGAAATCAACCGGCGAATGCCTCGGCATCGCAAAGACCTTCCATGAAGCACTGTATAAAGCCTTCCTGGGAGCCGGTATCAACCTTCCGAAGCATAAGAAGATGATCATGACCGTGAAGAATCAGGATAAAGGGGAAGCGGTAGAGCTCGGCAAAAGACTTGTAGCGCTTGGGTATCAGATCTACGCTACGCAAGGTACTGCTGCGACGCTGACAGAGAATGGAGTACCTGCAACTGTCATCGGTAAGATCGAACATGAAAGCCCCAATATCCTTGACTTGATATTAAGCCATGAGATTGATTTCGTAATCAACACACCTACCCTGGGCCGTGATAAGACCAGGGACGGCTTCCTGATCCGCCGTACATCCATTGAGACCGGTGTCACCTGCTTCACAGCACTGGATACCGCAGCAGCCCTGCTTACCAGTATGGAGAGCGACAACAGTGACATTACCCTGGTGGACGTAGCACAGCTGTAAGTTGGTGAACATCAGCTGTAGAGCAGATGCTATCTCTGATAGTATAGCAAGTAACAAAGCGTAGTTAAGCGTAGTTAAGCAATCGGTGCAGTCAAAGTATTATCAATAAAATGAAGAGCAGATAAACTACAACACTAAGGAGTAATTTATCTGCTCTTCCCTATATATTACAGATACACGATAATAGATTAACTACTGATCTATAATCATTTACCGGCTCGATTCCCTGTATCATGCTCCGGTCTAATCTTGTTACGATAAGGGTGTCTGTTCCTATCTTGTGGGAATGATCTCGATCCAGTACCCATCCGGATCACTGATGAAATACAGCCCCATCTCAGTGTTCTCATAGCAGATACAGCCCATCTCCTTATGCTTCTTGTAGGCTGCATCAAAATCATCCACCACAAGGGCGAGATGAAACTCGTTATCACCCAGGTTGTAAGGACGATCCCAATCCCTTAACCAGGTCAGCTCCAGTTGGTGGGAAGTGATGTCATCACCTAAGAATACAATAGTGAATTCTCCGTTCGGGGATGAGAATCTTTTTACTTCCGAGAGCCCCAGTGCCTCTTTGTAAAAATTTATAGATTTATCCAGATCCAGGACGTTGAAATTATTATGCACAAATTTAAAATTCATGTTGAAACCACCTTTCCATTGTTATTGTTAGAACTATTATAATACAGTTTGTCCGGATTAAGAAATAGATTATTTCATCATTTTGATGCAGAATCTAAGGAAGGCTTCTACCTGTCAAATCAGGATGTGATTTCGCATAGAAGCAGTATAGAAGCCTTATAGAATCCTGCAAGAAATTAGGTGACATGATCAACAGGCTATTGTATAATACAGATAATTACATAAGATCGAACTGAAAGAGTAAAGAACATCCAGGAGGAAAAGGGAAATGGCAAGAAGAGATAAAGTGAATTATTATCTGGATTTGGCAGAGACCGTATCCCAGCGGGGCACTTGCTTGAGGAAGAGATACGGAGCTGTTCTTGTTAAGAATGATGAAGTAATATCTACCGGGTATGTGGGAGCTCCGAGAGGCAGGAAAAATTGTACGGATATGGGGGTTTGTATCCGTGAAAAGCTTAATATTCCGAGAGGCGAGCGCTATGAGCTGTGCCGCAGTGTCCATGCGGAAGCGAATGCTATCATCAGTGCCTCCAGGGATCAGATGCTGGGCAGTTCCTTGTATCTTGTCGGTAGAGAGATCAGCACAGGGGAATATGTGAAGAACACTTCCTGTTGTTCCATGTGTAAGCGATTGGTGATCAATGCAGGAATTGAAAAGGTATATGTTCGTGATACGAAGGACGAATATCGTGTGATTTCTGTAGAAGAGTGGATCAACAATGATGAATCCCTCGAAGGGACCTTTGGTTATTAATGATTAGGAAAAATAAAAGTGAAATATAAAAGGACGTATCCATTCGGATACGTCCTTTTTGTGACGTCAGGTATCTGTCTTAACTGTCTCGTGAGTAATCATAATACTTTTGCAAAATAAATATTATTTCGCTTGAGTATCAGAATTTGTTTCTGTTGTTTTGTTTGACGTTGTTATGTTAGCTGAAGGAGTCGGTGTAGCTGTCGGAGCTGTCTTTTGAATAGCTGCCTCAGCTTCTGCCTTGATCTTCGCACGGATTTCGGAAAGCTTAAGCTTGCCATCCAGATATTTATCCAGATCGTTGATCAGTGTAGAGGTTCCGTCAGCTGATACTGCTGCAGCTGCACTTCCGCTGCTGAAGAAATCATTCAATGCTTTGTACAAGTCAGAGCTGGAAACTCTGCCAAACTCAGGCAGAGTTAAATAATTCTCCAAAGCAGTAGTGTCGGAGGGACTGGTCACATATACAGCGCAGGTAGTATATCTGCGTGTACCATCCGCACTGGGGCTGATTTCTGCAAATACATAGGTCATACCAATCTTTTTTGCATTGATGCGTCCGCCTGAACTAACAGTTGCAATCGTTTCATCATTGCTGAAGAAGGTAGCTCCTTCAGGGGAATTGTCGGGTTTGATAATAACCTTCTGGATCACTTCGCTGTTCAGTCCGAGAATAACTCTTTCTTTTGTCCATTTCACACTAATAGCGGGAGGGCCGACGATCACGTCGCAGGTCAGAGTAGTTTTAGTTCCGCCTTCCCTGATTATAACTGTAACAACAGCCGAACCTACATTATTAGCAGTGATCTTACCGTCATTACTAACAGAAGCAACTTCCGAATCATTGGATTTGAAGCTCAACTTAGCCTTTTCGCCCAAATTGAAGACACTCAAAGTATATGATTTGCCCTTAACTAATGTAACGCTTTTTACAATGGTGTAGCTATCTGTTTTCTCCTTATCAGTACCTAAATTAGCTGCTTTTGCTGTCGCAACATCATATGAAGTAAATGGTAAAAGCACAGTAAAGAAAAGAAGTAAGCCAAATGTAATAAAGCATTTACATATTGATTTCTTGTTCATGGCTATTCCTCCGATTTCTGGAAATCCCTTTGTCACATCCTATCCTATCTAACCATATAATAACATTTGTTTTTGTCAGAAAAGTGTCATAAAGCTAAAAATAATATAATAAATACTAAATATAATCCAATTATTTTTCCTGATTTATGCAGTTGGTTTTGCTGAAAATCCCCAATTTATCGGTGTTTCAAGGGGATTACCTCAGGAGTAGTTCCCTATCATTTACAAGAGTGTTTCGACATCCGGGGAGTGAATAATATTATTTGATAAGTTTTTCTACTTGTTTCGAATTTCTTTATACTATATAATAATAGCGAAATGAAACATCCATGGAAATATTATTCCACTGATTATTCCATGTCATTTAACATTCGAAGAAACGGGAAATGAACGATGAAGGGAGAAATCGATCATGCAGCATATATTAATCGCTGACGATAATCATGACATAACAGACATTTTATCCACTTACTCCAGAATGGAAGGTTTTGAACCTGTTGTTGCAAGTGATGGAGAAGAAGCGATCCGGTTATTTAATCAGTACAACCCTGACGTTGTCCTGCTGGATGTTATGATGCCGAAAGAGGATGGATATGAAGTTTGCAGAAAAATCAGAAGTAAGTCCAACGTACCGGTCATATTGATTACGGCCAGAGGTGAGGACTTTGACAAGATCATGGGCCTTGATATCGGAGCAGATGATTATATCGTAAAACCGTTCAGTCCGCGGGAGGTTATGGCAAGAGTCAGAGCGGTAATGAGACGTATGGCAAAGACAACTAAGGAAACCTCATCAGAAAATGTACTGACCATCGGAAGTCTTGAGATAAATCTTGATGAATATACATTACATATTTCCGGCAATAAGATTGCATTGACGAAAAAGGAAATAGAAACGATGTGGACATTGGCTTCCAATCCAAACAAGGTGTTTACCAGAGACAACTTACTTGACAGCTTATGGGGATTTGATTATTTTGGTGACAGCAGAACGGTGGATTCACATATTAAGCGTCTGCGCTCCAAGCTGGATGTGGTAGAACATCCTTCCTGGACAATTAAGACCATCTGGGGAGTCGGCTATAAATTTGAGATTGAGGAGAAGTAAGAAGCCTTATGTCTAAAGAGAACAAAGTTCGTGTATACAATAGGCTGTTTGTAAAGCTGTATCTGAACTATGCCGTGATGATGCTGGTCACGGCCGTATTGATCTGCCTTATTTTCATGAAACTTTATCAGGACAGAACTATAGCGGATAATATCGAGGAACTCGATAGAAAGGCTAGTGAAATCAGTGAGATAACAACTGAATTCATGATTAATGGTAATCAGGATGAATATCTGGATCAAATCAATACGCTGATCAGGGTTAACAATACTTATATCTGGACGGTTGCAAAACCGGATGCCAAGAATAAGATGCCTGCAGGTATGGAAACCGGAGTAAGCTACGAGGAATTTGTTAAAATTCCGGAATTTATGCAATATGTCGATAACCTCAATACTGCATTGAATGGTATTGCCAATCACCAAAATCCTAGTTATGACGAAGCGTATGGTGAGGAGACGATAACCACAGCGGCGCCAATTAAAGATGCCAATCAGGAAGTAGTGGGCGCAGTTATGATCATTAGTATGGTAGATGATCAGGCTGATATCATCCAGAGGAGCCTTACGCTGATTGTTCTAAGCAGTGTAGTGGCATTGGGTATTTCTTTTGTCATTATCATTATTTTTGCAACAGAGTTATCCATGCCCATCTCAAGAATGAGAGCTACAGCCCTGGAGCTGGCTGCCGGTAACTATAAAATCAAGACGGGAATCAAGCGGGAGGACGAGCTCGGTGATCTGGCAAAAACGGTGGACATCCTGTCAGAAAAGCTGCTGGAGAACGACATTGAACGCAAGAAGCTGGATCAGATGAGACTGGACTTCTTTGCCAATGTATCCCACGAGCTTCGTACACCGATCACGGTCATTCGGGCATATACGGAGACCTTATCGGATGGTGTGGTGACACAGGAGGATATGGTACAGCAGTATTATAACCGTATGTTATCCGAGTGCAAGTCCATGGAGCGTTTGGTTGGTGACTTGTTATTACTGTCAAAAATGCAGAATCCCGATTTTGTTATTCAGAAAGAACCTGTTAATCTGCTGCAGGTATTTGAGGACATCATCAGAAGCGCGGGTGCAATTGCGCAGAAGAAGAATATTAAGATCAATGTCCATAATGAAGAACCTGTCGTAATGATCCTTGGAGATTATGACCGTCTCAGACAGATGTTTATGGTCATACTGGATAATGCCATTAAGTTCTCTGAGGATAACAAAGCGGTACACATAAATATTTCAAAATCGGACAAAATAAGAGTATCCATCCAGGATGAAGGTGTCGGTATCGATCCTGCTGACATCGATAATATCTTTGAAAAATTCTATAAATCGAACCTGCGTCAGAATGCAAGCGGTACGGGACTTGGTCTTGCAATCGCCAAACAGATAGCGCTCAAGCATGAAGGACAGATTGAAGTCAATTCCACACCTGGTATCGGGTCAGAATTTATCTTTGTATTCCCTCTGTGTGAAGTAACCGGGAATATGTAAAGCCTGAACTTTAAGCGTTTTACTGATACTGGGCGGACCGGTAAAAGTTGGCGGGCAAAAAAAAGATAAAAACCTTGAAAAATAGTGCTTCATAAAGTATAATAAAGTCATAGAAATTCCTGAGATGTTCGACACTCTTGTAATTTTGAACCTACATGAATAAAAAGGGATTCCTATTATTCGTAAGTGGATGTCAGGCCGCCGTTTGCAGCGGAAGGCAGAAGCTTATGTGCGGTTACC
>JAEZKU010000016.1 GCA_023436065.1 Bacillota bacterium
ATACAGTAATAAAATCTTTCCTCTGAATATAACTACACCACCACAGCTCGTTGCTTCTACCATCGCAATGCCTCCTGCTTTTTGGTGTACCATCTTATCTAGATAGAAGTATACATCAATGTGCACAAGTTTTCAACCCATTATTATTGAAAAATAACAATGAGGGTATGGCATCGCAGAAAAATTTTAGGAAAAATGAATTATTTTACTCTTTAAAATACTCCTGAAATATCTTTTTTGCAATCGGAACAGCATATTCACTGCCGGTACCTACATTCTCGACAATGATGCTGACTACGATTTCCGGATTATCATAGGGTGCAAAGCCGATAAACCAGGAATGGGCCTTCCCATGGGCATTATCCGCAGAGCCGGTCTTACCTGCAGCCTTCTGCTTCAAATCATCAAGCTTCGTCGCTGTACCATCCGTTACAACCTGACGCATCATCTCTTTAATATCCTTTGCTTCCTCAGAAGACATCAGTCTCTTAATCCTTTGAGAAGAATACTGCTTCACCAATCCCCCCTGCGCATTCTCAATCCGATCCACCACATAAGGCTTCATCATGATTCCTTCATTCGCCACAGTGGCAGCTATCATAGCATTGTGAAGCGGAGTAATTAATGTAAATCCCTGCCCGATGGCAGTCTGCATCTCCTCTCTGGCTCCGGACTTTCCCTTTTCCAGAGTAAAGCTGCTGGCACTACTTGCCATATTCACAGGCAGATAACGATTAAACAGAAAATCCTCACACAAGCTGCGGAAGGCCGAGATATCAAGATCCTTTCCGATGTTGGCAAAGGAAGTGTTACAGGACTTGGCAAAGGATTTGACAAGGTCGATCTGGCCATGCTTTTTATTATTATGACAATGGATCGTCATATTGTCAAACTCCATGCTTCCCACACATTCATACTCATACTGTCGGAAGCCGGGATTTTCCCTCATATATTCCAGGGCTGTCAGCAACTTAAAGGTAGAGCCGGGGGGATAAAGTCCCTGGGTTGCCCTATTGAGAAGCGGGGCCTTCGAATCATCATCTTCAATCAGCTTCTCCCAATTTTTCTGTATCTTATTCGGATCATAGGAAGGCTTCGATACCATCGCCAGAATCTTGCCGGTCGCCGCCTCCATCACTACAGCCGCTCCTCGGTAATTTCCCAGAGCATCGTAAGCAACCTGCTGCAGATCAGTGTCCAGCGTCGTAATCACATTATCACCCGGGCTCTTCTCACCGATTAGATCGGAATACATTACTTCTAAGGAATTAATGTTGGTAGTCAGCAAACGGATATTCTCCGACTCCTCTATTCCTGTTTTCCCATAATCAAACCGGCCGACCACGTGGGCAAACACCTTGCCGTAGGGATAATTTCTAATCTCATTCCCCTTCTCATCCACCAGCGTCTTGGCCAGAATATCACCCTCTGAGGAGAGAATATTGCCGCGCACAATTCTCTGCGCAAGCACCTCCTGTCGCTTATTATAGCTGTTATTGATGACCTCATTGCTCTGAAAGAGAATGTAATACACAAAATAACCGGTCATAAGAACAAATAAGCCAAGAAAAACATATATAATTTGAAAGGTCGTCTTTCTAAAATCACCTGATCCATTCTGTTTCATTGATTGTCCTCCGAACTCTGTCTGGACTCCTGCTCTGCCACTTCAACAGCCTCTGGCTGGAATCCATCTGCCTCAGGCAGTACTGTTTCTGCTTCAGACTGCTCTTCTTGATGCTCAGGATTCACTGTTCCCTGTGTGAGCTTCGCTGCGCTGAATTCAGATCGTGCCTCTGCCTTTGGCTCTCTCGTCTTATTCTTACCTGCCAGATGTACTCCTTGCAGGACCATAAACATGATCACGACAGATAGAGCTGAACTGCCGCCTCTGCTGACTAACGGAAGCGTCACACCGGTGGACGGTATGAACTTGATCACTCCGCCAATGGACAGAAAGACCTGGAACCCGAACATAACCGCAAAGCCGATGGGCAGTAAGCGTAGGAAGATATCCTCCTGCTTCAGTGCTATGTTAAAGAACATGATAAAGCAGCTGATATAGATCAGTATGATACAGATTGCAAATAATCCGCCCAGCTCCTCCGAAATGGCAGAAAATATAAAGTCACTGTCCACCACGGGAATATCAGTAGGCAGTCCACGGTTTAATCCCATTCCAAACCATCCACCGGTACCGATCGCAAATAAGGATTGCGTGATCTGGTATCCTTCCCGATCAATGTAAGCAAAGGGATTTTTCCAGGCAAGCACTCTGACCTGGACATGGTTGAATAAACGGTATGCCACAATTGCCGCCAGACTGCCTCCCAGTAACCCTGAGAATAAGTAAAGAGGTCTTGCAGTAGCTGCATACAGCATAAATACATAGGTAACAAAGAAGATCAGGGCTCCGCCAAGATCTCGCTGAAGTACAAGGATCATTACAGTCAGACCGGCCATAGCCGTAATGACACAGACCCTGCGAAAGCTCGTACCCTCCTTAAGCAGGGAAGCGATCCCGAATACATACAGAAGTTTTACGAATTCTGAAGGCTGTATCGTTATTCCTGCAATATTCAGCCAATTTGTAGCTCCATTACTGGTAATGCCGATCACCTGTACAATCAACAGCAGTACAATTCCGACTCCGGCATAAATCCACCCATAGCGTTTCAAGGTATCCCAGCTTTTCATGACGAATGGCACCGCAAGACAAAGCAGGAAGGAAACGGCATATATGATTGCTTGTCTGACCGCCTTATCATAGGATAACCGCACCTGTATGATAAACCCGATCACTAGCAGCATCTGCATGTTTAGAAGCAGAGGCTTTGACAGCTTCGGATAAATAAACTGATACAGAGTCAATACCAGAAAAAGCAGTACCAGCTCCCCCAGGTACAGATAAATCAGCTTTAATTCCGGTTTCTGAAAAAACAAGGAGAAGAATCCAAAGAAATGCATCAGGAAAAGCAAAGCCGTAAGTATGGCATAGGTTCTTCCCTGCTGCTTCTTGGTCTTCAAACGAAATACATGAAAGCTGTAATAGGTATATACCCCGATTAACAGGAGCATCATGTATTTTATTAATTCCACAATCAGATTCAACGAGTTACCCCCCTATTATTACTTAAAATAACCCCGAAAGAGCTGTCAATACTCCGTCCTTCGGGTATACTGCCATTCAGCTTTGCTGAATGGCTTTGCATCTGTTACTCAATGCCGCGCTTGAAATGGCCTGTCGTATAGTCCGTAAGCTCAACAGAAGTCTTTCTTCCGTGACAGAATACATCAATGTAGGCCGCCAGTACCCTCTTCAGCTCTTCCTTACCTTCCAGTGTAAAATCAAGACGTAAGCCCTTCGGTAGAAGTCTTCTGATATCCTCTTCCTGCTTCAGTAAGGATAAGGGTTGGCTGTTATAGATAATATTGTAGCAACCCCTGCAATTAGCCTGAACATAAAAGCTTTTACCCAGGCGGTCAACCAATCTGCCGTCATTCCCAGACGCCTGTCTTTGGCAGCCCTTCGTACTTTCAAAAAGACACTGTGCCGATACCATCACCGGCTGATAGCCATATACAATCAGATCACTATCCTCAATACCAAGGGTTCGAAGCTCCTGGTAATTTAATTCTACCGGAGCGGTATAGTCGGCAATCCCAAGCTCACGATACAGGCTTTTCGATTCTTTATTATAGGTGTACATATTATAATTAAGAATGAGCCTCTTCTGCCCTTCCTTAATTCCTAACGATTGAAGCAGCGCGATTTCTTCAAGGTTCTTCAATAGGAATCCGGTAATAGCCGGGAGTTTGACCAGTTTACTCAGCTCCCTGCTTAGCTCTTCATAGATGTTAGCCCGGCAGATCTGGGGAAGGCTTAAGTAAAATTCCTTTCCCTTTTCCATTGCCATATCCGCCATATCGCAGAGTTCTACAGGAGCAAATCTGTCATACTCTGCGTAGACAGAAGCAATCTCACTATAACATAAGGCCTCTTCGAACTGCTCCGCTGTCTGAATTAGAACACTCAGCCTCGGATACTGTGGCTGTTCTATTGCTTCTGCTTGTTCTCTTACTTCTGTTTGTTCCCGCTCATCCTTTGAATAAACAGCAGCTTTTCTAACGTAGCTCTGTAATACACTCTGCTTTAAACCCTCAAGTGCCTCCCTCCGGATCTCATTCAGCCAGGCCACAGGAACAAAGATATTATCATCCATATCTATTGTTAGACGATCGAAATAATATAATGTATCCCCTGTTTTTTCAAGTGGTGCCAGAAGCTTCTCCTTAGTCATCGGTTGTTTCTGTGCGGACTGAACCTTCTCCTTAAGGGCTGTGTAGGTAAATTCCCTCCAGCTTACGGTAAGGGTAAGGGGTTCATCTATTCTTGCATACAGCCTTCCGCTTATCCCAAGCTTTGCATCCTTTGCCAGATAATCCGTTGCCAATTGATCCAGAAGGTGGTTGTTCTTAGTCCGGAACACCTCATTGCCAACACGGAGCTTATCCGGTCCGCTCTGATTACCGGCCTCCCGCTTATTCTTATTATCCGATTTGCGTCTTCCGATATAGGTGGTCAGCGTTTCTCCTGACAAATGATTATCCTTTACAGTGAATTCATACCCCTCTTCCTCCCGATACCTGATTTCAAGAATATCTTGGGCACGAATTTCCTCCTTCAGAATAATCGTCACTTCACCGTTACGGATGGCCGTTACCTCGCCGACTGCTACACCGCTGTGATTCGGCCTATATAAGGACATCATGCTTTTTCCGTGATAGGTCTTCGCATAGCCCTCCGAGAAACCACCACGGTTATAGACGTCCTGTAGCTTTTTTATCTCCTTTCGACAAGCCTCTGTTCCCAGATATTCGGTATAGTATTCCTTACCATGCTCCAGATAAAGGTCTGTGTATCTCCGGTAGAGGGAAGCCACTGCCGCAGCATATTCCGGCCGCTTCATCCTACCCTCGATCTTAAAGGAATCAATCCCCGCCTCGACAAGGTCGGGAATAATAGCGATCGTATTGATATCCTTGGGGCTGAGGAGATATTTCTCCTGCTTGGTTGACAGCTTTTCCTGTTCGGAGTAGAACTGATAGGGCATACGACAGGGCTGTGCACATCTGCCACGATTACCGCTTCTTCCACCAATGATGCTACTCATCAGGCATTGTCCCGAATAGCAATAGCATAATGCTCCATGAACAAAGGTCTCTATCTCAAGTGTGGTATTCTCACGAATTGTCTTAATCTCCTGCAGGTTTAATTCCCTGGAGGTCACCAGCCGTGTTACTCCGTAGTCTTTCAACAGGTTAGCCCCCTGAGCCATTGTCAGGGTCATCTGCGTACTGGCATGAATCGGAAGCTCAGGAAAATTCCTGTGAATAAAATGCAGCACGCCCATATCCTGTACAATGACTGCATCCAAACCTCTTTCATAAAATTTCTCCAGAAAATCATACAGCTTGGAGCTTAGTTCCTTCTCTTTCAGCAGTGTATTTACTGTCAGATAGAGCCTCTTATCTCTGACATGAGCCTCCTCAATTGCCCAAAGCAGCTGTTCTTCTGTCAAATTGTTGGCATATGCCCTTGCTCCGAAGCTGCTGCCACCGATATAAACTGCGTCACAACCGGCATTCATAGCCGCTCTCATACCATCATAGGAGCCGGCAGGTGCCAGAATTTCTATTTTTCTCTCCATCTATTTCACAATGCCGGAATCATCCGACAGTTACTCCTTTCCGTCATACACTTGGCAAGCTGCTGATCAGAATCAGACAGCTTATCTTAAGTGTATTTAAAAGGGCTGCCCTGTTCCTCCAAAGCGTTTCGGATTACTTCTCCGATCCGTTATGGTGACTTGGACAGCCTGATCTCTTCCATGTTATCTCTTTTTCTCGTTTTCTGTAAGCTCTGTTTCCAAACGGACGATTTTCTTCTGAGCTTCATACAGCTCCTTCTTTAATTCCTCAACTTCCTTTTGGGTTGCTTCCAGTTTGGTCTGGGTGGAAATCACTTCATGCTTTAAATCGAAAATCTCATTGCTCTTTGCTTCATTTTCGGTTTCGATTTCCATGATCTTATGTTTCGTTTTATAATAATCATCCGCAATATTGATCTGCATCAGGATATTCTTGAGATCGGAATCAAGGAACTTATAAGCATCCTTATTGCGGAATTCCGCATGCTTGCTATTGATATAAGAAGCGATTTTCTGTAGATATTCTTCACTTTCGTAACCACTTAATGTATATCGTTTATTGTTGATGATAACCTCAATATCGTGATACTTATTCATCTCTTCGCCTCCCCATCGTGTCATAACAGTCCCATAATATCTACCTTTCCGTCAGAATCATTATATCCTATATTACATATGTTTACAAGTGCTGATTAGCAGCGAAGTCCGATATGCTGATAAGCCAACTCCGATGCTACACGTCCTCTCGGAGTACGAAGAATCAAGCCATTCTGTACCAGATATGGCTCATACACCTCTTCAATCGTGCCGACATCTTCACCGATGGTAGTCGCCACAGCTTCTATTCCTACCGGACCACCGCCGAATTTTTCTATCATGGTTACCAGAATCTCACGGTCGATGTGATCCAGTCCAAGCTTGTCCACCTCCAGCAGATCCAGAGCGAAGCCGGCAACCTCCTCGGTAATTCTACCGTCATATTTGACCTGTGCGAAGTCGCGGACTCTCTTTAAAAGGCGGTTAGCCAGACGCGGTGTTCCTCTGGAACGTCGTGCAAGCTCGATTGCTCCTTCTTCCTCTATCCTTACCTGCAGGATATCCGCAGAATGCATGATAATCCGTTTTAATTCGTCAATGGTATAAAAATCCAGCCTGTTCACTACACCAAAACGATCTCGGAGTGGAGGTGTCAGCATTCCTGCACGGGTAGTCGCTCCGACCAGCGTAAATTTCGGCAGCTCGATACGGATGGACTTTGCTGTGGATCCCTTACCGATGATGATATCTATCGCATAATCCTCCATCGCAGGGTATAAAAGCTCTTCCACCTGTCGGTTCAACCGGTGTATCTCATCTACAAAGAGTACGTCCCCTTCCTGAAGATTATTCAGGATAGCTGCCATCTCACCCGGTTTCTCGATCGCAGGCCCGGAGGTAACCTTGATATTAACCCCCATCTCATTGGCGATAATTCCTGCCAGAGTCGTCTTTCCGAGTCCCGGCGGTCCGAAGAATAGAACATGGTCAAGCACTTCATTTCTCTGCTTTGCGGCTTCTATATAGACCTTTAAGTTCTCCTTGACCTTCACCTGTCCGATATAGTCCTTCAAAAGCTGCGGCCTGAGTGACCCCTCCAATCTTTTGTCTTCCTCTGTAAACTCTGTTGTAATCATCCTTTTCGCCATAGTAACTCCTTACTCTTTACATCTTTTTCAGACACAGCTTCAGGAGCTGTTCCGAGGTCATATCTTCCGTAATCTCTACCTGATTGACAATCTTCAATGCATCGGAGGCAGAATATCCAAGTACCGTGAGTGCCTGTATTGCCTCCTCCTTCAGACCGAATATGCCCGAACCGGTCCGTTTTTCTGCCTGGTTCATCAGTTTCTGTTCAAAGGCTGTTTCCAGCTTAAATTTATCCTTCAGCTCCAAGATTAATTTGCTCGCAGTTTTGTTGCCGATACCCGGTGCCTTGGCTATGGTTTTGGCATCCTCTGCCAGTACAGCAAAGCGGATGTCGTCCGCCGTTATGGAGGACAGGATTCCGAGTGCTCCTCTGGGACCGATCCCATTCACCGTAATCAGGAGTTTAAACATCTCCAGATCATCCTTCGTCAAAAAGCCAAAAAGCCCGATGGCATCTTCTCTGACATGAAGATACGTATAAAGCTTGACATTACTTCCTTTACCCGGCAGCTCCAGGATAGCAGAGGAAGGCAGCGCAACCTCATAGCCGATATTACCGACTTCTATCACAACATAACTTTCCTTTATCTCAGTCAATTCACCTTTCAGATATCCAATCATATTGCATAACCCAACATGTTTCCTGTTGGATTTCCCCCTTTATCACAGTTTCCTATTCTTCCGGTGATCAATCCGAAAGCTTCTCAAAATGCCCTCTCGAAATATTCAACCGACCTTCCTTTAGGTAATTCAGTACCTCGAAAGCGGTAATGCCCAATGCCTCCGAAATCTGAATGGCATTGCTGTTGGGATACTCCTTCAAATATGCTTCAATATCGTCAAAATGATCACTGTCTATCTGCTTACAGTCCTCACAGGAATAAGCCCTGAATCTTGAAGAAAAAACCTTATGGCAGTGCTTGCATATATTGGTATACATGGAGTCCTCCTTTCATATTTCACACTTCGAAACTTACACATTTTACATCAGTGTCGAGAACAAATTCAGAATCATCTGCTGTACCTTCATCCAGACCGGACGGTTCTTCCACTCCTCCAGTGTTACTTCATGACAGGTATTCATTGTCTTCATCAGATCATCCTTTATTACATTAATGGTCGGTTTGTCACAGATCCATACACCACATTCATAATGCAGGTGGAAGCTGCGGTAATCCATATTTACTGTTCCGACGATACCACAATCCTCATTGATAATCGTCTTGGCATGGATAAAACCGGGTGTATATTCAAAAATCCTGACCCCACCTTCCAGAAGCTTACCGTAATTATAGTTGGTCAATATCTTCACATTTCTCTTATCCGGTACGAAGGGTGTGATGATTCTGACATCGATACCACTGGATGCCGCCATAACCAACGCTTCCCTCATATCATCTTCAATTATAAGGTAAGGCGTAGTAATGTACAATATCTTCTTCGCATAATAAATCATCTGTTTATAGATATTTTCTGCCGGATTCCTGGGATTATTGGCAGGACCGTCGGAAAACACCTGACAATAGGTATCATTTTCCGGAAACCGAATCGTCGGTCGATATGGATCATAATCAATGGGACCGCCTGTGGAGGTGACCTCCCACATCTGAAGGAAGGTTACCGTAAGGCCCCAGACTGCATCCCCCACTATTCTGACCGCATTATCCTTCCAGGTCCCGAAGCGCTGTATCAGATTAACATACTCATCTGCGAGATTCATACCACCCGTATACCCAATATTTCCGTCGATGACGATGATCTTCTGATGGGAACGATAATTCATATATAATTTATCGGTATATTTCTGAACAGGATTAAATACCCTAACCTCAAATCCCTCTGCTTCCAGGGTCCTTCTAAAATTAGTCGGTGTCCGAAGAATTGCTCCAAAGTCATCATACAGGAACATGATGCGGACCCCTTCCTTGCATTTTCGCAGCAGCAGCTCATGCATCCGGTCCCATAACTTTCCTTCTCCGACTATAAAGAAATTCAGCATGACGAAATTCTTCGCTGCCTCGATGTCTTGAAAAATCGCCTCAAAGGTCTCCTCTGCCATCGGGAAATAATCTACTTTATTATTCTTAAAGAGCGGGAAGGTATTGGCTTCCAGATATCTTGACATTCTGCTCTTAGTCGGATACTGCTCCGTGAAATGCTTTACATTCTCCGGATTAAATTCGAGGAACTGCGCCCCTCTTTGAATCTTATGCAGAATCACCTTGTCTATCTTACTGCTTCTTCGGTTACCCCACAGCATGAACATGATATGTCCGGTAATCGGCAATGCCGCAATGATACAGATCCAGCTGATCTTGTAGGAAGCATTGCGGTTGTCGTTAATCAACAGGATCACTATGATGATACTTAAAAACTGTATTCCAGTATATAGATAAACCGTATATTCCCGAAGACGTAAGGACAGATAGATAATCAGGGTAAACTGGGCAAGTACCAAAAGGCCCACGAGTACAGCGCGCAGTATACCGCTCAGATAGCTTTTGATTGTCCCTGTTACTTCCTCCTTAAAGTCCTTACCCAACTCGCGGACTCCCTTTTTCATTAATTTTTCCTTCAAATCGCCAAGGGCATCCTCACGTTTGCCAACCTTCATGGTAGGGAATGCTCTTAACAGACGTATATGTGCCTTTACAGTCCTGATGTTTTGATAACGTCCGAAGAATTCATTCATCTTAGCATCAATCTCAGGTTTCTTCTCCTTGATATTAAGTCTGCTCTGGATACTCAGGACAGGATTATGAACCCACCCCTCCATGCGGTTCTTCACCTCAGAGAACACACCCAAAAGGTGCACTCCGGAAATACGTTCCACCAATTCTCCACCGGTTTCGTATATCTTAGTTCCCTCAATATATTCCGTCATATCCTGACGGAGCTTCTGAAGCTTTGCAAGCAGCCTGTCAAACTTCACGGAAGTAATTGCTGATGCAGTGATATCAAGGACAAACACAGGAATCAGGATATATCCGATGATCTCACCTGTACTTTTCGGCACCAGTCGTATGACATAATCCACCCCTGGTTGAAGCACATGCAGCATCAGCAGTGCCAGCACACCCCAGAATAAGGAGACAATCAGGCATACCCTGCCTGCTAAGTTAAATCTATATTTACTGTAATCCCACCATCTTGTATGGAACAGCAGCTCCATAATCAAAGAGGTCAGGTATTCCAACAGTGTTGCCAGGAAGACGCTTCCGAAAAAGACCAATATAATCTGCTCCTTATGGTTCCAGAAGATCAGATAAAACAGAAAGGCTCCACACCCGTAAATCGGAATAATCGGACCGGTCAGAAAGCCTCTGTTCACAAAGCTTTTCTTTTGTACCGATACCAGCGTACTCTCATAGATCCAACCGATGAAGCCGTATAGTATAAATACATAAAATATGTAATAGAAATCTTGTCCGAATAATCTAATATCCCACATGTCCGCCCTCTCCTTTCCTGTAATCTTTAGCCTATGCCAAATATTCTATCACAATACAATTTAAAGTTCAGCATCTAATTTGAAAAATCCTCCATGAAACACCACTTAAATGCCTCCTAAAATAATTCTGTCCGCTTCTATTCCTGCCGATTATGTGATAAAATGGGATTACATTGGGAAGGAGGAGACGTATGATTACCAGACAGTTTTCCCTGGAGCAGATGCCCGGGTATCCGTTTGAAAAAGAATATGATCTGAATAAGGTTGCATTTTTCGATATTGAAACCACTGGCTTTGCTGCAGATTCTACCTATCTCTATCTGATAGGCTGTGCATATCACCAGGCGGGTAGTTTTCATCTGATTCAATGGTTCTGCGACAATATCCGTGAAGAGGTCAAGGTGATTACCTCCTTTTTTGAATTTATCAAAAATTATCAGGTTTTAATTCATTATAACGGTTCAGGCTTCGATCTTCCTTACATTTCCCGTAAATGTGAGCTGCTTGGTATAGAAAACTGCTTGAAGGAGCTCATAAGTATAGATATCTATAAGCGGATCAGCCCTTATAAGAAGCTTTTGAAGCTACCCAACTATAAACAGAAGACCCTGGAGACCTTTCTCGATATTCGTCGTGTCGACGCCTTCAGTGGCGGAGATCTCATCCAGGTCTACCAAAGTTACCTGGGCAAGCAGCATTACGAGAGGCTTCGTAAATCCCGAAACCCCGGAGGTGTATTTGAGACTCCCTCCGAAGCTGAGCTTTTACTGCATACTCTGTTGCTGCACAATGAAGATGATATACGAGGTTTATTATATATCTGTCCCATCCTAAATTATGCAGATATATTCGAAAAACCGATCCGAATCCTCCAGGCCGGTGTGGATGAAGGTATCTTTACCATTCAATTCGAACTATCTGAGAAGCTTCCGGTACGGGTTGCCTTCGGTAATGATCTGGCACATTTTTCTGCCGTTGGATCGAAAGCCATCCTCACCGTACATATCTACGAAGGTGAACTGAAATATTTCTACGATAATTACAAGGATTATTATTACCTTCCGGCCGAGGACAGCGTGGTGCATAAAAGTCTTGCCCACTTTGTGGACAAGGAATACAGAACCAAGGCAAAGCCTTCCAACTGTTATACCAAAAGGCACGGGATCTTCGCACCGCAGTATGAATTAATCTTCAATCCCTGCTTTAAGCAGAGCTATCAGGACAAGCTCTCCTTCCTGGAGATCCATACGGACTTCCTGCTTCAGGAGGAGAAGCTGGAGCAGTATGTACAGCATATCCTGGGTTATATGATTTCAAAAAAATAAGTATAGAAAAGGGCCTTCTGATTTGGAAGGCCTCTACTTTCTTCTAATCAACCTGTAGGTCTGTACCAATGTTGTTGAAATAAATCTTCCGGGATATAATAAAATTGACAGAAATAAAAGGATCCTGTTCAAATCATCGGTATATCGAAATGGATGATCGATCAGTCCACCAAGTAGTCCCATGTTGGAGGTATCCGGACGAGGAACGTAGGGAATGACATTTGCCATCCCCTGTTGTAACATGAAAAATGGCCTTCCGAATTGCTTCGGAAGGCCTTATATTTGTTATTATTGCTCTACAGGAATGATTTCCTTCTTGTTGTATGAACCACAAGATTTACATACTCTATGAGGAACCATGAGCTCACCGCACTTGCTGCACTTAACCAGGTTGGGAGCAGTCATCTTCCAATTAGCTCTACGGCTATCTCTTCTAGCTTTAGAATGTTTACCTTTAGGACAAATAGACATCTTGTCACACCTCCTTAAAATTGTTAAAAATATCTCGGATT
>JAEZKU010000031.1 GCA_023436065.1 Bacillota bacterium
ATCGTCTAGTGGTAGGACAACGGGTTCTGGCCCCGTCAGCGAGGGTTCGAGTCCTTCTCCCCCAGCCAGAATAAAAGTGAAAAGTTTAGATCATTTGTCCTTTTCCCTTTTCACCTTTCACTTTAACCTTTTATATGGTCTTATCGTCTAGAGGCCTAGGACACCGCCCTCTCACGGCGGAGACACGGGTTCGAATCCCGTTAGGACTACCATGAATTTTAGAAAATACCAGTTATAGGCTGGTTTTTTTGTTTGAAAAAAATTTATCCGCTACCATTATCCACGTCCACCTTAAAATTAAACTGCTCTTGTATAATCTTTGATTTTGCATACTTCAGCTGAAAGTGGACAGTAATTCCGGTCGAAAGTGAGTACCTATTTCTAGTCAAACAAGTTGACCTACCACCACAAACATATAAAATTTAAATTGCCATAATCATGTAAAATCAAATTAGTGTTGATAAATTCGACCAGTGAGAAATGCCTTTTGAAAAGTAATTATTTCATTGCTTTTTTTGATATACAAAAGATAACAGTTTGACGCTTTTCTATGAAAAAACCCCTGACCTTGATATTGGTTAGGGGTTATGTTTTAATATTCTTGTAAATAACTTTGCCGGGAACGGTCTCGGATAAATTTTTTATTGAAATGGAGGTTAAATATGGACCTTAACAATTTTGAAAATTATATCGATCCCAAAATTTTGGCAAGGGGCTATGACTACTACGAGAATGACTATGTAACATCAGTGGAGGAAATTAAGGAAAATGTATTTGTGGCGAAAGTTGTGGGCACTGACCAGTATACAGTGGAAGTTGAACTTGATCATAAGGCGAACATAATAGATACTCAATGTGATTGTCCTTATGACTTGGGAGAATATTGCAAGCATCAAGTAGCGGTTTTTTATACGTTAAAGGAAATGAAAAACAATCTATCCGATGAGAAAAGCCCGGTGTCCAAAAATCCTTGTATGGATTTAGAAGCAGCGCTTAAATCGCCGGTTCGGAAAAAGAGAAAAGAAATTGATATCAAGAAAGTACTTTTCGATCGGACCAAAGATGAGCTTGTTGAATTGCTGCTGGATATTGCCGCTGAATATGAAGAAATCAGGCAACGTATTGAACTGAATTTTACTATTGGAAATGATGAGGATGAAATAAATAAATCGATTGCACTTATACATACTTACATCAATAATAATTCTGACCAATGGGGCTTTGTGAGCTATGGAAATACATCTGAAGCCGTCAAGGGCGTCGATATGGTTTTGGAAAAGGCCCATCACGCTTTGAAACAGAATAAAGTCATCCATGCTGTGAAACTGGCCATTTGTATCGCACAAGAAATGATCGACTTGCTTGAGGGGGCTGATGATTCCGACGGAGTAATTGGTGGAACGATTGAAGAAGGTTTTGCTTTTATTGCTGAAATCATTGATGATGAAGAATTAAGTCCGGTGCAGAAAGAAAATATTTTCGATATGCTGATGACGGAAGCGACCAATAAACGCTATGATGGCTGGACCGATTGGAGGCTGGATCTGCTTGTAAAGTGTTCGGAGCTTGCGGGCAACCAACATTTGCGAAACAAATTGGAGAATCATTTGGTTTCACTGATAGATAATGAGAAAGGAGATTCGTGGAGCATTAATTACTTTGTCGAAAAGATAAATCTTATTAGGTATCAGATGATTGAAAAATATGACGGACAAAAAAAGGCGGAGGAATTTATAGAACAAAACCTGCAATATTCCGACTTTCGAAAAAAGGCAATAGAAAGCGCAATGAAGAAAAAAGATTATAACGATGTTGTTAAGCTTACAATCGACGGGGAAGAGAAGGATAATGGCTCCCCCGGACTGGTAGATCAATGGAAGAGATACCGCTATAAAGCATATAAACTTTCCGGAATGTTGGAGGAACAGCGTGGAATTGCCGTGGATTTTATTCTGAAAGGAGACTTTGAATATTACCAGGAACTGAAAAATACATATGACACCAAAGAGTGGCCTTCTGTTTACCTTGAAATCATTCTTCTATTGGAAAACCAAAAGAAAACCCATCAAGATGTCTATACTCGTATTCTGATCGAAGAAGGCGAAAAACAAAAGCTATGTGAATACGTCAAAGGAAGACCTTCAGCGGTCGAATATTTTTACAAGTATCTTATTCCTGGATTCTCAGAAGAGGTTTATGGGCTATTTCGGCAATATATTGAGCAGACTGCGGTGAGAGCGAATTCCAGAAGGGATTACCAGGGGGTATGCGCCATAATTCGGAATCTCAAAAAAGCCGGCGGGAAAGAACAGGCATTGGAGATTAAACAGAAGCTTTTTAACCAATATGCAAATAGGCCTGCATTCAGAGATGAGTTGTCAAGAGTCTGATTTAATATTTTATAGAGGACTTATTTGATAAATAGTTAGGGTTTATTGTTTTTTAAAATTCGGTATAAAGAGTTTTCTGTGTTATTTAAACATTCCGCCGACCATATTCAGATGGAGTCTATGCTGATTTTTTAAGTTGTTCTTTGACGCTTTAATGGGTATAATGGAGTTAGAAGAAATTCGCGAGGAGTTTTGACTATGGCTAATGCATATATAATTGAGGATAACCTTATTAAATTGCCCATTGAGATATGGAACAAGTTGAAATTAAAAAAAGGCATGGAGCTGAAAGTGATATCGGATGAGGAAGATGGTATCATTATTCTTAAAGTATCCGCAAATAAGCAGATGAATTTTGCGGATATCAAAGGAATCGGCAAAGAAATATGGAAAGATATGGATGCCCAGGATTATGTTAATCAGGAGCGAAATGAATGGAACTAAAAGAAGGAATCAGTATTTTTTTAGATACTGCTCCCATAATTTATTTTATTGAAGAGCATCCGTTATATAGCGATCTAATGGATGATGTAATCTCTAAAGCCACGAATAATCGAATTAAAATTGTCACCTCCATCATTACTTTCATTGAAGTTATGACAAAGCCTTACAAGTTAAGACAAATGGAATTGGTTAAGACTTATCAGAATTTCTTTTATAACTCCCAAAACTTTTCAGTTGTGGATTTAAATCCGAATATTGCATTACTTACCGCAAAAATTCGGGCAGACTTCAATTTTAAATTACCGGATGCAGTTCAATTAGCGATTTTCGAATTTATGGGCCTGGATTTATTTTTGACAAACGATGTTCAACTCAAGCGGTATAATGAAAACAAGGTGATTATTTTATCGGAAGTACATTCCATTAGCTGAGATTCCGAAAGATAGCTTTCTATATGACCAACCCAACTCGATAAGATTCATTAAAAAGAACCCCCGAATATCAATGGCCGGGGGTTTTTAGTGGGTTTATTTGTAAGTGATTTCCTTTTCACGGATGGTTCGGGTCCTCAACCAACTACATCCCTCTCATCTTCCTCCAAAATTAAACGAATCGTCAAACTCCCCGGCTTTTCATCGATCACAAATTTCCGGCCGGTTTGAAAACCATTTTTACCCAGCCAGTTACCAGAGAGACGAATCGCGGGGACTTGCTTATCATTGGCATAGATCGAACTAACAGTAAGACGTCTGGTTTTCATTTGTTTTTTCCTCCCCCGTCATTTTTATAAAGTGACTTCCTTTTCACGGACGAGGATAAGGTTAGGTGCGGCTTAGGACTACCAAAAAAACCATTGATTACCCGGCTAAAGCTGGGTTTTCTGTGTTATTTAGCAACATTCTGCGCACTTAGAAAAATAAGCAGGACTTAAATGGGTAAACTAGAAAATAATATTACCATGAGAGAAGATTTACCGGAAATGGGATGAATGAATGACCAAGACGGAATTGGAAAACCGATTAAAGCTAAATGAATGGGATGATTTTGAAGTAAAGGCTGCCGCACGCGAAGTCCCGCAAGATGTCTGGAAAACTGTCGGTGCATTCGCCAATACTGAAGGTGGATATGTCGTTTTTGGTGTACGCGAACCAAGCGCAGGACAGTATGAGATTTTCGGCGTGGAAGACGTT
>JAEZKU010000008.1 GCA_023436065.1 Bacillota bacterium
CATTTTTCATCTATGAATATAGTTGGAAGGTGAATTATGGTGGGTATAGCGCAGTTGGTTAGCGCGCCAGATTGTGGCTCTGGAGGCCAAGGGTTCGAATCCCTTTACCCACCCTATATTGTATTGAAGGAAAAGTCTGCAAAGACTTTTTGTTTTTAATACAAGGGTTTTTTATTGGGCTATCGCCAAGCGGTAAGGCACAGGACTTTGACTCCTGCATTACGGTGGTTCGAATCCACCTAGCCCAGTTGCCGTAAGCGATTTTACGGAGAACAAGACATATAGTCCGGCAACTGGGCTTGCCCAGCTTGCGTAAGCGATTTTACGGAGAACAAGACATATAATTCATCAACTGGGCTTGCCCAGTAAAGTCTATGGGATATTAGCTCAGTCGGTAGAGCACATGACTTTTAATCATGGTGTCCCGGGTTCGAATCCCGGATGTCTCATCACCGCAATTGAGCGGGTTATTAAAAAATAGTATGCGGATGTGGCGGAACTGGCAGACGCGCTAGACTTAGGATCTAGTCCGAGAGGGTGCAGGTTCAATTCCTGTCATCCGCATTGTGGAACAATAACTTTCAGATGGAAGGTTATTGTTTTTTTTGTTGGCAGCTTTGAAGCCGGATATAATCCAAAGAGGATAATTTATTCATATCCAGTAAAACATATTAACACCGACTATATCCTGCGTATGCAGAATCTTAACGTATTATTAACACTGTGAATGATTTCTTAATACCATTTTAATAACAAAAGTGATAGAATAAGTATATCCCGATGCTACAATATTCGGAGATAATACATTGATTTAGACAAAGAAATGAGGATAGCTATGAGTTTTATTAAGAAGATGAACCCGGGACGTTACATTGCTTTGGGTTTCGCAACTGTGATTTTGCTGGGTGCAATCATATTATATCTTCCTGTCTCCCGTCGTGCCGGAGTAGATGTCGCATTTATCGATGCCCTTTTTACTTCAACGAGTGCAGTTTGCGTTACAGGCTTGATAGCAATCGACACGTATGATACATATAATGTATTTGGACAGACAGTCGTTGCGCTTCTGATTCAGGTTGGCGGTTTAGGAGTCACCTCCGTCGGGGTAGGATTTATGTTGATTGCTAGAAGAAAAGTTGATTTTAAAGACCGTATCATTGTAAAAGAAGCATTAAATCTTGATTCCATGAAGGGTGTAGTAAAATTAATAAAGTCTATTCTGCTGATGACTTTATGTTTCGAAAGTGTCGGAGCAATATTAAGCTTTATTGTATTTTCGCAGGATTATCCTCTTCCCAGGGCGATTGGAATCAGTTTATTCCACTCCGTGGCTTCCTTTAACAATTCAGGATTCGATATTCTCGGAGGACTTAAAAATCTGCTGGATTATAAATCCAACGTACTATTAAATCTGACAACCTGCGGTTTGATTATCTTCGGCGGGTTAGGTTTTGTAGTAATTAAGGAAATCCTTCATAAAAGGTCTTTCAAAAAATTGAGTATGCATTCCAAGGTCGTAATCACTATGACAATCTTTCTGTTGGTAATCGGTACTATATTACTGAAATTCACAGAGGAGGTCAGCTGGCTGGGAGCATTCTTTTTCAGTGTATCAGCAAGAACAGCAGGATTTTCTACTTACCCGGTAGGGGAGTTTACAAATGCGGGCTTATTTATCATTATCATATTGATGTTTATTGGTGCGTCACCCGGATCTACGGGCGGCGGTATCAAGACAACGACGTTGTTTACTATGTTTAAGAGCGCTTATAGTGCATCTACCAATAAGCATTGTACGGCTTTTAAAAGAAAGATACCGAACGATGTTGTATCCAAGGCATTTGTCTTGACCTTTCTGGCAATATCTCTGGTATGCTTCAGCACACTGCTGTTATGTGTCTTGGAGCCGGGGTATACCTTTGTACAGTTGCTGTTCGAGGTGGTATCCGGATTTGGCACAGTAGGACTATCTACAGGTATCACCCCCGATTTAAAACCTATCAGCAAATTCATTATAGTGCTTGTTATGTTTACAGGGCGTTTAGGTCCGCTTACCGTAGCATCTCTTTGGTCCATTAGACCTAAGACAAGTGTTTGCTATTCGGAAGAATCAATTACAATAGGTTAGTATTTTTTCATGGAGGATTGTATGTTACATCATAAATCAATTATAGAATTTGGTATAATCGGTCTCGGTCGTTTCGGTAATGCTTTGACCAGAACACTGGCAGCAGCAGGGAAGGAAATTCTTGCGATTGATACTTTGGAAAGCCGTGTAAAGCAGGTGCGCAATTACACAGAAAGCGCTTTTATCGTAGGTTCATTCGATAAGGAGACGCTTCAGGATTCGGGTATCCAGAATTGCGGGACTGTAATCATCTGTATCGGCGACAGTATTGATGTTGGTATTCTTACCGCGCTGAATGTGATCAGTATGGGAATTCCAAGAGTCATTGCCAGAGCAATGAGCTATGAACAGGGCTTAATCCTGGAGAAGATCGGAGCTGAGGTAATCTACCCGGAGAATGATATGGCAGTCCGCCTTGCTAATAAACTGATTAACACCAGTATTATGGAAACTATAGAACTCAGAGGGGAAATCGCGATAACGGAATTAAGACTCACGGACAGGCTCGCCAATCAGAGTGTCCAGCAGGCAAACTTCCGACAGAAATATAATCTCAATATCATTGCACTTGAGCATAACGGTGAGACAACAACAGAAATTTCTCCCGATTTCATATTAAGTAAAGGGGACATTATTGTTGTGATTGGCAAACGTGAGAATATCACAAAACTGGAAAATTTTTTAACAAGAGTATAGAAACTTATTCCGGGAGATTTGTGTAAAGGGTACATCTTGCAAAGCCTCTTGTTTTATCAATATAGAATTGCAACCCGCAGGAAAATGATGCATCGTATAGAGTAAAGGAAAGAACTTGAAAATATTGAACTGAATGGGTATGAAAAATATATTATTGGTAATCAAGGGAAAAATATGATATACTATTTTCTGTACTTTTTAGAAAAGTACATATATAAATATTATATGTCTCAATTTGGAGACACTACTTTGGAGGAATTTAAATGTTGTCTGACACGAACAAGATTATTGGTCAGCTAATAATATTAATCATACTTACCATGATCAATGCATTCTTTTCCTGTGCGGAGATGGCCATGGTATCATCTAATAAGTCAAAGATCAGAAGGTATGCAGAGGAAGGAAAGAAGAGCGCGAAGCTTGTTATCAAGTTTTTGGAGGAACCGACGAAGTTCCTGTCAACTATTCAGGTAGCGATCACTCTGGCAGGTTTCTTTTCCAGTGCATCGGCTGCATCAGGATTATCTGAAACTCTTGGACTTTGGCTTGATCAGCATAATATAGCCTATGGGGAACAGATCTCATTGATCGCAGTTACCTTGATCCTATCCTATTTCACGCTGGTATTCGGCGAGCTTGTACCGAAAAAGGTTGCTCTTCAATGGCCGGAGGCCATCAGTATGTTCAGTGTGAAACCGATCGGTGCCATCTCGAAGGTGGCCTCTCCTTTTATCAAGCTGTTGACGATATCTACCAATTTGGTTACGAGGCCTTTCGGTATCAAGGAGGGAGATACGGAGGAGATTCTGTCAAGAGAAGAATTAATTTCACTTGTGAATGAAGGTCAGGCACATGGAGTTCTGAATAAGAAAGAAAAGGAAATGATTAATTCCATCATGGAATTTGATGAGAAGATTGCCAAAGAAATCATGACCCCCAGAATTAATGTATTTGCCATAGACATTGCCGAACCGAAAGAAGAATATTTGGAAGAGCTCTTGAGGACCAAATACACCCGTATTCCGGTTTATGAAGAAGATGTCGATAATATCATAGGGATGTTGTATATCAAGGACTTCCTGAAGGAAGCAGTAAAACATGGATACAAGAATGTGGACGTCAGAAGTATCATGCAAAAGCCATATCTTGTGCCCGAGAGTAAGATTATTAAGGATTTAATGCGGGAGCTTCAACAGTCAAAGAAGCAGATTGCTGTTTTGATTGATGAATACGGCGGTTTTTCAGGAATTGTTACGATGGAAGACTTGGTAGAAGAGGTAATGGGAGATATTGAGGATGAGTATGATCCAGTACATTTCAAGATAAAAAAACTGGATGATTCTACTTATCTGATTGACGGCCTTGTAACTCTCGATGAGATTAATAACCATCTGGATTTAGAGCTTTATTCTGAGAACTATGATACCTTATCCGGATATCTGATTGATCATATGGGAAGTATCCCTCAGGAGAATGATGATCGTACAATTGAGATAGAAAATCTTGTGTTTAAATTAGAATGTGTAAAGAATAAACGAATTGATAAGGTAAAGCTGTATATTGGTAAGAAAGAGGAAAAACAACCTGAGGATTAAATCATCCTATAGGTATCCTTCATCATATAAAGGAGGGGATTTAGATGGGGCATCATAAACCAAGCATAGAATTTGGTATTATTGGATTAGGACGTTTTGGAACATCCCTGGCAACGACATTGGCTGAAGCCAAAAAAGAGGTTTTGGTACTGGACAGCAGTGAGACTAAGATCAAGCAAATCCGGCATTTGACGGATAACGCATTAGTGGTTGGAGAACTGACGAAGGAGGCTCTGGAACAGGCTGGAATTCAGAATTGTGAGACGGTTGTAATATGTATCGCCGAAAAGGTGGACGTGAGTATATTGACAACTTTGAATGTAATCAGTATGGGTGTTCCCAGAGTGATTGCCAAGGCCCTCAGTCTGGAACAGGGAAGCATTCTGGAGAAGCTGGGTGCAGAGGTGATCTATCCTGAGCATGATATGGCGATCCGACTTGCAAACCGTCTGCTTTCCTCCAGAGTAATGGACTATATTACGCTCAAAGATGATATTACGATTACGGAGCTTAAACTGACTGACAGGATTGCAGGTCAGACTGTTGTACAATCCGGTATCCGCAAGAAGTTCAAGCTTAATATCATTGCCTTGGAGCATGATAATAAAACGACAACAGATATCACTGCAGAGCTTGTGCTGCATGAGAATGATAATGCCGTTGTCGTGGGAAAGAAGGACCATATTAAGAAGTTTGAAGCGTACCTCATGGGAAGATAAGAATTAACCTTATAAGATATTGTTTGGGATAAGTATATGTCGATTAAGACTATACTTATCCTTTTTCTTATTATCCATTCTGTGCACGAATATCGGTCTGTTGAATAAACTGTAATTGAGATATTAGTTATCGGAATGAGCCGTATTTCAAGGAGGTTATTATGAACAGCAATAACGATAGAGAGGCGCAATTCGGGGCTGGAATACCATACGATGATATTAACTGGTATGATATCGTAGGTCAGCCCTTTGGAACCGCCTCTTACTTTAATGCGATTGTCTTCGGAGATATGAATAACATTGTAGATACCAAAGGTGCAATGGCGGTAGGTGGTAGTTTTACCAGCCCCAGAGGACTGACTTTAGGCTTCGGTAATGATACCAAGCTGACGGGGACCGGTTATTCACCTGATAAAGTACGTTTTCTCGTTGGAAGAAATGTTGCGATGCAGGGGCCGTTGGTAGTGAACGGACACGTAGTCGTCGGAGGAAATTTCAGAGCTGCAAGCGGCAGCACTTTCATGATCGGCAAAGATGGTTCTCCGGATCAGGTCAAGGAACTGAATGAATTATATTTCGCTGAGAACGGCAGCAGATATTGGCGGTTAAGCGATCGTGGTACGCATTATGCTGTTTCAAGCTATGATGTACCGAGATATATTCCGGCAGCAAGGATCAATGCTGATGTGAATAGATTTTTTACCGATGCAAGGAACAGCATTGTGAATGCATTTGACTGCATTACAGGTTTGGAACCAAATGGTACAGTGACGGAACACTTCCATGAGTGGATACTTCGGGGAAATGATCGCAGACAAAATGTGTTCCTGATTGATGTATCACCGAATGGAATATTGAATAAGGAAATTCGATTTGAGATACCGCAGGGTAGTCTGGCTATTGTTGTTCTTCGGACCGGTCCGAACGCACATCTGCAATATGGTCTCTGGGGCGCGGAGAATATGGCAGAGCGCACACTCTATGTGTTCGAAGATGCAGATAATATCTATATGGAAGTACCGGCTGCTATCTGGGGTAGTATTCTGGCTCCTGAAGCCATGTATCATGCGCATAGTACCGGGGGAACCGTCAGCGGTAATGCAGCACTGGGATCCTTTGCTGTCAGTCCAACCAGTGGCTTCGAGTTTCATTTATATCCGTTTGTCGGAGGAGTAAACTGTGTGACAGAAGCACCTGCACCACAGCCGGCTCCTGCACCAAGACCAGCACCTGCACCACAGCCGGCTCCTGCTCCGAGACCTGCGCCTGCACCACAGCCGGCTCCTGCGCCGAGACCTGCGCCTGCACCACAGCCAGCTCCTGCGCCAAGACCTGCGCCTGCACCACAGCCGGCTCCTGCGCCGAGACCTGCGCCTGCACCACAGCCAGCTCCTGCGCCAAGACCTGCTC
>JAEZKU010000039.1 GCA_023436065.1 Bacillota bacterium
CAAAAACGGACACCCCGCCGACGGCCCCACCCCCCCCGCCGCCAGTGTGATAAACGACAAGAAGGAAGCCTCCGGAAAGTACACTTTCCGAGGGCTTCCTTTTGCCGTTATCCGGCTGATAAAATCAGCCGGACCTTTTGTCAGTTAAGGCTTCATCATAGTTCTCGTCCCTTTAATATTACCTTCTTTACCTGGTATTCCTGATCCAGTAGTACCAGGTTGGCGTATTTGCCGGGGGTGATGCTGCCGTATTCTTCATAGATTCCAATCTCCCTAGCGGGATTTACGGCTGCGCATTTGACTGCAGAGGCAAGTGGAATACCATAGCTGACGGCGGTCTGGAGACACTTCATCAGATTGGTAGTGGAGCCTGCGATGGTTCCGTCCGCCAGAGTAGCTTTGTTATCTGTTACGGTTACCTCCTGACCTCCCAAAGAATAATGACCTTCCTTCAGGCCGGTCGCCATCATACTGTCGCTGATCAGGATGATACGATCTTCCCCAAACATCCGGAAGGTTGCCCGAACTACGCTTGGATCGATATGCACCCCATCGACGATCATCTCGATATGACAGTGAGGGGAATCAAGAGCTGCACCGATTACACCGGGACTTCGATGGGAGAAGGGTGGCATGGCATTATAGATATGTGTCAGGTGGGAGGCCCCCGTTTGATATGCCTTGAGAGCGGTATCATAATCGGCTGTCGTATGGGCAAGGGAAATCACGACCTCATCCTTGACCTCCTGAATAAATTCCATCGCACCTTCCAGCTCGGGAGCAACATCAACCAGTTTAATCATTCCGTTGGAAAGCCTTTGCATCTTACGGAAATGCTCCGCATTCGGAAGCCTTAAGTAGGCAGGATTTTGGGCACCCTTCTTCGCATGGGAAAAATAAGGTCCCTCCATGTTAATTCCCACCAGATCTGCACCCCGATCACTTTTGTAGGCGGCTGCCGCACGAAATACACCGGATAAAGTATCATCATCCAGGGTCATGGTTGCAGGACAGAGAGTTGTGATACCGTTCTGTGCCTCATATACCGCCATGGCCTCAATTGCTTTCAGGGTACCGTCGCAGAAATCATAACCGACACACCCGTGTATATGAAGGTCCGTGAGACCGGGTATGAGATACATACCTTCAGCATCAATGGTATCCTCGCTGGCATCTTTGACTGCTATTGCCTCCTCTGTAATACGATCACCACAGATATAGACGTCTTTTTTTACGAAGATTCCACCCTCCGTATATACATTCGCATTTTTTATTACCATATCATGACCACCCTTTCTTATAAAATCGTTTATATAAAATTAAATTCTATCTTGTCAATTTGGATAGTGCACTTTCGTCCGCAACAATTGTTACATCATTGTGAAGCTGTAGGACAGAAGCGGGAACCAGCGGTGTAATCGGTCCATCGATTGCTTCACGAAGGATATCGGCCTTACCCTCACCGTGAACCACCAGCAGGATCTTCTTGGCAGACATGATACTGCCTATTCCCATGGTGTACGCATAACGCGGAATATCCTCGACGGAGTTGAAAAAGCGTGCATTGGCGTCTATCGTACTCTGGGCAAGCTTCACGCAGAAGGTGGATTTCCGAAAGACATCACAGGGCTCATTGAAACCGATATGACCGTTATTACCGATGCCAAGAAGCTGAAGATCCACCTGTCCGACCGCTGCAAGCTGCCTATCATAGCGCTCGCACTCCAGCTTTGTATCCTTCTGGGTTCCGTCCGGGATGTGGGTGTTTTTTAGGTCGATATTGATATGCTTGAACAGATTCTCGTACATGAAATAATAATAACTGCAGGGATTGTCCTTTGATAATCCGATATATTCATCCAGATTTACTGTCTTTACATTGGAAAAATCGATATCACCCTTATTGCACCACTCCACCAGTTTTTCATAAGTTCCTATGGGAGAAGAACCGGTCGCCAGCCCTAATACACTGTTTGGGTTTAGAATTACCTGAGCTGAAATAATATTGGCTGACTTCCTGCTCATATCCTGATAATCTCTTGTTCGAATAATCTTCATTTTAATATCTCCTTACTTAATTCTTGGCAAGTTCGTTGCCTTGACAAAGCATAATGGCAATGTTACAGTAATGATATAGATGTTGTTATATTGATATGTTGTTATAACAAGTTAACTTCTTTAGTTAAAAATAACACAGACCAATATAAAAGTAAATAGGTAAGTTTGCTATTATTTGAGGAAAAGAGGGCTGCTCTATGAATACGTTACCACGCTATATGCAGGTTATGAATTATTACATACCGCTGATCAAATCCGGTAAGCTGAAGGAAGGGGATAAGATGCCCACCGAGGAGGAGATCTGTCAGCTCTTTCAAATCAGTCGGATCACTGTCCGTAAGGCATTGGACGGGTTGATGCAAGGCGGGTATATTTATAAACAGCAGGGAAAAGGCAGCTATGTGACGACGCAAAAGACCGGCTTTCAATTGGATCATCTGAAGGGCTTCTCGGAGGAAATGCGTATGCTTGGGAAGGAACCCTCCAGCAGAATCCTCAGCTTTGATATTACACAACCCTCAGAGAAGGCTGTAGGGGAATTACAGCTGGAAGCAAATCAAAAAGTATATCTGCTGGAACGTCTGCGAAGCGCTGACGGACAGCCGATCTCAATTGAACGGGTATATCTTCCCTTTCACCGTTTTCCTACCTTACAGTCCGACGATCTGGCGGGTTCTTTATATGAAGTGCTTCAGTTTAGGTATGGCTGTGTCAGCCATCATGCCCGGCAGCAGATTCTGGCGGGATTGGCAAATGAGGACGAGGCTTCCATCCTTGGGATCAAGGCAGGAGCCGCAGTTCTTCGTACTTACCGAATTACCTGTGAACAGGATGGAACTGCCTTTGAATATGTGGAAGCCACTTACCGGGGAGACCAATATCAGTTCAATGTTACGTTATACAAGGAATAAAGACACCTGAGCGATTCGTGATGTCGGCGAAGGATGAAACAGACTGAACCGGAATCCGGATAGTAGATAGAGAAAGGATGATCCTATGGGAATAAAGCTGGTTGATGAGTATTCTTTCCTCCCAAAGCTGTGTGAGCTTTTACAGCAGGTAGAGGATAATGAAAATGACGCCATAGAGAGGGCTGCTCAGGCAGCATACCGTTCTATGCAGTCGGGAGGACTGCTGCATGTTTTTGCCTCCGGACACTCCCATATGATAGCCGAGGAGCTCTTTTACCGGGCAGGCGGATTAGTGCCTGTGAATCCGATCCTGGCATCGCCCCTCCTGGTTCAGGAGGGCGCAATCCAAAGCATGCGAAATGAACGGCAGCCCGGTCTGGCAGCAAAGATACTGGAGGGTGTTGGCTTAAAAGCGGGAGATACGATGCTTATTTCCTCGAATTCAGGGATTAACAGTGTTCCTGTCGAGGCGGCTGTCTATGCCAAGGACAGAGGACTGACGGTAGTCGGTATCACGTCGCTTACAGCCAGTAAAGTGATACCGTCCAGACAGGCGGAAGGAAAGAAGCTCTTTGAGCTGTGCGACATCGTCATCGATAATCATGTCCCGATCGGTGATGGTCTGGTGACACTCCCTGACGAATTGGTTACCGGTGGAGCCTCCACCTTCAGCAGCCTGTTTATTGCGCAGAGAATTGTTCTTAAGATAGAGAACCTCTATCTGTCCGACGGAAAGCAGCCGCCGGTGTATAAAAGCGCCAATGTACCCGGCGGTACCGAATACAACGAGGAGTTGATCAAGGAATACCAGGGCAGGATAAGCTACCTGCATTGAACCCATATCATCGGCTTTGTTATGGAGGTTGGTAACTTTGGTTAACCGACCTTGTATTTTAGCTGGTACTGCTTGGGGGAGATGTCCTTAAACTGTTTGAATTGCTGGATAAAATAGCTGGAGGTAGAGAAGCCCACCTGCATGGCAATCTCCGTAATGTTTAATTCAGCATTTGTCAGAAGCTTCTCTGCCTTGGTTACCCTCACGTAATTCAGATACTCCCGGAAGCTTCGTCTCATGATTCCGGTGAACAGCCTGGAGAAATAGCTATAGCTCAAATTGCACAGCCGTGCCATATCCAGGGCAGTAATGTCATTCTGATAATTTTCTTCGATATAATCAAAAACCTTCTGCATTCTTCCAACCATATCCTTATTAACTTCCTGATCAATATTTAAGTCCATGTTCTGCTCCTTCCATCTTCTCAGGATGAACAGGAACAGGTTATAGATGTTTGCACGGATCGCCAGCTCATAGCCATATTTCTTTTCTGCATATTCTGTGCTGATTCCTTTGACCAACGACGGAATCAGGGTCTGCTCTATCTCCGCCCTCAGAAAGACCTTCTGATGGGTGGATTCATTTAGAATAAAGGGCATCACATATTTCATCTCAAATAAGGACTGGGCAGTGGTGTAGAGCATTTCCGGTTCGAACTTGATGACAATATACTCATTCTTACCTTCTCCCAGAGAAAAGATATGATGAATCTCATTGGAATTTATTAAAACCATATCGCCGGACTGAAAATGATACTCCTCATTATTTAATAATATCTGATATTTTCCGGACAGTGCATACAGAATCTCGATGTAGTTATGGATATGAGCGGGTGACATCATCTGCGGCCCCACAGCCGCCTGTGTATGGGTACTGAACTGCAGGGAATCGTTACTGCTTTTATCCCTGGTTTCGACGTAATAGCTGTTATTCAAGTGATAGCCTCCAATGACAAATTATTGATATTTTTCGGTAAATATATTATATCACGGGACAGGTATTTATGCTATGTTTTGTATAGGGAATAACAAAAGAAATGAAACATGGTGTATAGTATCAGATAAAGGAGAATGAACTTATGGAGAAGAAACTGAAGATCGGAATTATAGGTTGTGGAGGAATAGCAAACGGCAAGCATATGCCATCGCTCAGTAAACTCGAAGATGTGGAGATGGTGGCCTTTTGTGATCTGGTGATCGAAAGGGCGGAAAAAGCAAAAACACAGTATGGTACTCCGGATGCAAAGGTATATACGGATTATCAGGAGCTCCTTAAGGATAAGGAGATTGATGTGGTTCATGTATTGACACCGAACCGCTCGCATGCTCCGATTACGATCGATGCTCTGTATTCAGGCAAGCATGTAATGTGTGAGAAGCCCATGGCCAAAACTGCAGAGGATGCCAGAAGGATGGTTGCGGCAGCGAAGGAGACAGGGAAGAAGCTTACCATCGGTTATCAGCACAGACATAAGCCCGAGGCTATCTATCTCAAGAGCGTGATTGAACGCGGTGATCTCGGAGATATTTATTTTGCAAAGGCATTTGCAGTCAGAAGAAGGGGAACACCGAACTGGGGTGTATTCCTGAATGAATTTGAGCAGGGTGGCGGTCCCTTGATCGATATCGGTACCCATTCTCTGGATGTAACTCTGTACCTTATGAACAACTATGAACCTAAGATGGTGGTTGGTACAAAATATAAGAAAGTAAATAATGCGGATTGCGGTAACCCATGGGGTGGCTGGGATCCGGAGCAGCATACGATGGAGGATTCCGCCTTTGGTTTTATCGTTATGAAGAACGGAGCAACCATCATTCTGGAAGCAAGCTGGGCGCTCAACACCAGCGAACCCATCCAGGAAGGAAGCACGGTGCTTTGCGGAAGTGATGCCGGTGCTCAGATTAAGAACGGAGTAACGATCAATAAGGGTGAGTTTAATCGTCTGATCGAGATCAAGCCGGATCTCTCCAGCGGTGGAGTTGCTTTCTATGAAGGGATCTCCAGCGATCCTGCGCAGGTCGAGGCAAGACGTTGGATCGATTGTATCAAGAACAATACAGAACCGGTAGTGAAGCCTGAGCAGGCCTGCATTGTATCCGAAATACTGGAAGCAATCTATAATTCTGCGGCTACCGGACAGCCGGTATACTTCGATTAACAGATTGAAGCGATCCTATTAAATAAATTGGAAGGCTTGGTGAATAGCGTTCACAGGTATTCGTAAACGGAGGATTTTATGGAGATATCATTACAGCTTTATTCAATACATGATGAAATAGCCCGGGATTTTGCCGGTTCTGTGAAGAGAGTCGGAGAGATCGGTTTTCAGGGTGTGGAATTTGCAGGGTACGGCGGACTGAGTACCGAAGATCAGGTAAAGCTTTTGAAGGAAAGCGGGTTATATTCTGTCGGAACCCATACCGGTCTTCAGACCTTTGAGGATAATTTTGAAGCAGAGCTTAAGTATAGTAAAGCGATTGGTTCCAAATACATCATCTGTCCCTGGGCTAAGGTTGATACCATGGAGGAAATTGATCATCTTGCCGAGGTGCTGAATAAAGCTGCAGAGCGTGCAGCGAAGGAAGGCATCAAGGTAGGATACCATAATCATGATCATGAATTTAGGATGGTTGATGGTAAGTATGCACTGGATTGGTTAGCTGAGAAGACAAGCGATCAGGTGGTTCTGGAATTGGACGTATTCTGGGTGGCTTATGCCGGAGTGGACCCTGTGGAGTATATTAAGAAGTGGGGGAAACGTGTAGAGCTGATCCATATCAAGCAGATTGATTTGAATAAAGCAAATGTGGATGTAGCAGACGGAATACTGGACATGAGGAAAATAAAAGGAGCAGCCGAATATGCAGCCTACTTTGTGCTGGAGCATGAAGAGTATGATAAACCGGTTTGGGAAGCGATCAAAAATGATTTTGAATATCTGGATAGCATCTAGAGTAGCCATTAATTAAATCAATTTTAAGGGAAAACAGCAGAAGAAGCAGGAAATTCTTCTGCTGTTTCTTTTTTAGCCTTTTCAATTTTGGAGTACCTGGTGTATAATAATAGAGCGTGGAAAAAATTGGTTCAAAAAACATAATTATGTCTAAATGACATTGCTAGAGGAGGGAACAGAATGAAGACATTAAAATCAGAATTTTTGTCCGTCAGTAAACCATTACTGCGAAAAGTAATTGAATTACTTTCAGCTGATTATGAATATGTATCTATTCTTGGTACAGATACAAAGGTAAAGAACTTTATGGTATCCAGTAAGGGAACGGAGATAAATGATTCCATGTTTGCGGAACGCGGGTTTGTCCTTCGGATACATAATGGGGTGAATTATTCAGAGTACTCATTTAATGAGATCAGCGAAAGTAAAATTCCTGAGATCATAGCTGCAGTACGGAGTAAACTGCATAAGCTGTCACCGGAGTTAACTGCCAATTCGTATGCGGTTATCGAGGAAGATAAGGTCACAAAGCAGTTCTTCAGTGATCATGAGATAAATCCGGAGTCAGTCAGCCCGGAGTCAATCATAAAGGAGCTGACAAAGGTGAAGGATGCGGCTTGTGCCCTGTCCGATCTTCTTGTGAATTTTCGTGCGACTTACAATTATTATCATGTTTCCAAGATATTTCTATCAGGAAAGAAGGATTTGGAGCAATCCTATACGAACAGTGAAGCCATTGTAGGTTGTACAGCGCGTAGGGGTGATACCACAAGATTTAATTATCGCTCCCTTTCGGGAATGATCGGCTATGAGATATTACAGAAGCTTGCAGAGGAAGGAAGACGCTGCGCAGAGGACTGTATTAAGCTGTTGGATGCAAAGCCTGTCACACCCGGTGAATATGATATCATTGCTACTCCCGAGATCTCGGGATTAATCGCACACGAGGCCTTCGGACATGGTGTTGAGATGGATATGTTTGTGAAAAACCGGGCGAAGGGTGCGGAATACATAGGAAAACAGGTGGCTTCACCGATCATCTCCATGCATGACGGAGCAGCGGCAACCCAACATGTATCCTCCTACCTTTTTGATGATGAAGGAACTCTGGGAACGGATACTGTTATTATCAGGGATGGAATACTTAAGAACGGCATTTCTGATCTTTTATCCGCTTTGAAGCTTGGTACTGTACCGACCGGAAATGGTAAGAGACAGTCCTTTGAGCGAAAGGCTTATGCGAGAATGACGAATACCTTCTTTGCACCGGGAACTGATACCTATGAGGATATGCTGGCCTCAATCAAGTTCGGATACCAGATTGAAGGTTTATACAGCGGTATGGAGGACCCGAAGAATTGGGGCATTCAGTGTATCGCAATCCTCGGCAGGGAGATCGTCGACGGCAAATTCACAGGGAATCTCATTGCTCCGGTGCTAATGACGGGCTTTGTCCCTGACCTGTTAAAGTCCATGTCCATGCTGACCGGAGAGGTTGGGCTGGCAGGCACCGGCTATTGCGGCAAGGGCTATAAGGAATTTGTCAAGACATCAAACGGCGGCCCCTATATTAAAGCGAAAGTGAGGTTGGGATAATGCTGGATCAGATCAAAAAGCTGCTAACAGAGCAAAAAGATATTACCGGATATAAGATATGTGAGACTAGGGTTCAATCCAATGAGTTGTTTTTTGTAAAGAAGAATGTAGATATGGACCGGGCAAAGGATGTGCTGCACTATAAGGTACATGTCTATATCGATTTTGAGGAGAATGGCAAGAAGTTCACGGGCTCCTCCTCCACCTTCCTGCATCCCACGATGACAGAGGAAGAGATGAAGAAGGCAATTGCAGAGGCAGCCTTTGCAGCCCGTTACGTAAAAAATCCTTATTACCCATTGGTGAAGCCCCGGACTTCCTACGAGACACTGCCTGAAAGTAAATTTGCGGGGGAGAGCATTCCGTACTGGATGAATGAAATTGCGAAGGCAGTATATAAAAATGATGTCTATGACAAAGGAGGCATTAACTCCTGTGAAATTTTCCTTGAAAAGGTAGAGACCCGGGTGATCAACTCCGAAGGGGTGGACGTAAGCGCCGTAACCTATAAAGGGATGGTTGAATTTATCACCACCTGGAAGGAAGAAGGAGAAGAGATTGAGTTATACCGCTGCATTAACTGTTCTGATTTTGATGCAGAGCTTCTGGCTTCGGAAGTAGAGAATATGATTACGATTTGCCGGGAGAAGGCAATCGCCCAACCTACACCGACCCTGAAGACCTTTCCGGTCATATTTACAAGAAATGCAGTAAAGGAGCTTTTCTCCTACTACACCTTTATGAGTAAAGCGAACTCAGTCTATAACCAATATTCCACGTGGAAAATAGGCGATCAGCTACAGGGTGAGAACGTAAAAGGAGACCTTGTTACAATCACCTTGGACCCCTTGATCAATAATTCTACCTCTTCCGCATCCTTCGATGAGGATGGCTTTTCTCTTGCTCCGGTCAGAATTATTGAAAAGGGTGCATTGAAGCAATATTTGGCAGACGCCAGATATGGCTATTATCTGAATGTGGAGACAACAGGTTCCATCGGCAATATGGTGGTTGAAGGGGGAAGCAGGACTGCTAAAGAGCTCCAGGCAGAACCGCACCTTATGGCAGCCGCCTTTTCTGATTTTTCCATGGATGAGGTTACGGGAGATTTCGGCGGAGAGATCCGTCTTGCCTGGTACTATGACGGGGAGAGGACCATTCCCGTGACGGGAGGGTCCATTACAGGTAATATCTACGAACTTCAGCAGGAGTTCTATCTGTCAAAGGAACTTCAGAAGGATAACGATTTTGAAGGACCGCTGATGGTAAAGATCATGAACTGCACCGTAGCAGGTGTGTAATAGGGTATATTAGGGGGGATATGGGATGAATATTCAAAGCGTACCTTTTGGCACAACTAATTGGAATGATGTAACGCCTACCATCCATCCGGGGATTACGGGAGAAGCACGTTGGCGTACCTATCAGGAGGGAAATATCAGAGTCCGGATTGTCGAATATACTCCCGGCTATATGGCGGATCACTGGTGTGCTAAGGGACATGTGCTCTTAGTACTGGACGGGGAAATAATCACGGAGCTTGAGGATGGGAGCGAATTTATCCTGAAGCCCGGAACCAGTTATCAGGTAGCGGATGATACGGCACCCCACAGGTCAAAAACCGAGACAGGAGCGCTGCTTTTTATAGTAGATTAATTGATTTGATAAGAAACTGCGAAGTTACATCAAGCTGGGAGGAAGAATACGATGAGGACAATTGATATGGCTACCTGGGAGCGTGCAGAGCATTACAGCTTCTTTCATGCAATGGACTATCCCCAATATAATATCTGTATGGATGTGGATATCACAAATTTTTTGGAAAAGACGAAGGCTAAAAAGCTGCCTTTCTATTATGCCATGATTTATGCCGCCATGACAGCGGCCAATGAAGTTGAGGAGTTCAGATACCGAATTCGTGGGGAGGAGGTCGTACTGCATGATGTGCTGCATCCTTCCTTTACAGACCTTGCCCAGTGCTCGGAATTATTCAAATTTGTGACGGTGGAACTGGAAGCCTCCATGGAAGACTTTGTAGTAAAGGCTAAGGAGAAATCCGAGCGGCAGCAGAAACATCTTCCCTTTGAAGAAATGAGGAGGGATGATCTGATTTATATTACCTGCATCCCATGGATTTCGTTTACCCACCTGTCCCATACCATTAATATGCGTAAGGATGATGCGGTACCTCGTATCTCCTGGGGTAAATACTACAGGCAGGGAGATAAGGTCCTGCTTCCTTATTCTGTTCAGGTGAATCATGCCCTTGTGGATGGTGTTCATGTCGGAAAGTATGTGGAAAAGCTTCAGGAGTATCTGAATCAATACTGATAAAAGATCAGGTAAATATGGATAACTGGGAAATGGGGGTTGCTGCAGACTTGCAGCAGCCCCCTTACTTTTGGTGTGCTTGAAGGGCACAAATACCGGTGGGATGCTTATCTCGGACCCGGACAGTTTTTCTCACCCGGACTATAAAAGCTACTCCCATAATTTCTATAATTATAGTAACCGTATCTTTGCGTATTCGGATAAAGATTGTCCTGCAGCTCCGGCTTATTCTTATTCATTTCCTGTCCAAGATATTGACTTCCCTCAGGTATATTCTTCACTGTCTCTGATAATGGTTTTTCCTTTGGCTTCTTCGACTCTTTTTTAGAACCTGCGATATAACCAAAGATTACTCCGAGCAAAAAGAATGCAATTACGATTCCGATATAGAGCAGGAATATTTCTGGCACATGAATACACTCCCTTATAATAGGTTCACTATTTATATATGCTTTTTTTCGATAAAGAGTGACATTTATTAAGCCTCCTGAAAATTCATTTTCATGAGATGGTTGACATATATATTGTGCTTATGTATAATGTTAATACAATATGTAGTACATAATGAGTTTTTGTAAAACGATGCTTCTCATGACAACACAGAATTCTTGTAAGAAATGATTCATGATGAAGCACAGATTTCCTGGACATACTGAGAAAGAAACGGAGGCACTTATGAAGGAATTATTAACAAAGGAATTTTTAGATAAATATATTAATTTAGACACACCCTTAAGCCATATCGGGGAATTTGTCTATCTAAGGACCTATTCCAGATATCTGGAAGACAGAAAGAGAAGGGAGACCTGGTATGAGACGGTGCTTAGGACGGTTAGATACAATGTCGGTCTTGGTGTAGATCACAAAGAAAAGCACGGTATAGCAGTAAATTTAGAGGAAGAGAAGAAAGAAGCCAAGCTGTTCTTTGAGGAGCTTTTTCATTTGCGGACATTTCCCTCCGGCAGAACCTTATATATGGGCGGGACAGAGATCGTTAAGAATTATCCGCTCTCTAACTATAACTGTTCCTTTACGAATATTGAGAAGATGAGCGATCTGGTCGATGTGTTCTACCTGCTTATGGTGGGAAGCGGAGTAGGGATCCGAATTAATAAGGACCATATCGATCTCCTGCCTGAAATCAGACATATAAAGCTGGAAAGCACCTATGACGGAGCGGTTCGAAGTACCGTTGATAAGGAGGAGATGGAGCATTCCAAGCTGATTCTCGATTTGAGTGATACGACGAAGGCTGTGATCAGGGTCGGTGACAGCAAGGAGGGCTGGTGTGAGGCCCTTGAGACTTATTTTAAGATCGTTACGGAAGAGCAGTATAAGGACATTCAATGCCTGAATATCGACTACAGCTATGTGCGCCCTGAGGGAGAGCGTCTGAAAAGATTTGGAGGGAGAGCCTCCGGACATAAATCCATCAAGCGGATGTTTGAGAAGATGAACCGCGTTTTCTTAAGAAGGGAAGATCGCAGGCTAAAGACGATAGATATCCTGGATGTGGCGACTATTATCTCCGAGAATGTAGTTTCGGGAGGTGTAAGGCGCAGCGCCATGATGGTAATCTGTGATGAGGGTGATGAAGAAGTAATACGCGCAAAGCAAAATATTTATCGTGTGGAGGACGGTAAATGGATTGAGGATCCGGAAATCTCCCATCGAAAGATGAGCAACAATTCTATTCTTTACATGCATAAGCCCTCTCTGGAGCAGATCAGACAGATCATCAATTCTATTAAGATTAACGGAGAACCCGGCTTTATCAACGGCAGAGAGGCTCTTCGAAGAAAACCGGCCTTCCGTGGCTGTAATCCCTGTGGGGAGATTCTGTTGCAGTCCAAGCAGTGCTGCAATTTGACCACGAATAATCTGATGGCTTTCGTGGAAGGAAGCAGCCTGAACAAGGATGCACTCAAGGAGGTGCTGCGGCTTTCCACGCGGGTTGCTATCCGCATGACGCTCGTAGAAGTGGAATTACCTGAGTGGAACAGAGTAATGCAGGAGGATCGAATTATTGGTATCTCACTGACAGGTATGATGGATATGCTGAATAAGACCGGAATGAGCTATGAGGAGCTGGCTACGCTACTTGCTGAGCTTAGGGATACAGTTCATAAAGAAGGCAGACGTTACAGTGAGGAACTCGGTATCGAAGCACCAAAACTGATGACAACGATTAAGCCGGAAGGCAGTCTGTCCATGCTGCCCTGCGTCAGCTCAGGTATTCACTATGCCCATGCCGATTATTACATCAGACGTATCCGCATCTCAGCTTCAGACCCATTGTTCCGGCTGATTGAAGCTCAGGGCAGCTACCCTTATTATAATGAGAATGGACAGACGGATGAGGATTGTTCGGTCAAGGTAATTGAATTCCCGATTAAAGCACCTCAGGGCAGAACCAAGTATGAGGTAGGAGCGATTGAACAGCTGGAATTATATAAATTATCTATGAGGAATTGGTCTGATCATAATACCTCCATTACGGTACATGTACGTGAGCACGAGTGGGAGGAGGTTGCCCGCTGGTTATATGATAATTTTGACGAGGTAGTCGGTATCACCTTCCTACCCCTGATGGAGGAGACCTATCCCCTGCTTCCCTATGAGTGCACGACCAGAGAGGATTATGAACGTCGGATGGAGCTGGTGAAGCCCATTGATTATGACAGACTTGCTTTGATGGATGATGCGGAGGAGAAGGAGCTGCTGGATAAGGAGTGTGAATCAGGAGTTTGTCCGGTTCGATAATTGCAGTTTTGATAAATATTTATGCCATTAAGGGTTTGCTTATGAATTTTGGGATATATCATAAGACAATCAAGCATATGATATGCTAAAGGATATCCTGTAAAGGAGGAGATCTGATTGTCAGAGGGGTATAGCGTTATTGTCAGGGAAAAGGTTTTACAGCAGGACATGTATTATAAAGATTATAATATCATGCGATATACGATAAAATATCCCAAGTTCATATCAGATACATATCAGACAATTGCATGTAAGCTGAATTCATTATACAGAACCAAGGCAGTGATGTATGAAAGAAACAACATTATGAACTTATATCAGATGGCCATGGTGGAATATGAATATTCTGTAGCAAATAATTTTCCGATTCATCAGTTTGAAGCATTTGTTGATTTTACCGTTACTTATAACCAGAATTGTCTTGTCAGCCTGTACTTTGACCAGTATGAGTATGCAGGCGGTGCTCACGGTATGACCGTACGCTATTCGGATACTTGGAATCTGGAGAAAAGCAAGAGGATGGAGATGAGTGAATTCTTTCCCCATCATAATAATTACAGGGATTATGTACTTGAGGTAATCGATCAGCAGATTGAATACAGAATAGCCAATGAAGAGGCCATGTTTTTTGATGATTACGAGAAACTGAAGAAGGAGAACTTTAAAATAAACAATTACTATCTTACAAACGAGGGAGTGGTTGTCTACTTCCAGCATTATGATATAGCACCGTATGCAGCCGGGCTTCCGACCTTTACCATACCCTACGGACCGGGCGGGGCGGTTCTGCCACGATGCACCTAGCCCCTTATTTCATTAACTATGAAGGCTGTTGCAGTAATTTTGTGTAAGCTTAAGGTAAAGAGAACAGGCATCCATCACACACTGGATCCCGGACAGCCTGCCAATTTTGTAAGCCAATAATCAAACAAATAAATTTGTTTGCTATTTTGTCTTACAAAATTGGCAGGCCGTTCGGCAAACAGTGCATGATTGGATGCCTGTTCTCTTCGCCTTAAGCTACTCGAGGTTATGTGCAACAGCCGATTTTGGTATTGAAATAATAGGGCTTATGCATCTTTACCGTTTCAGAATGTTAATAGCTTATCTATTGATCTATTACTTGTAATATCTTTGTACTGCGTGAAGCGTTTATTCGCCTCCGGGACCGCTGCGGGCCGGACGGTTGTCCGGGAATTGAGCAACAGAATCCTTTGTTGAGCTACCGGATGCACTTCTTCCGGGATTGTCGGAACGGTTTGTACCTGCTCTGTCCTTATTCGAATTTGATACGTTGTTTTTATTATTACTTTTTTGCGCCATAGGAATCTCCTTTCAGAATCTTTCAACTATATTATTTCTAGAAAGGATGACTTTATACGGTACTCGGTTAATTATTTTGTCAGTGTCAGCGTACCCATTCTTAAGGTTCTTAAGGAGTCGTAATTGATCTCATAATCATGCTCTTCAAGAATATCAGCATATATCGTCTCGAATTCTTCCTTTTCTTTTGCCGCAATAGCACTTTCTACCTCTGAATCATACCGCTCGGAGGAGTTATTGTTAATCATACGAACCAGGTAATAACCATCCTCAGCTTCGTATACTTCTCCAATCTCATTGTTATTCATCGCCATAAGCTTTGTTTTCAGTGCATCCTCAAAAGTAGTATCGGACTTAATAAAGCTAGATTTTCTGTAAGTAACGGTTTTCTCGTCTTCAGGGAGGAGCTTGGACCAATCCTCTGTTGTTTTTGCCTTATCAACGTAAGCATTCAGCTTTGCCAGGGTATCGGCCTTTTCCTGATCGGTCATGGCAACTGTCTTACCCTCTTCATCCGTTTTGTTAGTAGTAACAAAGAGGTACTCAACATCATATTGCTTGTACTCCTCAAAGCTTACACCTGCCTTAATGGCTTCTTTATCAATATTCAATGCATCCAGCCTGTCCCGTCGATATCGATCTACCAGGGAGGCTTTACTTAGCATTTTTGATAGTAATTCTTTGGAGAAATTATTCTTTGCAATCACTTCCTTGTTTAAGGACTCGTCTATAAGCTTCGCAGCACTTTCGTCTGCCAGCTTTATCTCATCCTCTGTCGAGGTGTAGCCCTCAGAGGTCGCCTGATTATAAAGAACCTCATTGTACAGGGCTGTATTGATGGCAGTTTCCTTAGCTGCATCTCTCATCGTAGTACCTGTGATGTCATCGGATGTCATATCCCAATATGCACCGGAACCGCCGAACAGCTGATCATAGGATTCATACTGGGCTTCCACAGTGTAGAAATAAAAGGCCAGATCCTTTAAGCTATATTTTTCCCCATCCACTGTGAGCAACGGTGCTTCATACAGCTGGTCGAACAGTAAGGCACCGATCAGAATCACAACGAATAATATAGACGAAACGGTTAAAACCTTGGAACTGACAATTTTGTCCTTGGTCTTATCATGTAACTGTACCTCGGCAGTCACTTTTTTGATTTTCTTTGATTTGTTCACTTTGCTACCTCCATAGTATTCTCATGAAGTTAATTTTAAACGATTTGTGACATAAGTCAATACATAAGGTTACAGTTTTACTGCGGAATTATCGAACAACAGGTACTTATTGAAATTTTGTAAATTTATGTTATACTATACAAAATATTACTAAACAGTATTTCTGAGGTGCATAGTAGAAGGAGGGAATTATCGTGGAGGCATACAATGATAAAGCACAGCAGATTATGGATGAAGTGAATAAAGTAGTTATTGGTAAGAATCTGATTATAGAGAAGGCCCTTACCGCTATCCTGGCGAAGGGGCATATTCTTCTGGAGGATTTTCCGGGAGTTGGAAAGACAACTCTGGCGCTGGCCTTTTCCAAGGCTATGGCACTGGAGCATCATCGTCTGCAATTTACACCCGATGTTCTTCCGACAGATGTTGTCGGTTTTCATCTATTGAACCGGGAGGGTGATGGGTATCAGTATAAGCCGGGTGCAGTGATGTGTAATCTTTTCCTTGCAGATGAGATTAACCGTACCTCCTCCAAGACGCAGTCAGCTCTTTTGGAGGTCATGGAGGAAGGCAAAGTTACGGTGGACAGTGTGACCAGAGAGGTTCCCAAGCCCTTTGTGGTCATGGCTACCCAGAATCCCATTGGCTCCATCGGTACTCAGATGCTGCCGGAATCACAGCTGGACCGTTTTATGATTCGTCTTTCCATCGGTTATCCCGACAGAAGTAGTGAGATCGGTATCATGAAAGAAAGACAGTCTACCAACCCCCTGGAGAAAGTGGTAAAGATCGTGGATAAGGAGGATATTCTGTCCATGCAGAATATTGTGGAGGAGATATACATCCACGATTCGATTTATGACTATATCACACTGCTGGTTCAGCAAACCAGAGAAAATCCCCTGATTGAGCTGGGTGTAAGTCCAAGAGGCTCTATAGCGATGATGAATATGGTGAAGGCGACCGCTTTCCTAAAGAGAAGGGATTATGTCATCCCTTCAGATGTTCAGGAGATATTCCGTGATGTAGCTACCCATCGGATCATTCTCAGGCCGAAGGCACGTGTAAACAATGTGACTGTGGACAACCTATTGGAAGATATCTTACGTATGGTAAAGGCTCCAAGAATTATTGCCAGGGAGTCTTAGACGGGTCAGAAAGGCTGGTATGACTGATGCTGCGCAATTTTATCAGATATCTTGTTCTGTTTACGCTCGTGGGCATTCTTTCTATTCTTTATGATACGTATTATGTGAGCGTACTTTTTCTTGCCCTTGGGGCAGTACCGATCTTTCTTTTTGCTTTGCTGGTATATCTGTACAGCAGGGTATACGTCAGTATGCTTTCTGTCGTTCATGTAGCGAGAAAAGGAGAGGTCGTTGCTATATCCATACTTGTGGATAACCCGACGATCTTTCCCATTACAAGCCTTAAGGTTCGCTTAAGCTATAAAAATGCCTATTCTCCCATTACCTATCAGAAAAGTGTTATGGTATCCGTCGATGCAAAAACAAAGGCTTCCGTCATCTGTAATCTGCTATCGGAGCATGCGGGGAATCTGGAGGTCACACTCCGTAGTGTCAGAATTTATGATTATCTTAAGCTATTCTCTTTCAAGAAGAAGCTGAAGGGAGAGTTAAAGGTTGCCGTTCTGCCGGACTATTACGAGCTTTCGGGAAATCAGTTGTTCAGTCGTGGCTCCAGTCAGTCAGAGAGCGATTATTATTCCACTTTGAAGAGTGGTGATGACCCTTCAGAGGTTTTTGCCATCAGAGAATACCGGGAAGGAGACCGGCAACAGAGGATCCATTGGAAGCTCAGCCGGAAGTTTGACCAGCTTATGATTAAGGAATTCAGTGATCCACTGAATTGCTCCCTGCTGCTTTTTGTGGATTTTAGCATACCGAAGGGAATTCACCCCTTACTGTTTATGGATTCCATGCTGGAATGCACCTTATCTGTGTCCTATTCCCTGACACAGGCCGGACAGGCTCACTATTTTGCCTGGTACGATGGTCAACACGGAGGCTGCCGCAGAATCAGGGTTATGAAGGAAAAGGACTTCTTTGAAGCAGTAGATGGTCTGCTTCAGGCGCTTCCTTATGAAGCTTCCACGGACGGGCTTTCTGCTTATCTGGCAGAGTATCCCAAGGAACATTATACGAATTTGATCTTCCTCACCGGTGAACAGCCAAGACATCGCATGGAATCACTTACCCTGCTTAGAACTGTCAAGAGGCATGTGATCTATATCGGGGATATCGATAGCCAGCCGGGGACGAGGTATTTCCCGAATGAAGTCATAAAAAAATCCGATCATGTGGGATTGGCCTTACACTCTGTCGATGCAAACCATATCCAGAGGGATATGGAGCAATTAATATTGGAATAGAAGGGTAGGTTATATATGCATCAAGCTTTTGAGGACGGCGTTTATATGGATAATTCCGTCTATATCGTAGATGAGAAGAAACAGTCGACACCGCTTTTGATTCGTGTGCTTCAGATGCTTTTTATCCTGTTTGGCACCTGGTGCACTGTCTCTATGCTTATAGAAGCCTTATCAGTTCCCTGCAAGCATCTGGATATTAATATTGCTGTACTGATTTTTTCTGTTATCATTTTTGGTTTATACTTATTCCCGTCGTATGATTTGGTTAAGCTGTTTTTCTGTGTACTGTTTTACGGTCTGTTCGTATACAGCCGTGGAAAACGGCTTCTGAATGCCTTTTATATTCTGGAGAACCGGACACTGGATAAAATCGATGCGTATTATGGAACGGAAAGCATCAGATTTGTTGCGGATTATACTACTCAGACAACGGATACCACTCTGTTTATGATCATGATATTAATTCTGATTGCAGCGGTTCTTGCTTTGGCTGTTATGCGAAACAGGCTTGCATTCCTAGGCGGGATCATACTGCTGATACCGGCTGCGGCTAATTTCGCATTAGGTTTTGTGCCGTCGGAACGTTATCTGGTGACCTATATGATATGCACGACTTATCTGATCAGCCAGACCTATCGCGTCCGGTATGCTGCTGATAAAAAGCAGAAAATACTTCTTCATAAAATCAGCAGTCGGGCTGCAGCGTGGCTCTGTATGTTGGGTCTGATGCTTTTCTTTATCCTGAAGATTTTTGTATCCAAGGAGGAGTATGACAGCATCACAAAGCTGGAAGATATCAGGACAGAGATGCAGACCGCGATCATGGACTTTTCGGTTGAGGAATTTTTGAACCGATTTACTAAGATCAGGCTTTTTCCCGGCAAGGTTTCTTCCACGGGACTTGATGGCGGGTTACTGGGAACAGAGGCACAAATAAGATATTTGAATGAGGAGCATCTGCAGGTAATTGCCCCTAAGACCTCAATTGAAAAAGGCATTTACCTAAGGGGATATATCGGAAGTATCTATACCGGTGACCGCTGGATTGGACATTCAGAAGGAACCCTGAAGGAATATGATGAACTGATGGGCAGGATGTTTGAGGTATCGTTCCAGCCGGTCAATCAGGCGAATTTGTTCCTGAAGGGGATGTTCTCCGAAGCAGAGTCAACACAGGCGAAGTATCACGGTCTGGACTTCAGAATGACGGAAGGTCATATGAGCATCAAGTACAGCGGTGCAAATAAGCAATTTCTGTACGCTCCATATTTTACGAATTTTGATCTGCTAAAGGATCTTTATTACAATAGAGATCTTTATGCGGCTCCAAATGTATTAAACAGTGAATATGAATACGATTATTTTTATGATGTTGCCAGGATGGAGGATGCAGATTTTAAGGCAAATCTGCAAAAGCTCAACCTGGAAGGGTATGTAAAACAAGAGAAGGATTATCGAAACTTTGTGTATAAAGCATATACGAAGCTTCCCGAGAAAGGATTGGATAAAATCAAGAAGGATTTTTCCTCACAAAGCGTGCAGACGCGGACGGGTAGCACGGCTGAGAAGATTGAGTATGTCAGAAATTATCTGGAAAAGAATACCCGGTATTCTCTGTCTCCAGGGAAATTGCCGAGAGGAAAGGACTTCACGGAATACTTCCTTTATGAGAATAAGAAGGGCTACTGTGCACATTATGCGACGGCTGCGACATTGATGCTGCGGGCAATGGGAATTCCTGCGAGGTATGCAGAAGGATATGCGTTCGGTAAGGAGGCGATACTTCAGACCAGCGGAATCGGAGAGGTTACCAGGTTTACTGCAGAGGGAAGCACAGAGCATCAGGAAGTCCTGTCGGAGGTCTCGGTCATGGATTATAATGCCCATGCCTGGGTTGAGGTTTACTTTGATTACTGCGGATGGTATCCGGTTGAATTCACACCGGGTTCTCTAGTAAGTTATAATCAGTCGATTATTGCAGATATCGATCAAATGGGACAGGAGATCTTTGAATTGGCATTATTGGAGGACTTGGAGAAAACCCAACCGACACCGGAGATCCCGGACCAGTATCAGCCAATCATGGATGACAGATTGAGGCAGGATTATGTTCCAGGAGCGTATGCTAATCGTACAAGCGACTCAGATGAAGATGATCTGATATGGCTTATGATCGTATCGGCTATTCTTGCCGGTGGGTTCCTGCTCATTGTTATTGTTCTCTTTGTCCGGGGATACCGAAAAAGAAATCAGGGCAGCAGAAATAAAAGAGCCTTTGCCTTCTATAGCGATGTTGAGAAGATTCTTCGCATGATAAAAGGATTACCTGATGAAAAGATGCTGCTGGAGGAACAGGAGTCCTATGTGAAGGAGCATTGTGTATATATTGCTTCGGAGGAACTGGACCGTCTGATGGAGCTGGTCAGGAGAGCGAGATTCGGCAGGAAAGCAATCTCTCCCGAGGAGCTTTCGGAGATCGTCCTATGCCGTAATGTACTATACCGTAAGGTGTATCAGGACTTATCTGCTGTAAAAAGATTAACGTTGAAAATACTCCTGGCAATATAATATCCGCTTCTATCAACTTGAAGATTATGGTATACTTAAGTTGGAAGGGAGTGATTTTATGAACAAGATTGTTACGATCAGCAGGCAATATGGCAGCGGTGGCAGAGAAATCGGTGAAAAGCTTGCAGGAAAGCTTGGTATACCATTTTACGATAATGAAATCATCACAAGAGCAGCGAAGGAGACGGGGTTTGCGGAGTCTGCCTTTGAGAATGCAGAAAAGAAAGCAACAAACAGTCTGTTATATGCGCTGGCTATGGGAATGAATACTTACGGTACGCAGGACCTTGGATTTACTCACCTGTCGCTGGATGATCAATTGTATCTGGCCCAGTCCAATGTGATCAGAAAGGTTGCGGAGGAAGGTCCCTGTGTGATTGTCGGACGTTGTGCAGACTATGTATTGAGAGATCGGTCCGATGTAGTTAATATATTTATATGGGCAGAGCTTTTCGCTCGCAAGAAAAGGGCTGTGGAGCTTTATCATCTGAAGGAAGGTAAGGCTGAGGAAGAGATTCTCAGGATGGATAAACGAAGAGCCAATTACTATAATTATCATGCCAATGATAAGTGGGGAAGAGCCGATCACTACCATCTGTCCCTGCGCAGTGATTCCATCGGCATTGATCATACGGTGGACTGTATCATAAGATATCTCGAATTTGAGGAAAGGACACAAGGGTAAGCGGATGCGTTGGAGGGATAGAATCAATAAAAAGTACACGCAGATTTCTCTGTATGTCATTATCACGGTGGTAATCATCTATGCTCTTAGCCTGGTAGTGAAAAATGCGCCTCAGATTCTGAGAGAAGGTATGCACTGGCTGGGATGGTTTTTTAAGGTTATCAAGCCTGTCATCCTTGGCTTTGTATTTGCATATCTGATGGACCCTGCGGTCGTTTTCTTCGAGAAGAGATATCAAAAGCTTAAGACAAAAAAGGTCTTTCGCAGGATAGTGCTGCCAAGGACCTGGGGTGTGGTAACAGCTGTGTTTCTGCTGTTTATCGCTTTTCTGGGACTAGTCTCACTATTGGTATTTACAGTGACCGACCAGATCAGGCTGGCGAATCTCGATGATATTATTGCCTTGGGACAAAGCTTTTTTGATAGTCTGACAGACTTCTATAATTCCGTTTTGAAAAAGCTCGGGGAATGGAAGATCCAGTCCAAGGAACTGGAGCAGTATGTGACGAATGCCTCTGCATATATCGTGACGGGATTGATGAATTTTGCCAGGGCTTCCTTTGGCTCTGTTTCCAATTTATCTGATGCAATCACCACATTGATATTCAGCTTCATCATAGGAATCTATTTCCTGATCGACGGCAGGATGTTTCTTACCTATATCAGAAAGATCAATAAAGCGTTGTTTCCGGAGCGGGTGGATCAAAAAATGCGTTCAATCGTGGGTGATCTGGATAACGTCTTTTCGGGCTATATCCGAGGACAGCTGATTGATGCTTTCGTGATGATGGTCCTGATCAGTCTGGTATTGTCTATTACAGGAGTCAAATTCGCGATACTGATCGGTATCTTTGCAGGCATCGGTAATCTGATCCCTTATTTCGGACCGATTGTGGCTTATTTCAGCACCTCGGCGATCTGCCTGATCGGTGGTGAGTTTAACACCTGGATTATTTCAATGATAGCGCTGTTCCTCATACAGTTTATCGACGGAAATGTGATTGGACCGAAGCTTCTAAGTAACGCCATCCAGATCCATCCGTTGATCATCATCGTCTCAATTATCTTCGGAAGTGCACTTGGAGGCTTTTTGGGTATGCTACTTGCAGTTCCGATAGGAGCTTACATCAAGCTGGTTTTCACCCGCTTCATTGATCACAGACTGAACAGAAGGCTGGAAATGGAAACAAAGCAGAAGACGTGATGTTGAAGGGGATATGGAGATCGAAGGTTGTGTTTTTAGAAGACAAAAGGTCATGTCACCGTAGGTGACATGATATACATGAACAAGGAAGCCTCTGGAAAGTGCACTTTCCGAGGGCTTCCCTGTTCATGTTATCCGGCTGATTACATCAGCAGGACCTTTTGTCGATGTAGAACAGAAAAATGAAACTATGAATTATTGAATTTTCCTAACCACTTTTACAATATGTAACAAAACCTTAAGGAAAAATTAAGGAAATTAGTAGGCATTATGTAATATTATTGATATAGTATATCAATGCGATTGTCACATATTTTCGACAGATAGTCAGGAAGGTATATAATGAACAATAAGCAAGAGGAAATCATCATAGAAGTAAAGAATGTGAAGAAGATTTACCGGATGGGTAAGGAACGGATCAACGCGGTGGATGATGTCAGTTTTACCATTAAGCGGGGCGAATTCTGTTGTCTGTATGGAGCTTCCGGTTCGGGTAAATCAACTCTTCTTAACCTGATGGCCGGCATTGAACGTCTTAGCGGAGGTTCAGTTACGATCAAGGGGCAGAATATTCATAAAATGGGGGAAAAGGGGTTGGCCAAGTTCCGTCAGGAGAATCTGGGGTTTGTATTCCAGTCCTATAACCTGATGAATGCCATGACTGCTCAGGAGAATGTTGAGCTTCCTCTGATCTTTAAACGAATTGCCATCAAAAAGAGAAAGAAGATGGCTAAGGATATGCTTATAAAGGTTGGCCTGGGTGCAAGGCTTAAGCATAAACCTAAGGAAATGAGCGGTGGACAGCAGCAAAGAGTCGGAATTGCCAGAGCCTTTGTCGGCAATCCGGAAATCGTATTTGCAGATGAGCCGACAGGTAATCTGGACTCGAAGACCTCAAAGGAGGTCATGGATCTGATTACAGAGATGGCGAAAACCAATCGTCAGACCATTGTTATGGTTACTCATGACAGACATCTTGCTGAATATGCTGATAAAATCATCCATATATTCGACGGCAGGATAGAGAGCATCGAGATAATGAATAAGGAAGAAACAGAGCAACAGCTACCACTTGATGGACAAACCGCGACAGCATAATACATGATTAATGAAGCCTGTAAGGCTGATTTTATTAATACAGGATACATGGAATATCTGCAAAGCTGACATTTTATATATAAAGCAATGCTTCATTAGAATGAGAGATAGACTGACAATATAATTATGAAGGAAGAAAGAAGAGGGTTACGGGAATGAAAGGAAAGCTAAAGAAGTCATTAATCGCTGTTTTAACACTAACAATGATTTTCACAAGTGTGATAAGTAATGGTATAACGGTCCTTGCTGCTCCTGCGTCAGCAATCACGGTCAGTGAGAAGCTAAGCAACGATCAGCTGGCGATTGCTCCGGGTGAAACGAAGCACATGAGGGTTCCTATCAGGGCAATTGGTTATGCTATCAATGATCCTTCGGTAACAGTTTCGGCAACGAATGCCCCTTTTAAATTATCTCAAGCTACACTGACGAAAGAGGACCAGTCAGTTACGAATTTCATTTCCACTAACGGAAGTACCTATGTGGATTTTGATATAGAGGTTAAGGAAACTGCTAAAATCGGTACCTATCCGATCACGATCAAGGTGACCGCCTCTGCATATGATTTTGATGGTACTGTCATGACAATCGACTTGAGCACGACGATCGATGTGCAGGTATTAAAAGAATCAGCTCCGGCGCAGCTTGTCATAGACAAAGTCAGTATTAAGGATGCCTTTATCAGCAGTAAGACAAATATCGCTTTCTATGTCAGGAATGAGGGTGATATCACAGCAAGAAATACATACGTGACCTTGGATTACGGAACCACGAATATCATCGCAGACTATGTCACCCCGAAGATCAAAGTGGGTGATTTGGAAGCCGGTAAAGAACAATACTTTACTCTGCCGGTCAAAATATTATCTACAGCAACAGTCGGTTTGAAGACGGTCGGTGTTACCTTTGATTATAAGGATGTGGACGGTACCAAGTGTACAGATACCAATCAGATTTACATTGATGTTAAGAAGAATGAGAAGGCTCCTGATCTGCAGGCAGATAAGCTCAGCTATTCCAAAGAACTGAAGCCCGGTGCGGAGGTTGTAATGAAGGTTCTTCTTCACAACTATGGCTTGTCGGATGCAAGTAATATCACAGTCAAGGTGGATGATGCCACCACGGGTACGGACGGTTTTCTGAAGAATTATTATACGGATAGTATCTACGTTGGCAGTGCTGATAAAGACAGTGATGTGGAAGCAAAGATACCGCTGATTGTATCTAAGGCGGCAACAAGCGGCAATAAAAAACTGAATCTGATTCTTAACTTTGATGACGAAAAAGGGAATAGCTTTACCTCTACGATTACGGTTTATCCTGAGATAATCGGAGGAGGTGCCTCCGGAGATTCGGGACTTGTAATTGAGAATGTGAAGCAAATGCCGGAGAAGCCGGTTGCCGGAGATACTATGCAGGTAAGTTTTGATCTCAAGAATAAAAGTCAGTCCGATATCACGGAGCTTAAGCTTACACTTCAGAATCTTGACGGAAGCACCTTTATTCCGAAGGAATCCGAGCCGTATATCTTTGTTGAGAAGATTGCAGCGGGTAAAACAAAGAGAATAACCATGAATCTGACAGTATCGGATAAGATACCCGAGGGATTAAATAACCTTTCTGTCAAATACACCTATGCGGGCAATTCAACAGGTGAGATTGTTACTATTCCGATCAGAGATATCAAAAATGATTTGGGCAGCGGCAGCAAGCCGAAGCTGATTATCGGCAATTTTTCTGTAAATAAGGAAGAACTCAGAGCAGGATCGGTTTTTGATCTGACTTTGGATATTTATAATACGCACTCTTCGGTTGCAGCTAAGAATATCACGGTAACCCTGACCCAGGCGGATAATATATTTACCGTAGCACAGGGAAGCAACAGCTTCTTTATCCCCAATATCAATGCGGGTGAGCAGGCTCAGAAGACAATCAGTCTGAAGGTAAAGGCCGATGCCATGACGAAGGCATATCCGGTAAAGATCGTAATCGAATATGAATACGAGGGTATCAAACCCAATCCTGAGACGGGTGAAGTCGGAGTAACAAGAACGGAAGAGTTAAATCTTCAGGCAATCGAGAATGCAAGACCGGAATTAAATAATATTAATATATATTCCTGGGATGGTAATGTAGTAGTCGGAGGCACGGCAACCTTAGGCTTTGAATTCTATAACTTGGGTAAATCCCAATTGAATAATGTAGCGATTTCTGTAGGCGGTGACTTCACTAAGACAGACGGTGATGTGAAATTTATCGGTAATGTTGCTGCAGGAACGCCATATTATGATGAGTTTGAAGTGACTCCCAACGTTGAGGGTACGGCCAAAGCGATTTTGACAGTTACCTTCGAGGATAGTAACGGAGACGAGGTTAAATTTACTAAGGAATATACTACTCAGGTTATGCCACCGATCGATATGAATCCTGCGGTAATGGACCCTAATTCGATGGGGGCATTCAATCCGATGCCTTTGGCAAAAGAGCCGATTTTGCCTGTCTGGGGCTTCATTCTCCTGGAAATAGCATTGGCTGCAATCTTTGTTCCCGTTACAAGAAAAGTAGTAATCACATTATATAAAGCAAAGCTTCGTAAGCTTGAAAATGAGCAAATTTAATCAGAGTAGTGTATAGAGGATGGAGGAAACTATGGATTTTATATTATCAGGAGTTGACGGGGAAGTATTACTTGCCAAGACAGTGGCTGTAGCAGACAGTGCAGTTGCAGGAGAGCCAATTGTTACAGAGGAAGGGATGATGATGGATACTATGGCTGGAGCACAAGGTAAGGATCCGATCTTATCCTCTTGGATATTTGTCATCGGGATCTCGGTTTTGGTACTGGCAGCCAGTGTTGCACTTGGTATTTTCTTAGCGAAGAGAAAAATCAAAAAAGGGATAGAGTTGTATGAAGATTAGCGATTTGTTTATCATGGGACTGAGAAACCTGTCCCGTAGAAAGGCAAGAACGATACTTACTGTATTAGGTGTTATTATCGGTTCCTTATCCATTATCATCATGCGCTCCATCGGTTATGGACTGCAGGATAATTATGAAACCACGATTATGCAGCAGGGCGGATTAAATGAAGTAAGTGTGAGAGCACAGGCTAACATTTTTGATGATGATATGCAGTGGCTGGGTAGCAAGGAACAGAAGCTGGATAATAACCTTGTCAACCAAATTAAGGCGATAAAGCATGTCAGGGCGGTTACTCCTGTCATTCAGAAATATGCCAGTCTGTATTGCGGTAAGTATGTAACGGGAATTAATATAACAGCTGTGGATATCAGTGCCTTTGAAAGCTTTGATTTCCCGGAGCTGGAGTATGGTTCCTTTCCGACAGGGGAAGATAATACGGCTCTTGTCCTGGGATCAGGTGCAATCTATGGCTTTTATGATCCTACATCTTTTGGACGAGGCAATATAGAGATAGATATTCAAAAAAAGAAGCTGACTTTAAAATTCAATGAGTTTCAGGTGGATGAGAGTAAAAAGGAATTCGGAATGACAGTCAAGAATATTGCCAAGCTTCAACCGTCGGAAGGGCAGTATGACTGGAGTGCTTATATGGATATTAACTATCTTAAGACACTGTATCGGAAGTATAGTAATACCTTAAGAGCAGAAGACCGTAAAAAAGCAATTCGTTCCGTGGAGCAATATTCGGAGATCAGGCTGGTAGTTGATAATATTCGTAATGTATCGACGGTGCAGGATGAGATAGAGAAGCTTGGCTATTCATCGGAAAGTATTGGTCAGTTCCTGAAGAATTTACAGGAGGGAGCTGAGACCCTTCAGATGGTCCTCGGTGCATTGGGACTGGTAGCAATGGGGGCTTCCGCAATTAGTATCGCCAATACAATGGTTATGTCGATCTATGAGCGTACCAAAGAAATCGGTGTAATGAAGGTATTGGGTTGTACAATCGTTGACATACGAAAGCTTTTTCTCTTTGAAGCAGGAACGATTGGTCTCTTAGGAGGTATCATCGGTATTATATTGGGGTACATTGGATCCTGGGGTATTAATAAATTTGGTGCTCCATTGTTTACGAAGCTAATGTCAACCAGCTATATGTATGATATGTCAAATGCCAAGTTTTCAATTATTCCATTCTATTTACCTTTTGCAGCTTTATTGATATCAATCTCTGTCGGTCTTTTATCCGGTTATTTCCCGGCAAGACGTGCAACCAAGATTAGTGCGATTGAAGCAATGAAGACAGAAAATTAATCATTTCTATTATTCAGATATAACTTAGACCTAAAACAGGTGCCGGAAGGAGTATCCTTTGCAGGCACCTGTTTTAGGTTTGATTTTTGGATTACATGTGCTATAATAAGAAAAACAATGCATAAAGAGGTGGAAACCAGATGACATGTCATACCTGTGGAAGACAAATTCAAAATGAAACAGCTAATTTTTGCGAATATTGCGGAGCATCCTTTCGGGAACATGCGCAGACAGCTCCTGTTTCAGGAATGGGACAACCGTTTTTTAGTAGAACCTATACAGAACCAGCATCGAATATGATGGCAGGAATGCCGCAGACAGCTACGGAACAGCCAACCTCCTTACTCGGATGGCTTGGGAGGTATGCAGTACTGTTCGTTCCTTTTGTGAATATTGTCATGCTTTTGGTTTGGGCATTCAGTAACACCACTCCGGTCAACAAGAAGAATTGGGCGCGAGCGACCCTGATATTTCTGGCTGTCGTATTTATTTTATTTATGAGTTATATGGCAGCGGTTATGAGTACACCGCTATTCCAACAGATGATGCAGGACTATGGTACGTATTATCAATAACCTGAAAAAAGGTCCGGGTAACATGAATTTTGTGTCTTACTTAATTATTTTATTAAATCATAGGAAGGTCGATGGACATGAGTACAATAAGAACCAGATTTGCACCCAGCCCAACAGGCAGGATGCATGTAGGTAATTTAAGAACAGCATTATATGAGTATTTGATTGCAAAGCATGAAGGAGGAACCTTCATTCTTCGTATAGAGGATACGGATCAGGAGCGTCTGGTGGAGGGAGCCGTAGATATCATCTACCGTACTATTCAGGGAACCGGCTTAATCCATGACGAAGGTCCGGATAAGGATGGCGGCTATGGTCCTTATGTACAGAGCGAGCGTATGGCCAGCGGTATTTATTTGGACTATGCGAAAAAGCTCGTAGAGAAGGGAGCAGCTTATTATTGCTTTTGTACCAAAGAGAGGCTGGCATCCTTAAAAACAACAGTAGGTAATCCGACCGAGGATGAGGAGGAAGAGGCTAAGGAGATTACAAAGTATGACAAGCACTGTCTTCACTTATCCAAGGAAGAGATCCAGGCTAATCTGGATGCGGGTATTCCGTATGTCATCCGTCAGAATAACCCTACAGAAGGCTCCACAACCTTCCATGATGCTATTTTTGGTGATATTACCGTCGATAATGAAGAGCTGGATGATATGATTCTGATTAAATCAGACGGTTATCCGACCTATAACTTTGCAAATGTAGTGGATGATCATCTGATGAATATCACTCATGTGGTCAGAGGTAATGAATATCTTTCTTCCACTCCAAAATACACCCGGTTATATCAGGATTTCGGATGGGAGGAGCCGGTGTATGTACACCTTCCTCTGATCACGAATGAAGAGCATAAGAAGCTGAGTAAGCGAAGCGGGCATTCTTCCTATGAAGATCTGATTGAGCAGGGCTTTGTTTCTGAAGCAATCATTAACTTCGTAGCCTTACTTGGATGGAGCTCCGCTAATAACACGGAGATTATGTCCTTAGAGGAATTGGTTAAGGAGTTTGATTATACCCATATCAACAAGGCTCCCGCTGTATTTGACATCGTGAAGCTGCGCTGGATGAACGGGGAATATTTAAAGAATATGGAATTCGAAAAATTCTATGAGCTGGCTCTTCCCTACATTACGGCAGTTGTAAAGAAACCCTTGGATTATCGTAGGATTGCAGCATTGGTTAAGACCCGTATCGAGACCTTGGTGGATATCAAGGACATCATAGATTTCTTTGAGGAGCTGCCGGAGTATGATATCGAGATGTACTCTCATAAGAAGATGAAGACAGATGCCCAGAGCTCCCTGACTGTATTACAGGAGCTGTTGCCTAAGTTCGAAGAGCTCAGTGATTATTCTGAGGCCGGTATTGAGGCAGTCATCATGTCTTACATTGCAGAAAAAGGCATTAAGAACGGACAGGGTCTATGGCCGGTGAGAACAGCAGTTTCCGGAAAGCAATCCACTCCGGGAGGAGCTTATGAGATTATGAGCATCCTGGGTAAGGATGAGAGCATCAGAAGAATTAAGACAGCAATTGAGAAATTAAGCTAACAGCTGACACAGGGCTGTTGCAGACGAATTTGCAGCAGCCCTGTTTATATGTATTCTATGGCCGGATGCATGGTTTGATACCATGGCTTTGGCACATTCTCAGGGGACACCTCCTCTTCCTCCATCTATTTCATTTGTCAGAATACTCATTTCATCTTACAATTCCGGCATTGATTATTAGTTAATTTCGAAAGGGATCTTAGTATGTTTCAACTGAACGAGACGCAGCGACAGGCTGTAAACCATAAGGAAGGACCAATGCTGGTTCTGGCTGGACCGGGGTCGGGTAAGACCATGGTAATAACACGGCGTGTTATGCACCTGATCGAGCAGGAGCATATCCCGGAGGAGCAGATTTTAGTGATTACCTTTACCAAGGCGGCAGCACAGGAAATGAAGGATCGTTTCCGGGCTATGTGCAAGACCGGTCATAAAGGAGTTAATTTTGGGACCTTTCATGCGGTGTTTTTTACGATACTGAAGCATGCCTATCATCTGAGCGGAGCGAATATTGTACGGGAGGAAGTGCGCTATCAGGCTATGAAGGAGATCATCCACCGGCAGGGTCTGGAGTATGAGGATGAGAAGGATTTTATTCTGGAGTTACTCTCTGAAATCAGTCTTGTCAAGGGAAGCAGGATCGAGCTTTCGAACTATTACTCCCAAAATTGTGCAGATGAGGTCTTTCGAAGAATCTATCAGGAATATGCCAGGTTTCTGGAGCGGGAGAAGCTGATTGACTTTGATGATATGCTTGTCCTCTGTCACGAGTTGCTCTCGCAGCGGGAGGATATCCTTTCAATGTGGCAGAACAGGTTCCGCTATATATTGATCGATGAATTTCAGGACATCAATCTTGTACAATATGAAATTATACGAATGCTTGCCAAACCTCAGGACAACCTGTTTATTGTCGGGGATGATGATCAATCGATCTATCGCTTCCGCGGAGCGAAACCGGAGATCATGCTGAATTTTCCTGTAGACTATCCACAATGCCAAAAGCTTACTTTAAGCAGCAATTATCGCAGTATCCGGACAATCCTGGAAGCCGCGGGCAGATTGATCGGGTATAATGTGCACCGGTTCGAGAAAACGCTTAAACCTGTGCGGGAGGGCGATGAACCGGTTATCATCCGGCAGTATGAAACACTTGCACTTCAGAATCAGGGGATTGCTCAAGAAGTACTGAAGCTGGCCGGGGAGGGGGTATCCTATCACCGTATGGCTATTCTGGTGCGTACGAATCTTGGTTCAGGCTCCCTTCTTCATAAGCTGATGGAATATAATATTCCCTTTCGTATGAAGGATAACCTGCCTAACCTGTTCGATCACTGGATCACCTCGGATATTCTAGCTTATATTAAGCTGGCAGAAGGGGCGACTCAAAGAAGCCTTTATCTGCAGATCATCAACCGGCCTAAGCGTTACGTCAGCAGGGACGCCTTTGACAGTCCTGAAGTGGATTTCGAAGAGATTAAGGCTTATTATGAGGATAAAAACTGGATGCTGGAGCGACTGGATCAGCTGGAATATGATCTTGGAATTCTTAGTACCATGACACCGTATGCAGCAGTAAATTATATTCGTCGCGGAATAGGGTATGAAGATTACCTGACAGAGTATGCCACCCAACGAAGAATGAAGCCGGAGGAGCTATTTGATATTCTGGATGAACTGCAGGAAAGTGCGAGGGGCTTTTCAACCTTTGACCAGTGGTTTTTACACATGGAAGAGTATCGGGAGAAGTTGAAGAGGCAGTCTTTGGAGAACAGTGAAGATCATATTGACAGTATACAGATCGTGACCATGCATGGTGCTAAGGGGTTGGAATTTGAAGCTGTTTTCATACCTGATTCGAATGAAGGAATTACTCCTCATAAGAAAGCGGTACTCGAAGCAGATATCGAAGAAGAGAGAAGACTCTTTTATGTCGCTATGACACGGGCAATCAGCCGGCTTTATATCTTCTGGTCCAAAGAGCGTTACAATAAGACCCTAGCGCGTTCCCGCTTCCTGGATGAAATCGAACGGTAAATAAGAGCTGTTACAGGACACAGTTTAATGTCTTGTAACAGCTCTTAAGTTTTACTCGCCCGTTGTGGGCGTAATCATACTATATGATTATTCCTCGTCCTCGGATGTCTCTTCCTCGAACTCTTCGTCGAACATCTCGTCATACTCCTGTGCATCCAACAATTCTTCAAATGCATCTGCTACTGCTTCGAATTCATCATCGTCATCAATGTTAAGTAACTGCGGATCATCATCGCCTTCCTGGATGAAACGATATAAGAATACGTTATCGTCTTCTTCCTCGCCCTCCTCAGGCTGTAATGCGATATATTCCTTGTCATCTACTGTGAAAATGTCCAATACGATGCAGTTTAACTCGGTACCATCATCCAATGATAATGTAATTGTATCGTGCTCGTGCTCATGATCATGACCGCAGCCGCAGCCATCTCCGTGATTGTGTCCACTCATAATACTACCTCACTTTTTAAGTTAATGAACAAGTGAATTGGGTTGGCAATCCATCTCGAAATCCTTCCGGAAAATACCGTAGGAATATAAGTAGAATGTACCAGATTGAGGTAAAAAATGCAAGTGTAAAAACATATTTATAGCAGATAATTAAAGATTAACCTAATGCAGTTATATGACAACAGAAATCAAACAAATGTTTTGTTCTCCTTGGCACTGAAGGACAACTGTGCTATAATATCGATAGGATAAGCATCTTGGATGATAATGCTTCATTATCAGAATAGATGCTTTTTGATTTGAATTTATTAAGGAGCTGTGGATATGTCAGAAGAGATAAGAAGCATCAGAATATCAGTAAGAAATCTTGTCGAGTTCATTCTATGCTCCGGAGATCTGGATAATACAAGGACGAGAAGCGAAGCTGACGCCATGCAGGCCGGCAGCAGGCTGCACCGCAAGCTTCAGAAGCAGATGGGTGCGAATTATACAGTGGAGGTTCCACTTGCCATTACAGTTCCCGTTACCAGGGATGGTATTGATTTCGAGCTTACCATCGAGGGAAGAGCGGATGGCATCATCAATAATAATACGATAAAGGAGGACTTCTCTGTTCTGATTTTTGAAGAAGAGGAGGCAAACCCTCCGGAAATCATCATAGATGAAATCAAAGGTGTCTATATGGAGCTTTCCCATCTTTCCGCTCCAATTGCAGTACATCGGGCTCAGGTTATGTGCTATGCCTATATCTATGCTACGAAATACGAACATAATCGAATTGGTATCAGATTGACTTATTGCAATCTGGAGACCGAGAATATCCGTTATTTTGAAGAGACCTTGACCATAGAGGAGCTTCGTACCTGGTTCGACCGGCTGATGGAGGAATATGCTAAATGGGCAGTCTGGCAGATCAAGTGGACGGAGAAAAGAAATGCCGCCATAAAAGCAATGGATTTTCCTTTCCTGTACAGAGACGGTCAGAAGGATCTGGTTACAGGTGTATATAAGACGATATTGCGTAAGAAGAAACTGTTTATAGAAGCACCGACCGGAGTCGGAAAAACAATCTCTACTGTATTTCCCTCAGTGAAGGCAATGGGAGAGGGGTTGACAGAGAAGATTTTCTATCTGACAGCCAAGACGATTACAAGAACGGTTGCAGAGGATACCTTCCGCATTCTAGGTGATAATGGCCTTCACCTTAAGGTGGTGACGATTACTGCCAAGGAAAAGGTATGTATATTGGACAAACCCGATTGCAATCCGGGAGCATGTCCCAGAGCAAAGGGGTATTTTGACCGGGTCAATGATGCCGTCTATGATCTGCTGACGCATGAGAATGAAATTACCAGGGAGGATATTGCTGCCTATGCCGAGAAGCATTGTGTCTGTCCCTTTGAGATGGGGCTGGATGTCACACTGTGGTCCGATGCCATCATCTGCGACTATAATTATGTCTTTGACCCCAATGTTTATCTAAGGCGCTTCTTTGCCAATGACAAGCAGAATGACTATGTGTTTCTGGTTGACGAGGCGCATAATCTTGTGGATCGTGCAAGGGAGATGTACAGTGCGGTTCTATATAAAGATGATTTTCTTGAAGTGAAGAGGCTGGTCAAGGATAAGAGTGCAAAGCTCACCAGACTTTTAGAACATTGTAATAACGATCTGCTGAGGCTAAAGCGGGAATGTGACGATTTCGAGGTCCTGGATAATGTGGATGGATTTTGCATACATTTGATGAGTCTGATGACGGAGTATGAAATTTTTCTTCAGGAGAGCACTTTTACTGAAGGTAGGGAAGAGGTTGTTGGACTTTATCTGGAAATCAGACATTTTCTAAGCATGTATGAGATTCATGATGACAATTATACCATTTACACGGACTATGAAGGGGATCGTTTCAGGCTTAAGCTTCAATGCATGGACCCATCAAGGAATTTGTTGACCTGTATGGATCGGGGCAGAAGCGCGGTACTGTTTTCAGCGACACTGCTTCCCATTAATTATTATATGGAGCAGCTCGGAGGTGGAAAAGAGGATTATGCGGTTTACGCTCCCTCCTCCTTTCAGCCGGAGAACCGTCTGATCATGATCGGTAATGATGTCAGCACCAAATACACCAGAAGAAATGAACAGGAATACCGAAGGATACTTAATTATATTAAGGATTTTACGAGTGTACGAACCGGTAACTATATGGTATTCTTCCCTTCCTACCAGCTGCTTCAGGCAGTCGCGGAGCTGGCCGGTGAGGAGCTTAATGGGCTGGTGGTACAAAGTACGGGCATGTCGGAAGAAGAGAAGGAGCAATTCTTACAAGCCTTTGTTGATGACCCGGTAAATAGCCGTATCGGTTTCTGTGTCATGGGCGGTATCTTCAGTGAGGGAATAGATTTAAAGAATGATCGGTTGATTGGTGCTATCATCGTGGGAACAGGACTCCCGATGGTATGCAATGAGAAGGAACTATTCAGGGGATACTTTGACGAGAAGAATAACAGTGGTTTTGATTATGCCTATCTGTATTCCGGGATGAATAAGGTACTGCAGTCTGCGGGAAGGGTAATACGCACCAAGGAGGACAAAGGAGCGATCTTGCTTCTGGATGAGCGGTTCACACAAAAACAGTATTACAATCTCTTCCCAAGAGAATGGTTCCCGAATGTGACGGTGAATAGCAACACGATGAAGGGTATCTTGGAGGAATTCTGGAACAATGTAAAAGAAGGAGAATAAAGATACTCCTGTAAACAGTAATAAAATAAAGGTAAGAATAATATGGGATGCATATTATTCTTACCTTTATTTTTGCAGGTGTTTTACAATATTATTCAACTTCTTTTTTATGTATCTCTAGAAATGAATCCTACTGTTCGAGAAGGGATAATCGGAGTCTTTGGAGAGAAAATCCCTGCCTGTAATAGCTCTGACAATCAGGTTGCATAAGTAGAACAATAAGGAACCTAAGATACCGCCGATCAGTGCATATACGATATCATCAATATCGAAACGGCTGGGTATAAAAATATATTGGAATATCTCAATCAGTAATGGCAAAACAAGGAGCGCTACAAACCGGGAAGGTCTCCCCTGCCTTCGAAGAAGGAAGGTCATCTGGTAACCATACGGAAGGTATAGAAAAACTCTGCAAGCCAGGTAAATTATAATATCACCTAAGGACAACAGGCCATAAAGATAATCCTCGATTTGAATCGTGATGGCCTCGAAGGGAATGATATTGGCATAATTCAGACTTCCGGTATAAGCCCAGGGGAAAGCCGTTGTAACGAAGGAACCGAAAAGTATGATCCCGATATAGATCATGAAGAACAGTAAGCTGTCATTTCTATAAAAAGTGCGGTAATCCTCGAACCTTGTTCCATAATCAAGCATATTTCGTAGAAAACAATGAATACAGGGTATTAACCAATTGATTAAGATAATACCTAACATTCCTCCGGTATAGGGAAGGAAGGATCCACCCTTTCCGAGGTAAGATAACGAAATAATGACCGCGCTGATGAATAAAATCAGGATGGAATAGTTAAAGCAGGCTTCATAGGTGGAGGTTTGTTCCTGAAGTATGTGGCAGCTTATGATGCACAGGAGAATGGATATACCCCAGATGATATAAATAGCTGCAAAAAAGTAATATACTGCAAACTGAACTATAATCGTGATGATACTCAATAAAATGATTAATGAAGAATCCTGGACATGCGTCCGTCGTAGCATCGCTAACGCCTACTTTCGTTATAGAATCATTCGTATCTTTCCGGGAATACAGTTAACCTTTATGTGAGAGCTTAATGCAGGGACTTCGCCATCTGTATGAACTGCGGTATCCATATCTGTCTGTATTTCTATTTCCGAGCAATGGAAGGTCTCCACGCCTTTATATTTAATGTGCTTTCCTGTGAAAATGGTCGGCAGCAGAACGAATATCTTTGCTTTGCTTAATCCGTGTACCAAAGTGATGCTCAGCTTTCCGTCAGTAGGATCGGCATGAGGGGCCATATATAAACCGCCACCTTCAAATTTATGAATCATATTGGATACAAGCAAGACATTATGATAGGTGCCTCTTTCCACACCGTCCACGGTAACCGTTGCAGACATCTTAGGAGAGTTGATGACCTGCTTGATTGCGATGGCTATATATACAAACTTCCCGGCACCAAATCTGTTTAAGCTTTTCTTTAGAGGAGATTCCTGAACCTCATAGCAGACACAGGCATCATAACCCATACCGCTGGAGCAGGTGAATTTTCTCGGTGTATGTGAGCTGTCGGGAAAAGTGATGCATCCATGATCCAGATACTTGAATTTAGTCGGGTTCAAGATATGGGATAAAGCTTCTTGAGGATCCTTAGGAATATTCAGGCTTCTTGCAAGATCATTGCTGGAACCGGAAGGGATATATCCAAGCAAAACCTCATCATAGTTATCGATACCATTGATTACCTCGTTGACAGTTCCATCACCGCCGAGGATTACGATATTCTTAATGCCGGAATTCTCGCTGCATATTGTCCTGGCTAATTCGGTAGCATGTCCTGAATATTCAGTAAAGACTGCTTTATATTCTATCTTCTGCTTTTCGAGTTCATCCTTAACAACCCACCAGAAACGAATACCTCTGCCAGAGCTTGATTTAGGGTTTATGATAAAAAAATACATAATAGGTTTCTCCTTCTTCGATCCTGTCCCATATTAGATCGTGCCAGTATAAATAAAATATATAGTAAAAGGACATCATTGTCAATGTTTTGCGGATTTATCTTGACGTTATCATTCTGCTGTCAGATACAGGCACAGAATTGTCCCTCCTTCATAATATGTATAGAACAACAATTGGTTAGCATGTTGCTCGCTGATGATTGATGCAATTCGAAAGGAGAGACAGTTTTATGGATAGACGGATGTATCGCGGTATGACAGGAAGAGATAACGGCTATCGCCGTGGCACTTCACCATACAGGACACCGGAGCCGATGCGCCATGACGGTGTCTGCGGATATACCCCGGATGATTCCTGCGAAAGAGAAAAATATGAGGATTTTGATCGCTTTCCTCTTGCTATGAGCTATGTTCCCTGGCAGTGCTTCAGAAATCTATATGAAAATGAATTTGTGGCTTTAGCGAATGGAACACTCTTTAAGGAGCTTGACCTAAAATGGTATGGAAGGGGATGCAAATAGATGGACGGAAATAACAGAGAAAAATTATTTGCATGTATCGAGGCTACCAGCTTTGTCTGCGATGAATTGAGGCTATTCCTGGATACACATCCGACCGACAGAGCAGCTCTGGATTATTGGAACAAGGTATCTAAGGTAAGAAATGAAGCCGTTAATGAGTATACCAGATGCTATGGCCCGATCGAGTCTTATCGTGTAGAAGTTGACGACAGATGGGCATGGGTGGAAGATCCCTGGCCGTGGGAAGGAAGGTGCTAGTGTATGTGGAGTTATGAGAAAAGATTACAGCATCCTGTAAATATCGCGGAAAAAAATCCGAGATTGGCACAGGTTATCATTAGTCAATTTGGTGGCCCCGACGGTGAACTGGCAGCCTCCATGCGTTATCTTTCCCAACGCTATACCATGCCGAACCGGAAAATAGCCGGTTTATTAACGGACATCGGTACCGAGGAATTAGCGCATATGGAGATGGTAAGTGCCATCGTTCATCAGTTAACTAGAGACTTAACACCTGAGCAAATTATGGAGGGCGGCTTCGAGAAGTATTATGTTGACCATACCTTGGGCTTATGGCCTCAGTCAGCCGGTGGTGTTCCGTTTACCTCAACCTTCTTCCAGAGTAAGGGTGACCCGATTACTGACCTGGTAGAAGATATGGCAGCAGAACAGAAAGCCAGAACCACCTATGACAACATTCTCCGTCTGGTTCATGACCATGATGTATGTGACCCGATCAAATTCCTTCGGGCAAGAGAAATCGTGCATTTCCAGAGATTTGGTGAAGCCTTAAGAATGATCACCGACGAGTTCGAAACTAAAAACTTCTATGCAGTAAACCTCGCCTTTCCTGCAGATTTTATGAAGTAAAATGTAAATCCTTCATGAAAGCCATTACATTATTTATGACAATCAGTCCTAATAATGTAATGGCTTTTTGCAGAGTAATCTTTTATCTGGGTATGAATTCGCACTATTTTGTTGAATGTTGTATTATTTTTTGGTATAATTTACATATATCTGCAAGTGGCTTCAATGGCTTCTGAGCCTCATCACGCTTTCTGTTGACATATATGGCTTTGAAGAAATAGCCGGATGGCGGGAATCTGTAAAACCTGAGGTATATATCCTTAATAGTAATAAAAAGTCTGTACTTAAAGCAATTAAAAAGGATTATCTTGTAGAGGAACCATATTCCTATTTTTTGAAAAAAGGCTCCTATTATGTTAAAGTAGTAGGTCCGGCTGGTTACTTATCTCTCGAGTATAATGCTGATAGTTTGAAAAACGTTTCAAAACTGGCAACCAGCAAGAGCAAAGCGAAATTAGTGAAGTATCAGGATGAAAGCATTTTCGCAGCTACGAATAACAATAAGAAGGATACCTTTTGGTTTAAGATAAAGACATCGGAAAAAGATGTTCGATATGAGTTTGAATTCTTAACAACGAACCACTCTAAACTACGAATTACGTTATATGATAGTAAAGGTAAAAAAATTGCAACTGATAATGTACGTCCATTAGAACCGGGAGATTTTGACTACGAATATTATGGTAATTATGACAAAGAATTTGGTTTTACTGCATATTTTCAAAGTAATGCATACAAAGGTCCCGATTATCCATATGGTACATACTATGTTAAAGTCGAAGAGTTAAATAAAGACTGCAATTGGGCGTTTAGGCAGTAATGATTACCGATGAGTTTTATACGCTTTTAAGCGATAAATAATAAAAGACAAAGGAGAATGCAACATGAAAAAAAGTATTTTAGCAGTATTATTAACACTAGTTATGATATTCTCCATAACTACACCGGTATTCGCAGCTACGAAGACCAGCACAAAAACGATAACTTTTAATTCGTATGAAACAAGCAGTCAAAGATACCAAATGCCTGCAACTGTGAAAATTACCAATGTAATCTCACAGAAAACGAAGGATTACTCTACCTATCTGAGTGATGATAAGGTAACCATATCCGGGAAAAAGAGTAAGGTAATTACTTGCAAGGCACCGGTAACGATTACCCTTAAACCGAATAAGGGTGAGGAACAGACAGGAGTTCAATCATTCATGTTATCCTATGACTCGAAAAAGATTTCAACAAAGTCAGTAAAACAGATCTTCAAGTATTATACCTACGACATTCGTACATTAGAATTTGATTTTTCAAAGAAATATGATACTACGGACCACCTTGAGTTTATCGGCTACGCTGATGGAAGCTCTTATAAGCTTACAAAGGCAGGTACCTATGTACTCAATGTCAGACCTCTGTCAGGTGTTGACGATTCAGATCTGACACTCACACCTGTATTCATTGTGGTAAAGTAATACGAAGCATGTTATTTGTCTGATAAGAGAATTTTATAGCATATGACAGGGAAACCCTCAGAAGCAAAACGCATCTGAGGGTTTATAAATTTTCTGGTTGACAAATGCTGCCTTAGGTATTATTATTTAATACATTAATAAGCTAAACCGTTGAGAAAGAGGAGTAAGCTTAAGTACGACATAACAGAGAGTCGCAGTTGGTGGAATGCGATATGGAGTCTTTTGCTGAATGGGCTTTTGAGGGCAACCCGAACTAATAGTAGGCGTTGACGGAGACCATAACCGTTATTCATATGGCATATATTGTTCGATATATGAAGGCAGAGGAGGGCAATTGAAAAAGTAATTTCATTGCCAATTTGAGTGGTACCGCGGAGTGAATTCGTCTCAAGTATAATAATATACTTGGGACTTTTTTATTGCTTGCCTTTCGCCATGGCGACAACGAACGAAAATTATATTTTAAATTTTTAATTTATGAGGGAGGATAAATCCTCCCAAAAGCAAACAACAAAATTTTTAATTTATGAGGGAGGATTATTATGAAAAAATTAATTGCAGTTATTTTAGTAGCGGTTATGGCTATGGGCACCCTGGTTGGATGCGGTGCGAAGGACAATGGTAAGGTTACGATCGGTATCGGACAGTTTGCAGAGCATGCATCTCTGGATAACTGTAAGGAAGGCTTCTTGGCCGGACTTGCGGATGCAGGTTATAAAGAAGGGGAGAACCTGGAGGTAATATTTGAAAATGCACAGGCAGACGGCGGTACAGCTTCTCAGATAGCTACGAACTTTGTCTCCAATAAGGTGGATCTGATCTGCGCAATCGCTACTCCGATGGCACAGAGCGCATTCGGAGCAGCCAAGGATGCGAATATCCCGGTTATCTTCACCGCAGTAACTGATCCGATTGCAGCAGAGCTTGCTAAGGCAGATGGCACACCCAACGGTAATACGACCGGTACCAGCGATAAGCTTCCGGTTCAGAAGCAGCTTGAGATGATCCGTGCAATTCTTCCTGATGCAAAATCCATCGGTATCATCTACTGCACCAGTGAAGTGAATTCCGTATCAGCAATTGAAGAATATAAGGCTGCTGCAGGCACTTATGGCTTTGAGATTGTAGAAAGCGGTATCGCTACGACAGCGGATATTCCTTTGGCAGCAGATAATTTATTAGAAAAGGTTGACTGTATCAACAATTTGACAGATAATACCGTTGTAAGCTCTCTTCCGGTTATCTTAGAAAAGGCAGCAGCTAAGAAGATTCCTGTCTTCGGCAGTGAGGTGGAACAGGTGAAGATCGGCTGTCTTGCAACTGTAGGTTTGGATTATTTTGATCTTGGAAAGCAGACCGGAGCGATGGCTGCACAGGTGTTAAAGGGCGAGAAGAAGGCAAGTGAGATTAACTTCCAGGTAATTGAAGAGGCTTCCTTCTATGGCAATAATGCAGTTGCAGCAAATCTTGGTATCACTCTTCCTCAGGATCTGGTAAGCAGTGCGAAGGAAATGTTTAGCGAGATTGCAGCAGAGTAAAGATAGGTTAATAAAATGATTTTTGGAGGTAGGACATGATGGATGCTATCCTGTCGATCATACGCGGTGTATTTGAAGAGGGTCTGGTCTATGCCATAATGGCGTTGGGAGTGTACATAACATATAAGATTTTAGACTTCCCGGACCTTTCGGTGGACGGTACCTTTCCTTTGGGAGGTGCTGTGACTGCGGTTTTGATTATCGCAGGAGTAAATCCTCTGCTTACCCTTCCGATTTCCTTCCTGATCGGAGCAGTAGCAGGAGTTCTTACAGGCTTAATTCATGTGAAGCTGAAGGTAAGAGATTTGCTGTCAGGTATTATCATGATGACAGCATTATACTCCTTGAATTTGAGGATTGCCGGTAAGGCGAATCTCCCGATCTTCACGAAGGAAACAATATTTGATAATAATTTTCTGAATTCCATCATTGCAGAGGGCCTCAAGCCTTATGTAAAACTCATAGTGCTTCTGATCATCGTGTTTATCATGAAGCTCCTGCTGGATATATATTTAAAGACGAAATCAGGTTATATTCTCCGGGCGGTGGGTGACAACGATACGGTTGTCACCTCCCTCGCGAAAGATAAGGGGCTGGTCAAGATTGTCGGACTGTCAATCGCCAATGCCTTTGTTGCACTCGCAGGCTGTATCTATACTCAGAAAAGCGGATTTTTTGAAATATCCACCGGAACCGGCACGATTGTGATTGGTCTTGCCAGTGTTATCATCGGAATTAACGTATTCAAGAAGCTGACCTTTTTTAAGGCAACCAGTGCAGTCGTATTTGGATCAATCCTATATAAAGCCTGTGTTGCGATCGCGATTGCCTGCGGTATGGCGGCCTCCGATTTAAAGCTGATAACAGCAGTACTTTTCCTGATTATTCTGGTAGTAAGCAATGACCGTAAGAGGAGGGTTAAGACCAATGATTGAACTGGTGAACATCAATAAATACTATAACCCCGGTACGGTTAACGAAATGTGTCTGTTCAGCAATTTCTGCCTGACGGTACAGGATGGGGAGTTTGTCTCCGTAGTCGGAAGCAATGGCTCAGGAAAAACCTCCATGCTCAATATCATCTGCGGCAGCATCCCAATTGACCAGGGTGTAATCAGAATTGGTCAGGAGGACATAACGGCTATGCCTGAATTTCGGCGACAGAGACGCATCGGCCGGGTTTACCAGAATCCTGCGATGGGTACCTGTCCGTCAATGACGATTCTGGAAAATATGTCACTGGCAGATAATAAAGGAAAAAGCTTCAATCTATCGAAGGGTACGAATAAAAAGTGCATTGATCTCTACCGGGAAAGCCTGCGTTCTCTTAATCTTGGTTTGGAGGATAAGCTTCATGTTCCTGTCGGTTCCCTCTCAGGAGGACAGAGACAGGCTATGGCACTCCTGATGGCAACCATGACTCCGATTGAATTTCTGATACTTGATGAGCATACCGCTGCGCTGGATCCGAAGACAGCGGAGCTGATTATGGAGCTGACGGATCAGGTGGTGAAAGAGAAGCATCTGACGACGATTATGGTTACCCATAACCTCCGTTATGCAGTGGAATATGGTACCAGATTAATCATGATGCATCAGGGAGAAATTGTGATTGATAAAGCAGGGGAAGAGAAGAAGGCGACTGCAATCGATGCCATTCTTGAGAAATTCAATGAGATCAGCATTGAGTGCGGTAATTAAACGTGTGAATACGGAAACCGTACTATATGCAACCTATTGAAATAACAGACAGAAAATACTTAATATTTATGAATTATGATACTTGTAAAATAATTATCCTATGTTATACTTAGGATACAAAAAATAAAAAAAGCAGAGTAGGATCATGTGCGTTAAGTGCCGGTTGAACAGGGAGTTGTCAATCGGACGAAAAGGTTAACTTGCGGTACACGGTCCGCATCCCGCTGCTACAATTAGAAAATCAAATAAGTACGTGCATGACGAGTACCGGATGACCGATGCTGTCATGCCGATTTGATTTTATCTCTTTTTGTAGTAAAAGGTCTGCAAAGGAGGTAATTTTTTTATGACCAAATTTACAGCTTTATTCAAGTCGTCCCTGCATGAGTTCAGAAATATCAGGTGTATTACCTTAACCGCCATGCTGGGAGCAATCTCTATCATCATTGGTACTTATTTCACCGTTATGATTGGAAACTCTTTGAAGATTGGCTTTAGCTATCTGCCGAATGAACTTCTGTACTATATGTTCGGACCGGCTGTTGGAGCAATCTTTGGAGCGGCAATGGATATACTGACCTATATCCTGAAGCCTACAGGACCCTTCTTTTTCGGTTTCACACTGAGTGCGATCCTGAAGGGATTGATCTATGGATTTATACTCTATAAAAAACCACTGAGCCTGCGCAGGATCTTCATTGCGAATGTGATCAGCCTAATCTTTATCACACTGCTGCTGGATACCTACTGGCTGACTATACTATATGGGAAGGCATTCCTGATCTTTCTTTCAGAAAGACTGATAAAGATAGTGCTTTTACCGATTGAAACAAGCCTCTTGTATCTGCTGATTAAGGGTGTGGAGGCAAGTGGAGTAGCGAGGCTGTTCCGCAGCAAAAACGCATAAATAATACCGAGGTAATGAATTTGCCCCAAAAGTCCGGATATGTACCGGACTTCTGGGGCATTTCTGTATCGCATACCGTACCGTCAGGTTGTACCTTGACAAAGCTTTTGATTATGCATACATTATATTATGTAAAAATAGACTAGAGATAAAATAATATAGCTTGAAAGGAGTTAACATATGCCATATATCAGTACGAAGGTTTCCGTATCCTTATCCAAAGAGAAGGAAGAGAGCATCAAGAAGAAATTAGGAGAAGCGATTGCACTTATCCCGGGGAAGTCCGAGCAATGGTTGATGGTTTCCCTGGAAGAGAACTGTACCCTCTATTTTAAGGGTTCAGCAGAGAGACCGATTGCTTATACTGAGGTTAAATTATTCGGCAGATCCACGAAGGATGCATATCAGAAGCTGACAGCCAGAATCACAGCAATCCTTCAGGAAGAACTGGGCATTTCGGCGGATTGTGTTTATATTACCTACACCGAGGTGGAGCATTGGGGTTGGAATGGAAATAACTTTTGATATTAGATCATTGTAATTGGTTTAGTGACTTGACTAATTAGTAGCAACCATGCTAAAATGAGGTAATTAGGATTTTTGTATCTTATATCTGTTAAGGAGGAAATCAAATGAATAATTTGCTGGTAGCACAGTCCGGAGGACCTACCGCTGCGATTAATGCAACATTGGCCGGAGTACTGCAGGGAGTCCGTGCAAGCGGAAAAGTTGATAAGGTATATGGAGCGAAGAATGGTATCGAGGGAGCAATCAAGGATCAGCTGATTGACTTAAATGAAGTCGTTAGAGATACAAAGGCGATGGACACACTGATGTACACCCCTTCCTCAGCGTTGGGAACCTGCCGCTATAAGATGAAGGATTGGCGCAAGGATGACGAGCCTTATAAGAAGATTATCGAGACCTTTTATAAGTATGAGATCAAGTATTTCATTTATATTGGCGGTAATGATTCCATGGATACCGTGGACAAGCTTTCTGAATATTGCCGCTTAAATAACCATGATTTCATTATCATGGGAGCACCCAAAACAGTTGATAATGATTTGAATCTGACTGACCATAGCCCGGGCTTTGGTTCCGCAGCAAAATATATTGCAACGACAATTTCCGAGCTGGCGTGTGATATCGGAGCTTATGATATCCCGGCTGTTACGATCGTTGAGATCATGGGAAGAAATGCCGGCTGGCTGACTGCTTCTGCAGCACTTGCAAGATTAAATGGCGGTTCGGGAGCAGATTTGATTTATCTGTGTGAGAAGGACTTTGACAACGCAAGATTTATCAATGATGTCAAGGAGATGCTGGCAGTGAAGCCGGGAATCCTGGTTGCCGTCAGCGAAGGTGTCAAGGACAGTGAAGGTAATTATGTATCTGACCAGATGTCCAGTGGTGCAGTTGATAATTTTGGCCATAAGTATATCGCGGGAGCAGCACGTGCACTGGAACAGATGGTACGCAATGAAATCGGTTGTAAGGTTCGTTCCATTGAGCTGAATCTGATGCAGAGAGCGGCTGCCCATATCGCAAGTGAGACGGATATCACTGAATCCCTGATGCTGGGTCAGAAAGCCCTTTCCTGTGCTTTGGACGGTGAGACCGGCAGAATGGCAGCGATCAAGAGATTAAGTGATGAACCCTACCGTGTGGAATTTGTTTCAGTTCCTGTCAATGAGGTAGCGAACCATGAGAAGACGGTTCCTATGGAATGGATCACACCGGATGGCCATGATGTGACAAAAGAGCTGATTGCTTACATGAAGCCTTTGATACAGGGAGAAACCAATGTGAAATACCAAAATGGTATTCCTCTACAGATTAAGTTGTATTAATCATATTAGGATTAGGGTGTCAAAAGCACCTTTTGACACCCTAATCCATATTAGGTAATTATGTTGTATATTCCGGAGTGGATGACCGGGAATTACAAGAGGGACTGTTGCAGTATCACAGTCCCTCTAATATTTTGTTCTATTGTCTACCAAAATAGCTGCTCATCAATCTTAACGGCATTTTTTTTCTTGTGGTAGCCCTTACGTACTGCTGATTGATAGGAATTGAAATAGAGACGGGTACCAATATTATTGGAGCCTGACAAAGCAGCCTTGGCAGCCTTAATGGAGAGCTTCTGGGACCAGGAATTATAGTTATCGTAATTGTTCAACTGTTTCTCAAGAGAACCGCTTCTTGCCACAGAAAACTGACCGGACTGGTAGATGACTTCCTTTATGCTGTCGGGGTATTTTGATGACTTCATGCGGTTCAAAACGATATTAGCAACAGCCAGCTTACCCTCATAGGTCTGGGTTCCGGCCTCGGCATGCACCAGGCAGGCCAAAAGCTTAAGCTCATTATTGTTGTAATCCATGCCTTGTTGCTGTTTGATCGCAGTCGCTTCCTTCGCTTCCTCCTCAGCCTTAAGCTGTAGCAGCTCTGCTTCTTCTTCTTTGGAGACTGCTTTTTTGAATTTTACAGTCATCTCGACATATTCCTGTAATACATAACCTGTAATCTTATCGTCAGGGATGTTGATTTTCACCCATTCATCATCAGCTTCCAGTACCGGGTAAACCTCGCCCCGGTAGATGACATCCAATTTATTCGAGGTCTTATCTTTTGATTCTCGGACGTTCAGGCCATCTGTATCGACTAAAATGCTTCTTTCTCCATATTTCTTGATTAGCTCTTCATCAGAGAGACCGGTCTTTAGGAATTCTGATTTAACATAACCCTTTACGCTTCCCGACTCCACATGATACCATTCGTCTTTGGCCTCCAAAATCTCGGCAGCGCTGCCTTTATAAAGCTTACCCTGGATTTCGCTGTCAGTAGAGGCTTCCTTTCTGATATTAACAAAATCATCAGCGACAGATATCCCGATGTTGGCATAGAGGGAACTTTCCTGCTTTGCGGTTTCATCCATCGGGGGTTCATCCGTGGTTTCAGCAGCTATTATCTCCTGTACGGGTTCTGGGGTCGGTGTTACTGTGGGGACGGGTGTTACCTTTGGTTCTTCCTTCGAAAACTCCGGAGGAAAGTCTGTACTGTAGGAAAAGATTTCGACATGCCCGGTATATGCAGAGGGTGTAGCATCTGCCAGCACGGTTTTGGTTTCCTTTTGCTTCGCTTCCCAGGGCTCCGTAGAGGTCCGGGAAACCGGTATATTTAAAATAGTGGATAGACTGAAAATAGACAAAAATACGATCGTGGACACTAAGGTACACTTTTTCTTATTCATTGATTCATTTCCCTTTGAATTGTTTTATTTGCACTTCAATCATAATTATACAGGAAAGCAGAGGCAAAAGCAACTATTTCGGGACAGAAATGGAAAAATAATACAAAAAGCGCCATGAAAAGTAAAAATTCGCCCGGAATACCTATAATAATCTGTGGTATCCCGGGCGGACATACTCAAATTCCTAAAGCATCATTGATCGTCTGTTGAATTCTTGAGGCAACCAGTTCTGCAATTTCGGTTGATTTCAAATGTTTATAATCCTCGTAATATAAAGGCTTTAGATAGATGATTTTTACAGTGGTTCTTCTGATGCTGTTACTATCGAAGGGCTTAAAGGAATCAATCAAAGCCACAGGTACGATGGGGCACTTTGCATTGATTGCGCTTTTGAAGCTGCCACCTTTAAACTCCAACAGCTTGTTGCCGTTTCTGGATCGGGTTCCTTCGGCAAAGATCAGGAAGTTCTCACCATTCTTCACACGGCGGGTCATATTCATGATTACCTGCATGGACTGTCTGATATCCTCGCGATCGATGATCTCGGCCTGAAGCAGCTGTATGACCTGTTTCAGAAGAATAGTATTCTTGACCTCCTTCTTCATGACAGTAACCAGAGGACGTTCATGCGTCTCAATAAAGGCAAGGGCGTCGAACAATCCCTGATGATTTGGAAACATGACATAGCCGTTCTCTTTAGGGAGGTTCTCAATACCCTGACATTCGATCTTCACACGTCCGCGTCGGTTTACAAGCGGAACCAGTTTATGCAGATACGCATAGCGCGTTGCTGCATCATATTTCTCTGTATTGCATAGCTGCGCAATATGATATAGCCAGTAGGGCAGATTAAGTAAACTCCGAAGCACCATCAATGCGATTCTCATCATCTGCACTCCCTTCCTTGAATACGGTCTTGCCTACTAAATCACATCATAGCCTTTCAGCATCTTGGCACGGCTGGGATGTCTGAGCTTTCTTAAAGCTTTAGCCTCAATCTGACGGATACGCTCACGTGTAACGTTGAACTCTTTGCCAACCTCCTCTAAGGTACGGCTTCTGCCATCCTTGAGACCGAAGCGAAGGATCAGTACACGCTGTTCCCTGTCAGTCAGAGTATCTAATAGTTTGGTAATCTGATCTCTTAAGATGGAGTAGGAGGCAGCATCCTCCGGTCCCATCATGGACTCGTCACTGATGAAATCACCAAGATGACTGTCATCCTCTTCACCGATCGGTGTATCCAGAGAGATTGGATCTGCAGATACCTTAAGAATTTCTCTTACCTTTTCAATCGGAAGGTTCATGGCATCTGCCAGCTCCTGCTCGGTAGGTTCTCTTCCCAGTTCCTGCAGTAGATTACGGGATACGCGGTAGGTCTTGTTGATGACCTCCGACATATGTACAGGGATTCTTATGGTACGGGACTGATCTGCGATAGACCTTGTAATCGCCTGACGAATCCACCAGGTGGCATAGGTACTGAATTTATATCCCTTCGTATAATCGAATTTCTCAACTGCCTTAATCAGACCAAGGTTGCCCTCCTGTATTAAGTCAAGAAAAGAAAGTCCTCTTCCTACATAACGCTTAGCAATACTGACAACAAGTCTTAGGTTGGATTCGGCAAGCAGCTTCTTGGAATTCTCATCCCCGTCAGCAATTTTCTTGGCAAGCTCTACTTCATCCGCAAGAGTAAGCAGCGGATAACCGCCAATCTCCTTTAAGTAAAGGTGTACCGGATCGTCTGACATAGAATAGGAGGAGCTTGCCAAGGCATCTACCTCAGATTGTGCATCCTCTGTGTCATCATCCATTTCCAACAGAATATCATCGGTTGGCTCCTCTTCGTCGCTGTTGCTTAAAACAACAACATTATAGGCCTCCAACCGCTCATATATCTTATCTATCTGATTATTATCCAAATTAAGCTCACTAATCAGGGTGTTAACCTTTTCCGCTTCAATGATACCCTTTTGTCTGTTGGCAAAAGCGATCAATTCACGGAACTTGTCCTCTAACACATCATGTGCGGTTTGATCATTCATTATGGTTCCTCCATCTGGTTTAAAAAATTGCATAACCAACATTATATCATAAGAAAAGGAAGAAGGAAATAAAAATAATTAAAATTTCGTAGAAAATAGAGCAACTCCAGAAAGGAAAAGGAGGCGTTTTTTACAACACCTCCTTATCTCTTTCTATTTTATTTCCAATACTGGAGATGTATGGTTATTGAATTCCCGGGATCTTCGGGAGCTGATCAAAGCCCTTTTGGAGATCCTCATCACTGGGGATATAGTCTGTCATGGAACCATCTAAGTAAGCATTGTAGGCAGTCATATCAAAATATCCCGTTCCGGTCAAACCGAAGAGGATTGTTTTTGCCTCGCCTGTTTCTTTGCATTTTAATGCCTCATCAATTGCTGCGCGGATCGCATGGGAGGATTCTGGTGCCGGCAGGATGGTTTCCTGCTTAGCAAAGAATACTGCTGCTTCAAATACTTTGGTCTGCTCAACAGCAATAGCCTCCATATAACCATCATGGTACAGCTTGGACAGAATAGGTGACATTCCGTGATATCTCAAACCACCTGCATGGTTCGCGGAGGGCATGAAGCTGCTTCCGAGGGTATACATCTTTGCAAGGGGTGTAACCTTACCGGTATCGCAGAAGTCATATGCATACTTACCACGGGTAAAGGAGGGGCAGGATGCGGGTTCTACCGCTACGATTCTTGGATTAGCCTTGCCAAGTAATTTATCCTGCATGAAAGGAGCAATCAAACCACCCAGATTGGAGCCGCCTCCTGCACAGCCAATAACGATATCGGGATATTCGTCAAGCATCTCCATAGCAAGCTTTGATTCCAGACCGATGATGGACTGGTGCAGCAATACCTGGTTTAATACGGAACCTAAGACATAACGACAGCCGGGGGTGGTAACTGCTTTCTCAACTGCCTCAGAGATAGCGCACCCAAGGCTTCCGCCGGTAGTCGGATCCATGGAAAGAATCTGTTTACCGACATTGGTGGTATCGCTGGGGCTGGGAATGATATCGGCACCGAAGGTCTGCATAACTGATTTTCGGAAGGGCTTCTGCTCATAGGATACCTTAACCATGAATACTGTCAGTGGAAGATTATAATAGGAACAAGCTTCGGAAAGAGCAGTACCCCACTGACCGGCTCCTGTCTCGGTTGTGAGGGAGGTCAGACCCTGTTCCTTGGCATAATATGCCTGCGCAATAGCGGAATTCAGTTTATGGCTTCCGGAGGTGTTATTTCCTTCAAACTTATAGTAGATCTTTGCGGGTGTACCAAGTGCCTTCTCCAGATTATAAGCACGAATCAGGGGTGACGGACGATACATCTTATAGAAGTCCTTAACCTCCTCCGGGATATCAAAATATCTGGTAGTACTATCCATCTCCTGTTTTGCCAGCTTCTCACAAAAAACAGGATAAAGATCCTCAACCTTAGCTGGCTGATTGGTGGCGGGATTTAAGATGGGAGCGGGCTGCTCCTTCATATCTGCTCTGAGATTATACCATTGCTTAGGCATCTGATCCTCGGTCAGATATAGTCTGTGCGGAACTTTCTTTGACATAATTACTTACTCCTTTCAATTCATTGATCTTATTCACTTGTATATTGATGCCACTGGGGCATTTTGTACTTTGGTGACAGTAAGACGGTATTTTGGACGGATAATTTATATTTATTCAGGATAGTTTTACAAAAAGGGTATAAAAAAAGCCCCTGCCTCAGTAATTCTACTGGGACAAAAGCTTAGAAAACTTCTGCGGTACCACCCGGTTTGGTGCAAAACACCCTCTCTGTTCATATACATGCATATATATGCTTCCTTGTTAACGGATGAAGATTCCGTTGGGCATTACTTGACAAAAGTCTTTCTTCCCACCCTCGTAAGTCCATTCAACATTGCTTTATTACCGCAATCCCACCATCTGCGGCTCTCTGAGAATAATGTGCCATATCTACTCTTCTTACTCAACGGTTTAAAAATTTTATGTTTTACTCAGTATATACATATTAAGGGGAAATGTCAACTGCATATTTATTAATTTTCCAGTTTTTATTGATTTTCCAAACACGATATGGTTTTCTGCAGAGGTTTCTATATACTTAAACTAGGGGGATTCCCCAAAATCCTACAATCATTATATACGGAGGAATGAAGATGTCTAAGAAGTACGAGAATATTAATATAATTAGTACAGGGACCTACCACCCAAAGAACAAAGTGGACAATGGTTATTTCATCGAGCATTTCAATAAGCTGGGTATGGAGGTATCGGGGCTCTTAAAGCATTTGGAGAGAGAATACAGATATCTTTCCGATGATCCGGAAGAAACCGTCATATCTATGGGTTACAAAGCAAGTGTGAAAGCATTGCAGGAGGCAGGACTGGAGATTGGGGATATCGACCTCCTGGTATTTGCAACAGATACACCGGAATATACTTCACCTGCCAATGCGGTAAAGGTATTGGATATGTTCGGTGGTGTAAAGATAAAGATGGCCTACGACACGAATACCAATTGCCTTGGTATGGTTACTGCCATAGATCAGGCCAGCAGAATCCTGATGACAAACAAAAGATTTAGAAGAGCGCTCGTTGTAGGCGGAATATTATTCAGCTCGGTCAGTAATGAGAACGATATTGTATCCTATGCGAATTTTGGCGATGCCGCCGCGGCGGTGGTTCTGGAGAAGGCAGAAGAAGAAGAAAGAAGAGGTTTTATCGATTCGGTCCATCTGGCGCAGACCTCGGAAAGTAATTACATATTGATGCCCAAGGTGGGTTTCTCTAAACTCATAAGAGATGGGATTGAGAAAGAGGAAGATAAGAAATGGTCCTGGGAACCCTTTGACGGAAGCTTTATATCCGATGCCTGGGTGGAATTGATTCATGAGCTTACTAAGGATAACAATATGACACCTTCCGATATTGATCATCTGATCTTCTCACAATTTACCATTCCCGATGCACGTCTTGCTTTGGAAAAGCTGGGCTTGGAAGAGGATCGGACCACCTATGTCGGCAATGAGTATGGCTACACCGGCACGACCAGTCCCATTATGGCTTTGGATAGGGCAATCAAGACAGAAAGAGTAAAGAAGGGAGATTATGTGACACTGGCATCAATGGGATCCGGTTCACTGATCAGTGTCCTCTTATTTAAACTATAATAATATAATACCCCATCTTTTCAGCAGAGTTGCATTCCTAGCATCGGCGTTTGGGAGAACCAAATGCAAGCTCTACTGAAAGATGGGGCTTGAGAATTATCTAATTGCTGTTAAAGCATCCTCATAATTGTCTACATATTGTACGCTTTCAGTCCAACCGGGGATATCCTTACCGATTCTTTTGAATTGCTGAAGGGTGATGACGCTTCCTTTTGTCACAAGATATCTTGCTTTGAAGGGAACCTCCATATACTTTTGCAGCAGCGTACCCAACAAAGCTGCTACTTCGGGACTTGATGGCTTTAATTCAGGAGCATCAATAATTAATGTGTAAGTATTAGCGGGAAGTGATTTGGTATTCTGATCATAATCCTTTAGGAAGGATTGACCGTCTTCTACGCTGAAGAACCCGGAAGCCTCAGCATGAAAAACCTTGTTGATTGTGTCGGTAGATAGTTCATAAGTAGATAATTTTCCTTGGTACTTTGCCATAAATGTGCCTCCTTAAGTATGTATAAGCTTACAAACCAGATTTTACTATAATATAATAACTAAATCAAGTAAAATTTTGACTAAAAATAGAAAATAGGGAAGTAACAGGCTATAATGTAAAATTTTATAAAAATTTTGAGATAATAGTTTTATAATTTTATATTCTGTGTTAATATTAGACGATATCAGGGGAGGTGCATCATATGAGAGATTATTATGATACCGGCCAGTAACACCGGGCTGGAAGAGGTCCTCCGTAATAAATAATGGCTATTAATCGACTATTAATTATTCATTATTTGTGGAGGAATTTATGAACATTCGAAAATATTATATTTATTGTTTCTTTAAAGAGCTCATGCCAATCTATCCGTTATATTTATTGATGTTTGAGAAGAATGGTTTATCTTTGGGGCAGATATCGGCTTTACTTGCCATATGGTCAGTTCCGGCAGTTCTGCTGGAGATACCGACAGGGATTCTTGCTGATCATTGGAGCAGAAGGAACCTGATGGTTATGGGAAATCTTCTGAAGGCCGGATGCTACCTGCTTTGGCTGTTCTCACAGGGGTTTTGGCTATATGCAGCCGGTTTCCTGTTATGGGGGATCGGGGGAGCATTGTATTCAGGAGCGGAAGAGGCATTATTATTCGACTCGTTAAAGTTGGAGCAAAAAGAAGACACCTTTGACAGAATTTACGGACGAGGAAGGTTTTTGTCCGGAATAAGTACCATTCTTGCGTCGCTGCTCGGCGGATATCTGGGAATGAAGTTTGGTTTCGCTTCAGCTTTATCCATATCTGTTCTTTTTTCACTCTTTAGCACGGTAACTGCCGCTTTGATGAAGGAGGTTAATCTGTATAAAGAGAGTGAGCCTCAGAATGATACATTAAAGCAATCTGTTTGTTTTCTGATGTGTAGAAAAGATATCTTGCATTTTGCTCTGCTATCTTTGTTGGTAATCACTACTGCAGGAGTTCTTGATGAATATGACCAGCTCATCGCCAAGGACTTTGGGCTATCGATCGCTTTCGTAGGAGGTTGGACTGCTGTCCGGTTTTTGCTGATTTCCATCGGGGGATTTCTTGCCTACCGTATCAGAAGGAGGCTGGAAAAACTGTTACACAGCTCGGATCGTATGCTTCCGATTGCCATCTTATGCCTGGTGGCAGCAGCCTTACTGATGACTGCAGGGATTTTCAGACTATTGATATTTATGGTTCTGTACGGGCTATATTATTTATTTATGGCAGCAGCCGATGTCATTCAGGAGGATTACCTGCAACAGAAAATTGAAACAGAGGGTAGATCGACGGTACATTCTCTGACAGCGCTTTCTGCTAATCTATACGGAATGCTTTGTTACGGGTTGTTTGGTTTGGTGATATCTCATTCCGAGCTTTTTACCGGGATTACCTTTGCAGGTGGGTATATTATAGTATTGACTATGATCATAGGAGCTTCTTATCTGATTTACAGAAAGAAGAGTAAGAGAGAAACCAACATGGAATAGTCTGACGATCATTAAGTCCCGACTGATGACAAGTGAAAAATAAATAAGGGGCATATGTAAAACTGATGAATCATGTTTTGCATATGCCCCATTTTATAATGTCTCTACGGATACTGCTCCAGATTCTTAACTAATTCCTGCCGAATTTTATCTTTTAGATGAGGAGGATTGAGTACCCGCACACCCGAGCCGAATTGCAGGATCCAACGGATCAGCTCATCGGTTACCGCGGTATCACGAATAAATTGTATTCCTGTCGCTGTCTCCACTATTTCATCAGCCAGGTCAGCTTCGTATTCCTGTATGTATTTGGCCGTAGGCCCTTCGAAGGCAAGAATGATCTGCTCGACGACATTGCCGGAGAGATGAATGAACTTGCTGCGGGCTTTCTTTAGAAAGTAATCCGAGGGTATCACAAAGGTCTCATCGAGAGGAGTGATAGCCCTGATCCTTGAAACCCTGAAATCCCTGATGTCATTTCGCAGTTCACAAAAACCGACTACACTGAGTGCACCGTCATTAAGCATCAATTCAAATGGATGGATAATTCGGATGGTATCCTCATCCCCACCGAAGCTGTGATAAATGATCCGTACCTTAGTCTTGTTACGGATAGCGGTCTGGATCCGTTCCTCGATTTCCGGGTTTACCTCATCACTGATATAATCATTGGTATTGATGGTTACCATACCACTGAAATGTTTGATAAATTCGCGGTTAAGATTAGTCGTGTTATCCAAAAGCTTATGAATCAGCTCCTGAGCTGTCTTACCCATGGTCATATATTGATAAGGCTTTAGCAGCTCCAGCATAAAGGCAAGGGAAATCAGTTCGGGAGAGGTAAAGGTGATATCCCTGAGGCGGAATTTATCTGCCGTATAATAAGTCTTGCCGTTTCTTTCCTCCTCGGAGATGAAACAGATACCCGACAGGCTGTCGATATCCCGGCTGATGGTCTTCTTATCAACTATGACATCCCATTTTTCCAAAGATGAATGGATATCGCTGATTGTATAACCACGTTTATTCTCTGACAATAATAATAAGATAAATATCTGCCGTTCCGTCTGCGCCATATCTTTCATAGGGGGACCTCCTAATCTTTACTTTTCCATAGTATGAGTTTCTTCTTATAAAGAATAACCTTAAGCAGAACCCATGATAAAGATGCCATTCTGCTAAAGCTCAAGTGCAGGCATAACTATATCTTACTATAATAGGAAAGAATATTCAAGGATAAGAAAGCCATGAAGGAACCGGATGATATCGAATATAGTATGGTTTTGACCTTTAGGCAGAAGTAATTGGAGCCTTATTTGAGGTGATGCGGCAAACAAAAAAGTCCTTGACAATCACTGTATAAAAATATATAATCAGTTAGCGTGCAGATTCCTGCATGCTATGTATTTTTTGTGCGCTTTTTGTTGATGCTGATATAGTATCGAAAAAGCAAAAGAAAACCACAGAGCCAAAAACTATAAACAAGCGGATTGATCATCAATTCATCTTGTAACGAACAATTTTCAGGAGGTGAAAAATTAATGCCTACATTTAACCAGCTAGTAAGAAAAGGCAGACAGACAATGGAGAAGAAATCTACAGCACCTGCTTTGCAGAAGGGTT
>JAEZKU010000067.1 GCA_023436065.1 Bacillota bacterium
ATTTCACGTAGTGCCTGTCTTTCGGGAGATTCGTCCCTTCTTCTCTTTGCCATAAAATAAAACCTCCAAACTGAGTAATTTTATTTTACATCAGTTTGAAGGTTTACACAAACTTTGGGATGCTCCCGAAGGTACATATAACACAAGGGCTTCAGATGCTTTTCACAAGCTTCTAAAGCCCTTGATTATATTATTTATTACCGGCAGCTCATAGCTAAATTTATTTGATTGGTAAGCTAATCGTGTCCGTCTCGATTACTTTCTTTTTTCTGCCTTCCGAATTGGTTTGTACGAAAGTGAAAAACTTAAACTTAATATCTAAATTCTCTTTCCTGTTCGTATCGAATTTTAAGCTATAATTCATTCCTTTCTCTGACTGGATAGTACGCGGTTCCTTTTCATACTTATCCTTCAAAAAGGATTCTGTAATGATATACATGTAAATATCATCCTGAGTGTTGTTCTCAATATAAAAATCACAGGACCGGCCTGAACTGGCACTATTTTTTTGTCCTTGATAAACAATTTTAATACCATTCGAGTGATATAGGGTCTCCCCGGTAGTGCCCGACGTCGGAACAAATTCACTCTTTGCTGAGGTTTCTATTGTAATGTCATCCGATACAGTTGTATTATTCTCCTTAAATATAATGATCCTGAATTCTATGGAAGCAATTTTTTCAAAGCCACTTTGTGCTATATCCTCAGAATAGATCGGTATACTCTCTGTCGTCGTACCCGGTTTGATACGAAGCGTTCCCAGCTCTGACTTCTTTGCCAATATACCGTTAATATATACCCCGTCGGTTGAAATCAGGATTTCAGAAGCTGTGTTATTCTCGATCAATAATTTCAGACTTTTATTGCGAAAAGCTTCTGAAGGACCTTCCAGGTGCGAAGCCGTAACCTTTACTCCTTCCTTTTCATAAATCACACGACCTTCGATTGTCTCGGGAGCTGCCGTAGCAGTCATAGGTATTTTCACATTTTCAATTCTGTTAATCTCTTTTCCTCCCAGATTAATTTCGTGAATAATGAAGCCTACATGAACATGGTTTTCTCCGGCAATTGCATTGGGATCAAATTGCAAAAAAGTATTAAGTTTTTTACCGGGCATAATCATGAATCCAAATTTATTCTCGCTGGTGAAAACCCACGGGGAAGCTACGACATCGATATATATTTTTTTATTTGAGTTATTTTCTATATAAATATAGTTTTTCAAGTCATCTGCACCCTTCAATGGGTCAAAGCCTTTCGAAACAATTTTTATGTCATTATTATCAAATATAATTCTTCCCGAATCATCAATTTCCTGTTTATATTGATCCTTACTGCCGGTCGCAATTTTTACCTGCTTCGAGAAGAACATTCGATTACTTTTAACCGTATAAGCTACTACTTTGAACTCTATTGACTTAATTTTCTTGATACGGTTAGCCTCCAGAAATTCCTTGGAGATACGAAGACTGCTCTCTTCCTGCATGCCTTCTGACACTAATATGTGATTCTCATTCCCTTCCGGATACATAAATCCATTCACAGAGAAATCCTCTACACGCAAATCCATGGATGCTTCATTCGTGCTTTTCACAAGAAGCTTTAATTTCATGCTGTTCGTTGTAGTATCTTCTTCAAGACTTAAGTACTTAAACTCTACCCAGAGAATATCCATAATTCTTTTATTCTTGTTTTCCTTATTGATATCCGAGACCATAAAATCCTCTGTGGTATTGCCCTCATTCATTGCTTTTACACTGTATTCTGACTGACAGACTGTAATAAATGCAATGATTAGTACCATGAATAAAGCCTTCTTCATCTTCTTTCCCTCCTCAAAGCCATCATTATATTCCTGATAAAAGTTTCATAAGTTAATCTATTAACCGATATCATTACATTAATTATTTACATTTATTGGTTTTCTCTTGTTTATTATAATAAGGTGCTAATTTCATAGTCAACTTAAGATTTTCTTTCACTATACAAAAATTCTTAAGTTTTGAGTACGTTGTTTCCTTCTGCCTTGCATAATATTATCTCTTTTCTATACTCCTTCCCAAGTTCGTGGTATAATAACAACCAATCAAACCAGTTTATTGTTCCACCCTAGAAAGGATATAATATGAATTCCGCTCATTTGATTGAAATGATAAATAATAACCCCCACGTCATCACCTCCATCCCTAATCCCACTGAGGAGATGAAGCTTCTTGCGCTTCGTAAGAACGGATTACTGCTGGAGTATATCGATCATCCGACCGAAGAAATGAAGGAGCTAGCGTTAGAGAACAATCCTCACGCGATCCGCTTTATCGATGCTCCTACAGAGGAAATGATGCTGATAGCCGTTCAAAGCGGATGGACTAATCTGGAATATATCAAGCAGCCGACCGATCGGGTTATCCGATTGGCTCTGAGTCAGGCCGGTTGGGCAATCAAATTTCTGCCCGATCCAAGTGAAGAGCTGCAGCTGTTAGCCGTCAGGAAGAATTACGATGCTATCCGGTTTATAAAAGCTCCTTATCCCAGTGTACAGGAGGCTGCCGTGACAATGGGATATGACGCATTACGGTTTATCAGCTCTCCCACCTACCAGGCGGAGCTGATCGCAGTCAGGAGCAATGAGGAAGCCATCAAGTTCATCAGTGATTTAAGCAAGGAGAAGCTGCTGGAATTACTGAAGGTCAATATCTTAATTCTCAAATATGTGATGAAGTCTGTCACACAGGAGGAACTGGAAGCTGCGGTAAGGGAGGTCATCTCCCAAGAGGATGTGGAGGAGCAGTACGTCAGAAATTTTCTGAATTATCGTACACTGGAGCAGAGTCCCATCAATCAGATCGATAAGCTTACGTTCGTTCATCGTTACGGAAGCAAAAAGGCAAAAAAAATCACAGTTGATGAAAAACTGAAGCTGTAGTATAAATTGAAAAAACAATGATTTTTCAATCAGTAAATTTGTGCTGTCGCACAAATTGCGAGTAATAGAATGGAGAATACATATGAATTATATTGATACCTTAAAAAGCGTTGAATTAGTAATAGCCACCGGTGAAGTACCCCTGCTTGTCGGAGAAAGCGGTATCGGAAAGACCGCATTGGCAAAGCAGCTTGCCGCAGAGAATCACTGGAGCCTGGTTGTAATAGACGGAAACCTCTTAAAGGAGGGGGAGATCGGCGGTCTTCCGACGATCGAGACCTACGTAGGTCCGGATCAGCAAGGGAGGCAGGTGGAGCATAAGACCACCATTTATGCAGTCCACTATAAGCTACGGGAGATCGATGAAGAGATTGCCAAGGGCAATGCCGTACTTTTATTCATCGACGAGATCAATCGCTGCGAACACACCGTCCAGCAGGAGCTTATGAATCTGATCCTAAACCGGGAGATCAACGGTTACAGGCTTCCTGAGAACATTAAGCTGCTGGCGGCGATGAATCCCTCCGGCAAATACAGCTCGAACTTCGACTATCAGGTCGTTGATATGGATGCCGCACAGGAGAACCGCTTCGTATGGCTGTATATGGAACCCGACTATCGACAGTGGATTGACTGGGCGATGGATGAGGGGCTTGAGCCGAAGGTGATTGAGTTTATCTCGACCTTCCCGGAGTATCTGATGAAGGCAAGCGATAACGGCATCAGCGCCACCCCCAGAAGCTATGAGAGGATTTCCAAGACGCTCAAGCTTTATCAGGAACAGAGGGAGAACATCCCACGCTCTGTATTTCTCAATGTACTCAGGGGAAATGTCGGAGATATGATTGCAGCGGAGCTATTAACCTTTATAGAGTCCGACCATAAACCCCTACTCTCCTATGAGGATGTATTTGGTGCCTCTATGACAGAGGCTGTGAAGGAACAGCTCCGTGCGGAAAGTCATACCAGGCTGTACCTGTCTGCCAGGAACATCCTGAAGACCTTGGAGACTAAGCTCCCTCAGGCTGTCTCCGATATAGACAGCGATATCATAAGACTCGTTGAATTCCTGAAGCTGTATCCGGTGGACCTAAGAGTCGGTATCATGAAGGATATCAAGAGCAGCTTTCATAAAATCTATCAATATGCCATAGAAAATGAAGCCTTTGTGGAGCTATACTTTGAATCCTATGCTACCGTTAGCAATTAGTCTGGAGGTGAACCCATGGAGGGTACTTTTGAACAGCGTGCCGCAGAGCTTCTTGAACAAGCAACCCTGTTGGTCAGCAATTCTCTTCGGACGACCGGAGAGGACGGTAAGTACCGGATCAGCATTCCGGAGGAATTTAAGAACTCCTTCTTTGAACTGACCGATCAGGTGAACCTAAAACTGATGGAGGATCAGGATAATTTCTATGGGTATTTTCTGTTTCAGATGTCCAGAGAGCTTCGCTTTGATATCAACAGTCCTGCCGCTGTCAATTTCAAGGGTGCGAGGTATGTGCTCTATTATAACCCATTGATTTTCTTAAAGCTTGACCTCGAAAGGATGGAAAGTATCTTAAAGCATGAAATCCTTCATGTCCTTTCAATGCATCTGACCAGAGCCAAAGCACTGAAGAATAGCTATAGTGCGGTTGTCCTCAATATGGCGATGGATCTTGCCATCAATAAATATCTGACACCTCTTCCTCCCTATGCTATAACAGTAGATTGGATCAATCAGATGTATGGCCTAAGCCTTGAGCCTTATCAATCCTTCGAATATTATGCAGACCGGCTTCAAAGTGTCATCAACCTTTCGAAGGAAGCCGGGGACATGGATACTGAGAAGCTGTACGAGACTGATTTTGATGCCTCCAGAACCCATGATCTTTGGGAGGAAAGCAGTGAAATTGAAGAGAAAGCACTGCAGGAATTCACAGAGAAGGCTATCCGGGCCTCCGAGAAAGGCGAGCTTCCCGCATACCTAAATAGCATGCTTGCCTCGCTTTTTGGCTCCCGTGGTGAGCTTCCCTGGAACCTGTACCTGATGCGGCTGCTCGGCACAGTGGAAAGTAATAAGAAGAAGACGGTGACCAGAAGAAACCGCAGGCAGCCGGACCGACTGGAGCTTCGCGGCGAGCTCCGAAGCCATAAAGCCAGGATTGCTCTCGCTCTCGATATCAGCGGCAGCATCAGTGACGAGGAATTTATGCAGGCGATGAAGGAAGTATTAAGTATTGTGAAGAATTACAGCAATGAACTCACGATTCTGGAATGTGATGATGAGATTCGCAGGGAATACCAGGTCAAAACAATGCGGGACGTCAAAGAAAGAACAGACTCCAGAGGCGGTACCAGTTTCAGCCCCGTCTTTGAGTATGCGAATGCGCATGAGATTAATCTGCTGATTTATTTTACGGATGGCAAAGGAGAGGAGAAACTTAAGGTAAAACCCCGGGGTTACAAGGTCCTTTGGATCATCTCAGGCAGAGGTGATAAGCTCTCTCTCAAGGAACCCTACGGAGCCGTGATAAAGCTTCACAACCTTGCTGCCAAGGAGGAGTTCGTAGACTTAAGCGAGGTCACAACCAGCGGATACTCCATGAATTATCAGGAGAAAATCATATAAAGAAGTGTATATAGTAATTGCGGAAAAAGCTACTGCGATTTACCCGCTGGTATATCGCAGTAGCCTTTTAGCATTTTGATTATTTGTCAATATAATCTGTAGATTATTTACCTAGATGATCTGCACAACATAGGCTGTTGTTTGGGGTGGGATGCTAAGAGTCTGGCTTATGGCATGCTCCACTCTTACTCTTTGGCCCATCCTCAGATTTCTTAAGGATATTTCATTGCCATTCGCATCTAAGATCAAGGTGGAATCTGTGATTACAAACCTCATCTGAGTGGATCTGTCGTTCGGGCTCCCTGTATACAGAAACCTGTTTCTTAGATCTACCCTTAATACTCTTCCCACGGTGATATCGGATGCCCTATTTCTGTTAACCACAATAATCCTGAAGGCTCTGGCTTGCGGAGGAATACTCCTTGTCATAGCGGATGAAAACTCCGCATTCACAACCATTCCCTCTCTTAAGTCTCTAAAGCGAAGGTTACGTCCGGATCTATCTCTAATGACGGTATCTCTGGTGACGATTAAAGTAACGAGTTCCATATGAAGCACATTAAAATCACCCATAACCCCATACGAGATTGTTACGAAGCCGGTATCTCTATCGGTACGAATTTCTTCTATTATAGAATCTCGGGTTCTTATAACGTCATCATTATTTCTGCCGCGATTACTCTGACTTGATATCGAAAAGTCTTCCACACTAAATGCTCCCACTAATTGGTTATGCAATATACTATGTATTTATTGTGAAATGTTGATCCTTCTGCAGAATTTATCAGCAAAACCCCGATTACTCCGAATTAATCCTCCAATGCCCTGCTTCTTTCCAGCCGTTCCTTTTTATTGATTGCCTTATGATAATACATGACCTGGTCAGCCTGATCTATCATCATCTTAATCTTCTTATAGTCATCGACATAATTGCTGACTGCCCCAATACTGGTCTCTATCTTATAGGGCTTCTTGGAGGTATCATTGTAATTGTCAATATCTTTGGTAACCGCCGCGATATAGCTGTCCACCGAATCCTCGCCTTCACCATCGATGCCAATGACCAGGAATTCATCTCCTCCGATTCTCGCACAGACATCATGGGTTTTACAATTGCTTTGAAAAGCCTTTGCCACGATGGAAATGATATTATCCCCCTCCAGATGGCCATACTGATCATTGACCGTCTTCAGATTATCCAGATCTGCCATCAGTACGAACACCTTCTGTCCGAGGGCATTGGCCTCATTTACAGTACGCTGCTGATTCTGCTCTAAGCCGTTTCGGTTGAAGATTCCGGTGAGGACATCCCGGAAGGAGGTCCGGTATAATTTGCGGTGACTTCGGTTGAATTCCAGTGCATTCATGACGATCCTACACCAGTTGCGGTAAATGATGTCGAATGCCTGTACCTTACTTCCGTAAGTCAGTACTGAATATCCGATACAGCATTGTTTAAAATGCATCGGAGTAAAATAATATGCCTGGGGTTTATCCCTCTCTTCCCACAGATCAGGAAGCATATCCTTTGTATCAAATACTGTATTACTGATTTCGCATTTTTTCTTTCTTGCGGCAAACGCCAGGATCATGCGGTCCGAGTATTCTGTCTTCAAAAATTCCTTCGTCTCAACGCTGTAATTATCTGCACTTCCATCCCAATTCTCACACAGGCACAGATAAAAATCAGAATAATCTTTGATCAGATACAGATACTCACTAAGCTGCTTTACGCAATCCTCCAGATCAATCTCTGCGTACAATGCTTCCGTCATATAGCTGTCCAGAAGAATCTTATAATCCTCCGTCTTATCTCTCAGACGCATCATACCGCTTCGTTTCATATAATCAATGTCCTTGCAGCCACAGCTGTGACCAATCTCCAATTTTCCGGGGTAGCTGTTGTGAAATGTCGGTAGTTCTCCTGTCATCAGTCTGGTCAGTTCGTCCACCGCATCCACACCGGTCTGCTTTACAGGTGGCGAGTAGGTTGTGATCATCGTCTGGCAGGTCACTGCATCATCCGTAGCATCATAACCGGTCACAGCAATTTCCTCGGGAACAAGAATACCATGTTTGATCAACTCATTCGTAAGGCCGATTGCCATATAATCACTGATGCACACTACCGCTTCGGGCCACTCTATCTCTCCTTCAAGCAGCCTTCGCGCCAATCGTTCTCCACCGGTATGCCAAAAATCCCCATCATACAGTATCTGCTTCTCATCGAAAGGAATGCCATGCTTGCGAAAGGCATCCTTAAAACCCGCCACCCTGCTGATGGTTGAAATATTGCTTTTCTCTCCGGCCAGACATAATATGTTCCGATATCCATGTACCTCAATCAAATGATCCAACATCTGCTCCATCGGTTTTCTGTCATTGGTATAGACGCTCGGAAAATACTTCGAACTCATATCAACGAACAGAATCGGACATCTGCATTTCTTAAGTAGCATCTGCTCGATCTCCTGCGGCAGATCCTTGATTGCCAATGTGATCCCCGCAACAATGATTCCATCAAATAACTCGAAATTCATCAGGTTGAAGATATTCTTCTCCCCCACCTTATACTCCGGTAGTCCCGAATCCTTGATCAGTGTTGAAAATATCGCTACATCATAATCCAGATCATAGCACTCCGATATTATTCCCTTCAGCAGCTTGTTCTGATAAATTCCCTCTACCTCAGAGATAATAACCCCGATTAGTTTTCTCTTTTTCAACTATTCCCCTTCTTCCAGAGACAAAATTGCTAGAAATCTCTATTCCTTCCACAGAATATAAAAATAGTACTTTTATACTATTATAGCATATCTATTGCTTAATTAACAGACAATTTTTTGCAGCAAACTACATTTTTACAATTTTTCTCACAGTCTTGTACTATTCCAGGCATCGTGCCAGGAGCTCCCTATTCATAATCTTAAAGCTGTTGCCATAAAAATCAATCATGCCCTCTTCCTTCATCCTTGCCAGTTCACGGCACATAGAGGTCCTGGATACATTCAGATAATCCGCAAGCTCTGTGCGATTTAATAAGATCTGGAACATACTGCTGCCGCGTTCTCCAGCTTCATTTAACAGGAACAGGGCTATCTTCTCACGCATCCCCTTAAGTGTCAGCAGCTCCAGCTTACGGTTCAGATTTACGTTCTTCTCTCCGAGGACGATCATCATGTTCTGTATAAGACTAATATGATATTCACAGCTGTTCCCGCAGGATTTCACGATTCTCTCATAAGGGATAAATAAGATATTGGCATCCTCCTTTACCCTGACGGTTACCGGTGATATCCGCCTTACCGTACATACAATTCCCTCCGCAAACATATCTGCAGGTCCGAGAAAGGCCAGAATATGCTTGTCTCCTGCCAGATTCTCCTTCATTATCTCTATCATGCCGGACAGCACGATACCTACCATATTGATCTCATCCCCCGCAAAGAAGATGTAATCCTCCTCCTTATAGTGTCTGATCTGAGCATCCAGACATTTGACCAGCTGTTCCGTCTCTTTCTCGCTCATCCTGCGAAAGAGTGCACAATTTTTAAGAATCGGAGCATAATTCTCCATGACTGCCTCCTTTATATAGAAACGACCAAGTGTTAAGTTTATTATCAAAAATGTTTTTTCATTTTGTAGCTACAGCTACACTTTTATCTTTTCATCTGTATTATACTCACCTTGTTCTTGAAAAGTCAATTCAAATTAAATCATATAAAGGAGAGTTTTCATTTATGGAAAAAAAGATGTTTTGTTATCAGTGTCAGGAAGCTGCCAACTGCACAGGCTGTACCATGGCAGGCGTCTGCGGTAAGACACCGGAGCTTTCTAAAATGCAGGATTTATTGATCTATGTTACAAAGGGGTTAAGCGCGGTTACTACCGAGCTCAGAGCAGAGGGTGTCAGCGTAGGTGCAACTGTTGATCACTATGTAACCATCAACCTGTTCACAACCATTACCAATGCGAATTTTGATGATGAAATCTTCTATCAAAGAGTATTTGAGACCTTAAAGATAAAGGATTCCCTGTTAGCTCAGGTAAAGGATACTGCAAAGCTTCCGGCTGCAGCTCTTTGGACCGCTACTACCAGAGAGGAGCTGGAAGCAAAGGCTCCCCTAGTTGGTATTCTGGCAACTGAGAACGAGGATGTCAGAAGTCTTCGCGAACTGATCGTATACGGACTGAAGGGTATGGCTGCATACTTAAAGCATGCCAATGAACTGAACTATGACAGCGCTGAGGTCAGTGCATTTATGCAGAGAGCTCTGGCAGCAACCCTGGATGATACCTTAAGTGCAGACGCTCTCGTAGCACTGACTCTGGAGACAGGTAAATTCGGTGTGGATGGTATGGCTCTGCTCGATACGGCAAATACCAGCACCTATGGTAATCCTGAGATGACCAAGGTTAACATCGGTGTAGGAACCAGACCCGGTATCCTTGTATCCGGTCATGATTTGAGAGATTTAGAGCAGTTACTGGAGCAGACCCAGGGTACAGGTGTAGACGTCTATACTCACTCCGAGATGCTTCCCGCTCACTATTATCCTGCCTTCAAGAAGTATTCCAACTTCATCGGCAATTACGGAAATGCTTGGTGGAAACAGAAGGAAGAGTTCGAAAGCTTCAACGGACCGATCCTGATGACTACCAACTGTGTGGTTCCTCCGGCTGCATCCTATAAGAACAGACTCTTCACTACAGGTGCTACCGGCATCAGCGGCTGTGTTCATATCGAGAGAGATGAGAACGGTCATAAGGACTTCTCCCAGATTATCGAGCTTGCCAAGACCTGCGCAGCACCGACTCAGATCGAGCAGGGTGAAATCCTCGGTGGTTTCGCACACAATCAGGTACTTGCTCTTGCTGATCAGGTAGTAGAAGCAGTAAAAACAGGTGCCATCAAGAAGTTCTTCGTTATGGCAGGCTGTGACGGCCGTCATAAAACCAGAAGCTATTATACAGAATTCGCTGAGGCTCTTCCGAAGGATACCGTAATCCTGACTGCAGGCTGTGCAAAATACAGATATAATAAGCTGAACTTAGGAGATATCAACGGTATTCCGAGAGTTCTGGATGCAGGTCAGTGTAACGACTCCTACTCCCTCGCCCTGATTGCACTGAAGTTAAAGGAAGTATTCGCTCTTTCTGATATCAATGAACTTCCGATTGCATTTAACATCGCATGGTATGAGCAGAAGGCTGTCATCGTACTTCTTGCCCTCCTGTACCTGGGTGTGAAGAACATTCACTTAGGACCCACATTGCCGGCGTTCTTATCTCCGAATGTAGCGAAGGTTCTTGTAGAGAGCTTCGGTATTGCAGGCATCGGAACCGTAGAGGATGACATCAAGTTATTCACAGCATAATAATTCCTATAAAAGGTTACTCTACCGGATGGACATAATAATATGTGTTCATCCGGTACTTTTATAGGATCACTTTGATTTTTTATACTTTCAACACACTATAATCCAGAAAGTCAGGAGGAAGTTTATGGACAGTATCAAGCTTATGATGGAGGAACACCAATATATATTACGAATGCTGGCGGTCATGAGAGTGGCCTGCTACAGACTCATGCAGCAGGGAGCTATTGATTATGACGATTTTGATCAGATGATTGACTTTATCGCCAACTATGCCGATGCCCATCATCACGGCAAGGAGGAGAAACTGCTTTTTAACGAGATGGTGACCCATGGTGGTACAGCAGGCTATAAGCTGGTCACACACGGTATGCTTGTGGAACATGACCTTGGCAGGCTCCATGTTCAGGAATTAAGGGAGGCGCTGCAAAGATTTCGGGACGGTGATGATATGAGCCGGCTGGATATCATCGCAAATGCCATCGGTTATACCCAGCTTCTCAAACGCCATATCAACAAGGAGGATTCCGTCGTATATCCCTTTGCCAGGAACCGACTCCCCGAAGAGATTATGGATAAAGTCGACCGCGAAACCGCCGACTTCGAAAAAGCCACCCAGGATAAGAATACCAAAAATCACTATGAGCAGCTGGTAGCACTTCTGGTAAGCAAGTACTTATAGATAACACTGTCATTTACACAATCGAAAATTTGTTCAGATATCCCTTTCCCAGGTTTGATAAACATGATATAATACTCCCTAAAGGAGTGTACCATGAAGACAGAAAAAGAAACCCTGATTCGGGAAATCGTAGATCATCATATCAAACAATTTGTCGATGGGATGGAAGCCAGATACAGACTGGAGGTAACCGATCCCCTCGGTGTCATTAATGCCAAAAAGAATAATGCCTTTATCTCTCAGCTGGGTGAGGAGTTCATGTTCTACTCCGCATTCGTCCGCTCCTTTGACAGTTCCTTCGGTAAGGTACTTGAGAACATGGGAAATGCCATCGCCAAGATATCCTATACCGTCCGGGGAAGGATAGAATCCTATCTTTTGCCCCAGCAGACACAGCATATCGATTATCTGATGACTGCTTATGAAAAGCGGGATGCAAGGCCGAAGGTGGAAGATTATCTGAACTTCAACTGTCTTACTCCCTCCAATGTAACCAGCTTTCTCACCTCCCATGAGACGGACAATTACTTCTATGACGAGGAGAAAGGCTGCCATTACTTGATCGAGCTTAAGGCCGGCGGTGATTTGGATAATAAAAAAGCCAAGTCGGAAAAGATTGCCCTTCTGAATGAATTCTTTATTCTGAAGAACTCCCTTCAAAGCAATGAGGATGTCCGCATCTACTTCGCCACAGCCTATAATAAGTTCGGAGAAGATATCCCCTGGCGACAGGAGCGTGTTCAGACCTTCTTCGCGGAAGAGGAGCTTTTGATCGGAAAAGCCTATTGGAATTTCGTCTGCAATGATCTGGAGGGCTATCAGGTAATATTTGACCAGTACCGGATCAGCTCTGAATATATGAAATCCGCTTTGGAACGAATCAAACAGCTTTATTTCCACTGAACACACAGAAACAGTCGCAGCCCGGGCAATGCATTTGGATAGAGAACGAGAGGAGATTACCCCCTTATGATAGACGTAAACACGATAGATAAGTACCTGCTGATGCATGGTGATTGTATGGAGAAGCTGAAGGAGATACCGGATGGCAGCATTGATCTGATTCTGTGTGATCCACCCTATAATCTGGCGAAATACTCCACCGGCAATATGAAATTCGATTGGAGAAGCGAGATTAACAACGACGTTGCCAAATGGGATTTGAAGGAGCTCGCACCGGCTGATTTCCTTTCGGAGTTCAAGCGTGTCCTCTCCCCAACCGGCAATATCTTCATCTTCACCAGCTATAATCTGATTGGCAAATGGCATGAGGTATTTGACAGTGAATTCGATACCTTCCAGTTCATGGTGTGGCATAAGACGAACCCAATTCCGAACATCCGCAAATCCTCCTTCTTAAACAGCTGTGAGCTGATTGTCTGCATGTGGAATAAGGGCCATACCTGGAATTTCTCTAAGCAGAACGAGATGCACAATTTCATCGAAAGCCCTATCTGTATGGGAAGCGAGCGCCTTAAGGAGCCAAAGCATCCGACACAGAAGCCCCTTGCCGTATTGAAGCAGATCATTAAGATTGCCAGCAATGAAAATGATCTTGTCCTCGATATGTTCATGGGTGTAGCCTCTACCGGTGTGGCTGCCAGAGAAATGAACCGCCGTTTTATAGGCATCGAAATAGACGATACATATTATGAAGCCTGTGAAAAACGCATGGAGGAATACAACTAAAAATATAAAAGTGGCTGTTGTAAAACACCCTTTATAATAACGAGTAAGAATACAGGTATCCGTCAAACAGTGCATGATGGGATACCTGTATTCTTACTCTGGCTATCAATGTGTTTTGCACAGCCACTTTTATATTCCGCTGCCGGACATTTTTTATGAAATCTTGAAGCTGGAAATCTCTCTTCTTAAGTTCTCTGAGCTCTTTCCGGAAGCTACGACCTCATTGGTAACCTCAGCTGATTTGTCAGTGATCACTGAAATCTTCTCCGCAATGTCAGAGGTTCCTGACGCACCCTCGGAAGCTGCATTGGCAACCTCTGATACGGCAGTCATGATATTGGTGATGGAGGCAAGTAATTCCTCTGAGGTTGCGCTGAAGTCTGTCACCATTCCATCCATATAGATCGCGTCATCCATATATGCTCTTGCAACCTCTGCGAAGTTGCTAAAGTTCTGTGTGATATCCTTCGATACAAACTGGAGCAGTTCATCGGCATTGCCTGACAGGTTCTTAACCGCATCCGTAACCTCCTGGGTCACGTCCTGAATCTTAGTTACCGTAGCTTTAGATTGGTTCGCCAGATTACGAATCTCATCTGCTACTACCGCGAAGCCCTTTCCACTCTCTCCTGCTCTTGCAGCTTCGATGGAGGCATTTAGTGCAAGCAGGTTCGTCTGAGAGGTTATTCCCATAATTGCTTCTGTCAGAACATTAATTTCGGAGACGATCTTCGCCTTCTCAAGAGCTTCGGAAAGCTTCTCCTCAATTCTGGTCTTCATCTCACTTGTCTTACTCTGTGTTGCTTCTACTTCTGCTCTCGTGTCGGAAGCTCGTTTGCTGATCTTAACGATCTCCAGCGCTGCTTCCTGAGATTTCTCTGCAATGGATCTGGTTGCGGTCTCGATTTCTGAAGAAGTAGCGGTCATCTCCTGTGCAGAAGCAGCCGTCTCTTCCATGCTTGCCGCGAGCTCCTCTGTGGTAGCAGCGACATCCTCAATGTTGCCATTCAGATCCTGAATATTCTTATTAATATTCTCCATTACAAGCAGAATGTTGTCGGCCTCGGTCTTCGCGCTTCCCACCAGCTTGGCAACAGCATTTTTCATATTCTCCAGATTCCTTGCCAAACCGCCGAAGTCATCCTTACGTACCATATAATCATCGGACAGCCGCACCGTAAAATCACCTGTGGAAAGGGTATCCAGATATTTGGAGAAGTTCTTTAAATCCTTGTTCAGCATCCTGGAGATAACCGTCGTAATCAATACCGCAATTACCACCGAAATTACAAGAATAACCGCAAATAATGTGATGTCCTCCGCAAGCTGCTCCTCCTGCTCCTTTTGCGCTGCTGCAATTTCCTCGTCGATATAATCCGTATAGTTACCTGTACCCACTACCCATTGATAAGGTTCAAATGCAAGGCTGTAACTCCTCTTCGGCAATGATACCGTCTCTCCTGCCTTGGGGAACCAGTAATCCGTGTAGCCGCCGCCTTCCTGTCTGCCATTTGCAATGATTGCCTTAATCATCTCATAGCCATTGTCATCCTTCGCGTTATACCGGTTCGTCCCTTCGGTTTTATTTCCGAGCAGAACAACATTATCACCCTCATAGGTATCAATCCAGAAATATCCGTTATCTCCGTATCTGGTCTCCCGAATCAGATCTGCCGCCAGCTTCTTCGCTTCTTCTTCTGTATATTCACCTGCGACCTGCTTGTTATAAATATTGTTGATCAGGCTAACAGCATTTTCCACCTGATTCTTAATATTCAAGTCGTAACTGCTGCGTATCTGTGCTTCTAATTCCTTCAAATTCGCTCTGCTGTGATTAATCTGGTTCGTCAACGCCAGACCTGCTATTAACAGCGTAACCAGCAACATAAACGCGGCCATAAATGTAATTTTTGCCCTTACCTTCAAATTACCAAATGCATTTTTCAGTTTCATACCAGTGTCCTCCTCGGATCCTATAGGATGTATGGTCAAAATAATTTCAATAGTTACTATATTAATCTATTTTACATTATTCGACACATTATATCAACTGGATTAAAGCGAAATATTTAAATTATTATAATCATTTTTTATCATTTTCATTGACCAATACCCATTGATGCGTTTTGATATGATATTTGACCTGAATCATTCGCATACAATCCTCGATCTGTATGTTGCAGCAAAAGACCAGCACCGGAATCCCGGCATAGTTCTCTTCCTTGCTGAATACGATATTTTCGATCTTATAGGTATGCAGGACATGATTCTCGTCCTCCAGCCGGATATAGTTGGGCTTGATCCTTCCCTGTACATTAAAGGTTGCAATGACATCTACAGGCATATGATACATATTTCATCCCTTCTTTTATATAATTCCTTTCCCATTGTTCCCATAGCTGGGTTTTCTCTTCTCCGGTGCGATACCGCCTGCCATATGATAAATCGGGTTATTGATAAAGACCGCCCTTTTGATGGAGTCGTCCCCGTACCGCTCCCGGACCTTGTCGACCACATCGTCCAGGCGATGCAGCCGTTCATATTGATTCATATCAAACAGGTTCAGCTGCCGTGTCGTGGTCCCGCTGACCACCTTACTGGTGTGAATTCCAAGGTTCCTCACCGGCGAGCCGTCCCACAGCTCATCAAACAGACGACAGGCGGCCCGGTGCAGCTCGGAGGTAATATTTGTAGCACTAAACAGTGTCAGCTGATGAGATTCGTGATGAAAATCAGTATAGACAATACTGACTGCGACAACAGTTGCCATGACATGGTCCGCCCGCAGTCTCGTGGCTACCTTCTCAGACAAGGAGAGCAGGATCATCTTTGCTGCATCGGAGCGGTCGACGTCAAAGGGGATGACCGCCGAATTGCCATAGCCCTTATTTGCCGGTACCACGTCCGTTACGATGGACACATCCACCCCATTTGCAAAGGCATACAGTACCTCTCCGTATTTTTTGAAGTGTGCACGAAGGATACCCAGATCAGTATGCGCCAGCTCGCCGATCGTCATGATCCCAAGTTCATTCAGCTTTCTCTTGGTCGCATGCCCGACATAAAACAGCTCACTTACCGGCATTCTCCAAAGCTTTGTCTCTATCTCCTCCGGAAAGAGGGTGTGCACAAGATTGGGCTTCTTAAAATCCGAAGCCATCTTGGCCAGTAATTTATTCGTTGAGATCCCGATATTTACCGTAAAGCCCAATTCACCCGCGATCCTGTCCTTAATCAGATTCGCCGCCACCACCGCAGAACCGTAAAGACCGATCGTTCCGGTCATGTCACAGTAGGCTTCGTCCACGGAATACTGCTCCACACAGGGAGAATATTCCTTCAGAATCTCCATAAAGGCCTTCGAACAGGTATCATACAGATCATAATGGGGTGGCACCAGTACCAGCTGCGGACACAGCCGTAGCGAATCGCCTATGGTATCACCGGTCCTCACACCGAACTTCTTCGCCGGGGTAGATTTCGCCAAAATAATTCCGTGACGTTTCTTAATATCGCCTGCCACCGCCGAGGGTATCTCGCGTAAATCAGTATTTTCTCCAAGGATGTGCAGTCGATAAACGGCTTCCCAACTAAGGAAAGCCGAATTGACATCAATATGAAAGATTAATTTATCCATACATATGTTCTCCTTTTGAACACATTATACCAGAACTTATGTTCGATGTAAAGAGAGAACATTTTGGGAGTGGTTGGGGATTCAGATGATTATTTCCCATAAAAAAGTGCCTAAAACCTTGAAAATAAGGCTAAAGGCACTTTTTATTTTGCTTCAACACGAGTGCTACCCTATTGATAAGGGCTGCCATCTGTCTGTATCATTTGGCTTCCTCCAGACTCTCCATTAGCTTGACAGGGTTTATTATCCTTCCGGTATATTTTTTATTATTATCAGTAAATTCTCTCTTGTCACCGGTTTCCATTACCTTACTTAAGAAAATTTCAGCAGTAATATCGGGCTTCACCTGACATGCCATTGCATATAAGCCTGCCAGATAAGGTTCAACACTGCTCCAGCCACCTTCTCTTGAAAAGGAATAATCATCCAAGCCCGTAGGGCTTGCCATAGTTTTCGATGTCATAGGAACAAGAAGTATTTCTTCCGGTTGGTATTTATTAAATTCCTTTTCATAATAGATATCCGTTCCGGTTATATGCTTAATTTGAGAAATCCAATTCTTCCAAGGGATCACATTATATGATTCTGCTTCTTCCGGGTTCGCCAATGGATCCCTGTCAAGCCCTTGGTACCAGAATTCATGATTATAGGTCTCAAACAGGTTGCAGCTTATTACGAAAATTCCTGCTTCTTTAGCCCGTTCAATTGCTGCAGTCACTTCTTGATACCCTTTATTTTCAGGGCAAAAGGACATGGACATAGAAATCGCCCTTATTTTGTCATCTTCGGGAAGCATCTTATTTATTTCCAGCATTCTGTCAACAGCCTGTGCTACCGGTGTACAATCGATTTCCATCTGATTATTCCCTAAGAAATTCATGTTGGTCATTCCGATAAAATACAGATCCGCTTCGGGAGCCACACCCAAATTCTTACCTACAGCCAGGGATGCCATTCCGGGTCCATGCATGGATGCCATTTCGTCAAAGCAATGAATTTCTTCATACAGCTTTACTCTATCTTTATATTCTTGATGATCTACCAAAAGAGCCTGATCAATCATCCCAATATTTATTCCCTTACCGGTGATACCCTTTAATTGAAGCTGCCTAATTCCCAATCCTTGATTCATTCCGGTTTCCATAATTTTTTTGGGGTCAAACCCTTCCGGGAGCTTCTCCGGCCACTTGGTATCTGTATCATAGAAGGAATGTTTTAACTCATTTAAACTATCTACTAAATTTAAATTCGATATATCTTTTTGCCTTAAATCTATTTCATAATTGCCTTCGCTCTCCTTATATACCGGAAGAGAGTCTAGTTTCTCATTTTTCAAAAAACTCCAATCTGCTATTGGCTGATGTTTTACAATTTTTAATGTATTTTCAGGTGATAATAGTGTATTTGCATTCGGCATATTATTTGTTGAGACAACCGCCTGAGTTGGCATTAAATAGATTGCAGCCACTTTGCCTTCAGCAAAAAACATCCTTACTCCCTGTTTGTTAAGGCAGTAATAACCACTTCCTTTTTTACCATCAATATCCTTGTAAAGTACACCATCTTCATAGTTGCATGGTTCACCATCTACTACTTTTATAGGAGTATCAAGTACTTTTAAAGCATCCTCCATGGGTGAGCCAACTTTTACAGTATCTCTATAAATATACCCTGTATAATCTTCAATTTCTTCTTCAGCCTGAAACCGAATCTCTGCAACTTTATTGTTATTAATCACAACAGAAAAGCCTTTTTTTATTATAGCCACATATACCTGAGGAAGATTATCCTTTGTAAAGGTTTCACCTCCCCACATATAGTCCGTGGGACTTCCAAATATTTCAATTACATCCTCCAGAGTTGCGTTATTGATATCAATTAGTTCCAGCTTTTTATTAATATCCATTATCTCAGGCTCTGTTACGGAGCTACTTACTACGGTGCTTACCTCACTGTTGGTCTCTTCACTGCCGGTATCCTTATTCGTAGCTTGACTGCTCCCAGTGAATACTCCCGAAAGATATAAAGCTCCCAAAAGACATAAAACCCCCAAAATTATTAGTCCAACCAAAAGTACCTTTAAATTTACTCCTTTAAACTTATTTAGCATTATTTACTTCTCCTCCCCATAATGAAATTTAACAAACCCATATATTTTCCATAATATTCCTTTGCATAATTAGAATATTATCACTCCGAATTACAGATTACAACAGCTTTTTCCATAATTTGAATACTTACCTAGTCCAACTGATAGGTAAACTATGTGATTTGGGAATTTTATAATTTAACTATATTATTCATATTGACAAACATCGATATGTCTGATATTATTCATATATTGATAACATTCAATATCATTGATACATATAAATATCTAAGGAGGTAATTCTATGGAGCATTCATATGCAGAATATGTTCCTGCAATTAAGGCTATGTCAGATGAAACACGATTAAAGATTATTGATATGTTATCATGGGGAGAAATGTGCGCATGCGATATATTAAAAGAACTCAGCATTTCCCAATCCACTCTCAGCTATCATATGAAGATATTATCTGAAAGCGGTCTTGTGAATGCTGTACGTGATGGGGCTTGGATGAGGTATACTCTGAACAAAGAAAAAACAGATGTGCTCAATGCTTTCTTTACATGTATAACAAATGGCAAAGTAGATTGTATATGTAAAAAATGATCAGGAAAGGAGAAGATCAATATGATGTCTATAGTTTTATTAATATTTTTATTAATACTTTTATTCATTCTATCACCAGCTAAATCACATAAGAACGACTCTTATGAGGAATATTGTAGAATGGAGTGCTGGAGCAGAAACTGGCCATGCTGTAGGACCAACTAATTTATAAAGAGCTCATACAATTATATTACCGGTTCTTCACATATGCTATGGGTTACTTCTATTGGTACCCCCATTTTTTTCACTAACATATTGATGGTTATCGATATGTATTTATAATATCATATCGATAACCACAGATATGTTTGTCTAAGCTATCTTTACAAGTGTTTGTATATAATCTAATAACGGAACAATATACTCTCTGGAGGATATATCGTATGAATGTCCGATGGCTTGTTCGCAACCGGCTTCTACTGAGCTTTTATCTTTTTTATTACCCAGCATTTTAGCAAGTGCTTTCATAATTAATTTGTCGCCGATATTCATATTCTCATAGTTCAGGCCTGCCGGCATATAAAAATGCGGAATTGCAAGCAGCTCTTCCTCTGTAAAACTGGCTTTCATTATCGCACGAATAACATCCTCTGCTTCTATGGGGGTGGCTCCGGTTGCATAGACCACCAATCGAGCATGATCTGGCAGTAATTCTTTTATTTTTTTCAACCCATCAATTTTTCCCGCATGTATGCGACTCCCAAAAACAATTAGATCATATGCAGAAAGAGAAGCTTTTGAGGCATTATCATAATTCGCGATATCGAACTTGGTCGCTTCTTGAATCCATTCTGCATATTTCTTTGTAAATCCTGTTTTTGATTTATATACTACGATAGTTTTCATACTCGTACCTTCCAATTCCATAATTATCATTCGTTAAGCTATACATGATCAATTTTCAAACCATAGCTATTGTTATCACTATCTATTTTAATACAACATCAATCAAAGCAACTACGGCTATAAAAACCCCACCTGCACAGAGCATAAAAATCATAAAGCTTGCGCTTTTGTTTCGATTCTTATAATTCTCTTCCGTAATTTCATTTACTGATTTTGCTCCCACACTTTTTGATATAAAGTAATTTGCATCTCTTGAGTTGTTACTGTTACCGATCACGGATAACATACCAATTAACATGCATATGATTCCTATATAAAGTAAGATATCATTCATTCTCATCTTAGAAAAATATGAAATGATGAAAGCAAGTCCTGCTAAAATTCCATCCACTATGAAAACCTTAAGAATATACTTCCCAATCCTCTTAAATAATCCCTTCATTCACTATTCCCCCATTATACTCAATATTTATTTATATGATAATAATTTCTTTACCCCTACTCCGTGTCATTATTTCAGGTTCTATAATAAGCTTCCGGGATTTCCTCCTCACTGATACACAAATCATGATCTGTCTTCTCCCATAATCCACGTATCACATCAGCACATTTCACAGCATCACAGCAGTATACAAGCGCGTCTCCAAGCTTTGAATAAGTGACAGCGCCAAGCTCCTCCAACGGCTTTTTGTAATTTGGATAGAATTCCGAACAGCAATTAGTTAGCCCCTTTGTAAAATGAGTGTGAAAGGGAGGTGTGATATATGTATTGCCTTTTTCGTCCTTAATGGTGATCGTAAAAACTTTCTCGTTAAGCCGATCCGGTATATGTAACATTTCATCAACTGCATGAAAGTATGTATTTCTATTGTGCCCCACTCCAATGAGCAGGATTTTTGCATGCTCATCGTATAGCCTTGACCAGCAACCACCGATCGGTGCAGGAGATGCAGACATTTCTTCCCCTTTCACATACTCCCTTGCTCTCTTTCCAAAAGCCACGATTGAATGAGTCGGATGGAGGGAACGTACCCCGTCCTTGCGTTTTACAGCTACGCATGGCAGTACACCGAGGCATGGCATTGAAGTCTTCACATTATAAAAGGGCTTATTAGCACCAACTTCATCCCAGGTATGTGTGGGAACTAGGAATAATCCATCGTGAAGATACTCGCAAAAAGCATCAATCAGCATATCCGCACCACCATCCAGTACCCCGATTGCTTTTAAGGATGTATGTATCATTACAGTATCGTCGTGTTTTACCCCAATCTCCTCCAGAAACTCAATAACATCATTTTTACTAATCATACTTTCCTTCTCCCCCTAATTGCACTCCTATTCATCTGCCAAAGATATTTATTACACCATGCAACAGAATTGTTGAGTAACAATTCTTTGTTTTTAGTCGAACAATTCCCAATACAATTCCAAAACATAAACCCGTGAGGACTTTCCACATCATCGCTTGGAGTAAACCTTCATTCACCCGAAAAGCTATGGAGCTGATATAACCAAAATGCCACAATGCGAAAAGAACCGTCGAAGTAATATAAGTCTTCCACTTGTTTGAAAAGACTGCATTTAGCTTGTTCCATACAAATCCACGGAAAATCAGCTCTTCAAATACCGGAGTAACAATACTGCTGTAAACAAGCAAGGTGATAGGCTGAATACTACCGGTATAATTAGATGGTGTAGCGATCAGCAGTATGGCAGCCAGAATGGAGGCACAGACATAAACCTTGCTGAACCTGGCCGGGAACACAGAAAGATTGATACCTTGCTTTCGAGCGGTTATTGATATACAGATCGTTAATACGATCATGCCAAGCATTGCAGCCATATGATCCGAATAATCAGTCCTTGGTACCAGAAGAAAGACACCTTGCTGAATCACGAATAACAAAATCTGAATGAATGCCAATAATACAATAATTGCACAGATAGATTTCAGTTTTTTGGACTTCAATCCATCTCACCCCCTTAATCAATTTGTTCTCTCAATCCCTACCCATGTATGCTACTTTTTATCCTGATAGGCATAAGAAAAATTAATTGGAGGCGACGTAACTGACAGATAGACAAACTCCTTCGTTGAATTGTTTAGTAATCCATGAACATCTTGATCTGCAAAGCGCACCACATCGCCGGCATGGAATTCCTTAGTTTCGTCATTGGCTAATAATAATTGACCTTCCCCTTGCAGTGCATACCAGATTTGTTCTGATGTTTCATGGATATGCCTTGGCTGACAGGCTCCTGCTTCTAAATGTACCTCTGTAATAGTTACTCTGACGCTTTCAGAGTTTTCAGGATTTAATAATTGCCTTGAAACAACACCGGGATTTGATAATATTTTGATATCCTTCTGACTAATAAACTCCATGCCATTCTCCTTCCATGCATCTATTGAGTGATTTCGAACTCATAATTCATATTATAGGTACGCACATATAGTACATTATCTTTCTGAATGATATATTCTGCGGCTGATTTCAATGGTATCTTATCTATAATCTTGCCGCTTGAAGTATCAATCTGATACAAGAAATCGGGTTCATCCGTAAATCCGTATCCACTGATAATAACATCATTAATTAGCTGAAAATTGCGTGCATTGCTTACCAACGGTTCAGTTCTCCACAGTATGGACATATCCGACAGATCAATTGCCGTTAGATAGGCATTCATTTGATTAGAGCTCTTCGCATAGGTGTTATGACTATGCGCGATATACAGAATATCATCCTTTATCGTCGCCCAATTGATTCTCTGCTGAATATAATCAAAGTCCTCCGATATATATTCCGGTGTATAGCGATAATTTGAAAAGTCCAGCGTATAAATAAGCACGAAAGAATTCTTGTCATAGATATTCAAAATATAACCTTCGCTAAAGTCCGATCCATATGTACAGTAAATATAAGAATCATCATAAAATGTAGAAGTGGCAATTAAGTTGTCCCACTGTTGTGCAATTTCGTCCGGCAGATTACCGGTGGTATTCATAAAGGAATTGGGCACCTCATAAGCGTTATAGATGAGATCATTATCTGTGAACCATTTGTCAACATCCGTGATATCATTGGAAGCACTTGAGATCATCGTTAACTGAATGGGGTTTGTATCCTCCGGTTTTACCCTGTCTGATAAATAATAGCTGAATGGAGGTGTCTCTAAGATAACAGGAATGCTATTGTTAATATCGTCTGTTACTGCAGGTGTAATGCTTTCTTCGATTGGCTGTGTAGGTACTGTAGTAACACTGATTTCATCTTCCTTATTCTTCTCTTCATTAACAGCTTGTGTAGTAGGATTGTTTGCCTCCTGAGCTGTATCCACTGCTGTTTCCTTTTTACAAGCGCTAAATGTAATACCGATTAGTAATGCAAATATTATTACTGTCATTCTTTGTTTCATATTAATTCCCTCCGGTCTTATTATTTATGCGGTTAGTATGCTCTCCGTAAGCTTTTATTCTGTAACCTTCAAATAGTAGAATACCTTATCCTGATTATCTCGCTGTCTGTTCCATGCATCTTCAATGGCATCCTTAACATTTTTCGCATCTTGAAAGTCATTCCCCCTTTTCTTACAATGCTCTGCAAGCAATTCATCACTAATATCAAGATATACAATTACTTCGGCATCTAAAAGTATCAAAGAAAATATTGGCTGGCCGGCTTTAATCGCTACTCTTTCTTTAACAAGCTTCCTTGTAAAATCCCCGATTTCTCTCGTCCATGGTTTCTGACAGATAAATGCTTCTTCCTCCTTAGTCAGCTGAGGCCATAATGCCTCATCCATATCGACGGTTCCGGGTATCTGCTTTTGTAAGGTTGATTTTCCACAGCAGATAGTTCCCAAGACACATATTCTATCATTCTTATGCTTATCAAAGATTGCATATAAAGCATTGATTGTTTCCTGTGCCGTTGTTTTTATCGCCATCCTGGTCTATTCCTTTCGCGTCTTCTTTATAAACTCTTATGCATCATAAAGATACAGGAGCGTACGCTTACTTCGCAGTTGATAAATATTGCGAGGCATCCTAACAGTAGATTATGCTTATTCGGTACAATGAAGTGATTTACCCATCATAACCATGCTATTCCAACTTTCAAAACGTCTTTTTTGATAAAAAGCTTCTGTTTCATCAGTTCGTGATGTAAAAAGATATACTACATCAACGCCTTTTTCCAATAACCGCTTTTCAAATTCATTTAGTAAATGTGTACCAATACCTGTTCCTCTAAGACTAAGGCGGACGCAGAACTCTTTAATGTTGAAATGATTACAATCGTAAAAGTACTCCATATTACCAAGAATCATTCCACAGATTACATTTTCTTCTAGGCAAACAAGTCCAAAGAAGCCTTCGCAATTCATCATTTGAACAAGCCTTTTACTTACAGTCTCGATTGTCCATTTATCATTCCAAGGCGGTGCATTAAAAGCTTCAACATACATTTTTGCAATCTCTGGTAAATGGCTTTTAGTTATCACTTCATAGTTCATATATTAAAACCTCCTGAAGAAATTATAAATTTTCTGCTTCTCAATTTGTAACCATTGTGACACTGTTTCTAAATAATTCGACATATAACCTTACATTATATACTAATAAATCAATCTAATTAAATAAAGAGTAACCGACAATTTATTTTCAAATTTACTTATGTATAATAATTATCTACTTTTCTTATTACCTCAAAATGCATAATTATCTGACTAAGCATTAAGATACTCCAAATAATTAACCCTTTTTCCAGTCGTTATAGCGTATTCTATTTCACTTTTTGTGCTTTCGCCTATATATCCGTTTTTGTTAATCACATAAATTTCATCAGACATATCGATTTTTCTTTTATGTATATCGTCAAGCATTACTTTAATTTCAGGAGTGATGACATTTTCAAACTCACCATCAGCATGTCCAAACAATCCTACTGAAATAACTATATTCCCTTCTAGAGTTAATTGTTTTTGTACTTTCAAGAACTCATCTTTAAACCTCGTACTCCCGCACAGAGTTATTACTTTATACTTTCCTACCATAATATCCTCCATTTAGTTTGTTTATGTAACTATTGTATGACACTGTTGGTTAAGACTGTGAACCATTATTTTCTCTGCAAAGTTTTATTGCTCATTAAATTCAAATCTTATTACTCGATGATTGGCTATAAAACCTGCTTTTTCTAAAGTCCTTTTGGATGGATAATTAGGATACCAGCAACCGCATACAGGTATTTGATTGTTGCTATAACAATATTCTTTAAGTTTCAAAATGATATATGTTCCAATTCCATTATTTCTATATTTACTTGCGACTACCATTCCTATGTCATAAAAATTTCTACACTGCCATGTCTTCTTACAAGTTCCTGCACCTAATAGTTCTTTACCTGAGTGAAAAACAAATATTTCTTTCATTCGAATTTGTTCATCTAAGTCAGAAAAAAAATCATTCCAACCTTCTGCAATTTTATTTATTTCTAAAAGGCTGTCATAATCTTCTTTCTTAGCCAATCTCATACTTATATTATCATACTTAATCATAGGATAATTAACATCAATATTGTCTCTAAAAACATAAGCACTGCATGATGACTTCTTTTTAAAATCTAAACATAGTGACATAAAAATATGGTCATAAGTAATACATTCTGCTGAGTTTATGTAATTCATATCAATTAAGAATTTAAATATTTCCTGGGAGTGAACCATTGCATTTTTTACTAAATAAAACTCCCATAGTGTTTTGTTTGAATCAACGCATATATACCCTACCCAAATTGAGTTTTTTTGTATCTTATAGTATTTACACTCCTGTACATTTTCTTCAGTATTTAACTCTTGGGCATAAAGAAGTTCATTCATATAACATTCTCTTTGCTGTTGTATTTCAGAAAGAGTTATGACTTGGATTAATTCAATCATGAATTTGTCCTCCTTCTTATTTTAGAAACTTGCTTCGTACTTTCTAACGATTGAGACGTAATATTATTAATAAAACTATCTGTTTCAATAAATGATAAAAATTTGCAGTCCCCTAGAAATACTATCCATCCTAATTCTTCATAGCACTTCACTATTTTACATATCGTGATTACTTTACTTTTCATTATAATATAAACCAAGCCATATTGCCATATTATTCCTTGTCATTTATGAATCATAAAATAGCCGTAACAAAAAAAGCTTTTGCAGCACGAAATTAATTCATACTGCAAAAGCTCTTACTTCGCCAGGAGGCTATATCTCATACCAGATAATTTCATTTGCTTCCAGTTCTAACTCAAAGCTACTGAAGTCTCCGCGATAAATGGTTGTTATTTGCGGTTCATAGGTGTTATTCATAACGCAATACTTGTTGTTCTTCACGTAAGCATGTACTTCCACATTAAAATTACTGGAGAACCATTTATACAGGTTGTCTTCATAATGTACTCCACAGAATACTTCGGTAAAGAACCCCTTCACCGGATCTCCACCCTCATAAAAGGTATCCGGGAAGAAATAGGGAAGAAATCTTCCTTCGGTATATTTTACACCAGGGATTTCGCTGATCGATGATAAATTCCGGACGGAAGCGATAACCCACCTCTTTCTCAAACTGTTCCAGGATATAGGGAGATATTGAGGCAGAGTATCCATACCAGTCAACATACTTTTCACGCATCATCTCGTCAAAGATCAGGGTGAACTGATGGAAAAATGTTGTGTAACGTACCACATCAACATACGGATGTTCCTCCAGGAACTTACGAAGACGCAGCAAGAATAAAGAGTATAACAAAGAGCTTGTCATAGAAGGATCATTTGTTTATGCCCGGATGGCAAACCATAAATCCGAAAAAGCATCCCACAATAGGTAATCCTTTTAGGATCACTCTATCATAAGATGCTTTTTCTTATCTGCCTTTATGCTTTTCTCGTTTCTTTTGTTGTCTTATGGCAAATTGTCTTTCCGCTTCTGCTTCCTTCTGTTCTCTCGTAAAAACCTTGTGTACAAGCTTATTCTGTTCCCTCTGTAACTGCAGAGCTTGCTGGGACTTCGTTCCGATACCAACCCGGTCCAGCTGCTTACGCACTTCCCGCTGTCTGCGTTTCGGATTCAGTTTTTCCCTGTCCTGCACTACGTGCTCCACAGACGGGCTAAAGCAAAGCCTGTCGTAATTTTTTAGAACATAGTCGTGAACCTCATAGTCCTTTGGTTCTGATCCGAAGGTCACCTTACAGACGGAGAGCCTGTTCACTTCCATTCGCTCAAAGATTCCGACCCAAAAGGGCTCTTCGAAGAACACCTGCAGCTTGCTTGTTACTTTGTCCATATAAACCCTCCTTTCAAGTTTATAGAACAAAGAACGGACAACCAAGGAGGCAGGTTACTGACAGCATATTCTGCTGCATCCGGACTACCAACCGGATCGTGTTTTTATCTCTGCGCGATTATTATATCCATTTTTTGAAAAAGTTGCAAGTATTTCTGCTTACTGCATCACCTTTTCCAGCATAAAAGAACCTTCCTCCCAGTCCTTGGGTTCCTTAATTGCCACCACATGGAAGTTCAGCTTATTCACATAGAAGTTATGGTTTCTTCTAGAGAATATAGGTGTCTCAGTACACCATTTCCTGGTATCCGGGTATTCCTTCTCGACAAACTCCCAGATGGCTCTGCCGATCCCCCGATTCTGAAGGTCAGTGTCAACAAATATTGCACCCAGAAAATTCACCTTTGTCTTCGGATTAATCCACAGGATCAGTCCGGCGATGGTCTTCCCTTCCGAAGAGATCTTATATGCAGTCGAATCCTTATGAAGTCCCCATTGTCGCAGGAAATCTCCATTATCATATCCCGGCGGACCTCCTTTATCTTTTCCGAGATGAATCCTGGAATCCTCATCAAATGCCCTGGTCATGACCCCGGTAAGCACTTCTATATCTTCTTCCCTCATAAGTTCAAAGGTTAACCCTTTATATTCTTTCATCCATATCCTCCTACTTTAACAGTATCGGAGGACACCCTCATCGTTTCTTATGCAGGTGTCCTCCTGCAAATACATGTTCATCAGTCGCCTATATTTTTTCAACAATATCCTGAAGAACTTTAACAGCCTCAGCTTCGAACTCCTTTGCCTGGTGGATCAAAGCAACAAGCTGCTTTCTTACTTCGGCCTTCGCAAAGCTTCTGATATTCTCCTCATTCTGTTCACATCCTCCGACGATCTCGCTCATCTTCGGTCCAAGCTCTGCTGCCCTTCGGAAATATTGCGCGGCAAGACCGCATTCCTTAGTGACGGTTTCAAGCTCCTTGCCGACCTGCTCCAGATATGTAGCTGCATAATAGCGCCCTTCCCCAAGCATCATTACTGCATCGTTCTGGCATACAATCCTCTCATATAGGAGCGGCATAATGGCACCCTCTGAGAATTCCCTGTCATCCTCAATGGAACCTGCCCAGCAATCATAGGCTTTTTGTCCGCCCGCATACTCTGCTGCAGGTTTCCCGTCCTCATCGTAAAAGACGACCTTCTCCTTTGTCAGTATATTGATGGCATTCTCCAGAATTTCCTTATGACTTGCAAGCGCCTCCTGCTTCTCACCCACAGCAATCAAAGCCAGGGTACCTTCATTCTCCCACCAACCGTCTGTAGCATAATATCCGTTCTCCTCGATGGTTACCGCTTTTGCGAATTCCTGATTTTCCTGGAAGCAGTTCCAGCCGAGTAATATCCGCCCGTCTTCTCTGTAACCGGTCACCAGACAAGCCTCCGGGGGACCGATGATTCCGAAGGCGATCACCGGCCTACCCTCATCAATTTCCGCCTTAATAAACCGAATAAAATCTTCCTTCGAAGCCTTCTCTCTCTGCAGTATCCGGTAGCTTCTTCCCGCTGCCGCGAAAGCCCTCCGAAATGCCTCGAATCTGTCCTCATAGATGTTCATGATATCCACATTGCCGCCGTCCCAGCAGGAAGTATTCCACCGCAGACGGAATGCAGCTCCGGTAATTGCCATAATATAAGCATAATCTACCTGCTGTCCCGTATAGTTTAGGCACGCCTTCATTGCCACGCAGAAGGGCGTACATCCCTCAAAGGAATAAGAGACCCTGGGTACTCCATACAGGATGCAGCTATCCTTTGTCTTTACTGTATTATTCATCATAGAATCGACCTCCGATATTCTAGATAAATTCAGTATCATAGGCCAGAATGCCCCTGTCAGGATCCTTCTTCTGCCAACCTTCAGCTCACAGGGCCGGCTTCGAAAATCTGATGGAAGATAGTGTGTACACCTTTTAAACGCCCGGGTAAAGGTGTCATAATTGTCGAACATATAATCCATAGCGATCTGTGTCAGGCTTTTATCCGTATGCATGATGTCAAAGGCTGAGTTCGCTACCCTTCGGTTCAGGATATAGCGGGAAAGAGTGACACCCGTCACTGCCTTAAAGGTCTCCCTGATATGACGATAAGAGAAACCCACCGCCTTCTCAAGCTCCGGATATTCGATTTCCTCCTTCATCCTAGCTTCGATATAGGTTGCCGTTGACCAGATAAATGAATAATATTCCATTCCACATCACCTTTCTGACTGAATTTATCATAACTTTGATATAATTACTGAACTACTTCCGGAAGTTGATTTTATTATATCAAAACACGGTAAAATGACTCGACTTTTTTGACCCTCCCTTAGAGCTCCATCTTATATTGATGCCCAAAGCTCTCCTCTTCGGTCTTTCTGGAACTGACTACCTGTCTGACCAGCTGCGGTGGTACGCTTCTCAGCAGATCCCCGGTCGCACTTTGATCCAGTATCCAGGTCGCAAGCTCCTTTTTCGGAAATATCAGGGGCATGCGATTGTGGACTTCCTTCATGGATGCGTTGGCATCCGTTGTGAGAATGACATAACGAAGCTCTCCCTGATACACATTATAAAGTCCTGCCATATACAGGGTATTGGTATCCTCCAGACGAAACAGATATTTATTTTTCTCCCCATCCCATTCATAGAACCCTGTTGAGGGAATGATACAGCGACGACTCACCAGACTATCCCGGAAGGTCTTCTTCTCAAATGCCGATTCCGCTCTGGCATTGATGATGACACCTTTTCCGTCAAACTTCGGAAAGCCCCAACCGCTGAGCGTTGGAGACACCTCCTTCTCTTCCTCAATCAGAACCGGTGCCTGGTCCGTGGGAAAGATTTCCCCGTTCTTGACTGCGGTTTGATGGAATTTTGCATTCAGCTTCTCCAATATTTCGCGAATTTCATCGCTTTGCTCTACCGTAAAATTATATCTTCCGCACATAGCCTTACCTCGCTTTCTATCCGTGAAGGAATGACATTCTCTGATATACCTGTCCTTCCTAATAAAATAGCTTTCTTTATTATGATTACTATTTTACCATAAAATACCGCCATGCAATGGGAATTTTTCCAAACATCAAAAAGGCATTTGACTTTTCATAAAATTAGATTATGATAGTCTATGGTATGTATGAAGCAAAAAGCAGTTTCACACTATGGAAGAACAAACGTATTCAAAGGAGGATACCATATGAAAACCGGTTTCGACCCGCAGAAGTATATCGAGGAGCAGTCTAAATTTATCCTGGAGAGAGTGAACAATTACGATAAACTCTATCTGGAATTTGGTGGTAAGCTGATAGGAGACAAGCATGCAAAGCGTGTTTTGCCTGGCTTCGATGAAGATGCCAAGATTAAACTGCTTCAAAAATTAAAGGATCAGGCTGAGATTCTCATATGTGTATATGCCGGAGACATTGAACGAAATAAAATCCGGGGAGACTTTGGTATTACCTACGATATGGAAGTACTACGCCTCCTGGATGATCTCCGCAGTTATGGATTGACAGTGAACAGCGTGGTTATCACCCGTTATAATAAACAACCTGCGACCACTGTCTTCATTAACAAGCTGGAACGCCGCAACATTAAAGTCTATACACACTCTGCCATTCCCGGTTATCCGGCAGATGTAGAAACCATCGTAAGTGAGAACGGTTACGGGATCAATCCCTATGTAACCACAACCAAACCGATTGTGGTCGTTACCGCACCCGGACCGAATAGTGGTAAGCTGGCTACCTGTTTAAATCAGCTGTATCATGAATATAAGATGGGGCACAATGCAGGCTACTCCAAGTTCGAGACCTTCCCCGTATGGAATGTGCCCCTGAAGCACCCTTTGAATATCGCATATGAGGCTGCAACCGTAGATTTAAAGGACGTCAACATGATTGATAACTTCCACTTCGAACGTTATAATCAGGTTGCTGTTAATTATAACAGAGACTTAGAGATGTTCCCCGTAGTCAAGCGGATCATTGAGAAGATTACCGGCAAGGAATCCATGTACCAGTCGCCTACTGATATGGGTGTAAACCGTGTCGGCTTCGGGATTACCGATGATGAGGTCATTACTAAGGCTTCCAAGCAGGAAATCATTCGCCGCTATTTCTCGACTATTTGTGACTTTAAGAAGGGTCTTCTGGACGAGGAATCCGTGAACAGGATGAAGCTCATCCTTGAGGAAGTGAATTTAAAGCAGGAAGACAGACACTGTGTGCTTCCGGCCAGGGAATATGCTGCAAAGCTTAAGGAAAGCTGTGCCGATAACGAGGCCGTATCCGTCATTGCCTTCGAATTCGAGAATGGCCATATCATCACCGGACGCGGATCCGATACTATGGATTGCTGCTCTGCAGCACTACTTAACGCCATCAAATATCTTGCAGGTATCAGAGACGAGATATTCCTGTTATCACCACTGATTCTGAATACGATTCGCGATTTGAAGGAACGAGACCTTCACAGTAAGGTTACGAACTTAACTGCAAATGAAATTCTGATTGCCTTAAGCATCTGCGCTGTGACGAACCCGACTGCACAACTCGCCTATGAGAAGCTGTCCGGTCTTGCCGGAGTTCAGGCGCACTGTACCGTCATGCTGAACCGCAATGACGAGCAGATTTTAAAGAAGCTTGGCATCGACGTTACCTGTGATGCGGTATACCCTTCAGAGAACCTGTATTATGTGTAATCCTTAGAAATATTACTGGATGTAAATCCTATGAACATAAAATCCTACAGGCTTGAGGAATCCATTCCTCCACCTGCAGGATTTTCTTATATTTCATCTAATCGCCATCACATTCTGTTTTTATAGTACTGATAAGCGCCCATGTAGGCTGCAAGGATCAGAAATATCATACCCGACATTAATTTTACCAGGACCGGATAATATAGTCCACCGATCAGAGCAACACCATAGATGACAAACAGCATGACTGTTAACGTAAACTTAATCGCTTTATTACTGATTTCCTGATTGCGCTCATCCGCATTTTCCAAGCGGCTGTTCTTCAACCTTTCTTCATTCCGAAGAAGGATCGCATCCTTGATCAATACTACAATCGCACCGATGAATAATCCGGTTCCCATTCCTGCATAGACTCCCAACATCTGCTCACTGATTGAAACCTCCCAGGTGCTTCTGGCTAATAAGACAATTGCTAAAGTAGCTGCTCCGGCGATAGCGACAAACATAACGATGACCATTCTGGCCTTAATAATCTTCCTATATTCCTCATTTGTCTTTGCTGTTGTTCCACAATATAATCCTCTCATAAATTCTCATCCTCCTGATCAAAAATAAATATTTCTTCAATTGAGACCCCGAAAAACTGGGCTATCTTATGTGCTAATATTAGTGAAGCATTATATTTTCCGTTTTCCAGTGATATAATCGTCTGCCTGGTTACGTTGACTGCATCCGCAAGTTCATTCTGTGTTACCTTCTTTGCTTTTCTTAATTCCTGAATTCTTGTCTGCACATTGTTACTCTCCTCTCATTAACATTTTGCCGCAGGTACCTGCGCGCCAAATACCCTGGGCAAAAGCGGCACCAACCTAACCGTTACATGGCATAAGTACTATCCAACCTAATACCGCAACCGGTAGTATAGTTCGCTTTACATTTTTAGTATAGTATGCTTTACATTAGATGTCAAGCATATTTTACATTTTTCTAAAAAAATTATTAAAGACGGGCTAAACCACCCGATAAGCCAGATATTAAGTCCAACTTATCGAGCAGTTCAGCCCGTCTTCCTTCTTGTTAACTTCTCTTTTATAGGGGTATCATATTCTGTCCCATATTAAAGATATAGTTCATAATGTAGTCTTACTGAAGATGAATCAGCAGTGCACGCTTCTGATAATTCTGAAGCAGTGCGCCAGAAGCAGCCGCTGCCTGATTCGTTAACTTGATATCATAATATCCATAGAAGTAATTTGCTGCTATGATTGTCAGAGTCTTTCCGTCGCCTGCCAAAACGCCCTTCAGCTCACCCGGATTAACAGCGGACACCCCGCTTGCATTTGTTACCGGTGTGATCGTAATGGAATTGGCCAGTACCGAGGTAACGGAATTGATCAGAGTGTCTGCCTTCATAGGAGTGCTGAACTTGATCACAAGAGTTTTATCATTGGCTAAAGCTACATCCTGAACCCTTGCTGCTTCAATTGCAGCTCCTGAGGTCACCTTAATCACTACCTCATCACTCTTTACGGTCGGTAATGTAATAGCTGAACCACTGGTCACTGTTGCACTGTCACTGACTGCAGCAGCAGTTAATACTGTTAAGCCTTCCTTTAAAGCTGTAACCACACCGTCTGCATTGACTGTAGCCACGGTAGGATCATTGACTGACCAGAGGATCTTACCTGCTGTTCCCTCCGGCTTGATCACAGCATCAAAATTATAGCTGGAGCCTACCGCCATGTACTGAACCTTGTCTTTTAACTGTTTGTTGGTAATGCTGACTTCCGCCTTAGTACCTTTTACCGTAATCACACAGGATAATACACTTACCCCTTTCTTCTTATCACCAACTACACATTTGATTACAGCTGTTCCGTAATTTACACTTGTCACAAGACCATTGCTGTCCACCTTTGCTACCTTTTCATTGGTAGAATACCAGGTACGTGCTGTAGTCGCCGCAAGGTTTTTTACTTCGATCTGGTAGGTTACACCGATTCCATCCAGTGTCTTCTTAGTTACTGCGAAGGATGCCTTCTTAGCTTTTTTAACCTGTTTCTCTTTCTTATCCTTTTTTATTTCTTTAGCCTTCTTTTTCGATACTGCTGTTTTCTCTTTTCTTATCTCTACTCTCTTCTCTTTTTTTGCTGCCTCCACTACAGATGGTGCGGTGTACTGAAACACCATAGGCATCATCAGTGCAAATGCAAGCAGACAAGCCAAGCCTTTCATAATCATTTTCTTCATCGTAAATACCTCCTTAATCCTTTCCTGTGAACATCCTTGATGCTCTTTGTTATTTAGAAGGATTATCATCACTTCTATACAGATAACGCAGGAACTTCGGGTTTTATTGCATATCCAAGAAAAAAATTCTTATTTCTTTTTGGTACTGATCATCATCACTGCCCCCTGTGTGAGCAGCCTTACTTTGATTGCCTTTGCCAGTCTCACTGTCTATGGCACCTTAATCCTTATTCTTTCTAGCTTTGTTTTTATACTTATTTTTATCTTTATCCTTGTGTTTATCTTTGCTTTTCACTTTATCTTTAATCTTGTCTTTGTCTTTATCTTTCCTTTTATCCTTGTCTGTATCCTTATAAGTATCTTTGTCTGTATCCTTGTAAATATCTTTGTTTTTATCTTTGTTTTTATCTTTGTTTGTATCTTTGTAAGTGTCTTTATATGTGTCTTTATATGTGTCTTTGTATGTGTATGTGTATGTGTCTTTGTTTTTGCTTCTGTGCTTATTTCCGTTATTGTTTTTGTCTTTATCCTTATAGTTGGTTATATCTTGGTCCTCATCCGAATCTTGATCCGAATCCTTATCGCTTTTTATCTTATGTTTATTTCCTTTTTTGTCTTCCTTATTCTTGGCCGGAATCTGATCCCTGTCTGTATCCTTTTCTTTCCCTTTTTTATTCTTATTTATATTCTGATCTCCTCGCTCCTCATCCAGTTTGACGGTATCCTTCAGATCTACTTCATTTTCCTCTGCGATACTGAGCAGCTCCGTCATTGATTTCCGGGCAAGACTTTCGACAGACAGAGTATCACTGGATTCCTCAATCTTCTTCATCAGCTTGAGCTTACCGACGGATACCTCTAGTTTTTTTGCTTCCTCTGCTGCTGTTTTGTCCTTCTTTAAGGTCTGACGCAGAATTCTGGGCTTCATATCATGATTGGAAGCGCTTTTCTTTATCACCAGATTCAGTGTGTCCGCCAGTACTTCTGCTTTCTCTTCATTTTTATTCTCTACAGAAATCATGATGACATTTTTCTCAGAATTCAGATAACCCTGGTCGATGACTGCGGTAACAATTGAGTCCACCGCCGTATCCAGTGTTGCCAGTCTGAATTCCTGTTCACCAAGGATTTTCTGCGCATCTTCGTTCATGGCTTTGATCTCAAGTACCTGATTATGACGATTTGAAAGAATTTCGATACTTGGATTAACATCCAGTGAGATCATGCTGCTCGGCAGTCTGTATTGATAAATCCAGCCACCTGCAACAAAAAGTAACAACGCAAAGCTTAAGGATAATGCAGCTGTATATCTACTGACCGTGTGGGCTTCCTGCTTCTCCTCTGGTCTTGTAATAAAATCATGTACCTCCTGCCTCTCATACGGCAGGCTGATTAATTGCTCAAAGTCCGGCACAGGTGCCTGACTTAAGGATCTTTGTAAGGATTGTACGATATTCTTATGTTTCATCTTGGCACCCCGCTTTCTATAAGATATTTCTTTAATTTTTTCAGCCCCCGGTGATATTTTGATAACACCGTTGAGAGGGGAAGGCCGATATTCCGTGATATTTCCAGATATGTAAAGCCGGAGATCGCATGTAGCAGGATGATCTTTCTCTCCTCTTCATTCAATATTTTCAAAGCAGATTGCAATACTAATCTGTCATCACTATCCGTAACATAGGAAAAGGAAAGATTGTTCTCCAGCTCTTCCTCTCCCAACGCCTCTGTCTTTGTCCCGGATCTCAGTTTACTCATGGATAGGTTTCTCACGATGGTAAATACCCACGCCATCGGCTTTCCCATCGGTTGATACAGATGTGCTGCTCCTCGGATTTTTAGGTAAGTGTCCTGTACCACGTCCATCGCATCCTCATGGTTTCGCAGGATGGAGAGCGCAAAAGCATACACACTGCGTTCCGTCAGGTGATAGAATTCCTCGAAGGCAGCCATATCATTTTCTGATATTCTGATAAAAATTGATTCGTCTATGATTAACTTCTTATGACGAACGACAGCTTTGTCTTCTGAAGCTGCCATATCACAGAATATTAACATCCGGCGCTCCTCCTTATATTATGATAACGCTACAAGATAACGTTTTATTGCATGCCCTACTAAAATATTTATGAATTTTGTTTTATTGTTACTGTAATTCTATTATAGATCGATGGTCGAAGCAATCGGTAAATATATCTTAGAGAAGCCACCCAAAGCAACAGCAGGCACCGGAACAAAGAATGTGTTTTGGCTTATTACACTCATAGGACGCATTTGCTTACAAACAAAAAAACCCTGAATATCAGGAATTCTTTATCCTGATATTCAGGGATATCGTAGTTAATTACCGTAGGTGATGGCATCCCAGGCTTCGCTGTTGACCACCACATCATAGTTCTCTGTCCATTCACTGTACAGCTTGGCAAATAGCTCGCTGCGGCGCTGATCGATGATTTCTTCCTTCCGCTGAATCGTTGCATCCTCATTATTGTCTGATTTGCAATAAAGAATATGCCAGCCGTAATCCGTAGAAATGATGTCGCTTACCTGGCCTGTCCGTAGGGTAAAGGCAGCCTGTTCAAAGGAGGAACTGAATTCCTTGGGACCCTGTCCCCTGCCAAAGGTATATTCAATCGTATCTGATTCCGAGTTCGCTTCAGCAAGAGCATAGAAGTCTTCTGTTGTTTTTGCCTGCTCCAACAGATTTCGTACCTTTTCATAAGCAGCCGCCTTGTCCTCTTGGGACAATTCAACCTTCTTACCCGAAGCATCGAAATCGCAGCTGTAGATCAACAGTTGCTGTACTGTGATCTGCTTTGCTTCCATATCCGAGACATTGGTATCCACATTGATGGTAAGCGTCTCAAATGCCTTTTCTGCTAACAGGTTATCCGCATATATCTTTCGCAGAAGCTCTTCGGTGATTAAGTATCTGCTGATATCCTGTGGTGCCAGGCCCTCAAAATGCTCCTTCGCATAGGCATTTGCATCCGCCAGCTCTTCCTCCGACAGGGAAATGTCCTTTTTTTGGGCTTCTGCACAGATAACCTTGATTTCAGTGATCTGATTGATGACCTCATCCTTGATCATTTTGCCGAAGGTTTCTCCGTTGCCCAGAATATCGGCATCCCAGATATTCTTCCCGTAATCCGTCTCATAATTCTCCTGTGCGGATTTTAAGTAAACCATAGCTTCATTGTAATAAACCTTGGTATCCCCGATCATCGCCATCAACTGGCCGGAATTGGTCTGTTCCTTAGCTTCCTCATTCTCGTGATCCGTCAGCTCTACCACATAGTAGGAAAGCTCCGTCACCGTCTCCTTTTCTGCATCATATGTGATGTAAAGCTCCCTGTTGTTCTTCAGATAGGTATAAGTAACGGTATTCTTCTCTGTATTGGTCGTCTTTGCAATTTCTGCTCCGAAGGTATCGGCAAGCAAGGAATCAACCTCTGTCCTGCTCATACCGATCGTGACCCCAAGTACCTTGTACTCTCCGGCACCACCAAGCAGTGTGATGGCATTCACCTTCTTTTCCGGAGCCATAATCTGTACGACATTCTCCATTCCATAGACTCCGGTACCCTGCTCTGTGAGCACGGTGCCTGACCTCTTCTCAAAGGTCGATACCGATTTCCCTATATAATTCGTTAATTCATATCGTTCTTCTCCAACCCTGCAGGCGGAAAGCATTGTCAACATTAATAATGCTGTCAGAGCGATAAATGCCTTACGACTTTTCTTCATCCATATTCCCCTTTCCAGTATTGTTTATCAGGATTGAATTAATATCTTAAAATCAGTCAGAAGCTTATGCAAAAGCTCGAAGATGGTGATTGGATCCAGCTTACCCTTCTGTCCCGCCGGAAGTCGGTACACAAAATAGGGTGTAGCTTGCGGTATCAGCTTTAAGCTGTTCTGGTATTTGGTCAACAGCTCAGTAAACCTCTCCACTGCAAGCTTAGCCTTGGGATACATCATCAGCTTAATCTCATTCTCCTTGTGCACAAGTCCGGTAATGTATAAACTATGGCAGATTGATTTGATCAGCGCAATATTCAGAAGGTTGTTCACCGCACTCGGCATATCCCCGAAGCGATCTGTCAGCTCCTCCTGCATATCCATCATTTCTTCTTCATTCTCAATCTCAGCAATCCTCTTATAGATATCCAGCTTATGAATCTCATTTTTGATGTAGGTGGCAGGAATATAGGCATCCATGTCCATATCCACGGTGGTCTCGAAGGTTTCCTCCTCCGTCACCTCACCCTTCATGGATTTTACCGCATCATTCAGCATCTTGCAATATAAATCGTAGCCGACCGCTTCCATATGTCCGCTTTGTTCTGCTCCGAGCAGATTACCGGCGCCACGGATCTCCAAATCCCGCATCGCAATCTTAAAGCCGGATCCCAGCTCCGTGAACTCCTTTATGGCATGCAGACGCTTTTCCGCAATCTCCTTCAGCATTTTATCCCTTCGGTACATGAGGAACGCATATGCTGTCCGGTTAGAGCGACCGACTCTTCCCCTAAGCTGATAGAGCTGGGAAAGGCCGAGACGGTCTGCGTCATCAATAATCATCGTATTGACATTGGAGATATCCAGACCTGTCTCAATAATGGTCGTGGAAACCAGTACATCAATCTCACCGGAGATAAAATCAAACATAATCTTCTCCAGTGTCCTTTCATTCATCTGTCCATGTGCAAATGCCACATTTGCCTCCGGTACGAGCTTAGCGACATTAGCAGCAATCTCATCGATACCGTTGACACGGTTATATACATAATAAACCTGTCCGTTTCTTGCAAGCTCCCTGCTGATCGCTTCCCGGATGATTTCATCATTGTGCTCCAGTACATAGGTCTGGATGGGAAGACGATCTACCGGCGGTTCATCAAGAACGCTCATATCCCGAATACCGACAAGGCTCATATGAAGAGTTCGGGGGATCGGAGTAGCCGTCAGGGTCAGGACATCGATATCCTTCTTTATCTGTTTGATCTTCTCTTTATGAGTAACACCAAAGCGCTGCTCCTCATCCACAATTAGTAATCCGAGGTTTTTGAATTTCACATCTGCTGAGAGCACCCTATGGGTTCCTACTATGATATCCAGGTTTCCCTTTCTTAGACGCTCTAAGGTCTTCTTTTGTTCCGCAGCGGACCGAAAACGGGACAATACATCCACGCTGACCGGAAAATCCTTCATACGCTGTACCAGGGTATTATAATGCTGTTGTGCGAGGATCGTCGTGGGAACCAGAACTACGACCTGTTTACCGTCAGATACAGCCTTGAAGGCAGCACGGATCGCAATCTCCGTCTTACCGTAGCCTACATCACCACAAATCAGACGATCCATGATCCTGGTGCTTTCCATATCCCGCTTGGTCGCTTCGATTGCATTGAGCTGATCCTCTGTTTCCTCATAAGGAAACTCTTCCTCGAACTCCTTCTGCCATACGGTATCGGGACCAAACTGGAAGCCCTTCTTCTCCCGGCGCTCTGCATACAGCTCAACAAGCTCCTTAGCAACCTCCTGAACCGCACCGCGCACCTTTGCCTTCGTATTCTTCCATTCGATGGAATTAAGCTTATTCAGCTTTGGCTTACGTCCCTCTGAACCGGAGTATTTCTGTATCACATCAAGGCCTGTTGCCAGAATATACAACACGCCTCCGCCTCCGTACTCAATCTTAATATAATCCTTGGTGATCTTATCGACCTCTATCTTCTCAATTCCCCGATAGATACCCAGGCCGTGATTCTCATGAACGACGTAGTCTCCGGGTGTCAACTCGGTAAAACTCTGGATCTTGCTGCCCTCATAACCGGATTTTTTCCGTTTTTTCTTCTTTTCTATACCGAAGATATCACTTTCCGATATAATGACAAACTTAATCAGCGGATACTCGAAACCTCTTCGCAGGTTCCCGTATGCCACCATGATCTCACTGTTCTGCAATACCCTGTCCATGTCTTCACTATAGAAGGCACTCAGGCCATAATCCCTCTGTAGATCCTCCGCCAGTCGCATTGCTCTGGTTCTGGAGCTGGAAAGCAAGATAACTCGGTATTTATTCTTCTTCCAACGTTCCAGATCCTTGACCAGCACCTCAAAATTCTTCTGATAGGAGGCAACGGTCTGAACAGTAAAGTCGTACTTTTTCTTCGGTGCATAAAAATTATTCTTAACCTCCATGGTACTGATCAACACCGTATTACGGTTCGCCAGCATACCCATGACTTCCTTATATCCGTAAATGACATCCATCTGTCCGGGAAGGATATAGCCCTTCTCGATACGGCCAATCATACCCTCGCGAAATTCTGTCTCTACCGCTTCTCCCTTTTCGGCAAGTCTTCCTGGCTCATCCAGGAAGAAAATCGTCTCCTCCGGATTGAAATACTGGAAGAAGCTCATGGTCTGATCATAAAAGTAGTTGATATAGCTTTCCAGAGCGATAGAACCATGGTAAGCATCCAGGTTATCCTTAAACTCCGCTACGATCTGATGAATTCTGGCCGCTTCCTCTGTCTTAAACTGCTCCCGGAGTGTCTTATAATATTCTTTTTCCTCTGCCTCCAGCTTCCTGATACCTGCGCGTAGCCTTGCTTCATCCGGTATGATCTCTGCTGCCGGATAGATGACCAGCTTCTCCACCTGCTCAATGGATCTCTGGCTGCTCACATCAAAGGTACGAATGGAATCAATCTCATCCCCCCAGAGCTCGATACGATAGGGTGCATCCTCCGTCAAAGGAAAGATATCGATAATGCCACCGCGTACAGCAAAGTCACCCGGTGATTCCACCTGTGCCTGCCTCTCATAGCCCAGATGTACCAAGGCTTCTGTAAACTCGGTCAGCTTAATACCGGAGTTTATATCAATGGTCAGGATGCGGTCCTTCACCATCTGCAAAGGAAGCAGCCGGTCCATTCCTCCATCCAGGGAAAGGATTATGGTGCCTCCCCTATTCTCGATCAACCGGTTTAAGACACGCAGACGATCCCTGACAATCGCATTTCCATGGATATCGGCACTGTAGAAAATGATGTCCTTCGCAGGATAAAGTAAAGCCTCTTTATCATACAGCCGGTAATCCTCATAGATTTCCTTTGCCTTAAGGTCGTTGTAGGTGACGATTACTTTGTATTTATAACCCTCACCCAGTCCATGCATCAGATGACATTTTTGGGAATCAATACAGCCGGTAACATGTACCGGCAGGGTTTTCGATTTTATGTTATCCCTGATGTCTATGAATTCCTTTAGCTCCATCAGGGGCAATGTAAAGGTTCTCAACTTAGCTCCTCCTATGATAAATTCTTGGCTTGAACTATTTCTTCCGGTTGTAGAGGTTCATGGCTGTGTCGATATCACCTGTGACCATTCTGCGTATGGCATCGGAGGTGTCTTTCAGAGCATCCCGGATCACGGGTTCCTCCTCCTTTGAAAATCGGGACAGTACATAATCTGCCAGATCCCAATCCTTCGGTTTATCACCAACCCCTATCTTGATTCTGGGAAATTCATCGGTTCCCAGATGGCTGATGATACTCTTGATACCGTTATGACCTCCGGCACTGCCCTTCTTGCGGATGCGCAGCTGACCTACCGCCAGACTGATATCATCATAAATAACAATTACCTCTTCCGGGGATACCTTATAATAATCCACCAGCTCCCGAACACTTTCACCGCTTAAGTTCATATAGGTCAGTGGCTGAGCCAGTATAACCTTCTCTCCTTCAATATACCCCTTTCCACAGATTGCTTTATGCTTTCTAAAATCCATGGGGATTCTATAGTCATCGGATAAGCGTGTTATCGCATCCCACCCGATATTATGTCTCGTTGCCTGATACTTGTCCGTTGGATTACCCAACCCTACAATAATGTACATAGTATAAACCTTTCTTCATATATAACCTGATCTATCTGAAGCCTTCCATCTTAGTAGCGGCATCCTTTCCTACTGGGCCCCTGCCGCTGCAGCTGCAGCTGCTCCTGAAGTTGCTGCCATGACTGCCATCTGCTGAGCCAGAATGATACCTGTGATACTCCTTGCCAGCGTCATCTCCATCGTACTTCGCTTGGTATCTGTAAGATAATCGTCACATACCACTGCCACGGCAAACATCGTTCTCTCCGTAGCTGACATGGACCAGCCTCCGAAGCCCTTTTTCCCTTTCAGATAATCCCTTACCTCTACGATCTCATCGGCGAGCTTTTCGGAATCCTCCTTTAAAAGTGCCGTCACACCGAGGAAGGACAGCTCAATGCCTGAACCGATCTTGCATTTTCTTCTTTTCAATGCGGAATTCAGGCTGGAGACCCTCATACATTTTGTATATGCTTCCTCCTCACTGAAGGTAAGGACATGGGAAAGCGCCTGTACCGCATTGGCACTGAAGAATTCTCCCTTTAATATTCTGTAACAGTTCTCCATCTCCCTGACTGCCTGATCCACGGGCTTATCAGTCATGGCCAGAAGTGCAGCAAAGCCATAATCATCCGAGGAGGTTATGAATTTATGCTCCCCCTTCATGGCATCATAATAATTCTTAGCCGACCTGATTACCTTGTGATAGTCATAAGGATCCGACTGCAGGGCAATCGAGATCGCAGCAAGCACCAGATAAGGAGAGGAATGAAATCCCTCCCGTTTCATTGAATCATATACATTCAGGATGCTCTTAAACATGACCTCCGGCTCTGCCTGCAATGCCATCATAACCGCGGACATGAAATTTGTTGTATCCTTGAATTGAGAGAATACCCCTGTATTATCCTTAATAATCTTCCGGCAACGATTGATTGCATCTACATCCGCTTCCCTGTTCTCCATCATATACAACAGGGCACCCAATCTTGTATTGATCGAATTGTTCCACTTGAACTTTTTACTAAGCACTATATAATTGTCTGCAAACAAATCGCATTTATTCTCCAGAGTTTCCCTCAACATATTATCCACCTGACCTTTGTTCATTTGATGCATGCTATTTAATTATAATCATTTTACCAGTTGGTGGCAACTGGAATGTTGATGTAGGATATGCTTATCTTAATAAATTTATTTGTTATTTTTTCTTCCTTTCGCTATAATTAACTTATAGGATAGGTAAATACCTTTTGTAAAGATATCGTTAAGCCGCCCGGGGATAAACTTATCAGATTAACCTCGGGATATCACTATAATCAAAAAGAGCAGGATAAAGTATGAAGGTGACCATTGAAGAAATTAATAGAGACAGAGACGAGGAGATTATCATTCGCTGTTGGGAGGCAAATGATGAGATATTATCCTTAGTCAGCCAGCTCAAAGCAAAGGAAGATTGCTTTGTTGGATATGAAGGTGAAAAGATTCACCGGCTGCAGTCCACGGACATCTACTATTTTGAGGCAGTAGATAATAAAGTATTTATTTACTGTGCGCAAAATGTATATGAATCAAGGCAGAAGCTATATGAGCTGGAGAGTGCCTGCAAAGGAAAGGGGTTCTTTCGGGCATCAAAATCAGTTGTACTAAATCTTCATAAGATAGCCTACGTTACACCTTACATAGGCGGCAGATTCGAAGCCAGGTTGATCAACGGAGAAAATGTAGTGGTTTCCAGGCAGTACGTACCCGTACTAAAGACATTGCTTGGTTTATAGGAGGGAATCATGGAGAAAAGGAACTATGTCAAAGAGTTTATAAAGGATTATTTTGTTATCTTCGGTGTTATCATACTCTTAACCCTCCTGCTGGTACCGGATTTTGAGTTTAGCAGAAGATCCCTTTCGTTGATCGCAGCCGCCGCATTATTAGGCGATTTCCCGGGATTAATTCTGTATGATACAGATCAGCTTTCCCTTAAGTCTTTTCGTATTCGTCTGATCATACACTTTTTGTTGATCGAGGTGGTAATTCTTATATTCGGCTGTTTGATGGGGATTGTGACATCAGCCACACAATCGCTTATCTTTTCCGCAGAAATCGCTGTGATTTACCTCCTGGTCAGACTGATCTGTTGGAGCGGCGATAAGAATACCGTAAATAAAATCAATCAGAGGCTTAAAGAATTAGATAGAAAATAACCGGAAGCAGGGTATGTATTTTACCCTGCTTCCTTTGTAACTTGCCTACCCACGGATGCAGCTTGCTTTTGCAGGTATTTACAGGCGAAATTCAAAGTGCTATGTTATGCCTATCAAAAAGAGAGGATGAACAACATGGCCGCATTTATATTATTATTTACCTTACTTGTAGTGATTTCCTTTACAGTGTTTTGCATTAAGACAAACTCCGAGCAGAAGAAGGTAAGGAGCATCATCAGGCTACTTTCCCTCGGAGTATTTGCCGTTTTATCCCTGGCATCAGTGTTAGAATGGGGCCTCCGCTGGTATGCCCTGGGTCTTTTGCTGTTAGTCTGGGCAATAATAGCGATAATTTCCTTGTCCCGTGGAAGCAGGGCAAAAAGAGAATTTAGCCGGGGAAGAGCCGTCTTAAGAGCAATCGGGGCACTCCTATTGATTACCATAACACTGATACCTGCATTGATCTTCCCACAGTTTACATTACCAAAGGTTACAGGAGAGTATGAAGTAGCAACCGCCAATGAAATCTGGACGGACACTTCCAGGGAGGAGTATTTTACTGCCACCGGGGGAGATCACCGTTTCGTCAATGTAGCATTCTGGTATCCTGCCAATTATGATGTCACTAAGGGGAAATGTCCGCTCATCGTATTCTCCCATGGTGCTTTCGGAATCAAGGATAGCAACACTTCAACCTATCAGGAGCTAGCATCTCATGGATATGTCGTATGCTCCATCGATCATCCCTACCACGCGATGTATACCACGGCTCCCAACGGTGGTATTATCACTGCAGATTCAACGTTTGTGAACGATATCTCGCTAATCAATGATGACCAATATCCAATTGAAGCGAAAAGTAAAATCATTCAGGAAATACTGTCCCTTCGCGTAGACGATATCAATTTTGTCCTGGATCAGATCGGGCAGATGGCTTCATCAGCCAAGACAGATCCGCTTTATACCATGATTGATATGAAACAGATCGGACTGATGGGGCACTCCCTTGGTGGAGCTGCAGCCGCTGAGATAGCCAAGAAACGGGAGGATATCAGCGCCGTCGTTAATCTGGATGGAGATTTCCTAGGGGAGTATGTATTTGAGAATGGTAAGGAGTCTTATTCTCCGGAAACCTATTCGAAGCCTATCTTATGTTTTTGGTCGGACCTGCTCTATGAGGGCATCCGTGGTATGGGTGGATTTCCATTTCTTGATCAGGCAACCGCTTCTCATGAAGTCCATATAAAAGGCACAAATCACATGAGTTATACCGATCTGCCGTATTTTTCACCGTTTTTGAATCATAGCATTCTAAAGATGAGTGGACTCAAAAAAGCAGAAGTAGATCAGAAGTATTGTACAGAGACGATGAACCAACTAATACTCCAATTCTTTAACTGCTATCTCAGGCAGGAAGGGAATTTTGATGCAGCTGCGGAATATTGATAAAAAATAAGGAAAATGCGGTCTATACTTCCTCATTTTCCTTACAGCTTTCAATCCACTTATTTTTCTGTTCATTATTCTTATCTTCACATTCCTGCGCACGTTTTTCCATGATCTCCTTCTGCGTAAGATAGGTTGCTAAAGTATCCCCTAACTGAGTCAGGCTTACCGCCAGTATAGATATGGTATCTTCATCATTACATTTGATAATCGCACATGCAATGGCAGAGATCAGTGTAATTAACTCACAGTCAAGCAATGATCATCACCTCTACTAGATTTTATTCAGAAAATATCATTGTGTGTTATATGTTATTTACAGATGATTGAATATTGCTTCAATGTAAAATATATTATATAATTTCACAGATAAGGGAAAATATTCTATATAATATATAATAGGGAAAGAGGCTCACTATGTCGAAGGAAAAGAAATCAGTACTAGTTTTTTTAGTTATAACTTTTGCATTAAGCAGTATCTGCTATTACATCTATATTACAGGCGGGGAAGCAGCTGCCGGAATTATGGCTTTGTTGATGTGGAGTCCGGGTCTGGCAGCAATCATCATCAAAAATACTTTTTATAGAAAAGAACGCTTATTAGGTTTTCAACGCTGCAGCATCAAATACATATTACTTGGAATACTCATACCGGCTGTCTACCTGATGGTTTCCTATGGTATTTACTGGGTACTTAATCCGGGTAGCTTTACGGGAAAGACCCTGCTAGGCTCTATTTTCTATACAGTCTTAGTGATCATATCCGGAATACTTCTCTCTATGGGCGAAGAGATTGGATGGAGAGGCTTTTTACTTCCCAAGATGGATCTTCTGATTGGGCGTAAGCCTGCAATAATCGTCTGTGGTTTGATCTGGGCAGTGTGGCATTATCCTATTATGCTTGCCGGTCTTTATCAAAGCGGTACCCCTACCTGGTATCAGCTTCCTATGTTCACCATAGAACTCGTTCTGATTACAGCGGTTATGGCATATCTGAGATTTCAATCCAACAGCCTCTGGCCGGCAATTTTACTCCATGCGAGCCATAATTTCATTGATCAGTCTATCTGCGCACCATTAACCAAAGCCGACAACAGTGCGTATTTTGCAGGTGAGACAGGTTTCATCACAATATTATGCATTTTACTTATTGCGTTAATATTATTTCGAAAGAAAGCATCCCGTGGATAGGTTATTTGTAACGCAACCTATCGGGAGGTCTTGATATTATGACACGAAAAAAGCAGCCTCTAAGCTGCTTTTTGTTTTATTACCGATAATCAATTATTCCTCTTCTGCTTCGTCTGATTCTAAAGCCGCAATTTCGTACTTCTCAAGGATGATCTTCTGGATCTTATCCCTGGTGTCCGAGTTGATTGGATGAGCAATATCACGATACTCACCGTCACCGGCTTTTCTGCTAGGCATAGCAATGAAAAGACCTTTATCACCTTCAATAACCTTGATATCATGAACCACGAACTCATTATCAAGCGTAATCGACACTACGGCCTTCATCTTGCCTTCCTTACTTACCTTTCTCACGCGAACGTCGGTAATCTGCATCGGCATGGTCCCCCTTTTCTGTCAAATTTATCGTTAGTTGTTTCGAAAAAGTTAGTTTAACACTAGTTAATTCACTTTTCCCCGTTACAATAATGCACTTGCTTCTTCTCTGAGCTATAAAATTTTACAATAGGTGGATACATATGCCATTATACCACAATTATTCCTAAATGTGAATAATAAATACAGGAAAAGCTTAAAATATTTAACATTTTCGTTAATATTAACATTGACAGTCTTTTTTTCTATCTGATTTATCTAAATTTTTCGCTTGACAACCCATTCATAACTATCACAGATTGCACGAAATCGGAATATAATGATTAATGGCAGCCGATTCGGGTAAGGAATTAATTTAATATTGTATTTTGAAGGAAATGGGTTATAATAGCAGATAAGCGCAAACACTTGATATGAAGCAAAGGGACAGAATATGACGGATAAAGTGTCAAAGATGTTACGCACTTTTTCAGATACAGTAGATTACTATAACAAGCGAGCTTGCATAGCAATCTATTGTATCTGAAAAGCACCTGCGGTGCTTTTGACACCTTATTCTGATATGTGATTATTTTCCGTGTTTTATATCGTGAGAGTCCCAAATTTTCTAGGATAGGAAGTGTACTATGTACAAAATCGATTTTGACGCGCCCTGCCGGATTCACTTCATCGGTATTGGCGGAATTAGTATGAGCGGATTTGCAGAATATCTACATACACTCGGGTTTTTTATAAGCGGATCTGACAGTCACCAAAGTAAAATTACAGACCATCTGGAAGATCTCGGAATGAAAATCTTCATCGGGCAGAAGCCTTCCAATATAACCTCCGATATTGACTGTGTGGTATATACCGCCGCTATCAAGGAGGACAACGAAGAATTAATGGAGGTAAAGCGCAGAGGATTGCCGATGCTCAGCCGTGCCCAGATGATTGGTCAGATAATGCTGAACTTTGATAACGCTGTCGCTGTATCCGGTACCCATGGCAAGACAACTACTACCTCCATGCTTTCGCTGATTTTTATGAATGCTCAGCTGGACCCCACCATCAGTGTCGGTGGTATCCTTGATGCCATCGGTGGCAATATCCGCATGGGTAACTCAGAGCATTTCATTATCGAGGCCTGCGAATATACGAATACCTTTCTGGAGTTTTACCCCAAGCGCGGTATTATTCTGAATGTGGATGCGGACCATCTTGATTTCTTTAAGGATTTGGATGAAATCCGCAATTCCTTTCATCTTTTTACAAAGCGCCTTCCAAAGGATGGACAGCTTTTTATTTATGGTGATATAGACCGCCTTGAGGAGCTTACCTCTGATTTAAGCTGTGAGATACTGACCTATGGAATTATTGATCCTGCGTACCGTACGGGTAACCGCGATTACGATATCGCTGCAGACCATATCTCGTTTGATGGCCGCAGTAACGGAAGCTATGATTTATACTTCCGTGGTAAATTTATCGACCGCATCAGCCTGAATGTCATAGGACTTCATAATATCTCGAACTCCCTGCCCGCGATTGGTGTGGCTTTAGAGGTCGGTATTCCGATTGAGATCATAAAGCAGGCTCTCATGATCTTCCAGAATTCGAAGCGTCGTCTCGAGTATAAGGGCGAGATCGGCGGAATAACAGTCATTGATGATTATGCCCATCATCCGACTGAGGTTACTGCATCCTTACAGGCCGCCAAAAATTATCCACATAAGAGTCTGTGGTGTGTATTCCAGCCGCATACTTACACCAGACTGAAACAGCATCTTTCTGAATTTGCCGTTTCTTTATCCATAGCGGATAAGATTGTGCTGGCTGATATTTATGCTGCAAGGGAGAAGAACCCCGGAGATATCTCATCGAAAGATTTAGCTCGAGAGCTCGAGAATTTAGGGAAAGAAGTTTACTATTTTTCAAGCTTTGATGAAATTGAAAATTTTTTATTACAAAATTGTATTAACGGTGACCTGTTGATAACTATGGGCGCCGGAGACATCGTAACCGTGGGAGAAAATCTTCTAGGTCTGTAGTTATCCACATTATCCACAGTATTATCAACATAGCTTTTGATAATTGCTGTGGATACTTTTTTTCCTTCATTTTTTTCTACAAAGATAGATTTTTGTTAAAGATTAATCGCATTTTCACTATATTTCCTAAGATTTTTACATAAATTTACATATTTTTTATTCAAATTCATCCACATTATCCACAGTATCCACAATTGTCCAAAGCCTCAAAACCCCTGAAAATAGGCTATTTTCAAGTGAATTTTTGTGTGCTATAATGTGCACGATGAGCAGATTGTTTGGGTCTGCGCATTCATGTTTTATGGTAAAGGGAGGATACTATTCTATATGAATAAGATTTCATTACATGCCGAAGGTATATCTGACGTTACTATCATTCCTAATTCTTTTATCGATCAATACATGCCGTCAGCAAACGGTGCGTATGTTAAGGTTTATCTGTATCTTCTGCGCTGCTTTTCCGGGAACTGCCCGGAGGTAACCATCTCTTCCATTGCCGACCGATTGGACAATACAGAAAAAGACATCATACGAGCATTGACCTACTGGGAAAAATTAAATCTGCTGAAGCTATCGCGAAATACACAGAAGGAAATCACTTCGATCAGTCTGGTAGATTTAAATAACGCACAAAACAATAATACTTCGATTACCGATCTTGATAGTGAGATAGAAGAAATCGCTGTCAGTATACATACAGAGACGAAGCCTGCCGGCAGACAGAGCTATTCTGCTGAGCAGATTGCAAGCTTTACGAATAATGACGAGATCAAATATGCCATGAACATCGTTGAGCTTTATCTGGATCGTCCGCTTAAGCCCATGGATCTTCAGTTGATCCTGTACCTTTATGAGGAGCTGCATTTCTCCTCCGAATTGATCATGTATCTATATGAATACTGTGTATCCAAGGGAAAAAAGAATGCATCCTATATTGAAGCTGTTGCTCTGACCTGGGCTGAAGAGGGTATCGACACGGAGGAAAAAGCCAAAGAAGCCACTGCAACCCATAACGAGCATTTCAATGCCGTCAATAAAGCATTTGGGTTGAACCGTGCTCCGGGCCAGATCGAGCGTCAGTACATCACAAAATGGGTGGAGGTCTTTGGTTTCTCTGACGATATCATTACGGAGGCCTGCAACCGGACCATACTGCGTACACAGAAGCCGGATTTCAAGTATACCGATAAGATCCTCGAGACCTGGTATAAGAAGAATGCCAAGAGCAAGGCGGATATTGCCAAGCTCGATGAGGAGTTTTCTAAAGGCAGCAAGAACACGGATGCCAATAAGATCACAACGATGATCAAACCCGCCCCCAATAAGTTCAACCAGTTTCCCCAGAGAACCTATACTGCACAGGATTATGCAGAACTGGAGCGCAAACTGATGAATAAAGGTTTATAAGGAGTCTATACCATGGCGTTAAAAAACGATCAGTATAATCAGATCTTACGTGAATATGACAGTAGAAAGCTTCAGAATAAGCATGATTTGGACCGCCGGATAGCACATGCTTATAGTCTCATTCCGGAGCTTAAGCTTCTGGAGGTGGAACTCATCACTTTGTCTGCCGAAAGCGGTCGCATGGCCCTTCGCGGGGACGACAGCGGTCTGAAGGACTTAAAGTCCAAGCTCCATGACCTGCAATCACAGAAGCAGAAGCTATTGCTTGACCATCATCTTCCTGCCGATTTTCTTGATATGCAGTTTCAGTGCAGCAAATGTCAGGATACCGGCTACATCGGTAATCAAAAATGCAATTGCTTTAAGCAGGCAATTGCAGACCTGATGTATTCCGATTCTAATATTAAGACGATCTTAGCTAATGAGAATTTCAGCAGTTTTTCCTTCGAATACTATTCTGATGATTATATCGACGACGCACTCGGTCTGTCTCCTCTATCCAATATGCAGAAGGTTGTGGCGTCCTGCAAGAGCTTTATAAAGCATTTTCAGTCACATCATGACAATCTGCTGCTGATTGGGAATACCGGAGTAGGCAAGACGTTTCTGGCCAATTGCATCGCCAAAGAGCTATTAGACCGGGGCAATACCGTAATCTATCTGACTGCTTTCCGCTTATTTGATATTCTTGAAAAACATAAATTTAGTAAGGATGAGGAGGACTCCTATACCGCCTCCAATCAGTTTGATTATATCCTTGATTGCGATTTATTGATTATTGATGATTTGGGTACGGAGATGAATAATGCATTTACGAATTCCCAATTATATTTAATAATCAATGAGCGATTGTTACGTCAAAAGTCAACTGTCATCTCTACTAACCTGTCTTTGCCGAACATTAATTCCGTATACGGTGAACGTGTATTTTCGAGAATTGTCAGCAGCTATAGTGTCCAACGTATTATCGGAGAGGACATTCGTCTGCACAAGGCAGTCAAATAATGAGTATGCAATAAAATCGCGAATTCTGTCTTGACTTGCGAATCTATTGTATGTTATAACTTTAATGGCTTTGAAACCAATTCTTATTTTCTATGGAGGGAAATCTAATGTCAAAGAACGAGAAGATCGTAGAAACAATTCCTGTGGGACCGCTGGGTATCATTGCTCTGGAAAGCTGCAAGCACCTGGGTGAACGCGTGAATGACTATCTTGTTGAATGGCGTAATTCAAGAGAAAGCGAGCATAAGGGAACCATCGCATTTGCAGGTTACCAAAGAGATTCGTATCTTATGAAAGCCTGTTGTCCAAGATTCGGCACCGGAGAAGCAAAGGGGCAGATTAAAGAATCTGTCAGAGGTTCCGATTTATACCTCCTTGTTGATGTCACAAATTATAGTCTGACCTATAAAATGTGCGGACATGAAAATCATATGTCACCCGACGATCATTATCAGGATTTAAAGAGAATTATCGCGGCAGTTGGTGGAAAAGCCAGAAGAATTACCGTAATTATGCCTTATCTTTATGAGGGCAGACAGCATAGAAGAACCTCCAGAGAATCTCTCGATTGTGCTTTGGCATTACAGGAACTTACCAATATGGGCGTGGAAAGTATCCTAACCTTCGATGCCCATGATCCCAGAGTTCAGAATGCCATTCCGCTCAATAGTCTTGAGACAGTGGCTCCGAACTATCAATTCATTAAAGCAATGCTTCATAATGTTCCCGATATCCGTTTTGATTCAGATCATATGATGGTAATCAGCCCCGATGAAGGCGGAATGTCACGAGCTGTCTATTTCGCGAACGTTCTTGGCCTTGATATGGGTATGTTCTATAAGAGACGTGATTATACACGAATCGTGAAGGGCCGGAACCCTATTGTAGCTCATGAATTCCTCGGCTCCGATATTGCCGGTAAGGACGTCCTGATTGTGGATGATATGATCTCCTCCGGTGAAAGCATCCTGGATGTGGCAACCGAATTGAAGAAAAGAAATGCAGGCCGTATCTTTGTAGCAGCTACCTTCGGTGTCTTCACAAGTGGATTTGACAAGCTGGATGAGGCATATGAAAAAGGCTTGATTTACCGGGTTCTTACCACTAATCTAATCTATCAGACACCCGATTTGTTGTCCAAGCCCTGGTACATCAATGTTGATATGAGCAAATATGTCGCTCTGATCATTGATACCCTGAATCACGATAACAGCATCAGCGGCTTATTGAATCCGGTTGAGAGAATCCAGAATATCTTAAAGGAATACAATCAGGGTGGCAGAAAGCTATCCCAACAGGATTAAGATTCCTTAAGAAGCAGCGTTGGAGATTAATATTTAGATTAATAAATAACATAAAACAGGCAGGTTACGCATTTTACATGCGTTGCCTGCCTTTTATCATAGCCCATCATAATCCTATAGCAGCTTCTCATAAAGCCTGAACCAGGGTATTCCATAAGCACCGTACCCCAAATCCACTCTTGCAATATATTGATAGCCGCAGCTTTCGTATAAATGCATCGCTGGGATATTCTTTTCGTTCACATCAAGCCGGATTGCCTTTATTCCATTTTCATGACCGTATTCCTCTGCAAATTGAAGCAATCGCCTTCCAATTCCAAGTTTCAGATAGTCAGGATGCACTGCCAGGGTATGTATCACATAGATCCGGTCATAGCTTCCCTCGTACTGCCAAGTGCCCTTCTCATATCCGTTCTCCGGCTCGTGGCTTAAGATGACCGTTCCCACGATTTTATCCTTCAGCCTTACGATAAAGAGGCAATCTTGCTCTAATCCATGTACTGCATCTTCTCTGACAGGATATATTCCTTTTCTCCATCCGGGATAATTCATCCCCTTTTCCAAGAAATCGTTAATGTCATCGTAAAGTACGGCAATCTCGTCTATATCCTTTTCTGTCCCTTTTTCTATCTTAAGCTCCATTTCCATCTTCTCTATTGCTTCCATTCCCTTCTCTTTTGTTGTTTGCATGTTCCCTTCTCTTTTGTTGTTTTCATGTTCCCCTTCTCATTTGTCGTATCCGGTGAGTCCGGTTTCGCATTATGATGCGACTATTCTACTCACCGGGAGTATTCTTGATACCCTCCGATGCCATACCGGACGGGAGGTTCTCAGAGTCGGTAACTGAACCTCCCCCTGTACCTGTATCCCCGATCGTAGCAGGGTCTTCCTCCATCGTTTCCGTGCCCTCGGTATTCGCAGGATCAGCATCAGTTTCTTCCTCAGTAGTGTCCTCAGACCCCATCGGATTCTCTCCCTCAGTCGTATCCTTAGACTCCATAGTGTCTTCAGCCTCCGTGCCATCCTCAGTCTTTGTGGCATCATCGGCTTCTGTATTCTCACGGTTAGGCTTTTCTTCGTCGCTCACCGTTTCCCCGCTCTCCTGCGGTAAGGCAGTCTGATCCTGAAGCTCCTTCTCAGCCTTATCCTGAGCCTCAGAAAGTGCTTTCTCCTTCTCCTTGGCTTCCTTTTCTGCCTCCAGCTCCGCCCGCCAATCATAAAGCTCAAATTCCCTAGTCATGGATTTTGTATGGATCTCTTCCATAAAATTATGCCATATGATTCCGGGATAACTGGCTCCCTGTAGATCAGGAACCGATTTTGGCAAATCATAACCGACCCAGACACTGGTAGTATAGTACGGGGTGTATCCCACGAACCATCCGTCCTTCTTATCGTTGGTCGTACCGGTCTTACCCGCGCTTACCGTATGAGATAAGCCCAGACCCCGGCCCGTACCGTTTTTGATGACTCCCATCATCTCCTCAGTCATGATTCTGGCTGCCTTGGTCTGATAAATCTGTTTTGTCTCCATCGCGTCTCCGACAATCTCATTGCCCTCGGAATCCATGATTTTAACAATACAGGTGGGTGTCCTGTAATAACCGTCATTCTCCACGGTAGCATATGCTGCTGCCATCTCTACCGGACTGGCTCCGACTGTTAATCCGCCGAGTGCGGCGGCCAGAGTATAATCACTTTCTTTTATTTTCGTAAAATTCATATTCAGCAGATAGGATAAGCCCACCCTGGGAGACAGCTCACTAAACAGCTTCCAGGCTATGGTATTCTTAGATAATTCAATCGCACGCTGCAGCTTCATTTTACCGGAATAGCCCCCTCCGGCATTTTTCGGTCCGTCCTTGATCTTCTCATCCACAACAATACTATCCGGTGTATACTCTCTCTCAAAGGAGGGTGTATAGACGATTAAGGGCTTGACTGAACTGCCAGGCTGCCGGTAGCTTTGATAAGCACGGTTTAGAGTATATCCCTCAAGCTTCTGTTCCCGTCCGCCGACAATAGCCACGACTCTTCCGCTGTCATTGTCAATGCAGACTGCCGCGCCCTGCATCTGATATACTCCTTCCTCATTGACCTTTTTAAATTCCTTCAAGGCCTTGTCCACCGATTTCTGGAGAAGCTTCTGTTTATCCAGTTCAATAGAGGTATAAATCCGGTAGCCGCTCGTATAAAGCTCCTTCTGATACCGGTCATATAATTCCTCATATGCAGTCTCGTATTCTTTGCGATCCTCCTCACTTTCGAACTGATTGCGGAAGGTAAAGCCTGCTTCCTTCATTAAAGCACGGATCGCACAGTAATAAGTATAGGTCTCTACATAATTTCTTTTCTTCGTCTTATCCTGATGCAGTTCTATCTTCTCATTGACTGCTTCCGAATATTGCTCGGCTGTGATCATTCCTTCTTCAAAAAGCTGCTTCAGAATTCGATCCCTGCGCTCAAGGGTATTTTCCATATTAGTCAGGGGATTGTATCGATTCGGGCTGTTCGGAATAGCACACAGAAATACGATTTGCGACATACTGAGTCCCGAAACTCCCTTCCCGAAATATCCCCGTGCTGCTGCCTGCAAGCCATAATGACCATTTGCACAATACATATCGTTGAGATAGAACTCCATGATCTGGGCTTTGGTATATTTCTTCTCCAGTTCCTGTGCGATGAAGATCTCCTCAATCTTTCTTTCATAGGTTACATTCTGGGTCAGGAAGACACTTCTTGCCAGCTGTTGTGTAATCGTGCTGGCCCCCTGGGTAATCTTCCCTTTATGCTTAATGAGGGCAATAGCGGCTCTGATATTAGCCAGATAATCCACTCCGTCATGCTCCAGGAATTTGCGGTCCTCTGATACCACCATGGCCTTGATTGCGATTTCAGGAATATCCTCATATTTAATATAATATACATCCTTTTCGGATTTCAGGGTTGAGATCAGATTACCGTCCGCATCATAGACAAGACCGGTCTGAGAAGCCTTGAAGGTGTCCTCAGTAGAGGCCCTTGCCTTCAGCTTTGCGTCTGCCTGCAGCTCAAGGATCTGCCTGCCGTAAGCGCGATAAAAGTAAAAGATACTTACCGCAATTACGATCAATACTCCCAGCGTAACCAACTGCGAGATCAACTTCATCCTCTGTCCGAGGCTCTTCGTTTCCTTCTTTCCTGTACGTTTCTTAGGCATGGCGGGTCCTCCATGATATTAGGACAGGTCCACCAAATGATAAGGTATTCCCATCTCTTCAAGTATTCTCTTCTCCCTCTTGTGACAGGTAAAGAGAAGTATCTGTCTGCGTGTTGATATTTGTCTCAGTGCTGCTCCGACTCTGATATCATCATATAAGGCAAAGCTGTCATCCAGCAGCAGGGGAACCTCTTCAGCTCCCAGCAGCAGATCTGCCACTGCCATACGAAGTGCAAAGTATACCTGGTCGATCGTTCCGGCACTTAGCCTGTCCAGCAGGATATAATCTCCATTCCAGCCTACCTTGACCTCCAGTTTCTCGTCAATCTTCAAATCACCGTACCGCTCTCCTGTTACGTCGAAGATAATCTCTGAGACCGCTTGATTGAGTTGTTGTCCGAAGCTGTCGTGAATATCAGAAGATATATCCTGGATAGAGGATAAGGCTAACTTAATTGCCTCCAGCTCTATGGTATTCTCCTTCTGGGTCTGTACTAATTCCTTATATCTCTCCTGATTGCGAAGCAGCTGTTCTTCATTGCCCTCCAGGGAAGAGATCTCCCATTTTAATTTTTCTATGGCAAGCCGGCAGGTATCTGCCTGAGTGTTCAGCTCCCTTTGCTGCCCCGAGTTTTCCTGCTGCTTTCGGCGAATCACTTCCTGAAGCTGCTGCATGGATTCCGGAGTCAACTCCTCCTTCGGAAGAAAGTACTGCATGTATTTCATGATGATATCATATACGGAATCCCTACTGTCATCCAGTGCATTCTTTCTATTCTCTAAGTCTTTCAGCTGTTCCCTCACGTTCTCAAGTGCATAGAACTCTTTTTGCACCTTTTCCAGCTTATCCTCTAACACGGCAATGCTTTCGGCTTGATTTCTCGTAAATATATCATTTAGACTGTTCCTGTCCAGTATTATTCCCTGCTCAAGCTCTTTCACCTCTGCCTGATATTGTTCATATCCCTTTTTGTTCCTTCCTTGAAGAACGAAGAATACCCCAAAACCGGACAGAACGGCTACTATTGCCAGAAGCATTCCTACCATGGAAACACCTGAAGCCACTAGCGCAATAACTGCGATTAAGCTTCCGGGTAGAAGTGTGAATAGATAACTCTTTGCTTCACTCTGTTTCTTAAGCTTATATTCGTTATGAAGCTCACCGAGCTTCCTGTCCTTTTCTGTGATCTTTGCTGTCAGTGCTTCGGCAAGCTTCTTATCTTCCTTCAGTGTATCCACGGAGCGCTGTGCTTTCTCACCGGCTGTTATCCTTCGTTTTATTTCTTCCTCCTGCACCTCTGCCTGAGCCGCTTGTCTTGTAAGCTCCTGATAGGTACGATATTTCTCTAGGATTGCAGGAAGCTGCTTCATACGCTCCTCAGTCTCATGATCCCATGCAGCCGCCAAGGCTTCTCTCCGGCTTACCAGCTCCCGCTCCAGTTGCTGTTTGTCGTGAAGCTGCAGAGTTAACTGATCGATGCGCTCTTCTCTCGCCAAGCCTTCTTCAATCTCAGTCTGCAGAGCCTTCAGTGCTGTGGTACTCAGAGTAGGCTCAAGCTGCTTTCTCTGCTCATTCAGCGTACTGACCGCTTTTGCCACATTGACTTCTTTGCTTTTGGCTACCGACAGATTAGCAATATAATTCCTGACCTGTGCAGCCAGCTCCGAATCTGTCTGAGCCTTCAGCTGCTCAATACTCACGGTATTGCGAAAGGTAGATTCGGTCAGTCCGGGAACCAGTTCACTAATTAACCCTTCCCGAAGCTTAACTTCTCTACCTGTAGACAAATCCATGATGGTAAAGCTCTTATCATTCGCATGAAAGCTGCGAGTCAGACGGTATTTCCTGTCTCCTGCATCGATATCCATACTCCCGCCGTAAGCTCCCGGATAACCCCAGGGCAGATACCTCGTGTATATGTCCTCCTTCGAAGCCGCACCCCTGCCTCTGAGTCTCTCGATGCCGAACAGCATCCCCTTGATAAAGGTATGTAAGGTAGTCTTACCTGCTTCATTCTGTCCATAGATCAGATTGATGCCGGGCTGAAGTTCTATCTCTTTCTCGCGAAACCGCCCAAAATAGTTCATTTTCAGCTTTGTTATCAGCATATTCGCACCAACCCTTTCATTCCTTAGCATTTAAAAGCGCTTCGATTCCATAATAAAGCGCCTTCCTGGCAATCTCGTCCTGTCCGGCTGACTCCCTGATTTTTCGGATGAACATACCGATCACATTGTCAGAATTCTCTTTATAAAGTGCATCAAAGTCATAATCCGGAACAGACTGGTCCTCAATCTCAAGTACATTTCCAAGACCTTTTAGTGCTTCCTTATCAAAATGAATTGTCTCATCCCGTACTCCCTGAATTGTAAAAGAGTAGATGTGATCTGTGCCACTCTCCTTCATGATCTCTCTGGCCTGATCCTGTAAGGAACCGTTGGTCGTATCCTGCGCAACATTCAGAATACACCTTTTATATTGTCTGAGGGAGTGCGGTACAAAGCGTGCCGAGGTCTGCACCCTGCCTTCGCTATCCAGGTTAATCTCGCCTATGATATAGCCGCGTTCTCCCACTTCGTTCTTATCCAGGGGCTCCAAGGACCCGCAATAGGCGATTTTCTCCGTAATGAATTCCGGCTTATGGATATGCCCAAGAGCAATATAGTCAAAGCCAAGTTCCGCAAGCTTCTTCCGGTTCATCGGAATGTTTCTCTCATCCCCACCGTGAGCCAGCAGAATATGAAGTTTATTATTCTGCTTCGGCTTAATGCCGTCATAGAGGGGCTCTGTAATATCCTTACTACGAAAGCTAAGGCCGTAAACCTCGGCTCCAAGCTCCGCATATTCCTTCACCTCCGGGCTGTCTTGTAGGAAGAAATGTATCTTCTCATCCCAGGCAAAATCCTGATAGTAAGACCTTGGTCCGATATAATCGTGATTCCCCGCCATAATAACTGCCTTGGCTGTCTCCAGCCTGCTTAATATGTAATTAACCTCCTTAAGCTCCCTTACCAGGGGCTGGCGGTGAAACATATCTCCTGCAATCAACAGAAGATCTACTTTCTCCTCATTGCAGATCCGGACAATATCCTGAAAGCTGGTCCAGATCTCCTTTTCCCTCTGTGGTCCCCAGGGCATGTTCGAGTCCGGAGTCGCACCCAGATGAATATCCGCAATATGAATAAATTTCATAAGTCCCTCCCATTCCAGCTATAGCTAGCAGTACTATGCTATACTAATCATTAGCCGTGTCAAAAGGTCATGCTGCGTATGCAGCATTGACTGATTGCAAAGAATGGCAGTTGAAGAGCTTGCTTTTCAACTGCTATTACTGTGCAATTAGACACATCATGTGAATGATGTGTCCTTTTGACACTTTAATCATCAACTGTATTATCTCATAATTCCGAGACACCTCATGTCCCAGTTTCATATCTAATTTCATTATTATTTTTTTACAATCCCATCACTTTCTTCATTATACACAAAATCCTATCATTCCGCAAGCAAGCCGGCGAACACCCATTCTGTACATTCTCCTTGCATTTTCAGTGGTTTACGAGTATACTCATACTAATTTTACTGAATCTACCATATGAAAGGAGCAATGCTATGGTAACCCTGGAAACTGAAAGATTGATACTGAGACCCTTTGTGGAGAGTGATTTGGTACAGTTTTATGAATATGCCAAAACGCCGAATATCGGGCCAAATGCCGGATGGCAGCCTCACCGGGAGATTGAGGAATCACGACGAATTCTTACTAGCTTTATCCAGGACCAGGAGGTATGGGCATTGGTCTTAAAGGAGGATAACCGGCTGGTCGGCTCTCTCGGTCTGCATGCAGATAAGCTTCGTACTGCTCCGGATGTGAAGATGCTTGGATATGTCCTGTCGGAGGACTATTGGGGAAGGGGATTGATGACAGAAGCCGCAACCACTGCCATCCGATATGCCTTCGAGCATATGAACATCAAACTGTTGTCCGTACACCATTATAGCCACAATGAGCGTTCAAAGCGTGTCATCGAAAAATGTGGTTTCCGGTATGAGGGGACCCTGCGTCGCTGCACCCAGATTTTCAATGGTTGTATCTTCGATCTCTGCTGCTATTCGATGACCAAAGAAGAATGGCAGGAATTTGTATCCAAATAATCAAGCAATTTGATTTGGTCTATGCTATGATATCCTCATACGGTACCGTTATCACAATTCATGGGAAGGATTTCTCGAAGGAAGTTAAGATTACATTACTCTCATGTTTTCATGCAAGGCTGGTGATATGATTGAAAAATTATAAGAGAAGAGGTATCATGATATGACCCCACAAAGTCTAACTTTTTGGGGTCACATCATGATATCCCTTCTCTTATTCAGTTAATTATTGGGCTATTTTCTACGCAACACTTTATTCTTTCTGTACTTACTCTGCTGCGCTTTCTTGTCCGGTCATCGAATCCTGTTGTTCCCCGTTTCCATTTGATATATTTCTGATCATTTCAAAAGCACCGGTACTTGCCAAACCGCTTGCCAGCCCTCCGAGTAAAATCTCCGGAGTAAAGATCCAGCCATTGATCCAGACATTTAATACAATGCCAATTACTGCCAATATCAGCGGTATGAATTTATTGGGTATAAAGGAAATACTGTGCTTGATGATATATCCTATGCAAAGACATATCGCTAATACCACCACAACCACATATTTTGATAGAAACTCCATCCTGTCTCTCCTTTCCTGTTTCGATTATGCACTCCACATCCTATGTAGACATTCGTAATATTGTCCAATACAGAATATGATAAAGCCTCCGAAAACATGTCAAGGATTATCCCCATCTCTGCAGCTAAATTGGAGCTATTTTGCCGCAACACTGTTTTTCCAGGGTCTGTTCTTGCCAAGCCATCCCTTCTCTTCCCAATGTGCTTTATCCTCCGGGCCGGATCCCCACCCCGCAAGCTGCATTTTCCTCATCAGAAGGAACATTACTTTCCTGCTCAATGACACCCTGGTGGGATTTCCTGCCGCCCCAAACTTATCTGCCATCACCTTCATATCATGCTCTATTTTCTCTTTATTTTCATCCTTTACTCCATCCCAGGACATTGCCATACTACGTACTTTATAAATTCGTATATCTGAAATACCCCAGAATTTCAAGCTGGTCTCAATGTCCTTCGCAGCCTCCTTCATGCCTGCGCCGGCACCAGAAGCAATCACTACTGCTCTCTTATAGTACATAATTTCCTTCGGTCTGTGACTGATCCACTGAACAAAAAGATGATCCAGCAATGCTTTCATCGATCCTGTGGTACGTAAACAGTATACCGGGGTTGTGAACACCAACAGGTCGGCTTCGTCCATACTCTGCGTGATCGGTTTAACCCACTCATAATGCGGGCATTTATCCATACTCTTCAGACACTGATAGCAGCCGATACAAAAATGAGGCATATCCTTAGGCAGAAAGAATTCTGTAATGTCTTCTCCTGTTCCAAACTGATCGATAAGAATTCTTCCGACATGGTAGGAAGTTCCCTTATGACTTTGTCCGTGTATAATTACTATCTTCATATTGATTCCCCCTTCATTTTATTTAACTCACTAAATTGTCTTATATGGTGTTCTATCATTTGCAATGCTTCCTCTTCTCTCTCGGGATGACAATCACAGAGCGTAAGCAATAAAAACATAGGCCCATAGAATTGCAATGCCATCGTCTGCGGATCCATATGCAGCATTTTCTCCCGACCAATGAGCAAGCCTAATGCCGCTCCCTGATAAGAAAGAGGTAAATCAATATATTGCTTCACATACTGGTCTGCCAGTTCTCTATTATGGTATTGCTCCATCGCCAAAAGCTTTCGAAATTTTGCCACGTATTCATCATGAAGGTAATAAAGGAAGAGACTTTTTCCCATCTCAATCAATTGCTCCTCATTGAGCCTCTGGAACAGTTCAACATCCCGTTCCGGTTCTGTACCATTCATCTGCATCGCCGCAGCCTGCTTATCATATCGCTCTGACATCTCCGTCAGTATCGCATCAAAAATATCCTGCTTGCTTTTATAATGCTTATATAAAGACGGAGCCTTAATTCCGACTGCCGCAGCAATCTGGGCCACGCTGACCGCCTCATATCCTTTTTCAGCAAATAAATTTAGTGCTTCCAGTATGATTCTTTTCTTTGTAGAAAGCTGTTCCATTCTCTGTCCCCTTTTGGCTAATAATCGTTAGCCTCATTATAGGCTAATAAACGTTAGCTGTCAATAGGTTTTATAAATAAAATCAGGCAGTGAACAAGTGTCCCTTGCTCCTGCCTGAGGTTTTAGATTATACTGCCGTTTAGATATTACTTAAAATATTAAAATATTGTTAATTCATACCATGTACATTGAACTGATATGAAATTTAGAGTATAATTACTGCATCTTATGTAAGGAACAGATGATAGAACCAGATCAAAACACGGAGGCAGAACTATGCAGAATACGAAAATTATCAAGAGGAATAAAAAAATTAACAGTATACGTGTAAAAATGGTATTAGCTTTTGCGGTCTTAATCATTACTAGTGTTGGGTTTTTTTCACAAACTTCAATACATAACAGCACGAATCTCCTGACGAAGGAAGTGCAGAAAACATTAGGAAGGGTTTCCCTGTATGGAGCAATGCTTGTTGAAAATAGTTTAAGCAATATGACGAGTGATTTGTCATTAATGTCCTCTCAAAAGGATATTCAATCTTTAGATTTAAATAAACAGCTTGACACGCTTGGTTTTCAATTGGAATATACGGAATACCTTGCACTTGCAATTGTACAACCGGATGGGACGGCAAAATACACGGACGGGACGGAAAGTAATCTTGGAGACCGTCCCTATATTCAAAATGCACTTGCCGGAACACCGAATGTATCCGATGTCCTGATCAGTAAAGTAACCGGTCAACCGGTTATCATGGTTGCTGTACCAATTAAAGTAGGAAATAAAGTAGAGCAAGTGTTGATCGGGCGTAAAGACGGTAATGCCCTAAGTGATATCACAAATGCCATTTCATATGGTGAAAACGGTTATTCCTACATAATCAATGGTTCCGGACAAGTCATTGCACATCCGAATTCGGAGCTGGTATTAAGTCAGTTTAAACCCACTGAGGCAGTTGCCAAGGACTCATCCCTTCAGCCCTTGGCTGATGCCATTACCTATATGTTGGAACATCAGAGTGGAGTTACTGATTACGACTATAATGGCGAATCTTTATTTGCCGGATTTCATAAAATTGAGGGAACCGATTGGATTTTAGTATCGACAGCGAATAAGTCAGAAGTTCTTGCCAGCTTAAAATCCATGAGAGGTAAAATGATTCCACTCGCTGTGATATGCTTAGTTCTTTCCTTGGCTGTAACTGTTATCATCGGAACCCGGATTACGAAACCAATCATTCTTCTATCAAAAGTGTCAGAGAAAATTGCAGCACTTGATATTACAGAAAATGTTCCGGAAAGAATCCTAAAGCTATCAGATGAGAATGGTACTCTGGCAAAAGCCATGCAGAACATAACAGAAAGTCTGAGAAATATCATAGGTGAGGTCACGGCTTCCTCCCTGCAGGTTACTTCAACTGCACAAGAACTGACCGCAACTGTTGAGCAGTCAGCCTCTGCTTCTGAGGAAGTGTCTAAAACTGTGGAAGAGATCGCAAAGGGTGCCTCCGAACAGGCCTCCAACACAGAAAAAGGCTCCCTCGAGGCAATTAAGCTTGGTAATATCATTGAGCAGAATCTCGACTATGTTAATAATATGACTAAAACATCAGATAGAATTACTGAGGTTGTGACTGATGGGTTACAGGAAGTCAGTCATCTGGCGCAGATTTCAGAGGAAAGCAGTCAGGCTACTAAGGAAATTTATGACATTATATTGAAGACAAATGAGAGCGCGACACAGATCGAAAATGCCAGCAATGTCATTGCTTCAATTGCAGACCAGACCAATCTTCTAGCATTAAACGCTTCTATAGAAGCAGCAAGAGCCGGAGAGGCCGGTAAGGGATTTGCAGTTGTTGCCTCAGAAATCAAAAAACTGGCCGGTCAATCAGCCGAATCTACCAGCTATATTGACGGAGTGGTACGCGATCTTCAGGCCGTCGTAGCAAATGCAGTTGCATGTATCACCCAGGTAACTACCATCTCTAAAGAACAGGCTGATAGCGTCGTTAATACTAAGAATAAGTATGAGTCTATTATGAATGTTCTCGAAGAGTCTAATACAGCAATCCGTCAGTTGAATTCCTCCGCGGAAGATATGTCGGCTGCCAAGAACGAGATCATGGATCTTCTGCAGACCCTGTCAGCAATCGCCGAGGAAAATGCTGCAAGCACCGAAGAAGCTTCCTCTGCTATGCTGGAACAAAGTTCCTCCTTGGAAGAAATCGCAAAATCCAGCGAGAAGCTTGCGCAGCTGGCAGAAAATCTACAGGCTATTATCTTGAGCTTTAAGACAAAGTAGCTACAGTATGAAAAGTCCCTGAATATCCGATTGATATTCAGGGACTTCCTCTATCTCTCAAGCATCTCAGCAGGGGCTCTTAAATCCTTTCTATCTGAATATAGCCTGCGTATTTTCTGATAATTAGCATCAACCTGAAGTGTTAACTCAGCAATCTTATCCAATAAATGCAAATCCTCATCCGTCAGCTCCTCATCCCTTGACCCAACCAGACGCCAGACTTTCCAATCCAGTCCTTTCGCTATTCGTACCAGATACGGTACGGTTTCCACCTTATTCAGTGCAGCAAAATCGCGAAGCAGCTGACCTCTTATAAACCAAAGGCCATACAGTGAATCAATCCCCCACTCCGGTCTGATCGGACAGCCTATTCCGAAAAGTTCTGGGTCTTCAAGGCCTTTTCTGCACCGAATCCAGGCTTCTCCGGCAGTCACAAATTCATCGGTCTTAAGATCGCGTGGATTAAATGCATTTATACGTTGTAGCAGTTCGCTGTTCTCCTTTGCATTATTCATGCCCCAGCTAAGTACAGAGCTTTGTTGAAACGGGTCAAGCTGAGGATCGGCCATCACCCATCTTTCTCCGTTCCAATATTCACAGATCCAATGATCTTCATATAAACCATCCCATCCAAAATAGGTTGCAAAGCCGCACCTGCTTCTTGCAGGAATACCCTTTGCTCTCAAAAATGCACACATTAAGGTCGCAAATTCCCTGCAACAGGCAATTACCCTGTTACGAGGATGGCGCGGAATAGAGAGATCGCTTTGATCAAGCTCCAGGGCTTTATCCAGTATGTCCTCCATATACGCAATTTTCTGTGGATATTCGTGCTCTTCTATATAAGTCTCCCCATATCTTTCTATCCACATATCATGAAGAATCAGCCCTTGTGTCACCTGATAGATAGCACCCGGATCCGCCGGTAACCCTTCTGTAAATTCCTTGTATTTGTCAAGGCAGGTAATTTCACCGGGTAAGCTATAGTAATTTAATGTCTCTTTCATTTTCTCCTCCCAAACTATATATACACTCATAACCCATACTCATGAAAGACAGCCTTGCAGGCTTTCATGGATCACGTATTCAAAAATGTCAGCCTGGCAGACATCTTATGAATCATACATAAAGAATTTCTGCCTTTTTGTCATATCACAGACTATGTAATATCGTAAGATGATTATTCCCTTACCGGAATCAATAATTGAAAGCTATGAATATCCGGATCTGTAAATATCTCATGATAAACTTCGATATTATCATAATCCTCTATTTCATATCCAAGACTTTTCGCATAGCCAATCGTAGCTGAGTAAGCATCCGGCACACTGACCGAATCAGGAACATCAGCCTGCAAATAGGTCTTTCCCTGTATACTGCGGCTTACCATACCCGACGGTACTGCCTCGATACATGTCACCTTGATCGCAGCCATATATCTAAAATGATCCCCCTCACAATTTTCATGTTCACAGATACCGTACATGATCATTGGATCAGAGGCATTCCTGATTTCATCGGTACGTAAGAGAAAATCGCTCCACAGCCTGCCGATCGCACCATCCGCATCCCATTTTACAGCATTACATTCCAATCCAACTACCTCAACCGCTTTCGAATGAATAATACTGAAATTCATTTGCTGATTATATGTTGTTCGCTCCGTTGCTATTACAGTCTGCCTTTTTAGTGGTGGTGCTCCACCACTTTCTCTGAATCTCTTCGGAGTCATGCCATATACCCTAGCGAAAGCACGGGTGAAGACATCATGGGATTCAAAGCCGTATTCATAAGCAATGCTAGCTATTGTCTTATTGGCTTTCAGAAGCTCCCTTGCTGTGGCAGATATTTTACGTCTTTCTATGTATGCGCCAACAGTATCTCCGGTCAGTCTCCGAAACAACCGATAAAAATGCGGTACTGAAAATCCTGCCGCTGCAGAGATATCATATAGGCTTAATTCCCCTGTTATATTATCCTCGATGAACTCTAAGGCTCTTAACATATTTTGATCAGACGGCATCCTTTCTCACCTCCAGATAGATTGTAACATTTCATGCGGCTTATTTCTCGATGAATATTATCATATTAATCAATCATCTTTCAAAAAGGTCAGATTTATTTGCTAGCAAATCTCTGCACAAGTACCCTGATATCTGGTCAGAAGACGACCAGGTGATGCCCTTATTAGTAACGTTACATTAATTTCTATTAATTACAGATATCCACATTTAGTATAGGAGTCCTTTATTGCATCTCTATAATCTTTCTGCTAATACCTTTTTCCTTCTTTAATTCTGTTTTCCGGGTCGTAAGCTGTCTGTATTCCTCATAATTCGTTATAAATATATTAAAGAACACCTCCATGGCACAGCTATATTGTAATACATAGCCGGTACCGTCTTCCATCTCAAACAGATAATTGACTATGCCATTTTCCAGACAGTCGTCCGAATTGTAATTATATTCACAGGTTGACTGTTTGATTGACAACACCGTTCCTTTCCACTTCTTTAATGCATCCAGAGCCTCATCGTACATAGCAGTAAACTTCTCCTGATCGACTCTAATTTCTTTGTTTATTTCGCCCCCCTCAAAAGTGGTAATTCCTGTCGCTACCTCATGATCAGCATCAATAAATACATTGTAATTTCTCATAGTTACTGGATCTGTCAGGGTAACCGCATACATATCCTCACTCTCTTCAAAATCCTGAAAATCTAACGATGTCTCAAATTTCTCACAATTTAATCCATAGACATTTTCGATATCTGCCTTTGCCATCTCTATTGCTTTTTGCTCGTCCATTCCACCCTTCTCGATAAATTCCCTTGGACTAGCCCAATGGTTTTCCTTCACCTTTTCGTCCAGGCTGTAATCTCTACAATAGTAAAAATCTATTGCTTCCAGTATCTCTTCCTCTGTCAATTCTCTTGATGGCAATACGAATAGGCTCGTATCCTCCACAAAATAAAACTCTGTACTGCCATCTGCCTCCGCCTGCGTTCGATAGACAGGTAACTTTTGAGCCGGAAATGTTCCCTTTTCGTACTTAGCTCTCAATTCCTCCACTAATTCTTTTTCATTGTCCGTGAGCTCCCTGGAATAACTGTCAGCATTCGCAGGAGAGCTCTCTAATCCTTCATTATAGCTGTCCTTCTCCTCTTCAGAAAGGCCTTCCATTCTCTGTCTGACATAATCTATAGCCGCAAATGCAGTTAATGTTGTTCCCAATATGCAAGCTGTAGCAATCACCAATACCGCTCGAAGCTTTATATGCCTTATATTATTTTCTTGATCCGGAAGTTTTTGGATCGTTTCATCAATTCTTATACTACAGGAATCCGGTATTGTAATGTCATGCTCCAATAATCTCATTCTTATTTCACGGTCTATTTTCTTGTTCATTATGGATTCCTCCTTTCCTACAAATGCAATATTTCTTTCAGGTTCTGCCTTGCCCGGCTCAGTCTTGATTTTACCGTTCCTTCCGGAATTCTTAATATTCCGGCTATCTCTCTGGTTGAAAATCCGTCATAATAATATAGGATGACAATCTGTCTGTGCTGCTCTCCCAGTTCCATAACGCTGTCCCATACGTCATTTTGATCTTCTTTCCCTTCTCCTTCAAAAACAGTCACATCATCCACCAGCCAAACCCTGCTGTTTTTAGACAGAATATTTTTTGCCTCATTAGCCAGAATTGTCATAATCCAGGCTTTGAATTTATCCTTGTCCCTCAGACTTGCAAGATGTTCATATGCCTTCACGATTGCAGAGCTTAATGCATCCTCTGCATCCTGTCTGTTTCTCACTATTCCCAGAGCAAATCGATACATGCTCTGCTGATATGTAATCACCAAATCGGAAAATTCATCTTTCTTCACGTATCTGCTTCTCCTTCCAGAAACTTTTCTTGATCTATATGATATAGGACAATTGGTTAAGCCCTTTGGTTCCCTGTATACTAAAATTTTTTTACATCTTTACTGCTTGATTTTCAGATTGATTCTCTATAGACCAATCTAATCATATCATCCACCATTTGTAAATTTAAAAACGCACCAGGAACCAACCAAAGGCCAGTTTCCCGATGCGTCCTTTCAAATAAGATTATTCACTATCATTTTCTTCCCCATTGCCGGTAGACACACACAGCTATTTCTGCTTATAGTATTAATTCCGGCTATAACAGCTTCTGCAATTACAAATCCAGCCTTTGCTTTGCCACAAGACCTGCAAAATAGCCATTATTCGCTAACAGCTCTTCATATTTACCATCCTCAACAATTTTACCCTTATCCAATACGATAATACGGTCACACTGCTTTATCGTAGATAATCTGTGTGCTATTACGATTCTGGTACACTTAAGCTTATTTAAAGATTCCGATACTGTTTTCTGAGTCAGATTATCCAATGCGCTGGTAGCTTCATCAAACATTAATATCCTTGGTCTGGGTGCAATTGCCCTCGCAATCATAAGTCTTTGCTTCTGACCACCGGAAAAGCCCCCCTGACCTTCAGAAATTAGAGTATGCATACCCATCGGCATATTTCTGATATCCTCCGCAATACCGGCCATCTCCGCTGCCTCCCAGGCCTCCGCCAGTGTCAGCCAAGGTGCATTGATAACAATATTCGAGTAGATATCACCTTGAAACAGTTTACCGTTTTGCATAACTACACCTATCTTACGGCGCAGTGACTTTAAATCAAGTACCGCCAAATCCTTACCATCAAAGTATATCGCCCCCTTCTGTGGCTGCTCAAATCCCAGCATCAATCGCATCAGAGTGGATTTTCCACAGCCAGTCTGCCCGACAATAGCAACATACTGTCCCGGGCGTATCTTAAGCGACAGGTCATCAAGTATGAGCGGCATATCCTCGCTGTAGCGGAAAGCGATATTATTCAACTCTATGCTTCCGGATAATCGGGTAACAACCTTCTTATCCGTAGAGATCTCAGGAACTGCCTCAAGTATGGGTTTCACCATGTCGACCACAGGTCTGATATTCGCTATTGTCAGAGCCATACCGGTCAGCGCAGTCAACGCACCGGAAACCATACCATAGGATGCACTGAATGCCATGTAATCAGCAACACTGACCCGGGATACAACTGCTATGTAATAGATGGCAATAATACCAATGAGTGAAATTGCAGTAGATATTGCGGTATTTAACTTTAATATTGTCGGCGGATCATATTGCAGCCTCGCTGATTCTTTATAAATATTAGCCCATTTGGCAAAGGATCTGCGTTCTGCACCTGCAAGCTTCAGCTTCTGCACTCCGGATATCAGCGAATACACAAGACCATTTATACTGGCGTTAAGCTCCATTGATTTCTTGGATACTTTAACCTGTTTTAACATCGTAAGGGCAGAGAATAGTAATGTTGTCACAATGATAATCAACGAGGGGATTACCAATGCCGGAGTGTAATTGAATATCTGTATCAGATAGACAAGGGAAAAGACAGAGGACAATCCTGTTGTTAATACTGCATCCCCAAATACATTACACAATCCTTTGATAGACTGGAATCTGCTGTATAGCTCACCTGCGCTATACTTCTTAAAAAAGTGAGCCGGAAGCGACATGATACGCATCATCAAGGCCGATTCAACCGTAACCTCCATCTTTGTCTGTAATCTTGCCCTGATTAATGATTTGGTTATGTCAATTAATGCGGTTGATAAGGTAATGCCGAGAAGCAGACAGGTTACCGGCATCATAAGCTGAAAGCTTTGGCTGTTTATCAGCTTCTCAAATATAAGCTTATTGACATACGGATTGAACAAACCTAGCAACGTTGCGATCAGTGTTGCCAGCCCTATCATAAGAAAATCAGAGCCGGACAAGGTCTGTATAATATAACGTATCAGTTCTCTCACACCCAAAGCTTTTAGAGGAAACTGTTTGTAAAAGCAGATTGCCTCCTCCGAAAGTAATTTAGCAGTCTTATCATTGATCTTGATATCAGAACCGCTTTTATGGTCATGGAAAGTATAACCGGTAAAACCGGATGGAATGATTGCTACTGTATCACCCAGCTTTGTTGTACCAAGGAATGCTCCAATACCATCTCGGTACCACTTCCCCTGTAATTTTACGCTTCTTCTCATAATTCCTGACGGACGAAGCAGATATTCCAGCTGCTCATTGATATCTTCCAGATTATCCGGCAATTCCTGAGGTTTTACATGATAATAATTTAATATCTCATCAATTGCATCCCTTGTCCTTTTCCCTGCATCCTTTACTGCAATCCCTGCGATATCCTTTCCCATGATAACACTGGACATAGTGGCAAAAGCTTCGGAAAAGCACTCCTCATCGTTTTTCATTCTCTGTTTTATCTGTTCATCAAACCAACCCATGCTATCCTCCGTTATTCATTCGTGACCAATTGTGTATACATACCGCCCTTAGCATACAATTCCTCATGCGTCCCGCGTTCTACAACCTTTCCTTTATTCATGACGATGATTTCGTCACAGTCGCGTATGGTAGAAAGTCTATGGGCAATTACGATACAGGTAATTCCTCTGTTTTTAATAGCTTCCACGACCTCATATTCTGTTTTAGCATCAAGCGCACTGGTTGCTTCGTCCATTATGATGATGGTCGGATCCTGTGCAAGTACTCTTGCGATCTCCATTCTCTGTCTCTGACCACCGGAAAAGTCCTTGCCGCCTTCCAAAATCTTATATTGATAGCCGCCGCTTCGCTGCATGATATCCTCATGAAGCTTTGCATCACGTGCAGCAAGAATCATTTCAAAATCTTCTATGGAAGAATCCCACATCTTAATATTATTAGCAATGGTATCATGGAACATAATGATATCCTGATCGACTACTGCAATTGACCCTGTAAATACTTCATGGTTTATCTCTCTGATTGGTTTACCGTCAAAAAGTATCTCACCACTCCAGGGTTTATAAAGACCGGAGATCAGCTTTGACAGTGTTGATTTACCGCAACCCGAGGTACCGATAAAAGCAACCCTGCTGCCAGGCTTTAATGTCAGGTTAAAGTTTTCAATCAAAGGTTCCTTGAGGCGGGAATAACCAAAGGTAACATCCCTCATGACGACATTACCGGACAGCTTATCATAGGTTGCACCCTCGCTGATATCATTTTCCCTGTAAGTGACATCAGCTTTATAATTCATCACATCCTCAATTCGTTCCATATTCGTACGCATTTCCTGTAAGCTTTGTCCGGTCGCTATCAGATTTTTAGCCGGGGCACTAAAGGATACCATAAACCCCTGAAAAGCCAATATCATACCTACGGTAAATTGGCCCTTCATCGTAAGATAGACTCCGATAATCAGAATTACGATATTGGCAATCGAAGATACGATCCCCGGAACGGTACCGAAATACTGGTTTAGCTTTACATATCTGACATTCTGTGCATTAACAGAGGCCTGATAGCCTGACCACTTTGCAAAGAAACCGTTCTCCGCACCACTTGCCTTGATCGTTTCAATCATTTCGATCCCAGCCACTGTAGTTCCTGCAAGAAGACCGGCATCCCTCATCTGAATCCGTGTGATATTAATACGTTTTTTGGATATCTGCGCTGCCACAATCAGATTCAAAATAATTGAGGCCAAACCCACTGCGGTAAGTATGGGACTATAACGAAGCATAACCACAAGGTAGAATATCAGCATAAAGAAATCCAATACCATGGGTGCCAGCTGATTTATGAGTAGGGAAGCAATGCCTTCATTGGATGCTTGCCTGGAAGCGATATCCCCCGCCAAGCGCTGTGAAAAGAATTCCATCGGCAAACAAAGCACATGCCAAAGGAAACCCGCGTTAGCTACAATCGCAAGCTTTCCTTGAATTTTTAAAAGATAGACCGCTCTGATCACAGCAATGACAATCTGTATCACAGCAACTCCAAGCATTCCGAATAGGAACGGATACAACCAGTCCGGGTTCTGACCGGTCAATAGCCTGTCCATGAAGACTCTTGAAAATCCGGGGTTAATAATACCCGTGAGCGATGTGACCAGAGTAGTCAGAATTACAAACAGGAAGGCTGCTGCAGTTCCCTGTAGCCTCCTTTTTGCAAAGCCCATCATACTCTTTGGCTTTCCGCTGGGTTCAAAGTCCTCGGTAGGTTCAAACATCAAACATATTCCCGTAAATGCCTTATCAAATTCCTCAATTGAAACCGTAACCGTTCCCCTGGCCGGATCATTAATCACAGCCCCGTTCTTCTTAAAGCCGTTCAGTACTACAAAATGATTAAACTCCCAATGAATAATACAAGGGAATTTACCCTCCTTCTTCAAATCCTCCGGTTCTAAACGAAAGCCCTGGGCAGACATCCCATAGTTACGGGCCGCCACTAAGATATTCTTAGCACTGGCACCGTCTCTGGATACCCCGCAATCAGCTCGGACCTGCTCTAACGGGAGCCATTTTCCATAATACGCAAGTACCATAGTCAGTGATGCCGCACCGCATTCCAGCCCCTCCATCTGCATGATTATCGGAACTTTAGCATAACCCTTCGTTAAGGGCTTCTTTACTTTTTGTTTGTTATCTGCTGCCATTATTATTTACCCCATTCCTATGTATACTCCGGCATATCCGATGACCATTTTGTTTAGAAGCATTCTAATTTAATAGAAACTGTATCGGTTTAATGCTGTCTGTAACAATGGAAACCGGAACGTTACCCTCCACAGTACCATCTGCTTGTATGATGACTTCATAATTCCATTGGTTAAGATTTAGTAAGTAAATTGTATAGTCGGAATACTTCGCACTGATTTCCTCGAGGGACATTGGCGAAGCTGCAACAGCTGTTATGGTTCCCTCCATATGATCTACTTTTACCGGCATATTACTTTTCACCTTGGCTACATCACCTTCCGAAAGATAACAAACAATCTTACCATCCTTAGCAAAACCTGAGGTTGTAATTTCTGTCGGAAGGCTTCCAATCACACCCCAGACGATGACTGATGCCAGAAGAATAAGAATAGCCATAAGAACGATCCATATGCTTGGGTTTGTAACTTTGATATAATCATTGAGCTGCTCTGGTGAACTGATCCTGTCAATACTGGATTTCCGAAATAGATTGTCCTTCATTATTTTCCCTCCATCTATATCTAATCTTTAAAAATAGATCTGTTTTATGATAGTCAGATGATTTTTTCCCTCTTTATATTCATACATAACCCTGTCCATGCTTTTCTTTACCATATAAATCCCCAATCCACCGATTTTTCTGTCTTCAGCGGAAAGCGTAAGATCCGGCTCCTCCTTATCCAGCGGATTATACGGAATACCGCTGTCAATAAAACTAATTATAATGGTTTTGGACTGATCCAGGTAACTGAAGCATATCTCAGCTTCTCCATCCTTATCCGGATATGCATAATGTGCAATATTCACAAAGATTTCTTCTACCGCAACACTAATCTGAAGCTTACTGTCAATCGAACAACCGATAGAATCAAGTCTTTCTTCAATATACTGAAGCACTTTGTCCAGTTCTTCGGGTCTTGCGGGAAACTTACATTTACTCATGGTGTCCTCCGTTCTCAAAAATAAGTGCAAGCATTGTAATATCATCAAACTGCGGTGCATCCTTTACAAAGGCATCAATATCTTCCTTAACCACCTGAAGAAGCATTTGCGGTGTGTCGTCCTTGTGGCGGTTCAAAATGTCTCTGAGCCTGTCCTCGCCGTAAAGCGTATTTTCTTCGTTCGTAGCTTCTGTTACACCATCCGTGTACAGATATAACCCGTCCCCGGGCTCCAGCATAATCTCATACTGCCTGTATCTGATTCCCTCCATACCGGCCAGTACTAATCCGGCACGTGCTTTAAGATATTCATACTCGCCATCCTTCTTCCTGATAAGCGGAGGGTTATGACCTGCATTGGCATAGGTAAATCTTCCGGTGGAAATCTCGAGTATTCCCATCCATCCGGTCACGAACATTCCTGCATCATTATTCTCACAAAGCTGTGTATTGACCGCGGTAAACACATCTGCAGGTTCCATACCTGCCAGTGTCTGATTCTTAATCAGGGTCTTGGCAATCACCATAAACAATGCAGCCGGAACTCCTTTTCCAGACACATCCGCGATTACCAATGCCAGGTGATCACTGTCTATCAGGAAAAAATCATAAAAATCACCACCTACCTCTTTGGCGGGCTGCATCGTTGCATAAATATCAAATTCCTCTCTCTCCGGAAATGCGGGGAAAATGCACGGAAGCATAGAGGCCTGAATCTGTGTAGCTACATTAAGCTCAGCCCCAATACGTTCCTTTTCCGTCATTACCCGGGTGAGATTTTCTATATAATGGTTGATATCCTTTTCCATCGTCTTAATTGCTTCAGAAAGGTTTTGTATTTCATCACCGGTATGTATATTCAATCCGGTAAAGGAGGACTCCTTTGCTATCTCCATACTATTATTGTCTTTGCCGGAAGCATACCGGGCTGCGGCCTCCGAAAGTGCATTGATCGGAGATACAACATAGCGACGGATAAGAGCTATGACGATTGCCGTTGCCGCTGCAGCAGCAATGATCAGCACAATACAGATGAGCAACAGAAAGTGATACCGGTCTGACATAACCTCATCCATTGATACATCTGCAAAAGCAAGTGCAACTACCTTACCGTTGCTATCGAAAATAGGGGCACCGGCCGTACACAGCCAACCAAACTTCTCTGTATTCGTGATAAATGCAGGTATTCCGGCTTCAAGCGTATCAAAATATATACGGCTGTTTTCTGCCGGCGGATATGTATCACCCAGCTCACAGGCTGACCCCTCTTCATCGGCATCCAAAATATATACTACTTTTTCTACCGAGACCGTCTCAACGTAGAGATATAAGATATCATTATTCTCCTTTATATCAAACAGGACATTAAGCATATGATAATATTCATCATCCTTAATCTTCTGAATATGTTCCTTATAATCCGCATCCTTCTTATCCAGTGCCTCCAACCTTGTTATATAGTCACCAATTTTATCTCCGTCCATCTGAGATGCGGCTGTCTTGGCAATATTCATAGCATTTGCTTTATAATGTTCATCCATGGTGTTACTGTAAATGCTATAACTAATCAGGATTGCCGTAAATGACAGTAATGCAGCAAACAGCATCATAGCTACAATGGATTTAAACTTTAGTGACATTTTCATAATTTCAACCTCAACTTCCTTAGGCCCGATAGGGTCATTAATTTAGCAAAAGTCCACAGTATCCCTTTTTGAGGATATCAGCCTTATAACCCATAATCCAGGGTATTACTGTCCCCACACAATGACTGCTTTCCGGTAAATATGCAGTAATGGTCGGTTTCCTAAAATACGATGCTATGATCGGAAATAGCTCAGAAATCAAATTATCCGGAAGGATTGCCTCTGTAATCAACAGCTTTTCATCCATTACACACCCCAAAATGGCATATTCCTTATTCCGATACTCAAGCTTTTTACAGAATCCGCCACAAAAGCTGTTTTCTGCAAGAGCATAAGCTATTGCTGCCTCATCCCATTTTGCATAAATCGAGTTTTGCAAATAAGTATTCCGTAATCCGGTATACTCCTGTGATGTAATGTCAGTAATCCTTACATCCCTTCTTTGTTCCTTCCCTGAATAATGAAAAATACATACTCTGATATTGCCGGCCTCTTTTAGTCCGATTCTCTTATAATATGCTGACAACCCTATATTGGCAGGATAAAAGAGATAGCTCGCATTATTTTCATCACAATAGCGGCGGATAAGGTCTATGATTTTTATACCGATTCCCTGTCCCCGGAACGCCTTTCGCACACCAAGTGCATATCCGAATACAGCCGGAAGCTCTCCCTGTTCTGTATGAATTGTCACAGGCAATAAGTATATCGATCCGATAATCTGCTGATTGTAAATCGCAAGGATGGTATTTTCTGCGGTAAAACGGTGTCTGAGAAAAAAATCGATATATTCATCCGAGTCCCGAAAGCACTCCCTCCAGATTGCTTTCAGTTCAGACAGGATTTGCCTTTTTTCAAATTTATTATCTTTTAGGCTGTTTATTTCGTCTTGTCCGGTCATGATCTGTGTCGCCCAAACAATATGATAATCCATCCCATCCTCCCCTTACACCTTTACTGTCAATGTATTAAAGCCCTGATATCTCCGGTAAAAGAATTCTCTGGCTTTATTTTTGATCAAAAGCACACCGATACTTTCCATCCCCTCATCGCTGTCATTCCCGATCCTCATTGTTTTCATATCAAACGGATTATAGCTTACCGCATTATCTCTGATATGAAGTTCAAAGGAACTATCCTCATATGCAATCAGCGTAAGCTCAATATAACCATTCTCCAGGTCTGAAAAACCATGTAAAATAATTGCCTGACATATCTCTTCCACTGTAAGACTGACAAAATACTGTTGCGCATGGCTTGCACTCCATCTGGTGCAAAATGTTTCCACCTCGGTAGTCAACAGGCTGAAGTCCTCTTTTTTTTCAATCATTTTGCTCAAAATACGCTCTTCCTTCAGCACTTCACCTGAGCTTTCATTCGTCCTGTCCAGGTAACCTTTCCATAAACCCCATAGGATGAGAGAAGCCAATTCCGTGGCAGGGAATATCCACCAGAACGTTTTGATACCGAAGGTCGCAAATAGAAGGGCAAAGATCAGAAAGCATGCAAAGGTTCTTAAGAAATTGATCAGTAATACCAGCTTATCCTTCCCGATTGCCTGATAATAACAACTCATTTCAATAGAGAAACCGCCGATGACGGTACTGATACAAAGCAATCGTACTGCAACGGTTCCAAGCGCCATGTTAGCTTCTGACAGTCCAAACAAAGAGCAAATAGGGACTGCTAATATCCCCACCGTCAAAGCCGCAGCCGTACCCAGTAGTAAACCCCAGCGAAGCGCCAAAGAAAGTGTGAGGTTCATAGCCTTTCTATTCTTCTCCCCGTAAAATGTGCCGACCAACGGCTGTATACCTGAACCAATGCCTTCATACACGGCAAACAGTATATAAGAAAAATTAACGGTAACGTTAAAAATAGCCAATCCGTCTTTTCCACCTATATGCATCAGCAAATAATTCATTATGATAAACAATAAGAACTGGAATAAATATCGTGAAGAAGAGGAAAAACCATTCCTGAAATTGTCCCATATCAGCTTTATGTCCGGTTTGATTAACACAAAACGAAGCATTGTTTGTTTACTAAGCAGATGAGGAAGGTAAATACAGATTGCCACAGATTTTCCAACTACCGTTGCCAGAGCAGCACCTTCTACGCCCATACGAAATGAAATTACGAACACAAAATTTAAGATGATATCAACGATATTTCCGATAATGAAACCTATACTTGCAAGCTTCTGATTATCATCACATCGAATATAGAAATAGAAAAGAGCATTTAGAAAGAAAAGTGGAGCTGACATAAATAGTATTCTGGCGTAGGAAGAAGCAGCTACATATAAATCTCCATCCAAAGGGTCAGTTCCCAACAGCCTCATAATAAAAGGAAGAAACATACATCCCAGCAAAGCCTTTAGCAAACTAATCAATAATGTCGCATACAGCATCTGATTGAAATCACGGACTCCTGCCTGTGCATTCCCTTCCCCCAAAAGTCTGCTGTACTTTACAGAACCTCCGATTGCAATTCCCAAATCCATTACATTAAAAATCATAAAGACAGGCGTAATCAGACCAATCGCTGCCAGACCTGTCTCACCCATTTTTGCACCTACTACGAGAGCGTCTACGATATTACCCCACGATAATCCAATGGATGAAACCATAGAAGGAATTAGGAAGCGGTAGAACATACGACTGGTAAAGAATTTATACTTTTCATCCGGTTCTCTGTTTTTCATTCTTTTACAGTCCATCCCTTCCATAATTCATTAAAGCGAACCGGCTTCATCTGTGTTTTGTGCAATCGCAGGCCGGTTATTCCCAGATCCTCTTCCCTGTTTATGTAACGTATATTTTCCGGAAGCCGTCTGAAAAGCTCCCATTTCAGATAACAGTCAATATCATCCTCAAGAGTTTTTGATATATGCAGATCAAAGGTATCTTCTGTGATCGCCGTCCCTAAAGCAAACGCAAGCGGCTTATCGCCATCCAGCATAAGAATGCCGGACAATTGAAGCTCTTTAAAGAATTTCAGCGCATTCAGCGTGGCACTGATATCGATGCTTCCCCTACTATGCTTTATTTCTGTATGCCACTTTCCTGCAACCTCCGCTGCAAGCGGAATGGTTTTCTTAGACAACTTCGTAATTGTCCATTGATAGCTTTGTTCTCCTCTATGTACCTTGGAACGCAGATGCTTGAAGCTACTTCCCTTCAGTCTGACCTGCTCCTCCTTGTCGTAGATGTATTCCCAATCATCACGTGTACTTACAAAATGAAACCTCCCCGGAAAGTACTTCTCCAGAAATTCTCTGTCCTCATCCCTCAGATACCGGAAAGAAAGCTTTTCCTTATCCAGTAGTTTAGAGATAAAAAACTGTTTTTCCTCCTCCGCTCCGCAAGGAAAGAAATACTCATTTGTGTTCTCTTGTTCGCATTTTACACAAAACAGCTTATCAGAAAGATAGACCTTGAGCTTCATGATATCCTTCCACAGATAAAGAGAGGAAAAAGCATGGGATGATAACGTATGCCCGTAACTCCTCCGTAGGTTATCAATTCTATCTTTATCAACTAATTTAATTGTTGTAAAATCCAAAACAGCTTGACCCATAGTATCCTTCTTATTCTATCGTCAATATATCTACAAAGCCTGTAATTTCAAACACTTCCATTATAGTGCTATTTACGTTCCTGATTATCATTTCACCCTGCTTATTCATTACCTTCTGTGCAGCAAGAATGACACGAAGTCCGGCAGAGGACACATATTCCAGGCCTGCAAAATCAAATTCAAGAATTGCTATATTATTGAGGGAAGACTTAAGCTCTGCCTCAAGCTGGGGTGCTGTAGTTGTATCCAGTCTTCCCTCCAGATTGATGATTAGCTTCCCATCATTACTACTCTTATTTATAATCATGTTAACCTCCAATTTACATGATGATCTCACAGAATCTATGCCTTCATTGTATGCAGATCAAACAGTTTCTTATAGTTGAAGCGGCATGCCGTCTCCTTAATGATGTGATCCATCTTTTCCAGATAGCATAAATCCGATGCTATTTCATGGCATAGGTCACACATCGAAACATAATCATTTCGAATTCGGCTGAGATAATTTCCGTTTATCTCTCCTTTTTCCTTTAAAAGCTTTGGTCCAATATTAGTTATCACCATAAGATAATCATTTTCTTCTTTTGCTTTGATCAATTCCTTCAGAGTTTTTTCCTTTGCCGAACCAATTTTTAGTTTGTTCATATCCAGTCCCTGACTGCAGCAGGGATAGGCACTACCATCGGGCATAATAGTCAGGGTATCCGCAAAGGTGCATTTACCACTGTAATCAATATAGATATAATCCTCCCAGGGAATTGTCTCCTCTGCTTTGCCAATCGGTTGGCAAATGCCCTTCTCCCAGGTGTATTCCGTATGCTTTTTTTCCAGGGGCTGCTCCACTGTTGTTTTCTTTGTGATCACACTCTGAAAGCTCAGAGGCAGGTTAATTCTTTTATTTGCATTAATCAGATTTTCTATATTTTGATACGGTATGTAGTCCGCATGAAATTCGTCTGTACTGATTCTGATAAGGGTTACCCCTTTACTTTTTAGTTCTGTTAACATCTGATAGGCATTCTCAACACTGTTAGCCCAGTATGCATTTGTTGTTAAGTAGATGGCTAAATGATAGCTGGAACTAAGTGCAATCAGCTCCATAACCTCATTCTTGTATAACAGGGCTTCTCCGCCGGTAATACTGATCTCGTCAATTATTTTGCTGTCAGCAGCCTGTCTGATATAATCCTTGGCAGCATCAAAATCCATCTTTTCTTTCTGTGTCGGGTCACAATGAAAACAGCAAATCTTACATGCGGCATTGCATTTTAGTGTATATACTAAAATCAGCTTCAACCTTCCTGTTCATCCTTTCTCTCGATGAATTATGAATATAAGGGAACACTACCATCCCCGCACAATCACTACTGACCATGCGCACTTATAAGGCAGATGATAATATTCCCTTAAAAATAAATATTTTGCTTAATAAATCTAGTTATCCGAAAAAGAAGTTTAATCCGCAACCACCACCAGCGACATTATCCAGTTGATCATCCGGGATGCTCTTATTGAATTCTTTGAATTCATCTGCAGAAATGCTAAAACCAAGCTCATTTGCGAGCTTTGACTGCTCTTCAGCAGTTGTGCAGGCTTTGAATTTCTTCGCCATACCTTCATCCTTCTTTACAACCTCAACCAGCTTTTTGATAGAATCACTCATACTAATACCTCCTTATTTAATCTATTCTAAATAATGCCTGCCCTGTTTTAAGTACTTGCTCTTCTTCATAAGCAAGATTAATCAGGCGCACACACTTTAGACGGATCCTGTCACATTCCTTTGCCTGTGACGAAGCTCTGATTTTGCATCCACCGGCACATAAATACTTTGCAAAGCAATCCCGGCATTTACTAATTTGATCAACGGTATATGATCTCAGGGATTGTATGTGTTTATCATCAAGTCTCAGCTCACCGGTACATAAATCAATCTTCCCTATTTGCATTCCTTCCTCTTTTGATTCCATACAGGCGAAAATTTCTCCCTGCAGATTGACATTCCAATTAGGTCTGGCTGTCGAGGAACAATAATGTCTTCTTGGGTGATGGTAATCCCTGTAATATTTGTCAAAAATTTTGATGGTAGTCGTTTTTGCATAATCCAGGCATTCCATAAGCTTACTCTGGTATTCGGTATAATCTATCATTAGCTCTGCTTTTTCTATCAGTGCTCTCCCGGAAAGGTTCACCGGGCTAAACGATATTGATGCACCGGGAAAGTGTTGATCAAAGTACTTCACGGTTTCTCTCATACAGTTCAGATTATTTGCTGTTACAACTATGTTAAACCCTGTCTTTATATTACTGCTGTATATATACCTTGCATTCCGGTATACCCTCTCATAGGAAGGGCTTCCATCGGCAAACGGACGTTGTTTATTCTGTATTCTCTCCAAACCGTCAAAAGAAATTGAAACGCCATGAAAATTATCTATGATAAAGTTACATAGGCTATCGCTAAATGCACCGTTGGTAGGCATATAAAATTGCGGTTTTAAGTGGTGCTCCAATGCCTTTTCCTTAATCCTGCTCACAGTATATCGAAGCAGCTCCGGAGAAAAGGTTGGTTCTGCATCATTAGAAAACACGATTGGACAGATTGAGTTCAAATGATACTCAGGAAGCTGGTGCAGATATTGAAAATAAGCGGCTATAATCTTATCTATACTTTCTTTTTTTTGATACGTTGCACACGCTCCGCCACGCCCTGCATAGCAATAGATGCATCTTAGATTACATCCATTGGATAAATCTATATTCAACGTCGGAAAACCATTCTGAAACACATTTAAGTCTTTCTCCGGGGTTTTCTTCATAGCTTCCATTATTTTTCCTATGATTCCAATGCTCAGGATATCCTTTTTGGAACTATTGATACTGCTCTCAATCACATACGCATCCTTTTGATCAATCAGTTCAACAAAACCACGGATTGGCGAATAAAGTATTCTCTTATCTGCCTCTTTGTCATAGGGCAGTATATATACCTCTTCCTCATTCAGCATCATCATCGATACCCTCAATCATATGAATTAATTAACCCACTGCCTTTAATTGTTATTATTATATAGCGTTCGACATAATCTCTCAATGTATCGTAGTACAGTCTTACAAAAACAAAAAGTACAGTCCGATTAAGCTGGGACTGTACTTTTAGACAGTATATATTCATTATTTAGTTGTTCTCGTCAATCAGCCCCTTACGACCGGCATATGCAATCACCTGCGCTCTGTTTTCCAGATGTAATATTTCAAGAATTCTCCCCATATGGTATTTTACAGTTCGTTCCGTCAGTCCTAAGCAGTCACCGATTTCTTTATAGGTGTTTCCTGCTGCTACCATCTCCAATACCTCTAATTGCCTATCAGTAAGACTTTCTTCTTTTGCATCCGATAATTGCTGCGAGGACATATTAGCCTGTATACTGTTACGTCTGAACTCATTCAGTATCTTAGCTGCAAGACCCGGTGAAAGAAGGGGATCATCATCATTATCAAGATCACGAAGCATACTGATCAGTGTTTTGGCATCCGTGTCCTTCAGCAGATATCCTGAGGCTCCATACTTCACTGCATTAAACAGATCTGCATCATCCTCAGAGGTAGTCAGCATAACAATCTTGACATCAGGCATTTCTGCTTTTATCTGCTTTAATGCCTCCAAGCCGTTGCATTCCGGCATTCTGACATCCATTAAAATGATATCCGGTTTTAGGATCCTTGCCTTAGTTACTGCCATCCTACCATCCTTTGCGGTTCCGACAACATCAACTCCGTAGGTTTCCAAAAGATATTGAAGGCCTTCCATAAATAATGAGTGATCATCAACCAGCATTAATTTCTTTTGCACTTTTTTCTTTCTCCTCCTTTAGCGGAACCTTTAATTCAATCCGGCTTCCTTTGCCAACAGTTGATTTAATAATGATACTTCCTCCGATTTCTGATGCCCGTTCTCTCATAATATCCAATCCGAAAGTCACTTTTGTATTAAGCTCCTTCGATAATTCAAATCCCTTTCCGTTATCCTCAATAGATACACTCAGTTTCTCCGGAGTATGTATAAATGTAACCGTCACTGTTTCTGCCTCTGCATGTTTTCTGACATTGTTCAAGGCTTCATTCAATATATTAATCACGTTAAGGCGTATATTCCAATTTAGTATTTCATCATTCAAATCTCCGATGACCTTCAGTTTTACTTTTACATTTGACTGCTCTTCAAAGGCAGATAGTTTCTTGCTTATCGCCAAAGCATAATCCTTGCCCATATAGGAGGTGGATCTGATATTATTGATATATTCTCTTAATTCAGTATGCGCCGACTGGGAAACATCAATCAACTTATTCAGTTCTCTTAATATACCATCTACCTGATCAGCTTTCACACCGGAAAGTTCCTGGCGGATCCCCTGAGTCTGAAGATTAATAAACCCTAGAATCTGACCGAGATTATCGTGTAAATCCCGGGCTAACCGTTCCCTTTCTTTGTTAACAGCATTCGTCCATTGCTGCTCTATAAAAATCTGCTGAGCTCTTTTTATTTCTGTTATTTCATAGATTACTACCAATCTTCCTAATTGTATGCCTTGCTTATTGGTAAGTGGGGAAAGCCATACTTCATATACTTTTGGAAGCGCATTGGTTTGTATCGTAAATTCAGTATGGGTTACGGTATCATCCATGCAGGCTTTCACCAGTTCAGGAATGTTCTTGCAGGCCACTTCTACACTCATTCCTAAAATTTCTGTAGCCGGTAGACCATCAATTTTCTCCAAAGCAGAATTAATGTCTAGTACTCTGTTTTGTAAATCAAGTACCATCATTCCTACTGTCATTGTTTCTATCACCGTAGTGCGCGCTAATGGCACTAAATCAAACATTCTATAATTAAAAATTCCCAGGTAAATAATCAACCCTGCCGGTCCGAAAAAAATCGGAGTAATGTCAAATTCTTTAATCGGACTTAAACCTGTTATATACAGGATATTCGGTAATACAATCAGACTTATTCCGATCAATAGCGCAATTACCTGTTTTCGGTAAATCGTCTTCCGGAATAAAGCTTCTCTTATCAAAAGGATTACGGCTAATAAATTAAGGAAGTGGGAGTATATCGCATGAACATAAAAGACCGGTCCATATTCTTTTGCAATAACCGAAAAAATTCCGGTGTACACCAAATGCATATTATACCTTATTAATCCATGATATCTGTCCGTCCATACAAGTATTAAAACAATTGTCGGTACTACAGCAGCCCATAATATTTTTTTGCTACGCAGCCACTTATCATATCCGGTAAATTCCATACATAATGACAATAATGTTACAGGTGAATAGCAGTAGGCAATATACTGTATATTTGCCCAAAATAACTTCGTTTCCAATTCTATCCCCGACATCTCGAGAGTATTGCCCACACACCAGATCGTAACGACCAACATGCTTATGATAAAGCTGGTAAAGCCTTTTGAATTTCTTCGCTTGAACAGTACAAAAATCCCCAAGGATAAAGTGAATACTGCAGAGATAATCAACGGCCAGATATAATGGATATACCGAAAATACATATTTATCTCGTTCCTTTCATATTTTAAGCTAGTCTTCCGGCTAATGCATATATGAAGTTTGTGCCAGATGTATATGTATGCATAATTTTATTTTCCCTTTTATATTAAGCCTTTTTTCACCATTTTACAATTAAAAATGTAGTATTTAAATATATTGCATTTTCTCTCAAGATGAGTTATATTATATTTCGCTGCAGAGCTCGTTTTATGGGTATGTGTAGTAACTTATCGTGTGTTCGAGACCTTCCACACGTAAAACAAAACTAAAGGAGAATTATTATGAACAACAAAAAAACTCTGTTTCTCACAGAGGCTGCTGTTATTGCGGCCATCTATACCGTTCTGGTACTGGCATTCCAGCCGATCAGCTACGGTCCCATCCAATTCCGCATTGCGGAAGCTTTGACCATCCTTCCTTTCTTCACCCCTGCTGCCATCCCCGGAGTCACGATCGGATGCTTCCTGAGCGCAGTGTTGACGGGTGCCGATGTCCTGGACATGATTTTCGGTTCTCTGGCAACCCTCATAGCTGCTCTGCTGTCCTATAAGCTGAGAAAGTATAAGTTCCTGGTTCCCATCCCTCCGATTGTCGCAAATGCCTTAATCATCCCCTGGGTATTGCGCTATGCATATCAGATACCGGATGCCATACCGTTCATGATGCTTACAGTCGGTATCGGTGAAGTACTTGCTGTAGGAGTTCTGGGCATGATCCTGCTATTCACATTGGACAAGGTAAAACATGTACTCTTCAAGAACCGGTAGCAGTATCCTGTTAATGTCGGACAATTCATTTCAAATCACAAAATAGCATATATTTTTATCCCCACTCATAGTTTACAAAAAGAAATACGTGTACTATAATTAATTTTGGAAGCTCATGGAAAGGGAGGTATTTTAGTGAAAAGAATATCAGCAATATTAATGACCGTAATTCTTTGTACCCTGCTTTTCGCACCGGCCAGTGCAAGCGCTGCGGTTATCAGCAAGGAAAAAGCTACTATGGAGGTAGATTCCACACTAAAACTGAAAATACAAGGTAGCAAAGAATCTGTATTGTGGTCCACGAGTAAAAAATCTGTGGCTACTGTTAACAAATCCGGAATCGTTACAGCTAAGAAAGAGGGCGTAGCTAAGATCACTGCCACGATTGGCGAAGAGGAATATGTCTGTACCGTTACAGTTGTAGACAGTAATCTAGTAAAGCCTACACCTACACCTACGCCTGCACCTGTTATAGAATATCCCGATGGATTATATAAAGTCGGAACGGATCTCCCGGAAGGTGAATATGTCTTAATTAAAAAATCTACTGCTGAAACCGGATATATGAAATTATCGAAAGATAATGTTCAATACGTCATTATTAAGGATAGTGCTTTTAATTACAATACAATCATAACCGTTCAAAAGGGAGAATACTTATTGATCAAAGACGCTTACGCGGTTGCAATCGATAAGGCCGACATTAAGAATTATGGGGAAGGAATGTTTAAGGTCGGTACTCATATCCCTGCAGGTAATTATATCGTCAATGAATTTTTGAACAAAGATGGTACCTATTATGTTTTGGAGGACAATAGAAATATTCCAAATTACGGACGCGTGGAAATAGCAGGAAGTGCTCCGGTCACAGTATCAGATGGACAATATCTCGTTTTAGATAATTGTGCTATTTCTGAATAATAGAAATAATTATAGTTTTCTATTATTAAAGTAAACATAACGATTAGTCTAAATAAGGTCTGGACCATAACGGTCCAGACCTTTATTAATTGCTACCATATCAATGTCTATAACTCGCAGTTATTCACAGTTCTCGGGAACGGTACGACATCTCTGATATTACTCATACCGGTCAGGTACATAACACAACGCTCAAAACCGAGTCCAAAGCCGGCATGTCTTGCAGAACCGTACTTTCTTAAATCCAGATAGAATTCATAATCTTCCTTCTTCAGTCCCAGCTCTTCCATTCTCTTCACAAGCTTATCATAATCGTCCTCTCTCTGACTTCCGCCAATGATTTCTCCGATACCCGGTACCAGCAGGTCCATCGCAGCCACAGTCTTATTATCCTCATTCAGCTTCATATAGAATGCTTTAATTTCCTTCGGATAATCTGTCACAAATACAGGCTTCTTGAATACCTGTTCCGTCAGATAACGCTCATGCTCTGTCTGAAGGTCACAGCCCCAGGATACCTTATAGTCAAAGTTATCATTGTTTTTCTCTAAGATACTGATTGCTTCCGTATAAGTAACATGGCCAAATTCGGAATTTGCTACACCCTGAAGGCGTTCCAGAAGGCCCTGATCAATGAATTGATTAAAGAACTGCATCTCCTCGGGTGCATGCTCCAGAACATATTTGATTACATACTTCAGCATTCCCTCAGCCATCGCCATATCATCCTTAAGATCTGCAAATGCGATCTCCGGCTCAATCATCCAGAATTCAGCTGCATGGCGGGTGGTGTTAGAATTCTCTGCACGGAAGGTCGGTCCGAAGGTATAGATATTCTTAAATGCCATCGCATAGGTCTCACCGTTGAGCTGTCCGCTTACAGTAAGATTAGTCTCCTTACCGAAGAAATCCTGTGTCGTATCAATCGTACCATCTTCTGTTCTTGGAAGGTTGTTCAGATCAAGTGTAGTTACGCGGAACATCTCACCAGCACCCTCACAATCACTTCCTGTGATGATGGGTGTATGAACATAGACAAAATCCCGATCCTGAAAATACTGATGAATCGCGTAAGCAATCAAGGACCGAACACGGAACACCGCTTGGAAGGTATTCGTTCTGGCACGAAGATGTGTCTGGGTTCTTAAGTATTCTAAAGTATGTCTTTTCTTCTGAAGCGGATATTCTGCGGTAGAGGTTCCTTCTATCATCACCTCTTCGGCCTGGATTTCAAATGGCTGCTTTGCCTCGGGTGTTGCAACCAGTTGACCCTTAACAATGATGGCAGAGCCTACGTTCAGCTTTGAGATTTCTGAAAAATTCGCCATACTGTCATGGTATACGACCTGAAGCGGTTCAAAATAAGTACCGTCATTCAGTACAATAAAACCAAAGGTCTTAGAATCTCTTACGCTTCTGACCCAGCCACCGACACTGACCTTCTTACCAATATATTGGTCTTTGTTACGGTACAATTCTCTGATATCAATTAAATCCATGGTTATAAACTCCTTTGTTTATATAAAATATTGTAGGTCTCATCTCTTATCAAGCAGGATCATATTGCACTTCTTCGACAGCACAAATACGTTTTATTAAGCAAGCTTATAAAACTCACTTGCACTGTCGAACTAATCTGCTTCTCTTGAAGATTATAACACATCGTTCCTGAATTTCAATCGTTTAGTGATATTTCCGTCTGAAATACAACAACTGCACTGCCGGATATCATTACTTTTGAAGGTTCCTTGTCCTCGATTGCGACCTCGACCTCTATGATACCGGTTCTGCCGATGGCCTCTCCCTGCATCGCCTTGAATTTGAAGGTTTTACCATCATGTCGTACGAGATTATGGTGTACCAGATATGCACCCAGAGGTCCGTTGGCATTTCCCGTAACCGGGTCCTCATTGATACCGATAGCCGGAGCGAACATCCTTCCGTGTATCAGTATATCACTTTCCTCCGAAGCTTTCGTAAATACATAATAACCATTGCACTGAATACTCTGGCTTAACCTCGCTAGCTTATCATAATTCGGCTTTAGGGAATGCAGCATATCCGTGCTTTTTATTCCTATCATGACCTTGGAATGGCCGGTAGAGACAATCTGTACGGCGTAATCCTCCAGTAAGTCTTCTTCCTTAAGCTGCAGTGCTACCAATAACTCCTCCTTATTATCTCCCGTTAATACTGCGCCGTATTCTATCTTACCCTGGGTCATGACAATCATATAATCCCCGCCCTTCTTCACGACATCTACCGGCAAAATACCGGCTCCTGTCTTATGAAAAACCCTTGTGCTTTCAAGCCGGTTCTCCAGAGCCCGGGCATAATGAGCCGCAATTGTAGCATGTCCGCAGATCGGGACCTCACTTGTCGGAGTAAAGAATCTGATATGCAGGTCGTATTCGGGATGCTTAGGAGTAAAAATAAAGGCCGTCTCTGAATTGTTCAGCTCTCTGGCTATTTTCTGCATCTCAAAGTCTGATAGCCCCTCTGCATGGGTTACTACCCCAGCCGGGTTCCCGGTGAATTTTTCCTTAGTAAATGAATCGATTTGATATATGGTATAACTTCTCATAACGCTCCCCCTTTAATTCAGTTCACTGTCAGTTGCACATTTGTTTCATACATTTGTAAAATAGTTTCTGTCATAATATACCATATTATAATTATCTCATCGCATAGATGCAAGGCAGAAATTAATTGTTTTGAAATTTATAGTTCAGTGCATATTTCAAAATATCTTGACCAATACCAATCTTTTTGATACAACATAGTTATGTGATACATAAGGAAATGAGGTGATTATCATGCTCATGTTTGATCATATGTTCCTTGAGCTTGCTTTTCTTCATGCAGAGTCCGTTTCGGATGGTTGCCTGCATGTAGCTATGATTTAACCATCCCGTGACGTACTTTGCTCTGAGAACAGAATGAAAAAATCAGAATGGAGTAAAGTACATGAATCAATTTATTAATACAATTAAAGAATTAAGAATTTACCTATTGTTATGGGGATCACAAAGCTTATCTTACCTGGGCAGTTCCATGACCAGTTATGCCTTACTGATCTGGGTATATCAGAGAAATCACAGTGCACTGGGTGTTTCCCTTCTGGCAGTATGTACCTATCTGCCTGCGATTCTGCTCAGTTTTATCGCCGGAACCTTTGCAGACAGACATAACAGAAAGAAAATCATGTTGCTGTGTGACAGCATTTCAGCCGCAGGAACTTTGTCAGTCTTTCTGCTTATCCTGTTCGGACGCCTTGAGATATGGCATATCTATCTCTTCAATATGCTGAATAGTACCATGAGTGCTTTTCAGTCACCCGCCAATACCGTAACTGTTTCTGAGCTGGTACCGGGTAAGTATTATCATAAAATAGGAGGACTGCAGTCCATTTCCGATAGTGCGGTCGGTATTCTGACTCCCGCAATCGCAACGGCGTTAATGACCTTCTTTGGGATCAATATCGTACTGATCACAGATATCGCGACCTTCCTGATCGCATTTACAACACTGTCGGTTCTGGTTCACCCCAAGTCAGTAGCACACGAAGACGGGCATCCGCATGCCGGAAGATCTTTCTTGCAGGATTGTAGGGAGGGCTTTCTCTTCCTAAAGAAGCATACAGCAATTCTGAAGCTGATACTGTATTTTACCGCGATCAACCTGATCGCATATATCGGCGGCGGTGGGATTACGACAACAGTCACTGCAATGATTCTGTCAAGACTTCCGGATGGAAAGCTTGTATTGGGTGCTGTCTCCTCAGCCGTGAGTTTAGGCACCTTGTTCGGCGGCATACTCGTAACCTTCATGAAGCCTCCGAAAAGCAGGGTCGCTGTTATCTTTATCAGTTGCGCCATATCCTTCTTCATCTGTGACCTGGCCTTAGGAGTATCCCAAAGTCCGGCTGTGTGGATTATTGCAAACTTCATCGGAAATATACCACTTGCATTCCTCGGTGCAAATCAACAAGCCATCTTAAGAACTACTGTCCCCGTTGAAATGCAGGGACGCGTCTTTTCCACAAGATCCACCCTCCAGTTTTGCACTGTCCCGATGGGGTATCTGTTCGGTGGTCTTTTGGCGGATTATGTTTTTGAACCCCTGATGGCAGGAAATACCGGTTTAAAGCACTTTCTAATTAATATTGTCGGAGACGCGCCGGGTTCAGGAATTGCCGCCATGTTTATCGTTACCGGTATCACGGGTACCATTCTATCCATCAGTGCATTATTCGATAGAAAACTCTTTGATTTAGATGAAGCTGATACAAGAGAAACCTGTAAAGTTCCATAAAACTGTTAAGCTTCTGAGGGTATAAAACAAAGGATAGGAGCTCAATAATGAGTTCCTATCCTATATTTTTGTAATCAATGCATGAAGGATGGCTTCCCTGGTTCTGCTTTCACAGAACAGATAATTGATTGGCTCATTGATCCTTCCAAGACTATGTGCATCCGAGTCGGTAATGATATTACAGCTCTTCAGATAAGGGTTTGCCTCAGAAAGCTTCATAAGCTTCCCGATATCCGCCAGCTCAGCCACTGCAAAGTCAGCATCCGGTGATATAAAACCAAGATTAGACAGCAGGCTGTTCGAATTCTTATCTAGATGTGCCGGAATATAGATGCCCTGAAATTCCTTCATCAGCTTCCCGAGATCATCAAAGGAGATATCTGTGGCGTTAATCAGCAGATACGGCTCTGTACCGATGACCTGATCCTCCTCATCGCAAATCTCCTGTTTGCCAAAGGCCTTCTCATCATTCGGTATCTTCATCAGCTTGTCAGAGACATACTCGCCAAACCTAAGTGCATCTTCGAGCTCTGCAAACAGGCATAGGGCATGTACCTCCTCCATGGTGGTCAGCTCCATTCCGGGAATTGCTATAATACCATACTGCTCTGCAAGATTCAGTATCGCAGGACAATTCCTACAGGTATTATGATCCGTTACCGCAATGATATCCAGACCCTTGATTACAGACATGCCGACAATATTACCCGGTGTCATATCCTCATCACCACAGGGAGACAGGCAGGAATGGATATGCAGGTCATAAGAGAGCTTAAGCATGTAGCTTCTGATATACGATCAGCGCTGCCTCGAAAATCGGGAGATCCGTCAGGAACACTGTGATCTCCTGCTCTTTCGCACGCGCCAATGCAGTATCATCCAGACGACTTCCCTCAGCCAGTATGATACAGGAAGCGTCTGCAAGAGTGGTCACTGCAAGGGTATTGACATTTCCCATGACCGTTACCCAGGCAGAGTTCGCAGGCATCTTTCCCATTGCTATACTCAGCAGGTCACAGCAAAACGGCACTGATATCTCCCTATCTGTATTACCGCCTTCACTGAGTAACTGAAAGCATCCGGCCTGAATTAAATCTTTTACTTTCATCTGTTTTTTCCTTCCTTAGACTCCATTCATGAAATCCATTATTTTTTTACATCCAGCTTTGATAATTCACTGGACAGCTTATGAATATAATCTCTGAGAATATGGATACAATCCTGCTCGTTTGCTACCCCTCGTACGATATCTTCTGCCAAAGCCTTACAGGTTGGTGCACCGCAGGACCCACAGTCCAGCTTCGGGAATTTCTCACAGAGCTCTTCCACCCTAGCCATGTTGGCAATACTTTCGTTCATATCCTTGCCAAGCTTAAATACCGGTTCATATTTCACATCATCGGTCCACAAATTTTTTGTATTTGCACCGCTGACGAGATGGGAACAGGCGATAGGAAGGTATTTTCTGAGTCTCTGCAGCTTCACCTTGGCAAGATAAGGATTCTCAACCGTGAGAACACCGCCCACACAGCCACCGGCACAAGCATTCAGCTCTATGAATTCCAGCTGGTCGAATTTCTGATCCTCCAGATCCTCCAGTACCCTGATTACATTCTCTATTCCGTCTGCAGCCAGGTAATTATCCGTTAACAGACTTCCGGCTTCTCCTCCGGTGCTGCCCCAGCCTATTCCAATTCTTCCCGAAATACTCAGCTCCTCCACATCATCGATGCTTTGTTTCATCAGCGGCAAGAGGATCGGATAGACTTCCTTAATCGCAAGCACACCGTCTATCTCACTATGATCAATACCAATTGGAGATTTCACGGCTGTCATCTTAGCCGGACAGGGGGATATAAAGATAACGCCTATCTTTTCTCTGGGAAGTCCGGTCTTCTCCATCGCCTTATCCTTTGCTATGGAGGCCGCAAGATCCACCGGTGCACAGATCGTAAGCAAATGTTCTATCAGGTTCGGAAAACGTACCTGAATCAAGCGTACTACAGAAGGACAGGCCGTACTGATGATCGGCCATTGTTCCTTATGCTCCGCAACATATTTTCTTGACATCTCAGAAACCAATTCGGCTGCTCCGCTCACTTCATAGACATCGTCAAAGCCCATCTTCTTTAAGGCTGTCAGGACAATGTTAATGTCCTCCAGATGGTTAAACTGACCATATAGCGCGGGTGCCGGCAGAGCTATCGTATATTCAAACTGCTTCATAATCTCAGGGGAATCATATGTAGCCTCTTTCGCGTGGTGAGGGCAGATGCGGATACACTCCCCACAATCAATACAGAACTCTTTCGTAATTACGGCTTTTCCGTTTCTTACCCGAATGGCTTGTGTAGGACAGCGTTTAATGCAGTTGATGCATCCCATACATAAGTCTTCCTTTAAACGTACCGAAGTAAAAAATTTGCCCATTGTAATCCCCCTTAAACCGTTCAAAAACGTCAAAAAAAGTAACAATTAGCTCTTAAGTTTATCATAAATTTAACAATCTTTCCTATGACATCCTAATCTTCATAGTAACTGTGGTCCCCACTCCAACCTGACTGTCGATCTTCATCTCATCCGTGTACTTCTTCATATTCGGCAATCCCATCCCTGCTCCGAAACCAAGATTGCGAATATTATCCGGTGCCGTGGAATAACCGGCCTGCATCGCCAATTCGATATCTTCAATACCGGGACCCTGGTCCCTGAGTATCATTTCAATCTCCTCCGGAGAGACCGTCACATCGATCCTTCCGCCCGATGCGTGAATTACCATGTTAATCTCCCCTTCATACATGGCAATGGACACTTTGCGGACAACATCCGGATCTACACCCATCTTCTTTAAGCTGCTCTTCAGACTGCTGGAGGCTTCTCCTGCCCTTGTAAAATCATTGGCAGGCACCTCGTAGGACATCTTTATCACATTACTCATTTGTAGTCCGGACCTCCCCGTAAGCCTTTTTCGTAAAGCATTCCGCAAGCGGCAAACATCCTGTGACCTGTGGAGAGTATGGCAATCCCTTTCTCTCTCGCCATCTCTATCATGGCTTCATCAGGCATTTTCCCTCTGACGAATACGATACAGACGATATCCATCATCTCACAGGTACGGATTACCTGAAGATTGCAGAGTCCTGTGAGTAATACCGACTGATCCTTCATGAATGCCAATACATCGCTCATCATATCCGAACCGCAGGCTGTATGCACCTCGTGGTCCTTCCATTCCTCGCCCACGATGTACTTTGCACCTAATATTTCTCTAATGTCCTCAATAATCATTTTTTACCTCCATAGGAATGTGATACTTGAAAATTACTGTTATATTAAAAAAGTCGCTATATCCGACAAAAGGTCCGGCTGTGATGACATGTCCTTTTGTCTGTTTTAGTGTTATGTCTTAACTGTTCATAGTTCCGCTGAATACCTCGAAGGAACTGGCCGGTACCTTTTTCGCCATGACCAGAGCTGCATTGGCATTCGCCATCATGATATCATATTCCTGCCCGCCCCTCTGAAGAGTCATTCCGATGCTTACCACAAGCCCGTTCTTGGTGTGCGAATAGGAATACTGCGCTTCCAGCTCGCTGCAGAGCTTCTCAGCTTTATCCAATGCCATACTCTCAGTCGGTATATCCTTGAGATAGATAGCAAATTCACTCAGTCCAATTCTGCCGATCACATCCGTCGTACGGAAACTCTTCTTCAGTATCGCCGCAATCGAAGTCAGTATATCTTCTCCTTGAATTGATTTTCTGATTTCATTGATACTTTTATAGTTCCTGATATCTATCAGCAGCAGCGCCGAAAGCGAATCCTGACTCTGCTTTTTAGCAGCTTCTTTTATCATGATTTCTGTAGATTCCTTACTGCAGACATTCGTCAGGGCATCCAGGGCGGGAACATATTCCGCTTCTGTCTCTTCCTTCTCAACTGTATTCATGAGAGCCAGTTTTCCGACCAGCTTACTGGGTGTCCTGTTCTCACCAATAATGATTGACGCGTAGCAGGTGTACCAACAGATAGGTTTATTCTTCGGAATCATCCTAAGCTCAAATCTCGCCAGCTTTCTTCCGCTCATCATGCTGCTAAAAATCTTAATAATCGCAGGTAATTCGTCGGCATGTATTATCTTGGTTTTCTCCAGCTTTTTACGAAAACCCGGGATCACGGCATCCTTACCGAATACTTCTCTGAATATCTCAGTAAAACTTAGCGTATCTGTTGCAATATCATATTCAAAATACAGATCCTTGGAGAGATCCGTTATGACTCGATTATATTCCACATTCTGCTCCAGCTTCTTATACTGCTGCATGATATCCGTAATATCCGATGCCACACATGCAAAAACCGGTACTGACTTTGTCCCGCTCTGATGGATCTCCTGCATTCTTTTTCCGGAAAGCATTATCCATTTAAAGCTTCCATCCTGCTGCAGGATACGAAAATTAAAACTGAGCATATTATCCTTTCTGCTCTTCTGAGATGCAATCTGTTGAGTGACATGGATCACATCAGCAGAATATACCAGACGAAGCAGCATAGAAGGAGTCTTATCATCCATTACGGTTCTTACAGTCGAATAGAAGGTGTCTGTCGCATATAAGATTGTCAGTGTATCATCCATTGCCAGCTTCGCAACTCCACCCGGAGCTGATTGGATCATTTCCTCAAACAGTTGTTTCGTCATATCATCCATAGTTTTGCCTTCCTCTTTTATCCGCGTTACTTTCATCTATACAAAATTAAGTTATTATCAAATAGCGATGTAGCTCCATTATAATACAATTTTCCTGCAAATACAACGAGTGAATAATCCGTCATTAATTAAATTAATTTATTAAAAATATTATAAACATCTTGTTATACATGTTGCATAGATAGCTTTCTATTATAATCCAGATAGTTGTTAATAATTTTTGTAGATTTTTTAACAGTCTTATGTTATAATGTGACTGTTTGTGGCGACACAATTTATATTTAAGGAGGTTTAAAAATGGGATCGCAGATTAACACAGTCCCCTTTGCAGGAACAAAAGAGCAGGAAGCCGCGCTTTTGAAAGTTATTGCTGATCATAAAGACGAAAAAGGCGCATTAATGCCCATTTTGCAAAAGGCACAAGGTATTTACGGCTATCTTCCTATCGAAGTTCAGACTATTATTTCTAACGAGATGAATGTACCGCTTGAAAAAGTCTACGGTATCGTAACATTCTATTCTCAGTTCTCACTGAGTCCGAAGGGGAAATACAACATTTCCGTATGTCTCGGAACCGCTTGCTATGTTAAGGGCTCCGGAGATTTATTCAACAAGCTTCAGGAAATGCTCGGTATAGAGGATGGCGGATGCACAAATGACGGAAAGTTTTCTTTAGAGTCCTGCCGCTGCATCGGCGCATGCGGACTCGCACCTGTATTGACCATCAACGAGGACGTATACGGCAAATTATCTGTTGATGATCTTGAGGGCATCTTAGCTAAATACGAATAATTATGATGACCGAAATCTCTCTTAATGTATTGGATATCGCTAACAATTCAATCAGGGCAAATGCCAGTCTGATTGAAATTAAAATACAGATAATAAGAGACTTGGATACACTGAAGATTATAATTGCCGATAATGGCTGCGGAATGACCGAGGAGCAGATTAAGCAGGTCGAGGATCCCTTCTTTACCACAAGGACTACCCGAAAGGTGGGACTGGGTGTTCCATTTTTTAAGATGGCAGCATTAAGCACCGGAGGAAGCTTTCAGATAGAATCAACTCCGGGTATCGGTACTACAGTAACTGCAGAGTTCGGATTATCACACATCGACCGTATGCCCCTTGGCGATATGAACAGCACCATGTTGACTTTAATTACTTTGAATCCGCAGATTGATTTCCTTTATTCGTACAGTTTTGATGATAAGGAGTTTACACTGGATACCCGTGAATTCAGGCAAATTCTGAGTGATATCCCGTTAAATTCTCCGGAAGTTGCTGCATATATCAAAGAATATCTAGCTGAGAATCAACACGAGACAGACGGCGGATGTCTTATATGACAGTTCAGCCATAGGTTCAGTGTAACCCGTACTAATCTGAGTTACTGCTAAACCGGCAGCCGAAAATCAGATGCTACGGAAAAACGAAAAGGCTATACATATCGGGGGAATACGTAACGCATGTAAAGCCTGTGAAAACATAAAAGCGAATAACTATGAACCATCGAGACTACATTTTGCTATATAGATCAGGATTATAGTTCTTTGTAAACTTTATTAGTATTTAAGGGAGGATAAATCCTCCTCCCAAGTTCTTGTAAATTTTATTAGTAATTAAGGAGGATAATATCCTCCAGCCAAAGTATTATAATTTTTTAAGTAATTAAGGAGGATATAGCATGAAATCTCTAGAAGAGCTTAAGGCAATCAGAGAAAAGATGCAGGGCCAGATCGGAATTCGTAACGAATCAAGTGATCAGACACGTGTTGTTGTAGGTATGGCAACCTGCGGTATCGCAAGCGGAGCAAGACCTGTTCTTACTGCAATTGCTGATGCAGTTCAGAACAAAGGTCTCACTAATGTAGCAGTTACGCAGACCGGTTGTATCGGATTATGCCAATACGAGCCAATCGTTGAGGTATTTGAACCGGGTAAAGATAAAGTAACCTATATCAAGATGACCCCTGAGAAAGCACTCGAGGTTGTTGATCATCACCTGATTCACGGTGAGATAGTTAAAAAATATACGATTGCCGAAGTACTCGGCTAATCCGAAGGAGGACACATTATGTATCGTTCACACGTATTGGTTTGCGGTGGTACCGGGTGTACTTCCTCAGGAAGTGTCAAGATCATCGAGTCACTGCAGGCAGAAATCAAAAAGAATGGTCTTAGCACCGAAGTTTCCGTAGTACAGACAGGTTGTCACGGACTTTGTGCCTTAGGACCGATTGTTATTATCTACCCGGAGGCAACCTTCTATGCCATGGTAACGGAAGAGGATGTTCCGGAGATCGTATCCGAGCACTTATTGAAGGGACGTATCGTTACCCGTCTCCTTTACAAGGAAATGGTTACGGAAGATGGCGGAATCAAGTCCTTAAATGATACCGACTTCTATAAGAAGCAGCACAGAATTGCACTCCGCAACTGTGGTGTTATCAATCCCGAAAACATTGACGAATACATCGGAACCGGCGGTTATGAAGCTCTTGGCAAGGTTCTTACAGAATACACACCGGATCAGGTAATCCAGACCATCTTAGACAGCGGCCTTCGCGGTCGAGGCGGCGGCGGTTTCCCCACAGGCTTAAAATGGAAGCTTGCGAAGGGAAATGATGCTGATCAGAAGTATGTGTGCTGTAATGCAGACGAAGGTGACCCGGGTGCGTTCATGGATCGTTCCGTGTTAGAGGGTGACCCTCACGTATTACTTGAGGCTATGGCAATTGCAGGTTATGCAATCGGAGCTACTCAGGGTTATGTCTATGTTCGTGCTGAATACCCGATCGCTGTAGATCGCCTTGAAATCGCTATCGGCCAGGCAAGAGAATATGGCTTACTTGGTAAGAACATCTTCAATAGCGGCTTTGATTTTGATATTGAATTAAGACTTGGTGCAGGCGCATTCGTTTGTGGTGAAGAGACAGCGCTGATGACTTCCATCGAAGGTAATCGTGGTGAGCCTCGTCCCCGTCCTCCG
>JAEZKU010000037.1 GCA_023436065.1 Bacillota bacterium
CAGCTAAATACATATAACAAAAGAGATTATAACCGCTTTCCTATGAGACCTCTGGGATGGAAATCACCTCAGAATGTCCTATTAGATTTTATTAGGTATGGTGTAACATATGTTTGACAAACCTACAGCTTACCATCCCTTAGTGCTATCTTCCGTATAGCAGTGTAATTTCTTTAATCTTTTCTGCCAACTCCTGAGTCAACGCATCGCTGCCGACACGCCATTTCCAATTATTCCCCAGAGTCGAAGGAATGTTAATTCTTGCTTCCGAGTCAAGTCCGAGATAATCCTGAATCGGAATGATACAAAGCTTAGCTACGCTCTGCTGGGCCAGACGGATAAAGTCCCAATGGATCTCCTCCATATCCTTCCCTTTTCGGTTCAAATATCTGCGTGCAAGATCATAATCTGCCTGATTGATGCTCTTCAGCCAACCGACAATTGTATCATTGTCATGAGTGCCGGTATATACGATGCAGTTCTTATCATAATTATGAGGCAGATAATCACTTTCTTCTCTGGAGTCAAAGGCAAATTGCAGCACCTTCATCCCGGGATATCCTGTCTCCTTAAGAAGATCCCTCAGGGATTGGGTGATATATCCAAGATCCTCGGCAATGATGTCTGCCTCACCGAGCTGTTCCTTCAGTGTCTGAAAGAAATGATAGCCGGGTCCCTTCTCCCAATGTCCGTTGACTGCCGTCACATCTCCATAGGGGATTGAATAGTACTCATCAAAGCCCTTGAAATGATCTATTCTGACCACATCATACAGCTTCAGGCTGTAAGAGATTCTCTCCAGCCACCAGCCATACCCGGTTGCTGTATGTGCTTCCCAACGATATAAGGGGTTCCCCCACAGCTGTCCTGTAAGTGAAAATGCATCCGGAGGGCATCCTGCAACCGCAATCGGATTCTGCTTCTCATCCAACTGAAAAAGTTCAGGGCGTGACCAGGTATCCGCACTATCAAAAGCAACATAAATCGGCAGATCACCGATAATTCTGATGCCCTTCAGATTGGCATAGCTCTTCAGAGCCTCCCACTGACAATGAAACTGATATTGTATGAACTCATAGAACAGGATATCATTCTTAAGCTTCTTCTGATAGTCTTCCATCGCCAGCGGTTTACGAAGCTTAATATCTTCGTCCCAGTTGGCCCAGCTTAAACCGCCATAGGAATCCTTAATTGCCATATATAATGCATAATCCTCAAGCCAGGAGATATTCTCCTTCCTAAAGCTTATGTATGCCTCCTCTGTCCTAAAGCTGCTTCTTTCGTATGCCTTACGCAACATATCAAATCTTGATAAATATATCTTCTCGTAATCAACGTATCCGACGTCATTGCCAAAATCATATTCTTCACATTCCTCGGCAGTTAACAGCCCTGTCTCTATCAGCTGATCAGGATCGATAAAGTAGGGATTGCCTGCAAAGGTCGAGAAGGACTGATAAGGGGAATCCCCATAGCTAGTCGGACCGATGGGCAGTATCTGCCAATACTTTTGACCTGACTTCTCCAAAAAGTCAACAAAATCATATGCACTTTTTGAAAAAGAACCTATTCCATATTTGGAAGGAAGACTGGCAATCGGTAATAGAATTCCGCTTCCACGCTTATTCATTCAGTCACATCCTTTATCTAATCTAAAAAACATCTGTAAATATCCTCTCAGCCTTTGACTGCTCCGGCAACAACACCCTCAATAATATACTTCTGACAAGCCAGATAGAATACTACGATCGGTATGATCGCCAGTACCAGCATCGCCATCATTGCGCCCATATCGATCGAGCCATAACCACCCTTTAAGTATTGGATCGCAATCGGGATTGTCTTATATTCAGTACCTATGACCAGATAAGGAAGCAAGTAGTCATTCCAGATCCACATCGTATTCAGAATGCCGACCGTCACGGCAATTGGCTTTAACACCGGCATAACTACGCGGAAATAGGTGGTTAGCGGATTGCAGCCGTCAATCATTGCAGCTTCCTCAAGCTCCAACGGAATGGATTTTACAAAGCCGCTGAACATGAACACAGATAATCCGGTTCCGAAGCCCAAATAGATAAAGATAATACCGATGGGATTATCCAGATGCAGTACGTTAGCTACCTTAGTCATCGTGAACATTACCATCTGGAAGGGTACGATCATAGAAAATGCAAAAATATAGTACAGTATATTATGAAATCTATTTTTTACTCTTGTGATAAACCAGGCCGTCATCGAAGTAAATAAGATAATTACTGCTACAGAACAGATTGTAATAAAGAAGGACCATCCTGCTGCATTTAAAAATCCTGTCTTTTCAATTCCGCTGGTGTAATTTTCCAGTTGAACAAAAGTCTTGCCATTCGGCAACTCGAACGGAGTCTCACTAATAAAGAACTTTCCTTTTAAAGAGTTAATGAAAACTATCAGTATCGGAGATAAAAATAGAATACTTAATACCAATAAAAACAGAAATAATATTGCCCTGCCCAATCTTCCCTTATTTCTATCTATACTCATTAGTTTTCCACCTCCTTGTTGCGTGTGATCCTAAGCTGGATAAATGCCACGATTGCAACGATGATAAAGAATACAACTGCTTTTGCCTGTCCGATGCCCTCACTGCCAACAGAGCCATAGAAGGTATTGAAGATATCCAGGGCAAGCATCGCCGTCTTCTTGGACGGTGCACCTGCTGTCAAAGCCAGGTTTTGGTCAAATAGCTTGAAGGAATTTGACATAGTAAGGAATAAACATATCGTAAAGGAAGGCATTACCATGGGAATAGTGATTTTTCTTAAAATCTGCAGACTGCCTGCGCCGTCAATCTTTGCTGCTTCAATAATATCCTTAGGTACGTTCTGGATACCGGCTATATAGATAACCATCATATAACCAATCATCTGCCAGTTCATCAGTATGATCAAACCCCAGAAACCATATTCCGGTTTGAAGGTCAATGTTACGCCGTACTTAAAAAGTACACCGTTGAGTATCAGCTGCCAGATATAACCGAGAACAATTCCTCCTATCAGATTCGGCATAAAGAAAATGGTACGAAACAGATTGGTTCCCTTAATCTTTCTTGTCAGTAACATAGCGAGCAAGAAAGCAAATACGTTGATTGTGATCACTGCTACAACTGCAAATTTCACGGTGAACCAAAGTGCATTCAGGAATTCCTTATTCTGAAATACGATTGCATAGTTTTTGATTCCTACCCACTTTGCATCAATAACAGTGGTAAACTCGGTAAAAGAAAGGAATATACCAAGGATAAACGGAATTACAAAGGCTATTGTAAAAGCAATCAGAGTTGGAAGTACAAATATGGGAAAATATTTTTTATTGTGTTTTTGCATAATAATCTCCTTCTAGGGAAGACCTGTGATAATAACGATGCTAAAGTGCATTGATTATCCATAAAACATTGGGAATGCTTCAAAACTCATATGCATGATTTTCGAAACATTCCCTACTGATAAACAGTTTACTTCATTATTTAGCTTTTTCAGCCTTCCAGGAATCCTTCACTGTAGTTGCAACGTCTTCCCAGGTCTTGCTGCCCTGAGCATATTCCAGTAAAGCGTCACCAAAAGCATTCTTGAAATCTTCGCTCGGGAAAGCTGCAAAGGTCCATGCAACTGAGCTTACACCATCCTTAGACATCCATGCGAGAACTTCTCTTGCCAACGGATCTGCAGGCTTCTCAGCATCGGTAAAGGTGTTGAAGGGAGCGATGAAACCTAACTGGTTAGTAACATAGGATTTACCCTTTTCACTGGAGAACAGCCACTCAACAAATGCGATGGAAGCCTTCTGCTTAGCCTCGGATACCTTGCTGTTGATAGCAAAGTAATTCTCGGTACCAACACATAAGCCCTGATTCTCTTCTCCTGCTACACCGGTATAGATAGGCATAAACTTAATATCTTCGGACTTAACCACATTGCCATCTACGCCATTGATCTGTGACCATGCCCAGTTACCGTTCTGAACCATAGCGCAACGTCCGAGTGCAAATTCAGCCATGGAATCATTTACAGTCTTGCTGCCGAGCAGACCTTTTTCAGATACAGAGTTATTTATATATAAATCAAAAATGTTTCTGTAGTTATCACCATACTTAAACTGGATCTCGTTGGATGCTAATCCTGCAAGAACAGTGTTATCAAAAGCTGTGTTATCTTTGAACTCATAGAACAAAGGAAGGTTAGCAAGATGTGTCTGCCATCTCCACTGCTCACCTGCGCTTAAGGATGTGGATGCGAATACGCCATCAATACCAAGGTCAGCCTTATGAGCTGTCATATCCTCAACTACAGCCTTCAGGGTTGCGAAGTTATTCACTTCATCCATGGAAGCAACTGTTGTTGCTCTGTTTGTTAATGCGAAATATTTCTGCATAATAGCGTTGTTATAAATAATACCGTAGCCTTCTACAACGTAGGGAATACCATAAACTCCGTCACCGCTGGTAACTGCAAGGCTCTTATCGGATAAGTAGCTGTATAACTGTGTGTCCTTTAAATCTGCACAATAATCCTTCCATGACTCGTAGCCAACAGGTCCGTTAATCTGGAAGATTGTCGGAGGATCTGACTTAGCAACCTCTGACTTTAAGGTCTGCTCGTATGTTCCACTTGCTGCTGTAACAACTTTAACCTTAACCCCTGTCTCAGCCTCGTAATCAGCTGCAATCTGGTTGTAAACCTCTGCGATCTCCGGTTTGAAGTTCAGGTAATAGATTTCATCTACCTTCTCTTCTGTTGCGGTATCAGCAGCAGGTGTAGCTTCTGCTGTATCCTTAGTTGTAGCTGCGGGAGTGTTCTTAGCAGTATCATGTGCTGCTTCTTTTTTGCCGCATGCTGCGAAAGAACCTACAATCATCGTAATAACTAAAAGGATTGCAAATACTTTACTAATTTTTTTCATGACTACCTCTCCTTCTCGTTGTGGAATAGCACAAGAATGCCAATCCAATTTGTTTATAATTTTCTTTGGATACGTTGCCAGTAACGTTATCGGTAACGTTTCCAATAATAATTTTACCATAAATCAGAATAAATGCAAGCACTTTTTATTTAATTTTCACAACAAATTTTAGACATTTTGAAAATACCCTGTTTCATGCGTACTTTAGCCACTTTTAATCCTTCCGTGACCAGATATTAATACCGAAAAATAAAATAGCCACCGGAAAGCTCTGTACCAAGCCTTCCGATGGCCACATTATCTCACTGTTCAAAACACTCACGTAATTTTTTCAAAGCTTTTTTCTCTATCCGGCTGACATAGCTTCTGGATATCCCCAGCTTACCGGCGATTTCCCGTTGGGTAACCTCCTTATGGTTGCTTAACCCGTATCGCAAGCAGATGATTTCGCGTTCCCTCTCCGTCAACACCTTACCGATGATGTGATACAGTTTTTTGATGTCGTCTTCCAGTACTATATTCTCAATAATATCAATTTCTGCTTCTTCAATGATATCCAAAAGATTTATTTCATTACCTTCCCTGTCAGAACCGATTGGATCATATAGATATACTTCTTTCGCCAGGCGCTTTCCGCTTCTGAGCATCATCAGAAGTTCATTATCAATACAACGGGAGGCATAAGTAGCCAGACGGATTCCTTTCTCTTCGTCAAAGGTATCTATCGCTTTAATTAAACCGATTGTTCCTATTGATATCAGATCATCAGTTTCTTTATCCACCATATTGTACTTTTTGACAATATGCGCAACGAGTCTGAGATTATGTTCAATTAATTTATCTCTTGCAGCCTTGTCGCCTTCTTTACAGCGCTTCAGGTAGTCAGCTTCTTCCTTGGTGCTTAGCGGCTTTGGAAAAGACTTCACGAAGATAAGCACCCTCAATGCCCAAATGATTCGTTATTATCCTATGATGATAAATGACATAAAGTGCCTATCCCTCTTAAAAAAGGACAGAAGGACTAATATTATTTTATATGATGAGCCTTTTTAAACAGTGTATCAATCAGTATAAGAAAAGGCCTACAGAATACTACTATTGTATTCTGCAAGCCCTGTCTGATTTCTATTCTTATCATAAAATCAAAGAGTGTTACTCTATTCGTAAACGTAAGGAATTTTATTCCTTTCCTAGACGAAAAGAATTCTATTCTTTTCGTAGAAGAAAAGAGTATTACTCTTTTCGTCTGAGTATATCATATACTTCAAGGTCGACACCAAAATCAACATAAATGATCTGCTGGGGGTGGGGGCAACTTTCCATCTCCACACCGTCCGTATCCTTGATTAACTTTACGACCGTTTCTATCGTATCACCGTTCGGTTTGATGATTTCTATCCTTTCACCAACAGAAAACTTATTCTTCTGTTCCAGCTCGTACAGACCATCCTTACAGCCCGAGATGGTTCCAAGATAGGTATAGGCTTTCTCATAGGTATTATGGTCATAGATCTGGTCCTCATGGGTAGGCTTACCAAAGAAGAAGCCTGTCGTGAACTGACGGTTTACTCCCTTTCTTATTTCCTCCATGTAAAGAGGTTTATGTGCCTCATAAAGCTTAGGGTCAGCAAAGAACTCATCAATTGCCCTACGATAGGTTCTGGCAACCGTCGCCACATAAAGGGCTGTCTTCATCCTGCCCTCCACCTTGAAGCTGTCAATCCCTGCTTTCACCAGCTCAGGGATATATTCTATCATACACAGATCCTTGGAATTAAAGATGTAGGTTCCGCGCTCATTCTCCTCAATCGGAAGGTACTCTCCCGGTCTGGTCTCCTCAACAATGTGGTATCTCCAACGGCAGGAGTGCGTACAGGCACCAAGATTCGCATCCCGACCGGTGAAATAATTACTCAGCAGACACCTGCCGGAATATGCGATACAAATCGCTCCATGAACAAAGGTTTCTATCTCCATGTCATGTGGTATCTCTGCACGCAGTTCAGAGATTTCCTGTAAGGAAAGCTCTCTTGCGGAAACTACTCTGGACGCCCCAAGCTTGTGCCAGAATTTATAGGTTTCATAATTCGTATTATTTGCCTGAGTACTGATATGTACTTCTGTATCAGGCAGTTCCTCCATCGCAATCGTAAAGACACCCGGATCTGAGATTATCAAAGCATCCGGTTTATTCGCTCCCAATGCCTTCAGCTCTTTAAAATACTTCCGAATTCCCTGCAGATCCTGATTATGTGCCGTAATATTGGCAGTCACATAGACCTTCTTCCCATAGGAATGTGCGAAGGCAATACCTTCTTCCATATCCTTCATGGAAAAATTCTTTGCTTTCGCGCGAAGGCCATAAAGATCACCACCGATATAAATCGCATCCGCCCCATAGATTACTGCGGTTTTTAAGGTCTCGAGGTTCCCTGCCGGAATTAATAATTCGGGCTTTTTCATATATTCATTCATCATTATCATCCATTCTATTACTGAAGCTACTTACTTAAGTTATGAGTATCAAATAACTAAGTAAGCATGTTAATGTTACGAGAGCTTATTCGTTATTCTGTGACTGATGGCAACCCCATCTCCAACCGGAAGGATGACGGTGCTCAGCTCCTCCATGTGGGTGATGGTATAAAGATATTCCCTCATCCTGGCATGAATTGTCCTGTCTCTTCTCGTAATGCTGTATCGGGAGTTGATCACGGTTCCATCCTGCAACACATTATCGGTAACAAGCATTCCTCCCTCTGACAACAGCTTTATGAGCTCCGGCAGAAAGCTCATATATTGGGCTTTTGCCGCATCAAGAAAGATAAAATCATATTGCTGTTTTTGCTCAGTGAGTGCCTGTAATACCTCGAGTGCCTCCCCCTTCTGTAAGGTGATTTTATCCTTATGGGGAAAGCTAGGATCTGCAAGATTCTTTTCCGCTTCTACAAGTCGCATGGCAACCTTCTCTATCGTCGTAATCCTGCATTCCGGTATGGTATATTCACTCATAAAGAGGGCGGAAAAGCCTATGGCTGTTCCGACCTCAAGAATTTTTTTAGGTTGTTGTAATTGGAGTAAGAATTTCAGTACTCCCTGTGTTTCCTTCTTAATGATGGGCACATGCTTTTCCAGTGCTTCTTTCTCCAGAATTGCCAGTTCCTCCGGCAGCTCCGCCTCAAGAGAATTGATATAAGCAGTAATTCTTTCGTTTACAATCATTGTGTGCCTTTCTTGCATATGCGGGAGCATTTCCCGCTTTATTCTGCATCAGTATCCGAATTGGTACCATCATACATGTCCGAATCTGCATCCTGCTGCTCTGCATTCCCGGTGTCCTTGCTATCGTTGTCGGAATCGCTGTCCTTATCCTGGTTCTCTTTCTCCTGGACCGCCTTTTCCGAATCCTCATCCTTGACGATGGATTGGGAATAGTCTGTGATCACAGCTAAAATCTCCTCATAGGTCATGGCCGAATTGATGACATAGGTTCCCGGCATGATCACATATTCTGTCAGCTTAGTCTTGAGATAGAAGGGATACTTATTCTCTATCACACGATAAGTCTGCAGCTTTGTGGCAATATCCATCTTGGAATCACCCTTCTTGATCTGGAATACGACCTCCCTGCCGGGTGCTTCATCAAGCGCCACCGGTCCATAAACCTGATATGCAAAGGCATAAGCAGACTTGCTGAAATTAATAATCAGAAAGACCACCAGGATATAGAAGATGATATTCAAAAGCATTCGTACAATAAAGCTTGTGATTTTCAAGGTTAATTTTACTGCCGTGGATTTCGTTGCCATCAATTAATCTCCATTCCGCCAATACCCTACGAAAATTAGTACGGGTATTTATTTACATAAATGTTTATTCAGGTTAAATTACACTTCCATAATGATGGGCAGGATCATCGGATTTCTCTTCGTCTTCTTCCAGATGAAATCACCCAGAGAATCTCTGATTTCTGTTTTCATCTTGCCCCAATCTGCATTACTTTTCGTAAGGCACTTATCCAAAGCCCTCTCTACTACATCTCTGGCCTCATCCATCAGGTTTTCTGACTCTCTGACATATACGAAGCCTCTGGATACGATATCAGGACCTGCCATGACCGCATTACTGTATTTCTCAAGGGAAATTACTACGATGATAAGTCCGTTCTCTGATAACAGCTGTCTGTCTCGAAGTACGATATTGCCTACATCACCGACACCAAGACCATCTACCAGGATGCCACCTGAAGGAACCTCTCCGGTCAGTGCCGCCCTATCCTGGGATAAGGTAAGTTCATCTCCGGAGGATAGAATAAAGATATTCTCCTTCGGGATTCCCAGTGACTGCGCCAGTTCTGCATGACGGATCAGGTGCTTATACTCACCATGAACCGGAACTGCATACTTCGGCTTAAGCAGCGTATACATTAGCTTGATCTCTTCCTGGCAGGCATGTCCGGATACATGAGTATCCTGATAGATTACCTTTGCTCCCTTCATCGAAAGGTCATTGATAACCTTGGAAACTGCCTTCTCATTGCCCGGAATCGGGGTAGAGCTTAGGATTACTACATCTCCCGGTTTAATGGATACCTTCTTGTGAATAGAAGCCGCCATTCTGGGCAGTGCTGCCATAGACTCTCCCTGGCTGCCGGTAGTGATCAGTACCAGCTGGTCATCCGTATAATTTTTCATCTGTTCGATATCAATCAGCATATTCTCAGCCATCTTGATATAACCGAGCTCGTTGGCAACTGTAATGATATTCACCATACTTCTGCCTTCGATAACGATTTTTCTGTTATATTTCGCTGCAGAATTGATAATCTGCTGAACCCTGTCCACGTTGGAAGCAAAGGTTGCGACGATAATTCTCTGCTTTGCATAATCAGCGAAGATGCTGTCAAAGGTCTTTCCGACAGAGCTTTCCGACATGGTGTAGCCCGGACGCTCCACATTGGTGCTGTCGCACAACAGTGCCAGTACACCCTTCTTGCCGATCTCGCCGATTCTCTGTAAATCAATCGGCTCACCAAATACCGGTGTAAAATCTACTTTAAAGTCACCCGTGTGGAAAAGGATTCCTGCCGGGGTAAAGATCGCCAGCGCCGCTGCATCCGCAATACTGTGATTTGTACGGATGAATTCGATACGGAAGCATCCAAGATTAATGGACTGACCATATTTGATCACCTTCCGTTTTGTGTTCTTTAATAAATTATGTTCCTTTAATTTGCTCTCAATGATTGCATTGGTAAGCTTCGTCGAATAAATCGGTACGTTCACTTCTTTTAATACATAGGGCAGAGAGCCGATATGATCCTCATGACCGTGTGTAATGACGAAGCCCTTCACCTTATCAATGTTCTCCTTCAAATAGGTCACATCCGGAATGACCAGGTCAATACCCAACATCTCATCCTCAGGGAAGGATAGACCGCAATCGATGACAATGATGCTGTCCTCATATTCAATTGCAGTGATATTCATGCCTATTTGCTCTAAACCGCCAAGCGGAATAATCTTAACACCCTGTAATTCTGTTTGTTTCATTATGTTCTTTTCTTTCAAAAATTGCACCTCCAATGGTTTTATGTACTTTCTTTTATCCATTAACTAAGTGCATAAGATAAAACGACTGTATAACGTAATACAATCATAAGCAAATATATTCTATATTTGCCCGATTAGATTAATTAGATTTGTTTGCCCTGCATTTCTTACAATGGCCATAAAGCTTCACCTCATGGTCTGCCACGAGAAATCCCATGGTTTCGTTAATCCGTTCTTCCAACGTCTCTAATAGATCATCCTGGAAAGCATAAATGTTTCCACAATCCAGACATATCAAATGATGATGATGGTGGCAGGCGTCTTCCTTCTTGCCCTTGCTAATCTCATAGCGCACATAGCCGTCATCAAGATTTAATTTATCTATTAGATTCAATTCCGATAATACTTGAATCGTACGGTAAACAGTAGCAATTCCTATCTCTGGGTACTTCTTCTTCACGTAATCATAAATCTCTTCCGCGGTCAGGTGCTTCCCCGGTCTGCTGCTTAATACCTCCAGTATTGCCACTCTCTGCGTGGTTACCTTCAGCCCGTTTTGTTTCAACAAACTTTTAAATTGTTCCTGGTTTTCAGGCATATCGTCACCTAGTTTCATCTAATCTATATCCATGCATTTAATATAATTCAATATCATCCAATAATTCTTTAAAGATTGCGGCAACTGACTGCAGTTCCCTGTCATCTTCAACAATATCATATACTGCCTCTTCGTCAGTATCCTTAGAAATATCTTTCAAAATAAGAGCCTCGGCTTCCTCATCCTCTTCTCCTGCCACACTGACAAGGAGGTAATCGACTCCACCAAGTCTCGTCTGTTCCAACACTTGAAATACTACCTCTTCACCATCCTCCGAGGTAAATATAATCTCATCCGGTCTGTTTTCCATTCCAATCTCCATTCTTATTCATCCCTGACAATTTGGGCGTTAGCATAATATATGCAAGTGAGTTATAAACAGTCCTTACGGTCTAATTATCCTGCTTCATCAAATATAATTTATCCAGATAGCCCTGCAAAATCAATACAGCAGCAAGCTTATCCACTACCTTTGCTTTTTCTTCATAATCCAGACCACCCTGGGATAGCACTTGATTGGCTGCTACCGTTGTCAGTCTTTCATCCCAGAGAATTACGGGGAGTCCCGTCCTCTGTCTCAGCTTCTCTGCAAATTCCTCTGATTTTACTGCACGTTCTCCGACAGTATTATTCAAATGCTTCGGATATCCAAGTACTATAGTACCAATCTCATATTGCGCAATCAACTCTTCAATTCGCGCTAAGGTCTGTCGAAGCTTATTCTCCTGTTTTCTGCGGATGACTTCAATTCCCTGGGCTGTCAGCAATAGAGCATCGCTGATAGCAACGCCCACAGTTACCGAGCCGTAGTCCAATCCCATGATTCTTTTCATTCTATACTTCCATTCTGCCGAAACATTCCTATTTCTATGCATGCCCGGTAAAGTCATTCATTCCTACACTGATCTGATACTGTTATTTGGATACCTTCATCTGGCTGAGACCTTTATCAATGTAGAAACGCAACAACTCCTCAATAATTTCATCACGCTCCACCTTCATGATCAGGCTTCTTGCACCCTTATGACTCGTTATGTAGGTGGGATCTCCCGACATAACATACCCAACAATCTGGTTGACGGGATTGTAACCCTTTTCTGTCAAAGCTGAATATACTGTCTGAATCACATCACTGACTACAACCTCAGTGTCTTTTTGCACTTTAAAATATTGTGTATTGTTTAATTTCTGCATTGAATCACTTCCTTCTTCTCCATAATAACACCCTGTCTAATCATTCCATAGTTACTATATTAATATATTTATCCAAAAAATTCAATGTAATATTTCGCAAAGCAGGATTTCATCGGTTAAAAAGCCGGTAACCTTCACATCAAGCAGCTGATTGGACCGCTCTTCTTCTCCCAAAACTGCAAGCTTTAGATAACGCTCATTGTGACCAATCTGGTATTTTACACCGTCGATCTCTTCTGTTTCTTCAATAAGAATTTTCTCTATTCTGCCCACAAACAGCTTTCGGTATTCCGAAGCCATCAAATTCGAGAGAAAGATCAATTCATCACTTCTTCGGCTTTTACTCTCCTCCGGAATCTGATCCGCCATATTCGCCGCCTTCGTTCCTGCACGTTTGGAATATTTGAAGACATGTATATGGGAAAATCCAACCCTCTTCACAAATTCCATCGTTTCCTCAAATTCTTGCTCTGTCTCTCCGGGAAAACCGACGATCACATCCGTAGTGAAGGATGGCTGTTCAAAGTACTTCCTGATCAGTCCTACCCTGTCAATGTATTCCTCTGAAGTATATTTACGGTTCATGCGCTTTAGCACACTATCACTGCCACTTTGGAGCGACAGATGAAAATGAGGGCAGAATTGCTCTACCGAAGAGATACATTTTAGGAATTCCTCTGTGATAATCCTGGGCTCCAGAGAACCAAGCCTGATCCGGTTGATTCCGGGTATCTTTGCAATCTCGGTAATCAGCCTGGCTAAAGGCATCTCAGATGCACTATCTGTTGTTTTCAGTTGCTCGTTTCCTTCACTTGCTGATATACTGTCGCTTTCTTTCTGCTTCTGTCTGTCTGTCCCGTAGGAGGAGATATGGATGCCTGTCAGCACTATTTCCTGATAGCCCCTGTCCGCCAGGGACTGTACCTCTGCAAGAATATCATCTTCACGCCTGCTCCTGACTCTACCCCTGACATATGGAATGATACAATAGGAGCAAAAACGGTTACAGCCGTCCTGAATCTTGATAAAGGCTCTGGTTTTTTCCATGGTTGTGATCACATGAAGCTCTTCGTAATCCTGTTCCTCATTGATATCCACGACCAGCTCTTCCTTGCCGTTACTGTTCATACAACGCTCCACCATGGCAACGATGTCTGATTTTTTGTTATTTCCCACTACCAGATCCACCGCACTGTCCTGCTGCAGCACCTCTTCCGCTGCCTGCACATAGCATCCCACCGCTGCGATCACGGCATTTGGATTCCTATGTTTCGCCTGGTGCAGCATCTGGCGTGACTTTCGATCCGCAATGTTGGTTACGGTACAGGTATTGACGATATATACGTCAGCAATCTCCTTAAAGTCAACGATACGGTATCCGGCAGCTTCGAACATTCCGCGCATCGCTTCAGTTTCATACGAATTCACCTTGCATCCAAGGGTTAAAAATGCTGCTGTTTTATCCATGTATCCTGATAATCCTTTCTGTTGTGTCCGGAAAGTCTGTGGATAACCCACAATACACCAAATTCTATATGCTTACCTATACAACTTTTCCCCTTTTTTTTATGTACTTTGTATATTGACTTTTAATTTGCTAAATTATAGTATATACATATACTGAATAAAGGAGGAGTTATTAATGAAGACGGTTAAAATATCATTAAATTCAATCGATAAGGTAAAGGCATTCGTAAATGATGTGACTAAATTTGATTCCGATTTTGATTTAGTTTCCGGTAGATATGTTATTGATGCAAAGTCCATTATGGGTATCTTCAGTCTTGATCTTTCCAAGAATATTGATTTAAATATTCACAGCGATGAGAACATGGACAGCATCTTAAAAATATTAAAACCTTATATCGTTGAATAGTAATAAACATATTGTTTTATCGAGGGAAGACGAGAATTCGTTTTCCCTCATTTATTTATTAGATCTGAATAACTTCCACTGTATTCAACGCGGTCTCAATCATCTCTTCAATCTTTTCATTCAGCTTTTCTTCCGACCTGTTGATTACTTTGATGCTCGGCTTGGTTACAGGATGCTTCGCCACAAAGATGGTGCAACAGTCCTCAAAGGGCTGGATCGAAGTCTCATAGGTGTCTATCTGCTTAGCAATCTCTACGATATCCTTCTTATCAAATGCAATCAATGGTCTGTATACAGGCATTGTACATACCTCATTAGTCGCTGCGAGGCTATGCATCGTCTGACTGGCAACCTGACCAATGCTTTCACCGGTGATTAATCCGAGGCAACCCTCCTGCTCAGCAATTCTCTCAGCAATCCGCATCATATATCTGCGCATTATGATCGTCAGCTCTTCGTGGGGACACTGATCATAGATATAGAGTTGAATATCTGTGAAGTTCACGATAAAGAGCTTCATGCTGCCTGTATACCTGGATATCTTCGCTGCCAGATCCACCACCTTTTGCTTGGCTCTGTCACTGGTATACGGCGGTGCATGGAAATAGGTTGCTGCCAGGGATACCCCCCTCTTAGAAATCATATAACCGGCTACCGGACTGTCAATACCGCCGGACAGCAGAAGCATTCCTTTCCCATTACAGCCGACAGGCATGCCTCCAAGACCGGGTATAATGATCGAATATACATAACACTTGGTACGTACTTCAACCGTTATCCTGACGCTGGGTTCATGCACATCCACCTTCATCTCGGGAAAACGCTTCAAAATATATGCACCCATCTCGATACAGATCTCCGGTGAGGTATAACGATAATTCTTGTCCGCACGTTTCGCCTCCACTTTAAAAGTAAAGTTCCTGTCCGGATACATCTTCTCTACATATTCCCCCACACCCTGTGTCAGCTGCTCCCACTCCGAGCTTTCGATTACCGCAACCGGGCAGAAGGAGGAAATACCGAATACTCTCTGAAGAGCAGCCACTGTCTCCTCATAATCATACCCCTCAGGGCATTCGACGAATATTCTGCCTTGCTCCTTGCTGACTATATAATAACCGCCATCAGCCTCCAGCGGGCTTAATGCTTCCTTTACCCTGTCCCGAAGGGCATTTTCAAAGATATAACGGTTATTCCCCTTCAGACCGATCTCTGCGTATTTTATCAAAAATGCTTTAAACATCTTATCCTCCTAATTCATGTGAAGAAAGACCTCTTCACATCGTATGCTCTATTTTTTTCTTGTATAGCGTCTTAGTACGGGGAGTAATTCCTTGATGCTCTCCAGTGTAATATCGATTTCTTCCTCTGTAGTCATGCCCGACATAGAGAATCTAAGAGTCGAATCCATCAGATCCTTGGGGATGCCGATTGAAGTAAGCGTCACGCTGGGTTGCGGATGATGAGAGCTGCAGGCAGAGCCGGAGGATACATAGATCCCCTTATCCTCTAGGGCATGCAGAAACACCTCGCTTCGAACCCCCTGAAAGCTCACGCTCATGATATGCGGTGCCGACTTCTTAAGCAGCTCCATCTCAAACTCCATAGTGCATTCCTTAGGAATACCATTGATCGTAACCTCCGGAAGAACACTGACCTCTCGCAGAAACTTCTGCTTCAGACGATACATTCTATCTATTTTTTCATCAAAGTCATGATATAATTCTTTCACTGCCTGTCCAAGTCCTGCAATTCCCGGGACATTTTCTGTTCCCGAGCGAATTCCTCTCTGATGCCCTCCGCCGAATACGATGGGATTGATCTTAATCTTGTCGCTGACATATAATGCCCCGATTCCCTTAGGTCCGTGAATCTTATGCCCGCTGAACGACAACAGATCGATACCCTCCCGTTTCGGATAAATCTTATATTTACCAAAGGCCTGAACAGCATCCACATGAAAGATGACATCCTTCTTTTTAGCCTTAATCGCGGCTGACAGCTCGGCAACCTCCTGAACGGATCCTATTTCATTATTCACATACATAATTGAGACGATCAAAGTCTGTTCATTCACCAGCTCCAGCAGCTTGTCTTTATCCAGCCTGCCGCTTGCATCCACCGGTACGCGACTGATAGAAAAACCGTTATCCCCCAGATAAGCCAAAGGTTCGTGTACTGACGGATGTTCAATGGCAGTCGTTATGATATGGTTGCCCTTCCGTCTGTTTGCCATGGCTGTACCGATCAGGGCCAGGTTATTGGATTCCGTACCTCCCGAGGTAAAGAGGATTTCCTTTGGTTCTACCTTAAGGCAACCGGCTATGATGGACACTGCATCCTTCATATGCTGTTCTGCCTTCACTCCCAGTCGATGCATCGAAGAGGGATTACCGTAATCCTCATAAAGGACTGAAAGCACCTTATCCCTGACTCCCTCGGTCACCCTTGTCGTTGCTGAATTGTCCAAATATATCTCCATAGTACACTCCATATAATCAAATTTATCAATAGTATTCCATTTGCATTCATGTTTTATAGTATAACACAGTTAGATATAAATTCCAAAGACATTTTAATCCGGCTTGCCCTGTATCACGCTGCTTCTTTTCTTCTCAAGCATGCATAATAACGCATAGGGATTGACACTCATTTCTCCGGCTTCTGTCTCGACATAGATGCCAAGATGCAGATGAACGTCAAATTGACCTATTGTCCCTTCCTTACCATAGCCACTGTCACCCATAAAACCCAGCAGTTGGCCGGCTGTGACGTTGTCGCCCACCGACAGCCCGGGCGCATAGGAATACAGATGAGCATAATAGAAATACGCTCCTGAAGGAGCTCTGATCCCGACACGATATCCACCCTTCTCCAACCATCCCAGCTTTTCAACTGTTCCGTCCGAGATGCTGATAATCGGATAATAGCCTCGAAGATTATTTTTCGCCATGATATCTGTTCCTTCATGCCGCCGTCTTCCGCCGTATTTCCTAAGCTCATTCCAGGTATCCACGAACGAGATATCCGTATTCGCAGGGTCGCTGCCATTCACGTTGGGAACCGGAAAGCATTTCAGATCCGAAAGAATTGCTTCATAGTACTGATATAGCCTTCTATAACCCTTTCTTTGCTCCAGCCTGCTCCTACCCCGAAGAAAAGCTTTCTCCGGAACAAGTCTGTTATCAACCAAGTCAAAATTGTTTGCAAGCATATTGAAGGTCAGATAGCCGATCGCATCCGAATATGTTTCATAGCCTGTAATGCTGCTTTTTTTCAGAACTTCCTCTATCACACTGCCGCTCACTCTCAGCTCACGAAACGCATCATAATTGATACTTTCCTCAAGGGTGTTCCGGATGATCCTCTCCGAGCAAAGGAAGTCCAGTGCCCTTCCGGTTATACCCAGCGCCAACAAGAAAATACCGACCTTAATCCATAACCGTGTTGTCATTGGTTCCCTCCCTGCCGTAAAACTCACTGCCAAATTCGGACAACATAATATATGCCCGTAGGGAGGGGATTATTACCGAACGCACACCATCATCGCTATCTTTGAGCTGTGGATGGAAGTAATAAGAGAGTCTTGCCGATGTTCTGAGCAAAACTCTCCGGGATAATCGAATTATTGAGTGTCAGAAGAGGTACTATTGGTATTGGCAGCACCACTTCCCATTGTAGAAGAAGCATCATTGAAAATATATTCATGAAGTATCGTAATGTTTTTCTGCAAGTCAGGAATGATGCAATCCATTCCGCGAACCTTTGCCGTGTCAAAAGCTCCATCAGCGGGAATTCTGAGCTGTTGCATATCCATCGTTCCCATCTCGATAAAGGAATTCAACAATATCTCAAAATTCTTACTGTCGATATCTGTAGTTATCATAGGCAGGAGTTCAAACATCATAGTTGCCAGTTCCACCTTGCTCTTTGTCTTATACTTATCAAAGATGGCATTCAGAACGATACGGTGTCTGTCCGTACGGCCGTAGTCATTATTATTTCCTGTGATTGTTGCTCTTTTTCTGATTCTCGTATATCCCAGTACCTGATTACCGTTCAACAGCTGCTTTCCCGGAACCACCTTGCGGTATGCAGGATTGGAGATATAATTCGTATTGTTTAAGTACTTAGCTTCTCCGGCTGTTAATTCTATCTCCAGACCACCGATCTTATCTATGATATTCTCGAATTTCTCGAAGTTAACCATGACGCAGCCGTCCAGATGAAGGTCAAAATTCAAAGATATCGTCTCATAAAGCAGATCCAGACCGCCTTTTTCATAGGCTGAATTCAGCTTGTTATCCTGATATCCAGGAATCTGTACATAAGTGTCACGCATCAGTGAGGTCAGCATGAGTTCCTTCGTATTTGTGTTCATGGTTGCAATCACAATGACATCGGTACGACCTCTGGCAGTACCGGAACCGATTGCTTCTTCCCCCAACAGAAGGATATTATAGACTCCTTCCTCCCGCCTTCCCTCACCGGGATGAGCAGGCCATACAATCGAATTAGGATCTATTTCCTTTGCATTGGATGCCTTATCCGCTTCATCGATGTAATCAATATCCTCTGTAGCATCGGCACTATTCTCGAAATTTCCTGTTACCGAGGACCAGATTTTACCACTGATATTCACTCCCATGGCCATCAGAAGCTTATTTCCGGGTTTCGTAAATCCGAAGAAGAAGGTGAATCCAACAAGACAAAGCAGTGTCAGAATTACACCGTTGCGAATACGATAGGCTTTCTTTTCTTTCTTCTCCTGATTGGAAGCTTCCGCACCGATACAGTCCATCTCCTCACAGATTTTGCGCGCCAGTGAGGCTTTAATATCAAATAGTTCTTCTTCAATATCTTCTTCATTCAGCTCATGATAGAGCAATGGCTCCTGCGCAGCAGCTGTCTGGGAGGCCGCCTCAGCATCATCAAAGTACTCTACAGCATAATTCATCGCAATCGTATCCTCGATAATAAAATCGGAAGCCTCTTCCGCTTCTTCCTCAACAATGGAATCGTGGAAGGCGAGTTCAATGTTCTTATAAAAGTTTTCATTGAATTCCGGATCATTATCGAAATCAAATGTTGGATTTACTTCATCCCTGCCCATCTTTTCATCTCCTATATCTAATAAAGCTTTATCGATTATTTATGCTGTTTTTCCGCTACCGCCTTCTCAAGAAGTTGATAGACCCGGATCGCAGAAGGAATGTTTAATCTTTCTTCCACTGTATGCACATTGAAAAGGTCCGGTCCGATAGAGATTGCATCGATACCGGGAAGCTTTTCATTAATGATGCCGCATTCCAGTCCGGCATGAAGTGCTTCTACTCTGATCTCCTTGCCGGTCTGTTCCTGATACAGTCTTTTATACTTCTCACGAAGAGGTGAATCCGGCATATACTCCCAACCGGGATATTCCGCATACTCATTAAATTCACCGCCAAGGAAGCTGATCATATAATTGAGTTGATTCGACATATAATGCTTATAACTGTAAATTGAACTTCGGAGCGCGCTTATGAAGATTGCATTGTCCTCCTCAGTCTTGAAAACACCAAGATTCAAAGAGCTTTCTACCAGTCCGGGAATATGGGAGCTCATAACCTGTACACCGTTTGGCATATTGACAAGCATGAAGAGCAGCTTCTCAAAGGAGACAGGATGAAGTACTTCACAGGTTACATCCCCCTGATCCTCAATTTCATATTTCAACTGCGGCTCACTGCCTGACATCTCCTGCTGATAGCCTGTCATCTGCTTTTTGACTGCATCCTTAAACTTAAGGACAGCTTCCTCTAATTCCTTTCCCCGGCCCGGAATCAGAAGCTCTGCATCTGCTTCTCTCGGGATGACATTATCTTTATAACCACCCATAGCATGAATCAAGGCAAAAGAAGTCTCATTCCTGAGATCAAAGAGTAATCTTCCGAGAAGCTTAGGAGCATTTGCCCTGCTACGGTGGATATCTGTACCGGAATGTCCACCCTGCATACCGCCAAGACTGATTTTCAGTTTTCTGCCGGTATCGGTTACCCTGTTGATCGGAAGCGTGCAATTGGTTCGCATACCACCCGCACAACTGGTCAGGACGCAATCCTCTTCCTCGGAATCCAGATTAATCAGATATTTTCCCTTCAGTTTACTTAAATCCAGCTTCAGGGCACCGCTCATACCTACCTCTTCGTCTGTTGTGATGATGGCTTCAAGTCTCGGATGGCTGATCGTCTCATCGGAAAGCATGGCAAGGATGTAAGCCACTGCGATACCGTTATCCGCACCCAAGGTGGTTCCGTCAGCACGCAGATAGTCACCGTCTACCATAAGTTTGATCGCATCCTTCGTGAAATCATGGGTAGAATCCTTTAACTTCTCGCAAATCATATCCATATGTCCCTGCAGAATAATTGCAGGTTCATCCTCGTAGCCGGGTGTTGCTTCCTTTATTATGATGACGTTGTAAGACTGATCCTGATAATATTCCAGCTGATGCTGCTTCGCATATTCCACCAGATAATCACTGACTGCCATCTCATTCCCGGAGCCTCTCGGTATCTGCGATATCTCACTAAAATATTTAAATATTCCTTTATAATCCAACTGTTCCAATATCTTCTCCATAGTTTACCATACCTTTCTCTGATCATATCGTACAACGGATGAAAGAACCGAGTACCAAATTCATCCAATCCCTGTTAATTAGACGAGACAAAAAGTAACCCGGTTCAAATTATTTTAATTATGATACTATTTTCGTACTTTTGTTATTCTACTAGTATCTCTTTTTCTAATCAATATAAACTGCTAACTTGCACAAATTTCTTCATGACATTTTTATTTTAATTCTTAAAGCTATGAATCGGAGCAGGTATTCTTCCTCCGCGGTTAATGAAGCTGTCACAGCCAAATGAATTGATATTCATTACCGGAGCATAGCCCAGCAGACCGCCAAACTCTACTCTGTCTCCTACACCCTTGCCGATTACAGGGATGATACGTACAGCCGTTGTCTTCTGATTGATCATACCGATTGCCATCTCATCCGCTATGATACCTGAAATCGTCGTTGCTTTGGTATCACCGGGAATAGCAATCATATCAAGACCTACGGAGCATACACAGGTCATTGCTTCCAGCTTTTCTAAGGTCAATGCGCCTACCTCGACGGAATTGATCATCTCCTGATCCTCACTGACGGGGATAAATGCACCGCTTAAGCCGCCCACATATGAGGATGCCATCACGCCGCCCTTCTTCACCTGATCATTGAGTAATGCGAGTGCTGCAGTCGTTCCGGGTGCCCCGACACGCTCCAGACCGATCTCTTCCAGTATCTCGGCAACACTGTCACCGACTGCGGGAGTCGGAGCTAAGGAAAGATCGATGATACCGAAGGGAATTCCCAATATTCTTGATGCCTCCTGAGCAACCAGCTGTCCGACACGGGTAATCTTGAACGCTGTCTTCTTAATAGTCTCGCACAGCACCTCAAAATCTTCCCCACGCACTGCTTCCAGCGCCTTCTTCACAACTCCGGGACCACTGACACCGACATTGATTACGGCATCACCCTCGGTCACACCATGAAAGGCACCTGCCATAAACGGATTGTCATCCGGAGCATTACAGAATACTACAAGCTTGGCACAACCGATGGAGTCCCTTTCCTTTGTGTATTCTGCTGTCTGAAGGATAATCTCACCCAAAAGCTTCACTGCATTCATATCGATACCTGTCTTGGTAGAGCCGACATTGATAGAACTGCATACCCGCTCAGTCTGACTGAGGGCCATTGGAATCGATTTGATCAGCAACTCGTCGCTGGCTGTCATTGCTTTGGAAACCAGTGCGGAATAACCGCCGATGAAATTCACACCGACTGTGTGAGCTGCTCTGTCCAGGGTCTTAGCGATAGTAACAAAATCCTCCGCACTCTTGCAGGCTGCTGCACCTACCAGGGAGATCGGAGTAACCGAAATTCGTTTATTGACAATCGGAATACCATATTCCCTCTGTATTTTATTCCCTGTTGACACAAGGTCCTTGGCTGTATCTGTAATTTTCTCATAGATCTTGCGGTTTAATTCCTCAAGATTGGGATCTGCACAGTCAAGTAAACTAATACCCAAGGTGATAGTACGGACGTCCAGATTCTCCTGCTCTATCATTTTATTGGTTTCAATGACTTCATTTATGTTAATCATCAGATCCATACCTTTCGCTTATATTCTGTGCATCTTATCGAAAATATCCTCACGTTGTGTCTTTATGATGACCCCGATCTCAGTACCAATCTGATCAAGTTCATCACTGATTACGTCAAAATCCTTCATCGATCCGCTTAAGTCAACGATCATCATCATATTAAAAAATCCCTGGACGATTGTCTGAGAGATATCCAAGATGTTGACCTTATTGTTTGCCAGATAAGTACACACCTTGGCAATGATGCCGACAGTGTCCTTTCCTACTACGGTAATTACAGTCCTCTTCATGCAATGCTTCCTCCTTATATCGTTACCATCTCGGACGGTTGATCCCGATGGGCTACTCTCACATTTTTCGAAGAAAAGCTGCAGGCTCTTTCCGCCAATTCGCAGCATACTGTCTCATAGGCCAGCTCTTCATAATTATTTTCTTTACTTAAGTGTGCCAGCAGGATATGCTGTAATCTCGGATGGATCAACCTGCTGATTAAGTCAGCGGAGGTATCGTTGGACAGATGGCCTCTGTCACCTAGAATTCTCTGCTTCAAATAATAAGGATATTTTCCTACCATTAGCATATTCACATCATGATTGGCTTCTATCAATAAAAGATCGGAGTTCTCCAGCATGGAAACAATATAATCATCATATTTACCAAGATCTGTTGCAATTCCGACCTTCTGCCCCTCCGCCCGCATCGTATAGCAGACAGGATTGGAGGCATCATGGGAGGTGGAAAAAGGTTCCACACTGATATCATTAATAAGAAAGGGCTCATTGGGCTTCACATAATGAAAAAGCTCTTCCGGTATTTCGCCCAGGTTCTTGATACGGCTGATGGCACGGGCAGTCTCATGGGTCGCATAAATCGGCAGATGATATTTACGGGCAAGAATTCCAAGCCCCGATACATGATCTGAGTGCTCATGGGTAATCAGTATCCCCTGAAGTGTATCGGGCTTAATATCTATTCCACTTAAGCCGTTCTCGATCCGCTTTGCACTAACCCCCGCATCCACAAGAAGGTTTGTTTGATTGCTTCCAACATAGATGCAGTTTCCGCTGCTACCGCTTGCAATGCTGCATAATTTCATGTTTCCTCCATCTATGTGCATGACTTTTGCACGTTTGAAGTTTGTCAATTCAAGCTTTTCAGCCTTTTGGCACAAAAGCTCTATTCTTCACTTATCTAACTGAGTATCCCTCATTTCTTTGATTTTGTCAAGAAATATTCTCGAATTATACGCTCCCTTAACCCCGATTCCTCTCTTTTCCACCACAGCAAATCACAGGTATTTTATTCATTTACACAAAAGCGGAAGGCTACCGGGAGTTATTAACTCCCGGTGCCTTCCGCCCTAAAGGAAAGTTTCTATCAAAGTTCTTCTGTCAGCGTTGCATCAGATTATTTTGCCTGTGTCAGCCACTTCTTGCCGTCCACAAATCTTGAGGTAAGCATAGCACATACGGTATTTCCGGTCGAATTCAACACCGTTGCCGGTGCGTCAATGATCGTACTGATGACAGCAATCACCGGAAGTGCTTCCGGAGGAAATCCATAGATACTTAAGATCAGCATTTCTCCGATCAAACCGCCGCCGGGGATGGCGCCCATGACTGCTCCAACCAGGAAAGCTACGCATATGATAGACAGTAATGCCGGAAGATTCGTGATTTCCTTACCAAACAGTCCGAATAGGAAGACCACCTTCATGACTCCACCAATCACAGAGCCATCCTTATGTGTATTGACACCAAGCGGAATGACTGTCTCTGCGATATCCTTCGGAACCCCGATCTTCTTGGTGGCATCCAGATTCACAGGTATGGTCGCTGCACTTGAACAGGTCGCAAGTGCTGTTACAGTAGGGGCTATCGCATTCTTCCAGAAGGTCTTAAGTCCGGGTCTGCCTGCTGCCACATAAGCATAAATACTGAAGAGCACGAAATAGTTAATGACTGCCAGTACCAGATAAAGCAGGAACACCCTTAAATAACCTTCGAGGATCTGAGTCCCCAATTGCCCGATAATGGAGGCAAAGTAGCAGCCAAGACCGATCGGAGCATAGTACATCACGATATTCACCATCTTCATCATGACCTGCGCCGCAGCGTCCAGGAACTCCTTCACAGGTTTAGCCCGATCTCCTACCATAGCGGTAGCGATACCGAACATAACCGAGAATATGAGTATCTGAAGCATCTTACTTCTTGAAAACAGTTCTGAGAAATCACCGACGGTGATGGTTTGTACCAACTGCTGAGGCAACGAGAGCTGTTGTGCCTCTGCTACAATCTCTTCACCTGAGCCTGACAGGATTGTGTTGATCGTATCAGCACCGAGTCCCTGGGTCGGGTTGAAGATCAAAACGCCTGCAATGGATAATATTCCGGATAATAATGCGGTAAAGATAAAAATGACAGCGGCATTGATAATGATCTTACCAAGTCTGCTCATACCGCTCATATTTGCAATAGATGAGGTAACACTGAAAAATACCAGGGGCACAATCAGGGTAAACATCAGATTAAGGAATATCTGCCCCAAGGGCTCCAATACCTTTGCCTCCGGTCCCACGACAGCACCGATCACCCCACCGATTAATATCGATAACAAAAGAATAAATGACGATCTGTAATTCTTGATTAGTTCTTTCATTTCGTTCCTCCTTCCTTTCTTACTCCATTATATACGCATTTTCGTCAAAAATCACCGCTTCCGATGTCGAAAACATTGCAAATAGTGCTGAAAATGTGAGAGCGGGGCTGCTATGTACGCTGTGTAAAAGTTAGGGTATGTATAACAGGTACCCCATCTCACACAGGTTCCCGGACATCCAGCTGATATTGTTTTCCATTATATCGAACATAAATGTTCGCTATCTGTCAAACAATATCAGCAGGCTGTCCGTCAAACAGTGCATGATGGGGTACCTGTTATACATACCCTAACTATGGTTTAGTTTTTTAGCAGCCTATTCTACATTTATACCGTTTCGAAAATAGTAAGCCACATTTCTATGCTTCCAACAGCAGTTTTTCCACCTGTTGTTCGAGAGATGCTATATTTCCGATGTTTTCGATGACCTTGGGGAATTTCTGTCGGAAGGCTTCTTCTTTGCTTTGATTACTGAAGATTGAGTCTATCTTTTCATCCGTATAGCTGCGGCTGGCTTTCAACCACTCCCGGCGACGTTCCACTGAGGCATAGACATACCAGACCTCATCGCAGACAAAATCGTATCCCGATTCGATCATCAGCGCGGTCTCGATGATCATATAGGGGATATCCGCAAGCATACGATGTCTGTCGATTTCCTTTCTCACCTCAACCAGAACCTTCGGATGTGTAATCGCATTCAGTTTCTTCAGCTTCTCCCGATCCTCAAATACGATAAGCGACAGCTTATGACGATCAATTGCCCCATCCTCGTTCAGGATTCCCGGGCCGAAGAATGCCACAACCTCCGGGTAACTGACCCCTCCGGGGTCCATCTGTTCCCTTGCAATTCCGTCCGTATTCAGGACCAAGGCACCATACTTCTCTTTCATTATATTCGTTACGAGGGATTTTCCACTTCCAATTCCCCCTGTTATCCCGATTACCTTCATAATTTCACCTTTATCATTTTGCCTCAAACCAATTGCTGCCTTCCTTTACTTCAGCCTCCAACACGACTGATAGTTCGGCCGCACCCTGCATTTCCTCAATCATGATCTTAGAGACCTGAACCACCTCATCCTTATGAGCTTCGACTAAAAGCTCATCGTGAATCTGAAGAATCAGACTGGAACGCAGCTGTTCTTCCTTCAATCTGCGGTTTACCTTCACCATGGCAATCTTTATGATATCTGCTGCCGTACCCTGTATCGGAGAATTCATCGCAACTCGCTCTCCAAACGAGCGCTGCATAAAGTTACTGGAGGTAAGCTCCGGAATTGGTCTTCTTCTACCGAACAAGGTGGAGGAATAACCCAGCTCCTTTGCGTCAGCTACCAGACGATCCAGATACTCCTTAACCTTGGGATAGGTTTCAAAATACTTTGCAATATATTGCTCCGCTTCCTTACGGGAGATACCAAGGTCCTGCCCCAGACCAAAGGAGCTGATACCGTAGACGATACCGAAATTGACCGCCTTAGCACTGCTTCTCTGAGCAGAGGTAACCTCCTCAAAGGGGATATGGAACACTTCGGATGCCGTGATCCGGTGAATATCCTTTGCTTCTCTATAAGCATTGATCAGTCTCTCATCCTCGGACATATGGGCCAGAACGCGAAGCTCAATCTGAGAATAGTCCGCATCCAGGAACACATAGTCCTCCTTCGGAATAAATACCTTGCGGATCTGCCTTCCCAGCTCCATGCGGATCGGGATGTTCTGGAGATTTGGATCGGTACTGCTGATTCTGCCTGTCGCGGCTATCGTCTGATTGAATTTACCGTGAATACGTCCGTCCTCTTTGATATATTCCGCCAGGCCGTCCGCATAGGTGGATTTTAGCTTTGTCAGCTGTCTGTATTCCAGAATCATTCCTACCACAGGATGCTCACACTGAAGCTTCTCCAGAATATCCGCAGAGGTGGAATAGCCTGTTTTCGTCTTCTTACCAAAAGGCAGACGCAGTTTCTCGAAGAGAATGACGCCCAGCTGCTTCGGAGAATTGATATTGAACTCTTCTCCGACCTGTTCATAGATGCTCTTCTCCAACTTCAATATTCCTACCTGCAGGTTATCGCCATATTCCTTAAGGGCCACTTTATTGACTCTGATGCCTCTGACCTCCATCTCATACAGCGTATAGATTAAAGGCATCTCTACTGTCTCAAAAAGAGTTAGCATTCCTTCCCGGAACAGAAGATCCCGCAGCTTCTCAGCCGAACGAAAAGCTACAAAAGCAGAGAAGCAGGCATATTGTAATAATGCTTCTGTCTTATTCTCCAAAGCTTCGCTCAGTGAGACTTTCCCCAACAGGTCCTCTCTGGAGGGTACTGTCATGTTCAGATAATCTCTTGCAATATCATCATAATGGTAGGTATCTGTCAGGGGATTTAATAAATATCCCGCAATCGCACCGTCAAATACATTATCCTTGTCATTCAGCGCCAGGTAGGGGAGCTGCTCCTTCAAGTCGATAGTGGATAAAAGATATCCCTCCCTCGCTGCTTTGACTGCTTTATCACATACATAATCCTCCGTGATAAAATTCGCGCATCGGATAAAATATACCTTATCCTCCTCGTTGCATACGGAAACACCGAGGACTCTGCCGGCCTCAGCTATCAGCTGAAGTCCGACCGGATGGGCTCCCTTTTCCTTCATCTGTGCAAATATCTGCTCTGCCTGACCCAGATCCTCCACCATGGTAAAATTATTCTCGATCCCCGTGGAACTGCTTACCTCCTCCGTCCGGAAGCGGGATAACAGGTTTTTGAACTCCAACCTCTTAAATATCAGATACACATCTTCATTATACAGATTGCCCAGTGTAGCTTCATCAATATTAAAATCGAGCTCACAGTCCACCTTGATGGTAGCCAGTACCTTGGACAGAAATGCCAGCTCACGGTTATCCTTCAGAGAATTGGTTACCTTTCCCGGTGCCATCTCCTCTATATGTTCATAGATATTCTCTATGCTTTGATAGGCCTCAATCAGCTTGCTTGCAGTCTTTTCTCCAATTCCCGGCACACCCGGAATATTATCGGAGGAATCCCCCATCAGACCCTTTAGGTCAATGAATTGCTTCGGGGTTACACGGTAGGTATTATAGACATCAGCGGCAAGATAATCTTCAATCTCCGTACCTGTTCTCTTCGTCTTGGGAATACGTATCTTGATCTTTTCGCTTGCCAGCTGCAACAGATCCCTGTCTCCTGAGATCACGGATACCTGATCTCCGGCTGCTTCTGCCTTGACCGCCAGTGTACCCAGGATATCATCAGCCTCGATACCCGGTTTTTCAATCACCGTGATCTTCATAGCCTTCAGAACCTCCTTGATGACAGGAACCTGAGCATGAAGCTCGTCCGGCATGCCTTTTCTGGTACCCTTATACTCTTTAAACATCTCATGTCGGAAGGTAGGATAGTGTGTATCAAAGGCTACTGTAAGATAATCCGGCTTTTCTTCCTCCAATATCTTAAACATAATATTCAAGAAACCAAGCACCGCATTGGTATGCTCTCCCTTAGAGGTGGTCATATCCGGCATTCCGTAGAAAGCTCTGTTCAATATGCTGTGCCCGTCAATCAATACAATCTTTTTATTCATCTTACTCATACCTTTCCATTAATTTATCTTGCCTGACTTTGTACCGGAATCTGTGTTGGTTCGCCCGAAAGCATTCCCTGTTCCCTCAGATAATTCTGAAGCAGTTGTTCATTCACACTGTTTAGCTGGGATGGAAACCGGTAGCGAATATGGTAATCACTTTCCGTGACCACCTTTTCCTCCTCTTTATTACCAGCATAACTAATACTTAGAAAAAAAGCTACCACTAATATGGTTAAAACCAAAATTACTTTCTTACGGTAATATGTAAATTTCGCATGGAATATCCTTTCCCTTGTTCGTTCCAGCTTCTCATTCAGCTCCCGGCCAAAATCCGAGGATATATTCTTGTCCTCATCCAGCTGTTTCATAGCAGTCAGCAGGGCATAATAGACCTCCAGCTCTTCCCTGCAATCCGGGCAGGAGCCGACATGGTCAAGAAATTCTTCCGTCTCATTTAAGTTTAATTTATTATTGATAAACGGCGTGATCATGCTTTGCGCCTTCATACAGTTCATTGCCTTCAGCTCCTTCGACAGCTATTTCATCGCTGCACCACATCTTAGTTTCATAGGTCTGTTGTTTATTTTCACTCAGTTCAATAATTTTCATACAGATATATTATTTTCGTACTTGAAATCGTATTTTAATTATGATAGAATAAAGCTCGTCACAAATGCGGATGTGGCGGAATGGCAGACGCAGCAGACTCAAAATCTGCCGGGCTAACACTCGTGGGGGTTCGAGTCCCTTCATCCGCACTTGCTAGGAAGTCCTCAATGCCTGTAATTAAAGGCTTTGGGGATTTTTTATTTCTGTTGACTATTCTAACCTCTACCTGACACACTAAAATATAATCCTTCTTCATTAGCAGATCAAATGATAAAGTAACTACCAATATTATATCTGTTATAATTCAAATAATCAAGGATGCTGCATACCGAATATAGCCGCTTCTTCCTTGACAACCTGAACAATAACAGCGTAGCCATTGAATTGTAAACTTGTGTAAAAACTTTAATTATGATATACTATCTGTTAGTATAACTGCCAGGCTCATTTCCCTCTGTTTTTATTGCTTAGTTATAGTGAATGGAGGGATTTTAGACAATTAACTTACCAGAGCTATTCTTTCCATGTAAATTACAACATAAGAAAGTCGGTGATAACGTGATTGGAACAAAAGGAATTAAATATTATCCGGACTATATGATACCGATTAATTATTATGAAGATTCAGAAAAACTAATTTCAACCAATGACAGCATCTGCTACCGCCTGATATTTATTGAAGAAGGAATAGGAAGTTTAATGGTGAACCAGGATAAAGTAGCTATTGTACCCTTCACCTGCCTGTGCCTGAATGAGAGCGATAAGATTTATGATGTCAACATAACGGGGATCAAAATGCAGCTGCTATGTATTCTTCCTACCGCAATTAATAATCGATTGACCTTAGAAAGGATAAGCAGTAATGAGGGTTTGTCATCATCTGATATGCAAGATCGGCAGTTTCTTTTGCCATTTATCTTACCGGATAAAACATATATTAATTTTAAAGCGAATTACATGGATACCGGAAGAAGAATCAAGGAAATACTCTTAAATCTTAAGGAGCTTCTTTTTGTTCAAAACGATTCGTGGCCATGTCTAACGAGGTCATATCTGATTGAATTGCTTTTTCTGGTGGAACGTACCTATAGTGTCTCTAAAAAAGATAAGGAACGTATGAATAATACGACAAGATTTTCAACTGATGATGTTCTGCTTTATATACATAACAATTACAGGAGTAAAATAAACATAAATGACTTAGCAAAACAATATAGCACGAATCGAACGACGTTGTCGAGGGAATTTAAAAATGCAACCGGTTATTCCATCATCAGCTATATTTTAAAGAGCAGAGTTGAAGTTGCTGCCGGCATGCTCCGGGATTCTCATCTGAATGTGGCTGTAATTGCTGAAAGAGTAGGGTTTAATAATATCACTCATTTTAATAAAGTTTTTAAGGAATACATGAAATGTCTCCCTAACGAGTATCGAAAAGAGTTCAACGCCGGTTAATATAAATTGATGATTTGATAGTTTTTATTTATGATAATTGATTTGAAATACCCTCCTGACAATTTATCATTAATTGCATAAGGAGGGATTTTTTATATGAAATTAAGAATTAATCTTACGGGTATTTTAACGATGTTTCTTCTGTGTTGCTTTTTAACCGGGTGCCAGAAAGAGGTGAGTGGATCCACTCAGACAGGAGAGATAACAGTGAACTCTGATGTAACAGTAAATCCTACGGTTACTGAGGCATGCCAGCTTGATTCTGAGGGTAGTGATGTAAAAGCCGATTCAGCCATTGACAAGTCCGAAACTGGGGATGATGCAATGAATACTGAGAGATCTTGGAAGCCGATTAAGGAAATAAAACCATCTGAAAAAAAGCTTAAAAACAGATACGCCGGATTTCTTAATGATAAATTCGGCATATCAACTTACCAATATGGAATACTTTCTTATACTGTTGATGGCGGAGAAACCTGGACCCGCGGTACTAACCAATCAGACTGCATCGCCGGTTTAGAAATTATGGATGAGAAAAATGCGATCATATCCGCGAATTATTCCGAAGTCAGGGTTTCGAATGACGGGGGTGTTAAATGGAATAAAATGCCCAATTTTGGTGATATGAAAAATGAACATTGCAGGTACTTAAGTTTTATTGATCCGAATACCGGATGGATTGCCAACAGAAAAGAAATTGGTTATACAACAGATGGGGGACAGACCTGGGAGAGTATTAATGTCCCACAGAATCTAAGTGATATTGGTGCAATTTGGTTAAGCAGCAAAACAGAGGGTTATATATTAAGCACTGACGATAAGCTCTACAGAACCACAGATGCAGGCAAGACGTGGTCGGAAAAGGAATTAGGTTTAGGAGGCGCGTGGCTCTTGGTTTGCCCTGCAGCAACCTTACATGTGAATGATCAGAAAAATTTTCAGGTTGTTGCATATCATGAGAGCGAAAACAAGAAAGGATATTACTATTATAGCACTGTAGATGGGGGTGACTCTTGGGAGGAGGAACTGGTTGTAGAGGGTAATCCTGGGTACATTTATTTAAACCGTGAAGGTACACTGATGACTATCTCCGACGATGGTGGTAAAATAATACGAGTATTTCAATATGTAAAGTAAAATAAATGTAATAGCCGTGGGGGTATTGAAAATCATTATATTAAAAAAGGAGGCTGAATGAAAATTTTCATTCAGCCTCCTTAGATAATTTGTCAGAAATATTTCTTATTGCCCCATAGGTTACTTTTTTTTAAATCCATGTATTCATTATAAGCCCGCTCTAAAATCTGCTTTTCATTGGCGAACTTCAGCATATGATAAGCCTCATGGAATTTGTAGTAGCCGGAGTCCATAAAAAACTCTTCTCTTTGTGGTTTGCTGTAATAACTATCAGACATCATTAAGTACCAATGAACATCCTTTAATACTGTATTTTGTGGCGTGCTGAAAGAATATTGGCTTTTCCCGATGTACTTAATGATCGAAGCATTCGTTCCTGCTTCCTCCATAACCTCGCGGATCGCGGTTTCTTTATATTCTTCCCCTTCTTCAACGGTTCCTTTCGGTAGCACCCACCCTTCATATTTATTCTTATAATTTTTATACAGTAATAAAATCTTTCCTCTGAATATAACTACACCACCACAGCTCGTTGCTTCTACCATCGCAATGCCTCCTGCTCTTTGGTGTACCATCTTATCTAGTAAGAAGTATACAACAATGTGCACAACTTTTCAACCTAAAATTATTTAAATGCTACAAAAAGTACAAATTACACATTGCAAAGTTATGCTGTGAGACAAAAAGCAAAAGTAGTATCAAAATAATAAACTATTTCAGATATTCCTTGAATATTTTTCTTGCGATGGGGACCGCGTATTCGCTGCCGGTTCCGACATTCTCTACAATAATGCTTACTACAACTTCCGTGTCTTCATATGGAACAAATCCGACGAACCAAGAATGGGCTTTGCCGGCAGAGTTATCCGCTGATCCGGTCTTACCGACTATCTCTGCTTTGAGATCTTTAAGCTTTGTAGCCGTTCCGTCTGTGACAACAAGTCTCATTGCTTTCGTCAGATAATCCGCTTCCTCGCCACTCATCATCCTGCCAATCGTCTGAGGGGAATTTTTCTTAACCATAGCTCCTTCCGCATTCTCAATGTGGTCGACGACATAGGGCTTCATCATCACTCCCCCATTCGCAACTGCAGCCGTAATCATAGCATTATGCAGGGGTGAGATCAGAGTGTTCCCCTGACCGATGGCTGTCTGCATGGCTTCCTGAGTTCCCGACTGTCCCTTCTTCAGGGTAAAGCTGCTGACACTGCTTGCCATATTCAC